>NZ_JBZYWL010000004.1:0-762061 GCF_059115365.1 Edaphobacter sp. FHG110511_03 | reverse complement strand
TTTAAACTAAGGTTTTCGTGGCAACGGTGAAACGATGTTTACTTGCAGTATTGTGGGACGATAGTGTGACGAGGTATCTGGATGAATCATCTTTGTACCGGGTTCTGAAGCTTCAGTAGTTGCTAATATGCGATAAAGAACGACAGATCAAAGCTCAAGTTAAGAGGTGAAGCTAATGGATAGAGGAATTGAAGCGATCATAGCCCGCGAAGCCGGTTACGGACGGGTAAGCAATGACAGCGAACGTTCTGAAGATGAATTGGTAGAAGAGGAAGAATTTCGTAGCGACGCTTACAGCGACGCTGACGCTCGCCAAGAGATGATCGAATCGGAAAACGATTCGATTGACACCCTCGTCAATGACAGCCAGGATGCCTCCACGGAAGGCATTGACAATGGCGGCTGGAACCACGACGACTAGCATGCCAAACTCCTCGATCGAGCACGTTTCCAGCCGATGGGCCTATCCGCAAGAATCACGAGACTTGGAGTGATTTAAACATCACGATAAGAATCGAAGGAGGACACAACGAATGGAGCTTTTGAAAGAGACTAAATCGTTTGGGCTGCTGGCGGAGAAACAATACGGATATGTGCAGGGAGTCAAGGTCGGCCAGATTATCTTTATCTCAGGACAGCTGAGCCACGATGAAGAGGGAAATATCGTCGGGCCGGCCCCGCTCGATGATTCTGGACACATTGCCGACCATTCAAACATGAAGGTCCAGATGCAGCATGCTTACGTGAACGCAAAAAAGGTTCTGGCTCAATTCGGAGCGACACTCAACAACGTTGTTGAAGAAGTTCTATATGTTACAGATATGGATCAAGCACTTGCAGTCGCTGGCCCTGTACGTAGAGAGGCATATGGCATAGCGATTCCACAAGTTGCTAGCACCATTCTAGTGACTCCTCGCCTGGCGTTCCGTAATCAGCTAATTGAAATCAAGTTTGTAGCAATGCTTGCTTAATGGAGAGTAAGGTAAGATTCGCTACATCGGCTTCTCAGTGCACTCGGCGAAGACGGCGTTGTCGGCGATGGACCGCTACAACTTTGACACTGTGCTTTTCCCGGTAATCTTTGTGCTCTTCACGCAGGCGAACTTCGGCCGGCAGATTCTGAAACGTGCACAAGAAAAGGGCATGGGAATCCTGGCATTGAAGGTGTTGGCAAAGACGGTATGATCTGCCGACCAGAAGCAGAACCATCCCGAGACAAAATGCTGATACCAGCCTGCAGCTTTCCCTGACGAAGCTTCGCTGGGGTTGCGCTGGACGCTGGGGCATCCAGTTATGACTGCATTGCCTCCCGGGGAAGAGAATATTACCGCCTGGCGATGGACGTGGCGCAGAACTACAGACCTCTCGATCAACATGAGGAACACGCGCTGCTGGCGGCCCAACTGGTGTCGAACCGATCTCCCATCTCGGCCCATCTCGGCAACGCGTCTAGGTCTGGTCTGCCTTCGTTACCAGACAAGAGTCGCCATAACACACGCATCTGAATCGTGTTCCTCACAAACCGGTTCAGCGCGTAGCGCGAATTCGTAGTGCCTGCGAAGTCGGCTTCGGCAAGTTTGGTTCTCAGCTTATGAGAACAGGGTTTAGCGCTCATTGACTGCTTAGCGGACGTATTGTCGGCGACACGGACATTTCAATCTGAGCGAGAGTGCTCCGCGGTGCCTTCACTGATTTCGGATAAGTACCTGGAAGTCGCTTATTTCTACCGACCGCTAAACGAAGTTCCCATCTCGTTTTCGCCTGCATCACTATCGTTGGCCGCGGCACACCGCTAAAATGGAAGTGATGTTATTCCCTACAGGTTATTCGGCGGTTGTTGCTTTACTGGGCCTCTTAGGTGTGTTTGTGTGGCGGATTCGCGAGGGGAGCCGGCAGGTCACGCCCAAAACCATCGTCTTTCCGCCCTTAGGCATGGCCACTGGTTTCTCGATGTTTGTTGTGTCGGGTTTCCGCGTTCCTCTCGCCTGGGCGCTCGGAGCCTTCCTCATCGGCGCCGTAATGCTTTCCTACCCTCTTATCCGCACCTCGCGACTCGTCCTCGAGCGGGACACCGTCATGATGCACCGATCCAAGGTTTTCTTCATGGTTGTGCTCATCCTATTCGCCGTCCGCTACCTGGCGCGCGACTACGTCGGCAAGATCATCTCCGTGCAACAGACCGCCGGCTTGTTCTTCATTCTTGCCTTCGGAATGATCGTCGCCTGGCGCACCGCTATGTTCTTCGAGTACAAGCGCCTCTTTGCGCATAGAATCCCGGGCGACTTGGCCAGGTCGAGTGACGAACAAGGAGAATCGCACACGCAGGAACGATAAGTCGGCTCGTATCGACTCGCGAGATCGCTTCCGAGAAGCGCGTTTGTCGTTGCCTATTCTGCAAGAGGTTGCACTAGCGTGAAGTCGTCAATTGAGGTCGAATGTTTCGGTTTGTCGGAAATACGCCAGGTTCGAACAAATTGGCCGCATATTTCACAGAATCGCGCACGCATAAAGCAGTCAGCTCGGCAAACGCAATATATCTTCGAAAGTCCGTTAGCATTTCCCGCAGACCCATCATCTCTGATTTTCAGCCATGATCGCTTTTCGGCCATAATAGCTGATCAGATAGAACGCAACTCCTAAAGAGATAATGTCCTTGAAGAGAAACAGGCCGAGATTGTTCATGTAATGGATGCCGTGAACCACGATGGTGCCATCCGGAGTCGTGATCAACATGCTGCTTGTGGTGAAGAACATGCCGACTAGAATGATCCCGCCCAGAATGCCTGCTTTAGGCTTAAAGTAGCCAATGATCAGTAGGATTGCTGCTGTCCATTCAGTGGCCCCGATCATATCCCCCAGAATATATGGCCCGAAGACCTTGAACTGCCAACTGGTAAGTGGACTGTTGCTGACGAGCGGAATTATGCCCTCTGCTCCGGGTGCTGTCATTTTGAACTTGCCTGCCCAGAGCAACATCACGATCATTCCAATGCTGCAAACAAGGAAAGGGATATTTCGATCTGCAACAAGCGCTGCGATCTTCGTTAGAACACTCTTCGCCTGTAGTTTGTTACCTGTGTTCGCCTGAGATCCGCGCGCACCATCACCCGACGCCTCAGCGGATGTCGTTTCAGTCATAAAAGGACTCCTTTTATACGATGATCCATCGTTGTCACATATTGAAGGCCGATTTGAAACGCTGTCAACCCCTTGGCGGTGGACAATCCGACGAGAGTACTCGACTCAAAAATTATTAATGCTGAACTTCGCCATCCCATCGGCGTTGATGGAGGCGTTCGCGAACGGGCCGGTAGTCCGAGGGTCTACTACGTGAGTACACCGTACACCGCGCGTCTACGATGAACCGCTGCAGCTGACGCCGTCAACACGGCTCCAAAATTGGAGCTGAAGGCTTCTCAGGACTAAACTCGCTCGCCGCGAAGATGAGTGCGCCGCTTTTGGACGGCTGTGGCGAGTTCACGGAGGAGTGTATGTGTCTCGGACCAGTCGATGCAGGCGTCGGTGATGCTTTGTCCATAAGTAAGGGTCTTGCCGCTTACGAGAGTCTGGCATCCTGCAACGAGATTGCTTTCGATCATGGCACCCGTGATGCGACGTTCCCCACCCGCGATCTGCTCTGACACAGCGCGACATACTGCACCCTGCTTGCGGTGGTCTTTTCCGCTGTTCGAGTGGCTGCAGTCGATCATGATGCGTGGTTTGACGCCCGTCTTTTCCATCTGCTCGACGGTTGAAGCGACCGAGGCTGCGTCGAAATTCGTCACCTGCCGGCCACCGCGCAGGATGACGTGGCAGTCTGGATTACCTGATGTGAGAAGGATGGCCGATTGCCCCGTCTCCGAAGTCCCGAGGAAGGTATGCGGATAGATTGCCGAGAGAATGGCTTCAATCGCAATCTGTACGTTGCCGGAGGTTCCGTTCTTGAAGCCGACCGGACAGGAGAGTCCTGACGCAAGCTGGCGGTGGACCTGGCTCTCGGTCGTTCGCGCGCCGATGGCTCCCCAGCTTACAAGGTCGGAGACGTATTGCGGCGAGATCATGTCGAGATACTCGGTACCGCAGGGAACGCCCATCTCCGCCAGATCGAGAAGCAGGCGGCGTGCAATGCGCAAGCCGTCACTGATGCGGAAAGATTCGTCGAAGTAAGGATCGTTGATCAACCCCTTCCAGCCAATCGTGGTACGCGGCTTCTCGAAATACACACGCATCACGATCAGAAGATCGCTGCAAAGCTCCGCAACCGCCTCCCTCAGCAATCCCGCATATTCCCTGGCAGCAATCGGATCGTGGATGGAGCAGGGTCCGACAACGACGATCAGGCGGTCGTCTGACCCGTTCAGGATGTCGACGATCTGACGACGTGCTTCGAAGACAGTGCTCGAAGCGTTCTCTGTGACAGGCATCTCCTCCTCAAGGAAAATTGGAGGAAGAACGAGTTTGCTGGATTTGATCCTGAGGTTATTTGTGGGATAAAGCATGGCCGCTTGATCAGAATACTAGGTATGGCTCGCCCGCTCCATCGCTAGCGTAAACACCCTGGCCACCATTTTAGAATCAATAGATCGAACGCGATCTAAGCTTCGCTCCCTCAGTCACATACATTGATTCCGAACCGCTTAGATTAATTGGAAGGCGGCCCTGAAGAGGCCGCGTCGGTTCGATACCATCTCGTCGACTCAAGATCACTTCCTTCCTCCTGTCGCTAAACTATTGAAACGATCATTTTAGAATGTTCCCTTATTGTTCCCCTTCACATTGACTACCATATAAACAGCTACCACGCGATTCGTGTGCAAAAGCTCTATGAGAGCCTCTCTAGAGCGACCAATGAAATGACCGCGAACCAGTTCCCGTTGACCTTCCCTCGTTGACCTTCCCTCTCGATGCGGGGGATTTCAGGACGTAATCGAAAAGCAAGCTCTCGACGAGTCCATGGTCGAAACATCAGCTACGAGAAATGAAAGGCTTCTAGAACAAGACCTCTAAGGCAAGCTGTTGTCTCTTGCCCTGTCCGGCACCGAGATTTTGCCCAAACCGATTACTTCCGATTTTCATGG
This sequence comes from Edaphobacter sp. FHG110511_03, assembly GCF_059115365.1. Taxonomy (NCBI): domain Bacteria; kingdom Pseudomonadati; phylum Acidobacteriota; class Terriglobia; order Terriglobales; family Acidobacteriaceae; genus Edaphobacter; species Edaphobacter sp. FHG110511_03. The sequence continues at coordinate 756,983 of NZ_JBZYWL010000004.1, read as the reverse complement.
TTAGTGGAGCAAACGGCTGACGTATTCGTCGCATTTAACGACTCGATGGTAGGGTGCCGTTAGGTCTTCGTAGACAGTCAGATTCTTGCGGACCAAACCATCAAGATTTGATCAGCCTAGCGCACATAGAAATTTCGCCCCTTGTTTCCGTAGGCGTACAGGACGTTCTTTTCGAATGCGACCGTGTTAAATCGAGGATTGTGGTGTCGCATCGGAGATATGCCAATCGTCAACCAGTGAAAATAAGTCTCTCTAATATGTCCTAAATCGAGAATGGTGATGCGCCGTTCTCGTCCCATCTATAGTTCACCTTCTTTATGTGGCTACCCTGCTGAAATGTCCAGTGTTGCGGGGTATTGGTGAAAAGAATGTCGTCGGCAGAAGCGGTAGGGGGCGCTGCAGCTGTAGCGAAAGCTTCACGAAGGGCTTCCCGTTGCTCAATACCGACAGCGCCATGTTCAGCCGAGACAATTAGCGCGGTTCCGCTGCGTGCCACAGCGTCAAGCCACATACGGGTCTTCTGCCATTCGATAGTTTTGGTGATAGGTACGCAGTCGGCATCAACCATAAAGAAGGCGCGGTTCTGTGGAAGGCGAAACGCTAACGTATTGACACCCATGCGACGCGTACGCTCCCAGACTCTGCCGCTCACGTCATCTCCCGTGCGATTAGCTTCGAACAAACCCGCCGCGAGATGCCCGATAGTGTTGCAACCAATGACGACGGTCTGCTCGCCCGCAGCCTCGCGTAGAGCGCGATACAGATTGAGCACAATCTCGGCGTTCGTCTGCGAGCGATCGTTGAAATGCCAGCCGCTCGTTGTGATTGATGGTCCCATCTCGCTCCCCCACTCTCCGAAGAGTTCGTATGTGGAGAAGTCATGTTTCACTAGATCATTGCCCCACCGCACAGCATTTCGCATAGTGTTGAGCGCTGCTTCAAGGGCTTCTGGAATAGTGGGATCAAAGGCGAGATCTTTGAAACGATCCTGGCGTCGTCCATAGCGAGACTCGGGAAGAAGCAGTTTGAGATTTGCGCCCTCATGCGCCTGTAGCGGACGAATCCACAATCCTGGGCGTGCGCCTTTCGAGCGAATCTGCATTGCAAGCTCTGCCATGTCGGGAAACGTCTGCTTGTTCTGCCAACCGTCGTCGACGATCGTGAACGGCCTCGAGCCCTCGGCGGGAGCAAGAGAAACTACGAGCTCCGCATCCTGAAGAATGCCTTCTGCGGTGTTTTTACCGTATGCGTAGTACCAGTCGTTGGATCCGTAGACGGTTGCTTTGGGCAGGCGTGGCGATGGGCACATGGTGCGGCAGAATGAAGACAAGGCTTTGTGGATGGACTCACCGCGATCTCCATGACGAGCGACCAGTGTTGCCGCCTTGAGAGTACGCGCTCCTAGGACCACACCATTCCCGCCATTCCGGACGTCAAGCCAAAGGGTAATTCCCGTGGAGTCGACCTGCCAGAAGGCAAGGCTGGCGGCTCCGGTCTGGACTCCATAACAATGAGTTGTCTCGTTTCGATAAATAGCGGAGTACCAAGGCAATGGGCGCTCGGGAATGACGTTACGCCATCCCAGATCACCATAAGAGCGTTCCCATGCATCACCCATTACCAAAATGTCCTCGGGATGGGATGCGCGCCAACGCAGTCGCAGATGAGTGAGTGCAAGAGTCGGTGAAGTGACCGATACGACAGTTCTCGTTTGCTCATTCTCCGTGGAAACGACTATGTCGCCAGAACTCCATCCGTTTCCGGAATGAAGCAACTGACGTGAGGAGCTCGGTCCCATATAGGCCGTTATAGATTCCGGAGTGTCACGAAGATCTATGAACGGCAAAGACTCCTTCCGAGCTTGCGCGGAGAGAGGAATAGCGGCGAGTGACGCGGCGGACGTTGCTCCCAGTATCAGATTGCGGCGGCTTATGGGTGAGTACGGTTTTGTCTTCACAAGAAGAATTATTCACTGAACCGGTCCCTTGCGTCTCGATTTGTTGATGCAAAGAAACCGATAACTTGCTCGCGAAAACTAGGGCTGGATTTCCGACTTCCACTTCCTGCATTTAGAAGCTGCTCGACGCAAGCAACCTTTACAGATGCCGTAGTCACTGCGATCCGACGTGGCTATATCGAAATGTGATTTTCTCTTCTAAGCACCATGTGCGAAAGGTTGAGGCCGTCTGACGTCATTTCCGATACTTCAAATAACGGCTGTCGAAAGTGATGAACGTCGGCCAATTGGGAGCCTGTGTGTGCCCACCGACATGCTGACGAAGGTTATCGCCTGCGATGAGCGGGGTTTCTATAGGCGGAAAACAGTTGTGTCGAGGCCACGTTTACCAAGCAAACGATAGACAGGCTGGCCGCGGCAGCGGCCATGAACATGTCCTCGGAGTCAGCCCAGCCATCGCTGTTGGAGGCTCTGCCTCCGATGAACAGAGGCCGCGGAGCGGAGAGGGCGATGAGTTCGTGGGAGTCGATTGGAAGATCGCTCCACTGAAGCGGACCGGCGTATTTGAGGAGGTTGCCAGCCATCCAATGATATTCCCTGGTGGCTGCATCATTTTCGACGACCTCACCCCCCAATTGAAGGATCCACTAACCATGCGGAAGAAAAATCGAGACTCATGTCTGAATCTGTTTGTTTGTGACACGGATCATGAGGCCTTTTGAAGGGCCTCATAAACCGTGGATTTTGACGCGGGTCGCAAAAGACCAGGCTCCGCCTCAGATGCATCTACTTGCCAGGACCTGCCTGATATACGATCTCTCCACCAACAACGGTGCGGAGGACTTTAGTGTGAAGCATATCTTCCGGGCTGGCCTTGGTGATGTCACGGTCGAGCACGACCATATCTCCAAGGAAGCCGGGTTCCAGGCGTCCGCGAATCTTCTCACGGAACTCCGCGAAAGCAGCAGCCTGAGTATAGGCATAGAGCGCCTCGTTCAGGCCGATGCGCTCCTGCGGCTCAAAGAGGGCGGTTCCCGCTTCGTTCTTACGGGTGATGGCGGCGTAGAGTCCGCGGAAGGGATTAATCGGTTCGACAGGGTAGTCCGTGCCGAAGGCGAGCGTGACGCCATGATCGAGAAAGGACCTCCAGGCGTAGGCGTATTTCGATCGCTCTGGGCCAAGGCGTGCTCCTGCCCAACTCATATCGGTGAGCAGGTGGCTGGGCTGCACGGACGCGATGACTCCGAGCTTGGCGTAGCGGTCGAAATCCAGCGGCTCCAGAACCTGTGCGTGCTCCACGCGCAGACGCAGATCGGCGGGCGTGAAATCCTTCGAGTTCGTGGTGACGATGGCGGCGTCGGGATGCGCAGGCGGTGCGGGATGGTTTGCGGGAATACCGACCTGCTCGGCTGCGGCGAAGGCGTCCAGGGCCATCTCGTTGGCGCGGTCACCGATCGCATGGAAGCCAAGCTGGAACCCGGCACGGGCGCGCTCAACAGACATTTGGTTCAGTTTGTCCTGATCATAACGAGGCAGGCCGGAGTTGCTCGGATCGTCGGCGTAGGGATCTTCCATGGCCGCAGTGCGTGAACCGAGGGAGCCATCCATATAGGCCTTCAGGAAACCAAGGTGCAGTAGCTCGTCATTGGACGAATGGCTGGCGCGACGCTGCTCGAGTACGGGCAAGGAAAGGCTGAAGTCCATCCACTCGCTCACGCGGAGCTTCAGTTTGTGGGTATGCTCCAGCTCTTCGAGGGCGAGAAAGTCCTCCCAGTCGGAGAGGTCCTGCACGGAGGTGACACCGTGCGAGAGCGCATCCTGAATGGCGATCTCCATTGCTTTACGACGCTCTTCCATGGACGGCGGAGGAACTCTGGCGAGAATGAGAGAGTACGCGGGCCGCTCACGGACGATACCGGTGGGATTGCCCTCCTCGTCGCGGTCGATCTTGCCGCCGACAGGATCTTTAGTGGTGGAGGTGATACCGGCCATGGCGAGCGCGGCGGAGTTGGCCACGACGATGTGCTCATCGACGCGGAAGAGGACACAGGGGTGGTCGCCGGTGACGGCGTCAAGGTCGGCCTTGGTCGGCAGCCTCTTATCGGGCCAGCGAGTGTGGTCCCATCCACCACCTTGAATCCAGAGGCGAGATTTGAGAGTCGCCGCGTAGGTCTTGATGCGGCCTTGTGCCTCGGCCGGGGTATTGGCTCCGTCGAGATCGACAGCGAGCTCCTTCTTTCCGGCGTTGGCCATGTGAGTGTGGGCATCGTTGAAACCCGGCATGGCGAAGGCGCCGGCCAGGTCGATGATCTGGGTCGAGGAGGTTTTGAGCTTCAGGATGTCGGCATCGCTGCCGACGGCGATGACTTTGCCCTGCTCTATCGCGATGGCGGTAACGCGGGCTGGGGTCTTGGCAGTATCGTCCTCGCGAAGATGGGCTCCGGTGAGAATGTCTCCGTGAAAAAAGATGGCGTCGGCGTGCGGCTGCTGGGCAGCAGCCGGGAGAAGAAACACGGCGGCACACGTCGCGGAGAAAAGGTTTCGATGGAAGCGGATCACGGTTTGGAGTGTATCAAGTGGTGCGCTGGATTGTGATGTGATTGAATCTTTTCCCACTTTCTTTTATGGAATGCCCCGGCAGTCTTGCCCGAAGGGGTTGTTCCCTTATGGCTTATTGGCCTGAGCCGCCCGAACCATATCGACAAGCACCTTGCGCGTTTCATCTGCGCTTTGGACTTCGCGGAGAAAGTTGATTCGTGTGCCCTTCGTCCCGTCCGCTGTCTTCAATCGAAGGTGAAACCCGAGGCGGTCTACTGCGGTCATGGTAGCTTCACTGGCTTCGAGACTTGAGTGAACTTTGGCCAGTAGGATCATCGCGGGGGCGTGGTCCGCATTCATATGGCTCAGAATCCTTGGAGCGGCCTCCGCGAGAGGATCGACTTTCGCAGTCCGATAGTCGTCCGCCGTCACCCAGCCCATCACTCCGAAGCCTCCAACATAATAGATGTCGAGAGGCTCCAATCGAAAAAAGCCAAAATCCTTGAAGTCGACCCAGGACCGGCTGTTCTCATACTTCGAAAGATAGCTTTCGCGAACTGCGGCATTCTCATCCTCGGTTACAGGAAGGACATCGCCGACTAGAGTCGCTCGTGCGGTGCCGAGCGGGTCACCGTCGCCAGCTTGCCCCACAAACAGACTGGAGCGCGGATCTTCCTGAAGATTCTGTGTATGCATCGCCACGTTGCTTATTAGAAAGACCGGCCGTCCTCTTCCGTCAATGGCGTAAGGCATGAGAGACCCAAATGGGTACCCTGGCCGCTTTCGAGATACCGTCGATAGGGTCGCGATGGTCCCAAGAGAGATTAGAGTTCGCACTCGTTCGGCGTAGGTTGGCTCTGGAAGCTGTGGGGCGCCCGGATCCGTATATGCATGACTGCGAGGTGCTCCGGAATTTATTGTGGACATCAATGTTCGGCTCCCACCTCTATCGTACCTTCCCTTAGACAAAGGCGTATTGTGAAGTGCGCTGGCACGCACGGTGGCCGGTAACCAGACCTTCCAGAGGGCTGTGCCCTCGCGCAGCGCAAGGAGTCTCCCCATAATTTTGCTCACACAAAATCACGCGATCAAACCTCGCCGCCGAGCTCTGACTCCATTCAGCTTCTGGCTCGCTTCCGCTTCGTCGATACTGCGCACTATTAATGCCACGCTTTTCCACGAGCTGATACACAGCACCGGTCATGAGAGTCGCTAGCCCGCAACTTCGAAGAGCGCTTTTGAGATAACTTTGTTTTTCGCAGGCGGCTTCGTGGCTGAAGGTACGGTGGCGGTTGTGATCTGGTAGTGGCCCGCGCCGGGGAGTTCAAGGACTCGCGTGGATTCGGCGGGCTCGTTCTTGAAGCACTTTCCGCAGTCGGCAAGGCGGCCATTGAGATAGACGTCGGCGTCGCGGTTGGACGGGGTAAAGGTGACGGAGGCTTTGCCGACTCCGCGGGGGAGATCGAGGATGATTCCTCGCTGCTTGTCGAGGTTGATCTTAATGAGGCCGTGCGGGGTGGGCACGGTGCCGTAGGCCCAGGCGAGATCGAACAGGTCGGGGTGAATATCTACGTTGCCGTAGCCGGGGTCGCGGGGGGTGACGCCGAGGACATTCTCGGTGAGCCAGGCGGTGGGGCCAGAGGACCAACCGTGGGCAAGGGAGACGAAGTAGCCTGCGGTATTGTCGGCCTGCAGGGAGAGGTGCGGCTCGGTCTTGGGCCAGCGGAGATCGTAGGCCTCCCAAAAGGAGGTTGCGCCTTCAGCGAGCATGCCTCCCCAGTACTGGCGTATCCAGTCGAGGGCCTCGCGGCGATGACCGAGTGAGACCATTGCGTCAATGACATAGGCGTTGAAGTATGGGCTAATGATTTGGTCGGCGGGGCTGTCCTGTTTGACGTGGGAGAGGACGTTAGTCCAGATAGCGGTTTTGTCGGGGTCGGGTATCGCGAGTGCGGCGAGAGAGTTGAGCTGCCAGGTTGTGCCGTAGGTGCCGGTATCGGGATCGCGGAATGTTGCCTGGGCCGCTGTAAGGGCGGCGCGGGCGTGGGTGTCGTACTTCGTGCTGTTCCCGTTGTCGCCCAGCCAGGTGAATAGGCGGGCTGCGGCGGTATAGGCCCGGACGTACTGCAGCTGGGTTCCGATGCGGGTTTCAGGTGTGTTGGTGTTGAGGTTGGGGGCCCAGTCGACGAAGAGCCATGCCTGTTGGGTGTTGGCGAGGAGACCGTTGGCATCGACTGTGGTGTCCATGCCAGCGAGGACGCGGAGGAGGTTGTCGCGCTGCGAGGCGAGAAAGTCCTTGTCGGTGGTGTGGAGGTAGAGATTGTAGAGGCCAACGATCCATTGAGCGGAGTAGCCGGGTATGCCGTTAATGGGAGGGGCTGGGCCGGTGCCCTCGGGCACCAGAAGACGAAGGGTCTCCTCGATGAGGCGGCGGTCGGCGAAGACGGTGGAGATGACGCGGCCGGCGACGTCGAGGTCGCCAGCCCAGCGTCCTCGATCGCGTTTGACGGCGTCCCAGATTCCGTCCTGCATGCAAAGGTGGGCGGTATAGGCTCCGGTCTCCCAGATGCGGTTGAGCAGGGGATCAGAGGACTGGAAGTGTCCGGCGTAAGTGACGGGGTAGTAGATGCCCTCGAGGCGAATGGACTTGAAGGGTGTGATCAGGGCTCCGCGGAGGAAGGAGATTCGGACGTACCGAAAGCCGGACTTGGGACCTCGGGCTGTGCCGTGCGCGGGAACTTCGAGGAGGTTGGTGCCGAGATAGTTGCCGCCGCGGCGGCCGGGAGTGTAGCCGGTGCTCATGGCTTCGATCTCGGATTCACCGTAGGCGATGGAGAGGGTGGCGATGCAGTCGCAGGCGGATTCGACGAGGAGGCGCCCGGCGACCTCGCGGCCGAAGTCGAGCAGGAGAGATGGGACATCTGCATCGGCGACGACACTGGGCAAGGTGACGGTGAAGGGTGAGGAGGACAGGCGAGTAAGGGCGTCGAGGTTGGTGAGGCGCGAGCGCCCGGCATAGATGTGAGTGACGGCCTGGGGCTTGAGCTCGTATGTGCGGAGCGGCTCGGACATGCCCGTGTATCCGGGCCAGGCGTACATGCCGGCGTCGGCGTTCCATTGGAAGAGATCGGCATTGCCTTCGATGGAGCCTAGGGATGCGGCCAGGGGCCAGTCACGGTCGTTGAAGGTGGGTTCCTGCCACCGCTCAGTACGTGCCGCGGTTGAGCGCCAGTTTTCGTCGGTGAGGATGAGGGTGGGTGCATCGACGCCGTAGGCTGCGGGGACGATCTTGGCAGCGAGGACTTCGCCGTATGCTAGCTGCCGGGTGACGATGGAGCCGCCCTCGCTGGCGACTCCGCGGCCGCGGATGGCCTCGATGGCGAGGGTGTTGTCACCGATCTGGAGCGCCTGGGTCGCGTCGGCGTGGAAGACGCGGAAGTTGATGGGCGCGTCAATGTTGCTGGAGAAGTCGAGGAGGAGATGCCCATTGAGATAGACGTGGGCTTCTCGAGGACCGGCGATGTATAGGGTCGCGACGGCGGGGATGTTTATGAGCTTGAAGCGGGCGCGAAAGAAGTGGGGGTCGGTGCGGAGCTGAGGCTGACTCGTGGGAAAGCTGCTGCGGTCGCGGCGCAAGGCAGTCAGGTCGCCGGAGGTCCAGAGGTATTGCTCAGGAGGGGGGTGCGGAGCGGCTGGGCTGTTGTGATGGAGTTGCGCGTCGGGTCGAGGCGGCCGTCGGGGAAGGTGGTTTGCGCGGGGAGAGTAGCGATGATGAGGATAACAGTGAGTGCGAGGAGAGGTCGCTGGATAAGCATGGGGTCGTGGATGTCGAACGGGCTGCCAAATCTACGTCAATAAGAGTGCCAAGCTTAGATAATGAGATGCAATATGGCCTTGAGACGGCGGGACGAAGGATTCCGGCGAGAAAGGGTCCGAAGAGGGGATGGTTAAACTTCCTCCATGAAAGCGTGAGCAAAGGCGGCGTGGATACGTGATCTTAGCCCAGTTCCTCGAAAGTCCGCTTGTCGGCAGCTTGGCTTCTTGTCTTTTCTTCTCATTGCGAAAGCTGCGGTACCAGATTCATCCGGATGGAAGCTAAGGCATAACTGAAATCAACCAAAACATAGAGAGGTGGCGATGGAAATTGAGGAAATCAACGTTGTCACAGAGAATCTCTGCATGATTTATGGGTGTGAACTCTGTCCCCATTTCTTAACGAGCGAAGATGGCACCCTGTCTTCTGCACACATGAGTGTCACCGAGCCGACTGCGACGCTTCGCAGCTACATCCCTTTTACGATTGGAATTTGTTTGATCAGGCAATGGTCGGAGGAGTAAATTCCCCGGAGTGACTTTGCCAGGCCCCTAAGCGTTATTCACGCACGAACTGGATGGCCGATATGTCTATTCCCCCCTGCCTCGAACTGGAAAAGCTATGCGCGCAATTGGCGGTCGCCAACAGCGATCTGCAAGCGTCTCATACGTTTCAATCACAACAACTCGTTGAGCAACTCCAACGTGCGATGACGAAACACAGAAAATCCTGTTTGCGTTGCACGTGGATCTCCAGAAAGAAAAACCATGCGAACGAAATATTGAAAACGGTCGATCATATCGCTGGTAGATGGTTTTCGCTTTTATTTCGCCTATACCGAATTCATGTCTAACCCCGATGCCCACCTGCCGAGACTAAATCGGAACATGGTCTACCTCGGTGCCTGTCTCATTGCCTCGGTGCCTGTCTCATTGCCTCGGTGCCTGTCTCATTGCAAGGATGCGACTGGCGCGGCAGAAACAAGTTAACGCGCGGTGATTCCCACGATTCAATCTATCGAGGAATCGGTAGACCTGGCCCACGAGGTCTACAACAGAGTCTTCCGGCAAGCTTCTATCTAGGCAGGGTTTCGCATCGGGGGGCTGATAGCAAATCCGAATTGAAGGAGGATGAGATGAAGCCGTCAAATAGATTTGGGGATTGGTTTGACAGATATTGGACGATTCTAGTCATTCTCTTCGGAATTGCATTCACTCTTTTCCTGGCCCTTTTCAAGCCGCACAATGGTTGGGCTAACTACTGAAGGTATAACCATCCAGAAAGGTAGGCTGTTAGCGTAGGAGAAACATGACGACACGAACGGACTCTATCTGTATTGCGGCGCCGGTGATAAGGTTCTTTTCATGATCAGCGAAAATCAACGTTCTTTGATCTGGATGAGGAATTTCTTCACGCCTGAGTATGCCTCCAGAGGTCTTAGAGATGATGGAATCCTCTCTCCAGAGAAGGCTGCTGAAGCCCCTTTCAAACACTATTATTGGACTTAGCTATTTCACGACGGATTTCGTCAAGACTAAAGAGGGCTTCAGATCCGCTTTAAACGTTACGACCTCTTCACTCGAATCTACGTGCAGTCGCTACCACAGACGCAGTGACAAGCAGAAGATTGCCGCGGCGTTCCATGCAACATCCTGCGGGGTCACAGTCCAACCTCGTTCACATGGTCCTCGCAATCCCGACAAGCATCAAACTTCGAATGGAAAGTTTGGCATATGTCTTCGGACAACTACGAGGCAGCCAAGCTCCCTACCGCAGATGGCGAAGGGTTGTATGCGCGGGGAGGCGTTGTGCAGTCCTTCGACACTGAGCAAAAATGCGGACCTGGGAGGTCGTCGTGAGAAGTGTTCAAATGATGACGGCGACCTTCTCAGTGCTGCTATGACTCCGAAGCGGAAACAACCTCACAATGTTGGTGAACTCGACTTCTCGAAACGCTTGGCTGACTCTTTGAGCCAGCCTAAACAGTTAGCGCCTATCGGAGATCGCACACCGAAGCTTGGAGAACAGGTAAGGTGGGCTATAGCGAGACAATTTCGACAATCCTGAGTGTCTCCTATAGCGACAAGAAAGTTAATCTTCCCATACCGAACACCAGCCTGCTGCGTTTCCCCCGCAGCCCACTTGCACATCAAGATTTGATGCCGTGCAGCTAAACTGCTTAATTGAAGCCGGTTGAATCAAGGTAAACTAATTCTTAAATGCAGTTTCCCAACATCATCAAACTAATTGATGAGTATCTTGACCGCCTCATCGAGGTGCGCCGACTCCTGGCAAATCTCGATCTTCCGGCTACTCAAAGAAAGGCATCGGCGGTAATTCAAAGCCGAGCCGCAAAATTGCGGTCCAAAGCGACTGGCAGGTTTGCCGCTGACACTGCAAACCGACCTTCCAGACCCAAATTTGTACCCCGAAAGACACCTAAGCCTGCGGTTCAAAAGCTGAAGTCCGAAATCTTAATAGAGGACTCTATCAAGATTCGCGACACAACTTTGACCGCAGTTACCATGGTGCCTTCCGCCACGGTATTGCCGCCTGAACCAGAGAATCAGAGTGCGGACAAGAGAACTATCGTTCGGACTCGCACAAAGCAACGGCTTAAAAAAGGAGCCTCTCCGGTGAAGTCCCTTGCGAAGGGGAGTGTATTGGCTCTTGGAGGCGCTATACCGACAGGGCCAATTGTTGTTTCGCCACAGCAAATCCGAATCGAACACTCTTTGAGGCAACAGGAGGCCACCGTTAGGCGAGATCCTTTTCCATCTCCAAACACTATTCCTCTGACCGCTGAGTTGCTCAGAAAACACTGGATTCAAGGCTCACAATCTTCTCGGTGAGAACGGAGGCAGCTTGGAGACTATAAAGTCTGACAGTCTGTTCGTCATCACAAGTGGTCCCGGATCACGAAAACCAACTTTGTGGTCGGCTTATGGGTAAGAAGATGCACTGTGCGCTTGCCATGGAGGGTAAGTTCACGAGTGAAAGATTGTCTCCCACCGATTCAGCCGGGGATCTTTTTACGAGCCTCGCGAAGGAACTATTGCAGCAGGACGGCGTTTGTGAGTCTCCGCGCTCGGTCTAGGCCAAAATTGGCCAAGAGGCATCATGATGATGGTTGAGGTTTCGACCTCATAGGCCCGCACAGAGACCGCCTTTGTTCTCGAAAATCCCACAGAGAACAAAAGTTGTTCCCTTCGTGCCGCTGCTCCCGCAATTTACACGCAGATGTCGCTATTTGCGGCTAACAGCAGAACAAAGTGATGCCGGTTGCAGAGAACATCCTGCACCCGCCATCGTTTTGTTTCCCTGGAGGAAGAACCAGCTTAATGCAACGAAACCACTTCCCTGCTGACCGCCAACGAAGTCGAATTGAAACAGTAAGACCCCGAAACCTCGGGTATGATTTCTCTGTTACTGGGGCTCTGATCCTATCTCAGTCCCAGAAAAGGCACTCAACGGATATCGCCATGTCCTCTCACCGCACACGCATCTCGATCATCGGCTGCGGACACGTTGGAACCTGCTGCGCCTACGCCATCCTGCAAAATCACCTCGCCCGCGAGATCGTCCTCATCGGCCACACGGACGATCTTGTCCATGGCGAAGCTATGGACCTCCAGCAATCTGTTCCTCTCGGCACACCCGTCGACATCTTTGCCGGAACCTACAAGGACGCTGGATCCAGTTCCATCGCCATCCTTACCGTGGGCACACCAGCGAAGTTCAGTGGATCGCGTCTCGACATGCTCGCAGGCAATGTCGTTATCGTACGAAGCTGCATCCAGAAGCTCATGGCCGAAGGCTTCGACGGTGTGGTTATCATCGCCACCAACCCCGTCGATGTCCTCACCTTCATCGCCCAGAAAGAGTCAGGACTACCCGCCGGTCAGGTCATCGGCTCCGGTACTCTCCTCGACACCGAACGCCTAAGGTACATCCTCGGCGAAAAACTCAATGTAGATCCACGCTCCGTCCACGCCGCCGTGATCGGAGAACACGGTGACTCCTCCGTCGCGGCATGGAGCGCAGCACAGGTGGCTGGCATCCCCCTGGCCCAATATCCCGGTGCAGACGCCCTCCCCTCACAGGAAGAGATCCTCACCAGCGTTCGTCGAGCTGGCCCCGAGGTAGCTGCGCTCAAAGGCAATACCTGTTTCGCGATTGCTGCATGCGTCAAGCGAATCTGTGAAGCCATTCTGCGTGACGAGCGTTCCGTCCTTCTCGTCTCCACCCTCATGACGGGCCAGTATGGCCTTAACGAAGTCTCCCTCAGTACCCCCTGCATCGTAGGGAGTCGTGGCGCCGAGTCCATCCTGGAGCTACGTCTCAACGCAGCCGAACAGAAAGCCTTGGAAGCCTCCGCGGCGATCCTTAGGCACGCCTACTTACAACTGGAACCGGCCTCGTAAGTCACAAAGTGTTTTTCATCGTTACCTGCGATTTCCACTACCCTGCCTTCGCGCCGGGTTTTTCATTTAGAACGCGCCCATTAAGGATGGCTCTGATGCACAACCATGGCTCATGAATTGTGGTTATAGTTCCTTTCCTTCGACTTCTCCTCTTTTTCACGCCGATCCGGCAGGCTTTTTAGGAGACCGGAGTTGGATTTAGGTTGGAACCTGAACCCCAACGCGATCGCATTAGCTACGGCGTGCCCGTGAACTTCGTCGCTTCCAGGTACGCTCCCACATCAGTCCGCTGATTCATAATCACGCCCAGCCGGTTGATGATGATCAGCTTCAGTCGCTCATTCGTGAGATTACCGGTGCAGGCACAGGAATTGCCACGGTAAACGGTCCCCGGCATTCGGTCACAGCCTGGTACGTAATCGCATCACGGCTGAAGGACTGCCGGTTTCACCAAGCGTTTCTCCACGATCTTTTAGCGCCCTATGGCATAATCCCAAAGATCGTTGAGTCGCCGCAGTCCTGCTCAGTGCAGCTGGCGTATGCGGCTGCGGGGGAGGGCGTTGTTGTTACGACATCCTCGATGGCAACGTTCACATTTCCTCATGTGGTGGCACTCCCCTTCGCCGAACCGTTGGCTCCGATCCAGCTCGGTTTGGCGTCGATCGAATGCAACGAATCGCCGTCAATCCGAATCTTTCGCCAGCTAGTGATGGACTGCGCCCGCTCGACGCTAGAGCACCGCGAGACGCCCCTCCTGCCGGATTCGCACCCCTTATTGGCTCCCCAACTATCTGTGATTCGTCGGGGCGAGGCGGGCTACGCTGTTAAATCTTCTCGGGTCTGACGGAGGTCAGGAACCCCAGCATCTGGATCATCTCGCTTCATAAGCCTATGTCGCAAGCCACGAAGATGACCTGCCCCAATTGCTATCACGGTGACTAACGAGTGTTTTGGTACTCCCCGTATTTCCTCCAGGTGCGTTGGGTACAGGAATCTGATGTGCGACGGCCACCGACAACCTGTTGCAAGTGTCGATATGAAGCTCGAGGTCATCGTCATCCCCGTCTCCGATGTTGACTGCGCGAAGGAGTTCTACGCAAGACCCGCTGGCCTCGACGCCGATCGTTCCGTCCGCGCGGGCGTTCCGCCTCATCCAGTTCACGCCTCCCGGTTCCACCACCACACCGGTTCAGTTCGGCACTATGAAACGTTGCATATTATCTTATGGTGCTAGTTGGATGTCATCGCTTTGGATAGGCGTGCTAAAAACACACCGTAACCGCCGCCCCTTCTGCGTAACGATCACTGCATTTCTCTCGACGTGAGGGTAGACCTACACGAAAAATTGCGGCCTTACGACAAAATATGGTCACGCCATTTTGATCTTGAGTTTGCGCAACGCCTAAGCTATCTCACGGTTGTCTTCATCGCGTCGTCTGTTCTTTCGTGCCCTATCTATTTCGATTTCACATCAGGCTCACATCGTGTTTTAGGACTGAGACGACTTTCGGGCCATTTATTCCAGATATCGACGCTCCGAAGACAGGAGCAGAACAGTGCTTGAGAGCAACCGATACGATTTGCCAGCGCTGGATATTTATCCCGCGAACTAATCAACTTATCTCAGCAATCGCTCTTCCCATCAAGTCGTCGCTTATCATGTCAGTTTAGGACGGCCGGATTATCTCGGAACGGAGAGACCTTCCCTGTAGAAGTGTTTATTCTTCTTGCTCCAAAGCAATCAATTCAGGCTGAGTCTTCGCGAGTTCCTTTGGTGTAAGCACGGCAGAAAATACGCCAAACAGGACTTTGAGCGAGTGCTCAGCGTGGGAAGAGTGCTTCGCAGGCGCAGCGCAGCCAGATGGTGATCGCCTTCGCCCCCGGATCGGGATAGCCGAGCACCCGATCCCCAAGATAACTAGACCGCCCCAAACGTGGCTTCATTCGGGCCGTTGCTTCCATGCCATGCTCCGCCGCATCGATCGCGGATAAGACTGCTTCGCGCGGCGATTTCCGATCATCACTTTTCTTTAGGGCCTTCATAAATGGATCGAGCGCATCCAGCATGGTCCGATCGCCAGGCTTCGCGCCACCTAGTTCGCTGATTGCCTGGCAGCCCTGATCGAGCGCTTCGGCCCACCGCGTCAATCCGATTGCGCCTGAGCCCTCCAGGGCGCTGCCGCAACGCAGGAAAAGCGCGCCATAGAGCGGTCCTGATGATCCACCCAACTCGCGCCGAAGAGTATGACCGAGCGCTTTGAGGGTAGCAGGAAGATCGTCCAGTGGATACGAGTTCACCGCACTTTGGAGGGCCTTAGCTGCGCGCTCCATGTTAGTGCCTAGGTCGCCGTCACCCGTTACGCGGTCCATCTCGGTAAGCTCGCCCTCGGCGTCGATCATTGCCTTGCATGCTGCCTCGATGGCCTCCTTTGTCTTTCTGCTTGCATCCGATTGCACGCTCTTGGTGGCCGGCGAAGTGACCTTTGCGTCGACGTTCGCTACCACTCTCGATTCCGGTCTGCCAGGCGGTTGTTTCAGCAAGTTTGGCCATGCAGGAGCCGTCGTTGCTGCATCGAGCCAGCGCAGCCACTCATCGTTTACACCGAGAACGGAGATCGAGATCCCCGCCATATCAAGGGATGAGAGGAATGTTCCGGAATATGTTCGATCCACAGTGAATCCCCTGCTTTCAAGAGAGAGCATTGCATGACGGGCCACAATCGCCAGCTCCATCTCCGTGGCTGCCCCCAAATTGTTCACCATCATTGCCACGCGCTTTTCGTCGCCAAACTTTCCGTGCTTCAGAATTTCGCTCAGCAATGTCTCTGTCAGCTCGTCTGCGGGTTGCACCCTCATCCGCGTCACTCCTGGTTCTCCGTGAATACCAAGGCCAAACTCCATCTCATCCTCGCCGAGCTCAAAGCTGGGCTTTCCGACTGTGGGAGAAGTTCCCGCCGAAAAAGAAACACCCATAGTCGCCAGAGACGCAACTGCCGCTTTACCCGTTGCCACTACATCGGCCAGACTCTTGCCCTCGGCCGCCGCAGCGCCCACCAGCTTGTGAATGAAAACAGTGCCTGCGAGACCGCGTGCACCCGCGGGCTGATCCGTACTTTTCAGGGCAACGTCATCATCCACGATGACAATTTCGACCGGGATGCCTTCAGAACGCGCCATCTCGGCCGCCAGACCGAAGTTCAGTCGGTCGCCGGTGTAATTCTTAACCACCAGCAGCACACCGGACTTTGTCGCAACCGCCTTGATGGCGGTGAAAACGGAATCGCTGCTGGGCGAGGTAAAGATTTCTCCGACCACAGCAGCACTCAGCATGCCCACGCCGACATAGCCTGCATGAGCCGGCTCATGGCCGCTTCCGCCGCCGGCGATTACCGCGACCTGTTGGTTATTGTCGTGTCCCGCATCTGCGCGCACTATAACTTTATGTCCCAGTAGACGGGCCGAGCCTGGGTGAAGCACGACCAACCCTTGCAGCATTTCTTCCACGGCATCTTCCGGGCGGTTAATGAACTTTTTCATGCGAAATCCAATGTACAGCGTTTCGCGAGGAGAATGGCGAGCAGACTTTTTGAAACATAATGCGCCTAGATGCCAAGATAATTCTGGAGCGAGTGTCAGTTGGTGCTAACAGGGCCTAGCACTCATCGATCCATTTGGATCGGTTGACGTTTCGGCAAGTGCCGAATAGCGAAACGAAGCCGCCGAGTCAAACTGCTGCGTGAGTGAGCGACGTAGATCAACTATGGCGTCACAGTCGGGAGTCAAAGCATTCTCCTCAGATATCTGCGGCCCAGAACGACTGTAGCCACGGCTGGCTTTCAAGGTTTCGTGGGCAGGTAGTTGTGTACACGGAGCCAATTTTCCAGGAGCAGGGGAAAGATACCCAGTTCTGGATACTTCGTCTGATCGTCTCCCATGTGAGTGCCGTGGGGGCCACGTTCAAAGATGTGAAGTTCGGCAGGGACTTCGGCCTTACGAAGCGCATTGAAGAAGACCGTAGCGTTCATACTATTCACCTTCTCGTCGAACTCGGTGGCGTAGATGAAGCTGGGGCTGGTGTCCTTCGTAACATGGTCTACCGGGGAGATGATGTGATTAAGTTCATCGCTGGGTGTAGGACCCGTGAGCGAGGTGATGGACCACGAGCCAGGAAAATCACGGGTGACGGTGAGACGTGCGTAGTTCAAGATGGCGAAGTCAGGGCGAGCGGAAAGCTTGTCGACGGCATCAGCGGATTGCCCAAAGTCCTGGGTGGTGCCAGGAGGCAGCTCTGGCAGACCGTGCGGGTTACCCGTAGCAAGGAACCCGGCAAGGTGGCCGCCGGCGGAGAAACCCCAGACACCGATGGCGTCCGGCTTCAGGTTCCACTCACTTGCATGGGCTCGGACGTAGCGAACGGCCCGCTGGCCGTCGATCTGCGGAATGGGGTAGAGGTAGCGCGGGCCGAGGCGATACTGCAGCACATAAGCCGAGATGCCGAGTTTGTTCAACCAGCGGGCCTCCCGTGCACCTTCTTGCTCGGTGACGAGGTGGTTATAACCGCCACCGGGCAAGACAATCACAGCAGTATGAGGGCCGGGGCCGGAAGCAGGGTAGCTCCAAAGCTTGGGCTGGTCGTCGAAGGTGTCGCCAACCGCCCCAGGCGCACCGTTTGTCCACAGGACAATCGTCTCTTTCGCGTCAGAGGGAATGGTGGTGCCAACAGCAGAAGAGGACTTAGTCGTCTGAGCGACAGCGGACAAGGCTAGAGCAAGGAATAGGGCGGCAATCTTCATGTCCTGAAAAGAATAGATGACAGTATGGGGAGTATGGAAGGTAGAACTATGCCGAATCGACTGATGGAGCCATTTTGGACGATCGTGGGACTAAAAAGGCTTTCTTCGATCAGGAATTCAAGTCAGACGATCACTTTGAAGTAGGGGATAATGGGTCACCATGAAACTCGGTGTCAATACGCTTATCTGGTCCGCTACCTATGACAACTCGGTCGAGGAGGTTCTTCCCACGATCAAGGAAAAGGGCTTCGATGGAATAGAGTTTCCTATCTTCCGAGCAAATGTATCTCCTGCGCGTGTTCGCAGCGCGATGTCATCAAATGACCTTGAATGTAATACAGTGAGCATTTTTGTCGACGGTTTGAGTGCGATCAGTGACGACGCCACGATTCGCAAGCGGTCTATCCAATGGTTGAAAGATGCTATTGCGATTACGGCGGAGTGCGGTGCTGATACCATTGCCGGCCCACTTTACTGTCCCGTCGGATATCTACCAGGCAGGCGCCGTACTGCTGACGAGTGGTCTTGGGCGATCGAAGCGTATCAGCGGGTAGGCGACACGCTGACTGAACACAACGTCTCCCTTGCCATTGAACCCCTTAATCGTTTCGAAACTTACTTTCTGAACACCGCGGAGGATGCCGCCTTGTTAGCGGAAGAAGTTGGCCATCCGAACATCGGAATTCTATACGACACCTTTCATGCAAACATTGAAGAGAAGAGTATCGCAGCCGGATTGCTTAAGGTCGGAAAGTATTTGAAACTGATTCACACATGCGAGAATGATCGTGGAATCCCTGGCTCGGGCCATGTTGAATGGGAAAGCGTCTTCGCCGCGATTCGCCAACTTGAATACAACGGCTGGCTTACTATCGAGAGTTTTGGATTCGCGTTAGGTGATCTCAGCGCTGCTGCAGCAATCTGGCGAGATATCGAATCCAGTCCATCCGCTATTGCTTATGAAGGAATTCGCTTTCTGAGGCAAGTGGCTGGCGGGAACGGCGAGCGATCGCGCAAGGCCGCGAGCCAGACAAGTTAGTTTGGAGATAACCTCCGATCGATCTAATAAACGAGACCTGCTCATCCCAATTATCGTTGTCGAGTTAGCCAAGTTGCTGAAACGCCGATTTCGCGGGAAGATGAACTGGGTCGAAAAAGCCCGACTATTGCTAGGCCGAACGGCCTATCTAAGTGAGCAGCCCTTTCAGGAGATCAAACAACATGCACCAGATAGCCGTCTTGTTCCTAGCAACATTCTCTGCCGCCTCTGTTGCTCAGCAGTCGCCCGCCGTGAACTCTCCCCGCCCCGCTCCTGCTCCGCTGCAAGTGCCAACCCCCCATTATGTGACCTTGGTGTTGACCGAGGACGTCAACGCATCCGCCGACACAGTTTGGGCGCGAGTAGGCAAATACTGTGACATTGGCAAATGGGCATTTCCCGACTGCAAAGTACTTGCAGGCGACGGCGGCTATGCGTCCGAGCGGAACATAGTGAATGAGGTGTTGGTCGGCAAAACCGACCACAGCTACACCTACACGCAGCCCGTACGAAAAGACACCAAATACAACCTTTATCATGGCACGCTGGAGGCGGTGCCCGTTACAGCCAAAACATCGCGCCTCATCTACAGCTTTTTCTACGACAACAGCATGCTCGCTGACGATGCCGCCCGCGACGCCGAAATCGACACCCGCAAGAAGCGATTTACCGTATTTCTTCGGAACATGAAGACGCTGGGCGAAGGCGGGAAAATGCTACCCTCGGCTAAGGAAGCCATTCAACCACCAAGCCCCGCACCGGATCAGTTGCAGACTCAAAATCCCCACTACGTCGCCATACCTATGACCGTCACCGTCAATGCACCCGTGGACACAGTCTGGGCTCGCATTGGCAAATATTGCGACATTGGCGAATGGGGCATTCCAAACTGCACTATTCTCTCCGGCGATGGCAGCCTGGGCACCGTCCGGTCTATCGGCCATGAGGTACTCGTAGGCAAAACGAAATACAGCTACACGTACACCCAGCCGGTTCGCGAAGGCGTTACTTACAACATGTATCACGGCTCACTCGAGGCTTCCCCTCTCACCGACAAAACTACGCGCCTGAACTACACCTTGGTCTATGACAACAGCATGCTCGCCGACGATGATGTACGGAATAAGGACATCAGCAACCGCCGGACTCGGTTCACCAAGATGCTTGAGAACATGAAGGCTCTGTCCGAAGGAGGAACGCTGCCCGTAGGAGCATTGGGTGCAAGTGCTGGCGCCCCCTCGCCCCATTGATCAGCGATAGACCTACATATCCAAATCTGGCCTCGAAGAGAGCAACGATCATCACGCTCGATCTGCAGATCAGTAGCGGCAAGTCGGCTTATCGGTAGCAATCCTGAACGCATTGGCAAAGAACGTAGTTTTCGAAAACTGCTTTTGTGGATCTCTTCTGCCCCAACCGCGCACACCAGGCGAGACATTCTGTGGCCGATGCGAACCGCCTCTAAAGGCGATTTATGCATCTTTCGAACACAAGGAGGGTTCGGAAATCATCTTTTATGACAGCAGCGCCCGACTTCTCTCGCCGCCCCGCCTCAGCAACACCAGCCCATAGAATGGCGATCTTCATTAGCGAATCTCCGTAAGCATTGCATTATCTCGGTCCAAAACAATGTTCGAGGTAGTTAATAGTTTTTCTCCTATAAAGATAGAGTTTGCACCTGCAAAGAAGGCGAGAAGCTGTCCTTCTTTGCTAAGGGTCATTCGACCGGCCGTGAGACGGACGCGGGAGCGAGGCATCAGAATTCGCGCGACTGCAATTGTTCTAACGAGGTCCGTTAACTCAACAGGGGTAGAAGCTTCAAGTGGAGTTCCTGGGATAGGCACCAAAAGGTTTATCGGTACCGACTCAGGTGGTGGCTCCATTTGGGCAAGTTCACTCAAAAGAGAACAACGATCCTCTTCTGTCTCCCCGATACCGAGAATTCCACCGCAACAAACCGTAATTCCCGCTGCCCGAACGAATCTAATTGTCTCCAGCCGTTCATCATATGTACGCGTAGTAACGATATTTGGGTAATGTTCACGGCTCGTGTCTAGATTATGGTTGTAGGCATCGAGGCCGGCTTCTTTCAAACGGTGGGCCTGATCGGCATTGAGCATACCGAGTGTGGCGCATGCCTCAAGGCCAAGCGCTTTAACTTCTCGTATCATCGCAACCACACGTTCGAAGGGTTCACCGTCTGGAGCATTGCGCCATGCAGCCCCCATGCAGAAACGCTGTGCACCCTGCTCGCGCGCCTGGATCGCGGACGTGCGGACCTGTTCGACAGAAAGGAGGGGTACTCGTTTAAGTCCTGTCTTATGGTGTGCCGATTGAGAACAATAGTTACAATCCTCTGGACATCCACCTGTTTTGATGGAGAGAAGAACGCAACGTTGGATCTCTTGAGGGTCATGAAAACTACGATGAACTGTGTGAGCCCGATAGAGGAGGTCGAATAGTGGAAGTCGGTACAGTTGCAAGGCTGTTACCGCATCAGTCGCTGCGCTCAACGTAAAAGACTCCTTAAGCTTCTGTGAGTTTGCACTCACATTTCAGTGTGATCAAGGATGTTTTTGTATTGTTATATATAGTTGAAGTGCTAAACCATATGAACGACGCAACCGTGCCTCGGGGCCAGTGCTTCATAAGCATGCCCAGTTTGAATCCGAACTTCTCCTCGCCTCACATCAATAGCGGTTACAGGGCATCCCTTTTTACAATGTCGCCACTACCACGCGTTACATCGTGCCGACCGTGTTTCTCACCGGGCTCCGCGGACATCAGCAAAACCAGCGAGGGCAAGGATCGCGCAAATCAGGTGGCCGGAGTACCCGTCTTCGCGGATCGCACTGTCACTACAGGAGAGAGGCCACGCCGACCTATCAACACCTCACCAGACGGCTTTTGTATGCCGTCTGCAACATGCGCGTGATATGGCAACGTGAGATTGCCGACGATCAACGGAAGTCTAGGTGATCCGCACGAGCATTTTGAGTTGATTCGGTCGCTGTTTATGCCCGTTCCAAGTCGATCAAACAACTCCGTCCACGCCAATCCTGGATCTAGCGCCCATCTGAATAACCCAACACAGTTTTCAAGGCTCTAAAAGCTGGCAGCGATCCCGCCGCCCGTATATTGGTCTCTGGGACTTCAACGAGAGTAGCAGGAGCTGCCAATCCCTGTTACCAGTACCTTTGGATAAAAGTCATTTCGCATGAATCTTCGTTCTTTGCTTCTGAGTCTCGTCTTCGCCGCAAATCTGAGCGCTCAAGTGCGTGTCATCAACGATGGATTTCCGGGGGAAAACACCTCCGAACTCGACGCTCGTCTTGATAGCGCACTTCAGCAGTTCAATCCTAACTATGTTGTTCTCTTCGCGGGAGGCAACGACGCGCTCAACGAGAAGAAGTTTCTCGCGGCCGACGAGACCGGGGCTCATCTGAAGGCGATGGTTGCTCGCGTAAAAGCCCGGGGCGCTCAGGCCATTCTGGTCACCGTGCATGATCCTGACCTTACCCGGCTGATGGCCCGACATAAGCAGGAAGCATATGGCGATATTCCTCCGTTGCAACGGCTTGCTATGGTCAACGAACAGGTGCGCGGCGTGGCACAGGTCGAGCATGTGCCATTGGCTCCGTTTTCCATTGTGCTGAGCAAGGCCGGAGGGACAAACGCCGAGTTGAGTACCGACGGAGTCCACCTTACGGCGAAGGGCTACGCTCTACTGGCCGGAACGATTCGCGCGCAACTCCCGAAGCACCTTCCCGCCGATGCAATTATCTTATGCTTTGGAGACAGTCTGACGTACGGAATCGGAGTGCGCCCACCGAACAGCTCTGAGACGGCTAAGACGTATCCATCACAGCTCCGCGCGCTTTTGCATTAGGACAAGTGTATCGGCAGCTGGATAGAATGCCATGCATGGCTGCAACGCTTGTACCGCAGGTACCTGAAACGACAGAGATGACCGAGGCTATTGAAGCGCATGTGCATCACGTGCTGCATAGCTCTCACTTTGCGCGAGCCGAAACGCAGCGGAAACTGCTGCAATATCTCTGGGAGCATCGCTCTGAAAGCGTCAGCGAGTACGCACTGGCGACCGAAGCTCTTGGGCGTAGTGCAAGCTTCGATCCCACTACGGATGCTTCAGTCAGAGTCCACATCTCTCGCCTGCGGAAAAAGCTGAAAGAGTACTACCAGCTGGAGCCCGGAGAACCAGAGCTGCTGGTCATTCCCACCGGAACGCATCAGCTAATGGTGCAGGACCAGTCGTTGCACACCGCCGCTCCAGTGAGCAACGAAGTCGAAATTCCGCAAGCCCCTAGACGTTCGTATACAGTCCAGATCCTGTCGGGGATCATCGGGGTTCTCCTCATTGCGATTGTGTGTCTTGGCTGGAAATATAACGCCATCCATTCTGTTTCTGAACGCCCAAAGCCAAATGCATTCTGGAGTTGGTTTCTGACAGGCACAGCGCCGATCAGAATCATCCTCCCAACTCCAGTCATCTTCGGCTTTAAGGATCATCCTACGTACCGGCTGCGCTCTACCTCGGTCAACGACTTTAATGATGTGCCCAAAGACCCGGAGTTCGACAAACTGACCAAGACTCTGGGAGAACGAACCTTCGAGCAGCCTTATACCGTAACGTGGGATACGCTGGCGGCAATCGATATGGCACGCTACCTCGACGGCGTAGGAGCCAAAGATCGTGTCTCATTTAATGTAACCCGCGATCTCTCGCCACTGTTTCTGGAAAACTCGAATGTCATCGCCGTTGGCACGCACCAAACTCTTCAGCCTCTCAACGATTACCTGCAGGCGATGAACTTTTCTCTCGCGCCGGCTGAGCTGCGGGTAACGAATACAAAGCCCCGGCTCGGGGAGCAGAAGACCTACGAGATCATTCATAAGAGCCGCTACCGGGAGGTCCGGCCCTCAATCCTGGCCGTGCTGCCTGGACGTGCACCCGGGCTGAAAGTAATGCTTCTGCAATCTCGAGATACTGGCGCTCTTGTCGCACTTATTTCCTCAGCTGCAGGGTCGAATTCAATCGAGGAGATGTGGAGGAAGGAAGGATCGCCAAAGTACTTCGAGATGGTGACCTATACCGAGGTGGAGGGAAATGCTCCGCTGCGGACCTGGCCTGTTGCGATCCATACATTTACCTCGCAAGTGCCTGCAGATTCAATGTAACAGCGCGTGCCATTCGCTCGAAAAGTCTCCGAGGTATCGCGCGGGTGGCAGTATGTTTTTCCATGATCGGAAAATACAGATCACTGCTCCATTTCGCTTCCATATCCTCATCGCTTCAACATAGCCGTATCGCCAATAGCAGCTTCGACAACAACACCCCGTCGTCTATGGCGGCATGGCTTCGGGTGTAGTTACAGCCTATGCAGCAGCCAAGGAAGGGCTTCAGGCCGTCCAACTCAATCCGAGCTCTCATTTGGCGGTGTGTCACCGGAGGGACATCAGCTCCGAAGTATCGAGCAAGAAGCGACTGGACCAAGCGTCTAACAAGAACTAAGTACATGAAAACAATCATGCTGTTACGTTACGTAACAGCATGGTACTTCCCAATACCACTCTACAAAACGAATAGTGGCGAGCCATAGGGAAATAGGGTGTCCAGCCTAGCTGAAGATGCCCGTTCCGTTTCAGCACCAGCTCTCATCAGATGAGGCCATTATGAAGTTTTGTTTTAGGGCAGTAGCGCATTTCTTTGCTCTCGGTCTGTTCCTCTTCGCTCCGGCTCTCCTACAGGGGCAGGTCGCAAACGGAGTCATCACCGGGCGCCTGACCGACACAACGGGAGCCGTCGTACGCGATGCTCAGGTTACTCTTACCAAAACCGATACTAGATTCACCATCTCTACCCGGAGTAACGGGGACGGCATCTACTCGTTCCCATCGCTTCAGACTGGCCCCTACAAGATCCAGGTGTCGCAGAGCGGTTTCAAGAATGCAGAGACGACTCTCACCCTGGCGGTCGGACAAACGGCCAACATCGATCTGGGCCTCGAGGTCGGCTCCAGCACCGAGACCGTAAACGTCGAGTCGGCCGGCATGGCCGATCTTGAAACCAGCGATTCCACCGTGAGCTATACGGTAGGTACGCGGCAGGTGAGTGATCTTCCTCTCAATGGGCGCAATCCTTATGGGCTGGCGGCCCTCTCTCCCGGCATCAATCCAGGAGGCGGCTTCGGTCAGGGTGTCAGCCAGGTTCGTGGCGCGGTGGTCGCGGCAGGAACCAATAACTTCGAGTCCAACGGTGGACAATCGGGATCGAATGAGGTCTTTTTCGACGGCGTTCCGGCGACCGTATGCTGCCAGGGCCAGCCTGCCCTAACGCCATCAGTTGAGGTGGTCGATCAGTTCAAGGTCATCACTTCGACTCCTCCGGCGCAGTTCGGACGCTCCTCGGGCGGCATTCTTAACATCGTGTCGAAGACTGGCACTAACCGACTGCACGGTACCGTCTATGAGTTTCTGAGGAACGAGAAGCTGGACGCTGCACCCTACTTTCTGAAGTACAACAACACGCCACCCATCCGTGGCCGCAACGACTTCCGCGCGCCGCACAAGTTCAACCAGTATGGCTTCTTCGTTACCGGCCCGGTATACCTACCCAAGATCTACAAGGGCCGTGACAAGACCTTCTTCACCTTTGGGTGGGAGGCATCACGCAACGTTCTCTATGCCCCGGTAACCGCGACAGTGCCGACTGCGCTACAGCGTCAGGGGATTTTTACCGAAGCCCCCGGCCAGGTCTATGACCCCTACAGCACGAGCGGCAATACGCGTCAGCCCCTTCCCGCGGGCTGCAACTCCGCCGGTTGCTTCGGTGCAGGCAAGATCGTCCAAAACATCAACCCTGTATCGCAGAAGCTGTTGCAGTTCTTCCCCCAGCCCAACGTCGCTGGACTGACCAACAACTATGTGTACGCCAACCGCACAAGCGATCAGGTGGACCAGTTTAACTTCCGCGTCGATCACAACTTTTCGTCCAAACAGCGTGTCTTCGCACGTGGCACTCGTGATACCAACACGCATCACGAGAACGATCTCTTCAACCAGGCTACTGGCCCCAGCGGCATCAATCAGACCCTGCGTGCCTATCTCTTAGCAATAGGCGATACGTGGACGATTACGCCGCGGCTGATTCTGCAGACCAATTACGGCTTCGCTTACCAGAAGAACTTCCAGATCCCACAGAACTACGGATATCAAGCGTCTGACTATGGCTTCACCAACTTGGACAGTCAACAACAGCTGGCCGGTCTTCCCTACATCACCATCAACGGTAGTCCCACCAGTGGCGGCTATGCCGGCATCTCAAATGCGGCCAACACCAACCGATGGGAGCATTACAGCCACTTTTTGGAATCGACTGCGCTATGGCAACTCAGAACGCACACCCTTACATTTGGCTATGACGGCCGCCTTATCCTCGAACACCAGCAAAGCGCAGGCAACGGCCCGGGCACACTGTTGTTCGATACAACCCTGACCAACGGCCCTAACGTTACTAGCTCAGCTGCCTCCAACCAAGCACAGTTCGACTCCTTCGCGGCTTTCCTGATGGGAACCTTCACCAGCGCCACTCTCACGCGGCAGGTGCAGCCAGCATACGATTCCTGGTATCACGCGATGTATCTCCAGGACGACTGGCGCGTCAATCCGCGACTGACGCTCAATGTCGGTCTGCGGTATGACATCGAGACCGGCTACGCCGAACGCTATAACCGCTGGGCTGACCTCGATCTAGATGTCGCAAACCCTCTCTCTTCGGCGGCGCTACCATTCACTGGCGGAGCACGCTATCTCGGAAGCGACTTTCCCAACCGCACATGGAAGACCGCCTACAACAAGTTCGGTCCACGTATCGGACTCGCGTTCCAAGCCTCAAATCGAGTTGTGCTGCGCGGAGGATACGCTTTGATGTATCTTCCCACCTCCCAGCGCTTTTATGGCACATCAACACTCGGCTATTCACAGCAGACCCAGACCAACTATACGAGCACCAGTATCCCCACGACGATGATTGCGAATCCTTTCCCTAACGGTGTGATTCTGCCAGCTGGTCCTGCTGCAGGCGTAACCGCGGGTACGGGAACTTCGGTGGGTGGAGCGGTTTATAACAATCCACTGCCCTATTTCCAGCAGATCAACGCCGGAGTCGAGACGCAGATCGCACAAGGCGTCGTGTTACACCTTAATTATGTTGGAAGCCACGGCGTCCATCTGCCGATCAACTACCGACCCAACGATCTGCGCGATCAGTACTGGGGTGCTCCGGGTAGCCAGTCGCAGATCGACTACCTCAACGCACAGGTCGCCAATCCCTTCTATCGCAACACCGCAGCAGGACCGCTGGCTACCTCAGCCACGGTGCAACGTGTGCAGCTTCTCTCGCTCTATCCGCAATACACACCGAACACCGGAATGGCGAATACCTCGCTTACTGTCAACCAGCTCGGCATCGGAGCATCCATCTTCAATGCTGCACAGGCCTTCATCACCATTCAGCGATCGAAGAACCTTTCGGCGACTGTCAGCTATACCTTCTCCAAGCTGATGGGCAACACCTCTCCCCTGCTCACTGGCTTCCTTAATCTCAACCAAACACCAAACTTCCAGAACAGCTACCACATCCGAGACAAGGAATGGTCGATCATGGCCACCGATATCCCTCACCGCTTGGTCACCAATGCCAATTACAACCTGCCCTTCGGACGCGGCCAGCGCTTCGGCAGTAATGTTAGGCCATGGTTGAACCAATTCGTCGGGGGCTGGTCGCTTAATACCATCGTCGCGATTCAGTCCGGTTACGCGCTTGGAATCACGCAGACGGGAGGCCAGGCATACTCTGGCTCGCGTCCCTTCTTCGTGCCGGGAGCAAAGCCGCTCACATCGGGCGATGTACATCAGCGTCTCGGCGGTACAGGGCAGCCGAACGCTTATCTCGACGCCAATGCCTTCCGCAAAGCAAACGCCTTTGAGCTTGGCGACGTGCCCAGATCCTCCGGAAGACTCCGCAGCCCAGCAGGGTTTCAGGACGATCTCTCCCTGCTGAAGAATTTCCCAATCCACGAGAGCATGGGCTTGCAATTCCGACTCGAGGCATTCAACCTGCTAAACAAGGTGCAGTTCGGTGTGCCTAACACGACCCTAGGTTCAGCCAATTTCGGCTGGATCACAAGCCAGGCAAACTCACCTCGCAATATCCAGGCGGCCCTCAAACTATTGTTCTGAGGAACAGCCTCCAATTTTGCCCGGGCCCCGATCGGCCCTTCCTCGGAGATTCACGATGCCATGTAGTTGCGATAGAACGCAGAAAATTCGACCCTCGTCATACGACACCTGGCTTTTCGTCTAATTTATGCGGGAGTGGTAAGGCGGTTCGGCGAAATCGGAGCAATCCGCCACGCAGTTAGCTTCGCCTCATTTTCGTGCGTCCGCACTAAAATGTCGGGGGCGGTTGAGCCAGAATGATAGAAACGCTTGGTGTAGCCAGTGCGCTCGCTCACGTTTAACTCAATCACGGAGCCGTCGACGAAGACATGCAGGATCGGCACGTCGTTGGCCTCCAGCATAATATCCTTACCATCTGCTACAAACGCGTGCTTTTCGGCCGAGTAGCTCACGTGCAATAACTCCACAGAATCTGTGCTCAGCGTGAAATCAAAGGTCTTGCCCTTAATGCCCGAGTAAATCACCTCGCCTGAAGCGTTCCGCAAAACGCTACGCACTCCGGGACGTGCCTTCTCCCGCGGCACAACACCCGCACGCAATGTCGCTGTCTCTGGAAGAGTCCGTAGACGAACGGTCCCGTCTTTATCGAGATTCATCACCCGTGGAAGACTCATCATGCCCGACCACCCAGCCCCTCGCATCGCAGCTTCCGTTCGCCGCTCTGGAATCCATCCCCACAAAATTCTGCGACCCCGGACATCGAGCTGCGTCTTCGGTGCATAGAACGCATCGAGGTCCAGCAACCCCGTTTTCATGCTCTGGAATTTCATCGTTGCCTCATCGAGGACGCCCGACAGCCAGAACACTTTCCCCAGAGTCGAGTAGATAAGCACGTAGCCACCATCCAATGCGAAAAACTCGGGGCACTCCCACATCTCGCCATCGTCACAGGGATTCGCAGTTGGCTTACCATTCCAGGAGCCGCTAATAAGTTCATGCATATACTCCCAGCTTTTAAGGTCCCTTGAGCGATAGAGCAGGACACAGCCCCCAACCTTCGCGATACCCGAACCAACCGTCATGTAGTACCAGTCGCCCTGCTTCCATGCCGAGGGATCGCGAAAGCCGGTAATCTTCATCCCTGCTGGTGGGAGCGGCACAATGGGTTGGGGATCCTTGGTCCATTTCAAGAGCGCGGGATCGTCAGACCACGCCAGGCATTGTGATTCCTGGATCTTGTCCGATCCGTCGCGAATTGTAGCGAGTTCCGGACTGCTCTCCCTGGCGCCGGTGTAGACGACATAGACACGCTCGCCTACCTGAATTGCGGAGCCGGAAAAACATCCATACGCATCTGGACTGCCGGGCGTCGGGGTGAGCGCAAGCGGTAGATGCGACCAATGAAGCATATCGCTGCTGACCGCGTGATTCCAGCTCATATCACCCCAAGTTGCTGCGTGTGGGTTGTACTGGAAGAACATGTGGTAGCGACCGTTGAAATAGATCGGGCCATTTGGGTCGTTCATCCAGTTTTTTGCCGGCAGCAGATGGAACTGTGGCCTCATCGGGTCGTGAGCGAGCCTGCTTTCGACGCCCGTGTCCACAGGTGTCATCATCTGTGCCATCACATCGCGCGACACGATCGCCGAAACTACCAGGCTAGTTGCTGAAGACAAAAAATGGCGACGCGTAGTTGAAGCATGATTTCCCTTCACCTGTCCCCCGTTACGAAACACCAACTGATGGAGCTGTTGTACTACTCCTTCATCGCGGCTCACGCTCACAGTCTTGCGACGCATAGTCATGGCGAACGGCACTCGTGAGAGTGGGCGAGCCACTGGCCTGGTAATTGAAAACTGGTGTGTATAAACGAGCTAACACCTTCATTCGCGGCCTTATACACCTCTCGCGTCGCCTTTGTGAAGATTAGCACTCAATGCGATTCAAGAATGAACATACTACTGCTGCCCAGAAGATTACTCCCTTTCATACAACAGTGTTATGGTGCATGACTGCCACTTTCGTCAAGGCGAATGGGTTACTCATAATCCCGTTCCGATGCTCGGTAGAGGATGGACTTCCGCTACCGGGGCAAGAGCCAAGCTTTGCCAGCGATTTACCTCATGCCCGACAAATCCCATTTTGCTTTTTATCTTCCGATTGCAGGAGCAGTGCTATATTGCCCCACGTAAGCCGGTTAATTATGGGGAGTTTGATGTCTATCGGATTGAGATTTTCTTCGCTCGCAGCGTGTGCGTTCCTACTTGTTTCATCATCGCCCCGCAGTATTGTCTATGGTCAGACGTCAGCGTCCGGCTCGGTGAAGGACCGTGTCCTAGGCTCGCAGACAAGGCGGCTTCCCAAACATTTTGCTGACGGCTCCGACCTGCCGAACGGCTGGCGCATTACACCCGCCGGCAAGGCTGTGGGGGAGATGAACGATCTGGTGCTGAATCTGGTGTCCTCGCCGGACGGTAAGGTTGTGGTATCTGTCAATTCGGGCTTTCTGCCACATGGCATTGACCTGTTCGATGCGAGGACGCACAAGCATCTCCAGCACATTGAGCTGCGGTCGACGTGGCTGGGCATGGCCTGGTCGCAGGACGGCCGTACGCTGTATGTTTCGGGCGGGAATGCATCCGGGGCGAAGAACAAGGCGGAGCCGGTAGCGCCGATCTACACATTCACCTATGCCAACAGCAGGCTGAGCGAACAGCCGACGGGCAAACTGGTGGAGACGATCGATCCTAAGCTGGTGTGGTGGTCCGGGTTGGCTTATCTGCCAAGCAGACATCTGCTGTATGCGGCGAATCGCGGCACGGGAACGGGGCCGGGCGACATCGTGGTATTTGACGCGAAGACACAGCAGATTGTCACGCGAATTCCAGTCGAGACGACGCCGTACGAGACGCTACTTACGCCCAATGGAAAGCTCCTGTTTGTGTCGAACTGGTCGAGCGAGTCGGTGAGCGTGATTGACACGGCAACGAACAAGGTGGTCCGCACGCTTCATGTAGGGATAAACCCGAACGATATGAAACTATCTTCGGACGGACGTCTGTTCGTTGCATGTTCGAACGACAACACGGTGTATGTGATCGATGCGAACAAGCTGGAGGTTATGGAGCGGCTGTCGACGACGCTGACGCCGCTAGCTCCGGAGGGCTCCACGCCCGACGCCCTAGCAATCGACGACGCTCGCAAGCTCTTGTACGTTGCGAATGCGGACAACAACTCGATTGCGGTGGCGCATATTGAGAACCGTTTGCACAGCACGGTGGTGGGCTTTATTCCGACGGGATGGTATCCCTCGGCGCTGCTTTTGACAGAACAAGGCCGCACGCTTTACATCGGTAATGCCAAGGGAGAGGAGGGCCATCCGGACCCCGATGGTCCGCACTTCGGTAAAGAGAGCGACAAGACGCTGCAGAAGAGTAGCCTCGAGGTACTGCCGGTGACGGAGCTAAAAGAGAAGCTGTCGCTGTGGACGCGCCAAGTGACGGAGAATACGCCGTATCATGACTCGCTGCTTGCAGAGGCGCGGATGCCGCAAGAGCCGAGCGTCATTCCACAGCACGTGGGAGAGGCCAGCGAGATCAAGCACATTATTTACATCATCAAGGAGAACAGGACATACGATCAGGAGTTCGGCGATATACCGAATGCGAATGGCGATCCGAAGCTCGTACTGTTTGGCGAGGAGGTGACTCCGAACCAGCATGCGCTGGCGAAGGAGTATGTTGTGCTGGACAACCTCTACTGCGATGGCGAGGTAAGTGTCGACGGACATTCGTGGTCCAATTCGGCGTATGCGACGGACTTCAACGAGAAGCAGTGGCCCCCGGAGTATGGTGGTCACAGCGCTGGATCATACGGCGTGCACGCGATGGTTCCCTCGGCCGGACATCTGTGGGATCTTGCGCGGAGAAAGGGACTGACATATCGCTCGTATGGCGAGAGCGCCGCGCGCGCGAGCACGGCTACCGGCGCGACGATGGAGGCTGCGCCCGGATCCGACGGGCTGGTGGGACATGTCTCAAAAGAGTATGGCGCTGGGCTTGAAAACCGCGATACGGACAAGATCGCAGTCTTCCTGCGGGACTTCAAAGAGTTCGACTCGAACCATGATAGTCCGGATCCAATGAAGCGCCTGCCCAACTACATTGTGATGAGCATGCCGGAAGATCACACGCGCGGCACAGCTCCGGGAGCCTATACGCCACGGGCGATGGTGGCCAATAACGACTATGCGATCGGGCAGCTGGTGGATGCGGTAAGCCACAGCCGATACTGGCCCAATACGGCGATCTTCATCATTGAGGACGATGCGCAGGACGGGGCAGATCATGTTGACGGACGGCGCACGGTGGGACTAGTGGTCAGCCCGTATGTGAAGCGCGGCATGGTGGACAGCACGCTGTACTCGACGAGCTCGATGGTGCGGTCGATGGAGCTGCTGTTGGGGCTACCTGCGATGAGCCAGTACGATGCGGCGGCGATGCCGATGTATGCGTCTTTCGGCACTACGCCGTCCGTGAAACCATTCAACGTGATCAAACCGATGATCGATGTGAATGCGAAGAATACGAAGGATTCCTACGGCGCAAAAGAGAGCAGCAGGATGAACTTCAAAGAGCTGGACCGCGCGCCGATGTATGCGCTGAACGAGATCCTATGGAAAAGCATCAAGGGTAAGGACTCGGCGATGCCGACGCCTGTGCATCGCTTCCGACCGTTGATCGATGTCGCTGAATCGGGCAAGAACGGTAAGGAGAATGACGACTAATGACCGAAACGTCGGAAGGCCTCGGTGATGTCGGAGGCCTTCCATTTTGGCGCAGCATCAATAAACGTTATTAAGCGAGGTCGTTGGTCACGCGTCGCCACGTGGCCTGTGCTCTGACGATGCCGGGAAGGTCAAGAGGATCGACCTAAAGAAATTGTTGGTGCCTCCAAGATAGAGACCAAACCTCCCCCGGCTCATTAAGAATAAGTATATTGTGGAAGCCGCCGCCCGCTAGATTGCTCGGCGTCGCTCTCTTCAACTGGCCGGCAGCACTGTTGGATAACCGCATAAGCACATCATCCGCAATTTCGAGACCTCCTACCATCCATTTTTAACAACGTTAAAAACTTTCTTGTGGCATTTCTTTAATCATTGATGACTCTTTGCTTGATTTGGTGTTCTCCTCGCAGTCAACGCTTCTAGGAACCTTATATTGATTAGCTAATAGAAGGGGGATTCGCCTGCTTCTATTTCGTCTTAAAACCAATAGCCGGCAAGCAGCGAATACATCGATTCAACTGGTCCAAAAGCCATTTCTTATGAAAATTCTGGTTATCGAAGATGAGGTCAAAACGGCCAAGTTCCTCAAGAAAGGGCTAAATGAAGCGGGCTTCGTCGTCGATATCGCCAAAGATGGCTTTGAAGGTCTCCATCTGGCCAAGGAGGCTGAGTTCGATCTGGTCATTCTGGATGTCATGCTGCCCAGCTTGGATGGCTGGCATGTGCTTGCCCAATTGCGTGAATCGGACCGGCGGTCTCTTGTCCTATTGCTGACCGCCCGAGATTCGATACGGGAGCGCGTGCAGGGATTGGAGCTCGGTGCCGACGATTATCTGGTAAAGCCCTTTGCCTTCTCAGAATTGCTGGCGCGTGTCCGCTCGCTGTTGCGCCGCGGGCCGGTTCGAGCCCAGGAAAATATCCGCATGGCTGATCTGGAAATTGATCTGCTGCGCCAGCGCGCAATTAGAGCCGGCCAGCGGCTGGACCTGACTCCCAAGGAGTTCCTTCTCCTGACGCTGCTGGCCCGGCGGGCTGGTGAGGTGCTGTCCCGCACTTTGATTGCAGAAGCGGTCTGGGACATGAACTTTGACAGCGACACCAACGTGGTGGACGTGAATGTGAGACGACTGCGCGCCAAAGTAGATGAACCATTTCCACTGAAGTTGATCCATACCATACGGGGCGCGGGCTATGTCATGGAATGTGACTAGGAGTTTCTCGCTGCCTGGAAAGTGGTGGGACACTCTGGCCTTTCGGTTGACCGCGGGGTATGCGATTTCCGGCCTGCTCACAGTGTTCTTTGCTACCGCGAGTCTCTATGTGGTGCTGGTCTCAGAGCTTGACCGAAGCACTGACTTGTTTATTGCGGATAAGATCAATGTGCTGCGCACCATGTTGCGAGACCGGCCAAACGACATCGACGCCCTGCGGGAAGAGGTCGAACTGGAATCAGCGGCGCGGCGCTATGAACAGTTCTATATTCGCCTTCTCGACGAAAAAGAAAATCAAATAATGGCAACGCCAAGAATGGCGGAACAATTAGATCTGCCGCGATTCATTGCTTTGGCTCAAAAACACTCGGACCACGCCATTGCCATGAACGGGCGGCGAGGACAGGCCTTTCGCGTGACGAGCGCAGAAGTGCCCGTCAATTCCTCCCCGTCCCATACGGACACTATCCAGATTGCGGTGGATGTCTCACAGGAAGAGGTCTTGCTGGAGCGCTACCAACGCTGGTTTGGAGCGATTATGCTGGGGGCCTTTGTGATCTTCCCGGTAGCGGGATACCAGATTGCGCGCCGCGGAATACGTCCCGTGGAAGACATGGCGACTACCGCACGGCATATTAGCTCTACCAATTTGCGCGAGCGCATTCTGGCGGAAGGGTATCCCGTTGAACTGGCTTCCCTGGCCCACACCTTTAATAAAATGCTGGATCGCCTGGAGGACTCCTTCGAGCGAATTTCTAGATTTTCCGCCGATATTGCGCATGACCTGCGCACTCCAGTGAATAACATCCGCGGCGAAGCCGAGGTGGCTCTGGCACGGGCCCGAACGGTGGATGAGTACCGGGATGTGATTGAGTCCTGCCTTGAAGAGGCGGTGCGTCTATCCGATCTCATCGGGGCCCTCCTGTTTCTGGCCCGCGCTGAAAGCCCGTTGGCCCATCCACATCGTGTGCCGGTGAATGTTGGAGAATTACTGGGAGGCGTGCGCGAGTATTACGAAGCTTCGGCTGCAGAGGGCGGCATCTTGCTCACCGCAGCTCAGACTGTCGAACCGGTATTTGCCCAATTAGATCGCACACTCATACAACGGGCCGTGGGGAATCTAATTGCTAATGCCGTGGCCCACACTCCACCGGGCGGTGCGGTGGTGCTGAGGGCTAATGCGGATACTACAACAATTCGTATCGAAGTTTCGGACACCGGAGAGGGCATTCCCCGAGAGGCGCTGCCGAAGGTGTTTGACCGCTTTTACCGCGTCGATAAATCGCGGTCTCAGGCGTCAGGGGGTACCGGCCTCGGGCTATCGATTGTGCAGAGCATCATGGTGCTGCACGGCGGCCGCGTGGAGATTGCTAGTGAACCGGGCCATGGCACATGCGTGACTCTGCACATACCTGCCGCGTGGGGTCCGGCGGACTAGCAGAAGAAGCGAGTTTCGCTTACAGAGACTCATTCAGCGGGGATTTGCCTGCGTCGATAAAATAGAACTTGCTTTTCTCCGTTGGGGCGTTCGCGGATCCTCTCCAGCGTTGCATTGTTCTCGATGAGAGACCACGTCTCTCGCGAATGGAGAATGTTTCCGTCCTCATGCTCCTCGATAGTGAAGATCAGGCTTGAGCCTTTACGGATAACCCTGGTGTGGAATTCGTCTCCGTCCGCTCCTGTTGATACGGAGACTTCTCCATCGATCGTGTATTTCTGGACTGCGCGCCTGGAACGCGCAGAAACATGTGCAATCGATGTTTCAACAACAAGTTCAGCCTCGTGATGTTCAATATGGAGTGTGACCTCTCCGGTGCGTTTCGGTTGGCAACGATCATTGTCCTGCTCCCACAGACCAGAGAAATCCGGAGTTGTCTGAGACCGTGCAGCGGTCGTAATCAGGAACAGGATGAAGCAAACCTTCAGCGAGCGATACATCCCCTTTCTTCTGTTCTTCCTTTGCGCACCGTGCACAATCCTTGCCGCGACCGCCTTCGCGGCTGCGGCAAGGAATCCATCAGCGAACATCAGAACGCCACCCGCAAAGCGAGCTGAATCTCTCGTGGGGTTCCAGAGCCGACTGGGCTCACGGGGGTTGTGGTATTCACTGTCTGGATGACGCTGCCGAAGCCGGGAACACCGAAGACGGACTGCGGCAGCCCGTATTGCGGATGGTTGAAGATATTGAAGAACTCAGAGCGGAACTCGAGATGCGCCCGCTCGGACAGAGAAACAGATTTGGCGAGGCCAAGATCGACCTGCCATGCGCCGGGGCCGCGCAAAAGGTTTCTTGGCGCGTTACCGAACGTTCCAGGAGCGGGCACGGCAAATGCCGCTGGATTGATCCACTGCGCGATGCTCTTTCCTCCGGGTGGGGTTAGGGACACGCCGGGTACGAGATCGGGTCGCTGATCTGTGCTGTTGCCATCCGGGACACTTGCCGAAGAGCGATTCACCAGCACGTTGACGGGGAAACCGGTGCGAGCTTGGGTAGTTGAAGTAAGCTCCCATGAGCCAGCGATGGCCCTAAGAACGCCAGGCCGGTTCAGATATGCTTTATGGGCACCGAATGGTAGCTCGTAAATTGCATTGACATTCAGAACATGACGCGCATCCCAGATGCCGCTGGCACGTTCGCACGACGAGCATGCTACGTTTTGAGGGACCAGTGAGTCGCCATCTCCACTGCCGTTCGAGCCGTTATCGATTTCATGCGACCACATGTAATTGGCTGCGAACAGGAATCCGTGCGAAAAGGATCGCTTTATAGCAGCGGAGAATCCCTGGTAGCTACTGGTATCTTTGTTGCCACGCCAACTCACCTGACCAAAATTAGGATAGGGACGAGT
Source organism: Edaphobacter sp. FHG110511_03 (assembly GCF_059115365.1). NCBI lineage: Bacteria > Pseudomonadati > Acidobacteriota > Terriglobia > Terriglobales > Acidobacteriaceae > Edaphobacter > Edaphobacter sp. FHG110511_03. Next base: position 720,371 of record NZ_JBZYWL010000004.1, on the reverse strand, counting down.
TCCCGTAGCTGCATTTACAACATTGACTTCAGAGAGAGTCAGAAGGTTCACACCGTGGCTTCCAACATAGGAGAGCGTACCCACGAACTCTGCCGGAAGCGGATGTTGCACTGAGAGTCCCCATTGCTCTACGTAGGTGTCCTTGCGCTGCCGGTCGTCGGCGCGGGGGGAGACAATTCCGGTGGTACCCGATAGGAACGGGGTGATGGGATAGCTGAGATTCGGGATGGTTTTGTTCGACAAGGAGTATGCAAAGACTTCATTGCTGATAGGAAGGTTCTGATCGTCGAGCTGTCCGTCTTCGTGATAAATTCCAAATCCGGCCCGAATCAACGTCTTTCCATTCTTTACCGGAGCCCACGCGAACGCGATCCGTGGATCGATATCGCCGTAGTTGGGCTGACCAAAGCTGGCCCCTATGCCGCAGAATCCCTGCGGCCCGCATGTAGCGAAGTCGAATGGATTCGCCCGTCCCTGCGCCTCGTGAAAGATGTTGAAAAAGCTGTAACGCACCCCGAGGTTCAGGTTGAAGCTGGGCGTCCATTTGAATTCGTCCTGAATGTAGCCGTAGAACTGGGTCTTGCGGAGACCGTTGACAGGCAGTGTGCCATTGAGAGTAGCTGAACTTACGCTGTTGGTATCGAAGGCAGCCGTTGAAGCGTAGGTGATGGTTCCACTCTGAGTGTTTCCCTGATTCAACTGAATGCGCCGGATCTCCACGCCGGCCTTCAAGGTATGCCGTCCGTCGATCCATGTCAGATTGTCGATCCATGAAAAGGAGTTTCCAACGCCCGTGCTGATGCGATTGTTGTTCAGCGTGGTAAATCCGGATATCGACACGGCATAAGGACTGCCAGTGTGATTGATGTCGTAGGTGTTAGCCGTGCCGCGGTTGAACCCGACCTTGGTTTCATTCACTAGATAGGGACTGAGGATGTGTAGCCACTCGATGGCCCCGTTCACCGGTGCCGATGTGAGCTGCTGCAAATCTTCGAGGTAATTGCCCGAGCTTGCCAGCGGCTGCGTGTTGACAGCCCGGTCAAAGTTGAAGCGCACGTAGGCTGTGTCTTTTTCCGAGAAGTGCTGATCGAGTCGCATCATGGCTGAGTTCTCGTTCACCACCTGCGTGCCATTGCTGACAAATTGATCTATCTTGGGGTCGCTGGTGGACATGTTGCCGAGCGGAAAGCCACTCACGATCGACTCCAGCTCGGGCGAATCTGCAAGGACCTTGGCGCGGAACGCACGGCTTGGCACGTAGCCACTAAGGGGAAATCCCCAGCGTTGTCGATATCCTTCATAGGACAGAAAGAAAAACGTTCTGTCGGGCCGGATAGGACCGCCCAGCGACCCGCCAAACTGGTTGAGACGCAAAGGCTGCTGCGGTGTCGTCGTCGCAGGTACTGGCTGCCGAGCGTCAAAAACATTATTGCGTAAAAACTCGAAGACATTTCCATGCCACCGATTGGTGCCCGAGGGAGAGGTGACGGCCGATTGCGGCCCTCCTGTAGCAGCAGCTTCGGCGGTTCCCAGCATTGAATCGATACGAAACTCCTGGATTGTGTCCAAGGGGATGGAAAGCCGCACGTAGGGCTGTTGGGCCTGATTGATAACGTTGGTCGCATCGACTCCATCGAGCGTAAAGTTGTCGTCATCGCGGCCTCTTCCCACGAAGCGAATCGAGCGCTGGTTGCTGCCCCCGGTATCGACGGCACCAGGCACCAATGCAGTCAAATTTGCCCAGTTGCGGCCATTGAGCGGCAATTTATCCGCCTGAATCTTCTCTATGCGTGTTCCCAGCGCGTCAGAGCTTCTGTCGATCTGCTCTGAGATCGTAGAAACCTGCACTTGCTCCTCGCGCCCCGCTACCTGCAGGGTTACGTTGAGAGTGCGCGTTTGTCCGATCGCCTGCTTCACCTCGACAAATGTCAGCGGTTTGAAGTCGGGATGATCGAAAGTGATTTTGTAAATGCCCACCGGCAGCTCGGGAATGTCGTAGCTCCCATTGGAGGAAGATACAGTCTCCCGACGCAGTTGCGTTGCATCCTGCACGGCTGTAATCCGAGTGCGGGGCAGCAACTGGCCTGTGGAATCTGTAACGATGCCCGTTAAACCACTGCGATCGACCTGTGCGAAGCATGATGTGGCAAGAAAGAAGAACGCATTGAATGCGATTAGTACGAAAAGACTACGAAGCTCAAATGGTCTTCCGACGAACGGAAGATCAAGCTTCACACTACGATGCATACAGCCTCCCAGCGGGGAAATGGGGTGCCAAAAAATGAGAACAGAAAGTGGGAGTATCGTGGCACTGTTTGCCACTACGGTCGTCTTTCAGGCTCAAGTTACTGGAATAGATAAAGTGACAATTCTGTAATTATCGGGAAATCATTAGAGCCGCGTGACATCGATGTTAACGCTGTATCAATACCAGCGTCCTCGACAATTCCTTTGAGCACACGAGTTGTCGTTGTCGATTCCTACACCGCACAGCTTCGATCCGATGACTGCGAACGAGGCGCTGGCCGTTGGCTATTCGATCGCGGAGAAGAACAACAAGAGAAAGAAATGAGCTGTTGACTGGGCCCCCACCCGAGTTGTGGCGCCGGCAAGATGACAAATCTGTAATTTCATTGTCATGCTGCTGTGCGGCACTCCTTTCTACCTTCGCTTCTATACGCAGTTCATAGGCCCGCTGCGCACCGTCTGGAAGATTTTTTAACTATGGTGTGCAGTCGGCTGCTGATTCTACTTCCAACCCCAAATGTCGCACGGCTGATTTCGGCTGAGCGATGAAAAGCTCTAGGAGAAGAACGGTATATGCCCCGAAAGACGTCTCGAAACTCCCCCCGAACCAACTCTCGGTTCGACCGTCTACGTCCGCTCGCCGGTCTGGTAGCGACAATGCTGAGCGCTCCAACGCTCTTTGGTCAATCCCAACAGTTTCCAACCTACTCCACTGGCCCGCAAACGAATGGATCGTGGGTAGTCAGCAATGGCCAGATCATTACGCCAGCCGGAAAGCAGGTCGATCTCGGCATCCGGGTCCGTGCGAAAGCTATCGCATTGAATCCGAATAAGAAGAATCACACCGCTGCCGTTCTCACTATGGGAGCAGCACAGGCTGTCGAGGTGATCGACACCAAAACCGGCGATGTACTACAGAACTACATCCCATTCGGACACGATTCAAGCGGCAGCTATAGCGGCATCACTTATTCGCCCGACGGCAAGTACCTCGTTTTCAGCCAGGACAGCAGCAACGTTACCATTGCCAATGTTTCTCAAGAAGGCCTGTTACAGGACAACGCCCAGGTCAAAGTGCCAGCGAACAGTTCCTTCGTTGATTGCTTTGCGAACAGTCCTGCTGGCGATGGTGTTCCCTGCGGCACGTTCTGGACCGGCGGCACCTCCTATCCTGGCGGCGTCGCAGTCTCGTTGGACAGCAAGACCGCTTATGCCCTGCTGAACCAGAACAATACTCTCACCAAGATCGACCTGACCGCATCCACTCCAACGCAGGGGGAACAGATCCGCGTCGGCAACGCTCCTCACAGCATTGTGATCTCAAGCAACGGAAATACCGCCTACATCAGCAACGAGGGTGGACGGGCCGCTACGGAAGGTGACTTCCAGATTTACTCGGCCGGAACTGAAGTCGTCGCGGACCCGCAGGTTGGCGCTGCGATTACGGGTACTGTTTCAGTGGTAAATCTGAAGAAGATGAAGGTGACCGCCACGATCCAGACCGGTCTTCACCCGACCGGAATGGCATTTTATGGAAATACTCTGCTGGTCGCCAATACCTATAGCGACACCATCTCGGTAGTCGATATGGACACCAATCAAGTGGACCGCACGATCGATCTCGGACTACCGATCAAGCTGCCTGGTAGAAAGAACTCGATCTACGGAGCCGCCCCTAACTCAATCGCGGTCGACGCGAAGAACGGCATTGCGTATGTTGCGCTTTATAATGCCAACGCGATCGGTGTGATCAACCTTGCTCGAGGCGTCAATCCCGTCATGGGGATGATTCCAGTAGCCTATGCACCGAGCTCCGTGGTACTGGACGAAGCGCAAAAGGTACTCGTTGTTGCCAATGATAAGGGCATTGGCGCACGCAATTCGTTCGAGACCGACTTTGGAGTTACCGACTACAACACTCACCAGGACAACGGTACCGTCAGCATCGTTCCCGTGCCGAATAACCAGAAGCTGGAGGCTATGACCAAGAAGGTCTTCGAGAACAACCACTGGGATCTGAAAGAAAACATCAAGGCAGCCTCCGGCGGTAGCCAGGATGCCACGCCAGTGGCAATCCCGAAGAAGATCGGCGATCCCTCGCTGATCAAACACGTCTTCTTGATTATTCGTGAAAACCGCACCTACGATCAGGTTCTGGGTGACGTGACCTCTGGCGATGGCGATCGTACTCTGGCGGTATTTGGCGGCAAGGACACGCCGAACGCCCATGCACTGGTGAAGCGCTTCCCGCTCCTCGATAACTTCTATGACCCGAGCCGCCAGTCGGCCGATGGTCATCAGTGGATTACTGAGGGCATGGCGCCTTACTCTGACGATATCCAATCGCCGGACTGGGTCCGCAGCTATCCGGGCGGAAGCGCCGGCGATGCACTTGCATATCAGAACAAGGGCTTCCTGTTCTCTGAAGCAGCAGCCAAGGGTTTGCCTGTAAAGATCTTCGGTGAATATGTCGAGAACGATACGTACAAGCAGCCGAACGGATCAACCAGCGAACCAAGCTGGAGCCAGTTCTATGCTGACTCACAGAAATTTGAAGCTGGACTTGAGAATACGCTGTACTACGGCAAGACGATCCAGGCGTACTCCTCACTTCCTGCAGTAGCCGATCACCTGGTCACCAACTTCCCGCTCTTTGACCTGGGCATCCCCGATCAATTCCGCGTAGATGTGTGGCTGCAAGACTTCAAGAAGGATGAGGCTGCCGGTACCGTACCTGCGCTAAGCATTCTCTGGGTCATGTGCGATCACACCGGTGGTCCCCCGACTGCTGATGCTGAACAGGCCGATAATGACCTGGCAATCGGACGCATTGTTGACTATGTTAGCCACAGCAAAGTGTGGAACTCGTCAGCGATCTTCGTCGAAGAGGACGACGCGCAGAACGGCGTCGACCACGTTGATGGTCACCGCAGCCCCGGCTACGTCATTAGCCCTTACACGATACAGAATGGTCCCACCGATCATACTTACTACACGCAGGTCAACATGACCCGCACCATCGAGCAGATCCTCGGCCTGCCGCCCATGAACCAGTTCGACCTCGTGGCGTCACCCATGAGGACTGCTTTTGTTGAAGACCAGGCTCCACCTCAGAACTTCAAACCCTGGACTCACGAACCGAACCAGGTTCCGCTGGACCAGGGCGTTACAACGAGTACAGCCAGCAATACAACGGACAGCAATTCGGTCAAAGCGCTGAGGGTAGCGTGGATGAAAAAGAAGGCACAGATCTTCGCCGGCAAGCTGACGAAGCCCGACGCAGAAGATCCGGACACGGTCAATCACTTGAACTGGTATCAGTCCACCGGGTTCAAGCGGCCCTATCCCGGTGAGAAGACAGTGCGCCCACCAAGTGACTTCAAGAAGGCGGCGCCTACTACAGCTGATCTGGACGGCTAAAACCTGCTGTAACTTCGAAAGCCCTCTCCCCACTGACCAGGGGAGAGGGCTTTGTTCATGCCTCTCACAACGTGGAAGCCATAAGTCGTACATCATCGGATCCTCAATGAGCGCATTCGGCGATTTTGCATCAAGTAAGAGACGCAACATTTCTGGTTGGCAATTCGCGCAACAACGGGATGACGCACTAGTTGCTTCTGAATCAAGAGTTTAGATGTAGAAAATCTTAGCCCGCGGCGCCCTTCCGGATCACTTCTAAGTTCACAACTTTTTGCAATTTGTTGCGTTGTTGTGACATATGGACGAGTGTTCTCGCTTATTCTTCAATCCGATGGACATGGGGTGCTTCTCCTACAGCGCACGGGTGCCTCTCCGAAAGCGCGCTTATGTTGAAGTTTCTAGTTCGACGTTGGTCTGAGCGCCCACGCATGTTGGTGTTCATGCTGGGAGTTATGTTGCCCGCCGTTGCGTTCGTCGTAGCCGGTGTATGGCACCTTAGGGACATACAGCGTAACAAGGCCATCGAGGCTGTCATTCAACGGGAGCATCAACAGGTCCTGGCTATCGCCGAAAAGCGGATTGATAACCACGCTTACGATATCGCCGAGGAAGACAGGGCGAAATTCCCCGCCGTGAGCCAAGGCGACGAACTCGAGGCTTTTCTGGCCTCACACAGCGATATCGCACATGCGTTTCTTTGGACAGGGAAAGGCCACGTTCAGGCTCAATCTCAGCCTGCTCAAATGAACGAACCTGCATTTGGTCAAGAAAGCAAGGAGTTCTCCTCCATGATCGGACCTTGGTTTGACCTGGAGGCCAAAGACTACATCACCAAACTGAAGAAGATCGAGGCGATGGAGGGGAGGCACGTCTACCTTAGGGACAATTGGGTATCCAGGGGTGACAAATGGCAGTATCAGTCTTTGGTGCTATTCATACCTCGCGGTTCGAGTGCGGACCGTCCTGCTCTGGCGGGGTTTGTCTACGATACCGACTATCTGAGGGACAAGTTTTTTCCGCAAGCGCTGAACGAAGTACTGCCAGATCAGAACAAAAACGATACGCCCCATCAACCAGTGATCATGGTACGAACTGTAAAGGACCACGCTCCTTTGGCGACTTCGCTGCGTTGGGATGGAGGTTTGCCTGAAGTAGAGCGTAGTTTTGAAGGTGTCTTTCCCGGGTTGGTTTTGGGAATTAAGCTGCGCGGAACCACGATTGCGAATATCAGCAATCATTTTGTACAGACAGCCTTCCTTATCCTCGGGGCGCTTTCGCTGCTGATGGGCGGAGGAATGCTACTCACCTATCGAAACGTCGCGCGCGAACTTGCACTGGCGAAATTGAAATCCGATTTTGTCTCTAACGTCTCGCACGAACTGAGAACGCCTCTGGCACTCATCCGCCTTTACGCAGAGACGCTGGAACTGGGACGCCTCTCCAACCCGGGAAAGCGTCAAGAATATTACGAGATCATTCGCAAAGAGAGTGAGCGGTTGACTTCGCTGATTAACAATATTCTGGACTTCTCTCGTATCGAGTCGGGCAAGAAAGAATACAGCTTCCGTGAAACCGATGTGGCTGATCTGGTGCGGAGCACGCTGGAATCGTATCGTTTTGAAATCGAACAAAACGGATTCCAGTTCGAACAGAAGATCGACAAGGATCTGCCACGGGTGTATGTGGATCGCGAAGCGATTGCGCGTTCGCTGTTGAATCTGGTGAATAACGCGGTGAAGTACTCGGCGAAAGAGAAATACCTTGGCGTAAACCTCTACCGGCACAATGGCGGCGTCAACCTCGAGGTTGTCGATCACGGAATCGGCATAGCCGCGAAGGAGCAGCCCAAAATCTTCGAGAAGTTCTATCGAGTCGGCGATCCACTGGTGCATGAGACCAAGGGCAGCGGGCTGGGGCTGTCTCTGGTGCGCCACATCGTGCAGGCGCATGGCGGCGCAGTTGCGGTTGAGAGCGAGCCCGGTCAAGGCAGCAAGTTCATCATTACTTTGCCGGTACAGACTGCACTTGTGCAGCAGGCGAAAGGGATGTCGGCATGAGACAGCAAGAAAAAGCGAAGGTGATTGAAGCACCGAAGCCAGCGAGAATTCTAGTCGTGGAAGACGAGCCCAATATGGTGGCTGGACTTCGAGACAATTTCGAGTTTGAAGGCTACGAAGTGATTACAGCGGGTGATGGGATCGAAGGCCTTCGGCGTGCGCTGGAAGAATCTCCCGATCTTGTGGTCCTGGATGTCATGATGCCACGGATGAGCGGACTAGAAGTATGCAAGAAGTTACGCGCTCAACGCGGTTCCATCCCGATCATCATGCTGACTGCCCGCGGCCAGGAACTCGACAAGGTAGTCGGCCTCGAACTCGGCGCAGACGACTATGTAACCAAGCCGTTCTCAATCCGCGAGCTGCTTGCGCGAGTGAAGGCAGTCCTGCGACGCACGGCAGTTGTTCCCAAACATCAGGATCAACACTCCTTCGGTGACGTGGAAGTCGATTTGCGTCGTCAACGCGTGCTTCGATCAGGCAGGGCCCTCGAGATTTCGTCCAAAGAATTCGAGCTGTTGAAGTATTTCCTCTGTCATTCTGGCGAGACGCTTAGTCGCGATCGTCTTCTGGAAGAGGTTTGGGGATACGAGAATTTTCCAACTACCCGTACGGTGGACACGCATCTGGTACGTCTCCGTCAAAAGCTGGAGCCCGATCCAGAACAACCACAATACTTTCTCACCGTGCATGGAACCGGTTATCGGTTCGTCGGCTAGAAACATCCATCAAGATGTAAAAGGGTTGAATTATGAGCAACAGCAGCGTACTACCAAGAAGTGAAGGCAAGTTCCGGACTCACGGCGCGGCACAAAATCACAGAATACCCCAATCCTCGATCGTGGCACTGATGCCGCCACCCTCATCGAGGGTTCCACTGGGCGACGAGGTTGCGTCCCTTCAGCGAGAACGACTTGATCTCCATTCAGAACTGTTCGAGGCCGCACAGATCCAGCGCAAATTAAGCGGCCCGCGTGAATTTCGCCACGGCAGTTTACAGTTCGCGAGCGAGGTATTCGCGGCGCGCTTTATCTCAGGGGATTTCACCACATTTTTGAAAAGTGGATCCCAGGTTCTTATGGCGCATGGAGACATTGCCGGTAAAGGTGTCGCGGCTGGGATGTGGTTTACCAATCTGGCAGGACTTTTGCAATGCTACGGCGATCCCTATTCCGACCCCGCAAGCATCGCGTCGGAAATCAACCGCCACCTCTGCTATCTGCGACCGGTTGCTCCATTCGCCACGGCCTTTCTAGCGCGGATTGACTGCCACCTTGGGGGACTAACCTATTGCAATGCTGGCCATTTCCCGCCGATAGTGCTTCGCGCGGATGGCCGAACTGATCTGCTTGAGAAGGGCGGCCCTTTATTGGGTGCTATCGAACGCGCGAAATTTGAGTTGGGCGAACTAATTCTCGAACCCGGCGACACGCTTGTCGCATACTCAGATGGTGTACTTGAATGCCGCAATACCTCAGAAGAAGAGTTCGGATTAGATCGGATCGTAGCGGCGTTAAAACACGCCGATTCGTCATCGGCTCAGGGCACGGTCATGATGCTCCTTGCCACGTTACAGGACTTCGCAAGCGGTAGGCCACTTTGCGACGACGTCAGTTTGACCGTGATTCAGCGGGACGAGAATTGCCAACATCCACTTGCTGGATGACTCATATTTCAACCTCCGTGAAGCGTGGCGGCCATGTGATCATCAGTACACTCCGGCCAGGGGGCTCTCACAGAAAGTTTGAGAAATCCACTCCTTGATCTTCGAGCTTGCTGGTGTTGCTCCGCTGCAGCAGGAAATCTCTTGTGCCCTGACCTAATTGGTAATGGGAAGGTCAAGAGATTTCTCAAGATTCTCTCGCTGATGTTCGATCAGGTCAGGTGCCGCTCGACGTATTTCGGTATAGGCCAACGTGCGGATTTTTTCGCTCTGCCGAGAGACATATCCGGCAGCCTCGATCAAGCGCGCCGGCTGTCTAGCGGCGATATGTGCAATGGCATTAGCAATCAGCCATGGGTCTGCGGGACTTTTACATACTTCGGCAAGCACATCCACAATTTCCTTACCAGGATCAAAATAATTGAGCAACTCAAGCAGGATGTCCTGTCGCCCCTCTCGCTTCAAAAGAGCACGCGCGCGAAGGGAAAGGCTTGGATCTGTGGCCGGAACACGGTCTGCGAGCCGCTTCAGCAGATCCTCGCGTAGCGTGCCGGATCGGATCCCGCGGGCATCTGGTATGTTCGTTTCGAGCCTGTCCAGGATTGCCTCGTAGAACGATCGGTCGCTCGTGTTGTCTCCCAGTTGCGCCACCATTACAAGGACGCGTGGATCATCGGATTCGGCAAGCAACTCTGCTGCTGCTTTTACGATTTGCTCTTCCGTCTTTGGGGATTGTCTCGCTTCCTCCAGAAATCGCTCAGCCGAGAACCGCTGGCCGCGATGCTCGACCAATCCGCCTTTTGCCCATACTTCCATCTGCGTTTTCAATTCGGCGATCGAGCCGTAAATCCGTTTCCGGGGTACCACATTTTGAGGTAGCGTCACTTCCTCACCTCCAAGGCGCGTCAATGATGTCTGCGTCGTATCCAATGTTCTCGCATTCGCTTGGCTCTGGAATGCCTCATCAGCTTGCGTACGCGCCTCACGCACTTGTTGAACAATAGATATCTCCTCATTTCCCAGCCATTGATTCTCAGGCGTGCCTCCGCTAGCAACTTTGGCCAGATCTACCGAATAGATGTTTACAGAAGGTGAAGCATGCAACGCGGCTGTCATCGGATCGGTCAGGATGTAAGCTTGGACAGGCAGACAACTCGACAGGTCGATCGTCGTAGTGTTCAGGGTTTCCAGAGCATTACCCCCTGTCGCTGCATGCTCATCTGGCGGTCGTTGCACCCATAGCGGACTGGTCATTCCATCAAATGAGACGGGCCGAATAAAACCCCCTTCCGGGAGAGGATTTAGACGGACCAACCCGTCTTCGTACCACTCCGGGGCAAGCGATACGATGTGGCAGAAATCAAAAAAGTCCGAGTTGGCTTGCTCGCGGGTCGGAGGCGGAGAGATCACCATTCGTGAGTCTGGGCTAAGCCAAGATTTTTCAGGGAGCGCTACGCTCCTTGGCTCCAGCATGTCCGAATCGATGTCTCCGCCGGTTGTCACCGCATCTTTCCAGGCTGCGAATACAAGTGGATTTTTCCAATCCACACCGATCCTTTCGCCTTCCAACTCCTTCCAGGTTTGACGGACGTTGAATTGATAGAAGCCCTGAGCGCCGGTCACGCTATAAAGCTGTGAGAAGGGATAGGTATCCACCGGTCCCAAGCCAACCATCTTTGCTCCGGCGCTATTCATGCCACCGTAGAGTGCATCGCCGTATTGCACAGCGTCGGTCGGAGTGTAGAACCACGCAGTTTCTGCCAGAAACTGCTTCACGGATGTCACCACAGACGGGACTGTTTCCCGCTGCGTTTCGTCCATCTTCCGCTCTGAAGCCGTTACCTCTCGAAACTCGTAGCGCAGGTATTCCTCAGCAGGACTTTGTACCGCATACACCGCGTCGATTGATTTCATGACAAAAAATCTAACATAGGACGCGATGTACGGACATCATCACCTATCGATGGATGTCCCCCAAATGGGGCAGACGACGAGCAATGTGCACTGATAAACAAATGACATGCGAGAATGTGGGCTAGAATTGGCCCCTGAAGCATTCGCATCGTCGGTAGGCGACAATGGATGGTTGATGACTCGGCCGAAGAATCTTAAGTGTCAATTTGAACCATTCGCTTTGTCGGTTGTTGTAGTTCATGTCCAAGTCACCAAGGATGCCTGCTATGTTTAAACGCCTGTGCTGTTGGGTTGCGATCGCAACCTTTTCACTCGTCGAACGCTTGCCCTTCCTCGCCGCACAGGGCTCTTCTCAACACGACTGGTACGCGCCACTGACAAACAGCGACGGCCTGCGCTATCCGCTCGAGATCGGGCCACTCACGTGGCGTGTAGTCGGCAGCGGCATTCATCCAGTAGAGGGCTCCGACGGACTGATCCATCTTGCCTACGCGCTGCAGATCACCAACTCATGGAGCCTGACCGCAACCATCAAGTCCGTCGAGCTCGTGGATCCTGCACACGGTAATCAGGTAAGTGGTAAAAACCGCGTGCTCGACATCAAGAACGAAGACGTGACCGGTCAGGTAAAGCTCTTCACTTTGCCGGGAACCATGAACAAAGAGAGCTACACTACCCAGATTCCGAGTGGGCAGTCAGGGGTGATGTTCTTCGATGTCACCTACGACGACATCAGTCAGGTACCAAAGGCGATTGCGCACCGGATCACGGTAACGACTCCTCCAACTCCATTCGGGACGGAGCACACGATCGTCGGCCATTCCATTCCGGTCGGCCGCGAGGCGATAGTGATCAGCCCTCCCCTTAAGGGCGGCGGCTGGGTGAATGGCAACGGGTGTTGCCTGGAGATTGGCCCGCATCGATTCGTTACGAACTCCATGAATGGAACGCTCGATCCCAGCGAGACCTTCGCCATCGACTGGGTGCAGGTTGACGCTCGGGGCCTCGCATACCGGACCGACGGCAGAAAGCCGGAAGACTGGATGTGTTACGGTGCTGAAATTTTGGCGGTCGCTCCGGGCACCGTGGTTGAAGTGGTGCGCGATCTCCCGAACGTGGCGCCCGGGAAGAATCCTGAAGGTTTGACCATCGCCCAGATCGCCGGCAATCGCGTGATCATCAACATGAGCTCGGGGCACTACGCCATGTATGCGCATCTCGCGCCAGGCAGCATTCAACTGCACGTCGGCGACTATGTGCGACAGGGACAGAAACTCGGCCTGCTGGGGAACACAGGCAACTCCAGCGCGCCGCATCTTCATTTTCAGGTGATGGATCGGCCATCGAGCCTGGACGACACGTCTCTCCCGTTTGTATTCGACCGCATGAATCTTGAAGGGCGTTTGTCAGTGGATCTGACAGTTCTGGACGAAAACATGGACAAAAAAATCGCGATGCACATGGACAAAAAGGACGCGAAGCCGCTTATACGTGCGATGCCGCTCTCGCGCGATATTGTTGGGTTTCAGTGAGGTTTCTATGGGTTTCTACGAATCCACCTGCGCGGCCAAGAGCCGGGCTGAGCACACACATTCTGGACCTCAATCCATTGCCGCTATCGCTGAGGTTGAGAATGTTCTTCCAGGCTTGCATATCGGGTTGGTTTAGCCTCAAGCAGTGCATGAAAAGCTTTGTGCGTCATTGCTGTCGCCGCTCAGTTCCCGAATCATCCCGATGACTAGCTGTGATAGTTTGCAAAGGCTGCTCACAGGTTCAAGGTACGAAGCGCCAAACATTTGCCGGCTCACGAAAGCGACTCGCCGGCCTCAAAGGTAGTGCGAACTTGGTCAGGATGCAATTGTTTGACCTTCCAGGAATCGCGCAAAAGTATAAGGACCTTCGGGTACGAGAGCAACCCTGGAGTTTCTCGGTAGACCTTCCAGTGCTGCTGCGACTGCTTTCTCTAAATCCAAATAACTATTCTGTGCGAGGACGCCAAGTTGCTCGCTCTTAGCTCCCGGTGTATAGAAGAATAGTGGGTGATCTCTCCCAATCAGAGCCAACTTTTCGAGTTGCCACTGATCTACGACAACCTCTCCTTGCTTGATCTCATCTAGGTACTCTTCGAAGCCAGTTAAATTTCTTAGCTTTTCGCTGAACTCCGGGGAGCCAATCCCCTCAGGGCACTGACCGACGGTTAAAATCCTTCCCCAGGGCTTGACGATGTGTTGTGCCGCAGTTACACCCTTAATGGTTTGATAGAAGGTCAAGTCAAGCGGATATCCCGCAGCGCTTGTTATGACAGCGTCGGCCAATCCTGTCAGCCTCATCAGGGAGGTTTTTTGCAGAAAGTCCACACCAGCAGCATGAGCGGCGACCGGCTCTCCAGCAAATACGCCGGAGATTTGACGATCTTCGGTGAGTGTCACATCCAAAATGAAATCATGCCTAGCCATTCCGGCAATTTCAAGGAGTTCGGCATGCAAGGGATTGTCCTCAATCGACCCCTCTGTCGCTTTTGGCTCTCGCATGAACTTAGGCGAATGAATAGTCTTAATTGTCCGTTCGCCCGCCACGCCAGGAACGACCAGCTTACGGCCACCTGAAAAACCCGCCATCAAATGAGGCTCTATGAATCCGAGACTTAGATGAAGTTCCGCCTCCATATACCGATCGTCGATGTAGACCGGTGTGCCCTTTTTCGTATCGCCCAAAAAGCGCTGCTGATCCGCTCGACGGGCATCGTGGTTTAACACCTTGTATTGAGCTGCTATCTCTGGACCAACGATGGTCTGAATCTCATCAGGCGTTGCACCTCTGTGAAGTCCGGTAGCAATAAGAATGGAGATCTTGTCGGCACTTATACCCACTTTATGCAACCTGTCCAGAATCAATGGAAGAGTAGTTCGATTTGGCACGGGACGGGTAATATCGCAGACCGAAATCGCCGCAGATTTTCGATTCCGCGCGAGCTCCTGAAACGACGGACCAGCGACAGGATGATCTAAAGCGTGGTTGATCGCTTCAAGCGGGTCAACGATTGCAGACGCGGTCCTGCTCTCAATGAGCTCGTATGTATACCCATCCGGAACGGTTATAGAGATTCCGCTTGTTCCGAATGCAAAACGAACTTTAGTCATTCGATCCTTCTGTAGATTTGAATTTGCGCTTGCTTTCAAAATTAGGCGCACCGCCGATTATCACGCCAAACCTGGCATGAAGCAAAGAGCCCAAACAGGCATGGATGGATGTTTAAGCTGCCTTATTTATTTGGAGCTCCCCAGCACCTCACATCCAGCGAGATCTTCCATAAAGCGAATAGAGCCGCAAATATCATCTTCTCCGTATCCTTTAGCAATCGCGGCACGATACATCTGTCGGGAAAGCGACGTCAAAGGAACAGGAACGTTCAACTCCGCCGCAGAATCCAGCATGAGTTGCATATCCTTCTCCAGCCACTTGACTGAGAATTTTGGATCGAAGTCTCTCTTGAAAACCAGAGGCGCCTTCAAAGAGATAAGGCCGGATTTCGCGGCACTATTCTCAATAATCTCCAACATAAGCTCCGGAGGTACGCCAGCCTTGGTGCTCAAGACAAAGCTCTCGTTGAATGCCTGCAGCAAGTTACCGAGAATCATGTTCTGAGAGAGCTTGGCATGAAGTCCCTGACCAGAATCGCCACAGTAGTAGAACTGCTTGCCCATCGACTCAAATAATGGACGTACGCGATCGAAAACGTCTTTTTTGCCGCCCACCATAAAGGTAAGCGTGCCATTCTCCGCACCGCCCTTCGAGCCCGTGCACGGAGCATCGAGGAAATCAATGCCTGCTGTCGCCAGTTCCTCTGCCATTCTGCGACTCTCTTTTGGCGAGATCGTGCTACAGTCCGCGATGACGAGACCTTTCTTTGCACCTGCCCTAAGGCCGTCTTTGCCAAAGATCACCTCGTGTGACATCGCAGTGTCACCGACGCAAAGGAATACACAGTCGCTCTGCTCAGCAACCTCGCGCGGCGTCGCACACGCTTTACCTCCAAGTGCCTCTGCTTTGCCCTTGCTATGCGACCAGAGCGCCACCTCGTGGCCCGCACCCAAAAGCCGGGTTGCCATCGGTTTGCCCATGATGCCAAGGCCAAGAAATCCAAGTTTCGCCATTTGCTTTGCTCCTGTAAACACTTAGTTTGTATTCCTGTTTGCCGGGATGGAGTTCTCCATAAGCTCGAATCGCCAGCTCTTCTATAAGTCATTATTCTTTGAATAACATAATTGTGATCAAGCGAGATCGATCGCAACCACCTCGTGCAACGCAATCGACGGAACTTCTAACTGGATATATCCGTCCTTATTCGTATAGCTCGGCTTCGTCCCTGCAACCAGTAATTGCACCTGTTTAACCTTGCGACCTTCTGAAACTTGAATTTTAACCTTTTGCTCGGTAATTGGGATGATCTCGCGGATCGGGCCTTTCATCATCATAGGATTGGTCAGATTCACCAGATGGGCAGTCATGGAGTTCTTTTGTGTCCACACGGAGACATCGAGCACTCCCCTGCCCTCAACGGTCAAAGGTGCGGGCTCATCCGTTGCCCAAAGAACAGCGTTTCGAAGAAGTCTGGCCTGATCGAAGTTGAGCGTCTCCCAGAACGTTCGATCGATGTCGCCGGGCAGATAGACGACGCGTCCCTTGCCTACTTGGCGAACAATAGCTCCGGGCTGCCCCACCGGAGCGTCTTTGCGAGGGAAGACCTCCTCCATGGGAAGATCCGGATACGTAGGAACCACCTGCAACGGATATATCCCTTCGCCCGCTGGCGTCACCGTTACTTGGTTCGCTGCATTGATGATACGTACGGCATTCTCAAAATCTTTCAACAGGGGATGGTATTGTCCAGACGAGTCTTTATTCAGGCTCAAATAAGAGTTCTGCATCGGGCCTTCAACTTTGCCGGCATAGTTGACACCGAAGAGCGAGGCAAGGCCAAAATTTGGCTGACGTACACCCCACTCGTTATACAGCGAGGTCTCATAGGTAGCGACCAGACTGCCGCCACTCTGCACAAACTCTTCAAGCTGCTTGCACTGTGCAGTCGAGAGTGCCGCGATATTCGGGAGGATCAGGGTCCGGAACTGACGGATATGCTCGGGATCCAGCAGGCGGTCATGGACCATCTCAAAAGGGATCCGAGCTTCTACGAGGGCTTCATAAAACCCCAGGCTTGGATCCTCGACTTTTGCGTGTGCTTCATCGCCTCCATAGTAGTTGGCAGTCTGTTGCGAATACACCATGCCCACTCTGGCAAGCGGTCGTTCGTTGCGCAGATAAGCCTCATGCGTTGCATGCCATATGTACATCTCTTCTACAACAGGCATCCAACGCGCATCGATCACCTTACAGTCGAACTTTGTAAACCACGGCCGGAGGTCGTGCGCAATGCCATCCGCAACCCACAGACGTATCTCATCGTCACTCTGTACGGAATCCTTCCAACGATATTTATCTTCCAATCCCATGCTGAAGATGCCTACGATAGCTTTACGGCCCAGTGTGGCACGATACTCTTTCCCATTTTTGCCATTAGCCCATGGTGGCATCAGACCCGACCGCCCCTGGCGATCCGCGAAAAGCGTCGGAGCCAGCTTGCCAACCGTCTTCATATCAAGTTCGCTCAGGGCACCGCCGCCTGCATTGGCGATATAGCTTGCGTTGGGATTGATGCTCTGGATTTTGCCGTTCCACAGTCGCCAAAGTTCAAAGAGCCTCTGTTGACGCCAAAGAATGTATTGGCGTCGCGAAGGGTCCTGCGGATTGTGCGTGCGAGGAAGTGCCAAGCCGCTAAAGGCCTGGAAGTTCTTCTGGCAGTGCTCGCAGTAGCACATGC
Organism: Edaphobacter sp. FHG110511_03; assembly: GCF_059115365.1. Lineage (NCBI taxonomy): Bacteria > Pseudomonadati > Acidobacteriota > Terriglobia > Terriglobales > Acidobacteriaceae > Edaphobacter > Edaphobacter sp. FHG110511_03. Next base: position 703,192 of record NZ_JBZYWL010000004.1, on the reverse strand, counting down.
CTGATCCTGCCCAGCGATTCGTGAAGATACCGTCGGGCATGTACTTCGTCATGATCTCCTCGTGAACCGAGGTCATGAACTCGAAGTTGTATGGACCTAGCGCACAGGTCAGCCAAAAGTCCTTGTCGGACGGGTGACGAACTTTATTTCCATTTGCATCCACCATGATCCAGTCCGGGTGGGCATCGTGGACGTCTTGATGGCATGCGTGAGCATCCGTTCGCGCAACGACGATCATACCTAGAGCACGGCAACTCTTCTGCAGATTGCCAAAGGTGTCCATATCGCCAAGCCATTTACTGCGATAGTGCAAGGGAATCTGTGTGGGATAGAACGCAACGGCTCCGCCGGCATTCAACGTGACCGCATCGATATGCAAGCGCTTGAAGTAGTCCAGCCAGAATTGAGGATCGTAATTACCCGGATCGTCTTCAGCAAATCCGATCTGGGCCCATCGCATAGGTCTGTTGTACCATCCGTCTTTCGATGCGCTTGCGACGGGTTGCGCCCACATGCTCATGCCGGGCCTGAGCAGCGTAGTCGCTGTTGCAGCTGCAGTGCATGCCAAAAAAGTACGACGACTGCTTCTCATCTCTTCTCTTCCCCATCCTTCAGTCATGTCCAACGGCTATTGTCAGCGAGCATTATCGCAGTGCAATGACAGCAGCATCCCTCGCAGGCACATTGACCATTGCCTGCTGTCCCGACACCTTGATATTGAGCTTCCCCCATTTATCTTCACCCGCGGAAAACTTGCCGAGGTCCGGAGAGAGTGTGACTGCGATCTGACGCGCAGTCCTGGTAGGGTTTGTCACCCACAGGTAACTTCCCCCTGCCCCCTGATGCACACGAGCTTGCACCTCATTGTCGTTGACACTCACTCTTGGAGTAATGCCAGCCATCTTGAGGAAGCCAGCGAACAACGCCTGGGTCTCTTTACCATGGTGCAGATAATAGCCCCCACCGGGGAATGACCCCATCAGCAAAGTGCGACCTTTCCCCGTTTGGTTCTCAATCGCTGCAATCGTGCCGTTTGGGTAGTGGCCTACAGCCTTGCCGCCCTTGATTTCGTATTGCTGGAAGAAATAGCGGCCATAGATGTTATTGCCGTTAACCTCCATCTTCAGATCGTTATGGATGTCGGCTAAAAACTCGACATAGGTCTCACGACCACCAAAGAGCTCGTCCAAGCCATAGTTCGGCTGCACCTGGCCCACATGACCATGTTCACCGAAGTAAGCAGGGAGACCCTCACAGATTAACGTGCCCCCCTTACTGACATACTCCTTGAGCTTGGCCACTGTCTCTGGCCGCATCATCACCGGATAAGCGAGGTAGATCAGTTTGTACTCATCGATATTCTCGAGCGCAACAAAGTCCGGCTGGATGTTCTGGTCAAAAAATGCCTGATAGGCACCGCGCAAAGACTCTGAGTAGAATTCGGTCGAAAGCTGCTGGACGTAGTTGAAAATCTCCGCTTCAGGAACGAACAGCAAGCCAACATCTCCGCGCACAGGTTGCGATTTCCAGATCTCGGGATGTGCGTTAGCCCAACGTACCGTCTTCCCAACCATCTCGGCGCGAGGCGTCACGGAGCCGTCCATTCCTATGGCTCCAAACGCTCCAAAGAGAGGACCGTCCAACAGCGGACGATAGCGACAGTACAGTAACCCTCGAGCCCCACCCGCGAAGGAGATCATATTCCAGATGCGCACATCTTCCGGTTCTGTAACGCGACCGTCTTCACGTGGCTTTCCAATGAGCTGGGGCTGCATCCACAAGGGTCCGCCCTGCGCCTCTGCGTGCCAGAATGGTTTTCCACGCGCGCCCGCCCGCGTCAGGTCAAAGGATTGCCACTGACGCCATGGCTCCGTGCCGTGACGGGACTGCACCCAAGTCAGGCCGTAAACATCGACTCGTTTAGCTGCCATCCACTCGTTATGTACGGCAGATGGATAGCTCTCGAGTGTTCCCGCAACACCATGGCATGTCACCAGATGTTTTGGGTCGAGTCGACGATAAAGCTCAATCCGCCAGTCAAACAGATCGTAGGCTTTATCAATGCGATGTTGGAGCCAATCCAGGCTCTCCGGATAGCCTGAAAAATCGTGGGGCGGCTCAATGTCTTCCCACTCCGCAAAGCTGGGGCGATGCCAAGTCTTGCAGACTGTGTCCAGGGATCCATACTTCGTTTTGAGCCACTCGTGCAGCTTCTTCTTACTCGCTTCGCAGAAGCAGTTTGTCTTACCGGGCCGACCACCGTCATAGGTAGTCTCATTCCACAGGTCATATCCTAGCAATGCGGGATGGCCGCGATAATGTTCGATCAACTTGGTGTGGAAGTTCTCCGCCAAGGCTTTTACCTCGGGATTATCGAGGCATAGTCCCGGAAATCCGCCCACGCCGCTGCTGGCCGATACGCTACTATGCGCGACCGAATCATCACTCGCCTTATATCGGGCATTCGGAAATTTGCGGAACGCCCACTCCGGTGCTGCGGTGTCGAGTGTCGCGATAATGACCTTAATATTGTTTTGCGCGGCAAGGTCCATCATCTTGTCATAGTCGGCCCAATCCCACTTGCCGGGAGCTACCTCGAGTGCCGACCACATGAACCAGTGACGAAATGTATTCATGCCGAGCTGTGATGCCGTCTTGTGATCGCGCGCCCAATCTTCCATAGGTGGATTCGACTTGCGAAAATAAACGCCGCCCGCGGGGAACACCGATCCCATGTCGACTTGAACAGCTGGCATCGTTACAGCCGAGCCGCCCTCCTGCCCAACCATCGACCCCAAAATGGGTTGCGCGTATCCGGCTGCGGAGGACGCGGTAATCATCGCGGTAGAGAGCAGGAAGTCTCTTCTAGTTATTTCGTTACGGTCATCTATCATTGTCGCTCCGGTGAGGTGGGATGGCGCTGTGTAAGCACCGTCATCTTTTATATGATCAAAGTCTTAACATTCGCTGCTGTCACTTCATAGTTCTCAGTAGTAAATCTTCAGTGAGAACTGTATCTGTCTGCCTGTAGCCGAGCCATTGGAGAGCTTTCCGAAATTCGGATTGCTTGCATTGCAAGCAGCACCGGGAGCTCCCTGACAGGTCAGGCTCACATCATTGGCGGCTGGCAGTGTGAAGGACGGCGTGTTGGTCGTGTCGAAGAACTCCGCACGAAACTCCGCATAGGATCGATCGGAGTAGTGAAAGTCTTTGAATATCGAGGAGTCGAGATTCCTATAGCCAGGTCCTGTTGTTGGGAAATGGCCACAATCGCCAAAGGTCTGAACGCTCTGCCCCTGCGCTCCTACTGTAGTCACCGGAACCGTGAAGGCAGCGGGATTGAAATATCCATTGACACCCGGGTTCGGTAACTTCTTCGAAACGCCAGGCACGCAACTGGCTACGTTGTAGGTGTTGAAGACCGGTGGGAGAACATTCGTACGGATGTCCGTCGGAAAGCCTGTGCGTAGAGTTCCGATACCGTTGATAATCCACCCACCCACAAACTTGTCGAGAACTCCACTGTTGTTCAGAAACGCCCGCTTCTGGCCAAAGGGGAGCTCATAGCTCGCACTCACTGTGAAGTTGTGCATGACATTGATCGGCGCCAGCCCATTCTCTCGTCGAGGTTCATAGGTGCCGATCGCGATGGAGGTTCCACCGTTCTGCGTGAAAGCATTCGGCCCGCTACCCCCAGTTTCAAGATTTTTCTGCAGCGAGTAATTGGCCAGTACGCTGAGACCGTGCGAAGGACGCATCTCGAGTTTGACATTGCCGGCGTTGTAGTTCGAGGTTGCGGTCGCGAAGATCGTCAAGATCTGTCCATTGATATAAGGGAATGGGCGATTCGCCTGCTTGTTCAGACCGGCCAGCGCCTGCGAGAAAGGGATCTGATTCTGGTCTTGAAAGAGAGATGCAAGGTCACTACCTTTCGCGCCACTATAGGAGACTTCCAGGACGGTCTTATTCGTGAGCTGGTACTGCAGATCCAGGTTATATTGCTGCAGCATAGGATTTCCAGCATGGTTGAATGCCTGTGTTCGGAAGGAAGAGCCAAGTGGTTTTGCAGCAGAAAATCCACTGAGATCGGTACTGACCGGCAGCGCCTGAATCGGGGTGTTCATCGTAAAGGGAGGAGTCACCGTCTGGGCTGCCGAGACGTTTGGCAGCGAAACGAGCGGGATGTTTGGGGGATTATCGGAGAACTGTGTGGTCTGTTGATTCTGATCTTTGAGACCATAGAAAATCCCATAGCCTCCACGTGCCACAAATTTAGGTGTGATCTGATAGGAGAGACCGACGCGAGGGCCCCAATTGTTGTGGTCCCCATCCACCATCGCGCAGCTATAGCCGCCCTGACACGGAATCGCATATTTACCGGTGCGAATGTCGAAGAGACTCCCTAAATTGCGAGCATCGATTGGCTGCGTATACAGCTCGTAACGAATGCCGACGTTAAGCATCAGCTTCGGAGTGATCTTCCAATCGTCCTGGATGAAACCACCGAAGTAGGAGTCGCGCTGCCGCCCCCACTGCAACATGGGAGCTCCGAGAATGCTCGATGGATATCCCAGGAGAAAGTCCGCAAAGGGAAGGCCCGAACCGGCAGAATCAGAACTCGAACTAAACACCGCACCATAGTACTCCGCCGCGAAGACAGGCGAGCCGCGCAGAGTATTGAGTCGAGCATTGCGAAGGTCAATGCCAAACTTAACAGCATGCTTGCCGCGTGCCCAGGAGATGCTATCGCCAATTTGGCCGCGGGTCTCGATGTTGTTGTTCAAATCGCCACCGCCGACGGTGGTGAACTCCTGGGTACCAGCCTGTACGCCAGAGTAGTTGAAGTTGATAGTTCCGAAACCCGGCACAGGCCCCGGAAAAAGAGCAAAGTTGTTTTGCTGCGCAAATGGGACACCTGCCTGACCCGTGCCGGATAGGCTTCCATTATGTCGGATCAAACCAAAGCGGAACTCGTTGATCATCGTTTGCGTGAAGAGGTGCACGTCGGTCAGCGCCAGCTGCATCGAATTGTCCACTGCTGGTGAACCTCCACCGAGAAAACCTGTAAAGGATCCGACAGCAGGTTTGGTATTGTTGCTCTTCGAGAAGCTGCCATAAAGAGTGTTTTTGGAGGAGACGGTGTAGTCGATGCGAACGTCTCCCTGATCGGTATTGGAAAACTGCGGTGCTTGATAAAAGTAATTGCGCGAAAGATCGCCCGGACTACCAAAGTTCGGCACCGGGATCATGTTCACGATTGCAAGCGCCGTCTGGTTCAACATCGCAGCGGGGATTCGATTACCCGGAAACGGACTGGCAACAACTGTGCCGTTTGGCCCGATATGCCGGGTTGTGGGGTCATAGATCTTGATAGGACTGCTGGAAAAATCGCCGGTGCGGAACGCCGCTGGAGGAAGACTAGAAATAGAGTTGCCAGATCTGGTGCTTTGCCGCGTGCCTTGATAGTCGACGAAGAAAAAGAGCTTCTTTTTCAGAATGGGCCCGCCCAAGGTAGCGCCAAACTGGTTCTGGTGAAACGGCGGACGTGGAAGACCAGCAAGATTCGTAAAGTAGTTATTTGCGTCGAAGACATTGTTGCGCAAAAACTCGAAGAAGACGCCATGGAATTGATTGGAGCCGTTCTTGAGTGTCGTGTTGACGACAGAACCAGCTGCATGGCCAAATTCAGCCGGGAAATTATTGGTCTCAACCTTGAATTCTTGAACAGCATCGACCGACGGAACAATTGCGATGCCTGTGCGTCCGATGGCTCCCTGATTCGTGACTGTATTGTTATCCACTCCATCCAGCGACACATCAACCGCAGTGAAGCGACCGCCGCCCGCTACGAATGGAAGGTTAGACTGCACACCGAAGAGCTTCGTCGTGTTGCCCACGAGAAGTCCCAACTCGAAGGGATTACGTCCATTCAAAGGCATATTGAGAATCTGCTTCTCCTCAACCACCTGCCCCAGCGAAGAAGTGGCCGAATCGACCAAAGGTGCTGAAGCTTCGACTTCGATGGACTGACCCACCGTGCCCGGTTGCATATTGATCGTGAGGTTGAGGGTTTGGTCGACCCGCAGGGTAATGTCGGTCAAGGTCTTGTCTGCAAAGCCCGTCGCGGTAACGGTGATCGAATATTCGCCCGGCGGAATGACCGGAGCGTTGAAAGCACCCGAATCGTTCGTCTTCGTTTCGCGCATAGTGCCGTTTGCGATGAGCGTTAGCCTTACGTCAGCGTTCGGCAGCGCGGCGCCTGAACTATCCTGCACCTGGCCAGTAATCGTACCCGTGGAAGTCTGCGCAAGAAGTGCGCCCGAACAGAGGATGAAGAACCCAAGAACCAGATGCTGCTTCGTTAGCCCGAACGCCATTGCGAATCTCCTCCTGCTGCCAGAAAGGGGGATGCGGCAGAGTGATTGCTGTTCAATAAACCGCAAAGGTACATTGGACTGACCTTTACGGAAACAGCAAGACGATACGGACCGAACAATCCTCCTGTCAAGGATTTCTCCAAGAAAAACTTTGAACGCCTCTTTGCCGGGTGAACTTCGTTCGCGATTCCGTTGGGCCTTTCGTGGGAACGTCCCTTTTGCTCCACTCAGCGGGATTTGGACGACATGGTACCCTCAGTGTGTTCGGACACTGTTTTGGAAATAATCTAGGTTTAGATCTTTAGCGTTCGCCTCTCTGAGAACCTGATCTCTCAAGAGCATAGGAGATGGAATTACACGATGCCTCGTCCCCTCAAGCCGGTGAGGGCTTTACCGCGTACGACGCTTACCGAGGCCGCCTTCGAGCAACTGATCGAATATGTGGTCAAGGGAACCTGGAAGGCTGGAGACCGCCTCCCTCCCGAGCGTGAACTCTGCCAGCAGTTTGGCATTGCTCGCACATCGCTCCGCGAGGCTCTGAAGGCAATGGAACTCGTAGGCATGCTCGACAGCCGTGTAGGCGACGGAACGTTCGTTTGTCCCCGATCTGAATTTCTCTCCCGTCCTCTTCTCTGGGCCTTTACAGGTACGGATCACGAAGAACTCGTCGAGATCATGGAGGCTCGTGCCCTTGTAGAGGAAAAGCTCGCAGGATTGGCCGCTGAACGTGCATCCCCTGAGGAGGTCGCACGGATTGGAGAGACAATCCGGCAGATGCGCGACGCCATTGCAGCTGGGACATCGATTCTTGAGGCCGATATGGCTTTCCATCTGGCCGTGGCTGAGGCAGCACACAACGAGGTGCTGCGGAACGCCGTTCAACTCCTCCGGAATATTACCCGCCAGTGGCTGCAATATAAGGTTCAGATTCCGAACGTGGCGGCGGCCGTTTTGAAACGACACGAATCCGTCTATCGAGCGATCGCTTCACGCAAACCAAATGCTGCAAGCCTCGCGATGCGAAAGCATCTTGAAGAGACGCAGCGATTGGTCATTCAAATCGTCGCAAAATACGGATCCCGTTGAACATCGTCAGATCGGCAAGGATCGAATAGGATCTCTCCATTTGAGAAATAGCTTCTTCCTCAGACAGGCAACTCGATAGCCTCGTCTGCCGGCAACATCGAGTTCCCTACCCCAACAACCTATATAGATAGGTGCCCATGCGCGCAGGGATGAGGTAACCAAGGCTACATCGCCAAGGTGATCAGGCCAGTGACCACGAGCGCTACGGCCCATATGAGGTTGAGGTTGAGCCATGCCTTGCGCAGGATCGCGAGGCCAAACTTGCTGTAGACCACCCAAGCGATCAGCCCAGTGACTACAAGATAGCCTGTCGTATGGATCCCAGTCGCAACCAGCGCAGCAAGAGGACCGCCGGCCACAGATGTTTGGTGGTGCCCTGCCATGTGGTTCGCCGCCTCGACTGCGTTGCTGCCCAGCAGAACTGGTACCACCATCAAACCCGCGCCGTGCGCCGAGGCTATCAGAAACGACCAAACCGTCAGGTCCCGGAAGCGGACTTGCATGCGGACCCAACGTGGGTGATGATGTCGCACCAGGGAGTAGGCCCCAAGACCGAGCAGGACCGCGGCGACGGGATAGCGTATAGCCTCCGGCCGCAGCCTCATGCCAAGAAACACTGCTGCCAGCACCACGGTTCCGATGGCCAACGCGTGGCCGAACGCGATAGGGACGATCGCTCTCGCAACTGCAATCCCCTTCCCCTCCTGCATACCCAGCGCCACCGCGAAGAGCCATCCCATTCCAGGGTTGATTCCGTGGTAGGCGCCAAGAAGCAGCATTACCCACAGAGCCGTCGCGCCCATCTCCCCGTGCGCCATTTAGGCCTTCGAATAGCAGTAGGAGTCAGAGGAAGCGTCACCGCCTTCCAGTCGGATCTGGTGAGCACGCAGCCCATCGAACTCCACGAAGAATCCTTCGTCGAATTTCATTCCGCCGTTCGGATCAGCATCAAGCTTTACCATCCAGCTCTTTACCCCATCGGGATAGAACTGCTCATCCCACGTAGAGTAGAGCGAGTTGGTGAAATACACACGCTTGCCGTCGCGGCTGACTTCGACCATCTGTGGGCCACCGTTGAGAGCCTGATTGGGTTTGGCCGGGTGGGCCGCGTGGCGCACGATGCCGCCGATGTGGACCGAGCCTGTCTTCTTCGGCTTAACAGGATCGGAGACGTCATACTGGATGAACTCACCAGTCCCCCAGCACGAAACATAGAGAAAGCGGTCGTCGAGTGACAGGTTGATGTCCGTTATCAGTGGTGGCACTGCCTTGAAGCCCTGCAGCAGGGGCGGCAATGTTTCTGCATCGGCAGGCTCGGCGGGGATCTCAATAACTTTGCGGACGCTCCACTTGCCGTTCTTGCCCCCATCTTCGCGATACCACATCCAGATCGAAGCAGAAAGGTCCTTGAGTGAAACGACCACACCCGCGAATCCGTACGTCTTATTCGGATCGTGGGAGGGCCGAAGCTCGAGCACCATCTGTTGCTCTGAGCCCAAGTCAATCTCTTGTAGATGGCGCCGTTTGTCCAAATCCCAGATATGAAGCTTGTGGCCGTACTTGCCGCCCAGCAGTAACTCCGGGTTCACCCCGTCTTTCACCATGTTCGGCGTGCCCCATTCGGACGTGATCATGGTGTCGTGCCCCAGGTGCCACCAGAAGTCATAGGCCAATTGCTGAGGTCCGCGATCCTGTTCCCACGACCCCTTCAACTCAAAAGTGTTTGCATCCATCAGAAAAATGCCGCCGGGGCCGTCTCCGTTGGCCGATCCGAGTGCACTGCCATAAATGCCGTCCGGGCCACAATGAATCGTGTGCGGTGACGTATAGCCGGTATTCTTGATGAACTCTTCGGGCTCAATCACCTTCACGATCTTCGGTTGCTTGGGATTCGCCTTGGTATCTAGTACGTAAATCCGCGATGACCCGATGCCCGGTACGATCAGATAACGACGCTCCATGTGCGGGTGCGAAGCCTGCGGGCAAAGACACGCGCTGCAAGCATTCCAGCCGAAATGGTGTAACTCATTATCGCCACGCGGAAAATCCACTTGTCCGACAAGCCGACCATACTCGGCTGAACCTGGATCGAGGTCAATGACGCCCATGGCGTCGTGCTGATCATTCTTGCCGACGTTCAACAGCGCAACGTAAGCAAGGCGTTCTGGTGGGGCCTGCATCGCCATACCAGGTGAGGGATAAAAGGTGGGGTCCGGACGCATTAAAGGCATATACATATCCTCCCTCGGCGGAAAACCTTGACTGGGCCCATGTTTCATTCAGTGGGTTTCAGTCACGAAGGCCAAAGGAAAAAGCGTGACCGAGGAACCCGTACAGCTGAGGCAAAATGTCTGGCCGGGAGACGCCTCCCAACGTCTGCAAACCCTAAGGAGGACATCAAATGCGCAACTCTCGCCTTGCAGCGATATTACTCGCCCACCTCCTCCGGCGCCACTTCGCGCACAACTTCCAATCGGTGCGCAAATCAGCGATTCGAGACATTGCGGTGAATGGACACAGCACCGGCAAAGTGAAGTATGGCTCGCCCTCTCACCCGGACGACAGGCAAGCCGGAAGCTCGGTACTCGCCTCACAAACGCTTGGCAACGCATCTTTGCTTGTGCTCGAAGGATACGGCCACACCAGCGACGTCGATCCCAGCGCCAGCCGTTCCCTTGAAACGCGAAACCCAATCCGACAGATATCCACAAGAAAAGTCTTGACGCGCCTGTTAAAATAGATCCAGAGACAAACAAAAAAGCCCGGTCTGTGCCGGGCTTTTCTCATGCTCTAAAAAAGCGGGCGGTGCAGGTCGAAGTCCGGACCTAAAGTCTCTACTTTGAAGACTTTGCGCAAATTCGTATGGGGGGGGGGGGACAGACTATTCACGATGCATGACCGCTCGAGTAAAACATCTCTACTTCATTCGAAAGACGATGCCCGCTCCGATGCGCAAACTATTCTGTTCATCGTTTGCATTGTTGGGTAAATATGTCCTGAGGTAGTCGACCTGCACGACGCGCACACCGATGTGACGCGAAAGACCGTAATCCAGTCCGCCGCCTGTAGTAAATGCGAAAGAGTTTGCGGAGGAGACGGCTCCGCCGGGATGAGGAAATGTCGAATCGAAGCCGTGAACGCCCCCAATGAGAAACTGCGCGAATGGCTTTAATCCATGTTTCAGATGCAGTGAATAGCGAGGGCCGGCCAAATAAGTGAGAAGCGAGAGATCCACACCCGACCCGGTGATATTCGATGCATGAGCGCCGCTTATCTCCCCTGCAACAGAAAACCTTCCGAACACTCGATAAGAGCCATCCGCCCTGCCTCCCTGCAGGCTAAAGCAGCCGCACTCTCCTGCAGGACCGTTGGAGCGCTGCAATTCGTAGCTGACGGAGGCATCGATCTTCGATTGTGCCGAGGCTGTCAGTGCTCCACAAAGCAGCGCGCCAACCAGCAGTTTGGTTGTTCTCAAGTCTCTCTCCTACTGCACAGTCAGAGTTACGGTTGTGCTCTGGCTTACTGCGGGACTGGATCCTGCTGCGGCGCCGGTAGCCGTAACGGTGAGGGTGTAGCTCTTCTGCGGCTGCGTAAAGAATCCGCCGGAACCACATCCGGACAGGGCTGCAGCTCCCGCGAGAAGGAGCAGGCAAAGGATACGGCTGCTTAGCGCAATCGCCGACATCTTCTTCCGCGTACGTCGACTGAAGAAGACGGGCAGCGATAACAAGCTAAGAGCGAAAGGCATCGATGGAGGTTTTGTCGACCTGCCGAGTGACGCAGCCTGCTTCGGTGTCTGAACCGTCAGGGCAGATGAGACAGCTCCGGAAGTGCCTGCAGCAATCGACGATGGAGCGAAGCTTGCCGTAGCCCCACTGGGCAGGCCAGCAACTGTCAGAGTAACTCCGCTGCCGAACGTTCCGGATTGTGGAGTCAAGGTGAGCTGATAGCTTGCCGTTGCGCCTGGCACGACAATTTGGGTCGCTGTTGCTGCAGCGATCGAGAAATTGTTTGGTATCTGCGGTGCAGTTGCCACAACGACAAAGACGCCGCTCGTAATAGCAGGGTTGAGTGCATCGCCAGGATAGGTCGCTGCGAAGCGATGCGTTCCGGCTGCAATCCCAGCGAGGCTAATGGTCGCAACATTATTTTGCAGAGAAGCAGTTCCGAGGGTGCTGGCACCGGTGGTTACATCCAGAAAGGTGACAGAGCCTGTCGCTTTTGAAGCTCCATTTATGAGGGTGGCCGTTAAGTTGCCGTTCCCGATGACGATCGGGGATGTACCGGAGAGAACGAGAGCCGCTGTTCCAGAATTTCCAAGACCGGCTACGGTGTTGATGTTGGCGTTCAAAATCGCGCGGACACGCTGGTTGTTGGTGTCGGCTATCGCGGCTGTTCCAGAGATGATCGCAACCGCGTGTGGCGTATCAAACATTCCCATATTTGCAGGTCCGGTATCGCCCGAGAATCCCTGCGTTCCGTTGCCCGCTGCAGTTGAGATTGTGCCGGCGCCATTGATATTGCGGATTCGATGATTGTCGCTGTCGGCAACGTAGATACTTCCGTCTGCCGCTGCAGCGACTCCGCGGGGCGTCGCCAAACCTGCTGAAGTCGCCGCTCCACCGTCGCCAGCAAAGCTCTTCGTGCCGTTTCCCGCGACTGTAGAGATAAGCCCGGAGCTCAATGTTACTTTGCGTACACGCTGATTGAGGGTGTCTCCAATGTATAGATTCCCCGCTGCATCAACAGCGATGCCGCTTGGCGAATCGAGCCCTGTTTGAGTAGCCGCGACGCCATCGTTCAAATAGAGCTGTTCTCCATCGCCTGCGACGGTGGTAATCGTAGTGCCGGAGATCTTGCGAATGCGGTGATTGTTTGTGTCTGCGATGTAGAGATTGCCTGCGGCATCTACAGCAAGCGCCGTTGGCAGATTCAATAAAGCGGAGGCAGCCGCACCTCCATCACCTGAGAACCCGGCTGCTCCCGTGCCGGCAATCGTAGTGATTGTCCCGGAGGTGACTTTGCGAATGCGGTTGTTGTGGGTATCGGCTATATAAATATTCCCTGCCGCGTCGACTGCAACACCAGCCGGTGAGTCGAGCACCGCACTCTTCGCCGAGCCGTTATCGCCGGAGTATCCCTGCTCTCCTGTGCCTGCAACCGTGCTGAGAATGCCAACCGGGCTTACCTGAAGGATGAGATTGTCGTCAGTATCTGCGATATAGAGATTGCCTGCTGCATCGAAGGCCACACCCGCCGGCCGCATTAGAACGGTTCCCGTCGCCTCTACGAGAGTAGCTCCATCCGCCCGAGGCTGTAAGCGCGCCAGTGTGCTTTTTTGCGCGGCCGTTTGCGCAAAGGCTGCTGCGCAAAACATAAGCAGCGCCATGTAAGACATCGAACGCCTCATCCTAAGCCAGAGCAACTTCTGCGATCTGGGAATTCCTATTTTTGCCATACCAGCTTTCACTTCCCCAATGTCATTACGAAGTTCATAGAGCGCTCCACTCCATCTGCGCATACAGCAAATCCTGACTCACCATCGTGAAGCCCAAGCGGTCATAGAGGCGCCTGGCGGGGTTGGTGTGCAGAACCTGCAACCTGAACTTCAGCCCCTCTTGAGCGCACTGACGCTGCACTCCCTGAAGAACCAGCCGACCAAGTCCCTGGTTCTGATAAGCCGGGAGGACAGCCAGATCGATCCCTAAAATTGCGTCTTCCTGGCGAATCACTAAGTGCCGGCCGACCCGTCTCTCAACCTCTCCTTCTTCGTTTAGGCAGAGGATCAGATCTTCGGCATCGGGATACTGGGCGGCGTAGGTCAGCTTGCGTCCGCGAAATTGCATCTGCAGCAGTTGCTCGCGCGCGGCCATACTCATATTCCAGTTTGTCGTCGCGGTCGGCTGAGTTGCGAGATAGAGCTGCAGTAAGAAGTCCTCATCTTGGGCGACAGCGTGACGAAGCTGGACATTCGTTACTTCAGAATGGACTATTCCTGTCACCTTGTTGTGTTTCCTTCCTGCTCAAGTAGGGAGAACGTGTGCCGGCTGTCGGCCGGCACACGCTTGATTTAGCCACGCGATGGGAAAATACCCTGCAGCGCAATGATGAAGGTTACGGCCAGGTAAGGTTGCTGAACACTGATCGGAATGCCACTTCCTGCCATGCCAGAGACATATGGCGCCATGGTCTGGCCTGCAGTCGCAGATGCAGCGAAGGTGTTTACGGTGATCGTTCCGTGGGTGCTCGGTGGGGTGAACGTTGCAGTGACCGCATCGACAGCAGGATAGTTGTTCACGGGGGTGGTCGCCGTACCGGCAACGTTCGAACAGGGCGGTGCAATTGGGTGTGCGTGCTGCGGCAGATTGGAGGTTAATATGGACACATTATTGGATCCCGCCGACTCGCCAATGGTTACCGTAGGAAGTCCCGGGCCTGTTCCCCAATGCTCAGGTACGCGGCCCTGAAGGTTCGGAAGAGCGAAGGTCGTTATGCCATCTCCTCCGTAGGTCGTTCCTAGAATTGAGAAGAGCGCGGAGTTTTGCGCGATGGAAAGCAGTTGTCCGTTGCAAAGAGCCCATCCACTAGGAGCGAAGTTGCCCGCGAACATAATGATCTGACCGAGATACGGTTGCGCCACTTATTTCTCCTTACTTGTTGCACTGCGTCTTAGGTATGGGCTCATTGCTCTGTTAGCCCGCCGTCTTATCGTGATGATTGTTTCTGGTAGAGGTACATATCGGTTACGTGTTTGGCGTCTCGAACTACTGACAATGCAGCGACACGGAGACGGTGGCGAGAGGCACGAAGGATCCATTCGTAGTGAAGGAGGTGCTCGTCGCCTGTAGTGCAACGGTATCCCCTGCTGCGATGGCTACGGACTGCCCCGTGATCTGAGCTGACGCAAGAGTGTTTGTGCTTGTCGGAGTAATACCCTTGGTGAGGGCGGTAGCAACACCGTTACGGAAGAGCGTGATGTTTATGGGAGAACCAAAATTTCCAAACCCCGACTGGCCGGATGTAAGGAACATCGAGTCGAACGTGCATGCCTGCGGGAAGGTCGTTGCGAACTGATTGTAGGTTAGAAACGTGCCTACATTGGAGGGATCGTAACTGCTGTTGAGTGAGAAAAACTGTGTACTGCTGTTGGCCTGCCCCAAGATCACGCTGGCCATGAAGATATGCGACCCACTGCCAGCCGGACCTGCCGGGCCTGTAGCTCCGGTCGCTCCTGTCGGCCCGGTAGGGCCTGCAGGGCCTGTAGCTCCAGTCGTTCCCGTTGCTCCGGCTTGAGCGATCAACGCCCATTTGACATTGCTGGTCGGTGGGTCGAAGCCAGCGTTACCATCTGCCAGAGAGATATAGCTCGAACCGTTTGTCGAACATGTCGTCGAGCAAAAGACCACCTGTCCTGCTGAATAAGTAGTGGCAGGCGCATAGTTCGAAGCGAAGCTGAATGAGCCCGTCGCACCTGTGGCACCTGTCGGACCGGCTGGGCCTTGTGGTCCCATTGCCCCTGTAACTCCAGTGGCGCCCGTTGGCCCGGCAGGACCGATAGCTCCTTGGGGTCCTACTGGTCCGATCGCGCCTGTCGCACCTGTCGTTCCTGTGGCACCTGTCGGACCGGCTGGGCCTTGTGGTCCAGTCGCTCCGGTAGCACCGGGGACTCCCGTAATGCCTATTGGACCGATAGGTCCTACAGGTCCGATCGGGCCTGTGGCTCCGGTGGCGCCGGTAGCGCCTGGAGTTCCGGCCGCTCCTGCCTCCGCAATGAGGGCCCACTGCGCACTGCTGGCCGGCGGATCGAACCCAGTATTGCCATTGACCAATGAGATATAGCTCGAGCCATTTGTCGAACAAGCTGTTGAACAAAAGACGACCTGACCTTCTGTGTAGGTCGTGGCGGCCGCATAGTTCGATGCAAAGCTGAAGGTGCCTGCGGCTCCGGTCGGACCCGCCGGACCAGTTGCACCATTCGCTCCAGCCGGCCCCTGAATCCCTGGAACTCCCTGCGGCCCTTGTATACCTGGAACACCCGCAGCCCCCTGAATCCCCTGAGGCCCGGTCGTTCCTATAGGGCCAGCGGGACCTACAGGTCCTTGGGAGGTAACCGTTATATCCAACTGCGCAAGATGCGATGTCTCGTCATTCTCTTTACTGTCGAACAGGATATTTGCCCCCGCAGAGGAGAGAGCGATGCCGTAGTTGCTCCCGGGAGTCGTCAGCCATCCCTGTACGAGCGTGGTAACGTCTATCACCGCATATTGATTGACATCAGTAACGGAGAAGCTGGACAACGCAGGCCCCAAGGCTGGAAGCGTAGCATTCGTCACCGCCAATTCGTCCCACGTAGAGGTGACAGGTTGTAAGTTGATACTTCCCGGCGCATTGACGCGATTTACATAGAGCCTCAAGGTAGCGTGGCCGATCTGCGCGGCGGTTGTTCCAGCGGGCAAAGATGATGAGAGGTCGAACCGAATCAAGGCCGTGTTGCCGTTGCCCACATACAGATTCGATAACCTGCCGAAGTTGAGGTTAGGGCGGGCAGAACTTACGCTTGCATCGGCAACGATCGTGGCATCCGTAGCCATAGCAGCCGGCACAGCAATGGCAGAAATAAACAGCGCCGCACCTAAACGCAACGCAACGGCTCTCATCATGATCTTTCCTCTCCTCACAAGGCACAACTCATCGGCAGAGAATTTGTACCCAAACCTCGCGATTCGCGAATCTTGGGTCTTGTTCCCTGTATTTCTTGAACTAGCTGAATGGCACTTACGTGACAAAAAGGCGCACGAAGTGTCATCGCACTATTTCAGCGGACTTGCAACTTTCAACTGATCAATCAGTCGACGATAAAGACATCGACCGATTTTGAGAAGCGGCGGATGGCAAGCAAAAGAGAATTTACATCGTTAGTTGTAGATCGTCATTCCCATTTTGGGAAAGCCGCGAAGCGTGAAGGCTCGGACTCACCACGTAGATCGAGATCTTGGCCAACTCGTTCCCAAATGGTGTCGGATGGTGCGCTGTAGTTCCAGTACCCGTCTTGCTTTTTAAAAACGTCAGCAACACATCTGAGTACACCGTACGGTGCCAAAAAAGTGGTTCAGGGAACTAACTGGTCTGTTCCGCGCACAAGGTGAAAGCTGCTATGGATGAGCACTCAGATTTGGCGGATGCTACCTTAAGTGCCCATTGAAGAACAGGATGATCCAGGTTCCGCGGGGAGGAACCTCGCCAAACGATCCTAGATGGACCCTGCTCTAGACTCCCTGCGTTTGGCTTTGATCTACAAGATCGTGAATCTTCGCATTTATCACTCCGCAGGACAAATAGAACGGCGAACTTAAACACTGAATTGTCAGCGAATTGCTGGCTGCGGTATACGACCAAGATATTGTTATCCCGCCTTGTGTCGCTTGACCGTTCGTCCCATCAATCTCGATGCCTTGGTTTTTTGCGGCAGCCACCAAGCACGCAAATTGGGCTGGAGAGATATTGTTGAATTGTTGAGCCGCGCATTGAGCCAAGAAACACCTCCTAGTGACAACTACTTCTAGTTACTACCACACACGCCTGAGCCGGAAACGTTGACGTGCCAGGCGTATATAACCCCTCCATTGTGTAACCTCAAAGGTCAAACTTAGCGGAGCATTCGCCGGCGTCTTTGCCTCAATCATTATTTCGGCCTTCAGGCAGACGCTCCAATCGCAGGTGGTCATACTTGATCAGCCACAGGAGATGATTGCGAAAGACGTCCACAGGCACGCCGAGTACTGACGACGCAGCCGCTTCCAGCTCCCCCACAGTCGAAGCGTTTGCTGCGTATTTCATTACGAAATTCAGAACATCCGTCGTAAGAAACCCCTCCAGCTCCGGATAGAACGAAATTTCCCGGGACGAACCGCTGATAATCCTTGTCGCGGAGGAAAGCATTTGCGTTGAGTAGTGCTGAAAGGTCTTGCAATATTCGGGCCGGAACCATGATTTTCCTGCGGGCCTGTGCGGCGCCGCCGCGGCCTGGCGATGAAGCGTTTGCCAGAGCTCGAGATGCTGCGCAATCACGCGCCGCCAATCGAAGAGAGCTTGTGAGCGACGGCGTCCGTTCGCGCCCCAGGTGCGACGAAGCTCTTCATCGCCGATGAGCCGGGTCATCGCGGCGGCCATCGCTGGGACATCGACAGCAACCGATTGCGCGATCAGAAAATGGTCGACGAGCCACTCTGAGACGCTGGAGTAATCCGACACCATACGGTCACAGTCCATCCAGTACGAAGGCACGCGAAAGCCCGTCTCTTCATGCACGACCAACTCCTTGTACCCGTCCCAGTCCGAGCAGACCACCGGCAGCCCCGAGGACATGGCCTCCACGATCGACTGGCCAAAGGTCTCCTGCAGGCTGTCGCTGGGAGAGACGAAGAGGTCTGCGGCCGCATAATAGGCCGCCACATCCGTGTCCGGAACATCGGTGCGAAGAATGACTCTGTCCGAAATTCCCATCTCAGCGGCGAACTGCCGCACCCTGTCCGAGTACTTGTGAAAGCTCTCCGAACCGGCTAGCACCAGCGAGGTCTTTTGACTGGAGTCATCGAGGACCTTCTTGAACGCTAGTAGCAGAGGAAAGAGATCCATCTTGTCGTAGTGAGAGAACCTCCCGAAGTAGAGGGCCAGCACCTCGTCCGCGGGCAGTCCCAGACGGCTGCGCAGTTCGGCCTTGTTGCCAGGCCGAAAGACTTCGGTATCGAGTCCTAGGGGGATTACATCCAGCCGCGCCTCGCACGAGAGATCGATCTGCCGCTCTTCGCGGAACGATGCCTGAAGATACGCGATCCACTGCCGCATCACAGTTCGGGCCGACTCCGTAGTGCAGAGGATTGAATCCCATGGGCGAGTCCCAAGCAGCATCGTTCCCAGCACGCGAGGCAGAAACGACTGATAGCTGATTGTGTGCGTAAGTCCGGTGATGGGAAAGCTCACTGCGCTCAACCGATTGCGAAGGTCCGTCCATGGCCCGATGTCGGGAGACCACAAGTTATGAAACGCGTGATAGCTATGGCGAGACGTCTCCCTCTCAAACTGGCTGATAGGAAGTAGCCGGATGCGCGGGTCTGAAAATAACAGACCGCCCTGATCGGGCTGCGGCGCCGAGCCGCTGTAAAAGAAGTGGAGCTCATCGAAATCTCCAAAGCGCAACAAGGCTTCCACAAAGCGCCGGAGAAAGACGGTCATCCCATAGATCCCCTCGGGAGGTACAGAAGAAAAACCAGACAACTCCATTGGGCCAGCAAGCGTTCCGAAATATTTCATGCATCTCCCTGAAACTGCTCAACCGGCTCAGGCTACCATTTGATTCATACTTCCCTGTTATCGTGATAGAGTCTTCGCGAGAAGACCCGATCCGTTCGCTGAGAGGTAAGAGGATCCATGAAGGTATTTTGCGCGGGGTTGTTTCGTACGGGCACCACAACCATGCAAGAGATGTTCGCCAGGTCCTTCTCTTCCGATCATGAGTTCCGGCTACAGGACCAACTCAACGTCTTCGAACGGCGGCTCCTTGGCACCATCTCTGACGCGGAGATCCGTGAATTCATTCATACGCGGAACGCCGCCAAGCCCCTCGACATGGACTCCTGTGGAGCACACTTCAGCATTGTGGACTTTCTTGTCGAAGAGTTTCCCGATGCAAAGTTCCTTCTTACTCTTCGGGATATCTATTCGTGGATGAACTCCTGCGTCGGGAAGCTGCTTGGTGATTTCACGGGCGGCTGGGGCAGTCGTGCCGGCGCGCTGATGAACTGCCTCGATGTACTACCCGACGGCAGTTTTCTGCTGACGGATGAACGAAGCATGAAGGTCCGTCTGGAGCAGATGGCGAAGATCTGGACCGGAGTAAATCAGCGAGTCATCGCCGCTGTACCGAAGGAACGGCTGCTGATCGTCCACACCGAAGAGCTAGTGGAACGAAGCGGGGAGATCGCCGCGTTTTGCGGCATCGATCCCGATCTGCTCGATCCGATCCATGCAAACGCAGGCCTCAATGTGAACTTCCTCCAGTGTTTTGACTCCGAACAGATCGAAGAGCTGGTGCAGATGCATTGTCGCCGGCTGATGGAGGAGCACTATCCGGCGTTAACGCTGGCCCGCTATGCCGCCGCGAGCAAAGAGGTACCCTGCCCGGACTGCCACGAGCTGGCCCGTTATTTCAGCGTGCGGGAAGTGGTTCCAACCGAGTTTGTCCAGACCAGGTTTCCCGTATGAAACCAGCCGCCTGGGTGCGCATTCCAGCACCGAGACCCGCGGCTTCGGCTCGTCTGTTCTGCCTTCCGTTCGCGGGTGGAGGCGCATCTGTCTACAGGCAGTGGTGCAATCACCTGAAGGAATCCATTGAGGTATGCCTCATCCAGCCGCCCGGACGCGAAGACCGGCATACAGAGGCGGCTTACACGCACAGCAATCAAATGGCGGAAGCCATCATTGCGCAGATCCGGCCACTCCTTGACAAGCCCTTCGCCTTTTATGGACATAGCCTGGGCGCATTGCTGGCCTTTGAAGTCGCCCGGAGATTGAGCGCGGCAGAACTGCCTGCTCCTTCCGTGCTCTTCCTGGCCGCCCACCGCGCTCCGCATCTACCTCTGATGCGGCGGATCTTCTATAACCTGCCCGACCACGAACTTGTCGCCGAGATACAGCGCCTGAACGGGACGCCCGCAGCCATTCTGGAAGACCGCGAAATGCTGCGCTATTGGCTGCCCATCATGCGGGCGGACCTGCAGATATGCGATACCTATGAGTTTGTAGCTGCTTCGCCACTGAGCTGTGCAGTGGTAGCTTATGCCGGCGCCGATGACAAGGCGGTCCCGCCTGAACGCATGCAAGGTTGGCAGGACCATACGACGGGCACATTTGCGCTGCATGTGTTTCCCGGCGATCACTTCTTTGTGCGCACGGCACAGGCCGCGCTCCTCGAAGCCCTGGAAAGGCATATGGGAGAGCCATCTGAACAACTGCAGGCCCTTGGGGTTCCGGATGCGCCAGACACTGCCGTCAGGTCGCGGGGCTAGAGCATTTCTCTTGATGTTGTGTTGTTGGATAGATCTTCGAAGCCGTTTTCATAACAGGAAAACGGCGCAGGCATTCCCCTGCTTCGAAATACACCTTCAGGGGAATTGATTTAATGACCGGAAAAACCTCCGGTTCAGCCGAACCAAGATAACGTCTCCACGCCGTGAAATTTTAGTATTTTCCATTTCCATATTTGCCGAATTCTTCTGCTACACTCCTCGTGCAGCGTAAATGCAGAGGAGGAACGTTCAATGGCAGTGAACAACGCTCAAGCCGTGAAAACTGGGGTTCAGTTCGCAGGCGAAGTAATCATCCCCGGTGGAAGCAATCTCGTTAGTGGTGACTACAAAACAGGCGGCATCTACGCGGCGCTCGGATTGGCTGCAAAAGCCATCTTCGGTGTTCCGGGCCTGTTGGTTGTTTCGGCAAGCTCCCTTACGAACGCGGTGACAGGACGGAATCTGATCGACTTCGTGAAGTCCGTGCCGCCGTTAGAACTCGACGAACCCACGAGCAAGCCAGCCTCCAAAAGGGCCGCCAGGTAGCTCTCTTCCGTTTCTTACTCTAGTCATGTACTTCAAGGATGCAACTTCATCCTTGAAGTACGTCAATCTGTTTCCCGGATCGACCCCCCATGCCTCGAGAATTGCCCGAAGACCCGGTATTGGACAAGCCGCTGCAGGCTGGGCTTGCATTTTGCGGAGAATACCTTGTTCCCGGCGGAAGCCATCTGGTCCAGGGAGACCTGAAAGGTGCGGCGATCCACGGAGCCTTGGGCTTCGCAGCCAGCATGCTCTTTGGCTTTCCCGCGCGTCTGCTATTCTCTGCCAACTCTTTGCGAACGGCCCTGGGCCGCAGCCCAGTCGTCGCGCCGAAGACGGAAGCAGTGGGCACTCCTGCGGCTGACGCCGCGCGAGAGGTTCCGAAGCCTGCGGTAGCAGCCGTCACGAAACCGCCTTCCCCTCCCGCGCCGCGGAGCCCTTCCTTGCGAAAGACTGTCGTAAAGACGCGGAGCAAAGCTGCCGCTCCGAAGCCAGCAGCAGCAACCACAAGGAAGAGGACGGGCGTTCGTTCTCGAAAATCGACATCATAGCTGACAGCAGAAATACCACTTGAAAGAAGACCCCTCTGAGATGAAGAAGAGCAGTTATCTACTTGGCATTGCCTCTGGCGTTGTTGTAACCGCTTACTGGAGAACGATCCTCAAAGAAGGCGTAAAGGGTGGCGTCCGTGTAGGCCGGGTGGTGAAGCGAGTTTCGGCGCAGGCAATGGAAGAGATTGAGGACGCCAACGCCGAAGCGTTGAGCGAGTTGGAACAGCAGGATCTCAAGGCAGCTAAGTGACTGGGTCACGCCGAAACCAAAACTCGAAGAAACCGCCATTCAAGCTGAGATCGGCGATTCCGGGCCGGGAACGATGGGATGTAGAAGCGATCGTCGGCAAGGCGAATCGAGCCAGACGGCTGGAAGAGGCGCTCTCCCGTGCACCGCGGGTGCGGCAGGCGCATGCCAACCCACTCTCCGGGCGCGTCCTACTGATCTTCGATCCTCAACTGCCTAAGCTGAATGTCCGGACGCTGCTGACTACGACGCTGCGCGATCTGCCTGAGGTCATCGAGATGGCGCAGCCTCGCGACTCCTCGTCGACGAACTTGCTGCAAATTCTGAAGGCCTCCACCCCGGATCGCAAAAAAGTGGGCGCAGCCGTCTTCTTTTCGCTCGTCAGCTTCGCGATCCATTTCTGCGAAGGCCTTTTTGTCGTCTACACCATTACGAGCCGAACTAAATCGCTCAGGTCCGGAGCCGAGGTGAAGCAAAAGCCTCTCTCCGTTACCACGACGGCAATCTGGAGCGTGCTTCTCAACGCCGCCGATACGTGGGCTCGTCAGGAGCGGATGCGCCGCTGGCAGGAGCTCGGTCTGGAGATACGGCAGGCCCTCCGCGCTCGCGTCATCTCACAGATCACCGAAGAAGACCTCGCCTACTTCGATGCGCACTCGACGGGTGGACTGATCAACCTGATCTCCGAAGACACCGCCAACATCGGTGAGCTCGTTACTCGCGGTTGCGAGATGGCGGTCGACAAGAGTCTAACCGTGTGCGTAGCCGGCGGCATCCTTGTGTATTCGTCTCCCCGACTCGCCGCGCTCAGCTGCGTCCCGCTGCTTCCGCTGTTTGCCCTGCCGAAGTTCTTCGGCAAGAGGATCTCCGATGCCTTTGCGCGCCGGAGCGAATCGAGTTCCCGCTTCAGCGAAGCCCTAGGAAACAGCCTTGCCGGAATCATCGACATCAAGAGCTTCACGGCAGAAGCTGCCGAACAGCGACGACTCAGGCTGATCGAGGCTGACCTTGCGGACGCATCGCAGGCGGCAAGCGACCTTTGGTCTCTACAAAGCGGGATTGGCCGCGGACTCTACTCCGTGGGAATGTCCATCAATGCGGCCTACGGCGGGAAGCTCGTGTCGGACGGAACGCTGACGGAGGCCCAGTATCTCCGGGCCGTCTACATGTTCCCTCGCCTGCTGGATGCCGTCGACGGCATGGCGGAGGTGGGACGGGTGTATCAGAAGGCGCTCAGCTCCGCGAACCGGTTGACCGAGGTGCTGAACCACGCGCCCACCATCCTGAGCGGGCCGGTGAAGCGCACCCGCGGCGACTTTGCCGGAGAGATCATCTTCGATAACGTCACCTTCAGCTATCGCCCTGGGATCAAAGTGCTGGAAAACGTCTCATTTCAACTGCGCCCGGGGCAGACGCTTGGCATCTGCGGCCACACCGGCTCCGGCAAGAGCACGCTGCTTCGACTGCTTATGCGCTTTTATGAGGTCAAAGAGGGCCGCATCCTTCTCGACGGACGGGATATCCGCGAACTCGACCTTCATGACCTACGTTCGGCTGTGGGTCTGGTGAGCCAAGACGTGTACCTCTTTCAGGGAACCATCCGCGACAACGTACTCTATGGCCAGCCCGATGCCTCGGACGATGAGATCAGAGAAGCGCTCTTCGAAGCAGGCGCGGAGGAGCTGGTGGCCACCTTGCCCGGCGGCCTGCAGGCGGATGTCGGCGAGCGCGGGCGGAAGCTCTCCGGAGGAGAGCGTCAACGCATCGCCATCGCCCGAGCGTTGCTGAAGCAAGCACCTGTGATGGCCTTCGACGAGGTCACCTCACAGCTGGACTATGACACCGAGGCTACAGTGCAGCGCTCGGTGCGGAAGGTGACAGCCGATCGAAGTATGCTGACGGTTGCTCACCGGCTTTCTACCATTCGAGACTCCAATTCCATTCTGGTTCTCGAACGGGGTAAGGTCGCAGAACAGGGCACACACGAAGACTTGGTAGCAAGGAACGGCTTATACGCCTCCCTTTGGCGGTTACAGACCGGCGACATGAACGCATAGGATCGCCTGCTGTACCACCCGCTATCTCCAAACATCTGCTGGCATGCACTCTTCCCTCTCCCTTTTCCTTTCCTTGGAGCAAGTGAAATGAGAGATATTGCTTTGGCGCCCGACGGTGGACTTCTGTCCACTATCGGCAATACACCCCTGGTCCCGCTGAGACGCCTCTTTCCCGGCATCGCTTTCGATCTTTATGCCAAGCTGGAGTTGCTGAATCCTGGCGGCAGCAGCAAGGACCGCACCGCTCTCTCGCTGCTGCGCGAAGCATGGGAAGAAGGGCGCGTCACGTCCACGAGTACCATCGTCGAATCGAGCTCCGGAAACCTCGGCATAGGCATCGCCCAGTTCTGCACATACATGGGCCTGCGCTTTATCTGCGTCGTGGACAGCCGGACCACACCGGTCAACCTGAAGATCCTTGAAGCGTATGGCGTCGAGATCGATATGGTGCGCGACTGCGACGCGCCGAGCGGCGATCTCCTGCGTGCACGCATCGCGCGGGTCCAGCAGCTCTGCGAAGAGATTCCTGACAGCTTCTGGCCCAACCAGTATGCCAACACGGCCAACTCGCGAGCGCACCAGACAACCATGCGAGAAATCTATGAGAGCCTCAAGGGCAAGGTGGACTATCTCTTTGTGGCCACGAGCAGCTGCGGCACGCTGCGTGGCTGCGCGGAGTTCCTTCGGGAGGCCGGCGCCTCCACCAGGATTGTCGCCGTCGATGCAGAAGGAAGTGTTATCTTCGGAGGCCGCCCGGGACGTCGCCTCATTCCCGGGCACGGAGCCTCGCGCGTACCCGAGCTCTATCAGCCCGATCTGGAAGATGCTCACCTGCGGGTCTCCGACCTAGACTGCGTTACCGGCTGTTACCAGCTTCTTCACCGCGAAGCGATCTTCGCCGGTGGCTCTTCCGGTGGCATCGTCTCCGCCATCGCCAGGATGAAGGATGAGATCCCGGCAGGCAGCACCTGCGTCATGATTCTCTGCGATCGCGGCGACCGTTATCTCGATACCGTCTACTCGCGCAAGTGGGTGGAAGAGTCCCTGGGCCAGGTCGACGTGGGACGTCCATCGGCAATGGCCTCTCGGGGCCCCAGCAACGGCAGGTTCACTCACGTGCCTGCGCTCGAGCCCGAGACCAGACCCGGAATGCTGATGCTCCGCGGCGAGGAGATTATCCGGCTGCTCGAGCATCGGGAGCGCGAGATCATCAACACCATTCGTGATGCGTACATCACCCGCGAGAGCGGAGGATACAGCCTTCCCAACTGCGAGTACCTGCGCTTTCCCGGCAACACCGTCGACCGCATCATCCCCAAACCCGCATATCTGGGAGGACCATTCCAGGCCGCCGGCATCAAGTGGGTTTCGTCCTTCCCCGGCAACCTGGAGGACCGCCTCGAACGAGCCTCCGCGACTCTGATCCTCAACTCCGTCAAGACCGGCTTCGCCGAGGCGATGATGGAGGGCTCCGTCATCAGCTCCTACCGGACGGCAGCCAGCGCGGCCCTCGCCGCGGACATCCTTCATATGGGGAAGAGGGCGGATACTCTGGGAGTGATCGGCTGCGGCCCGATCAACTTTGAGGTACTGCGCTTTCTCCTCTACACACGCCCCGAGGTGAAGGAGATTCTCCTTTACGACGCCGATCCGTACCGGACCAGGCAGTTTCAAACTCACTGCCGCTCCTTCTGTGACGGTCGTACGGTCACTCAGACCACGCATGGGCAGCACGTTTTGGAGCAGGCGGACATCGTCTCCATCGCAACGAACGCGGTAACGCCTCACATCGAAAACTTTGCCGGCCGCGGAGACGATCTTACCTTGCTGCACATTTCACTGCGCGACCTTACACCGCATGCCATCGCCCTGGCAGACAATATCGTCGACGACATCGACCATGTCTGCTCGAATGGCACATCGCTGGACCTGGCGGCGCGTTCCCTCGGCCATCGCCGCTTCATACGCGCCACGCTCGGGGAGATCCTTCTGGGCAAACAGCCGCCTCGCAGCAGCGTTGGCCCACTGGTCTTTAGTCCCTTCGGCCTCGGCATCCTCGATATCGCCATGGGTTGTCTCGTGCGCGACTTCGCAGTCGCTGCCCACGCGGGCACCGCCATCGGAGACTTTCAGCCCGTGCCGTGGACACAGCGTTCCTATGGAGCCGTGATACAGCGATGAACCCCATGATGGACACACAAGCCGGATGGGCCGCCGTGACAGAGGTACTCCGCATGCACGCGGAGCGTATTCCCGATCGCACGCTTTATCTCTATCTTGAAGACGGTGAACGGGAGTCGGCGCGCCTGACCTATGGTCAGCTCTATGCGAAGGCTCTTCACATCGCGGCGAAGCTCAGGACCATGACCGCCGCTGGAGATCGGGCGCTCCTGCTGTATCCTCCGGGACTTGAGTTCATCTGCGCGTGGATGGGCTGCCTTTATGCCGGCGTCGTTGCCGTGCCTGCATATCCGCCAAGAAAGCATCGCGCTTCGCAGCAGCGTGTGCAATCCATCGTGGAGGACTGCTCACCGGCCATCGCTATGCTGGACTCCACGACCTTCCAGGCCCTCGAGAAGCGGTCAGAAGGATACTTCGCCACGCTGGCACTGGAGTACCTCATCACCGACGAGGAGTCTGAGGTTGCTGCAGACGGTAGACCCTCCACCGTGATCGCTCCCGAAACGCTGGCGATGCTGCAGTACACCTCCGGCTCCACGGGGACGCCGAAGGGAGTCATGATCTCCCACGGCAACATCATGGCCAACATGGCCGCGCTAGTGGCCGCCGGGCGAGAAGATGCGGAGGCCGTTTATGTCGGCTGGCTTCCGCTCTTCCATGACATGGGACTTTTCGGTCATATCGTGCATCCACTCGCGCTGGGGGCGACGTGCGTCCTGATGGCCCCCGCTGCCTTCGTGCAGAAGCCTGTGCGCTGGCTGCGCGCGATCACAACGTTTCGAGGCACAGCCGCCGCTGCGCCTGACTCCGCCTATCTTCTCTGTGCGCGGTCCGTCTCGGAAGCCGACAAGGAGAGCCTGGATCTCAGCAGCTGGAAGCTCGCTTATAACGGAGCCGAACCCATCCGGGCCGAGACCGTCGAGCATTTCGCTGCCGCATTTGCCTCCTGCGGGTTCAAGCCGGAGGCAATGTATCCGGTTTACGGCCTCGCGGAGGCTACGCTCTTCGTCACCGGCAATCCTGCAGGGGAACCTCCGGCGCTAAAGACCCTGAATGCAGCCGAGCTCGATCGCGGGGTCGCTTCCGCACCCGCAACCGATACAAAGACACGCACGCTGGTCTCATGCGGACACACCTGGACAGAACATCAGATTCGTATCGTGGATCCGGTGACATTGCAACCCTGCGTCGCAAACTACTGCGGCGAGATCTGGATCACGGGCCCTTCCATCGGAGGGGGTTACTGGAACCGTGCGGAAGAATCGGAACGGACCTTCGGTGCCCGCATCCCCGGCGATCCCCGGCCCTATTTGCGTACAGGCGACCTCGGCTTTCTCGACGGCACTGATCTAGTCGTCACCGGCCGCAGCAAAGACCTCATCATCGTAGCGGGCCGCAACCTCTATCCCCAGGATATCGAGGCCACCGCGGAGAAGAGTTATCCAGCGCTCGTTACAAACGCCTCCGCGGCCTTTGCGCTCGACTCCGGAGAAGGAGAGTCAGTCGTGATCGTGTGCGAGGTCCGGCGCGACGCGCTCCGCATTCTGGATAGGGAGGCCGCGTTCCAGGCCATCCGACAGGCCGTGGCTGAAGAGCATGAGATCCACCTGAACGCGGTGGTCCTGTTGAAGACCTCGACGGTCCCCCGAACATCCAGCGGGAAGATTCAGCGTGGCGCTTGCAAAGCAGCCTTCCTCGCGGGCCAAGGGCTCGACATCGTAGGTGAGTGGCGTCAGCCCAGTACGCAGGAGGATACCTCTTCCACATCGGCGGGCATATCGGAGTGGCTGGTGGAGTGGATCTCACAGCGCACCGGGCAGCCCTCCTCCGGCATCGACGTCCACGCACCGTTCAGCGCCTTCGGCCTGGGCTCTCTGGATGCCGTCGAGATGTCGGGAAAGCTGCAGCAGAGGCTCGGACGAAACCTCTCGCCCACGCTCGTCTATGACTTCCCCAGCATTCATCTGCTGGCTGGCCATCTTGAGCAGGGGTCCTCACGGCAGACGCACGCGCACCCGTCGATGACCACGACACGCGACACAGCCATCGCCGTGGTCGGAATGGGATGCCGCTTCCCTCATGCGCAGAACCCCGATGACTTCTGGAAGCTTCTGGTCGAAGGGCATGACACCAATGAAGGAAAAAGGCCGGGCGGCCTGCGGGACGTTGACCTGTTCGACGCGGACTTCTTCGGCATCAACGCCCGCGAGGCCGAAGCGATGGACCCGCAGCAACGGATGCTGCTTGAGGTGGCATGGGAGACGCTGGAGAACGCCTGCGTCGTACCCTCTACCCTGGCGGGAACGCGCACGGCTGTCATTGTCGGCATCAGCAACGCCGAGTATGCTCGCCTAGCCACCGGCGAGGAGGCGACTGGTCCCTACATCGCCACGGGAAATGCGTTGAGTGTAGCGGCGAATCGGATCTCCCATGTCCTAGATCTCCGCGGGCCAAGCTGGGCCGTCGATACCGCCTGCTCCTCGTCATTGTTCGCGGTGCACCAGGCACGTGGCATGCTTCTCCGTAACGAGTGCGATGCAGTGCTCGCTGGAGGAGCCAACCTGATCTTCACGCCCCAGCTAAGTGAGGCGTTCACCCGCGCGGGCATGCTCTCGCCCGACCGCCAGTGCCACACCTTCGACGAAACTGCCAACGGATATGCACGCGGTGAGGGCGTGGGCATGGTGCTGCTCAAACGCCTGCAAGATGCCGTGGATGCGGGCGATACCATCCTGGCCACCGTTCACGGCTCTGCCGCGAATCAGGATGGACGCAGTCATGGCCTTACAGCTCCCAACGGTCCCTCACAGCAGGCAGTGATCCGCGAGGCCCTTGCCATGGCGGGAACCGCTCCCGGAGAAATCGGATACGTGGAAGCACACGGAACGGGAACGCCGCTGGGCGACCCCATCGAGATGAACTCCCTGATTGCGGTCCTCAAGGAAGCCCGCACGGCAGAGGCACCCTGCTGGATTGGCTCGGTGAAGACCAACATCGGCCATCTGGAAGCGGCTGCCGGCATCGCGGCCTTCATCAAAACCGTCCTGACGCTGCAACATCGCCGCATCCCGGCCCATCTGCACTACAACAAGCTCAACCCTCACATCACTCTCGACAGCTCGGTCTTCCGCATCCCCACACAGACGATCGAGTGGCCGTATGAAGACGGGCGGCGGCGAGCTGGTATCAGTTCCTTCGGATTCGGCGGCACCAATGTTCATCTCGTTCTTGGCGATGTGCCGCCGCAGGACGACACGGCGCGGTCGTTGAACGAAGGACCTTTCACCATCACCATCTCCGCCAGAACGCCGCAGGCGCTTCGAGCGCTTGCCGGGCAATATGCCGCCTACATCGAGTCCCATCCAGACGCACGCCTGGACGATTTAGCCTTCTCGATCGCTCATGGACGAACACGCTTCGAACAGCAGATGACGGTTACGGTCTCGACCATCGAGGAACTTCGCACTGCATGGTCCGACATGCAACATGGAACCGCAATCAGGAATGAACCTTCAGAACGTCAGGAGACGATTCCTTCCCTCGGCCGCAAGCTGGCGCTTCCGACCTATCCCTTTGAGAGAAAGTCTTACTGGTTCCAGAAGCGAAGCTCCACACATCCTCTGCTCGGCCGGCAAACGGAACAAGTACCTGCCGACAGCACCTGGACGTGGCACTCCGCCTTCGATGGGCCAGAGTCAGCCTTCCTCAAGGGCCACAGGCTTATGGACGCCACGGTGTTGCCGTACTCCGCCTATATCGAGATGGCCCTCAGCGCTGCGTCGCAGGCTGTGGGAGAGGGCGCGTTCACCATCGCCGGTCTCAACCTGCACAGGCCGCTGGTCCTGCGTGAGCGAGAGCCGCGGAGTGTGCGCACCGTCCTCAGCCGGAGGTCCGATACGGACCTGGGGTTTGAGGTCTACAGCCAGACGGGCGCGGCAACCTCGACCTGGCATCTGTGCGCGAGCGCCACCATTCTGAAGCAGGGAGGGCAGTAGCGATGAAGTTCAGCCTCATGTTCTTCGCCAGCAGTGAAGAGGCCCTCTCCGGCAATAAGTACAGGCTGGTCATGGAGAGCGCGCGCTTCGCCGACCTGAACGGCTTCCACAGCGTATGGCTGCCAGAGCGGCACTTTACCGACTTCGGCTCCCTATATCCAAATCCCGCCGTCCTTCACGCGGCGCTTGCGGTTTCGACCCGCCAGGTGCGCTTAATGGCGGGCAGCGTCGTGGTCCCGCTGCACCATCCCATCCGCATCGCCGAGGAGTGGTCGGTCGTCGACAATCTCTCCAACGGACGCGTCGGCATCTCCTTCGCACCAGGATGGAACCCCGGCGACTTTGCGCTGGCTCCAGACAAGTATGGCAACCGCGTGGAGGATATGCTCTCCGGCATATGTACCGTGCAGTGCCTGTGGCGCGGTGAGACCATCGATGCAGTCAACGGGAACGGTGAGCCGGTCCGGATCAAAACCTATCCGACACCTAAACAACCTGAGCTGCCCACGTGGCTGACGGCCGCGGGGAATCCAAAAACCTTTGCGAAGGCAGGAGAGATCGGCGCAAACCTGCTCACGCATCTTCTCGATCAGGACGAGGAACAGCTTGCCGCCAAGATCGCTGTCTACCGCGAGGCGCGCGCCAACAGTGGCCTCGATCCGACGACCGGCATCGTCACCGTCATGCTCCACACCTTCGTCGGGGACGATAAAGACCTGGTGCGCGAACAGGCACGCGCTCCGTTCTGCAACTATATCGCCAGCAACATCGGACTCCTGAATGGCCTTGCACAGAGCCGCGGACACCAGGTCGATGTGCGCTCCATGCCCGCGCAGGAGCTCGATACCTTTGTGCAGTTCCTCTATGAACGATTCGCGGAGTCGCGCGGCCTCATCGGCACTCCCGAAAGCTGTCTCGGCCTGGTGCAGCGGCTCAAGGCCGTCGGAGTCGACGAGATCGCCTGCCTGCTCGATTTCGGGCCTCCCGTCGACCTTCTACTCGAAAACCTCACCCACCTGCAGCGTCTGAAGAGTCTCTACCTCTCCGAGACGAACCAAGAGAAGAACTCCGGCTTCGATCCCTCCGCTGTTCAGGCCCGATGCCACGAAGAGATCTCGGCCTCCGGCTTCCAGCAAACTCTCCACTCCATCGGCCTCCGCATTGAAGGGGAGTTCGACAGCATTGAAAGAATCTGGCGACGTGAGGGCGAAGCTCTGGGACGCGTCCAGGTGCCGGAGACCGTCTCCTCGTCCGGATTCCAGGTCCATCCGGCTTTTCTCGATGCGTGCAGCCGTGTGCTGGCAGCCGCGATGGAGATCGACGCCTCCCAAACGAATGAGCTTTATATCCCCGGCGGCCTTGGACTCCTTCGCATTCACGCGGACGTCTCATCGCTCAAGCACGTCTGGAGCCATGCTGTTCTGCGTCCAGCCAAAGATGGCGTCGAAGGCGATATCCGCGTCTATGATCTCGCGGGCAGGCTTATCCTTGAGATCGACGGCTTTCGCCTGCATCGCATGGAGACTACAGCGAAGACCATGGACTTCGCGCACCTGCTCTATCGCCGCAGTTGGGTCGCCGCCAAAACCCCCAACACAATCTCCATAGACCGTGCGGGCGCATGGCTCATCCTCGCAAATCGCAGCGCTCTTGCCTATGAGCTCCTCTCTTTCCTGCAGAGCATGGGGGATACCTGCAACATCGTCGCGCCTGAAGAGGGCCGGGCTTGTCTCATCGACCGGAGCTTTGCGTGGAAGGGTGTGGTCTGCCTTCTCCCCGACTCGAACATTGCCCTCTCCGCCGTTCAGGCCCTGGCAGATGCAACGGTCCCTCTCTGGCTTGTGACGCAGGGCGCGATGCCGCTGCTCGGAGGCGCCCCCTCCTCCATACAGCAGGCAGTGATTTGGGGCTTGGGACGAGCGCTTGCGGTGGAACAACCGGCCAACCGGGGAGGGCTCATCGACCTCGATCCCGAAGGGTCCAGCGGCGATGATCTCGGCGAAGCCATCCGTTCCTGCGGGGACGAAGACATGATCGCGTTGCGCGGCGGGACACGATATGTCGCACGCATCACGCGTGACGACTCTATACTCGCGGAACCATCGAAGCCTCTGCAGTTCGAAAAAGACGCCACATACCTTGTGACAGGCGGCTCCGGCGGGCTGGGCCAGCAGATCATCAAGTGGCTGCAGGCAAAGGGCGCCGGGAATATCGCCATGCTCAGCCGCAACATGGCAGCGTCTTGTCCCGACGGAGTAACGGTCTTCCGTTGCGATGTTGCTCAGCGTAACGACGTCGCCGCTGCGCTCGATCAGATCAGGCAGTCCATGCCTCCTCTGCGGGGAGTATTTCACCTGGCAGGCGTACTGGACGATGCCCGCTTGACGGACCAGGACATCCATCGCTTCCAGGCCGCGGGCGCTGCCAAGAGCACCGGTGCATGGAACCTGCACGAGCTTCTCGCCGATGCGGCTCTCGACCACTTCGTTCTGTTCTCCTCGATGGCGTCTCTTGTCACCATGCCGGGACAGGGCAACTACGCGGCCGCCAATACCTCTCTCGATGCGTTGGCGCACCTGCGACGCGCGGAAGGTAAGGCCGCGCTCAGCATCAACTGGGGCCCATGGTCCGGTGCCGGCCATGCCTCCACCACCTACGGAAGGCGCGCGCATGAGACGCTTGCCGCTCTCGGCATCGCCCCGCTCGATCCGGAGCTTGCCCTCGCCGCGCTTCAATTCCTGATGGAACGAAACGTCACGCAGACAGGCGTCGCACAGGTTGATTGGCAGCGGCTCTTTGAAAACGATCCCCCAGCCGCGCAGTCTCCACTGCTCTCGAACTTCGTTCAAACCGGACCGCAGGAAACACTGGCCGACACCACCCTCATGCAGGAGCTTCGTAACTGCGCTCCAGGCACTCGTGCGTCTTTTCTGATCGACCTTCTGTCGTCGATCCTCATCGATATCCTGCGCCTTCCCCACGATCTTCCGATCGATCCCACGCAGTCGTTTTTCAATCTGGGTCTCGATTCGATCCTCGCGCTCGAGTTCACCACCCGCATCTCTGCCGCCTTCGGTAGACCGTTCCCGGCAACCATGTTCTTCACCCACTCCACACTCGAGGCCTTGACAGCCCACATCCTCAACACCCTGTCGCTTCAGGATGACGAGCCAGAGGCGATCAGCGAAGACGATCTCGCGGCGATGATCTCTGAGGAGATCGGCCGAATATGAACCAGAAGAGCACAGACGCCTTGGCATCCGCGCTCGCGGAGCTCCGTCAACGTCGCGCGGAGATCGAGGCGCTGCGGGCATCGCGGTATGAGCCCATTGCCATCATCGGCATGGCGTGTCGTTTCCCGGGTGACAGCGATACCCCGCAAAAGTTCTGGCAACTTCTTAAAGAGGGCCGCGATGCAATCGTCGAAGTTCCCCGCGACCGCTGGGACATCGACGAGTACTACGACGCCGATCCATCGGCCCCGGGAAAGATGGCTGTGCGCTCCGGCGGATTCCTCTCGCACGTCCACGACTTCGACGCGGCTTTCTTCAATATCTCGCCCCGCGAAGCCACCTTTCTCGACCCGCAGCAGAGGCTGCTGCTCGAGGTCGCATGGGAGGCGATCGAGAATGCCAACATCGCCAGCGACCGTCTTCGGGACTCTTCCACCGGCGTCTATGTGGGGATTACCTGCTTTGATCACGCCATCGAGATTGCGGCCACCGGCGGACGCTCCAGCAGCTATCTCGGCACCGGAAGCGCTCTCAACATGGCAGCGGGAAGACTATCGTTCGCGCTCGGTCTGAACGGCCCCAGCATGGCTATCGATACGGCCTGCTCGTCATCTCTGGTCTGCCTGCATCTCGCCTGCGAGAGCCTGCGCTCAGGCGAGACCCGTATGGCGCTGGCCGGGGGGGTGAACTTGATGCTTTCTCCCGAGGTGATGGTCAGCTTCTCGCAAGCGCGCATGCTCGCGGCCGATGGGCGATGCAAGACCTTCGACGCAGGCGCCGATGGCTATGTCCGAGGAGAGGGCTGCGGCATGGTACTGCTGAAGCGGCTCTCGGAGGCCGTGACCGATGGCGACCGTATCCTGGGAGTCATTCGAGGTACCGCCGTCGACCATGGAGGAGCTAGCGGTGGCCTTACCATTCCCAGCCGCACCTCGCAGGTGAGGGTCATCCGCCGCGCTCTCCAGCAGGCGGGAGT
This sequence comes from Edaphobacter sp. FHG110511_03, assembly GCF_059115365.1. Lineage (NCBI taxonomy): Bacteria > Pseudomonadati > Acidobacteriota > Terriglobia > Terriglobales > Acidobacteriaceae > Edaphobacter > Edaphobacter sp. FHG110511_03. The sequence goes on along the minus strand of NZ_JBZYWL010000004.1, from coordinate 668,882 downwards.
TTCGCCCTCCGAGGTCAGTTACGTTGAGGCACACGGGACCGGTACCTCCCTGGGAGACCCTATCGAGATGGAGGCTCTGACAGAGGTCTTCGGCAAGCGGGACGGCTGGCTCATGACTGGATCGGTCAAGACCAATATCGGCCACCTCGAATCGGCCTCCGGCATAGCCGGTCTCATCAAGGTCCTGCTTGCGTTCGAGCATGAGCAGGTCCCTGCGCACCTGCACTTCCACAGGCCGAATCCGCATATCCCCTGGAACGATATTCCGGTCCGCGTGGCCGCTGCGTCCTTCGAGTGGCCGCGGGGAGCAGTCAAGCGCATCGCGGGCATCAGCGCCTTCGGCTTTAGCGGCACGAACGCACACAGCATCGTGGAAGAACCGCCTGCGTTCACCCCTGCAACCGGAACAACCCGCAGCATCCTGCCGCTTTCCGCCCGCTCGCCCGCAGCTCTCCAGGCCCTCGCGCATACTTACGAGGCAATCCTGTGCGATATCCCAGGCCACCAGCTCCCTGCACTCTGCAGGGCAGCGGCAGCAGGCCGCAATCACTTCACCTATCGCCAGGCACGTGTTCTTCCCCATGGCCTGGTCTACCGTGCAGCTTCGCGAAGCACCACGCCTCCGAAGACGGCGTTCGTACTCGCCGGCACACCAGGAGTCTGGGCGCGCGAGCTTCATGCCGCCGAACCCGTCTTCCGCCAGGCCTTCGATCGCTTTGCCCAGGCCGAGGCCTTTGCCGCATGGTATGCGTGGGTAGAGCTATGGAAGTCGTGGGGGATCCGCGCATCGGCGTTTCTGGGTGCCGGAGCGGGAGCCTATGTCGCTGCGTGCCAGGCGCAGGCGATCAAGGCGGAGGACGCTCTGCTGCTCTTCAACGCCGCCCCCGATCTGTCCGAACTGCGCACCCTGCTTCAACGTATTCCGGTCTCGCAGGGCTCCGCCGCTCTTATGCCGGGAACAACGCTGGTCGAGCCTGAATACTGGCTCCAACAGAAGACCGCCCCCGCTACCTGCCGGGAGATCAAAGAGGCGGTGCGGACGCTTCCCATCGAAACCCTTCTACCGTCTCCTCGCTCGGGCAAGGCATTGGAGCGCAGCGTCGCGCGGCTCTACGCGCAAGGACAAAACTTCGATTGGGCGGTCTTCTTCGGCGCTGCGCCGCAGCCGCCCATCACACTTCCCAACTATCCCTTCAAGCGCCAGCGCTTTCAGCTGCCCGGACTCGCCCGCAAGACAGATCACAGCCCGAAGGACCTCTATTACCAGGTGCAATGGGAGGCTGCTCCTCTGCATCCAGTCCTCTCTCTCGCACGCGCCAGGGAGGATCACTGGCTGTTGGTCACCGGCGAAGCGGGCAAGGGAGAGACCTTCGCGGTTCTTCTGCAATCCCTCGGCTGTTCCGTTCAGGTTCTAGGCGATCTCGCGTCTTTCCCTGTTCTCGGATCGCGCACGCAGGTTGTCTTCTTTGGCGATGCCTGCGAATCCTTGCTCCTGGTGGCGCAACAGATCCTTCGCTCTCAACAGGCAAGAGGATCGAAGCTTTGGGTCATCACCCGGGATGCCGTCGAAGCAGGGGATGTCCCCGCGCTTACCGGGCTTGCCCAGTCGCCTCTGTGGGGGCTGGCGAAGGGAATCTCCATCGAACATCCGGAGATCTTCGGCGTAGCAATCGATCTCGATCGCGAAGGCGCTCCGGACGAAGACGAAATGCTTCTTACCGAGATCCTGAGTGCCAGCCGGGAAGACCAGGTGGCCTTCCGTGATGGGTCTCGCTTCGTACCTCGCCTTTTGCGGACGCGTGCGCCAGCGGTCTCGCCGCTGCGCGTCGAGGCTAACGGCCTCTACCTGATCACGGGCGGCCTCGGACAACTCGGTTGCCGAACGGCCCGCTGGCTCATCGGTCGCGGCGCTCGTTCTCTTCTGCTCACCGGCAGAAGGCCGCCTGAGGAATCGATCCTGGAAGGCCTTCGTCATCATGGAGCCGATGTCCGTTACGAACAGGCCGACATCGCGGATGCAAGCGCCATTGTTGATCTTTTCAAGAAGATTCGCGAAGGCCATCCACCGCTGAAGGGCATCGTCCATGCCGCCGGCATTCTGGGCTATGAGCCGCTTGCGCAGATTGAGCCCTCGACGCTGGCCGCCGTTCTGCGTCCCAAAGTAGAGGGCGCATGGGAGCTTCATCGACAGAGCCAGGGTCTCGGCCTGGACTTCTTCCTGCTGTATTCGTCCATCGCCTCCGCCTGGGGATCAAGCGAGCAAGCGCACTACAGCGCGGCCAACCGTTATCTCGATGCGCTCGCTCATTACCGGCATGGTCTCGGACTGCCCGCGCTGAGCATCAACTGGGGCCCGTGGGAAGGCGGCGGCATGACCTCGCCAGAGGCGGCCACCTTGCTCTCACGTATCGGCGTCAGGGTCCTTGCTCCGGAGCGCGCCCTGGAGGCACTGAACCATCTGCCGGCGGTCTCGCAACTGGCCATCGCTGATATCGAATGGCATCGGTTCCAGGGCACCTATGAGGCCCGCGGGCCAAGGCCCTTCATCGATCACGTACGACCGGATATTCACCAGCCCAGCGAGCCTGAGCCTTCCGAACGAAAGGCCGGAAAGATCTTCACCGGCGACAGAAGCTCGCTCGTGGAAGCCCTCGAGAGGGAGGCAGCCCACGTGCTGGGGTTCGAGTCTGCACGGCTCGACCGCGACCTCGGGTTCTTCGAGATGGGCATGGACTCGCTCCTTGCGCTGGAGTTCCGAGGTCGCATCGAAAGCTCACTCGGCATCGCCGTACCGGCAACGCTGCTCTTCGACAGCCCTTCGATTCACGCGCTGGCCGACTCGCTTCTGGACGAGAAGACGACACCGACGTGGGAGCCGGAAGATACAAGAGTTGCCGAAGCCGCTCTTCGAACACGGATCGAACTTCTATCGGAGGAGGATGCTGAAGTTTTATTGCTCGAAAAACTTAAGCTTCTTGATTGAAGCAAAAAAATTCCCTTATACTCCAGCTACATTTTCCCTAAAGGTACAGGTGGATCTATAACTGCCTGACCGTGGACTTTCTCTCTCTCCCAAACAATTCATAGGTATCTATCACTCATCGGATCTGCAGTGTCAACGCCACGTAGAGGGGCACCTGGACTCGTCCGGCTCTCTCTATGGCATGGACAACGGAAGCAGGATGACCGCCAGGCAGAATCGGTGACGCATGGACTTGCACAACCTGATCAAAGCCAACGTGCTACATTGGCTTTCCCAGACATAGAAAGCAGAGCAGGAATTCTAGATGGGTATTGATAAGCAATCTTCTCTGCCTACGTCGGCCCAGAACACGGAGATGTCTCTGGTAAAGCGGACGCTCCTCCATCTGGAGCAGCTTCAGGCCAGGCTCGAAGCCGCGGAGCGCGCGAGGTCGGAACCGATTGCCATCGTCGGCATGAGCTGTCGCTTCCCTGGCGGAGCCAACCATCCTGAAAGCTTCTGGAAGAAGCTGCGCGACGGGACCGATGCCATCACGGAAGTACCCCTTGACCGCTGGAAGGTCGACGACTACTACAACCCCGACCCATCCGTCGCTGGCACGATGTACTGCCGTCACGGAGGCTTTCTCCCTGACGTCGACCGCTTTGACCCATCGTTCTTCCATATCAGTCCGCGCGAAGCCGCATCCATGGATCCGCAGCAGCGCCTGTTTCTTGAGACCTGCTACGAAGCGCTGGAATACGCAGCGATCCCTCCATCCTCGTTGAAGGGCACCAGCGCGGGAGTGTTCGTCGGGATTACGACCAATGACTATGCCAGCCTGCAAAGTAAGGTTGGCAATGTTGACGGTTACTTCTTCACCGGCAGCCCTCTCAACACAGCGGCTGGGCGGGTCTCTTATACGCTTGGCCTCCAGGGTCCGAGCATGGCCATCGACACAGCCTGCTCCTCATCAATAGTTTCCCTGCACGCCGCCTGTCAGAGCCTCCGCCTGGGAGAGTCCAGCCTGGCTTTGGCCGGAGGCGTCAACCTGATCCTCTCGCCCGACAATACCGTCGCTGTCTGCCGCACGCGCGCTCTCTCGCCCGGCGGGCGATGCAAGACCTTCGATGCCTCCGCAGATGGCTTTGTGCGGAGCGAGGGTTGCGGCGTGCTTGTCCTCAAGCGGCTGTCGGATGCAACTGCAGACGGCAATCGCGTGCTTGCTGTCATCCGCGCCTCCGCGGTCAATCATGACGGAGCCTCCTCCGGCTTCTCCGCTCCCAACGGAGTGGCGCAGGAGGCGGTTCTGCGAAAAGCCCTTGGGCAAATCGATCCAGCCTCTATCGACTACGTGGAAGCGCATGGCACAGGAACAGCGTTGGGAGATCCCATCGAGGTCAGGGCGCTGGCCGAGGTCTATGGCAAGGGACGTGCGGCCGGCAATCCTCTGAAGATTGGCTCAGTCAAGACCAACATCGGCCACGCCGAGTCAGCCTCGGGCATCGCGGGAGTCATTAAGGTCGTGCTCTCGCTGCTCCATGAAGAGATCCCTCCCCATCTGCACTTCCGTGATCCCAGCCCGTTCATCCCCTGGTCCGAGTTTCCTGTTGCGGTCACGGCGGAGGCCTCGCCATGGGCTCGCGGAGCGAAGGTCCGCCGCGCCGGCGTCAGTGCCTTTGGGGCCAGCGGCACGAATGCTCACATCGTGCTCGAAGAGGCTCCCGCAGTAAACACCGAATCCCACGCCTGTCAGCACCTCTCCCACCCGCTGCTCCTCTCTGCCAAATCGGGGCCTGCACTACAGGGCATGGCCGAAGCCTACCGGCTTTGGCTGGAAGCACATCCGCAGGCCAGCATGGCTTCGGTCTGCTGGTCTAGCAGCGCGGGACACGACCACTTTGCCCATCGGATCGGCTTCAGGATCACCTCACGTGAAGACGCCCTCGACAAACTCCGCGCCAGCACGGCGTTCGATGCCTCTACGTCTCAGCCTCCTCGCATCGCGTTTCTGTTTACCGGACAGGGATCGCAGTACACCGGCATGGGGCGCGAGCTGTATCGCACGCAGCCGGTTTTTCGCGATGCCATCGACCGATGCTGCGGTCTCGCTGATCCCCTTCCCTTGCGTAGGATCCTCTTCGAGGAGAACTCCGGCATCGACCAGACTGGCAACTGCCAGCCCGCGCTGTTCGCTCTGCAATACGCCCTAACCGAGCTTCTGAAGAGCTTCGGCATCGTTCCCGGCGCGGTCATAGGTCACAGCGTAGGAGAGTATGCAGCGGCGTGCGCCGCCGGAGTATTCTCGCTCGAAGACGGCATACGCCTGGTCTGCGAGCGAGGGAGGCTCATGCAGGCACTTCCTCAGGACGGCGCCATGGCAGCTGTGCTGACGGACCTCGCGACCGTGGAGCAGGCCATTCGGCCGCACGCCGCCGAGATCTCCATCGCCGCGATCAACGGGCCTCGCAATATCGTGATCTCTGGAACGCGCGACCGCGTCGCCGCCATCGCCAGGCACTTCGAAGAAAGCAGCGTGCGTTCTGTCGCTCTCAATACGTCGCATGCTTTCCACTCGCCGCTCCTCGAGTCCATGCTGGAACGCTTTGAGGCAGCAGCTCAACGCATCGCGATGCGACCGCCCCAGGTTCCGCTGGTGTCGAACCTTACCGGGACGCTGCAACATGAAGCGCCGTCGACCGGATACTGGCGCGATCACTGCCGCCAGCCCGTGCGCTTCGCAGAGGGGATACAAACACTGGCTGCCGCCAGCTTCGATACATTTCTAGAGATCGGCCCCAGGCCCATCCTGAGCGGTATGGCCAAGGCATGCCTGCCCGCTGATGCCGGGATCCATCTCGTTCCGCTGCTTCAGCCGGGCTCTCCGCAGGAGACGTTTCTCGATGCGCTCCTCCATCTCTATCGTCATGGAGCCGACATCCACTGGCGTGCCTATGAAGAGAAGGCGCCGGAACCCTTGCCGCTGCCCACATACGCCTTTCAGCGCAGTTCCATCTGGCTGCGCGAAACACCTCGCACGGAAGCACCTCGCACGAAGGCATCTCACCCGGAAATACGTTCTACAGAACAGCCCCTCTCTATGGTCAAAGCAGAGCAGAAAAAACGTACAGGTAGTGTCGATTGGCTACGCACGCAGGTAGCCGAACTTATCCAATCGGATCCAGCCAGCATCAACGTAGAGGTTCCCTTCCTCGAGCTGGGCGCTGACTCCATCGTCTTGATCGAGGCGGTCCGCCTGATTGAGAAGCAGTACGGCATCAAGCTGGTCATGCGCCGCTTCTTCGAGGACCTCGCCACCATCGCGGCCCTCGCCGCCTTCATCGACCAGAACAGCGCAGAGACCGAGCCGAGTGTCCCTGCTGCCTCAAGCGCCGCTCTTCCTGCGCCGGAGGGGCCCGGTTCCCTGGAGCGGATGATTGCCGACCAGAACCGCATGCTCTCCGAGGTGATGGCGCAGCAGATGGAGGTGATGCGCGCATCGCTGGGCATCGTGTCCCAGGGAACGCCGGCTGCTGCAACGGCCAAGCCGCCGCGCGTCCAACATGAGACTACAGCCGCGGCGGAGACTCCGAAGCCAATGATGCCTTGGGGCAATCCGGTGGAGCAGCGCGCTCGCGGTCTGACGCCGGTTCAGCAGCATCATCTTGAAGGCCTCATCGACCGCTTCACCACAAAAACCAGGCGCTCCAAGGAATCCGTCCAGGCATCGCGCTCCGTGGTTGCGGACAGCCGCGCTTCGGTCGGGTTTCGCTTCTCCACGAAGGAGATGCTCTATCCCATCGTCGGCGAGCGCACCTCCGGCTCGAGGCTCTGGGACATCGACGGCAACGAATATATCGACTTCACCATGGGATTCGGCGTGCATCTCTTCGGGCACGCACCGGAGTTCCTGCAGACCGCCATCGAGCGCGAGCTGAAGCGAAGCCTGGAACTCGGAGCGAGGTCACCACTGGTGGGCGATGTAGCAGAGCGCTTCGCTCGGATGACCGGTCACGATCGGGTCGCCTTCTCGAACACCGGTACGGAAGCCGTCATGACCGCCATGCGTCTGGCACGCGCCGTCACCGGCCGGGACACGATCGTCATGTTCACGCACTCGTATCACGGCCACTCGGACGGAACCCTGGCGGCGGCTAATCCCGTTGGCGGTACTGACGCTATTGCCCCGGGAGTCCCTGCTGGCTCCGTGGAGAACATCCTCGTACTCGACTACGGCAGCGATGCAGCTCTGGAGACCATCCGCACCCTGGGCCCATCGCTCGCCGCAGTGATCGTCGAGCCGGTACAAAGCCGTAACCCTTCTCTGCAGCCCGCTACATTTCTCAAGGAGCTTCGCTCCATCACGAAGCAGAGCAATACGGCGCTGATTTTCGACGAGATGATCACCGGCTTCCGTGTACATCCCGCAGGTGCGCAGGGGCTCTTCGGAGTTCGCGCCGACATCGCAACCTACGGAAAGATCATCGGCGGCGGTCTCCCGCTCGGCGTCATTGCGGGTACGGCGCACTTCATGGACGGCATCGACGGCGGCCTGTGGAGCTATGGCGATACGTCCTTTCCCGCCGCCGACCGCACTGCCTTCGGAGGAACGTTCTGCCAGTACCCGCTCTCTATGGCCGCGGCCCTTGCTGTGCTCAAGGAGTTGGAGCGCGAAGGCGGCGAGTTGCAGTTGCGCCTGAACGATCGCACCACCGAGCTGGCCGGCACGCTCAACACTCTCTTCATAGAAGAGCAGGCGCCTATTCGCGTTACCAGCTTCGGTTCCCTCTTCCGCTTTGAGTTCACGACCAACTTGGACCTCTTCTTTTATCACCTGCTCGAAAAGGGGATCTACATCTGGGAGTGGCGGACCTGCTTCCTCTCCACTGCTCACACCGAAGAAGACCTTCAGTACTTCGTGAAGGCCGTGCGTGAAAGCGTGATCGAGCTGAAGCGCGGCGGCTACATCAATCCTCCCGCCAGCGAGACCACGATCACCGTGCCTCTAAGCGAAGCACAGCACCAGCTATGGCTCGCCTCGCAGATCGGACCCGAGGGCTCGCTTGCGTACAACATCAATACCACGCTGGAGCTGCGAGGGAAGATCGACACGGACTCGCTGCGTCGGGCCGTCCAGGGCCTTGTCGACCGCCATGAGGCGCTGCGGACCATTTTCTCGGTGGATGGCAAGAGTCAGGTCGTCCAACCACGCCTTTCGCTAGATGTCCCCATCATCGAGAAGGACATCGAAGCCTGGCGCGCGCAGGAGAGCAAGACTCCGTTTGATCTAACTACCGGCCCGCTCTTCCGTGCGGCCCTGCTCCGGGTGGACGACGAGCGTTCCCTTCTATCGCTGACAGCACACCACATCCTCTGCGATGGATTCACCTTCGGCATTTTCCTGGAGGAACTTGCCAACGCCTACAACGGTAACGCTCCGGCAACGCCGGCGCTTCAGTTCCGCGGCTATCTCGAAGTGATCGAAGCACAGCGCGGCTCCGCGGAGATGGAGGCCCATCGTGCTTATTGGATCGCGGAGTGCCGGGTGCCGGTACCCGCGCTGCGTCTTCCCTCCGACCGTCCCTATCCCACCATCAGGAACTTCAACGGGCAACGCGTCTCCACCCGCATCGATGCGTCCTTTGCAGATGCTCTGCGCACCGCATCCCGGCGCGCAGGATGCACGCTGTACATGACCCTGCTCGCCGGATTCCAGATCTTTCTGCATCGCATCACTCGTCAGGACGAGATCATCGTTGGCATCCCCGTGACCGGCCGTTCCGTGCCCGGCAGCGAGCGCGTCGCGGGATACTGCACCCATCTCCTGCCCGTCCGCTCGCATCAGGAGGCCGATGCTACGGTGTCTGCGTTCCTTGCCGCAACGCGGAGACGCGTCCTCGACGCCCTCGAACACCAGGACTTTCCTTTTGCGGAGCTGCTGCGAGAGATCGGTTCCGAGCGCAATCTCCATGCGGCCCAGCTGGTCTCCACGGTCTTCAACCTGGAACCGGTCTCCGGGCTGCCTGCGCTCCGCGGCATCGAAGCAACACTGGTTCCACCGTCGGTCCACTACACGGCCTTCGACCTGAGCCTCAACACCATCGATACCGGAGCCGAGCTGCTTCTCGAATGCGTCTACGATAGCGACCTCTTTGACGAGAGCAGCGTGCATCGTTTCCTCGCTGTCTATCGCCAGGTCCTTTCCGCCATCACCCAGGACTTGGAAGTTTCGGTCTCGCGCGTCGCTTTGCTCCCCCCGGAAGATCGCGCGCTCCTCAAACAGTGGAACGACACGGCGGCCCCAGCCCTGAGCGGTAACGGCGTTCACCATCTCTTTGAGCAACAAGCCGCCAAGACACCCGATGCAACTGCCTTGATTCACCAGCAGCGCCGCATCTCCTATGCCGAGCTCAACCAACGGGCGGAAGAGATTGCCGCGCAGTTGCGCGGCGCAGGGGTCAAGCCCGGAGCTCTGGTGGGCGTTTACCTCCGGCGCGACCCCGACCTCATCGCCGCCCTGCTCGGCGTACTGAAGACCGGAGCAGCGTATGTTCCCATGGACCCCGCGTGGCCACAGGCACGCGTTGCCCTGGTACTGGAAGATGCCGCACTTGCAGCCATCGTTACCAGCCAGGAGCTCACAGACTCCTTGCCGTCCACCTGCACCTCTCTCTTGGTCGAGGAACAACCCAAGGAGCCTATTGCACCGGCCCTCTCCTCCCCAGTCTCTGAAGAAAGCCTCGCATGGGTCCTCTATACATCGGGCTCCACAGGCCGGCCCAAGGGCGTGATGATTCGCCACAGCAGCGCCGCAGCGTTCCTCGCCTGGACACACTCCTACTTCACGGCGACACAGACCGAGTGCGTATTGGCATCGACCTCCATCTGCTTCGACCTCTCCATCTTCGAGATCTTCACTCCGCTCAGCCGGGGAGGAAGACTACTGCTCGCCGAAAATGTTCTGGAGCTCGGCAGCTTGCCGGCAAAAGAAGAGATCACCCTGATCAATACGGTGCCTTCGGCCATGTCCACGCTGCTGCAGGCGTCGGTCCTGCCCGCGAGCGTCACTACCGTCAATCTCGCTGGAGAGCCTCTGCGCCGGCAGTTAGTCCGGTCCATCTATCAGGCAGCTCCTCGGGCCTCGGTTTATAACCTCTACGGCCCCAGTGAGGACACCACTTACTCCACCGGGACACGGATCGACCGCGACGATCCACTCGAACCATCCATCGGTCGTCCCATCGGCAATACTCAGGCATACATCCTCGACAGCCATCTGGAGCTTCTGCCCATCGGAACCATCGGCGAGCTGTTCCTGGGAGGCGCCGGCCTCGCCGCCGGCTATCTGAACCGCCCTGACCTCACTGCGGAGCGGTTCCTCACCGTTCCTTCCGTGACCCAGGGCCGGCTCTATCGCACCGGGGACATGGCACGCTATCGCTCCAACGGCGAGATCGAGTACCTCGGCCGCTCCGACAACCAGGTCAAGCTGCGGGGTTTCCGCATCGAGCCCGGTGAGATTGAAGCGGCGATCACAGCGCACATCGGCGTGGAGGCGGCGATAGTAGCTCTGCAGGGATCCGGCGAACGCGCGCACCTCATCGCATGGGTGCTCTCACGGGAGCCGGACGCGCGGCTCGTTGCGTCGCTGCGACTACGGCTGCGCGAGCAGTTGCCGGAGTACATGGTCCCCTCGGTCTTCGTCACCGCCGCCGAATTTCCTCTGCTGCCCAACGGAAAGATCGACCGCAGCAGCCTCCCCGTTCCGGAAGAAGATGCACCCCCGGCTCCTGCGGAAAACAATGTGGAGCGGAAGCTCGCGGCGATCTGGCAAAGCGCTCTCGACCTCCCTGCCATTCGCGCCGATGCGAACTTCTTCGAAGTGGGAGGAAACTCGCTGACTGCCATGCAGGTCATCGCCCAGACACGCCGGGACCTCGGCTGCCAGATCGAGTTGAAGACGCTCTTCTCGCATCCCACCATCGCCGGCCTCGCACGTCACATCGCAAACTCGACGGTGACGCCGTACGAGCCCATCCAACCGCTGCCCTCACAGGAGCATTACGCACTGTCCCCGGCGCAGCTGCGTTTCTGGGTGCAGGAGGGTCTGTGGACAGACGGCAGCGGGCCGATGCCGGCGTCATTCCAGATGGAAGGCTCTCTCGACGTCACTGCCCTGCAGCGAGCGTTCAGCCTGCTGGCTGCGCGGCATGAAATCCTCCGCACAGTGTTCGTCGAGGTCGACGGCCAGCCGCGGCAGAAGATCCTCACGCCCAAAGAGTTCGCCACCTCCTTCGAGCTGATCGATCTCAGTCACGCTGAAGATTCAGCGACCCAGCTTCATACACTCGAGATGCGCGAGCGCCTGGCCCCGATGGACCTGAGCGCAGGGCCACTCTTCCGCGTAAAGCTCGTGCGGCTGCACGCGACGCGGCACGTATGCGTCTGCGCGATGCACCACATCGTCAGCGACGGCATCACGAACGAGGTTCTACTCGACGACCTGCAGCGGCTCTACAGCGCTGCCGTCCAGCATGAAGAACCTTTGCTGGTTCCGCTCGCCGTGCAATACAAGGACTACGCCGCGTGGCTGAACGAGCTGCTCGACGGCCCCGAGGGCGAGCGCATGAAAGAGTACTGGCTCACCAAACTCTCCGGGTTCGCACCCTTCTCCCTGCCGGGCGACACCCCCAGCGGAACGATCCACAGCGAGCGCTGGAGGACGGCCCACCTCCCGATCGATGCGGCCCTTACCTCGGACCTGCAGGGGACGGCAGAGCGTCACAAGGCCACGCTCTTCATGGTGCTTGTCGCCGCCGTGAAAGCTCTGCTCTACCGCAAGTCGGGGCAAGAGGACATCATCGTCGGCACACCGGTGGCAGGACGCGTCCTGCCCGAGTTGGAGCAACAGGCCGGTCCTTATATGAACGTGCTAGCCCTGAGGGACCGCATCTTTGGCAGCGAGCGCTTCGACGCGCTGTTGATGCGAGTTCGCGAGACCATCGTCGAAGCCTTCTCCAACCAGCTCTATCCTTTGGACCATCTCTTCGAGCCCCTGCAGATTGTCCGCAACTTGGAGCGCAACCCGATCTTCGATATCGGCCTCACCCTTCAGAACCAACGCCGCGGCCCGCGTCAGGCTGGCTCGCTGCACATCTCCGAGACCGAGATTCTTCCGCGAGAGTCCCAGGACTCCGAAGCACAGACCGCTCTCTGGTTCCTGGTAAGCCCCGGCGAGACGGGGCTCGAGATCGACATCCTCTACGACCACTCCCGCATGAGCGAGGCCTATGTACAGACGCTTTCGCAGGAGCTCCAATCCATCTTCTCTGAAGTCTCTGCGCAGCCCGGAGTCCGCCTGCAGGACCTCCGGTTGGGACGCACTACTCGTCAACACGAACCCGTGAAACTCAGCATGGAAATGGGAGCCTTTTAGAAATGCCCTTTGGAAACAATGTCTATCTGAAGCAAAACATTCAGTTCGAGCCGCTCTTCAATCAGTGGTACGCCTGGTTTCTCTCCGTGCCGCCCGTTACGGCGTCGCTGAACATCGCGGAGCGCTACCTTCCGATCATGAAGTCCTACGTGGCGTCGCCCATGATGCATGCTACGGCCTGCAAGAACCCCGCGATGAAGGGCGGTCCCTTCATCGACCTCGATGGCAAGCGGGTGGACGAGATCCGGGACCTGATCACTGTGACCATGGAGCGTTCCGCCAGGCTGATCGAGTTTGCCAAAGGCTTCAAACAGCTTTCCACCCTGGTTGCGAAGGAGGCGCAGGGTTTTGCGATGGACCCCATCTATCCGCAGATTCCCGACATGCTGAAGGGATATGTGGAGCTCTACTATGACCTCAACCACAACCCGTCGTTTCGCGTGTTCGAGACGATGCTCTACGCCAGCCCCTACTACGAGCCTGAGGTCCAGAGCATCGCGCTCTCGGCCATCGACGCGAACACCCGCCGGCCATTCATCCTCAGCACGCCGCGCCTCAAAGATGATGGAACGATCTTCTGCCGGATGCCTTTTGCCTCGCCGGAGATCGACACGCTCTTCCATATGCGCGACGCCGCCGGTAGCTACACGGAGATCGCGGAGAAGTTTGGGATCACTGGCGACATCGAGCCGCTCTTCCGCACCTTCTTTACTGAAGAGGCTCCGGCGCCGAAGGACGACCGCTCCTACGACGGTGACGGATTCCGAATTCGTTATTACGGTCACGCCTGCGTCCTGATCCAGGCCCGCGGCGTGAACATTATGCTTGACCCCGCTGTCAGCTACGGTTACGAGACCGACCTTCCCCGCTATACCTTCGCCGACCTGCCCGAGCGGATCGATTACGCCCTCATCACGCACAGTCATCACGACCACATCATCCTCGAAACCCTCCTGCAGCTTCGCCACAGGATCGGCACCGTCGTCGTCGGCAGAAACTGTGACGGATTTCCGCAGGACCCCTCGCTGCAGCTCGCCCTGCGCAGGATCGGCTTCCCGAGCGTTATGGAGGTCCGCGACAACGAGTCGATCCCTGTCCCCGGCGGATGCATCACGGCCATTCCTTTCATGGGCGAGCACAACGACCTCGCCATCCAAAGCAAGAATGCGTACTTCATTCGCATCGGCAACCACTCGGTGCTGGGCATCGCGGACTCGTGCAATCTCGACCCCACGGTCTACGACCACATCTTCCGACAGACCGGCGAGCCGGATATCCTCTTCCTCGGCATGGAGTGCGAAGGCGCTCCGCCCTCCTGGGTCTTCGGTCCGCTCTTCCCGAAACCTCTGCCCCGCGACATCGACCACTCGCGGCGCGCCCGCGGATGCAATATCCACGAGGCTACGGCACTCGTCGATCGCTTCCACTTCAAGCAGGTCTATATCTACGCCATGGGTCAGGAGCCTTGGCTCAACCATATTCTCGATAACGAGTTCTCTGAAGACTCGCCTAGCCTCATTCAGTCGCGCACCTTCGTGAACTACTGCCGTTCGAAAGGGATCGAGTCCGAGAGCCTGTACGCCCAAAAGGAGATCTTCGTTGCCAGCGCTCACTGAAATCAACGCTCTTGTCACCAGCGGTCCGTATGCCGAGCACCGTGAGTTCTGGGTAAGCGCTTACGCGCGCATTCAGGACGACTTCCGGTTCACGCAGAATGTGCAGTCCTACGCGCTGCCGAACGGCCCCGAACCGGTCTATCGCTTCGAGATCGGTGGCGCTGCCGCGGACTTCCTCCACAGCGCCTCCCAGCAGAGCGAGACAGGACGCTTTGTCATTCTGCTTGCCGCGCTGTTCCGCGTTCTCGAGCGATACAGCGGAGCGAAGGACTGCTTCGTCGATTCGCCGCGCCTGCTGACCAAGCCTCAGCCGGAGTTCGAAGGTGCGATCCCGCTGATCGCAGAATCCTCCGCTGGGCTGACCGTTCGTGAGTACCTCAATCAAGTCCGCACCATGGTGCAGGAAACCTACGCCTACCAGGACTTCCCTGTCAGCGACTTCGCCGCCACGCTCCTCCAGCACCGGCCGGCGACCAACATCCTTCTGCAATGGGAGGGGCTGCATCTGCCTGCGTCCGGCCGCTATGACCTGATGATCACAGCGAATCGCGGATCTACACTTGCCCTCACCCTGGAGGGCAATCCCAACCTGTTCACGCTGCACTTCCTGCAGTACTTCGCAAGGCATCTCACGCATGTGATCGCGGGCTTCGCCGAGCTCGACAGCCCGCTGGACAGGATATCTCTTCTCGATGAAGCCGAGAGGCTGCGTCTCACGACCCGCGCGGCGGCGGTCCCCGTCAACGGCACCTTCCTTGACCACTTCGCGGAACGCGTGAAGGCGGCGCCGGACAGCATCGCCATCGCCACAGACGATGCCCAGGTCACCTACGCGGAGCTTGACGACCAGTCGTCCCGGCTGGCCAACTTCCTCAATACCGACTACTCCATCAACCATGGCGACACAGTCGGCATCCTCTCGGACCGTTCCGAACGCTGGGTGATCGGCCTGCTCGGTGTGCTGAAGGCAGGCGGCGTCTATCTCCCGCTCGACCCCGAGCTCCCGCCGGACCGGCTCCGCTTCATGATCGAGGACGCCAACGTTCGCACGCTGCTCCTGCATTCCGAACACCTGCCGCTCCTCACCGACATGTGGATGATTCCCATGGTCGCGCTGGACTTCCAGCTCGCGGCGCTCGAGCCTGCTCCCGAACAGACCGCCAGCAGCGTCCTTCCGGAAGACGCCGCGTACATCATCTACACCTCCGGCTCGACGGGCATTCCAAAGGGAGTTGTCCTCTCACACCGCGGCCTCTTGAACATGGCGCAGCACCACGTCACCGCCTTCGGCTTCGACGAGACGGACCGCCTGATCCAGTTCTATTCCGCTAGCTTTGACGGGTCCATGATGGAGGTGTGCGTCTCCCTGCTGGCGGGTGCTCGCCTTGTCCTGGCGCGGCCTGACATCGTCAAGGACCCCCAGCAGTTCTCCGCCTACATGGCGAAGCATCAAGTCACCACCGTCAACGCGTTGCCCATGTATCTCAACGCGCTGGATTGGTCTATCCTCGATTCCGTCAAGCGAATCATCAGCGCCGGTGACAGCGCCCGCGTGGACGACGCTGTACACCTCTCCCAGACACGCACGGTCCATAACTCGTACGGCCCCACCGAAGCGACCGTATGCGTCACTGACTATGTAGTCGATCCCAACGCGCACTACGGCAGCCGTCTGCCCGTCGGGAAGCCTATCCAGAACGTGCACATCTATCTACTTGATGAAGACCGTCAGCTGGTGCCGGAAGGCTGCCTCGGAGAGATTTGTATCGCCGGCGTGGCTCTCGCGCAGGGTTATCTCAACCGTGAGGAGCTCACAGCGGCGGGCTTCATCGCCAATCCGTTTGAGCCCGGCGAGCGCATCTATCGCACCGGCGATATGGGAGTATGGCTACCCGATGGCAACCTCGAAATCGCCGGACGCAGGGACTCTCAGGTAAAGGTCCGCGGTTATCGCATCGAGCTCGGCGAGTTGGAAGCAGCGCTCCGAGAGCAGAAGGGCGTCACCGATGCCGTGGTTCTGCTCAAAGACGATGCGACGCGTGGTAAACATCTCATCGCCTGGGTTACCCCCGAGACCGTGGACCCCACCAGCCTGCGCGAGGCACTGAAGAACAAGCTGCCGGGTTACATGGTGCCGGCGTCCATTCACACGCTCGCGAAGCTGCCAACGACCTCCAGCGGAAAGATCGACCGACGCACACTCGCGTCCATGGCAACCGATTCGGATGCAGCTTTCGGCTCCGGCGATCAGGCGACGCCGACGAACGTGATCGAGCAGACGCTGCTCTCCATATGGGAACAACTGCTTGGACGCGACCGTATCGGAATCAACGAGAACTTCTTCGATCTGGGAGGAGATTCCATTCTCATCCTCCAGGTCATCTCCCGGGCTCATCAGTCGGGCATCAAGCTCACGGCGAAGCAGCACTTTGAGCATCCGACCATCTCCGCTCTCGCCAAGGTGGCTGTCGATATATCGGGCACCCGGGCTCCACAGGAGTCGGCCACCGGCCCAGTGCCGCTCACTCCGGCGCAGCACTGGTTCTATGAGAAGCAGGTCAAAGAGCTCCACCACTTCAACCAGTCCATCCTGCTCGAAGTGCCGCGAGATCTCGATCAGCAGACACTCGAACGGGCGTTGAACGAGCTCGTACAACACCACGACTCTCTCCGCCTTGTCTTCGTGGAAGACGACGGCGTCTGGCAGCAAGCCTACTTCGATCAGGCGCCCCTCGTCGCAGTCAGCACCTCTACCCCCTCCACTGAGGACGAGCGGCTCGCCACCGCGACGGAGCTGCAGCTGAACTTCAACCTGCTACAGCCGCCACTCCTGCGAGCACACCTCTTCCAGCCCTCAGCCTCCTGCCCTGCTCATCTTCTGCTCATCGCGCATCACCTGATCGTGGATGGAGTCTCTTGGCGCGTTCTGCTCGAAGACCTGCATACTGCCTGCAGGCAGCTTCAGGAAGGAGCTGGCGTCAGGCTACCGCTCAAGACCTCCTCCATCGGCGAGTGGACCCGGATGCTGAGCGATCTCAGCATGACTGAATTCGAGGGCCTTGGATACTGGACCTCCCGGCAGGACGAAACGGCAACATACTTTGACGGTGTCTCCCCAGGCACCATCGCCTCTGCCCGCACGCACGTCACAGAGTTGGACCCGCAGCAGACGGACGTTCTGCTGCACCACGCGCCGCGCGCGCTCTCCGCCGATATCCACGAGGTGCTTCTCACCGCGCTCCTGATGACCTTCCGACACTGGACCAAAACCAACAGCCTGCTCGTCGACATGGAGGGCCACGGTCGAGAAACCTTCTCCAGCGCCATCGACCTCTCGCGCACAGTCGGCTGGTTTACCGCGCTCTACCCTGTTCTCTTGCAGATGCCGGAGGCGGCCACTCCAGAGGTTGTCCTGGGAATGATCCAAACGCAGCTCCGCGCCGTCCCCCATCATGGCGCCAGTTATGGCATCGCACGCTATCTGCGCCAGGAACCGGCGCTCCAGATGGATGCCGTTGCGCCTGTCCTCTTCAACTACATGGGACAGATCGACCGGCTCCTTCCAAGCGACTCCGGGTGGAAGCCGATACTGCGCTCGAATGGGCCTGAACGCAGTTCGCAGACCGAACGCCTTCACCTTTTTGAGCTGGAAGGCATCGTGCTCGACGGCTGCTTCCGCCTGAGCTGGACATACAACCAGGATGTCTACTCCGCTTACGAAATCGCGGAGCTTGCACAAAGCTATAAGAACCACCTGTTTCAGGTGATGTCGCTCTCCGTCGCTTCTCCCCTGCCCTCGCGCATCCACAGCGATAGCGCCGCCGCGTTCGCCACACGGGCCACATCGTGACAACGACCGCCATCGCCACAGACATGTACGAGCTTTCGCCCATGCAGAGGGCGATGCTCTTCCATGCTCTGCATCATCCCGGGCGCACCACCAGCTTCAATCAGTTCAGCGGCCGTATTACAGGCAGCCTCGATCCGCGCAGCTTCCGCCAGGCATGGCAGAACCTGATGGACCGCCATACCGTCCTGCGTACCTCTTTTCAGTGGGAGCTGCTCGACAGGCCTATGCAGATCGTCCATCCTCCGGAGGTCGAGCTGCCATGGACGGAGTTCGATTGGCGGGTCCTGCCGGAGACGGAGCAGCATGAGCGATTCCAGCAACTTCTCCGGGACGATCTCGCAAAGGGTTTCTCTCTCGAACAGGTCCCTCTCATGCGGTGCGCGCTGGCGCGCATCGACGATGACCGATACCTCTTCCTCTGGAGCCATCACCATCTCCTCACCGATGGCTGGTGCCTCTCGCTTGTGATGGAGGAGGTCTTCGCGCACTACGCGTATCTGACCCAGGGCGTACCGCTCATTCTGAGCGCCGCTCCCCCCTATCGCGACTACATCGACTGGCTGGACCGTCAGGATATCGACGCCGCCCGGCAGTTCTGGACCCGCTACCTGGAAGGGTTCGAGTCGCCGACACGCATGCCTGTCGCGGGCCAAGTGGTATCGGAATTCGGCGCGGCGACGGAGCAGCTTCACTCGCACCTCTCTCAGGAACTCAGTAGCCGGCTGAAGGCGTTCGCCAGGGAGCACCGCCTCACTCCCAACACGATCGTGCAGGGAGCTTGGGCGATCCTGCTCGCGCGCTACGCCTCGGAGGCCGATGTGGTCTTCGGCACGACCGTCGCGGGCCGTCCCTCCGACCTGCCCGGCGTCGAGACCATGCTCGGCCTCTTCATCAATACGGTACCGGTCCGTGTGCGGGTCGATCCTCGCCAGCCCCTGGTGCCCTGGCTCCGCATGATCCAGGCGCGGCAGGCGGCCCGCAGCCAGTTTGAATACGCTCCGCTGCCGGAGATCCAGCGCTGGAGCGAAGTGCCTCCAGCCACTCCGCTGTTTGAGAGCAACGTCATCTTCATGAACTACCCACTCGATCACTCCCTGGTCGAGGGCGCTTATGGCATCGGCATCGACCAGGTTCAGCTCTATGATCGTGCCGATGTTCCCGTCGAGCTTCAGGTCACTGCACAGTCGCAGTGGGAGATCGACCTTGGGTATGATCCCGAGCGCTTCGAGCGCGAGACCATGCAACGCATGCTCCTACACTTCGGAGCCCTGCTGGAACAGTTTGTCGACGAGCCCACCAGGCCCATCGGACGCTTCTCTCTGCTGACCGCAACGGAGCGCGAGCAAGCCCTGCGAAACGCTCGCGGCCGGGACGCTCCTTTCGATGCGTCTCGCACGCTCGTTCACCGCCTCGAAGAGGACGCTGCTGCCCATCCCGAGCGGGCGGCCGTCGAATGCGAAGGCAGGGTCGTCTCCATCGCAGAATTGAACGCGCGCGCCAACCGCCTTGCGCGCCATCTGCTGGCGACGGCGCCTCTCCAACAGGATGATCTCGTCGCCATTCTCGCGCCGCGCTCCGAACGCATGATGGAGGCTATCCTTGCTATCTGGAAGTGCGGGGCAGCGTATGTCCCCATCGACCCCGCGTACCCGGCCGAACGCATCCGCACAATCCTCACCGATTCGCGAACGAAAGTCCTCCTCACCACCACGGAGCTTCTCTCCAGTGACTTCCACTCAATTGCTCCCATCGTCAATCTCGATGACCGTGTCGAAGGCGATAGCAGCGACCTCCTGTTACCAGTCCTTCCAGGGAGCCTGGCGTATGTGATCTACACCTCGGGTTCCACTGGCACGCCGAAGGGTGCGATGGTGGAGCACGCGGGAATGCTTAATCACATGCTCGCCAAGGTGAACGACTTCTCTCTCGATTCCACCTCGGTCGTCGCGCAGAACGCCTCCCACTGCTTCGATATCTCAGTCTGGCAGCTCTTTGCCGCTCCCCTGGCCGGAGGTTGCACGGTCATCGCCGGGAAGGAACTAGTCCACGATGTTCCCCGTTTTCTCTCTTGCATCGAGTCCACCAGAGTCAACATCCTCGAGGTCGTGCCCTCCTACCTCGCATTGCTGCTGGAACAGGTCTCCTCCCAACCTGGCCTTTTGAATCATCTGCGCTATCTGCTCGTCACGGGCGAGATCGTCAGTCCGCTTCTGGTCGAGGCTTGGTTCCGTCTGTTCCCAGATACTCCGCTCGTCAATGCCTACGGCCCGACAGAGGCATCCGACGACATCACACACCACTTCATGACACAGGCTCACGGATACGCGTCCGTCCCGCTCGGCAGGCCGATCCAGAACCTTCGCCTCTACGTCGTCGATGAACAGATGAATCTTTGCCCGGCCGGCGTGAACGGAGAGATCTGCGTCTCGGGCATCGGCGTGGGCCGTGGCTATCTCGGCAACGAAGCTCAGACCAAGTCCGTGTTTCTTGACGATCCCTTCCATGAGCAGCTCGGCGTTCGCATGTATCGCACCGGCGATATCGGCTGCATGCTTCCCGATGGTGTCCTTACGCTCGCCGGGCGCAGGGACCACCAGGTCAAGATCCGCGGCTACCGCATCGAGCTCGGAGAGATTGAGACCGCGCTCCGCAAGCTGCCGCAAATTCGCGAGGCCGTGGTCACAGCACACCAGGGCACAGACGGCCAGGCTCTGCTCTGCGCCTATGTGGTCTTCCGTGATACTCCATGGGCGGACGCAAAGATCTCCGCCGCTCTCGGCCTAAGGCTGCCGGAGTACATGGTTCCCGCCGTCTACATCGTGCTGGAACAGCTGCCGCTCACCCGCAACGGGAAGGTCGATCGCTCCGCCCTGCCCTCCCCCGACGCGACCAGGCTCACGGCAAAACAAACCAGCGTACCGCCGCGCAATCCGATCGAAGCTACCTTATGTGCGGCCTGCGGAGAGGCGCTCGGCATTGACCCGCCGGGAGTCCATGACAACCTCTTCGCACTCGGAGGCGATTCGATCCTCAGTATGCGCATCGTGGCGCTGGCCGCACGAGCTGGACTAAAGATCACGACACGGCAGATCTTCCAGTATCCAACCGTGGCTGAGCTGGCGACAGTGGCGGTTCCCCTGGAACCACAGGCCGTCGAGCAGCAGGTCCCAGCTGGCCCGGCTCCCCTCACGCCGATCCAGGAGAGGTTTTTCGAACAGCGCAAACACGATCAGAACCAGTACAACCAATCCGTGCTTCTGGAGGTGCCCGCCGGTCTCGACACCGCCCTCCTGCAAGCCGCCCTGCAGAGCGCCGCGCAAATACATGACGCCTTCCGGCTTCGCTTCCATAAGACCTCGACTGGATGGGGCCAGGAGATCATCTCTGCCGCTCATCTCCCACTCGCGATTCACGAGATCGCACCCAGCGAGCTCGCTCGATATGTTGATAATGCGCACGCGAGTCTGGACATCACGCACGGCCCCCTCGTACGAGCTGAGTTCTTTCGCTTTGCCGGCGATGCAACCGCGCGCCTGCTGCTCATCGCACACCATCTGGTCATCGATGGCGTCTCCTGGGGCATCTTTCTGGAGACGCTCTACAGCAACTACAAGCAGATGGCGGCCCCTCCACCGACAGCGGCATGGACCTCCTTCGCCAGCGGTCTGGAGAGGCTGGCCAGCTCTGGAGTTCTCGATGCCGATCGAGCGTACTGGAACTCGATTGCGGATATGCCGGTGCCTGAACTGCCGGTCGATCTCCAGCCGCAACTGGGGCCCGATCTAGTCTCCTCTGCCGAGGAGGTCCGTACCAGTCTTGACGAAGACCTCACGACGGCACTGCTTACGGCAGCACCGCAAGCGTATCGCGCGCACGTCAACGATCTGTTGCTCGCCGCCCTCTGTCTCGCACTGCAAAGCTGGACAGGCGTCACGGACATCGCCGTCGATCTCGAAGCGCATGGGCGCAACGAACTCGTGCACGGCCTCGACATCACTCGAACGATAGGATGGTTCACCGCAATCTATCCTGTCGTCTTCCATCTGCAGGAAAGCAACGACTCAGCCAGCATCCTCAAGTCCGTCAAGGAGACGCTACGCAGCGTCCCCAGCGGCGGCATTAGCTATGGCCTGCTGCGCCGCTCGCTCGGCGCCACCGTGCCGACCCCACACATCCTCTTCAACTACCTGGGACAAACCGACCAGCTTTTCCCGGCCTCGTTCGAGTGGAAACTCGCTCCCGAAACTAGCGGAACGGGCCGAAACCACGATCAACTTCGCGAGTACCCTCTTACGCTCAACTGCTATGTCACCGGCAGCCGGCTCCACATGGCGTGGGAGTTCAGCCGTCACCTACATCACGCTGCCACGATCCGCGCCCTCGCTCACAGCTACGAGTCTGCGCTGGCGTCGCTGATAAAGCATTGCTCAAGCGGCCGCACGCTCGGATTCACGCCATCCGACTTCCCCCTCGCATCTCTGACCCAGGGGCCGCTCGATGCACTGACCGCACACGACCCCTCCGATGTGGAAGACATCTACGCCCTCACCCCCACGCAGCAGGGTATGCTCTTCCACAGCCTCTATGAGCCCGATGCTGGAGCGTACATCAACAACTTCAGTTGCCTCATCGAGGGCGAGCTTAGCGTGGAACGGTTTCAACGAGCGTGGACTGACGTGGTGCAGCGCCACCAGGTCCTACGCACCTCGTTCCACTTCGAAGGCGCCGAATCTCCGGTCCAGGTGGTGCATCGCCGTGTCAACATTCCCTGGCACATCGAAGACCATCGCCATCTTCCAGAGACCGAGACTGCCGTCGCCTGGCAACTTCACCTCGAACAGGAACGCTCTTGCCGCTTCGACCTCACGCATGCGCCGCTGCTGCAACTAAGCCTTCACCGCGTGGGTGAAGCTGCGTGGCGATTCAACTGGTGCCAGCATCACATCGTGCTTGACGGCTGGAGCACAGGGCTGGTGATGCGTGACGTCATCGCTGCCTACGACGCTCTCGCCTATTCTGCGCCTCCCCCCTTCCGCGAGCACATCGCGTGGCTGAGGTCGCAGAACCTCTCGGCTGCGGAGGAGTTCTGGACCAACCGCCTCGCGAGCTTCACGCTGCCGACTCCTTTACCACTCAGCCCTGCCGAGATGACAGGCGTGGCCGGCGCCGGCACGTACGAAGAGGCGGAGGCCATGCTCTCTGCTTCCGCTACCACCCAGCTCACCTACTTTGCGCAGGAGCAGGGCGTCACCCTGAACACCATCGCTGTAGCGACGTGGGCCCTTCTGCTCCATCGCTACAGCGGAGAGTCCGACGTCGTCTTCGGCACCATCGTCTCCGGACGCCCCGATGCTCCTGATGCAGACAGCATGGTCGGCCTGTTCATCAATGCGCTGCCGGTCCGCTGTGAGATCACACCGGAGCCACTGCGGCCGTGGATCCAGAAGCTTCAGGCCAACCTCGCGCAGCAGAATGAATTCGCCTACTATCCTCTCGCGGAGATCCAGAAGCGCAGCGGCGTTCCCTCCACCGCACCCCTCTTCGAGAGTCTGCTCATCTTCCAGAACTATCCCATTGAAGACGCCATGGGAGAGTCACTCGCAGGCATTCGCATCCGTGAGGTGCAGGCCTTCGATCCCAACAACTATCCGATCTCGCTCGTGATTACCCCGGGTTCACAGCTCTCCGTGCGCGTCTTGTTCAACAACGCGCGTTTCGACCGCAAAACGGTAGACCGCATTCTTGGGCATTTCGAGACACTTCTCTCCAGCTTTGCCACCTCGGCCGAGGCTCCGATCACCACACTGCCGATCCTCACCGCACGGGAGCGGCAGCAAATCCTCCAGGAGTGGAACGACACATCAGCTCCTGTTCCCTCGGACAAGACCCTCCTGGACCTCATCGAATCCACGGCGCAACAGAACCCCAGGAGAATCGCCGTTCGCTGCGGCGAGGTCTCCCGCAGTTACGGCGACGTGCTTCAGCGCGCGAACCTGATCGCCGGCGACTTGGCCACGCATCACGGCATTCGGCCTGGCGACCGCGTCGCCCTGCTGATGCCTCGTTCCGTGGCGATGATCGAGACCATCCTGGCGATCTGGAAGTGCGGTGCGGCCTATGTGCCTGTCGACCTCGGTTATCCTGAGCATCGCATCCAAACGATCCTCTCTGCCGCGAAGCCTTCCCTGGTTGTGAGAGAGGACAGCAGCCTCTTCGACACTGCCGAACATAACGCGCCCTTTGCTCCGCTCTGCCGCCCGGAAGGCGTGAGCTATGTGATCTTCACCTCCGGGTCAACAGGCCAGCCGAAGGGCGCCATGGTCGAGCAGCGCGGCATGCTCAACCACGTTCTCGCCATGGTGCGCCGCATGCAGCTCGGCCACGACAGCGTCATCGCGCAGACGGCCTCACACTGTTCTGACATCTCCGTCTGGCAGTTCTTCGCCGCTCTGGTCGCAGGAGGCCAAACCGTCATTTATCCCGATTCGGTGGTTCTGGAGCCATCCTCTCTCATCGACGCCCTGCGCCGGGATGGCGTCACCGCCATGCAGTTCGTCCCAACCTACCTAGCCACGTTCCTCGACGAGCTGAGACAGGAAAAGATCACCACCTTTCCCGCACTGCGATATCTCCTCGCCATCGGTGAGGTCCTGCAACCAGCACACGTCCGCTCATGGTTCGCTCTCAATCCGGAAGTGCCGCTGCTCAACACCTACGGGCCGACCGAAGCATCCGACTCGATTGCGCACTGCCTCATGCAGGAAACGCCGACACTGCCCTCCATTCCTCTCGGCAAGCCGATACAGAACCTTCGGCTCTACATTCTCGATGCCCACAAGAATCTCTGTCCTATCGGCGTAAAAGGGGAGATTTGTGTGGCAGGAGTCGGTGTGGGGCGTGGATACCTTTTCGACGAGACACGCACGCGCGCCGTCTTCGAGGATGATCCGTTCTCGCAAGAGCCAGGCGTCCGGATGTATCACACCGGCGACCTCGGGTGCTTCGCCCCGGACGGCAACATCCTCTTCTTTGGCCGTCGCGATTTCCAGGTAAAGATCCGGGGATATCGCGTCGAGCTCGGCGAGATAGAATCCACGATCACGGGCCTCGACGGTATATCGCAGGCCGTCGTCGTAGCGTATAGCGATAGCGATGGCGCGAAGCATCTGTGCGCTTACGCAACAGGAAAGAGCTGGACGCCCGCGACTCTGCGAGCTGCACTGGCCGAGCAGCTTCCCGCGCACATGGTACCGGACTTCGTCATGCTGCTTGACGAGATGCCGGTAACCCCCAACGGCAAGATCCATCGCGCCGCGCTTCCTCCGCCGCAACAGCCGGAGACCGCTGCGGCAGCGACCTCCATCCCACGCTTCCCCGTTGAAGCGGCGCTCGGACGCATCTTCGCCGAAACTCTTCAGCGCGATGCAGTAGGTATGGAAGACAACTTCTTCGACATCGGAGGCCACAGCCTGAAGGCCATGCTCCTGATCGGCCGCGTCCGCCGCGAGCTTGGAGTCGAGGTCTCCATTGCGGATATCTTCTCCTCGCCCACACCTCGCGCGCTCGCCGAAAAGCTGTCTCACGTAGCGCAGACCGATAGCAAGGAGATCCAGGCGCTTCCGCCGCAGCCGTGGCATCCGGTCTCGCGCGCGCAAAAGCGGATCTGGCTCGCCAGCCGCAGCTCCGGCGCCTCGACATACAACATGCCCGCGGCGTTGCAGCTCGAAGGCGAGATCGATACCAGCCGGCTGGCCTCCGCGCTCGAACAGCTCGTCGATCGCCATGAGAGCCTGCGCACCGTCTTTGACCTCGTTCAGGGATCGCTGCAGCAGAAGATCCTTACCCGCGTAGCCAGCGGCTTTCACGTACAGCGCCCCGCCATCGACGGCAGTCTGGACGATCTCATTCAACGAGAAGCGCAGAGGCCCTTCGAGCTTGCCAAGGGGCCGCTCTTCCGCGCCACGATCCTTGAGACGGGACCGTCAACCCATGTCCTTCTCGTCACACTTCACCACATCGTCGCCGACGCGTGGTCCATGACGGTGCTCGCACGCGACCTCCGGGCGCTCTATGCAGGGCTTGCTCTGACACCCCTCCCGATTCAGTACCGTGATTACGCGGCGTGGCACAACGAACAGCTCAACGCGATGCAGCTTCACCGCGAGTTCTGGAAGCGTGAGCTCCAGGACGCCACGCGCCTGCTACTGCCGCTCGATCACGCACGGCCATCGCGCCCCACCCACAGCGGACGCAGCCTCGCACTCGACATCGAAGCGTCAAGAACCGCTACGTTACAAGCGTTCGCTCGCCACCACCACACGTCTCTCTACAACATCGTCCTCTCCTCCATCTGTATCCTGCTGGCATGTGAGAGCGGAAGTGATGATCTCCTGATCGGGACTGTCTCCGCGGGCCGCGACCATCAGCAGCTCGAAGCGCAGATCGGCGTCTTCCTCAACCCGGTCGCACTGCGAGTACAGATACCCACGAACAGCACCATCGAACAGGCGATCCATCGGGTCATCCAGGCTTCGGTTCAGGTACAGCAGCACGCTGCCTATCCCTTCGACCTCCTGCTCGAAGAGTTGAAGGTACGTTCCGCTCCGAACCAGACTCCGCTCTTCGCCGTGCAGGTCGACTACGTCGCGGACCTCGAACCCCACCACGATCTTCCCGTGCGCGTGCTTGCCCAGGAAGACACAACCTCGAAATTCGACCTCTCGTTTCATATCGTGGAAGAGGCGGACGGCCTTCGCGTCTCGCTCCTCTACAACACAGACCTCTTTCGCGAGGAGACCATCCGCACGATGCGTGACCGGCTCGTTGACATTCAGACCGCATGCATCGACACACCGGATATGCCGATTGGCAGCATCCCGCTCACGCCCAAACCACCTGTCCCACAACAAAAAATCCGTGTCGGCCTCCGTCTGAAGCCAGCCGCCGCCGAGTCCCCTTTTCTGGAGCCTTAACGATGGACAAACACCTCTATCTGCGCGGAGACATCGTCGCCGAACCGCTCGTCTCCGGCTGGTATGCCTGGCCTCACTTGATCTCGCCCGCAACCTGCGCGATGAACATCGCAGGCCGCCACCTGAAGATCATGCAGTCCTATATCCAGGCTCCTCACGTGCACGCAGCGGCCGTGAAGAATCCCCGAATGCTCGGAGGACCCTTCGTCGATTACGACACCGACCGCAGCCCCGAGGTCCGGCAGCTCATCGAGCAGACCCGTGACGAGCAGAGACATATGCTGGAGTTTGCAGCAGCCGTACATGAGCTCAGCCTGATGCTTCAGAGTGAAGCGAAGGGAGCATCCCTCGACAACCTGTACGAACGCATCCCCGCCCCTCTGCGCGGTTACGTCGAGCTGTACTATGACCTGCGGAGCAACCCTGGGTTCCGCTTCTTCGAGTCCCTGCTGTATCGAAGCCGCTACTACGATCGCAGCGCGCAAAGCCTGCATCTTCACGCAACCCAGAATGACGACCGTCCCTTCGTGCTCAGTACGCCGCGGCTCGGAGACGCCTCCTCGGTCATCATCCGCATGCCGTTCGATTCGCCGGAGCTCGACAGCCTCTTCCGTACGCGCTATGAGCCTGGCCGGGTTCACGAAATTGCTCGCAATCTCCACATCCCGCCGAGCCAGGAGCAGATCTTCCACAACTTCTTCACCGAGGAAGCTCCGCCGCAGCGCCGCCGCTACGACGGCGAAGGCGCCCGCATCCGTTACTTTGGCCACGCGTGCCTTCTGCTGGAGACAGGAGGCATCAGCATCCTGTCCGATCCCGTGGTCAGCTTCCCCTACCGTGGCGCCAACTCGCGGTACACGTATGAGGACCTTCCTCCTAACATCGACTACGTCGTCATCACCCACAACCATCAGGACCACGTCCTGATCGAGACGCTGCTGCAACTCCGTCATATGATCGGCACCATCATCGTGCCTCGCAACGGCAATGGGCAGTTGCAAGATCCCAGCCTCAAGCTCACATTACAGGCGCTTGGATTCAACAGCGTCCTCGAACTGGAGGAGATGGAATCTCTGCCGCTTCACCACGGTGGCCTGCTCACCGCGCTTCCCTTCCTCGGCGAACACGCCGACCTGGATATCCGCACCAAGCTCTGCCATCACATCTCGGTCGATGGCTGGTCCACCATCTTCGCTGCGGACTCCTGCGCGGTGGACATCGAGATTTACCGGCACGTCCATCGCCAGACTGGCGATATCGACGTCCTGTTCCTCGGCATGGAGTGCGACGGCGCCCCGCTCTCGTGGCTCTATGGCCCGCTGCTGGATAAGCCTCTGCCGCGCGACCAGGACCGATCCCGCACGCTCTCCGGCAGCAACTTCGATCGCGCCAGGAAACTCGTCGATCTCTTCCAGCCCAAAGAAGTCTACGTCTACGCCATGGGCCAGGAACCCTGGCTGAACCACATCATGGCCCTCAAGTACACCGCCGAATCGCTGCCCATTACCGAATCCAACAAGCTGCTGGAGTACTGCGCCGGAAAAGGCATCAGGGCCGAGCGGCTCTTCTGCATGAAAGAAACTCTTCACGGAGCCGAGCATTGCCAGCCAGCCCTCTCCTGATCCCTGACCCCAGCAACCTGACCAATGCTCGCAGCGTTCAGCTCTCCGCTGCGTCACGAGCCTTGCTCGGTCGTATTGCCGAGGACGAACTTGGCGAGTTTGCCGTCGTCGCAGCAGCCCTTGCGCTTCTTCTCTGGAAGCACTTCCGCGCATCAGCGGTTCTCTTTCAAATGCCGGCACTCTCCGGTGCTCCCGCCGGTTTTGTAACTCTCTTCATCGAGATTGATCCCAGCGAAGCGCTGGGGGAGTTCCTTGGGCGCACCGGCACTCTCCTCGAAGAGGCTTACAACAACCCGCTCGGCTCTTTCGGCGAACATAACGGCAAGACCCCATTTCTCGCCACTCTGCAGGATGACCGGATTCATGGCCCCTTCCCCCCCGAGACAGTCGCGACTCTTCACATCTATACCGCGCTTGATCGCGGGGAGATCGAGATCGCTTTCTCCGAGCCCTTTGAAGACTTCGTCGTCGAGAGCATTGCAGGCGGCCTGGCAGGTATCCTGACGCACTTCGAGGGCTTCGACCAGCCGCTCAAGAGCTTCAAGGAATTCTCCGCATACGACCGGGAACATCTCTCCACCTTCAGCAAAGGCCCAGTTCTCACGAAAAGCTCAGACACGGTCATCGAGCTGTTTGAAGCCCAGGCCGCTCGCACCCCCGATCATCCAGCGCTTCTGCTAGGTGATCGGGTGATCACCTACGCCCAGCTTAATGGGAAAGCGAACGCGCTCGCCCGCCGTCTCCGCGAGCAGTATTCCATCGGCGTCGAGTCGATGGTTGGGGTCATGTTCGATCGCTCCGAGTCCATGATCGTAGCCGTCCTCGGCATCCTGAAGGCGGGTGGGGCCTTCGTGCCCATCGACAGCACCTATCCGGCAAGCCGCATCCGCGACATCCTCAACGACACCGCTCTACCGCTCCTGCTAACGCAATCCGATAAGATGGCTCGCTGGTTCGATTTCACAGGCCAGATCCTCTTCCTCGACCAGGAGCTCCCCGGCTGGCAACCGGAGCCTGACCATCACCCTCCGACCATCGCACCGCATCACCTCGCCTACGTCATCTACACCTCCGGCTCCACAGGTCAACCCAAGGGAGTCCTACTCGAGCATCGCAATCTCTCCCACTACATACAATGGGCGTGCGACTACTACTTCACCGACAAGCCGGAAACCGGCAGCTTCGGACTCTACAGCTCTCTCAGCTTCGACTTCACACTCACCAACATCTTTTGTCCGCTGGTGCGCGGAAGGTCCCTCCGCATCTATCCGCAGTCGCAGAACATTCGGTCCATCCTCGAACATGCGTTCGAACCAGGCAGCGACGTCGATACGCTCAAGCTCACGCCTTCGCATGTGAGCCTGCTTGAGTTTATGGATGTTGCTCCGTCCACCATCCGCAAGATCATCGTGGGCGGTGAAGAACTCACGCCGCACCACATCGCCGTCCTTCGCAATATCAACCCGAGCATCGACATCTATAACGAATACGGTCCGACCGAAGCCACGGTCGGCTGTATCGTCTGGCGCGTTGAAGGCGACGCAACGACCGTCCTCATCGGACGTCCCATCACGAATACGCGCGCGGCGATTCTCGATGAGGACGGCAACCTTGTGCCTCTGGGAACGAGAGGGGAGATCTACATTGGGGGAGATGGCCTCGCCCGCGGCTATCACAACCGCCCCGACATTACGGCTGCCAGGTTCATCGAGAGTTCGTCGCCAGATCGGGATCGCCTCTATCGCACCGGAGATATCGGTCGCTGGCTTCCGGATGGCCAGATACAGTGCTTCGGCCGGACAGACTCTCAGGTGAAGATTCGCGGCTACCGCGTCGAGCTCGGTGAGATTGAAAGCGTCCTCGCCGGCCATCCTCAAGTCAGCGCGGCTGCCGTTGTGCTTCGCGGCGATCCACACGGGACCGGTAGGCTCATCGCATTCGTCAAGCTCCTCTCCGATCCTTCCGATCAGACGCTTCGCGAGTGGCTTGCGGAGATTCTGCCCGAGTATATGGTCCCCTCCGAGATCCACGTCCTTGAGGCCCTTCCTCTCAACGCCAACGGAAAGATCGACCGGGCCGCGCTGCACGCGTTCCAGCCTGGAGCTATTGAGAGGCCCCGTGTTGAAGCAACGGCCACTCAGGAGATCCTGCTCGGTATTTGGCGCGAGACCTTTGATACCCCCGCCATCTCGCTCGATGACAAGTTCTTTGAGCTTGGTGGCGACTCTCTGCTTTCCGTGCAGATCGTCTCACGCATCTGGAGCGCATTCAGCTTTGAGATCGCGATCGATGACATCTTCGACCTGCAAACGATTGAAGCCATCTCCAACCTCGTCGACTCCGCACAGAAGACAGCCGCGCCGGTGACGCGTGTCATCCCATCGGCACCGCGCACCGGTCCTCTGCCGCTCTCGTTCTCGCAGCAGAGGCTCTGGTTTCTCTCTCAGCTTGAAGAAACGGCGGCCTACAATCTCTCCAGTGCCATCCGCATCGAAGGCGCGCTCCTGCACGAACGCATTGAGGCCGCCCTCTCGGAGGTCGTGCGGCGGCATGAGATCCTGCGCACCACCTTTCCGGGACTCAACGGCCTTCCATCGCAGCACATAGAGCCGCACGCTCCAATCAGCCTCTCCCTTCTAGAAGCCTCTTCTGAGGATGAAGCTGCCGCGCAGATCCAAGTCCTCGCAGAGCCGCCGTTCGACCTTGCCACCGGTCCACTCTTCCGCGCGGTCCTCTACCGGGTCCGGTTAGACCTTCATATCCTCGGCCTGGCCATGCACCACATCATCTCGGACGCATGGTCATCCGGCATCCTTGTCCGCGAGCTCACGAGCCTGTATCAGGGTGCCCAGCTTCCCGAGCCCTCCATCCAATACGCCGACTATGCGCTCTGGCAGCGCGAACAGCTTCAGTCTCCGACGATACGGCAGCAA
The DNA here is from genome assembly GCF_059115365.1 of Edaphobacter sp. FHG110511_03. NCBI lineage: Bacteria > Pseudomonadati > Acidobacteriota > Terriglobia > Terriglobales > Acidobacteriaceae > Edaphobacter > Edaphobacter sp. FHG110511_03. The sequence continues at coordinate 637,491 of NZ_JBZYWL010000004.1, read as the reverse complement.
CTTGAAGAGCAGAAAGCTGCGCTCCAGGGAGCTCCCGATCAGATCGAGCTTCCTGCCGATCATCCCCGGCCGCACATCCAGACGTTCGCCGGTGACGCCGTCACCTTCCGTATCGATTCCGAAGTAATGCAACCGCTGCGATCGCTCGCGCAGGAAAGCGGCGCGACGCCGTTCATGCTGCTGCTGTCGGCGTATGCGCTGCTGCTCTCGCGCTACAGCAGCCAGAAGGACATCGTTATCGGTTCACCCGTAGCGAACCGCACGGCGCCGGAATCCGAACCGCTCATCGGATTCTTCGTCAACACCGTGGCGTTCCGCATCAGCCTTGAAGGAAACCCAGTCTTTCGCGATCTCCTTGCAAAGGTCAAGCAGGTCGCTCTAGAAGGCTACGCCCGCCAGCAGGTTCCCTTCGAGCAGATCGTCGATGCGTTGCAACCTGAGCGAAACCTCAGTCGCACTCCCGTCTTCCAGGTCATGTTCGCCTATGAGACCGAGCCGGCAGCCGCCGCTGCGATCCCCGGCCTCACTGTATCCTCCATCCCGCTCGGCACACAGACCGCAAAGTTCGACCTCACGCTGTACATGCAGGATAGCGGCGGCCATATCGAAGGGACGCTCGAGTTCAACACGGCCCTCTTCGACCGCTCCACCATTGAGCTCATGGCCGGCCACCTCAGCATTCTGCTCGAAGGTATTGCAGCAGACCCGAATACGCCGATCGGCACGTTGCCGCTACTCTCACCAGAAGAGCGCCGCCTGGTCACACATACCTGGAACCAGACGCAGATCGAGTACCCCGACACCCCTGTCCACACTCTCTTCGAGCAGCATGCGAGAGAGAACCCGCACGCCATGGCTGCCACCATCGAAAGCAGCTCTCTCACCTACGGCGGGCTGAATCTCCGAAGCAACAAGGTGGCGCGGCAGCTTCTTGACCTTGGAGTCACCCCGGGGACACTGGTCGGCGTCTCGATGGAGCGCTCCCTCGAGATGATCGTCGCTCTCCTCGCGATCCTGAAGGCAGGCGGGGCCTATGTTCCCATCGACCCCGAGTATCCGAACGAGCGGCTGAGCTTCATGCTCCAGAACTCCCAGGTTGGGTTGTTGCTGACGCAACAACACATCGCGCCTGCACTGCCGCCCTCCGCAGCGCGGCTCATCGTTCTGTCACCGGAGCCTCCGGATTTCGCCTTTGTAGAAAATCCATCGCCCGGTGTGGGCCCGGACCATACCGCCTACATGATCTACACGTCCGGCTCAACCGGACATCCCAAGGGATCCCTCAACTCTCACCGCGCGCTGACCAACCGTCTGCTCTGGATGCAAGATGCCTATCGCCTCACACCCCAGGACGTCGTCCTCCAGAAGACACCCTTCAGCTTCGATGTGTCGGTGTGGGAGTTCTTCTGGCCGCTCCTCACCGGGGCCAGCATCGTCTTTGCGAAGCCCGGCGGCCACCGGGAGAGCGACTACCTCGTCGATCTCATCGGCACCGCGCGGATTACTACCCTTCACTTTGTTCCATCCATGCTGCGCGCCTTTCTGGAAGAACCGGAGGCTGGCCGCTGCACCTCGCTGAAGCGTGTCATCTGCAGCGGAGAGGCGTTGCCTCTCGACCTGCAGCAAAAATTCTTCAGTATTCTCTCCGCGGAGTTGCATAACCTTTATGGCCCTACAGAAGCGGCCATCGACGTTACGTTCTGGCAGTGCCGCCCCGAAGACACCCGGCGCACCGTACCCATTGGCCGGCCGATCGCGAACGCACAGATCTACATCGTCGACAAAGCCCTGCAGCCCGCGCCCATCGGCGTGCCCGGGGAACTGCTCATCGGGGGAACTCCCGTCGGTCAGGGATACTTCGGCGCTCCCGAGCTTACTGCGGCCAAGTTCATCCCCGACCAGCTCGGTAACGACCCGGAGGCGCGGCTTTACCGCACAGGAGATCTCGCTCGATTCACCAGCGACGGCGTCATCGAGTTCCTCGGCCGGCTCGATCACCAGGTCAAGGTCCGCGGCTTCCGCATCGAGCTTGGGGAGATCGAGGAAACCCTTCGCACGCACCCCCAGGTCCGCGACTGTGTCGTCGTCGCGAAGACGGAAGCTTCCAGCGCGCGCCTGATCGCCTACATCGCCACCGATGCGAGGCCCTCCTTTGCAGAGGAGCTGCGGGCCTTCCTCAAAGGCATTCTCCCCGGCTACATGGTGCCGTCGACATTTGTTCTCCTCGAAGTCCTGCCGCTGCTCCCCAACGGCAAGATCAACCGAAAGGCCCTTCCCGAGCCCTCCGCTGCCTCGGATAGTCCGACCCAGGCCCAGCCTCCCTCGACCCCCCGCGAGAAGGTCCTGGCTTCTATCTGGTGCGATGTTCTTCAGCTCCCTACCGTTGACGTCAACGCCAACTTCTTCGAGCTCGGCGGAGACTCCATCCTCAGCCTTCAGGTGGTCGCCCGCGCCAATCAGGCTGGCCTGCACATCACAGCGCGGCAGCTCTTTCAGCATCAGACCATCGCCGAACTCGCAGCGGCCACAGCCGGCCCTGCCGCAGCTCTCTCCGTCGTCGAACCAACTGGCCCCACGCCGCTCACTCCCATACAGTCATGGTTTTTTCAGCAGGAACTCCCCGAGCCCTCTCTCTTCACGCAGGCAGTCCTATTGGAGGTGCCTGCGGATACCGATGGTGAAAGACTGTCCACGGCCCTGCTGCAACTCTGCGAACATCATCCGGCGCTCCGGTTGCGCTTCCACCGTGCCACTGACGGCTGGCAACAGGTAATTCCTGCCGCAACAGAGCGGCCCGGCTTCGAAGCCCACACACTCTCCATGCTCGACGAGATGGAGCTACTCACCCAGGCTGCCGAAGCCGGCATCGATATCGTTAAAGGCCCGCTGCTGGCAGCGCGTCTTTTTGTATTCTCAGACGGCAGGCCCTCCCGCCTCTTCCTCACGATCCACCATCTTGCAGTCGATGGCGTGTCCTGGCGCATTCTTCTCGAAGACCTCTACTGTGCCTATCACCATCAACCGCTTCCGTCTCCCACCACCTCCTTCCGCGAATGGTCTCTCCATCTGCGCGAGCTCGCCGCTTCGCCCGCTCTAGCAGACGAGATCTCCTTCTGGCAGGAGATTCCTTCCTGCGCTCTCTTTCCAGCTCAGGGCGAAAATCTCGTCGCGGATTCGGCGTCCTTCTCCTTCCAGCTCGACGAAGCCACCACGGCAGCGCTGCTGCGACAGGCGCCGCGCACATATAGCGCGCGCATCCAGGAGCTTCTGGTTGCCGCATTAGCACAAGGAATCGCCAGCACCACAGGCCACTCCCACATCACGCTCGATCTTGAAGGTCATGGACGTCATGAGTCCGACTCACAGAAAGATCTTTCCCGCGCCGTAGGCTGGTTCACGACGATCTATCCCGTATCGCTCAACGTTGCGCCTTCTGCCTCGATCAACGATGCGGTGGCCTCGATTCGCGACCAGCTACGCCGTATTCCAGAGGAAGGATTTCACTACCCGATTCTTCGCTACATCGTCGCGCCTGATTCCTTCCGCGACGCCCCACACTCACCGATCCTCTTCAACTATCACGGGCAGCTCGATACCGCGCTGCAGCGGGCCGGTGAATGGAAGCCCGCCTCTGAAGTGGTTGCTCCACTCCGTTCTGCTCAGGCACGGCGCTCGCATCTCTTTGAGATCATCTCGGCCGTCAGTAACAACCGGCTGCAGGTCGAGTGGCTTTACAGCAGCCGCCTCCATCAGCCGTCCGAGATCGAAGCGCTTGCTGGCAGCTTCCAACAACAGCTCATCGCTCTCAGCGAACCACCCATCCAGCTCCAGGGCTCGCGCGCCATCAGCGACAGCTACGATCTCTCACCCTTGCAGCAGGGGATGCTCTTCCACTCCCTCTACCATCGAGATCCCTCCGCATACTGCCAGCAGTTCAGCTTTCCTATCGAAGGCGCATTCAATCCGGAAGCCCTGCGACTTGCGTGGAGACGCGCAATGGAGCGGCATGACATTCTGCGCACCAGCTTCGTGTGGGACGGCCTTCGTAACGCGCTTCAGGTCGTTGCCAGGGAGGCAGAGCTTCCTTGGAAGACATTCGACTGGACCCTCTTCGAGACCGTCGAACAGCAGAAGCGTTTCGAAGACTTCCTGCTTCAGGACCGCGAGCGCGGCCTCGATCTGCAGACCGCTCCTCTGTTCCGCTGCCAGCTGATCCAACGGACTGCAACGGGATGGACCTTCTGCTGGACCTCCCATCACATCCTCATGGATGGATGGAGCACCGCTATTCTCTTCCGCGAGGTCTTCGAAGACTACATCGCCCTCGCAAGCAATAACACTCCTCCGGATCGCCCCGCCCCTACTCCTTATCGCATCTATATCGAATGGCTCTCGCTACAACAGGAGAGCGCCCACGAGAGTTGGTGGCGACAGCATCTGCACGGACTGCAGCAGACGACACCGCTGCCGGGAAGCAGCGCCTCTTCCTCCGCGACCTCCGATCTGCAGGAGCAGACGCTTGTACTGGGCGCAGACTTTACCTCCGCTCTCACCGCGAAGCTCCGCACGCAGCACCTCACGCTGAACACGCTGCTGCGCGGCACATGGGCCCTGCTTCTCAGCGCCTCTTCAGGACTTCAGGACGTCGTCTTCGGCGTCACCGTATCGGGAAGGCCGCCACAGCTCGAAGGCGTGGAAGAGATGGTGGGCCTCTTCATCAATACGCTGCCGGTGCGCATCCGTATCGACGGCGCTGCCTCCTTCCGCGGCCATCTCGATGCCCTCCAGGCAGAGCAGATCGCCATGGACCGGCACGCAGCCGTCTCTCTGGTCGATCTGCAGCGGTGGAGCGGCCTGCCGAAGGGCTCCCCTCTCTTTGAGAGCCTCTTCGTCTTCGAGAACTATCCCATCGCCGCTCCGACAGGTATCGACCAATCCGGGCTCATCCTCGGCGACGTGCGTTCTTTTGACCAGACAAACTATCCGCTGACCATCACCATCGCCCCCGGCCAGCAGCTCAGCATCCGCATCGCCTCGGATCCGCAGCGTCTGCAGCCCGGCGCGGTCGATCGCATCTTTGCTGATATCTCGCAGGTGCTTCAGCGTTACCTCTCTCATCCCGAAAGCTCCTGCGCTGACTTGATCGCGATGAACGAGCCTGCCCCGGTCCAGATCGCCACGCGTCGGACGGCTCCCGCACCCGCCGGCGAGAGGACTGCTCCGCGAGACAAGGTGGAGGCCACGCTGCTCGCGATCTGGGAGGAGGCCCTGGAAAGACCTGGCATTGGTATCACCGACGACTACTTCGACCTCGGCGGCCACTCCATCCTTGCAGTGGGGCTCATGAGCCGAATCGAGCGAGTCTTCCATCGTCGCCTGCCGATTGCACAGCTCTTTCGAAATCCCACCGTGGAACAACTCGCGGCCACCCTGCGCGATTCCTCTGCGGTCTCCAATAACGGCATCGTGGAGATACGCCCCGGTCATTCCGGTATCCCTCTGTTTCTGCTTCCAGGCGCGGGCGGCAACGTCATCTACTTCAGCGCTCTCGCTCAGCGGCTGACCGCCGGCCCGGCCATCTATGGCCTTGAAACTCCAGGCCTGGACGGCGCTTCGGAACCCCTGAATACGGTCGAAGCGATTGCCGCCCATCATCTCGCCAATATCCTCCCCATCCTTGGCGATGGACCCTGCGCCCTCGCCGGCCACTCCTTCGGCTCGTCGGTCGCTCTCGAACTGGCCCGTCAGTTGAACGCGCGGGGGAACACCGTCCAGTGGCTCGCGGTGCTCGATTCCACAGCGCCGGCGGCGGTCAGCGACGCCTATTGGCAATCCTGGACGGAGATCGATTGGCTCCTCGCTATCGCCCACGAGATCGGCGCCTTCCTGAATACGGACCTCAACCTCTCGCAGCAGGACTTCGCAGATCTCAACGAAGAGGAAAGACTCACACTGGTCTTGAACCGCATAGCCCGGCAAGGCAAGTGGTTCGCCGGTGCCGATACAAGACGGCTGCGCGCGTATCTCCGCGTCTACCAGAGCAACTTTCGCGCGATTTACCAGCCGGAAGCACAACCACTTCCGGTGCCGATTACTCTCTTCCGTGCCACGGAGTCCGGCGCGGAGGATTATGCTCCCTCCGCTGAAGTAGCCGCTCTCCGCGCTGATCCCGCATGGGGTTGGTCCGCCTTCTCCCGCACGCCGGTCGAAGTGATCGATCTGCCCGGCAACCACCTCACGATGCTGCTTCCTCCCCATGTCTCTGTTCTGAGTTCACACGTCAACACGATTTTGGAAAGCACAACTCATGCCCGTCACGATTGATACCTTTTTCGAGAGGAAGTTCTGCATCAACCTCGATCGGCGACCGGAACGCTGGCGAACCGTGCAGCAGAAGTTTGCCGAACAACAGATCACCAACGTCGAGCGCATCTCCGCCATCGATGCTCAGACGGCCGTGATTCCAACTCATCTCAGCTATCTCCGCCCTCAGGACTTCGCTTGCACGATGAGTCATCTCGCAGCCGTAAAACAGGCGAGGATCGAGGGCCGCGAAAACGTCCTCATCTTTGAAGATGATGTGATCTTCGACCCCGCCCTCAACGACCTGTTCCCCGAGTACCTGGCGGAACTTCCGGAAGACTGGCACATGCTCTTTCTGGGCAGTTATCACCTCACGGAGCCTGTTGCAATCTCTCCGCGCATCGTCCGTGGCGTGGAAGCGCTGACAGCACACGCCTACAGCGTCCGCTCTACGCTCTTCGACGAGTTCATCGCCCTCAACGAAAACCCGCCCGCCATCGTCGACCGCAACAACACGACCCTGCAGCAGCGCTTCAACTGCTACTGTTTCCAACCCAATCTCGTCGGCCAGGAGGCAGGCTACTCCGACGTGATGGAAGAAGTCATGCCCGAAAAGCCTTTAGCGCACAACTACCCCATCATCGGCAGCTGGTAGTTTCGCGAACAGATGAATGCCCCACCCTCTGCACGAGGGTTGGGGCATTGTGGCTCCGCTTCAGCTGGAAGCAAGCATCTGCTCCGCTATCTCCGTCGTCATGAGACTGGCGAGGAAGGTATTCGAAAAGATGTTCTTCGTGTCGAACGAATTCAGCCCGCTAATCTCATTGGCCCAGCCGGAGAACGTCGACTGGAACTGAAGAATGATCGCCTGGTCCGTCCAAGCACCGCCTGCCACTGTGTAAGCCCAGCCCTTCGACCATTCAGGACGAATGCGGCCGTTCACTCCGGTAAACCATGGGTTGGACATCAGGGCCGTCTCCAGGTCCACGTAGAAATCGTTGGAGTACTCTGTGCCCGGCAGGTCCAGCACGTCTAGCCAGAGCGCACAGTCCCAGCCGTTCGCCGTGGCTTCCGCGTCATAATTCAACGCGGAGATGGCGGGACTCTTTGCCCCAGTTACTCCAATCGCTGCGGGATCGTCCAGGCCGGTAATACGAATCTCGAGCGGAGAGTTTATCGGGAACTGATTGTTCTTCTGATACTTCTCCAGGAGGCTGGTAAATGTATTCGCGAACTCGCTGATCGCCTGCTGTACATTCGCTTTCTTCATGCTGATGGCGTAGCCATTCGCGGTAACCCGCAGCGTGGAGTCTTTGATGTAGATCATCGTATCGGCCGATGGTCCCCATAGGTCCGTGGAATCGCCAAGCAGAAGCCCGACCTGAGTGATCAGTTGCATCAACTGCCCCATAAGCGGCGTTAGCTGCGGTCCGATGCCTGTCTGCAGAGCCTGGATGATGCCTTCGAGAATCTTCCACCCTTCCGCTATCAGCCTCAGCCATGGAATGCTCTTCTCCGAAGTGAGATTGGCGGAGGAGCCCAACGTCAACAACCACTGCCGGAACTCTTCGACCACCGCGGACGAGTCTAGCGGAACACCGAGGATCCACTTGAACAGGGCCGTGATCCAGTCCGGGTAGCTGTCGGAAAACGGATAGTTATAGGCGGAAGTCACCGCTCTGGAGCCTGCCGGCTGCGTTGGAGAGTACGACCATACCTTCAGCCACGGATACTCCGAGAACGGATACCAGATCGCCTCCACTCTGCCGGTCTGGTTGAGGAAGTCCAGCATGCTCTTCTTCGGAACGTCTCCGGGCTTCGAGGGAGCGGCAAACAGCTTTTTCCATGAGATGGACATGTCGCTCTGGCAGCGGAGAAAGAAGTTCGGCACAACCTCGAGAGTCACGTCGGTCAGGAAAGCTCGTCCCAGGTGAGTGAGAAAGATCGTATCGTTGCCATCTGCCTGGCCACGGGTAAATGTTTGCAGCTCATACTGCCCTTGGGCGTTGGACACTACCGCCGTGAACCCGAGAATGCGGTTGCTCATGCTGCCATATCCGGAGGACATGTCTTCCAGCGGTGAGGGGACGGCTGTGCCATGGGCATCGATGGCCAGCACGCCGCCGATCGTGATGTGTCCGGGAGCGGGGATGTGCGGGAAGCTGAAGCCAATGGTGCCCGTCCCGCCGGGGGCGTTCTGCAGGGCCAGCATCAGGTTGTCCATCGTGCATCCGGTCTGAACTTTGACCTGTGCCGGTGCGCTTCCGGAGGCCGCCGTGACGCTCACGACCGAGGTAAGGTTTACCGTCGTATCCACGATGAGGATGGACGCACCCGGCGACGTTCCCTCAACTACCGCGAGCGGAGACCAGTTGTGCTTGATGCCCGCGGGCCGCACCGTGTAGCCATTGGCTGCAGCCCAGTTACACACCGTGACCACGTCGTCCGCGGTCGCCGGCACACATGTCCAAAGGGATTTTACGTTGATGGTCGTGTCCCAATTGACAAAATTTTGCTGTGAGATGGGAATTCCCGAGGGGAACCCAGATGGTGCTGTTGGCATACAACTCTCCTGCCCTAGGTATCTGGCGATCACTATAGCTCCGGCACCGATTCGTGTACAAAAAGAAAATTCGATATTTACCTAAAAGCCATCGATCCATTCCCAACTCTTCGAAGCAGCACTCACCGTCCTGCAAACCAGCCATTGCCCTCCGTCGTCCAGCCATGACAATCTAGCTATCCGTGAACCCTCAGCGCCGAACCGAATGCGTCTCTCCCCGCTCCGCACCCATGGACGTACCTCTCTGGTACCAGGAGACTGCGCACCACCACGACATCGCAGGCGACAACCTCACCCTATCCCCGGAAGAGGCCGCCCGGGCCGGCCGATTTCTGCGCGCGGAAGACCGCCGCGACTACGTCATCGCGCACAGCCTGCTCCGTGAAGCTCTCTCCCAGTACCAACCCGCGTACGCACCGGACGCCTGGCGGTTCGAGACGAACTCTTTCGGCAAGCCCTCCATCAGCAGAAACCACTCGCTAGGCAGCCCGATGGAGTTCAGCCTCTCCCACACCAGAGGGTTCGTCGCCTGTGCGGTCGCTCCAGTCCGTATCGGCATCGATGTCGAATGGCTCGATCGCGAAGTCGAGGTGAAAGATATCGTCGAGCATCACTTCAGCCCCTCGGAGGCAGCTTCGCTCAACAGGCTGCCTGCGGAGGAACGTCGCGATCGCTTCTTTCAGCTATGGACGCTGAAGGAAGCTTTTTTCAAGGCACTTGGATGCGGAATCTCCGATCATCTTGACACCGCCGCCTTCGATCTTGAAAATCCGGTAACGATTAATTTCCAGGCTCCCGACGGAATCCGCGTCTCCGATTGGCAGTTTGCACTCTTTCTCCCCCACCCAAGGATTCGCATGGCCATCGCCCTTGAGTCGGCGCAGCCGGTGCGATTTATCACGGCAAGCGTTCGGGGCGGCATGACGAGCCTCGCCTGAATTGCAATCGCCCGTTGCAGAAGAGATGGTTCGCCATGCGCAGCAAGATTGAACAATGCACTACACCGGACGACGCTTTCAAGACCCCTTCGTCAACCCGCTTTAGAATGGGCTGGCCCAGAGTGTAGGGTGACACGCCAAATTTCTCAGTAGAGCAGGTATGAAATGGCAAACAGTGAGTGTGGAAAAGTTATATGGATGACGGGCCTGAGCGGCTCGGGAAAGACAACCCTGTGTCGCGCGGCAACCGCGTTTCTCCGCCCCCGCGGACAGCAGGTACAAACCCTCGATGGAGATGAGTTGCGCAAAGGCATCTCCGCGGATCTGGGTTTCTCGATTGCCGACCGCATGGAAAACATACGACGCGCGGCCGAGTTGGCAAGAATGCTGAGCGCCAACGAGACCACGGTGTTTGTCGCGATGATATGCCCCACGGATGATATGCGGTCGCTCGTGCGAAGCGTGCTGCCGGATGTCATCGAGGTGTTCGTCGATGCGCCGCTCGCGGTGTGCGAGACGCGCGATCCCAAGGGGCTCTACAGGCGGGCACGAGAGGGTGCGATCAAGGACTTCACGGGGATCTCTTCTCCCTTCGATATTCCTCAGCGACCTCACCTCGTGTGCCGCACAGACATGGAGACGGTGCAGGAGAGTACGTCAAAAATCCTCGCCTTTCTGCTTGGTCCTGGCACGGCAGCCGAGTCCAGCGAACGGCGCAAGACGATCGCGGTAGACTTCGACGGCGTCATCGCCGATTACAATGGCTGGCAGGGCGAAGACGTTCTGGGCGCGCCTCGGCGCGATGTCATCGAAGCCCTTCATAAACTCCGTGCACTGGGCTGGAAGATCATCATCCACACCACACGGGCGAATCATGCCATCGCTTCTTTTCTGGACCGGGCCGCCATTCCCTTCGACGAGATCAACTCCAACCTGGACTATCGGAACTTCGGCCCGAAGCCAGTTGCAACGGTCTATTGGGATGACCGCAGTCTAAGATACAGTGGCGACGCAGAACAGGATCTCTTCCAGATCCTAAACTTCCGGACATGGAGTGGCCGCTCTTGACCATTTCTTCGCATTCACGAATCGATTTTTTGACGGCAAAAAAACTTACGAGTGGGCTGAATCAGCCCACTCGCCGCTCAATGCTACCAATTCGCTACCAAATTTCTAATTCGATGCGACTGGCTAACGCCCATTCGGCTTCACCGAGGATAGACATCAGGAAAGAGCCCAGCCGGAACGGTCTTGCCGCCGTATAAACGGCGCCGCCTGAGGGCAATTTTTCGCAACCATCTTCGGTCCGTCCCATTCGATCTTCTGGCCGACACGCAACGACACACAGCCCAGCAGCATGATCTCCGTGAGACGTGCGGCGATGTCAAAACGCGAGTAGCACATCTCCGGCTTATTTTCCTTGACCGCGGTAAGCCATTCCTGTGCGTGGGCAACAACGCTATTACCGGCATTACGGTTGCGCGGAATTCTCTCTGGATATTGCGCCATGGCAGGGTGCTGGAGGTAGTTGACGAATTTTTCTTCGCCCTTCAGCTTCACAAAGAAATTAGTTCCATAATCGTCCGGGGAAAAGACCGTGCCCCCGTCGCCAATCAACAGGCAACCGCTATCGGGAACCTTGCCCTGCAACGCGACTATGTCGGCGGTTAGTTCGATCGGCGGCTTGTTGGTTAGGTCATGACCGCCACGGGCTGCTGGGTTAGGCTGGCCGCCGTCGTACCACCACAGCGTCATCGCATCGTGCTCGATCTTTTTGTAATGGTGGAAAAGATGCGGATGCTCGAGGGGAATACGACCTTTGCGTTTAGGAAAGGCAAAACGAATCTTGGAGCCGACGGGATACGATTCCTTATTCATCTGGCCGAAAGGCATCGCTTCAATCTCCGTCGGGTAGTCGAGATCTAAAGCGCGAAACGGCATATTGACCGTGTGGCAGGCCATATCGCCCAGCGCACCGGTGCCGAAGTCCTGCCAACCGCGCCAGTTAAACGGCTCGTAAATTCCAGCCTTCGGATTGTCGCCGCTCTTATAGGGCCGCATTTGTGCCGGCCCAAGCCAGATATCCCAATCCAATGTCGAAGGAACCGGGTCTTCTCCGGCCGGACGCTGCATTGCCTGCGGCCAAACCGGGCGGTTCGTCCAGACGTGAACTTCATGCACCTGTCCAATGAGACCGTCCTGAATCGTCTCAACCGCGCGGCGCAGACCGTCCGTGGCGCTCCCCTGATTGCCCATCTGTGTCACGAGTTTTTTCTTGTGGGCCATCTCTCGCAGATAGCGCGCCTCATAGATCGTTTGCGTCAGAGGTTTCTGGCAAAATACGGCTTTGTTCCTCTTCATTGCCGCCGACGCCACAATGGCATGCATATGATCCGGCGTCGAAACTGTCACCGCATCGATCTGATTGCCCATCTGATCCAGCATCTGCCGGTAATCTTTATAAAACTTCGCGCTCGGATATTTTTTTGTCTGAGTCTCGTAAGCTTCGGAACCAGCATCCACATCGCACAACGCGACGATGTTCTCCCCAGCGCAGGCGTTCGTGTCACTCCGCCCTTTCCCGCCGATTCCGATGCAGGCAATGTTCAACTTGCTGTTGAGATTCTGGCCACGCAAGAGTGTAGGCACGCCAAACGCGACCGCACCAGCAGCCAGAGAACTCGTTTTGATAAATTCACGGCGGTCGACACGCGAGAGTTCGGCGGTCTCAGGAGCTTTCAGAGAGGGCAATTTTCCAGTTGGTTTCGGCACTCGCACAGAATACACTCACCGAGGCCCATTTTGGACGCCTGCCTTTCAGGGCCACCTGCTGATACACCTTGGGATAGAAGTACTGGGTGTGCTTCAGGAGTGAGACGTCGGCACTTGCACCTGCTCATCCTAAATGACTGCAGGCGCCCCCTTTTATCCGCTATCCGGCTAATACAACAGGGCCGCTCCTTCGATTGTGTGGGACAAGAAAAGTTTCCGGGGCCGTGGCGCGAATCTTTCTGGTCTTCGCATTAACCAGTAAGACAGATGGAGTCGCAGCCACTGTCGCAAAGGAGAAACGATCATGAACTTCCTTTCACGTAAGTCCATCTTCAGCGCCTCGGCTCTTGCCTTTGCCTTCGCTCTCAGTGCGTTTGCACCAGGCTCCAAGGCTTTAGCTCAGGGTACTTCCGTCCGCCTCGTAGTCAACGTTCCGTTCGATTTCCGCACTGGCTCTGAGATCATGCCCGCCGGAAAGTACGACATTCTGACGATGTCAGACCACGTTCTGCTTCTTCGCGGGACCACACAGAACAAATCGCAGATCCTGATGGCAATAGGATCTACAACGATGAAGCCGACCGAAAGAGGCAGGTTAGTATTTAACCGTTACGGAAACAAGTACTTCCTCCACCAGATTTGGTCGCCTGGTGCAACGAGCGGTTTCGAGCTTCCTAAGAGTCATGCAGAGAAGGAAACCGTCCGGGCCGCAAATACCCCGGTACCTACGAACACAGAACTTGCACTCAACATGCCTCACTGACTCTGACAGCCGGCCGTAGATTCTTCCATCGGCCGGCTGCCAATTTCCCACAAGTACCTGCACATCCGCGATCCGTAGAGATGCGTCGAGCATTCCAACCCCGGCTAAGGTCGCCGCCTACTTTCCGTCCTCATTCTTCAGAAGCCTTCACTTTAAGGCTAACCGAATAACCGAAAATCTCAGCTTCACATCACGAGCCGCTCGCGGTGATCGACGACAATGCGTACATCTCGTATACGATAATCTCGACTTACTCCCGCCTCTTTCCAAACAAGAGCAGACTATCTCCCACAACAGGTGGAGGGAACGTGCAGACTGGAAATCATGCTAAGTCAACCTACTCTCTCGACAACGCCGGCAGAGAAGCGCCCTCGCGCTTTCAAGCCCTGACCGATGCCTTCGACGCAGAGACCATTCGCCATTTTGAAGCACTTGGCGTCGGTCTTGGCTGGCGCTGTCTCGAGGTAGGTGGAGGCGGGGGCTCCATTGCCGCATGGCTCGCGTCCCGCATCGCCCCTTCTGGACATCTGGTCGTCACTGACATCGACCCTCGGTTCCTTGAGTCTTTGAATCTCCCCAACACAGAAGTGCTGCGCCACAACATAGTCACCGATCCTCTGCCGGAAGCGGCTTACGATCTGGTACACGCCCGTCTCGTTCTCACCCACATCCCGCAACGCGAGGCGGTGCTCGCCCGTCTGGCTGCATCGTTGAAGCGCGGCGGCTGGCTGATCGACGAGGAGATCGACATCTCCATTATTCCGGATCCCGCATCCTTCCCGGGCGAGGTCCACTCGAAGACCTTCGACGCCATGCTTCAAGTGATGAAACAGAGCGGCGTCGATCACAGATTCGGCCGGAGACTCTTCCATCTCCTGCGCGGTCTTGGGCTCCTCAACGTTGCAGCCGAGGGCAGAACGTCAGCGTGGGCAGGCGGATCTGCCGGTGTCTCCATCCTGCGGGCCAATTACGAACAGCTCCGGGACGACATCCTTCGTATTGGATTCGTCACGGAGCAGGAGTTCGAACGAGACCTCCTGCAACTCAATGATCCGTCCTTCATGATGGCGTCGCCTGTCCTGTGGTCAGCTTGGGGACAGCGACCATAGCGCCGTGATCGGCATCTGGCAAATATAGGTATATGAAAGATTTAGATGCTAGAGCCGTTTGACAAACAGTAAAGGATCAGTCGCCGCCTAGCCGCACCTTCAGGCCGGTACGGAAGGTGAATGGAAGTGATGGGTAGCCGATGGGGCCGATGTGTTGCTGGGAGAGGAGATTTCCCAGCTCTGCGAAGACAGAGACCCGATGCGTCGCAGAATAGGTCCCATAGGCATCGAGTTTTGCATAGCCAAAGTCCAAATTGCGGTTAGGAAGAAGGAGGCTATTGTCTCCATTGGTGTCAGAGAAGGAAAGGAAGGTGGAGTCGTCCGAACGGCTGGCAAAGGCTCCCTTCAGTGCGGCCGAGAACTTGATCACCGTGTATTGTGCGCTGAAGAAGCCGGTCTGCGGGGGACGGCGGAAGGGGCGCTGGCCTACGAGCGGATAGGAAGAGCCAATCGGCACGCCGGGAAGGTTGGGGTTCTGGGCGGAGGTACCATTGGCTGCGGCATCGGTAGAGAACGACTGCTCGACGAGCGAAGCGAGGTAGGTATAGCCGCCGCGCATGAGGATGTGGCTGGTGGGAGCGAACTGAAGCTCGCCCTCAAAGCCCTGAGCCCTGTAGGCGAGGGTGTTCAGGAGAGCACCGAAGAGTTGGGCCTTGGTGGTGTCGATTCCGAAGACGGTACGCAGCGTACCCGAGTCGACGAAGTCGAGCTGATGGCTGAACTGGTTGTGGAAGTACCCGGCCTTGAGGATGAGCTTCTGATTGAAGATGTTCTGGTCAATACCAATGTCGTAGGTACGCGAACGGAGCGCCTGGATCGGCTTCACGTTGTAAGCAGCAATCAGGTCAGCCGCTCCGGCATCTGACAGTTGTGTGTAGAGTGAGTTGAACTCGTTCGAAAGCGAAGGCTCCTGAACACCGGTGGCTGCGTTGGCGCGGAGTTTGGTTCCATGAAGAAATCCGTTGCCGGGACGTACCGGCACCCAGGCGAGACCGAAGCGGGGCGTGCCTGCTGTGCCATACAGATCATTGCGTTCGATGGCTCCGCCAAGGGAGTAGAAGATCCGATTGAAGAGGTCGCCCTGAAACTGGAGCGTGTACTGGAAGTTGGTCCGCTTCGTCTTGTCGAAGCTGAAAGAGCTGTTGGAGGAGCCGCGCTCGTCCTCATACCGGAAGCCGAAGAGGCCGATGAAGTGTGGCGAGAAGGTGTAGTCCGACTGGAAGTAAAGCTCATCGCGCAACGAAGCGAGATCGTTAGGCGCTGGGTAAGCTCCGGGGTAATTGATGGCGGCGCGCCCGGAAGCAGAGTAGCCGTTGGCTCCGCGAATCGTGACCGCATTGCCGAAGTAGGCCACGTCTCCAAACTGGTCGTAAGTCAGCAACTCACCCACCGGGTAGAACTGGACCAGCTGTTCGCGTTTCCGGGCGATGCCATAGCGAACAAGGTTATGCCAGTTGTGGAAACGGTTCTCGATCGTAGCGCCGGAGTACAGGTCCTGGTCAGCCTGCTTGCCCACCGCTGAGATTCCAAAGAAATCGTGCGCGTTGGGAACACCTGTTGCCGAGACGGCATTGCGGATGGTGAAGCGCAGAGGCGTATTGGCAGTGATGTTGTAGCCGATATTGGCCGCACTGGTCGACGCGTGATACCGATATAACGGCAGAGCGTTCGAGGAGTCGAAGCGCGAGAAGGCTCCATAGTAATCGAGGCGGCTATGCGCTCCGCCTACGGTGACCTCGTTGCGCCAGGTGTGAAAGTTTCCCGCGTCTCCCGTGTAGTTGAGGATAGGACGCAGGGTGGCTCCGCGGGGCGTGGTGAAGTTGACCACGGAGGCGCCGGCGTCCGAACCATAGAGAACGCTGTTGGGTCCGCGATACAGCTCGAAGCCATCGAGAGCGGTGGAGGAGACGGTGCCGAAGTCGAAGCGGCCGCCGATATCCTCCGAGGTAACGCCGTCGATCATCACTTTATTGGCGTCGGAGTTTCCGCCGCGCACGAAGAGCGATCCGACGCCGCCGTACTGCCCCGTCTGCACGGCAGTGACACCTGGAGACTGGCGCAGGTCGTCGACAACGCCCACGCGTGTTTGCAGCGCGGAAAACGGGACGAGGTTGATGGCCGAACTTGCCTGCTGGATGGGCGTGGGGATTCCGGTGGCGGTAACGGTGATCTGCGCGGTGACCGCGGCGATCTCGAGGGTCACGTTGCGGTTGACGACGTCGGTACGTCCACCGTAGAAGCTCTGCCCGATGCCTGGCGTGAAGGTAGCCGCAGAGGTGAGCAGGAGAAAGCGGCCGGAGCCGGTGCTGCGAATCTCGAACGAGCCATCGGCAGCGCTGAGACCGGAGCCGGCCACGTTCTTGCCCTGGATCAACTGAACCCGTGCCCCGGCAACAGCAGCTCCAAGCGGATCGGTAACGGTTCCGCGAACAATGACTGCCTGGGAGGAGAGCGTGACGAAGGAAAGAATCGCCAGAACGGAGAGCAGGCGGAAGACGTGTGAAGCCGCAAACGAACGCGCGGGTGCGTGCATGAAGATTAACTCCTCGTTCCCCCGTCGGAAACGTGGCTGGTGTGCGACAACGGAACCGGTCTCCTGACTGTCGCGTTTCATTCTGCCGGTTGCGGCTATTCCCTTCCCGAGGATTTGTCAGTGGGAGTGAGCCAGACAGTATTCACATTCGCGAAAGTGCGAGCGTGCGCGAATCACAGTTGCGGGGCAGTGGCGGACTCTCACCGCGCTTCCCGAGCATTTCGTTGCGGTACAAGGTGGAGTTAAACGGCCCACACGAGCATAGAGGTGCCGGGCCGAAAGCTACAGCGTATTTCCAGTGTGCGGTATGGATGAGGATGAAGTCAAAAAATCATGCCTTCGCCTGGGCCTTCAATCCTAGCTCTTTCATGACCATCTGAAGATCCTTCCAGGCCTCGCCCTTCTGGCGCGGATCCCGGAGCAGAAAGGCTGGGTGGTAGGTCACGACGAGTTTTGCGCCACGGCAGCCATGCCAACGGCCGCGCAGCCCGCTCAGCGATTGCTTCACCCCAAGCAGGTAAGTCGCCGCAGTTGAGCCCAGCGCAACGATGATCTCGGGCTGCACCACATCAATCTGCCTCAGGAGAAATTGCGAGCAGGTATTTGCCTCCACCGGCTCCGGAACGCGGTTGCCCGGCGGCCTGCACTTCACGATATTCGCGATATAAACCTGCTCACGCTTCAGTCCCATCGCGGAGATCATGTTGTTCAGAAGCTGACCCGCCTTGCCGACAAACGGAAGCCCCTGTGTGTCCTCGTCCGCCCCTGGGCCCTCGCCCACGAACATCAGGCGAGCGTTCGGGTCTCCGTCGGCGAATACGATCTTGCGCCGCCCGGCATAGGCCAGCGGGCACCGCGTACAGTCGCCGATATCTTCGCGGATCGCCTCTAGTGCGCTGGGCTTCTGGGCGGCTGCGAGGCGCACCTCAGGCAGAGGCGCAAGATTGTCGAAACTTACTAACTTGGGAATCTCAGGCTCCGAAAACTCTCTCTTGGGCGGGGCAGGTACAGCGACCGGCTCCCTGGGAACGGTTGCCACAGGCTGCGGACGGGATGGCTGTGCCACCGCCGCGTTAATCTCTCTCGCCGGAGCCGCAACGGTTTCAGCAACCGCCGTCACCGAAGCCAAATCCGCCTCGACGACAGGCTCCCCTCGACGATAAAGATCGTACACACCCAGGTCGCGCAGGTACTCGACATAGGCCCGCAACTGCTGCTCAGCTTCTCCTGCCATAGATCTATGCTATCGCGTGTCGAAGGGAGTCAGGCCCTAGTGCAGCTGCGGATTTGAAGTCGCGGGGCGCTGGGGCAGAACATACTTTACATAGCCCTGCCTGATCTCGTCCTGCGCCACCTGGCAGGCTTTGGTCGATTTGGCAACAATCAGCGGAGGGGCGCCCGACTGCAGCTGCCGTGCCCGGCGTGCAGCGCCCTTCACCAGACTGTACTTATTGTGGAATGGACTTTGATCCGTCATGGGTGGTCCCCCTTGTCGTTTGAATGTATCGCAGCTCCGCAAAATGTACATCAAAAATTCACGGTGGAAATCTGGATCTTACTCTCCAAAAGATTCTAGAACGGCCCTCAGTTTGGGTGAGGCAGCGTCGGTCCGGCAGCTTTTCGCCAACTCCGCGCACTCCGCATCTCCACGCTCCGAGAGAACGATTGCGCGCATCTCCGCCACGGCATTCTCCAGAACATCGTTGACCAGAGCGTATTGATAGTCCCAGACCTGCTTGATCTCTCCCCGGGCTCCGGCCAGCCGCTTCTGAATCACGGCTTCATCGGTTACTTTCTCCGCCGCGCTCCGGTTCTTTAGCCGCTTCTCAAGGATCTGCGGACTCGGTGGAAGGATGAAGATCGAAACCGCCTGAGGCGTCTTCTTCATCACCTGCAGCGCGCCCTGAACATCGATGTCGAGAAGCAGGTCTTTGCCAAGATCCCGGGCATGACGAAGCGCCGAGACTGCCGTTCCATAGTAGTTGCCGAAGACCTCCGCCCATTCCAGAAAGTCCTCCGCAGCGACCATTCGCTCAAACTCTTTGCGCGTGGTGAAGAAGTACTCACGCCCATTCTCCTCGGAGCCGCGCGGAGACCGCGTCGTATACGAGATAGAAAAATCCAGACCCTCCACCAGGGTTCGAAGCTGGCTCACCAGCGTCGACTTCCCCGATCCGGAGGGCGCTGAGATGATAAAAAGAATTCCCGCCATCTGCTCCCTGATTGTCCAGCCTGTTCGGATATCTGCCAGTGTAAACCGCGACTACTCCAGATTCTGCACCTGTTCGCGAGCCTTCTCGATCTCGGCCTTGATCTCGAGCCCAAGCTCGGTAATGCGCAGGCTGTTCTCTCCTGAGGCTGAGCCGGTCTTCGAGAGCATCGTGTTGGCTTCGCGGTTCAGCTCCTGTAGCAGAAAATCCATCCGCTTGCCCAGTTCGCCGCCCTCATCCAGCATGGCCACGAAGCGATCGATATGGGTCCGGAGTCGGACGATCTCTTCTTCGATATCGCTCTTTTCGGCTAGCACCGCCGCCTCCGAAAGCAGCCGCTCTTCAGTGACCGGAACCCCGTCCGTCAGTTCAGCCAGACGCGTTCTCAGGCGCTCGAACTGTGCCTCTCGTACACCGTTCCGCAGAGACGCCATCTCCTCACCAAAGGCCTGAAGGCGCTTCATGGAGGCTCGCAGCTCTGCAGCTAGGGCTGCACCCTCCTCGGCGCGAACCTCGTTCAACCGCTCAATCAACGCAGGCATGGCTGCGATCACTGCCCGATCCAGCTCAGGAATTCCTTCGACGCCGATCGTGCTCTCCGCGGTCATGACGCCGGGAATCCGCAGCAGGCCGTTCAGATCCGGCTGATTCGGCAGGCCGTATAGCTCGGCGGCCTTGGCGATCGATGCCAGATATGCGCCCAGTAGATCCTCGTTCAATTGAATCTGGGCACTCGCCTTGCGATCCACCTGCAGCGTCACTTCAATGTGGCCCCGCTTCAGCATCTCCTTAAGCAGCCTTCGTAGCTGAATCTCTAATGCGTCGCAATAAGAGGGCAGGCGCATATGCAGATCGAGAAAGCGGTGGTTCACGCTTTTGATCGCCAACGAGAAGCCAATCGCGTCGTCTGCACCGCTTCGAGCGCTGGCAAACCCGGTCATCGAATAAATAGAACTCAAGCAAATCCCTCCAACTCTGCTGGCTGCAGCGGGCCTTCATTCTCTACTGCGGGAGAACCTTCGTCCCCAAACTGCATATCGTAAAGCCGGCGATAGGTGCCTGACTGCCGCATCAGCTCCTCATGGGTGCCGGTCTCCGTAACCCTGCCGCGCTCGATCACAACGATCCTGGTGGCTCTACGAACCGTAGAGAGGCGATGCGCGATCACGAAGACGGTCCGGTCCTGCATCAGGTTCGCCAGCGCAGCCTGCACGAACTGCTCGCTCTCTGTATCGAGGGCGCTGGTCGCCTCGTCGAGGATCAGGATGGGGGCATTCTTCAAAATCGCGCGCGCGATGGCCAGGCGCTGCCGTTCGCCCCCGCTCAGCCGAAGTCCCTTCTCGCCGATCCGGGTGTTGTATCCCTCCGGCATCTTCAGGATAAAGTCGTGCGCGAGCGCCATCCGTGCGGCCTCTTCCACCTTGCTGAGCGGAACGTCGGGCTGTCCGTAGGCGATGTTGTTTCGCACCGTATCGTTGAAGAGCACCGTCTCCTGGGTTACCTTGCCGATCTGCTCGCGCAGGGACGCGATCGTGACGTCGCGAAGATCGTAACCATCGATCACAATCCTTCCCTCGTTCACATCGAAGAAGCGCGGAATCAGGTTGACCAGCGACGATTTTCCCGCACCGCTCGGACCCACCAGGGCGATCACCTCTCCTGGCCTTACATCGAGATCAACCCCATGGAGCACCTGCGTTGTCTCGCCGTCATCTCCTATGTAGCCGAAACCGACCTTCTCAAACCGGATCTCCTGGTGGAATCCCTTCAGAACATGGGCGCGGCGCTTCTCCTGAACATCGTCCTGAGCGTCCATGAACTTGAAGATGTCTTCACTCGCCCCCATCGCCTGCTGAAAGCTGTTGTAGAAGAGAGCGAACTTCCGCACAGGATCGTACAGGGTAAATACGGCTACCAGGAACGCGATGAACGAGCCTGCCGTCATCTCGTGGCGAACAATCCTTCCCCGCCCCAGCAGGAGCAGCAGAGCGATTCCCACCGACCCCAGCGCATCCATCAGCGGCGAACTGATCGCCTGCACGCTGACCGACTTCAGGTTCGCGCTGAACAGCCTGCGCGCCGCTCTGCGAAAGCGGTTCATCTCCCAGAGCTCCATCCCGAAGGCCTTTACGATCCGATTGCCCGTGATGGTCTCATGCAGGATGTTCTGAATCTCGGCAAGCTTGTCCTGCCCCTTCCGCGTCGTCTGCCGCACCCTGCGGCCGATACGGCGCGCCGACGAGATGACGACCGGGACGAAGAGCAACAGCACCCAGGCCAGTTTGCCACCCACGACGACCACCACTCCGGCGGTAAACAACAGCGTGAACAGCTGCTGCATGAAGTCGCCCAGCACGCTTGACATCGCAAACTGCACACGTTCGATATCGTTGATCAGTGTCGAGAGAAGCGTTCCAGTCGTATGCTTCTGAAAGAACGCAACCGAGCGCCGCAGAACCGCGTTATACAGGTCATTGCGAAGATCGGTGATCATGCCGAAACCGGCATAGTTCACCAGGTAGGTTCCCAGGTAGTCGCACACCGATTTCAGAATTGCCGAAACGATCAGCGCATAGGCTACAACGGTCCAGGCATTGTGGAAGTGCCCCGGAACCAGAAACTGCAGGTTCAACTCGCGATGGATGTGGGGCAGATGAAACTTCAGCACTTCGCCGGTCGATGCCTCCGGGCTCAGCACATTGTCGAAGATCGGCTTGACCAGAAGAATGCGCAACGCGGCCATCGCGCCAACCGTCGCCATCAGGAGCACAGAACCAACCAGATACAGGGCATAGGGCCGCACGTAGAGAAGCAATCGCCAGATACGCTTCAAGCCGCCACTCTCCCGATCCTTACCATCTCCGGCATCACTCTATTTTAATCGCCTTCCGGGTCATGCGGGGGCCGACATTAGCGCGGCATGTCGCGGTGCAGCGTTTTGACGCGATAGCCGGCAGACGAAAGCCTCTTCTTCATCTCCTCCGCGATGAATACCGAACGATGCTGGCCGCCGGTACATCCAAAAGCCACCGTGAGATAGCTCTTTCCTTCCTTGATGTAGTGAGGAAGGAGAAATTTCATCATCTCCGTCGTCCGGTCCAGAAACTCCGCCGTCTGCGGGAAGTCGCGAACATATTTGGCGACCTTGGGATGCTTGCCCGTCAGCTTGCGAAATTCCGGCACGAAATGGGGGTTAGGAAGAAATCGCACGTCGAAGACGAGGTCCGCCTCCGCCGGGACTCCGTTCTTGAACCCAAAGCTGTTCGAGGAGATCGTTAGGTTACGATCACTCGCCTCCCGCTCAAACTGGGCCCCAATGTGCGCCCGCAGGTCATGCACGGTGAACTTGGTGGTATCCAGAACGATATCGGCGACATTGCGGATTGGGTCCAGCCGCTTGCGCTCCGCGCGAATCGACTGCACGACCGTATCACTGCGGCCCATGGGATGGGGCCGGCGAGTCTCAGAGAATCGCCGGATCAGAATTTCATCGCTGGCCTCGAGGTAAAGCACACGAGTGGGCAAAACCCTGCGAACTTTCTTGAGAATGGCCGGGAACTCGTCCAGCCGCATACCTTCGCGAACGTCCACAACCAGGGCAGCACGCTCGATCTCCCTCGACTGCCGCACCAGGTCCGCGAATCGCGAAACCAGCTCAAGCGGAAGATTGTCGACCGAGTAAAAGCCAAGGTCCTCAAAGCTCTTCAAGGCAGAGAGCTTTCCAGATCCGGATAACCCGGTCAGGATAACCAGCTCCTTGATTGCTCCTTTTTTGGCCGTCTTTTTTGCCGTCTTTTTTACCTGCTTCCGGGGCATGACTGGAATCGTAGCACCTGTCATGCTCCGGGCAAGTCACAGTCTCATCACGGCGCTATGGAACCTCAATCAATTCCATCTTGCCGTCGCGCTTGCGATGCAGCACCAGCGCCTGACCGCCGTGGTCGCGAAAGACGAAGACCTCGCGATCGCGGAAGGCTGCCTCCTTCACGGCCTCTTCGAGCGACATCGGCCTGAGGGCAACGCCGTCGTTCGAGCGAACCAGGTGGGGCTCCACCAATGGCGTCTCCGAAGGAAACGAATGGACCAGCATGGGTACGGCCTTACGGGCAGAACCATTCGCAGAACCATTCTTTGTGGCTGGTATCTTCTCCGTCTGCGTTACGGCAACCGCATCGTCCTCGGGTTCCGCGAGCGCAACCTGGCGAACACCCTCTTTCGCGTGCCGCTTGATCGTCACCTTCTTCTTCTTTTGCCGGATAGCCTGTTTTTCAATGGCGGCCAGAGCATCGCGAAGCGCCATCTCCATATCCGTGGCCTCACAGGCTGCCACCAGCTTCAGGTTTCTTGTCTGGACCGTCACTTCCGCTGTGCGACGATATTTTTCTGTCGCAAGGATCACGTGCACGCTGCCCGCACTTCCAATGATCTTCTCGATCCGGGCCAGTCCCGCTTCGGTCTGCGCTTTAAGTTTTTTGGTAACTGTCGTCTGCCTGCCGGTGTAATCCAGGTTCATCGGGGTACCTCGTTGGAACATCTTACGCCGGTTCACCGCACCCGGCGTTGATGGGTGCTCGGAATCTGCATGTCCTCACGATACTTCGCCACGGTTCGGCGGGTCACCTGAATGCCCTGCCGCTGCAGCTCCGCCGCAAGCTGGTCGTCGGTCAGGGGTTTGCGGGAGTCTTCCTCTTCGATCAGCTTCTTCACCTTGCGCTTGAGCAGAACCAGGGGAAGATCTCCTCCCTCCGGCCCATTGACACCCTCGGAGAAGAAGAAGCGGAGCTCATAGACCCCCTGCGACGTGTGCACATATTTATTGGCAACCGCGCGGCTCACAGTCGAGGGATGTACGCCAATCTCCTCCGCAACCTCTTTGATCATCATCGGCTTCAGCGCATCGACGCCCCGTTCGAGAAACTCCGTCTGCCGGCGAACGATGACCTCACAGGTGCGCACAATCGTATTCTTCCGCTGTTCGATGTTGCGAAGCAGCTGAATCGCCGATTTGTAGCGCTCCTTGACGTACTCCTTAACCTCTTTTTCCGTCTTCTTTTCCAGCAGCATCCTGCGGTAGTTATGATTGAGTCGCAAAGCCGGCATGTCTTCATCGTTGACGAGGACGATATAGCGGTCATCCCGCTTCACGAAGGCCACATCCGGCTCAATCAGCCGCGTCTCCACCTGGTTGTAGCGCTGACCCGGCCGGGGATCGAGCGACCGAATGAAGTCGACCGCCGCCTGAACCTCCTCCGGGGAGCGGCCACAGCTTTTCGTAAGCTCGCGCATGTCTTTCTTCTGCAGAAGGGCAAGGCAATTTTCAACAACGTACGAAGCCGTTGTGAAGACATCCTTGCGTTCCCCCGAAGCCTGGCCTTCACTGGAAACACTGACAAGACTTCCATTCCCTGCGCTTGTCTCGTGCCGCCGCAATGTCATCGCAGCTTCGTTGCGCTGGGCTGCGATCTGAACCAGCAAACACTCTCGCAGGTCGCGCGCACCTACTCCTACAGGATCCAGATTGTTGACGATCGTGCGCGCCTCGCGCACAACCGCAAGAAGAGACTCGTGCTCTTTCGCAGAGGAAGCAGCAAGATCGAGTCCCTGCGATTCCTCGTCTGACGCGGGTTCCGCATTCGACCACAGCGACGATGCCCGGTTTCGCGTCCCCTGCTCGAAGGGGATCGGGTTAGTCAAGGGCGGCAGCTGCAACTGGAGCAGTGAGTCCACCAGCTCCTCATCGCTCGCCGTCAAGTATCCGTTCTCGTTAAGATTTCCAATGACCAGCTCCGCCGCCACCCGAACCTCGGGATTCAGGATCAGAGATCCAAGCTGCCAGATCAGGTGATCGCTCAACGTGCCCGGCTGCGATAGAAAGCTCTCCAGCGAAGGCTTGTCGTATTCCTCGAAGTTCGAGGCCGTCCGATAGCCCGGATCGAGATAGTCCTGGAAGTAGCTTCCAAAGTCGATCTCATCGAAGGGATCCTTCTCTGGGCGCTCGCCTTCGGCTGCAACCTCTTCCGCCGACCTTTCGCGGTCTCCCTCGAGACCGGCTCGTTCCTCAAGCGGGATACCGGTGTCTTCAATCTCTTCAAGCACCGGGTTTTCAATGATCTCGGTGTTGATCATCTCCTTCAGTTCCAGCTTGTTCAACGCCAGCACGCTGACCATCTGGACCAGCCCGGGAGTGAGCACCTGGCGCTGGGAGACCTTCAGATTGAGCTTGGGTTGCAGGAGCACGTCAGCAGATCCTCGTCAGTTTCTTTATGCGATGTGGGAATTGGAGTGTACCGCTTTCCACACTCGCGGTACATCGCTATGCCCGAGGCGAACGCCTACGGGCTGCCAGTCCATACGTTTAACAATTTACTTAGTTTTAGTCTACCCCGCTCTGTCCAATCTGGATGTCTCACAGCGGTGGGGCACTTTTACAACTGAAGTTGTACCGAAGCTAATCCATTGAAAACTTCTCCCCCAGATAGACCTTTCGCACCTCAGGATCCCTACCCAGGTCTCCTGGCGTGCCCGCCCGAAAGATCTTCCCTTCGTTGATAATGTACGCCCTGTCCGTCACGGACAAAGTCTCGCGCACATTGTGGTCCGTAATCAGGACACCGATGCCGGACCTCTTCAGGGCAAAGATGATCTCCTGCAGATCGATCACCGCAATCGGATCAATCCCGGAAAACGGCTCATCCAACAGGATAAATGCCGGGTTGATCGCCAGGCAGCGGGCAATTTCCACACGTCTGCGCTCACCCCCACTTAGCGCATAGCCGCGCGTCTTGCGTACATGGGAGAGGTTCAGTTGCTCGATGAGCTTTTCGGTGCGTGTCCGCCTGCTCTCCCAGCTGGATTGCTGGGTCTCCAGCACGGCCAGAATATTATCTTCCACCGTCAACTTGCGAAAAACCGAAGGCTCCTGCGGCAGATAGCTGATCCCGTACTCGCGGGCGCGCAAATACATCGGAAGCCGCGTGATGTCATTTCCATCGGCAAGGACGCGTCCTCCGTCAGGCCGCACCAGGCCGACAATCATATAGAAGCTCGTCGTTTTGCCCGCGCCGTTCGGACCCAGCAGGCCGACCACTTCGCCCTGTTCGATCTTCAGGCTCACACCTCGTACAACCTGGCGGCCGCCATACGACTTGCCGATCTCCTCCGTCGATAGCGTCCTCATCGTTCTCTCTTCACCCGCGTCTCCGTGCGAACCCTCTGGCCAATCCCGTTCGCATTTCCATTAGAAATCACGACGCTGGCGTCCTGCTGGCGGAACCGAAGCTCGCTGCCGGTGATCGTGCCTCGGGTTGCATCAATCACCCTGGGCGGCTGCGCCTCCGTCCCAGTCAGCACAAACGTGCCGTCGCTGGCCGTATAGACGAGGCGGTCCCCAGTTGCACGGCGGTCCGCCTGCTCGATCTGGATCGCGCCTTGAACGACAACCCGCTCGACGCTGCCCCCCAGGAAGCCCGGAGCGGCGGCCGACGCCGCATCTCTTTTCGTGGGAAGCGACTGCAAATAGGCTGTCGCCTGCTGGCCGAGCATGGTCCCGTCAGCGCTCTCAACCTTGACTCCACCGGTAAATTGAGCGGCGTGCGACTCCTCGGAGTACACCACCTCACGGCTCCCGATGCGCACGACAGCAGCCTTACGCAGCCCATCGCCTTTGGGCGAAGCCGCCGGCTTACCTTCCCCGGTCGTCGATCCGGCACTCACGAGCACCGTACGAATAGCCATCGCAGATCCGTTGCGATCGCCCCGTGCCGTCAATCTTCCCTGCTTTCGCTCGAACTGCAGCATGGGAGCTTCAATCTGGGAGCCACCCTGCCACAGCCGCGCCAGGCTGCCCGCAGAGCCATAAAAGATTGCCGTGTCCGTCGCCTTCCTGAGATCTGCCCGGTCGGCCAGCACGTGAAGGGTCTCGCCTTTTTCGCCCTGCCGGTAGCTGGCTTTCACCGATCCCTCCGCAGCCGCGTCTCCCGTCTTCTGCTCCATCGCAATCCGATCGGCCCACAGGGCTCCATCCCGATTCTGCATCTCGACCGAACCGCTCAGCGTGAGTCGTTGCGCGCCGCCGTCATAGGTCGCCTTCGTTGCTGTCGCCCTGTCGATCTCAGGAGCTCCCGCCTGCCCGGCCTTCACCGGAACCGTGCGAGTTGCAATCACATTGCCCTGCTGAATCGCGCTCTCAATCTCCTCGCGTCCCTCAATGGCCGACGTACTCTTCGAAGAGGCCGAGCGTTGAAACGTCGCGTTGAGCGTGTCGCCCGAACTCGTCTGCACCGCACCGTCTCCGCTCTTCTGTTCGAGTATCGTGTTCCCGTCCCCATGCACCCCATCCAGCCTTGGCCTTCCGCCTTCCTGGACAAAGTGTGCAGTCAGCACATTCCCCTTCATCGAACTGGTTCGAATCCCTTTCCCATCTTTCTCCGGGCCTGTCACCTGAAGACGCGCGTTGCCGTTCGCCTTCGCATCGCGAAGCCACGTCTTTCCCTTCGCATCCGTCGCCAACGCCATCTCAACAGTTGAGGCAGTCAGATCTCTTTCGCTTCCCATCTTCGCGCCATTCGCGGGAGCAATCTGTTCCTTCATGTGAACCGAGCCGGTCAGGACTGTCTTCTCCATCTGTCCCATCCTGTCAAAGACCGCCCTTGCCTCCTCAGCTTCTCCGTGGGCCTCTCGTGATTCGTCCTTGGCGAGATAGCGCACCTCTCCCGTCATCCGAATCGACTCCGGTTTGCTCAGCTCACTCAGGAACATCTCTCCCCGCTGCGAGGTCACCTGGGAACCGTCGCCCGCGGTCATCCTGACTCCACCTTCGCCCATCAGACGCTCGGTCGAGCCATTGGGCCGCAGAAACGCGGTCGCCTGCCGGGCTTCCACCGTCTGCCTTGCACCTTCCGCCTTACCCTCGCCGTTCACCGTGACAAACTCCGCCTGCGACAGCAGAACCTTCCGATTTACACGATTCAACTCAGCACGTGAGGCCGTCAACAGAATTGGACGGCCATGATCGAGCCCGCTTACCTTGACCGCGGAATGAAGAATCAGCACGCCGTTGTCAGCGTTGTAATCGGCTCCAGTCGCATTCCCCGTCAGGCCGTGGTACTCAAACTCGATCTCCTGATCCGTCGCCGCCACGCCAAGCTTCTGGAGATAGACCAGCCCACTGGTCTTCACATGAATCGTCTCTGCATTCTTCAACTCTTCTTCGTGTCCAGGACCACCGTCTTGCTGCTGCACTTTTTCAGTACCGACCGGCGCCGTTGCCCCATCCGCCGTTTTAGGCGGAGCCTGAAGATCGAGGTGAACCTCCCCCATCGCTTTCACAACCCCCGCGGCCTGGTCCAGCTCGAACTCCTTGCCATAGATCCGATCGACCCGATCGACGCCCTTGCCCTCTTCCTGCCCGCGTCCATACACCGAAATAGCCACGTCCCGCATCGTGTACTTGCCGTCTTTGTGCTGAATCGCCTTTGCCGCATGGAGCGTGAAGACGGTTCTTCCCTTCACCGTCTGCGACCAGGTAAAGGAGTTTGTCTCCTGCTGGATATCGGCTCCCAGCTTTCGCGGCAGCTCGGCCAGAAAACGATGTGCCCGATAGTGCGCATACGTCAGGAAGCCCGCGATAACCAAAACCAGAAGGCCCGCACCCGCGAGCAACCCTATCCGCAGCCTCTCTATCGACATCCGCATCGTAAACCGTCTCTTCTATCTTCTCATTCCTCTTGAGACAAGTCCTTCGCGTCTTCCTCCCGTCTCCGGCCTGTACACTATCCCCATGGCAGACCAGCTTTATCTCAGCCTGTGGTTCCCGAACTTTCGCTTCGAAGCGCTTCCAGCCGCGCTCGTCTCCGTCCTCCGTCAGTTCGCTCTCGTTAGCGGAGAAAAGCGCGTCGCTGCCGCGTCGGTTTACCCCATCAGCTTTACCGAATCTCCGGTCTACCAGCGCATCTACGTCAACGACGATCGCGCCCAGTCCACCGAAGATTCCATCATCGAGAACGCCGTCTCAGAGGCCACCGAGCAACTGCATGACGACATGGTCTACGAGTTCGAGATGAAGTGGAACCTCTGGATGCCCGAGGGCACCGAGGCTCCTACCTCCGAAGCCGCCCTCGACACCCTGTGGCGCCAGCAACCATCGACAGTGAAGATACTCGGCTTTGGTCCCCTCTTCGATCAAGCCAGCTACGAGCAGAACGGACACATCCGTGTCGACTTCGGCCTCGACACTCCCTGGGTCCTCGATGAAGAACAGACCGAGGTACTCGACGAAGAAGCCCAGAAACACATTCAGCAGAACATCGAGATGCTGCTCGCCTTCACCCTCTCGGTCGAGAAGAACTCCGGCATCTCCAGCCGGCTTCTCTGGACCGAATCCGGCGAACCGCTGGCGGAAAAACTGATCGCCCGGTTACAACGGCTCAACTGAGCAACAACATCTTGCGTTGTCATTCCGACCGGAGCGCAGCGAAGTGGAGGAATCTGCTTCTCCACCGCAGATCCAAACGCGCTAACTACCCAGCCGTAACAATCTCCGAAAAGTCCGCAATCTCCGAGAAGGTTCCAACGATCCTCTGAAGCATCTGCAGTCTTTTTGTTCGAACGTTTGGATCCGGATCCATCACCATCACCTGATCAAAGAAACTATCCACCTCAGGCCGCAGGGTCGCCATCGACTCTAATGCCGGAAGGTATTCATGACGATCGGCCAGATGTTTTACCTTCTGCCCGATATCTCCCGCCCGTGCGTTCAAAGCGATCTCCGCTGGATGAGCTGCTCCTGCTTCCGTCAGCTCTTTTCCAGGCTCGCCCTTCTCCTTCGCCTGCGCCAGAATATTCTTCATTCGCTTGAACGCCGCGCTCACCGCCTCGAAATCCGCTGAGCCGCGAACTGCGGTTACAGCCTCGGCCCGAGCCACGGCATCGCGCACATCGTCGCTTCCAGCCGCAAGCACCGCCTTCACCACGTCGTAAGCCTGTCCGCGAGCCTCGCGCAGATAGAACTCCAGCCGCTCCACCAGGAACGAGCGCACCTTCGGTTCCACGGCCTCGTTCTCCGTCGCACGTCCGGCAATCTCCGCCAGGGTCAACGGCAGCGGCACCGCGCTCTCGGCGAGGATCTTCACAATTCCGTTCGCCGCTCGCCGCA
Source organism: Edaphobacter sp. FHG110511_03 (assembly GCF_059115365.1). Taxonomy (NCBI): domain Bacteria; kingdom Pseudomonadati; phylum Acidobacteriota; class Terriglobia; order Terriglobales; family Acidobacteriaceae; genus Edaphobacter; species Edaphobacter sp. FHG110511_03. The sequence continues at coordinate 607,148 of NZ_JBZYWL010000004.1, read as the reverse complement.
AAGCAAACGGGTCTTTTGACCCCGTCGGCTCCATCCCCAACCCGAACATTCCGGCGATGGTGTCTGCCTTGTCCGCAATCGACAGCAGCGCACCCTCAACCGTACGTGGAACCGAGTCCTCCATCGACTCCGGCAGGTATTGATCGTAGATCGCGTCTCCTGCAGCCGTCGAGGCACCCTGCGCCTTCGCATAGAGTCCACCCACAATACCCTGCAGCTCCGTGAACTCCTTCACCAGCTCTGTAGTGAGATCGGTCTTGGCAAGCATCGCTGCTTCGTCCAGCGCAGCAACATCGATGCTGGTGCCGCGTGTGGTCAACAACTCGGCAAGAGTCGCCGCCAGAGCCCGTACACGCCCGGTCTTCACGGTATAGCTTCCCAGGTCTTTCTGGAAGGTGACGTTCTCCAGCAGCTTCACCCGCTCCTTCAGGGGAATTCGCTGATCGAACTCCCAGAAGAACCGCGCATCGTTGAACCGCGCCCGCAGCACGCGCTCGTTGCCGTGACGGATCACCGCAAGCCCACTCTCCTTGGCCTCGGTGTTCAACACTGCCAGAAAGTGAGGAGCAAGCGAAGCTTTTCCTTCCTTGTTTCCGCTTCCCTCCCCTGCACTTCCTTCCACCGCGAGATATTTCTGATGATCGCGCATGACGGTCACCAGAACCTCTTCGGGCAGCGCAAGGTACTCGGGCTCGAAATCTCCCAGGATCACCGAGCTGTCCGAAGCCCACTCCGTCAGGTGCGTCAGAGTATCAATCAGTTCATGGTCTTCACGCCATCGCGCGCCTTCCACCGTCCTGGTTACGCGGTCCAATGCCTTTCGGATCTTCTGGCGGCGAGTCTCCACGTCCGCAATCACGTAGGCGATAAGCAGCGCCTCCTCATACTTCGACGGAGCCTCCAGCGCAATCGCCGCCTCTCCGAAGAGCACGCGATGGCCATACGTCACCTTGCCCGCGGTCTTTCCGCCAAACTCCACCGGAACCACCGCGCCGCCCAGCAGCGCAATCATCCAGCGGACCGGTCGAACGAATCGCTCCGGCTTGCCCGCGCGCCAGTACATGTTCTTCGCCCAGTAGATTGCCGCAAGCTCCTTCGGCAGCTCCGCCGCAATGACCTCTGAAGCCGAGCGCCCAGCCTTGACCACGGTCGCGGCAAGATACTCTCCCTTCGGCGTCGTCACCGTCTTCAGTGCTTCCACGGCAACGCCGGCCTTCTTCGCAAACGACACCGCTGCAGGGGTGGCTGCACCATCCTTAAAGGCCACCTTCACCGAAGGCCCCGTCAGCTCTTCCGACGCATCCTCCTGCCGTCCGGCAACGCCGCTCACCAGCACCGCAAGCCTGCGAGGTGTCGAAAAACTTTTGACCTCGGCACCCGCCGTAACCAGACGCTCGCGCTCCAGCAACCCAACCACGCGCCGCTTCAGCTCTGCCTCGGCCCCCGCAATCATCCGCGCAGGTACTTCCTCCAACCCGATCTCAAAAAGAAAATCCGCCATCACACTCTCTCTGGCTAACTCGCCAATTCGCCTACTGGCTCAGCAGCCACCAACTCGCCCTGCCGCGCATATGCCTTCGCCACGCCAACCACCAGCGTGCGGATTCGAGCCATCACGCCTACGCGCTCCGTCACGGAGATCGCTCCGCGCGCATCGAGCAGATTGAAGACATGCGAGCACTTCAACGCCAGCTCATAAGCTCCCAGAACCGGGAAGCGCTTCAGCGTCAACTCATCCATCTTCTCCATACTCTTCGCTTTTTCAAGAAGATCCAGGCATTCTGTCTCGTATAGCTTTAAGTGTTCCCAGAGCTTGGGCACCTCGGCATAGTCAAAGCTGTAAGCAGAGAACTGTTCCTCCTCTGCCAGCCTCATCTCGCCATAGGTCACCTTTCGTCCTGTATCCGGCTCAACCGCCCAGACAATGTCGTAGATCGAATCGACGTCCTGCAGAAATCCGGCGATGCGCTCCAGGCCATACGTAATCTCGCCGCAGATCGGATCGAGGTCCATGCCTCCGCACTGCTGGAAGTAGGTAAACTGCGTAATCTCGAGACCATCCAGCATCACCTGCCAGCCCACACCCCAGGCGCCGCCTACTGGCCATTCCCAGTTGTCCTCTTCGAACTTGATGTCGTGTTCGCGCAGGTCGATCCCGATCGCCTCCAGCGATTCGAGATACAACTCCTGAATTCGTTCCGGAGGCGGCTTCAGAATCACCTGAAGCTGGGTATGCCGAAAAAGACGATTGGGATTCTCTCCATAACGCCCGTCCGCCGGGCGACGAGAGGGTTGTGCATAGGCGATACGAACCGGCTTTGACCCCAGCACCCGCAGAAATGTATCGGGCGACATCGTCCCCGCTCCCACCTCAACGTCATAGGGTTGTTGAAGAACGCATCCCTGGTCTGCCCAGAACCTTTGCAGCCGAAACAAAAGCTCCTGGAATGTAAGCGATTTTTTCACGTCTTTGCCGGTCACCAGCTCTTCTCACTCGCCATTCTGTAATTGAATTCCCTGATTCTAAATCGTTCGCCGATCACCGCTGGAATTTCTCACGCAGGCACGTACATAAATTCTCCAATAACTCAAAGAAACGTCACCTCAAAGAAACGTCATCTCAACCGCCCGTCATCTCAAACCGCCCGTCATTGCACCCTACACCGTCAGTGCACCCTACAATCTCAAAAACCGTCATTGCATCTCCCTGTCATCGCAAAAACCCTCGTCATCTCGACCGGAGACGCGCAGCTTCACCGCGCGGCGGAGCGGAGAGATCCCTGTATTTCGCCTTTGTTCCTGCCGTTGTCTGTTTCTCTGAGGCTCCCCCAAAATTTCCGAAAGGCAAAAGCCCCCAGTCTCTCCCAGTTCCTTGACTCCAGAGGCTCTTCTTGTCCCCCCGAATCGGTGCAACGTAGTAAGCCACAAAACTTCACAATTTTGCGGCGTGTATTTTTCTGTCAAGCCCTTCACACACTAACTGCAAAAAACGAATGAAGTTGCAAACGCGCATGAGTTTTAGCGAACTCGGTAAAATAGAAGATAGATAAGAAAAGTCCCGAGGGATCTCCTTCGGGCTTTCTCTTTTAAGACAAGGCATCCACAGAATTCAGGGGATCATTTTGCGAGGTCCGGACCTAAGTTGCATTTATTCAAGACTTTGCGCAATAAGTACGGGGGGAGGGGTCAGTGATTCAGGATGACGCGATCTCAGTATTCAAAAATATGGAAGTGCTCCAAAAAAATATTTTATGGAAAAGCAGAATCACTCCGCACCCGAAGCAAGGAGACAATTTCGCTTAAAATAAACCACTTACACTCGTTTCCAGAGTGAGGGCAGACAATTTCTATCGAACTTTTCCTATGACAGAACATATTTTCATAAATCTTCCTCCATTTTGTGGTATCTTTCTTTTACGGGATGAGGAATGGCAATCCCGGAAGGATTTCAGCTTCGAGCGAGTCTCCCTCAGCTGACACAAGTTGCGTCACTGGCCTCCCGGCACGAACAATGTTCGTGCCGTCTTTTTTTGCTCCCTCGCCGCCTCCTTATTTAGGATGTGGAAATGAAGCGAATACTTGGACTTCTCGCATTAGGACTCGTCACGATCGCAGCCTCCGCGCAGTGGAGCAATCCTGCGGCAGACATTCCCGCCTATAACGCGAAGCCACCGGCAAAACCGCTTCCGCCCGTTCTCGCGGGAGAACAGCTCACAGGTCCATACTTCACGCATCCTTATCAGGTCACGGCCTATAAGATGGCGGCGAAGATTCCCGCCGTTCTCCACCAGCAGCCCTGTTACTGCCACTGCGACCGGGCGTTAGGCCACAACAGCCTGCACAGCTGCTTTGAAGGAGCCCACGGCGCCGTCTGCTCCACCTGCATGAAGGAAGCGGTCTTCACCTACCAGCAGACGAAAAAAGGAAAGACTCCTGCGCAGATCCGCGCTGCGATCGAGCGCGGCGACTTCGAGAGCGTCGACCTCGAAAACGCTTCCCTTTAGCCCGCTCGATCCTCACAAGACCTGCGGCGGAGCCAGACAGGATATCCTCGCAGGATGAGCTGGTTCTTCTGGGCAGTTCTCTCAGCCATCTTCGCCGCGGCAACCGCGCTTCTGGCCAAGGTTGGTGTCACCGGAATCGATCCAAACCTCGCGACCGCCATCCGAACGACGGTGATCGTAGCCTTCACTTGGGCGATCGCGATCGGCTTCGAAACCCATCGAGGACTCGCGCAGATCTCTTCGCGGAGCTGGCTGTTCCTGATCCTCTCCGGAATCGCAACCGGACTCTCGTGGCTCTGCTACTTCCGAGCGCTCCAGCTGGGCCCCGCCTCAAGCGTCGCACCGGTCGATAAGCTGAGCGTGGTTCTGGTAATCTTCGGAGCTTGGATCTTCCTGGGCGAAAAGCTTACCCCTTTGAAGATTGGTGGAGCTTCCCTCATCGCGATTGGAGCCGTGATCTTAGCCTTCGCATAGACGCGTGACGGTTCTCGAATTGAGATAGGACAGGCTGCTCACTTACGGCTGGCTGCACGCGATATAATGAGTACAGTTCTTTGCACGGCCCAATGCATGGTTGGTGCCAGCTCCAAATGGGGGCGTCACGGCTTCGACGGGATTGCTTGCGGCAGAGAGGCATGCCGGGGTGTGGACACCCGTAATCGCTCACAAAACTATAAGTGCCGAACCTCAATTCGCGCTTGCTGCTTAATTAACTAAGTAGCCGATTGCTTCCGCTTCGCCTACGGGCGGATACCAATCGTCGCACAGTAGGCTGGCCAAACCTGCTCCGCCTGTGCGGGGATGGCGAGATCGATCAGGCTGGTGGCCGCAACATCTTCGCCCGTTCTAAGTGGCGGCTACGAGACAAAGATGATACGGGAAAAGCATGAATGCTCTCTGTTGAAGGTTTTTTCGGACGCGGGTTCGACTCCCGCCGCCTCCACCACTTCATTATCTTATTTTCAATAAGATAATGAAGTTTGATGATTCTGTGTACGATATGGGTACGATCGCTCCATTATGTTGCCCCCTTTACTGACGCCATCTTAAGCGCTGTTCGAAGGCTCATGCCCCGACGAAACTCCTAAACGTAGGCAAATCTTCTTACTCTGACCCATTCTTTGTTTCATTACTCATGTCCATAGCGCTTCCCCTATTTTCCAGACGTGAGGGTCAAACTGTAGAGCAACTATTCGAACGAACTTGCTTAACAGTTAATAACCGGATCTATCGATGTTGCGCTCATAACTGGAGGGCTTGCACCCATCGGCCTATACAACGTATAGCGCGATCCGAAGGTCGTGGTGAGCACAGTCAAGTCAGAGCCGCTGTCTGCGGAAGCACCTACCTCCGTACCGATCGCGTTGGCTGCCAATCCAAGACCACAATAGGTCTGGGTCGAGAGCTCAATCCCACCTCCCCTGCAGCCAGAAGGTGGGCTTAGAAACCAGGTCGCTCCGTTGCGAGGTGTAAGTAATCGCGAGATCTACCTCCCTATGATCGAGAGTTGCGGTCGAGGGAGCAGCCTGCGCCATTAATGCGGTGGACACAAACAGTGGGGCTGCGAGCAGAAGAAGATATCGTGCTAATAACTTCATTCTTCTTCTCCTCTTATCTGAGCTCCGTTTTGCTAAACAGAAGTGAGTTGTCGGCAGTATCTCTGGCTTCCGAGTGCCCCAACGGCAAGACCTCTCCTAGTCCGAAGTGCGCAGCGCGCCCAGGGAAATCCATCGCCGAAGTTCAAGCTTGTGTTGACCAATAGATAGATTGCGTAACACGCAGGCATAACCAACCTTTCGATGGAGGCGCAGATAAACGCAGGACTGGTAAACTCACAGACATTTCTTAGAGGTCTCCAGCCCAATGCCGCATATCGCTTTGCCGGAAAGCCAACCTGGAATTCGCGGCGCGATGGCGTTTCGACCCGAAACTGCCCGTCCGCTGAATGACCTTGTTGAAGTTCTTTTGCACGCTCCAAACAGCCTCTCGCCTGGAAAGCGCGAACTGATCGCTACCTACGTGTCCTATCTGAACGATTGCCACTACTGCCAGTCGATCCACGGCGCCATTGCCGCCGCACATCTGGATGGTGATGAGGAGCTCGTGCACCGCGTCAAGGCCGATTTTCAGTATGCTGCCATATCTGCAAAGCTGAAAGCGCTACTTGTTATCGCGAGCAAAGTGCAGCGCGGGGGCAAGCACGTTACAGCAGAAGATGTGGCGCACGCGCGCAGCCTGGGCGCGACGGATGTCGAGATCCATGACGCGGTGCTGATCGCAGCGGCGTTCTGCATGTACAACCGTTATGTGGACGGGTTGGCAACCATACAGCCGCGCGATGAAGCCATGTATCGAGAGCGCGGTAAGATGGTGGCGCGTGATGGTTACGTGAGTGTAAGCAAAACGTATCTTCCGGCCGAGCCTGTGGGCCGCTGAGAGAGGGGCACGATGGCGCATATCTCACTTCCTGAAGGTCTGCCCGGTATCAGCGGCGCGTTCGCCTTTCGTCCGGAGACAGCTAAACCCATGCGCGAACTGGCACATGTGCTACTGCACGAGCTAAACAGCCTGGCGCCTGGAGAGCGTGAACTAATCGCTACGTACGTTTCGTCGCAAAATGACTGTTACTTTTGCCAGGCTAGTCACGGCGCCGCTGCGGCATGTCATCTAGGCGCAGACGATATCGTGCGTCAGGTAAAAACCGATTTCGAAAGCGCGCCGGTTGCGCCGAAGTTAAAAGCGTTGCTAGCAATCGCGGGCAAGGTGCAGCGCGACGGCAAGCTCGTCACTGCCGAAGACGTAGAGCGGGCCCGACGCGAAGGCGCGTCCGACCTGGAGATTCATGATACGGTGCTCATCGCCGCGGCGTTCTGCATGTACAACCGTTATGTGGATGGCCTTAATTCCTGGCAGCCCCGCGATGATGGCATGTACTCCCAGATGGGCCAGCACTTGGCCGAGCATGGTTATCTGAAATCTTCACAAAGATAGTGCGCATCAACTTTGTTTGAAGCCGAAGGCAATCGTACTTCTGGCTTTCGGACGAGATCGAGCAGTCTTGCGCAATCATGCAAGGCCGATTGAGGTGAGACTCCACCCAAGGGTTGAGAGATATTTCCATCGATCGATGCAAGACAGAGCAGAGACTTCACTGTACCGTTCATCCGTGCACCCGGCCAACTAATTTCTCTCCTCTAAACGTATGTGTCCCATGTACTGATGTCTTCCACCAGGATTCTCTAATTTATGGATCTTTTGACGATGGGGAACGTGTTTGACGCACGGTGTTGCTACGGTCCATTTCAACAGAGGGTCACGCGAACTAGCAGCGTCACTCTGTCTGCAGTCTCAAGTCTTATAGGCGGCTCGAAACCAACATGAAAATCGTTTGCCATGTACTGGCATTTGTATTGCTCACTTGCCTAAGCTTGTCTGCTCAGCAGATCACGGCAAACATTCGCGGGACAGTTACAGACCCGACCGGCGCCGTTGTTGTGGGTGCAGCGGTGACGGCACAGCGGACGGAGACAGGCTTGTCGCGAATGGCAACCACCGATCGCAACGGTAACTACGTTCTTTTAGAACTCCCGGTCGGACACTACCGATTGCAGGTCGTAGCGAGAAGTTTCCAGGAATACGTACAGGATGGCATTACGCTCAACGTGAACGAAACGGCCTCGGTCTCGCCACATCTTGCGGTCGGATCAGAAAAGCAGCAGGTACTGGTGCGCGCCGATGCCGAGATGATTGAGCCAACCGTTACGAGCATGGGTAAGGTAGTCCAACAGCGCGAGTTGGAGAATTTACCGCTGAACGGGCGCAACTTCTCGCAACTTGGCCTCTTGCAGCCCGGAGTTGTGCCCTTGACTCCCGGGATAGCCGAAGCCGGCGGATCGCTGAGAAGCGGACAGGCATATGCAGTCAATGGCCAGCGACCGGAATCGAACAACTTCCTGATCGACGGTGCGAACAATTTCAACGGAGTCGACGGCGGATTTATCCTCAAGCCGCCGGTAGACGCGATTACTGAGTTCCGCATCATCACGCATAGCGCCAATGCCGAATTCGGAGGTGCACTAGGGTCGACAACGAACATCATTACGCGGTCGGGCACAAACCAAGTCCATGGAACGCTATGGGAGTTCCTGCGCAACGACGTATTGGACGCGAACAATTATTTCGCACAGACGAAGGAGCCGCTAAAGCAGAACCAGTTTGGCGCCTCTATCGGCGCGCCCATTAAGAAGGACAAAACCTTCGTCTTCGGCTTCTATGAAGGCTTCCGCAATCGCCAAGGAGAGACAACGCTCACCACCGTCCCTTCGCTCAAACAGCGTACTGGCGATTTTTCCGAACTCTGTCCGGAGGGCTTCACGCAAGGCTTCTGTACAAATCCAGCACACCAGCTTTTTAACGTCTTCGCCAATGCGCCGTACCCGAATAACCAGGTGCCACAGCAGCAAATCAATTCAATCTCCCGGAACCTGCTGAGCTTCTTTCCGCTTCCGAACGCAGGTACCAATCTGTTCTCCACGACCCAAACCTTAAGACTTGATAGCGATCAGTTCGGCATTAAGGTCGATCATTACCTCACTCCGCGCGACACGCTGAGCTTCCGTTACATGTTTTACCAACTCTCCCAGATCGACCCGCTATCAGCCGGCGGTGCGAGCGTGCCGGGTTTCCCAGTGGGCATAGACCAACGCGCGCAGAACTTTGTCGCGCAAGAGACGCACACCTTTTCGCCAAACGTCATCCTAGTGGCGCGGTTCTCATTTCTTCGCAACAAATTTCTCTTCGGTGAGCGCGAAAACAATCAGCCGCCTTCAGACCTCGGATTCAACTACAAGCCGAGTCTCGATGTCGCCACCGGACCACCGTTTATCCAGGTAAACGGCTATACCACGGTTGGTGATCCGATCACCGATCCGCGCAACACTTACGAGAACGTTTACGATTACTCCGGATTTCTGAGTTGGGTACACGGCAAGCATGAGTTCAAATTCGGCGGCGGATATCAGCATCAAAAGATCAATGTACTGCAGGGCATCGCGACGAATGGTTTCTTTGTCTTTGCGCCGTTTCCCGTAACAGACGCCTTCGCCAGCTTCCTCACGGGCCAGGCGGTCGTCTTTTTGCAGGGTATAGGCGACTTCTCGCGGGGAATTCCCGGCAACAATGCGAACTGGTACGTGCAGGACACCTATAAGGTCACGCGGCGATTCACAGTTAATGCTGGGGTGCGTTATGAATTGCCCAAACCATACACCGAAATTCACAACCGGCTAACGTTGTTCGATCCCGGGAAGAAGTCCCAGGTGATGCCGAATGCCCCAGCCGGACTACTGTATCCCGGCGATCCAGGAGTGCCGGCAGGCTTAATTCCTACCGAGACGAAGGCATTTGCACCGCGCATCGGTGTCGCGTGGGACCCTAACGGTAAAGGCAAATTCCTGGTCACATCGTCGTACAGTATCTTCTATGAGCCGTATTACACGGGACAGGGCGGCCCTTTGCAGGCGCCGATCAGTGCGCCTCCATTCCTGGGAACACCGCAGGTGAGCCTGCCGAACTTTGCAGATCCGTTTAACGGCAAGCCTCCGGCTCCGGGGACTTTCTCCACGCCACTGACGAACCTCACTCTATCTCCAACGCTGAAACTTCCTTATACGCAGGATTGGGATCTCAATCTGCAGAGTTCCTTTGGCCCCGATATGTTGTTCGAGATCGGATACGTCGGCACGAAGGGCACGCGGCTGCCGCGCTTTATCGAAGCGAACCCTGCGGTGTTCGTTCCTGGAACTGTAGGCGGGCAGCCGATTTCGAATTCCAGCAATGCCGATCAACGTCGCCTGTATTCCGGCTGCACACTCGCTGATCCGCCGAGCAGTTGCCAGTATTCGTCGACCGGTGAGATCGCGAGCATCGCTAGTTCGTCGTACAACGCGTTGCAAGCATCGCTGCGCAAACGGTTCAGCCACGGTCTATCTTTCCTCGTCTCGTATACGTGGTCGAAGGCCGTTGATGATGTTTCGTCGTTCAACATAACCGGATCGGCAGCGAAGCCAGTCGCAGGCGAAAACGATCTCGCCCAGAATCCGTTCAATCTGGCGGCAGAACGTGGGCTGTCCCTGTTCGATGCGCGTAACCGATTCGTTGGAAGCTACGAATGGGCGCTTCCTTTCTGGAATGACGGGGCGAACTGGTACCGGCGGGCGTTCGGCGGATGGCATTTGAATGGCATTGGCACGCTGATGAGCGGCACACCGTTTACCGTCTTCGACTCGAATGACGTTGCCGCACAAGGCAGCGCGCCGGAGATCACCGGATTCTCCGCGCAGCGACCGAACCTCATCGGCAATCCCAACAACGGGCCGCGTACGGTTGGCGCATGGCTCAACGCCAGCGCTTTCCAGCGGCTCGATCCAGTAGCGAATGCAGGACAGTTTGGCACGGAAAGGCGAAACGTAAATTTCGGGCCGGGATATGCCAACTGGGACTTCGGTGCGCTCAAAAATTTCAAGTTTACGGAATCGAAGCAGTTGCAATTCCGCGCAGAACTGTTTGACATACTGAACCGCACGAACTTCCGGTTGCCCGACAGCGATATCAGTTCGCCTACGTTCAATCACATCCTTGCGGCGCAGGCTCCCCGCCAGGTTCAGTTTGCATTGAAGTTCATGTATTAGGGGGACCCGATGAAGACAAATGGGATGAGAGCAGAAAACGGCTTTGTCGTAGAACAGCTGATCAAATATGAGATCACGTCTCAGACGACTGAGGGTATCGCGCTGGTTCCGACGACTCGCGGACGTTCCAACTCGCCAGGCGGTTGGGGTTCTGGGATATGAGTTCAGAATTTCCATCCGATGTTGCGCTGATAGAGGCACGTGTATGGCGTCGAGCAGCACCATCTTCCACGAATCTGCCTCTGATGGATGAACACACAGCAAATGACGAGGTCCGTGCATTGTTCGCGCAATACCGCGAACGTTTTGCTCGCACAGATCTTCCCGGGATTGTGCTGTGCTTTGCCACTAATTCGGTGCTGCTGAGAGGCATGTTAGAAATGGCTGGAAGCTTCTTGTTCGGCGAAAGCCTCCTGTGCCGCCGGCACAAGGAGATGATTGCCACCTATATCTCGCGACAGAACGCATGCCCCTACTGTGCAGACAGTCACGGCGCCTTGCTTGGAGCGCAGGGAGGATCGCCTGAAATGATTTTTGCTCTGCAACACGGTGATCTCAATGATCGACTGTTCACAAGCGCGGAATTGGCTCTGCTAAAGTTCGCTGGCAAAGTAAACACAAACTCGCCGGCTGTTACCCGCGCGGATGTGGAAGCAACAACGCAAGCCGGCTGGACGGAAGCGCAAGTTTCCGAAGCGGTACACATCGCAGCACTCTTCGCCGCATTCAACCGCATCGCCAACGGCTTTGGACTTCCTTCTCCTTATCCTGACAGTTTGTGAGACCGGTTATGACTGAACCCTCTAATTCGCGGCGGCCAAAGCGCGGTACATGGACTCCACAACCAGAAACACTCTCGCTCCTACGCTCCTCCGGCAACGAAATCAATGGCGTTGGCGAGACCACGCCCCGCCGACCCTCTCCCTTTTTCTGGCACCCGCCGGATCAGCATCCGTGGGGCGAACTGCAGCTCCTGGCGCGCAAGAACTCTCGCAAATGCCCCGGATCGACAGAGGCGTTTCAAGGGGCCTACACCTATCCTGAATTAATTCCTATTGCTGATACGCGCAATGAATCGTCGCCTCAGAAACTAGCTGAAGCGGCCAAGAGCTTCGCGCTTACTCATGAAGCGGACGACATTGGGATCGCGGTCATGGAGCCTCTCTACGTATTCGCGGGCTACACCATCCATCAACCCTGGGTCATCGTCCTTGCTCTCGCTCATGACTACGAGCGCCTCCGCGAAGTTCCTTCCGATGAAACCAATGGTATAGGTGTCTGCGATGTGGGAGATCAATATGCCAGAGGTACACGGTCTTCTTATGCCTTGGCAAACTGGATTCGTTCGCAGGGCTATCACGCTGATCCGTATCCCGGTCCGATGGCTGGTGCGCTGCTACTCATTCCACCGGCAATTGCCGCAGGACTCGGCGAACTCGGCAAGCACGGATCGCTCATCAGCCCACGCTTCGGTGCCGGTGTCCGGCTCGCCGGTGTAACCACCGACATGCCGCTCGTTTCCAGCAAGCCCATACATTTCGGCGCCGATGAGTTCTGCGCAAGCTGCCAGATTTGTACACAATCGTGTCCACCTGACGCAATCGCACCGGACAAACAAATGGTGCGCGGGGTCAAGCGGTGGTACGTCGACTTCGACAAATGCATTCCCTATTTCGTCGAAGCTGCATCATGCGGTATCTGCATTGCAGAATGCCCCTGGACACGGCCTTCTGTGCGTCCAAAACTGCTCAACACGATGGCTCAAAGAATCGGTAAAGAACGAAAATGAATGCTCACCCTGTAAACCAAGAGAGCTCGATTCGATATCCCGGATGGGGTGTACTCGCAGCCGCATTCACCGGCGTGATGGTGAGCTTTGCTCCAATCGTTCCATACACTTTCAGTTTGTTCCTCGATCCGTTGCATGCCGCCTTTGGCTGGAAGCGGGAAGCGATGGGCGGTGCATTCGCACTAGCCGCCATTACCGTCGCACTTGTTTCACCTCTGATCGGCATTTTGCTCGACCGCTTTCCCCCGCGTCGTATTATCCTCCCCGGGATTCTGGTTTTCGCTGTCGGGCTCGCCGCACTCAGCAGACTGACGCCGAATATCGTTCAGTTCTATGCGACATTTTTTGTAATCGGTTTGGTCGCCAATGCTACCGCGCAGTTTGCGTATACGCGCACAATTCTTACCTGGTTCACGGCCCACAGAGGAATCGCCCTCGCATTGTTGCTCACCGGAAGCGGCGTCGGCTCCATCGTGATTCCGCCGCTCACGCAGTGGATGATCCTGCATCACGGATGGCGCAGCGGATTTCTGCTCTTGGGCGGCATAGCGACTCTAGGCTTTCCTCTTACTGCTTTGCTGGTCCGCAACCGACCGGAGGCCGCAATCGTTCGTTCTGAACACCATGCCGACACCGGAATGACGGTTCCAGCAGCATTGCGAACAGCGGCGTTCTGGATACTCGCATTCATCACTATCCTCTCCGCCTTTAGCGAAAATGGCCTGGTGACCAACCTTGCTTCTATCCTTACTCAGCATGGTGTACTTGCTGCCACTGCTGCTCTCGCACTGTCGGTTCGCGGAGCAGCAGGAATCATTGGCCGACTCGGGGTTGGCTTTGCAATCGATCGCGTTTCTCCAGAACGTATTCAATCTCTTGTTCTCGCCCTCGTCGCGGCAGGCATGCTGATTCTCGCTTTCGCGGGTTCGGCCTGGTCGGCGCTTTTGGGTGCGGCGATCCTTGGTATCGGCCTGGGCAGCGAGGCCGATGTCGGCCCTTACCTGCTTGCGCGTTATTTCGGACGCAAGCATTTCTCTGTGCTATACGGTCTTACCTGGACTGCGTATGCCATCGGCGGCGCTACCGGCCCCCTTTGGATTGGTCACCTCTATGATCGCGCTGGCGCTTATCTGCCGCGATTCATTGTCTATCTTGCGGCAGTGGCATTTGGAGCAGTGGTTCTCAGCTTCTTCCTGAAAACCGACGAAAAGACCATCCAGTCTAAGCAGGAAATAACCGTAAACGCGGGAGTGCCGCTCGAAGACTAGCAACTGAAACGATCCACTTAATTCTCGGGTTGCGATGCCGCCTCATGTGGGCCGCTTTCAGCGGACCGACGTTTCAAAATCCGTTCATGCAACCGCTGCAGCGGCTGAGGTCGTCTGGTGCAATGGTCGATAAACTTCTCCCCGGTATCCAGAGAGGATGGAGAACAACTGCCAGCTTCCGCGCAACGCTAGCGATAGTCCAACGTCTCAGATCACGATGATGAGAAGCCTGTTGTCGGTATCTATTTCATTATGCAAAGCTCGATGAGTGACTCGCCCTGATGTCAACAATTGACAATTCCATCCGAAGACGGATTACTTCCGACAAACCGACTTATCATTACTGATCTTGAGTATTCGTTCGAAATTGATCGACGGTCACGTCCTAGTCCTGACCGAGACGAATGCCGCCGAACGTATAGAGGTCATCGAGGGATTCTGGCAAGAAAATGAAGCAACAACCCTCAATCTGAACAGCAGCCACGTGCTTGTGCTCGGTAAGCCTGCAGCCTCATAGGCCAGCTGGGTGACTTACGTAAACAGTTCGTCAATCGTGACTGGTGGAGCGAATTATCGTTGCATTGTTACCTTCGTCATGTTAAGTTTGGCACCTCCATAGTCCTAGTGGTTTCAGCTTGGCGAGCAGAGAGGACAGTTTCGTCCTTGGCCCTACCGAGAGGAGCCCAAAGTGTAGCGCTGTGAAGCTGGCCTCTGTCTCTTGTCGCATCTCTTTTGCTTTCTTCTGCCCGGTCAATCGAGTGATGCAAGATCCTAGGAGGCTTTCTCGTGGCGACATCTAAACGAGCTCCGTCGTCCACCGGTACAGCGGCAACCGCTGCGAAAACAGCGGCCACTGCGGCAAACGTGCCCGACGCAGTGGTAACTGCCCCGGCAATCAATCTGCAGCGCGTCGTTAAGTCGGTCGATCCCCTCGGCCAGGCGGGCGCGGAGCTGGAGAAGACTTTAACTCCGTTGCGCGCGACGGCGGTGACGAAGATCTTCACCGGCTTTGACCAGGTTCATCGCAGCTTGATCAACATTGGGGCCCTTCTGCAGCGCCAGCCGCTGCCGGCGGTGTTGCTGGGGATCGTGCAGCAGCCCGGCGGTAGCCCGGCCATTGGGGTGCAGGTCGAGCTGTTCCCGACCGCCCTGGGCGCTACAGGCGATCCGGTCTGGGCGCTTACTGACAGCACAGGTCACTTTCAGCTCCAATCGCCGCCGGGCCTGCTTATTCCGGCTGCCGGCTTGCCACTCACCGTTCAGGGCGCGACGGTTCGCGTCGACGTGACGGTGGCAGCGAATCTGATCGCCTCGAACGGGGCGCTCGGCGTCATCACGCTGCCGCAGCCGGTTTCCCCCATGCCGCAGAGCATTATCGCGTCGCTGGCCAACATCGCCGGCGGCCTTTCGGGCGGCGGGCAGCCCGCGCCGCCACCGCCAGCCGCAGCCGTTCCCACCGTCACGCTGGGCGAGGACAATGGTTGCCAGCTCACCTACAATGGCCAGGCTGCGATCGACCGTTTTCCTTATGGGGTGTTCTTTCGTCTGGTCGCGCCGCAGTTAAGTATCTTTCAGGCGTTTCACCGCACCCGCTTTGGCGGCATTGAAATTCCTTTGCCAATCTACGCAAACCAGGCCGAAGGCGTACCCGGCACATCATCTTATGCCGACCGGGTTCCGGTGGAGCAACCTCTTGGGGTCGACGGTTTTCGCGACCAGATCATGGGCCTGGGCGCCGGCGGAACCTTCGTCAGTGACGAGACCGTGCCGATGGCCGCAACGCTCGGTCTTGGATATGTCTTGAGGCTGGCGCAGCGCTGGACCTTCCAGGGTCTGGCCTTAGGCGATCTGGTTTACTCGTTGCCGCTTGCTCCGGGCGAACAGCAGCAGATGGCAGTGTTCGAGCGTACAGACACCGCGTCGGTCTTCGAGAGCGAAACCCTTTCGGAGAGTCAGGCGCAGCAGCAACTCGCGCTCGCAGACACCTCGACCAACGCCACCTTCAATTCGGCTTTCAATGAAGCCGCGAGCGGCGGCAGCAGCTTTTCGACACACTCCGAAACTTCGAGCTGGGGCGTGAACTTCCTGGTGGCTGCCGGCGGCGGCGGCAGCTCCGATTCCAACGGCATTTCAACTTCGTGGATGCAGGGCCAGAGGGACGCGGCCGAAAACGCCGCCCAGACGACGCATTCGGCCGCAGAAAACCAGGCCAGCGCCCGGCGCAGCGCCGCTCGAACCGGCATGCGTCTGGCCAGCTCCAGTGAGAGTGAACAGGTCACCACCAAGACGATCACCAACCACAACCACCTGCATGCTCTCACCATGCAGTACTGGGAGGTGCAGCGGCTCTACGACGTACGCGCCGTGGTCGAAGATCTCGAGTTTGTCTGCCTGGTGCCGATGCAGGTCGTCCGCTTCATGCCGCCAGGACAGCCGCTCACCGTCGGCAACCCAGCCGCGCTCACTGCCTCACGCCAGGCGGTCCTCAACCGCTATGCGGCTATCATCAAGCACATCGACGTGCTCGCCACCGCGTTACCGCGCGCCTTCCAGAAGGGACTGACGACCCTGCGCCAGTTCGCTGGCGATCCCTCGGCCCAGGTCGAGCCGTTCGGCGGAGCGGCGCAGGATGTGATCCAGTTCACACTTCTGGGCACCTTCGTCCCCGGCGAGGAGGTGTGGATCAACGCCGTGACCGCGATGGGCACCCGCGTCGGTCCGGCGAAGCTCGCTCCTGCGGGCGGCGCCTTCAACCTGCCCGACAATACGTATCAAAGCGAGGATGACGTTCTGGGGGCTCTGAGATTGCAGCGCCTCGTGCAGAGGAAATTCGGTGGCGCTCTGGCTCTGCCGCCAACGCTGGACAGGACCCAGATCGTAGGTTTTGAGATAACCCGGGCCTTCCGTCAGATCGACTACACGCTTGCTTCACCCGCGCTGCAAAATCTACAGAAGATCAACGACACGTTCGGGGGAACAGCGGCCGACTGGCTGGCGGACTTCTTCGCGGCCCAGGGTCCGGCCTTGAGTGTCCCTCCGGTCACCCTGCATCTCAACCCCTCGCTGCTCGAACGCGAGCTGGGCGGGCCGATGGTCTTCCAGTTCACTGCCAAGATTGAGGAGTTCGACGCCTCGGGAAATCCGGTCCCGACGGGTAACGGTGAAACCTACGCGAACGACAATCTGTTTGGCGTCACCCTACCCCCAACTCCCTATCCGGTGCCGGCTCTGCAGTTGGCTCCGATGCTGCGCTACAACGAGATCCTCACCATCGAAACGATGGCCCAGCACGTGGTCCGTAACACCACCCGTTACTCGAAAGCGGTGTGGGCGTCGCTGAACGATGAGGAACGGGCGATCCTGTTGGATCAGTACACCATCGGCGTGCCGCCAAACGGAATCACCGATGCTTCGCAGATGATCCCGCTCCTCGACTGCGTGCAGAACAAGGTGCTCGGATTCTTCGGCAACTCAATGATCCTGCCGTTCTCGATCCCTCAATCCGTGACGGACGCCATCAACCAGCAGCAGGCCAATGCGAACCAGCCGCCGGTGAACGGGGCGGCGGCTGGTCAGGCGGCGCAGGCGCCGGCGTTCGACCCGGTACAGATCAAGCAGTCGCTCTTGGCTTATCAACAGCAGAGCTTCGTTTCGCCGCAATCGATCATCGCCCTGCCAACACATGGCGTTCTGGGCGAAGCAGTGCTTGGCCACTGCCCGTCGGGCGAGAAGCTCGACCTGACAAGGTTCTGGAACTGGCAGGACAGCCCCTCGGATTCGGCACCGGCGATCTCCCCGGTCACACTGCCGACGACGACGCCTTCGATCGCCAGCACACTCACCGCTCCCAATTCGCTCGGCCAATTGCCCAGCCTCATCAACAATGTGCTGACCGCGCCCAGCCCCGACACCACTCTCCTCAAGGCCATGGGTCAGGCTGCCGCCAGCCAGAAGGACTTCGACACCGCGCTCACAGGGCAGACCCAGCTTGCGGGGTTGCTCACCAACGCCCAGAATGTCTCCAATTCGGCCAGGGCCGACGCGCTCAAGGCGGCGACCGACCTGCAATCTCAGGCCATGGCGACGGTGGGCAACATCGTAGGCGGAATCTATGGCGGCAATCCCACCGCCGGATCGAGCGCCGCCTCCGCGGTCAAGGGCGGCGGCTCGGCCAGCAAGCCCGCAGCCAAGGACAAGGCGGCGGAGGATAAGAAATCCACCACCGATAAATCTAAGGCTAAAACCAACACCGGCGATAAATCCAAAGACAAATCCAACGCCACTGATGACACCACGGATACATCCGACGCCGCAGATGCCGGCGACGTGATGGACGTCTAATTAAGGAGATTGCGCAATGGCCAACACCACTCCCGCCAATCCCAACGCCTCGATTGAGGGCCAGGCACTACAGACGCTTCTCAACGTCTTAACTGCCTCGCAGTCGCCGGATATGCAGCAGGCCCAGGCCTTCCTGCTCCGGCGCCTGGCGTTGGAAGGCGACGTCGTGCCCTCGCGGCTTCCAGCGCCGATGAACATCAGCGAAATGGGCGGCTATATTAACCTGCTGGGGACGCTCGGCATGACCGACGCCCGCAGCCAGATGCTGGCCAGCGCGCTCGGCATCGCCGGCCCCTCGCCTGCACTCGGCACCTTGGGCGAACAGCCGCCGATCGCCTGGCTCACCCTGCCCAACGATCGGCCGATCGGCCCGCAGCAGGGCTCAATCTCCTTGAGTCTCCAGGTTCGCGCTGACTTTGCCCCGGCCTTGCAGGCGGCGATACAGGCGCTTCATGACCAGGGCTGCGCCTTGCCCCTGCTCTCACCCCTCCAGGTGCTGCCGCCGGGCACCGCCGCGGCGCCGACCGATCTGCTGCCCCTCATCGGCCGTACGATATGGCTTGCCCCCGGTCAAGCGCTAGTCAACCCCGACACCGATCCGCTGGCTGTGGCGCAATTGGCCGCCGGGTCTTGGCAACCGGTAAGTCGAGTCGCCAGTGCCGGACCGATACCTGTAGCGCCGCAAGCGTGGAGTGCGCAGACCTGCAGCGCCTCAGCCTGCACAGTCTCACCGCCGCCGGCCTCCGGAAGGGCCTATGTTCCATTGAGCCCGGTGCTGGCCAACGCTGGCTTCGTCCAAACCGCTCCCGGCGTCCCGCCGGCCAACGCCCTCGACTACATCTGGTCCCGGTTCGACAACCGGACCGGCCTCGTCCAGAATGTGACGACCTTTGGCGCCGAGTTGGCGTTGCTATGGCCGCAGGCGGTGATCGCCGCTTCGTCGGTAGTCAACCTGCTCGGCCGGGTCTGGAACGGCACGACCTTCGCCTAGGAGACCGCAAGTGGCCGTCCCTCAGATCATCAGCTTCGAACCACCGGCGAGCGGCACTGCAGGCGGACAGATCGTCAGCATCTTCGGAAACGGTCTCGACAGCGTGACGTCGGTGAGTTTTGGGGTGCAGCCGGCGCTGGTCTTTTCGGCCTACCCGGTGGCCGGCAACCCGGCCTATAACTCGCGAATCGATGCTGTCGCCCCGCCGGGCGAGGGCACTGCCGTCATCAGCGTCAGCGGCCCCGGGGGCTCAACGAACACCGCGCAGGGCAGTTTCGCCTGGGGCGATCCGGCAACTGGCCCGGTGGTGAGCGGTGTTTCTCCTCTTAGCGGCGGAGCCGGAACGGCAGTAACGATCCAAGGCAGCGGTTTCTCTGGTGCAGTGGCAGTGGATTTCGGGACAACGGCAGCGGCGGACTTCGAGGTCCTGGCCGACAGCAAGATCGTGGCATGGGCCCCGGCAGGGGTAATCGTAGGGCTGGTTGACATTACGGTGACCGCCCCCGGCGGCTCTTCGGCCGCCTCCATCGCCGACCAGTTTACCTACCTTCCGCTCAAGGCACCCAAGCCAGCGCCGTTATCCATTAGCCCGAACTACGGCTCCACTGCTGGTGGCACCTTCGTCACCCTGCTAGGCTCGGGCTTCAGCAACGCCACGTCGGTGACCTTCGGCGGTCAGGCGGCGCAGTTCGATGTACTGTCGGACGGGAAGATCCTCGCATCCTCCCCGCCGGCGCCGGGAGGAACAGCGCAGGCTGTGGACGTCATCATCACAACCCCGATCGGAGTCTCCACCGCCGTTCCAGGCGATGGCTTCACCTACACCGTACTGCCCGCAGTGAGCCAACTGACGCCGTCCGAAGCGCCCTATCTGGGCGGAACTTCCGTGGTCATCGCCGGGTCCGGCTTTTCGGGCGCAGATCAGATCCTCTTCGGTGTGACACCCGCCGTCTTTCAGGTCTGGTCCGATGGCGTGGTCACCGCGACTGCGCCTCCGGGAATCGGGACCGTCAACGTCGCAGTCCGGACCACTCGCGGCTTCTCCGCAGCCGGTCCTGGGAGCCAGTTCGTCTACGCGTCGATTCCAGCGGTAGCGCAATTGACGCCACAGAGTGGGCCGGCGGCGGGTGGCACCAGCGTGGTCATCCACGGTCAGGGCTTCACCGGAGCAACGACGGTGGCCTTCGGAGGCATGGTCGCCCCCGCGTTCACGGTCGATTCCGACATCCAAATCACCGCTATCTCGCCCCCCGGTTCGGGAGTGGTCGATGTCACCGTGACCACCAGCGGAGGTATCTCGCCGGTGACGGTGGTGGATCGATTTAGCTACCTCTGATAATCAGCTAATCAGCTTCTAACGCAATTTTGTTGATCATCAGCTCGGCCATCACTCATCAGTCCTAATAAACGCTCTTCCCGCCATTGATCTATCTGGGTTGACGCGAAATCGCCAATGCACTCAATAAGCGATTAGTCCGTTCTTGAAGGGCATCCGCTACGCGAATTTCAGAGTTCTACTTTCTGAAGGCCAAAGCCCTCCACCTCGAGCCAATCTGGCAAAACAGCAACAATTGCAAGTGCAGTTTGCATTGAAGTTAGTATTTTAGGCATAAACCTAAGGAGGAGCGCTGGCTTCGACGCTCCTCCTTCGTATATTCCAGAGTCGACTCTGAGGGCGCAAAGATGAAACGTCGAGATCTCTTGAAAAGCCTCACCATGGCTGCGGGTGGAGCTCTGTTATCGCATGAGTCCGCCGCTCAGGCGGATAAACAAGCAACTGCGAAGAATCCATCCATCATTCCCATCCGCGGCTTGCTGCGAAAAGACGGGAAACTGGTTCAGCCGATCCAAGTCACTATCGAAAAACCTGGCGACACTGTAACGGCGGTGACGAAGCTCGATGGCATCGAGATCGATCGCCGCAACCTTCCCGCAGGCACCACCTCATTCGAGATATACGTAACGCCGGTAACATCCAACCAACGGTCAACGATCATCGCCAATTTGGGCGGAAAAGAAGTCCGAGAAGAAATCGAACTGAAACCGGTACGGCAGATGCAAATCTATGTGCTGCCGCATTCCCATCATGACCTCGGGTATACCGATCTGCAAGCTGATGTCGAAGCGAAGCAGATCCACAACATCACACGCGGCATCGAGCTTGCACGTAAGACGAAAGACTATCCCGAAGGAGCGATGTTCGTCTGGAACCTTGAGGTTCTTTGGGGCGCCGATCTCTACATGAAGCGCGGATCTGAGAGTGATAGACGAGAACTCATCGATGCAGTGCAAAAAGGATGGATCGGGATAAACGGCTCCTACGCAAACGAACTTACGGGGCTCTGTCGCCCTGAGGAACTCTTGCAGTTGTTCCACTACTCTGGACAACTGGGTAAGACATGCGGAGTGAAGGTGAATTCGGCAATGATGAGCGACGTCCCTGGTTTTTCCTGGGGTACAGTGACTGCCATGTCGCAAGCGGGAATCCGCTATTTTTCGGCTGCGCCCAACTACTTCGATCGCATCGGCACATTCATGGTGTCCTGGCAGGACAAGCCCTTCTGGTGGGTCTCGCCATCAGGCAAAGAAAAGATTCTCTTCTGGGTCCCTTGGACAGGGTATGCCCTCTCTCACGTTATGAAGCTCGGTTCTGAGCTCGTCGCGAAATACCAGGACCGCATGGACGAGGTTCAGTATCCATATGATGTCTCTTATATACGTTGGTCGGGCCACGGCGACAACGCGGAGCCGGACCCCGAGTTGAGTGATTGGATTCGTGATTGGAATCAGAAGTACGAATGGCCTCGCTTCTCCATAGCCACTACTAGTACAGCATTCTCCGCCTTTGAGAAGCGTTACGGGAACCAGCTACCGCAGTATCGCGAAGACCTGACGCCTTACTGGGAAGATGGTGCAGGCTCCTCAGCACTTGAGACGCGGATGAGCCGTAATACGGCAGATCGGATCAACCAAGCCGAAGCTCTGCGAGCCATGACGAACAAAGCCGACTACGAGGTTGCAGAGTACGCCGAGGCATGGCGAAATGTGTTGCTCTACTCCGAACATACCTGGGGTGCGTGGAACAGTGTTTCTGATTCAGAGAATCCTTTCGTCAAGAAACAATGGGATGTAAAGCGCGCCTTCGCGGTGGATGCCGAGCGCCTTTCCCAGAAATTGATTGAGAAGTCTGTCGGTCTAACAAGCGAGACCTCACGTGGGGAGCAGATTGAGATATTCAACAGCTCTTCGTGGGTTCGCAGCGAAGTTGTTTATGTCCCTCAGCAACTATCGCAGGCGGGAGATCACGTCAGTGGTCACGATGGCAAGCCGCTGCCGTCGCAGAGGCTTGCATCCGGAGAGTTAGCGGTACTTGTGTCGCAGATGTCTGCTTTCTCCACTTCGCGATATACCTTTTCGAAGCAAGCAGCTCATCATCCTTCTAAGCCAGCGTCTTTTAAGAATAACGTTCTTGATAACGGCATTGTCCACGCCAAGATTGATCCCGCAACCGGTGACATCACCGAACTGCGCCTCCAGTCTGTCGCCCACAATCTGGTCAAGACAGATGGACCGTACGGGGCGAACCAATTCCTCTTCCTTGCGGGCCAGGATGTCGATCATTTTCAATCCAGCGGCGCAGCGAAGATCACAATCGAAGAAAACGGCCCACTTGTGGTGTCCGTTCTTGTCGAATCCTCCGCTCCGACCTGCAAGAGCCTCAGCCGGCGCATTCGGCTGGTAGCCGGAGCCGACTATCTCGAGCTAGCAAACACCGTCGATAAACTTCCCGCCGCGTTGAACCCGCATCCCGGTTCAGGCGGCCCCGGAGACGAGTTCGCGCAACGTGGGTCGAAAGAGAGTATCCAGTTCGCATACCCTCTTGCAGTAACAGATGGCAAAATGCGAGTGGATATCGCACTCGGCAACATGCAGCCAGAGATCGACCAACTTCCCGGATCGTGCAAGAACTGGCTCCCGGTCGGGCGCTGGGTCGACATCTCGAACGATGAAGTCGGTGTCACTTGGGTCACCCAGGACGCTCCGCTTATTGAAGTCGGAGAGATCAGCGCAACGATGCTCGGCTCGCAACGTAACCCAAACGTATGGCGGAAGCGCATCGAGCCGACCCAGACGTTCTTCTCATGGGCGATGAACAATCATTGGGGAACGAACTATCGCGCATATCAGGAAGGCCCGGTTACGTTTCGTTACGCGCTGCGGCCGCATTCGCGCTATGACGCCGCGGCAGCCACTAGACTTGCCATCGGTTTATCCGAGCCACTCCAAGCTCGGGCGGTCAGCCCCTCAGTAAAACCAATCGACTCATGCTTGAGCGTTGAGCCGTCGGACGTACTTGCGTTGACGTTCAAACCGAGCGAAGATCGAGCCGCTTGGATCGTGAGACTTTTTGGCGCTTCTGGAGAGAGAAGGACAGCTAAGCTCAAGTGGTTACATTCAGGTGAAGCGAAATTATGGCTGAGTAATCTTGCGGAAGAGAAGCTGGAACCAATTGGAAGTGAGTTCGAGCTCGCCGGCTGGGATCTTCTTACAATTCGAGTTGAAGAAATGCATTCAAGATAGTCCTCAAGCAGACGTTGATCGGGCCAGTCCCACTCGCCTACCCGAAGTTCTCTGATCTTGCTCTAGAATCATTTACTAAAATTAGGCAAATCCACTCGGCGAACAACATGGTCCTGAATCCAATGTGCATCCCACCACTCTTTGGGATCGATCTGAACGCCGTCGAGCTGCATGGCGAAGTGTATGTGGTCTCCGCCGGCCATTCCGGTCATGCCACTCAATCCCATGATCTGTGACCGTTTGACCATGTCGCCTTCGTGCACATCGATCCGGCTTAGGTGGCCGTAGATCGTCTGCAGGCCGTACCCATGGTCCACGACAATGCAATTGCCATAGATGCCGAGGGGAGCAGCCCAAATAACGCGGCCATCGTTTGAGGCCTCGACTCCGATATGTTGCGTGACAGCGAGATCGTAACCGAGGTGAACCTGCTGGTCGATCTTCTTGCCCTGGTAGATATAGCTGCGCACATCAGCGAAGGTTGCCTCGGCTTGAGAATGGGATTGACGCGTGAAGGGCAGGTGCCAGAGAAATCGATCGGCGGTCTTCAAACGCAGGTCGGCCAAGGTCTTGTTATTGGCTTGGCGCATCTCAGAGTTGATCTTGACGAAGCGTTTGATGGGATCACCAGTTCCATTAGGATCGAGTTCGCCCAGCACCTTCTGCATAAATTGGTCCGAGACCTGAATCTCGTGCTGGGTATAGACCGGTTGCTCTTTTTTCGGGAAGACGACGGTTAGGGGTGTCGTCACGTCATTTCCCGCAGCGTTCGAAGCGTAAGCCAACGGTGTGGTACCGGGAGGCATGTTCCAAGCAAATGCGAACAGAGAGAAGAGACCGGGCTTGCCGCCCGGCATCGCCCATGCACGAAAGGTTTGGTTCCCTACCCTGACGCCGGCGGATGTATAGGATCCAGAGACATTCATCGTGGCCAAATCGGCCATACCGAGATACAGGTAGTGCTGGTCTGAATCCGCGCTGATGGTAGGCGGTTGGGTGACTACGTTGACTTCACGCTCCCAGCGGGTAGTGCTATGAAACAACCCGCCTGATGTGGCCTCAACGATCAACCTTGCCGGACCATCGTGTAACTGGGGTGTTGTCTTGATACCGACATTGAAGTTAAACGTGCTGTCCACGCTTTTGGAGGGGGAAGAAGTCTGCCAGGAGGGATACTGTGTTCCGTTCTGCGTTAATGTGACGGCAACCTTGCTGACGCCATGGGGATCGTGGACATGGACGGTCACTGGTGTGGCCTGTCCTATGGAGGTCAGATTTGGAGCCACATCCAATGTGGGCTTACCACAGCCGGTCAGACCAAGAACCATAGGCAACAACAGAAGATTAGTAGCAAGGATGGGGGTTCGCACAAACCGATTCTAGTCCATCGTATTCCTGCTTCATCTGGGCATTTGTGTGCCTCTATTGGTTCCTTTTGGCCGCTGGATTCATGTTATTGGCTCTCTCAGCGCCCACCGAGCGCTGGGGCGACAGTATTCAGGATTGCCTCCAAAACGTGAGCATTGTAGGCAACGCCTAATTAATTAGGGATGGTCAACAACAGCGTATCGGCCTCTGCAATCGCCTCGTCTTTCTTCAACTGCTCGATGAGGACACCCGGTTCCGCAGCGTCCGAAGATCGCTCGTGTTGACTCGTCCAAGAATCCGACCTTATCCTATTCCTTCCCACTCGCCCGAAATACGCCCGATTCCGGTCATTAATCGACGCGCGAAGATACTGCGGCTGACTGACACGCGCGGAATACGAACATGACCGCCTTCTTTCCAGGCTGAGCGAAAGGCTCGAATCTGAGCTGCTTGCTGGATGCGGAGCTAAAAAGGGTAGAGCTAAAGGAATACGCAAAGACTAGAAGACGATTTTTGCGGCGAATTGCATGAGGCGCTGGTTGCCAACGACGCTGGTGACAGTTCCGAAGGTTGAGGGTGTAGTGATGGTGGAGTTCGGAGTGGACAGCGTGGGGTGGTTCGCGACGTTGAAGGATTCGGCGCGGAGGTTCAGCTGCATCTCGCGGTAAAGCGGGAACGTGCGGAAGACGGAGGTGTCGAGGTTCCACAGACGCTGCGAGCGGAGCATGTTTCTGCTGGAGGTGCCGTAGGTTCCTGCGGCGGGGATTGCGAAGGCGGCGGTGTTAAACCACTTGGCCGCCGAAGCGTTGTTGAGGCAGGGATCACCGACCAGATTCGCTCGCTCATAGGTGCTGCCATTGCCGACGTTGGCGATATCGCCGGACGCGGTGATGCTGTAGGGTTGGCCGGAACGCGCGGTGAAGATCATGTTGACTTGCCAGCCGCGGAGGACGAAGTCTGCGAAGCGGTTTCCGGTGTAGAAGCGACGGCCCTTGCCGAAGGGAAGATCGCCGTTGAGACCGACGGCGAGCATGTGGGGGACGTCATAGGCTGAGACGCTGCGGCTTCCGCGCAGGTCATAACGATTTTGCAGACCGCTGCCTTCAACGCCGAACCAGCCGGACTGGCCGGAGTCGATGGACTTGCTCCAGGTATAGGCGACGGTATAACCGAAGCCGTTGCGGAACTGGCGTAACAGAGAGGCCTGCAGGCTGTTGTAGTTGGAGTTGCCATTGGAGGTATCCCAGCGGTTGGGGACGGTGTAGGGGAAGGGCTGTCCTGCGGTTCCAGCAGCGCGGCGAGCAGCAAAAGAGGCTCCGGGGCCGGGCTGGCCGATGTTGGTGTAGCCACCAATGTCGGTGCGGTGCCCCTGGGAACCGACATAGTTGACCGAGAGGACGGTGGAGTTGTCGAGCTGTTGTTGGATGCCGAGGTTCCACTGCTCGGAGTAGGGGTTTTTGATGTTGGGATCGACGAAGTAGTTGACGTTGGAAGCGTCGAAGGGAGTCGCAGCGGGCATGCTTCCGGAGCTTGAGCCAAAGGGGTTTTGCGCGGAGGTGTAGTTGGTTCCCGGTGCGTTGGTATTGTCGAGAGCGCGCGTGCCGACGTCGGGCCATGAACCCTGGAAGTTCTGCGGGATCTGGATGATTGCGGACCAGTTGTCGAAGTTGATACCGAAGCCTGCGCGAATGGCGAGTTTCGAATTGACGCTGTAGGCGAGTCCAAATCGGGGGCCGACGTTGGTCTTGGTGCCTCTCATGATCTTTCGATTGGGGGAGACGATGACGTTTGGAGGAAGCGCTCCTGTACCGGGAAGGCAGGGAGCGTGTCCGCGATCAGAGCAGAGCGGAGGCAGCACCTGGATGATGTACTTGCCGGTGTTGAAGTCGAAGTCGCCGGTCTCGATGGAGCCTTGCTGACCGATGCTGGACTCCTTGCCGTATTGCGGTGTGACGGAGCGGTCGTAGCGAACGCCGATGTTAATGGTGAGCGTGGGGGTGAACCTGAAAGAGTCCTGGACGAAGGCCGAGGCGATACCGCCTGGCCGCTCGGTGATGAGCACATTACGGAAGTTGAAGTTCGAGGGATAGTTCAGCAGGAAACTGGCGAGGCCATTGCCGGACTGCGCGGACTGGCCTGTGGTGACGGTCGATCCTGGATTTCCAGCGAAGTTTCCGGTGCTGGCTCCGTTGAAGGTGATGGAGCCGTTGCGTTGGTACTGTTCGAAGTTGACCTGGTCCCAGCCTCCGCCCCATGCGATCTGATGACGTCCGAGAGTATGGATGACCTGACCTTTGAACTCATGAATGCTGGAGAGATTTTTAGCTGGGCTGTTGCTTTCACCGGCATTGAAGTAGCCGCTGACGTTGAGCGAGGGGAAGAGGTTAACGCCGCCGACGTAGCTGGAGAAGGAAGGGTCGATTCCAAAGGTTCCAAGCAGATCGGAGTTCCCGAAGTCATACAAGGTAGAGGTGGCCTGGCCGACATGCGTTCTCGCATACTGGACCTGGACGCTGGTTTTGGCACCGAAGACGTGCAGCCAGCTGGCTCCGTAATGCTCGCCGGGAATGGAGTTGAGGGTGAACAGGTGGGGCATAGTATTTATGTTGGTGCCGGTGGTGCCTGCCGGAGATTGTGTGTCGAGCTTGATGCCGCTATAGCGGAAGAAGATGAAGTCTTTGTCGCCGATGTGTTGATCGAGACGAGCGCTGTAGTTGTGGCTGGTCTGTCGTGTGGGATCGGTGACGACGCCGTTGTATTGTGTGGGCGCGAAGCCGGGAATGGTGACAGGAGCGGAGAAGATCTTGTGGATGGCGGCTACCGAGCGAGGATCCATCTTGGAGACAGGAATCTGGTTGCCGACGAAGGCGGGACGGTTGGCTGCACTGTTCGCGATCGTTGGATCGTAGAGCTGGCATTTCGCGATAGTGGTGACGGTCTTGTCGGAGCAGCCCGGGTTCCCGGTCGTGCCTGTGCTGAAGTCACCGACCCCTAGATTCTGTGGGCCTCCCCAGGTGCTCTCGCCGAGCTGCGCGGCGGTGGGTTGCAGGAAGAAGATGCCGTTGCCTTTGCTGTAGCGTGTTCCTTCATAGGAGACGAAGACGAAGGTTTTGTTGTGTCCATCGTAGAGCTTGGGGATGCTGAGCGGGCCGCCGAAAACTCCGCCGAACTGGTTGAGATGATAGGAGGAGAGCGCGGGGAAGTAGGGCTTGGCATCGAAGGCGTTGTTGCGGATATAGTCCCAGGCGCTGCCGTGGTATGCGTTGCCCCCGGACTTGGTGGCAACGTTGACGACGCCGCCGGTAACCTGGCCATACTGCGTGTCGTTATGAGAGTTGATCTTGAACTCCTGGATGGAATCGATGACGGGGGCGACGGCATAGGAGTTGAACCAGGCGTTGTTGTCGTTCATGCCGTCGACGAGGTAGAGAGTGGAGCGGTTGGGCTGGCCGTTGATGGACGGGAAGGAGTAAGAGGATCCCGCCGTGACAGCTGTTGTGCTGCCGCTGCCATTCTGACCGACGTTGACGGGCGTAGCTCCTGGCGTGAGGGTAAGAAGCTGCGTAAAGTTGCGTCCGTTCAAGGGGAGATCCTGAACCTTCTTCTGCTCCATGACGGTGCCGAGCTGCGAAGTGGAGCTTTCGATCTGTATGCCCTCGGCCTCCACGGTTACGGCGACCTTGACATCGCCTGGTCTGAGGTTCGAGTTCATGGTGATGACCTGATCGACGGCGACATCGAAGGCGCTGATCTGTTCGGTCTGGAAGGAAGGAGCCGTGATGGTGAGGGTATAGCGTCCAGGGGTGACGCTGGGGAAGGAGTAGTTGCCTCCCTGATTGGCGGTCGTGGTTCTCTCGACGGAGGTGGCGGTATTCCGCAGCGTGATGGTGGCCCCCGAAATGGCCGCTGCCTGTTGATCGCGCACGCTGCCGTTGACGGCCGCAGATGAGATCTGCGCGTGGGCAGAGGGAAGACCGAGGAGAGCGACAACAATCAGGCTGAATCCCAGGAACTTGGTCCGCAGAGCACACCATGTCTGATGGATGAATTGCATGTGTACCTTTCCCCGCCGGGTTTAAAAATTGGCAACCAGACTAGGTAAGGCGATCAGCACTGTCAACAAATTTATTTCGCTAACGACAAAGATATTTCATATGTAAATGAAAAATGAACGCATTTTTCCAGAACGAAAGCACGGCTTCAAGACATACATAGAGACCTGTCTATGTTGAAAGAGACAGATCGAGCCGGGCACTCCAGATGCATTCCAGATTAGATGTTTACTGACGAAGCCTTGATGTGAACGGTTGCGGCGATTCCCGGCGTAAGTTCGAGTGTGAGAGGAATGGCTTCAAGGCCGGGCACTAGGTTGAAGGTCCGCTCTTTTGGAATGGATTCAAAACCCTGCGAAGCATCCGTGTGGACCGTGAGGATTCCTTTTGCCTTTGTAATCTGGATTGAGCTGGAACTGGACTGAGTGGTGGCTTCGGTGGATCGCGATACGACTGGCAAAATGAGTTGAAGCGACGTCGAACTGGGGAGCTGCCCCGTTGCTTTGGCAACGATGGTAATCGTCTCTTCGGTGATGAAGTACTCGAGGTGGTAGGAGATTCCGCCTGCTGGTACTGGATGATGCCCCGCGGTGAGAAGTTGGCCCGTCGCCGTGAAGTGGATTTCGTCAGCTGACGTGGATGCAGTAAGGATCGCCTTGAGATCGGTGAGGCTGGTGTAAGTTTTGTCTGCCTTCAGCTCGATGCGCGGAGTGAGCGTCATGTGGGGAGCATCGAGAAATGCTTGCTGGTTGGAGATCTCGACCATTTGGTAGTCGGTCATGCTGGCTGCAAGGATGGGGCCGAGTGACTGATGAAAGAGCAGAGAAAGAGCGCCACCCGAGGCGTGTCCCCCGCCTGATTCACCTCCACCTCCCGCCTGAACGTGCTCGACGTACTCCCAATCATTCTCCGTGACGGTGGCGCGCCAGGGACCTTTGGATGCGAGATAAGTCCCGACCTCAGGGTAGTGGCGAAGACCTACAGGTTTATTCCGAGGTATTGAAGGGCGCTCTGTGGTTTGTATCTTGGCACCGCCACGATCAAGCACAGTAGCCAAAGCTTTGGCGTGGGTGAAGGTGTGATGGATGCAGGGGCGGTCTCCGTGATGGAAATAGTCTGGACCGCCATAAAGCAGGCCATCCTGGGTGCAGGCGGACATCAGTTCGAGGTTGCGGAGAGCGACCTCGTGAAAACGTGGGTCATGATCGGACAACAGGACATACGCCGGATGACAGCCATCGCTGGTTCGACTTCCCCACCAACTCCATTTGTAGTTGCGAGTGCCCCAGCTATTGTCCCAGGCCCCGTTGGGCAGCATGAACTCCATGTGGGCACGAAGAGATTTGACAGTTTGTTCGAGGACCTGTTGATCGTTTGTAAGCAGGGAGTATTGGGCAAGCGCAGGGAGCGATTCTTCAACGTTGTAACCGAGATCAACCGGATGGCAGCCTTTTGGAGTGACATCACGCAGGGGATGGCCCTCGCCGAAGAGCAGGCCGTTGGGGGTGAAGTAGTCGAGACTCGTGTGGGCTAGGTCGCGGGCTCGATCGAGGTAACGATGCTCCCCGAGAACCTGACCGCAGAGTGCAAAGGCGAGTGATGCAGTGATGGGATAGTTAATGTTTCCGGTCTCGATGGTGATGAAGCCGTCGAGAAATTTTGCAGCGCGGGCGAGCCGATCAGTCCATTGGGTACGCATCGCTGCGTCAAAGAGACTGCCGTGGTGATGCAGTGATTCGGCGAGTGCGATGGTGTGGAAAACGGTTATACCCTGCCATGGGCTGAGCGTGACGTCATTGATCCAGCTGCCATCAGCACGACTGACCTGCGACTCGGACCAGTCGTACAAGCTGATGGCGGCCCGCAAATATTTGCTATCGCCGCTGGAGTGCGCCATGTGCATGAGTGGATAGATCGCGTCCGCGCACCGGCCATGAATAAGCACGCATGCCGGGCATAGGAGAGCGCCATGAAATGCAGGGTCCTTCATGGCCGTGAGTTGATGCGCCATGAGTCCGTCGCACCAGCTGTGGAGAGTCGTTGCGTAAAGGTCAGTTGGTAGCTTGCCCCCTGGCGGTTCAGCAAGCGCAGCAGAGAATCCGGGCATGAACAGGTGGACTCCCAGCGAGGAAGCTCCGATGGTAGAAATGCGGAGCAAGTCACGGCGAGACAGTTGTGTGGGATCGGTAGCCATAGCCGGCTTCTCCTTACGCGGTGGTACGACGTTGTCCTTGAAGTGGAGTTGATTGTCTCACGGCCTGAAAGCAAATTTCACCGGCTAAAGCTCACGAATCTGCCACGCTGCGATTTGGGGCAGTCAATGTGTGTGGTTGAAGACATTGCAGAAGGCTATACATTACACATTATGTATTTGTGTTATATACGTCGACATATACAAATGCGTTGATCTCTGTAATACGATGACCTGCAGCCGCTGGCCAATATTCTAAGAGATCGACGTTAGTCACAAAACTCTGAGAAGTTTCAGTCGAAGAATTCCAATGGAGTGCCCCACTGATCACCGAACGACGAACCGCATCATCTCGATACGCATGGTGGTTGATTGCCATGCTTTGGTGCGTATGCTTCTGCAACTATGCAGACCGGCAAGCCATCTTTTCCATCTTTCCTCTGCTGCGAACCGAACTGAGGTTAGATGAGCTGCAACTCGGGATTGTCGCTTCGTCCTTCATGTGGATGTATGCACTGGCAGGCCCGTTTGCAGGCTGGATCTCCGATCGCATCTCTCCGCGCACCGTCATTCTGGGAGCGCTGGCATTCTGGTCGACCGTTACCGCGGGCACAGCAATCTGCCACTCGTTTGGCAGTCTGGTGATCTTCCGCACACTTGGTGGACTGGGAGAAGCCTTCTACTTCCCTGCCGCCATGGCTCTTATCGGCATATACCACAGTGCTCAAACGCGCTCCCGTGCCATGGCCCTGCATCAATCGAGTGTCTACGCGGGGACGATTGCCGGCGGATCGATGTCGGCAGTCATCGCAGAACAACATGGCTGGCGTATCTCGTTTCTGATCTTCGGAGCGGTGGGAATTCTCTTGTGCCTGGTCCTTATCTTCTGTCTGCGTACTCCTGCCCCGCAGCAGCAGAATCAGGGCGCCACAGCAAACACGAACTTCCTGCGCAGCGTGCAGGAAGTTCTGTCGTCGATGCGAATTGTCGTTCTGATTGGAGTCTTCATTGGAGCAAATTTTGTTGCAGTAGTTTTTCTGACCTGGCTTCCTACGTTTCTGTTCAACAAGTTTCATTTGACCCTGAGCCACGCCGGATTCAGCAGTACGGCCTATCTCCAAATTGCATCGGTGACGGGAGTGATTCTTGGCGGGGTGCTGGCCGATCGTTATGCGGCACACCGGATCGGGGGGCGCCAGATGATTCAGGCCGTTGGTTTGTTATTCGGAGTTCCTTTTATCTTTCTTACCGGTCAGGCCGTCAGCATGGTGACCTTGATTATTGGAATGATCGGATTTGGATTCTTCAAGGGAATGTATGACGCCAACATCTGGGCGTCCCTCTACGACGTTGTCCCGGTAGAGCTCCGAGGTGTAGCAGCGGGAACGATGAACTCGCTCGGCTGGCTCGGCGGGGGCGTTGCACCGATTGCCATCGCTGTCGCATCCCGGCGCTTCGGCCTGAGCGCCTGCATCAGCGCCACTTCATTGATCTACCTCGGGCTCTCCGTCGCATTGCTGTCGCTGGCGCGCAATATGCGAAAGAGCCACGCAGAGCAGCCCTCTTCCGTGATTTAGATTTGCCTCAGATTCGGAACGAATCCGGTAACTCGAGGTCTGCGAGATGATTTTCTCGCTCCCACAGATCGAACTCCTCCAGTCGCTCGCGCCCGCTGGCCTGAATGTGCTCGGCCAGCAACTTGCGCGCGCCATCGACATCGTGATCGATGACCGCCTGCAGGATGGAGCGGTGATGCTTGTAGATTCGCTCAAGCTCCTCGCGCCTGTGGCCGCTGCGCTGGATGCCGAAGATGCGAATCATCAGCCGTGTATCGTTGACGACTTTGAGAATGCGCGCGTTTGCAGCGATACGAATCAGGAGGGCGTGAAAGCCAAGATCGGAGATCGAAAAACGTTTCATCTGCTCCGCATTCAACTCCTGCTTTCCCGATGCCTTCAGCTCCTTCAAGAGCAGTTGCGTCTCGTCCAGCAGGCTTTCGAGCCGCTTCTGGTCAGCGGCCCGAACACCTGTAAGCGCGGCACGACCCACCGCAAAAACCTCAAGAGCCTCGCGCAGCTCATACAGATCGATAATGCCTTGCCGTGAAAGTTGCGTGACCACGATACCCCCACCGGGGCTTAGCTCCAGAAGACCTTCAGCAAGCAACTGACCAGCTGCCTCGCGTACCGGAGTTCGGCTACTGCCGAGCTCTTTCGAAATTGCGAGCTCGGAGAGCAACGTTCCTGCACGCAGTTCTCCACTAGCAATCTTGTGCTGAATGAGCTGGTACGCCTTCAGGCGGACCGACTGCTTTGCACCTGGATGATGAGTACTGGATCGACGGGGCATCGAAACGAGTGTAGAACAATGCCCCGGGTGTATCCATCGTTCTCATTGCGTATCGCACTCCATGATCACAACAAGACAACGACAAAAGTGTGGGCGCTACTGGGGAAGCGACATTTGTATTTTTGTGTGCGGCAAAAATGTGTGTACTTTATGTCGACATATGCACTACGCGCTCATGTATAGTTTTTTTGGAACAGCTATCCTTCCACCGCTGAGGTATGCATGATTCACTTTGCTGGCGTTTACGCTGCGCTGCTCACCCCCCGACATTCTGACGGAACGCTTGACATTGAGTCGTATCGACAACAATTGACGACGCTGAGCAAGGATGAACTCGTTGGCTATGCCATCAACGGGGCGACAGGTGAGTTCACTATCAGCTCGGAACCCGAGCTGGAGCTCCTGCTGGCCGAGCCCCGTCGCACGACACCCTCCGCAGAGATTCTTTGCGGAATTGGTGCGGGAGACGTCTACGGCACCGTGCGCCGCGGACGCCTTGCCGCAGCGGCCGGAGCAAAGGCGGCTCTGCTTCCCATGCCCTGCTTCTTTCCTTACCGGCAGGACGATATGCGCTCGTTTGTTCTCGAAGTGGCGTCGAAGGTTGAACTGCCTATCTTGCTTTACAACCTCCCACAATTCACCACTGGCCTAGAGGTAGAGACGGTGTTGTCGCTTCTCGAGCATGACAATATTGTCGGCATCAAGGACAGCAGCGGGTCGCTCGATATTATGCGCGCCATCACTGACGCCGGCCTGCCCGCAGCACGGCTGATCGGTAACGACAGCGTTCTCTGCGAGGCGCTTGCAGAAGGGCTATGTGACGGTGTCGTATCCGGGGTAGCGTGTGCTTTGCCAGAGTTGATGACCGCGCTCTTCGCTACGGGGGGCAAAGAACCATCCTTCCTGGAATCAAAGAAGCTGCTCGACGAATTTATTGAGCAGCTTCACATTTTGCCAACGCCGTGGGGCCTCAAAGTGACAAGCGCAGCACGTGGATTCACGCGCGAATCGTACCCCTTTCCGCTTTCACCGAACCGCAACTCTGAGGCCGCGCAACTGCGCACGTGGTTCACAAACTGGTACAACTTGACTCTCTCGAGCAAGACAAGTGCAGCATGAGTCAACAGATATATCTCGTTACCAGCGGCGGAGATCTCCGCTAGCCTGCCAACGAAGTCTGCTGGCCCGCCTAGGCAAGCTGGAGCAGACCCTGACAAAAGGTGTACCTGCCGCAGAGCCCTCTGCGGTAGCTAGCTTCCTGGACCGCTTCTGGATGCTTCGGTATGGGAATGAAGTGAAGCGGCGATGGATGTCGCTGAACCACTCGGATGCGGTCATCTTCAATTCCGCTAAATAGTACGGGCGGCTTTCCGGATACGTTTCCCCTTGGTTGGATATAACTACAACCAGGCTTAGCCTACTTCAGTAAATATCAGAAAATATTGATTTTTGGTGGCCCGGGCAGGAGTTCAACCTGCGACCTTCGCGTTAGGAGTGCGATTCAGAGGTTGCAATGGCATGCGTTTTCATGCAGCCAAATGCATTGAAACACCCCTTATTCATTGAGGTTTACTCGTATTACTTAACTCAACGCCGTTGCACGATATTGCACGAGTTTCCAGATTAAAGTATCCCAAAAGTATCCCAATCGCGATAGCCTTGAGAGGAGAGTAAACAGCCACTTCTTAAAAGAGGTACCCATTGCCTAGACCTCCGGCTCCAGTCAAAGGTGTCTACCAACGCAAGGATAATCCAAGCGGCAACTGGTACGCACGCTTTCGGATCGACGGAAAATTAGTGAAGAAGTCGTTTGGTCGGGACCGGGCCGCAGCAGTTGAGTACATCGAAAAAACTAGAACCTTGAGGCGTGCTGGCGAAGGTCATGTTCCTCGGACGGCAAAAGGAACTCCGAAGACGGCACGTGAACTGGAAGCACGTTCGACTTCTGGAGTACTCGTTTCCGAACTCTGTGACGATCTCCTTCGTCATATACAAAGCAAACCCCACGTTTATAAAGATCAGCGAAATCCACCATACTGGATTGGTCTGATCCGCGAACAGTTCGGTGATCGGATAGCCGCCTCGATCAGGCCGTATGAAATCGCTGACTGGCTGGACAGCCTAGACTGGCTGGCCCCAGCCACAATCAACCGGTATAAGGTCACCTTCTCTCCCTCTTTCGATACGGTAAGCAACGGGACAAGGTAAGCGTGAATCCTGCCCGCGAGGTTAGCCAGCAAAAGGTCAGCAATGGTGTAGTCCGCTTCCTCAAACCCGAAGAGGAAAAAAGGTTACGTGTCGTTCTCCATAATGCCGTCAACGCTTGCGGACCACAGAATGATCGCCGCAAGAAGCGTTTGCTTCATCGCATCTATGAGCTCGATATAGCGCTGGGAACCGGTATGCGCAAGAGAGAACAGTATGGCCTCCGATGGAGCGACATAGATTTTTCGCGGCGCGTCATTACGCTCAGTGATACTAAGAACGGCTCAAGCCGCACAGTACCCATGATCGAGGATGTTTGTAGGGCATTCCGGGCGCTAAAAGAACTTGCTTTGGAGCGAAAAGATCGCGCTATTGATCAGCCGAATACCGCTCCGGAAGATGTGGTGTTTGGAATCGGTGACAACAAGAAATGGTGGGAGGCCGCTCTCAAAGAGGCGAGGATTAAAAATTTTCGTTGGCACGATCTCCGACATACATTCTGTTCGCGCTTAGCTCAAGCCGGAGTAAGCCTCAAAGTGATTCAAGAGGCTGCAGGGCACAAGACGATTGCAATGTCGGCCCGCTACGCTCATATGGATCACACTGCGCTACACAACGCTATGTCAGTGTTGAACCGCAGCTCAAAGGTCTGAAATATGTGCACCAGCATCCTTCGCGACCTCGAACTTCCACCGTGTGAAGGTGGCAGCGAAGTGGCCGGTTGGTGATCCTAAAGGGGTTATGAGCCGGAGCAGTAGGTAAAAACCGGCATTCCGGGGGCGCAATTTGCTACCAAAATGCTACCAATCCCCGACACCAGTGGGCGTGGGCTGACCGTGGCGGATCAGCCCAGTTTCCCCATAGGAGAAAAGATTCAAGCTTGAGGTGTTCCCCCGTTTGAAACAGGAATACACTGGCGATTGATTCGGGTAGACGCTCGATCCCACTAACGTAGAAGCGATCGACTTTGCCATTGAAAAAGATGCCCAGTGCGTCTGGGGGCCAGCACCCAGTTCATATCTTCCAGCACCACTTTGCCATTCTTCAGGACCAGCAGACCTGCCACACGATTCAACGCAAGATAATCAAACAGATCGTGCTGCTTTCCAGCCACTTCAAAATGCACATTCTTCAATGGCGCAGCAGCGATTGGCAGGGGGCGCACAATGCCTCCACGCGCGGCACAGTTCGTACCGGAAACATCACGTCGCTACGTTCGAAGGTTGTTACCTCTAGGTCGGGCCGCATTGCCCCGTCGCACATTTGGCGAGGGTCTGCATGTTCCTGTGCGAACAAAGAGGCCACACCCAGGCCAATCAGAATGGCTGCGGCTATTGCCGACCGAAATCTATATGACCACATGTCCGGCTTCAATCTTCGCAGACTCCGAGATAGCCAGTGCCGACCCAGCCGATTGCGAAGGCTGGCAGTCAAGGTTATGACCAATAGCGCACTGTATACCTTGGCCAAGGCCACTGGGGGGCTGCTCATAACAACTGGTGGTTCGGCAGCAACGCTTTTATCTTTGCGAGCTTTGTGAT
Source organism: Edaphobacter sp. FHG110511_03 (assembly GCF_059115365.1). Lineage (NCBI taxonomy): Bacteria > Pseudomonadati > Acidobacteriota > Terriglobia > Terriglobales > Acidobacteriaceae > Edaphobacter > Edaphobacter sp. FHG110511_03. The sequence goes on along the minus strand of NZ_JBZYWL010000004.1, from coordinate 569,779 downwards.
CCCTGGCACGCAGCCCCCAGAACTTAGTTTTAGCTCCCAGATAGTGACGACGGCACTCCGTTCTGTCTCCAAGGAACAGGAGACAGTTCGTTTCGTCTGGCCACATGGCCTCCAAACTAGTGAAGGACCATCCCATGATTACGGGCTAGTGATCCGATCGCTACACAGAAGATGACGGTTGTCGTTCCCGCTTCCAAAAGGAGCGGAGAAAAATAGCTACTCCACCGCCAATGAGTAGGGACGTGGCGCCGATGACTTTAGCGATCGCAATCCCTTTATTAGGCTCATCGTCAGGTGGAACGATGGCTAGGACAATCGTTAGCAATGTCGTTATTAGACCCACCGAAGCAAGGAGAACGGCGACAGGCTTTCCTCCCGGAAGCTGCGTCGCTCCATGCGGAACGGGCTCGCGTTGCAGTCGTATCATCGCGAGGAATAGGAATACGAACGGTATGAAATAAGTGATGATCGACATGCTGACGAGCAGGTCATACGCGCTTTGCACAGTGCTGCCAGCCTGGCTCAGCAACGCGCAGAACATTCCCGCGAGGCCATAGAAAATAATCGCGATCCACGGTGTGCCCCACCTTGGATGAACGCGTCCAAAGGCCCGGGGCAGGTAGCGATCAATTCCAGCCACAAACGGTAGCCGCGAGGTGGATGAAAGAAAGGAAGCCGCTCCCCCGATGCTGTTTAGAGCGATGAGAAGCGCGATTGCCGCGACGATCCACGGGACACCGAGCCGTGCGCACATCCGTTGAATGGCACTTGGGAAACCGCCCACTCCGCTAATTTCAGCGCTCGGCAACGCGACAAGCAGCGCGATCGTTCCGACGATGTAACTAGAAGCAAGAATTATCCCCGAGGCTATCAGTGCACGGGGAATGGTCCGACGGGCGTTCTTAATCTCCTCGCTCATGAAGGAACCTGTCTCACAGCCACCAAATGCGAAGAAGATTGTCGACCAGAAGATCGCATTTTTTAGATCGGCGTGGGGAGTCATACTGCTTGCGGTGAACTTAGTGGCGGACCCAAATCGGAAAAGGCTGAGACTCGCGAGAACCACAAGAATGATAATCGGAATCCAACTGCCAAATGCGCCAAGGTTGTTTATCCATTTTCCAAACTTCAGCCCGCGGACGTTGAGCATTGTAATAAGCGCGAGACACACCAGTGCGAACAAGAGATAGTAGATGCCGCTATTACTAAACTGCTGACCATGCGGGAAGGCGAACAGCAGGCTACCCGCGCCGAAGTAGAGCACCGCGGGGAAATAGGGGAGATTACTCATCCAATAGGTCCACGCAACAAGAAAGCCGGAAAAATCACCGAATGCGAGCTGAGTCCAGACGTAGATGCCGCCTTCCTGCGGATAGCGCGCCGAGAGTTCGAGCACACTCGCAGCTAGGGGAACAAAGAAGAAAATACACGCGAAAATCCAAACAAGGATCGTGCTGGGACCAGCTGCTGCTGCTGTCGCTATCCAACGCAAGCTCAATCCACCGGCAATGTAGAAGAGAGTCAGATCGAAGAAGCCCAACTCACGCTTGAGCAGATCTTTTTCGCCTGAGTCGGGGTTGCTCATCGGGCGCCATCCAGATCGCGCAAAACTGCCATCGCCGCATTGCGCCCGTTTATCCCAATGACACTGCCGCCGGGGTACGTGCAGGCACCGCACAAATAAACGCCCTTCATCGGAGTTCTCGCTGTGAGACGGTTGCTCCACATGTAGGCCGGGAGGCACTCGCCCTGGAATATATGTCCACCAGTAAGACCGACCTTTTGCTCGATGTCCGGAGGTCCGAGCACCTGTGCATCGACAACAGCCTCTTGCAAATTACTGCAAAAACGGCCGATTGAACCCAATGCCAGGGCCTTTGCTTCGCCGCGATGTCCATCCCAATTGCTCGATGCAAATTTGTACGGCACATATTGTGCGAAGACACTCATCGTGTGCAAACCTGCTGGAGCCACGCTTGCATCATGCGCGCTCTGGAAGTAAAGCTCGCACCAGAGTTGCTCTGGAAGCTGGCCAGCGCGAGCTGCGGCATAACTTGCCTTCCACTCTGCCTTCGTTAGCGGAGCGTTGATTTGACCGTAGTGATGCGGCTCCTGAATTCCGGGCCGGGCTGTGAAGTTTGGCAGCTCGCGTAGCAATACGTTCAACTTCACCGTGCATCCCTCGATGGGCACGGATCGCACTCTCTTAGCCCAGTCTGGATCTACAAATGCATCCAGCATGCCCAGTGTACGGATTGGATCTGCGTTCGAGACGATAATCGGAGCGGTGATGTGTTCACCGCCTTCGAGCAGTACGCCTTCTTCGGGCAGAATGCGCGCCACGTTTATGCCCGAAGCTACAACCGCTCCGGCCTCGCGGGCGGCATCGCAGAAGTAGAAGGATACCATTCCCATGCCGCCCTTCACATAGCCCCACATGCCCGGCATACCACCAAGTCGGCCTGATGAGTGATGGAAGCGAATGGAAGCCGTTCCAGCGTCAAAGGGACTTGCATTCGTGCCGATCACTCCTTGGCCGAGGTAGGCGGACTGCAACCGTTCGTCGATAAGATAGCGTTCGACGAACTCTGCCATCGACCAGTTGAAAAGAAGACTGGACGCTTCGGTGTCGCCTGCCAAAAGCTCCTCGAGCCTCTCTTGCGTGGGCGCATCGCCGATCCATAAGTCTTTTGAGGCGTCGTGTGGGTCGTCGGCAAAAAAACCGCTCGCAGGCCGAAGCGTATCTCGCAATCTGCGGATCACGTCGTTCATCGCCCGCCAGCCTTCGACATCTCTGGACGAGAAGCGCCGAACCTCCTCTTCGCATCGATTGTCATCGTCCCAAAGTTGGATACTGCTCCCGTCCAGGAAGGGCACAAAAAGGCCATTTACCGCCGGCGTCCAATCAAAGCCGCGGCTTGGTAGTGCGAGTTCCTTGATCACAAGCGGATGCAAGAGCCCGGCAAGATATGCGCAGGGCGACATCCGGACGCCAGGAAATGGTTCTTCGACCGTACAGGCCCCGCCGACTCGTTCGCGGCTTTCCAGCACGAGCACCCGTTGACCCGCTCGTGCCAGGTACGTGGCACACGCCAATCCGTTGTGACCTGCCCCAATCACGATCACATCCCAGCGACACGCAGCAATTTCCTTGAGTGGCGCTGGCAGCCCGACCTTGCCCAAGATTGCTGCCGTCGCGGACATAGTGGCAGTATCTACGCCCCAGCTGCCGATAGCAAAGAAGAAAACGATGGAAATGGGAGTGGGTAAAGACTGGATCGTCCGCCATCCGGAAATAATCCAGTCGCATGTTGTTCATTTCCGGTTGCCCGTGATCCCGAAGTTCAAACCGTTTAAGCGCAAGACAGGGTAATCGGAAAGTCCAGGAGCGAAATTGCCGTTCAAACTATCGACCCTGTTTTTTAAAACATTGCTGTCATTGAATGGGTTCTCTTTAATTCGCATCCTGGTTCTCCGGAAAACATTCATTTCAACAAATAATGCAAGTCATTGATTTAAAACGATAAAAATCTACTTATCGTAAAACCGTGGTACAATGCGCGCGAGTATCTATATGTCTCACCTGATGAGCCTCGCTTGCATTGCACTGATTGCCATCGGGCTCATTGCTGTTGTCGCTGATTGTGATCTACAACCCGCAATCGTAGGTTTATCTCGATTGGATTTTCTTGTAGTCGCTGCTACGAACCTTGCAGGCCGTGCCCTTGCAGCACAAATTTTTTCCCCATTGCTGCTGCAAGGATCGTATCGTAACTCTGACTACAATCCACCCAACCTCATTGACCTCAATTGCACCCGCCTCTGCTAACCGCTTAGCGTGGTGTGCGCTAGTGCGCGAACAGACCGTGACGGCCTCTGGACATTGAACGATTGATGGACAGAGTGGAAAGTCACTCGTCCGCTCCCGCTACTTGCTTCTGTCGTTTGCGGTCGCCACTGGTTATTTTACGGAGGCTAAAATGAGACGCACATTTCAATATGCAGTATCAGCACTTGTTGCAACTCTCTTGTCGCTGTCCGCGTATGCGCAGCGTTTAGACGGAACCCTGCGCGGAACGGTAGAAGACCCCTCGGGGGCCGTGATCTCGCAAGCAGAGGTCATCGTTACAAATCAGGACACAGGAGTTCAACAAACTACGCAGACAACTTCGACAGGAGAATATGTCTTTCCCAACTTGCTGGTTGGCGCATACCGGGTAGAAGCTCGCGCCAAGGGCTTTTCGACCTATTCCCAGAAAGATGTTCACGTGTTGCCGAACCAAATCGTAGTGGCGAATCCACGCTTGGTCGTGGGCGCTGAAAATACCATTGTGGAAGTTTCAGTAGATACTGAAGTTGTGCAGACCGCCTCTGCTCAGCTTTCTAACGATTTTTCTGGACGCGCAATCATGGATATACCCAATCCAGGTGTCGGCGGCGGACCTCTGAATTTCGCGTTGATGGCGCCCAACACTACTTCCCAAGGCGCAGGAGTGTTGGGGGAGGGCGGCTCCATTGGCGGAGCCCGTCCTCGACTGAATAGCTTCAACATCGATGGCGTGGACGACAATCGCGTTGACGTCACCGGCCACTCTTCGGATGTTATCCCCGAAGCAGTTGCTGATTTCAATCTCGTGACCAACATGTTCAGTGCTGAATTGGGCCACTCCGCAGGCGGTCAGTTTAACGTTGTGACCAAGTCCGGTACAAACAACTGGCATGGATCGCTCTGGGGATTTACAAACAACCGTGACTTCAACGCCATGGACAATTTGGAGAAGAGTTCCGGTCTGACGGCACCTCGCCGGATTGACCGGAGCCGTTACGGGGCCGATGTTGGCGGGCCTATCCTTAAAGACAAACTTTTCATCTATGGTGCATACCAATTCTCGAATCTCGGTTTGCCCGCCTCTGCAGTGCAGCAACTTGCACCTACAGCCGAAGGTCTAGCACGACTAAAGGGCATGGCGGCCAACGGTGCGGTGCAGACTATCCTGGACCAGTTCCCAACTGCGCCCTCGGCCGATGCGCCCGCGGAAACCGTTAATGGCGTGGCGATTCCTGTCGGAACATTTCAGCCAGTTGCGCCAAGTTACCTCAACCAGCATGACTTCAACATCAACGGTGACCTCAACATAGGTAAGCATCAAGTGCGTGCGCGCTTCCTCTATGGCAGGCAGCGCTCTCCGAACGTTAACCCGCAGACACCACAGTCTCAATTCACAGGGGCTTATGCCCTGGATACTCGGAAAGTCATTCTCACCGATGCGTGGTCCATCAACAACCATACGGTCAATGACCTGCGCATGTCCTATTCACGTTTTGTGCAGGCATATACAGTGCCTACCCAGTTTGCAAACTTTCCTAACGCCAAAGTGGACGTCCTAGGTTTGAATGTAGGTCCAGAGGATAATTCGCCACAAAGCTACGTTCAGAACAACTATCAGGTTTTGAATAACATAACCTTGATCAAAGGCTCACATACGATCAAGTTCGGCCCTGAGTATCGCAGATGGATTGCTCCGACGAAATTTCTGCCTCGCTCACGCGGTGAATGGGACTATGCGGACCTTCAGACACTAATCAATGACCAAGTTCCAAATGGGTTTAATCAGGCCCTACGAGGAGCGGGCTCCGATATCTTCGATGGAAATCAGTATGCCCTCTACGGTTTCGTTCAGGATGATTGGAAGGTAACGCCTCGTCTGACCTTAAATCTAGGCGTACGCTACGAATGGACGAGCAACGCGGCGTCTGCAAATTTGCAGACGCTAAATGCAATCTCCACTTTGCCTGGTGTATTCGACTTCCGGGCGCCAAAAACAGATACGAATAATTTCATGCCGCGCATTGGTTTTGCCTGGGATCCCACAGGTCAGGGAAAAATGGCTGTTCGCGGCGGTTTTGGCGTCTCTTATGATGTCACGCCACAGAATTTCGCGACACTGCAACTCCCACCGCAATTGCAGACCGAGCAGAATCCGAACATCACCTGCACGCTGCCTGGTTCTCCGGCATGGTGCGCGAATTACTTGGCGGGCGGTCCCGGCACGGGTTTTTTGGCCGGAGGGGGACTGCTGCAGGTGAACGTGCCTCCCACGACCCAGGCCGATGCTCGGGCAGCAACTCAGGGCATCATTCTGGATCAGAAACAACCAAAAATCCTGACATGGACGTTGGGAATACAGCAGCAAGTCATGAACAATACTAGTTTGGAATTACGGTATCTGGGCACACGCGCAACCCAGCTTCCCGTTCAGGCTCGCATAAACACTATCAGCGCCTTCAGAGCGGGGCTGCAGCCCCTGCCAACATTCTTAAGTGCAGGCCAGATTCCGGGTGCCATCGTGGGCGGTTCGCGGCTCTCTGATTTTGAGAACTTCGATCCGTTCATACATCCAGAGTTCAGCCTGATGACCGCGTTTCCACAGATTGGTGGCAGCACCTATCACGCTGCCTCAGTCGATCTAAACCGAAGGTTCTCGCGCAGTTTCATGTTCCGCGCCAATTACACGTGGGCACACAACATTGATGACTCTACGAATGAGTTGTTCAGCAGTGTGGTAAATCCACGCCGTCCGTTCGACTGGATGAACTTGCGGCAAGACCGCGGCCGATCGGCCCTGGACATCCGTCACAAGTTTGCGATGTCATGGATTTACGAGCTCCCCAGCCTCAAGAATGGTTATGGTGCGTTGAAAGCAGTGACGAACGGGTGGCAGTATACTGGATCGTTTATTGCTCAGTCCGGGCAACCAGTCGATATCCTCTCTAACGCCGACTCGAATGCTAACGCTGATACCGCTGCAGATCGTGGCATCCTTAATCCAGCCGGAAGTCCCTTAGTTGGGACAGCCGTCAACTATGTCTGCGCGGGATCTGGTGGTGTCACTAGCATTGCCTCGATCGATACTGGTTGCCTTGGAGGTAGTGGCAACGTGGCTGGATATGTCGCCCAGAATCCCAATGCTGGATACGTACAGGCCGAGCTGGGCGCCATGCCTACCCTCGGGCGCAACAGCTTCGGGTCTCCCGGAATGAGTGTCTGGAACATGGCACTACTTAAGACCGTGAAGCTGAACGAGAGGTTTTCTCTTCTGTTCCGGGTAAATACGTTCAACACATTTAACCACCGTAACTTTACTTTGGCGCAGCCCAGTGTCTTTCAGACTGGCTCCGGCGGCCCGATCGGTACGGTAAACAATGCTCTAAGCACTACCTATTCCAATCTCACTTCCGCCTTGTTCTTGAATAATCGGCAGTTCAGCGGCGGTGCACGTGTGATGCAACTGGGTGTGAAAGTGATTTGGTAATCATCCTAAATTCCGGGGCTTGCAAGAGCCCCGGCGTTGGTCTGGTATCCAAAGTCATAACCATTTGGGGCCTTATGTTCTATGATTTGCCTCTTTCGGCACTGGGGCCTGTTCGAAGGTCTACTGGAACAACCAAGCCCGCTTTTAGGGAACTGCTGGATCAGCTTCCCTCCAGCAGTTCTTCCAAGATATTTAAACCGAATTTCGGTTCCCTAATGCATCGACTCTCACTCTATCTGTTTTTGACATGGATTATGAGGCGATTTAGAGGAATTCACAAACAGTCCATTTTGATCCTAGATCCCGATTTAATGAGCACATTGCGATTTAACGTCAACTAAAAAAAGAAACTGTCAACTTCGGGTTTCGTCTATAAGACAATTCAGAAAACGTCAGACGACCCAAATAGTTACGAAGCAGTTTTTGCTACTTGAAGCAAGCGAGTGACGTAGGCGGGTGTCAGAGGGATTCGACGGGGGTGAATTCCTGTGGCGTCGTGGAAAGCAGCGGCGATCGCGGGAGGGCACACCGCGTTAGCAGCTTCTGAGCCTCCGCCGTAGCCTTTGTTGTCACGGGATATCTGCACGATCTTGATTTCGGGCATCTCGGCCATGGTGAGAATTTTGTAGCTGGTCCAAAGAGTGCTGGTGATTTTACCGGTGTCGAAAGTAACCTCTTCCTTGAGCGCTTCGCTGATGCCCATGACGACTCCGCTTAGCATGCAGCGCTCGAGCTGGCGGGGGTTGATGATCTTGCCGGGGTCAGCACCGATCGTGAACTTCGTCACCTGGATGACACCGGTGGACGGCATAACGACGATCTCTGCGATACCGACCCAGCAGGAGTTCTGGCGCACCATGAGACACATGCCACGGCCATGTAGTTGTTTGCCGTCTGTGCTGCTCGCGTTGGGATTTGGCGACGGTCGCGGCTCCCAGCCGGCTCCCTCAGCTGTTGCGTGAACCAGATCAATGAGACGCTGATCGCTGGTGTGAGCAAGGCGGAACGAGATAGGGTCGATGCCAGTGGCCGCTGCGGCTTCGTTAAGGAGTGATTCCAGCGCGAAGTTCTGCTGACGTTGACCCGGCGTGCGCATGATGAGTCCGCGCATGCCGATGCCGGTGGGGGAGTCGATGCCGAGATTGGGCATGCCGTAGACCTCTTCACGACGATGCGCAATGCGGTCGTAAGGCCACTCGGTAGCGATCCAATAACCGGGCTTGGGCTGGCTGGTGGGCATGCCCGCGAGGATGGCGCCTACAATCCGGGCGTCGTTGGATTGCGGCGAGTAGAACGAGCTTTTGACCGCTGTGATGTGGTTATTGGCGTCGATGCCGCATGTGATGTCCTCTACCCAGCCGGGAGAACTGGCAGACCAAGCGAGGTCGTCCTGCAGCGTCCACTGCACGCGTACCGGCTTGCCAGTGATCTGTGAAAGGATCGCTGCATCGCCTTCCGCACCATCGCCCCCGAAGGTGGTGCGGCCGAACTGTCCGGCATGATCGAGCCAGCGCACGACAACCTTATCGACGGATACTGAAAGCGTATTGGCGATCTGCGCTCGCAGCCCCTGGGAGTTGGCAGAGTGTGACCAGACGGTAACAGAGCCGTCAGTACGAACATCGGTCACGGCGACAAAAGGGCCAATGGGTGCGTGCTTTATAAACGGTTGCTCGTAGGCCGCGGAGATCAGCTTGGCGGATGACCTAAGCGCAGCTGCTGTCTCTTCGATGCTGCCTTTACCCTCGGAGGGAGCGGTCCACTTGTAGTTGCGAAGCGTTTCGGTGAGTTTGTCGCTCGTGGGAAGACCTGTCCACTCTGTCCATTTTGTGTCGGCAGCAACAACCTGTGATGCCGTCACGACCTCCCACTCATTCGGTGAAACGACGGCGACGAGATTCTTCTTCACGATAACCTGTGCGTTGGGGAACATCGCCTTGTCGAGGTTGCCCGCGGAGATGAGCGTTGAACCAAGCGTAGTCGGACGCACCATTCGTGCGTGCAGCATGTTGGGCAGTGCAATATCACAGGTCCACTGAGCGCGGCCAGTGACCTTGTCTGGGATGCCGGGCATGGGATTTGAAGTTCCGATGATCTTGTACTTGCTCATCGGGCGCGTAGGAGGATTGCCTAGCACAACGAGTCCGTCGAGGCCGGAGATACCGTTCCACGACTTGGGGTCGACGCTGGCAGGCTGACCGGAGACGGGAATGGTGAGGTCGAGTCGCTTGTTGCGCACAAGATCGGTGTAGCTGATCTTTTGTCCGTTTCCCGAGACGACACCATCTTCAACGGTAAGTGACTCAACGGGCGTGCGGAGTTTCTTTGAAGCAAGCCGCAGAAGCGCCTGGTAAGTATAGGCGGCGACCTTACGCAGGTTGTCCGCTCCCGTCAGGAAGCCGGCGGAGTAGCCGCCGTCGGGTGTGCAATCGGTATCGCCCATGATGAGCTTGATAGTCTCGGGACGAACGCAAAGCTCTTCTGCAATGACCTGCGGGTAGAAGCCGCTCATGCCGGTGCCGATTTCGGTGCGGCCGGTGCGAACGATAATTGTGCCGTCATCGCGTAGCTCAAGCCAGGAAGCAATGGAGATGGAACGCGAGGGTGCGGCCTGCGATGCCTGCGCATGGAGTCGTCGTGTGGCGAGTGAGACGATGAGCACACCTCCCGCCCCTAGAAAGTCGCGCCGGGTCAGTCGAGGGAGAAGCGCTCTGGAAGATGCGGGGATCGAAGACGGAAGCATGATGTTCATAACGATGCCTAGTCAGGCTTTCATTGCAGCGGAAGCTCGTTGCACCGCTCGAATGATGGCGGCGTAGGTTCCGCAGCGGCAGAGGTGCGGCGATGGAGGCTTGTTGGTATATGCATCCTTGATCTGCGCAACACTTGGCGCGGGGTTGGTGGAAAGCAACTCGACGGCCGTGATCATCATGCCGCTCTGACAATAACCGCACTGTGGCACCTGTTCGTCGATCCATGCCTGTTGTACAGGATGGAGTGTGCCGGGATCTGGTGCAATGCCTTTAGTCTGCGCCCAGATCGAAGGCAGGCCTTCGAGGGTGGTGACTTTCTTGCCTGTGGTGGAGGCGATAGGTGTGATGCAGGAGCGAGCCTCTGCTCCATCTACGAGAACAGCACAGGCACCACACTGGGCGACGCCACAGCCATAACGAGGGCCGCTGAGTCTCAGCTCGTTTCGCAAGACGTAGAGCAATGGGGTCTCGGCTGCTGCCGTGACGACACGGTCGTCTCCGTTGACATTGATAGTCAGTTGGTCTGCCATGGGTGATGGTCCTTGAGAGAGTGCGTACCGCGAGCCGCGGTTGCGACGAGATACCATGCTGGCCAGCTTAGTGTCCAGTTGGGGAGCCATGCTCCCTTGGTGGTCCATGCCGGGATGGTGAGCACCGTAATGATTGCTGCCAGAAAGATGGCAGAGCGCAGACGGATTTGAGCGAAGCGCAGGCCGTGAACAAGTCCCCAAGCTGCTGGAATCATGAACAGGAGAAGGCAAAGGCGTGAGAGTGATTCGATGCGAAAGCGCGCAAGACAGAAGGCGCAGGGCACGAACGAGAGCACAATGCTTATGCGCACGGTGCGGCGTGAAATCGATCCCATGACGAAGGCCCCAGTGAAAGACCACGCGACAAGCAACATGACATTCGAGAGCAAGAGGGCAAACCCGGGGCTCAGGGTGACCTGAGCCCCGTTGAGTACACTGTGATTAATCCAGCGCTGACCAGACTGCGCGATCGAGACCGAGAGCCCCATGAGCGTAAGGCTTGATGGGATCGCGAGACCGAAGGCGGCGAGCCATGGTCGCCAGCTCTTCCAGAGGCCGACCTGGTGACGAAGGTAAAGGCCGAGGACATCGGCGATGCCTTGCCAGCGGTTTATGCCATGTTCGGTGAGGTCACCCAACACCGCCTCGCGCTCGCAAGGCGTCAACAAGTGTGAGACAGCTTGAAGCACACCGGACGAAAGGCTCATACAACCCTCTTTCGACTTTGAATAGCCCAAGATGCTTTTCGGCTGACGCGCATGATCGCGTTGTAGAAATCTTTAGCGGCCCGAACACCCTGCGGAGTGAGCCGCACCATTCGTTTGGCGCGGCCGCCACGCTCCGCTGTCGCTTCTCCCATCCAAGTGGCGAGCAGGCCCTTTGACTCGAGGCGATCGATGGTGGTGTAGAGCGCGCCGATGGAACAGCGGCGACCGGTAGTGCTCTCGATCTGCTCGCGAATGGCCGCGCCATAGGCGTCGTCGCCAAGTGTGGCAGCTGCCGTGAGAAGCACATATTCAAACTCTCCGACCATAAGAACTACATTGTGTGTCTAATCTTCGAACGTTGTCAAGGAATTCCGAAATGTTTGCCTCCTACCTTAACGCACCGACAAGCGGCTTGCAGGAAGTTACACTCACGCCGGATGGGCGCAACCGGAGGTGGAGCCTCAGTTGGCGCCAACAGGGTGAGTCACTCATTAAGCCACACGGAATCACAGCTGTTTCTTTATGTGATGGCAATTTAGAGGAGTGCATAAACCGTCGATTCTGAGTCTAGATCGAGTCGATGAGTGCATTGGATTATGCACAAACTGAGGTCGCGACGCATTACTTCTGGATCACCGACTACGCGTACATGTGAGCGATACAATGCGCCAAGATGCTGCAGACACGAGGTTGTGGTCTGAGTTTGTCGCGCCTCGTCGCAGCACAAGCTAAAGTTCGAGAACGGAGACCCATACGATCTCAGACCATCCCACCATTTCAGAGCGATTTCCCCTCTCTTCGCAATACAACCCGGAATGGCTCCTTGCTAGCATCAGCGGGGCCGCGAATCCACTCTGGATGGCCGAGTGGCTCACGTCCGCACTCGATCTGCAACCTGGAATGCGGGTACTCGACCTTGGCTGCGGACGCGCCACCTCCTCGATCTTTCTTCGCCGCGAATTCGGCGTTCAGGTTTGGGCCACCGATCTGTGGTTCAGTGCCGTGGAGAACGGCCAGAGAATCCGCGATGCGGGAGTCGAAGACAGCGTTTTCCCGGTGCATGCTGACGCCCGGTCGCTACCTTCAGCGACGAATTCTTCGACGTCATCGTGTCGCTTGATTCCTTCTCTTACTACGGGACCGACGATCTGTACCTCAACTACCTCGCCCGATTCGTGAAGCCTGGCGGAGGTATCGGCATCGCCGGGGCTGGCCCCATGCAAGAGATCGACAGTTTTATTCCGAAACATCTTCGCGATTGGTGGACGAACGATCTCTGGTGCCTGCACTCTGCATCATGGTGGCGCCGCCACTGGGAGCGCACCAAGATTATAGACATCGAGATTGCGGATACGATGCCGGACGGTTGCCAACTCTGGCTGGACTGGCACAGGCTCGTAGCCCCCGACAATGAAGCAGGGACCAAAGCCCTCGAAGCTGACCGTGGGGGCTGAAGTCGATCGTTCCTAAGCTTTCGACGCAGACTGGATTTCGGCTCTCGGTTCTGCTATCTGTTTTAGAGGATCCCTTATGGCAATCAGAAATACTCGACGCGTCATTCTCTGTACCTCCCTCCTCTTATCTACAGTGGTCCTAGCGCAGGAAGGCCACCGTGCGCGGCCCGTTCCTCCCAATCCACTGCCATATGACCTTTTGCTCAGGGGTGGTCATCTTATCGACGACAAGAACAAGATCGACGCCGTACGCGATTTGGGTATTAAGGACGGTAAGGTAGCGGCGGTAGCGGAGCATCTTGATTCAAAGGATGCTCTCAAAACTATCGATGTGGAGGGCCTTTACGTCACCCCTGGCCTCATCGACATTCATACCCACGTCTACACGGGCACAGGAGAGCGCGGTTCGTACGCGGGCGATCTGTCTGTCTATCCCGATGGCTTCACCCTGCGCAACGGCGTTACGACCATTGTCGATGCGGGAAGCTCAGGCTGGCGAAACTTCGATGACTTCAAGGACAAGGTCATTGACCGTTCCAAGACCCGCGTTCTCGCCGAACTCAATATTGTCGGCTCCGGCATGCGTGGCTCTAAATATGAGGACAACCTCGACGACATGGACGGTAAGCTCACCGGTGAAAAGGCCAGACAATTTCCAGGCGTCATCGTCGGCGTAAAGAGTGCCCACTTCACAGGACCCGAGTGGAAACCCTACGATCAAGCCGTGATCGCAGGCAATCTCGCGAATATCCCGGTGATGATCGACTACGGAGCTCGGCGGATAGAGCGCCCGCTACTCGAACTAGTCTCGACACATCTCCGCCGCGGCGACATCTATACCCACTGCTTCTCCGGGCTCCGTGGTGAGCAGGACCCACAGACTGGTCTTGCCTCCCAAGCCCTCCTTGTCATGAAACAGCGCGGCATCTATTGCGATGTTGGGCACGGTGGCGGCTCCTTCGCATGGACGGTGGCGGCCCCCATCATCAGGAGTGGGTATTTGCCGGACTCGATCTCCACCGATCTTCATGTCGAATCGATGAACAACGGCATGAAGGACCTCCTCAACGTAGCCGACAAAATGGTGTTGCTCGGCGAAACGATTCCAGAGGTCGTTGCCGAGATGACCTCGCATCCCGCCCATGAAATCAGGCAGGAGCAACTAGGCAATCTCTCCGTAGGCTCCGTCGCTGACGTGGCAGTACTCTCGATAGAGACGGGAAACTTCGGCTTCGTCGATATGTACAACACAAAGATGATTGGCACGAAGCGACTCGTTTGTGAGCTGACACTTCGTGGCGGCAAGGTGGTCTATGACTTCAATGGTCTTTCCGCAGACATGTGGGATGCGATGGAGCACTCGGCGGATGAGCGTCAGTCATCCCGCTGGACGACCTTCACAGAACGTCCGTTCGGAGCCAGTCGTGGACAGCGTTTTCCTCAATCTACGCCAGCGGGTCGACCAGTTCCATCGCCTTCAAAATAGCGCGGGCGGGAATCATCTCCGCCTCAGTCAACAAACTTGTCCCCAGAGAAAAGCTACGACGGACGAAGCGCAACGCTTCCAAATGAGCAGCCATAACGTCCATGTACTTAGGTGAGGGTTGCTTAGAGCGAATTGATGAAAGGAATCGCGCCCATTCTCGCTACGATACTTTCGAGTGCCCTGCTTCTGGCTGCCCCGATGCCAGCGCCAATTACTGTGAGCTGGTCCACGCTCAAGACCCTCAATTCCACCCAATCAAGCTCTCCCGCGCGAGCCCTGAATGATCAAATCGTTTCTGTTCCTGGTTTCATGGTTCCCCTTGAAGATGATGCTGACCGGGTCACCGAGTTTATCCTTGTGCCTTTCGCTGGCGCCTGCATCCATGTTCCGCCGCCACCCCCGAATCAGATGATCTACGTTAAGCTGCAGCACAATCAAAAAGCGACGATGTCCTTCACTGAGCCGATCATTGTTACCGGTCGGCTGCACGTCACTACCGTGAACAGCCCATATGGAGACATCTCCTTCATCATGGATGGCGATAGTGTCGGAGCTTACACCCAATAGGAAGATATGACGATCACGCCAGCCATCTCCATGCGGGATGTTCGCTTCGCCTACAAGCCCACGTATCCCATTCTTCGCGTCGATGAACTCATCATCCTGCCCGGTCGCCGTATCTTCCTGCATGGCCCTTCAGGCGGTGGAAAGACGACACTCCTCTCACTCATCTCCGGTGTTCTCGTGCCGCAGAGGGGAAGCATCACAGTCCTCGGACAGGACCTCACCCGGCTGTCCGCCTCAGCTCGAGACACGCTGCGTGGCTCACAGATCGGGTATATCTTTCAGGGTTTCAACCTCATTCCGTACCTCACAGTCGCGGAAAATATCGCCTTGCCGTGCGATTTTCATCCCATCCGCCGCGCCCGCATTGTCGCGCCCACACTGTCGGAAGAGGTGGTCCGCCTCGCACGCCTCCTTGATATTAGCACGCACCTCAAATCCCCCGTTACGCATCTGTCCACAGGCCAACAGCAGAGGGTTGCCATAGCCCGCGCTGTCATTGGTTCACCTGCACTAGTGATCGCCGATGAGCCTACCTCCTCGCTAGATACAGACCGGCGAGATGCGTTTCTTGCGCTTCTCACAGAGGTGATTGGCGAAGCAAAGAAACGCAATGATGTGGAAACGACGCTCGTGTTCGTCTCGCACGACCGCTCGCTCGCTACCCATTTCGACGAAGCGTTATCGCTCGCGGAGATCAGCGGTGGATACGAATCGGCAGAGGCTATAAGCGTATGACCCTACTGCGTCTGGCTTTCAAGTCATTACGCGCCCGCAGTCTCAGCACAACGCTCACCATCTTCTCCATTGGGCTCTCGATCATGCTTTTGGTTGGTGTCGACCGCCTGCGGGGGGCTACGCAAGTTGGATTCTCTGGAACGCTTTCACGTACAGACCTCATCGTCGGCGCGCGTGGCGGCGGCCTGCCGCTGCTACTTTCTAGCATCTTCCATATAGGCAACGCTTCGAACAATATTTCTTGGGGCACCTATCAACATTTCGCGCATCATCCCGCCGTTGCCTGGACCATTCCCATCTCCATGGGAGATTCCTACCACGGATACCGCGTCGTCGCGACTGACGATAACTTCTACGCGCACTATCAATACCATCGGGACAAGTCTCTCAGCTTCGCGCAGGGACACGCTCCCCAGGGAGTCTTTGACGTCGTTCTCGGCGCCGAGGCGGCTCAACGCCTCCATGACCACATGGGAAGACAGATTGTTCTTGCCCATGGCATCGAGGAGAAGTCGATATTCAACCACGAGACGACACCCTTCACCGTGGTCGGTATCCTTGCACCTACGGCTACTCCCGTCGACCGAGCCGTCTACATAACATTGCTCGGAGATGAAGCCATGCACTTCGGCTGGACCGACGGCACGCCGCCCGCCATCGGCGAAGCCAGCGCAAAGCTTGATCTGTCCAAGCTCAAAGTCGACGAGATTACCTGTTTTCTGCTCGGCGCGAAATCTCGGGTAAGCACACTCTACCTCCAGCGCGAGATCAATACCTACAAGCCTGAGCCGCTCACCTCCATCATTCCCGCCTATACGCTGCAGGAGCTCTGGGGCCTCTTCGACTACGCCGACACCGCGCTCTCGCTCGTCTCCGGAGCTGTTCTCATCGTCGGCCTGCTCGCCATGCTGATCGCTCTATACACGGCTCTGAACGAACGTCGCCGGGAGATCGCGATCCTGCGTGCAGTAGGACTGCATGCGCGTCAGATATTCCTGCTCTTCCTTGTGGAATCCACACTTATCGCTACGGCCGGCACAGCTCTCGGCATCGTCTCGGTCTACGCGCTTCTCTTTGCGCTACGCGGTACCATCGAAAGCCGCTTCGGCCTGCCGGTCGCGCTCGTCGGTCTCTCCACGCGGGTTGAACTCTACGCGCTCGCTACCATCGTCGGCGGCGCTCTGCTTGGCACCATCCCCGCATTGCGCGCCTATCGCAACTCTCTCGTAGATGGTTTGAATACGCCGTAGCCCCGCATCGCGCAATAGAATCTCTTGCCTGAGATATTGTCGGGTTCCCCATGTAGTGTTGTGCGATGTTTGCATTTGTGGTGGCGCGTGCCCGACTCGAACCGGCGCATCAGGGTCGAACCAACGATCACATGAAGTACCAGTCTCATTGGAATTGTTCGGAGTAAGATTCTGAGGATGGGCGGGTTCGGCTGAAACTTCAGGTCCGCATCGTCCTCCGGATGCACACAAGTTCGGGCGATATTCGTAGAAAGGAGCGCTGACGTGTGATGCGCGGGTCAGTGAACTCGAATTGTGGGGCGCTACATACTGCATCGGGGTGACCAGGGCTCACTTCAGCGACGGTGAGCACCAGCCGACACCCAAGGAACCGCGGCGATCGATCACTCGCGGAACCATCCTCATTTGACATTAATGTCTTGCTCGCGTTTCCTTCCAGCAGAGGCGACCAAATTCAATCATCTGATTGACGTAAAAAGGATAGTGAGGCCATAATCGTTCCTAATGCAGCAAAAAGGGCATAAATACGGATGGGCACGCGTTGTCTTAGGTGCAATTCTCATACTGTGCGTTTTGTGTGCGACAACTTCCGCCGCCAGTCACGCTCACCTTGCCGGTCAAAAATCTGACAACGGACATTGCAGCCTGTGTATGCTTGGCGCGACTCTCGTCGCTGTCGTCGTGGCTCTCGCAATCTACCTATCATGTTGTCGTGCGATGTATACGGCAGGCCGCGACACAGACCTTCCTGGCTTTGTTCAAGTGCGTGTCTATTCGATCCGCCCACCTCCTGCGGCTTCTTTCCCCCACTAGAACCAGCCCTTCCCGATGGCATATGCTGCTGTGCTTTGCGGCGATTCCGCGAATTGCAGCAAGTAACCGCGTTTTTGAACCAATGCTGGTATTCGCTCTTCAGGTAGAGCGCTAAGGAAGTTTTATGGCAGCCGTTATCTTTTCTGGAATGGACCGGGCAGCAATCGCGCGTCGTGGACGCAATCTCGAGTATTTCACCATCGCCTGGGCGGGCCTCGAAGCTGCATTCGCATTAGTCGCTGCGATCAGGTCGAACAGCTTATCATTGGCTGGATTTGGCATTGACTCACTCATCGAGGTTGTCTCCGGAGCCGCACTGCTCTGGAGGATGTCGCACGAGATGGACCATCATCGTCGCCATCGCGCGGAGCACGTCAGCCTGCGCATCGCGGGTGTCTGCTTGTTGGCGTTGGGGGTTTATGTCCTGATCGAGGCGACTTTCAATCTCTGGCGGCACCGTATTTCGGAGACGAGTTGGATCGGGGCCGGAGTCACAGCTGCGGCATTGATCTTTATGCCCTTGCTATCCCGCGCCAAGCGCAAAGTGGGGCTGGCGCTCAGCAGCACAGCCATGATGACGGACGCCAAACAGACAGATTTCTGCACGTATCAGGCGGCGATCGTTCTGTTCGGTCTTCTTGTTCATGCCACATTCGGCATTGGTTGGGCCGACAATGCGGCGGCTTTGCTGCTCGTTCCCTTGCTGATGCGGGCGGGTACCCTTTCCCTGACGGGCCGGGCCTGCTGCGACCACCATTCCCATGTCATTAACTAAATATCGCTGAATGCAGATTGCATAGAAGTCCGAGAGCGGAAGCCTCCAACGCTTCCGCTCTCCTACCGGCAAATGCGATTCCGGCCACATGCGACGATGCCGTACTACCTTATTTCAAGGTATGTGGAGAAGGCATGACCCAAGAATTGGAGTCGTCTATCCAGTATGACGTGGGGAAAATCACTTGGGGCAGGCGTCGCAGATGCCGTAGACAAAGAAATCGTGATCAAGGTATTTAAAGCCCCTCGGCAGATGCGGCTTACCTGGTACATCGCATCCTTCAAGCTCATGAACAGCGCCGCATCTACGACATTGGAAATGATGATGATGCGCCTTTCCGGCGACCTCGTAACGTGCTGGACAGCCGGGAACTTGAACCGTAGTGAGCCATTTATCGTCGACTAGGCTCGAGATGTTCCGATAGACAGTTCCTAGGCTCAAGGCGTCCGCTCGCCTTTGAGCTAATGCAAGAGCCTCGTCCGGAGAAAGAGGGCGATCCGCTTCGAGAAAAGCTGCGCGTATGGCTTCTTTTTGTCGTGTTTTTCTGGTCTGGATCTCCCTAGTCATCCGAATACACCATAAAACTAATAATAATTCACTCTCGTTAGGGTGCAGGCTTGAGCTATCGTTGCTCTTCTGTTCTAAAAGTTAAGTAGAACGCGGATCGTAGACCACAACGCTACCGTCTTCAGTAGCGACTGCTAGATGGCCTGACGCGGTTGACCACGATAGGGCGGTGACCGGTGATCCAAGCGAGGCTGTCATATCCGGATCGTCCCGCTTGCTTGGCTTCCAAATGGCAACCCTTCCCTCCGCGCACCCTGAGGCTAACAATGGGCCGTCGCTCTGAAAGCGCATGGCGCGCAACGGAAAGAGATGATATTTCAGAGTCTGTGGCCTTCGCCCGGCGGGCCCTTTGCCGGAGCAATCCCACACCGTGATCTGCGGGCTGCCGGCGGTTGCGAGATACTTTGATCGTCGGTCCCAGGCAATCTGAGCGACCTTCAATGGGTAGCCAGACATCTGTAATTCTTTGCCTGTGGCCACGATCCAGAAATGGACGGTTGAGTCCTGATTTCCGTGACAGATGTACCGACCGTCCGGGCTCCAGGCAATGCAGAGCATCGATCCCTTCCACTCGAATGTCCGTTTTGGCGTATTGGATGACGGAGACCAGAAGACGACCTGTCCATAACACGCAGAGACGAACTCCTGCGAGTCGGCCCGCCAATCGATCCCGGCGATGGTATTTGGCTGTTCGTCGAACCTCTGCAGCAATTCTCCGGTACGGGACCAAAGCCGCAGAAGACGGCCGCAGGCGGTTACCAGATGTTCGCCCGATCCCGACCATGCCAGATGCTCCACCCAGGAAGTTCCACATTCGAGCACGTGGCTTGGAGCGTCGTCCTCAGGATTCCAGATCGAAACCTTCCCATCCTGCCCGGCGGTAGCCAGTAAATCCTCATGTGGATGCCATGCAATCACGGTTGCGGCAAAGCGATGGGCATCCCATCGCTTCAAGTGTCGGCCGTTTCCAGCTTCAAACAGAAAGACGGCTCCGCTCGCCGAGGCGGCGGCCATATATCGGCCGGTCGCCGACCAGCCAACGGAGACTGCCGCCTCATCCAGAATCGCCCGCCAACTTTGCGGAAGCAGATTACCCCGCGTGATCTCTTCAGCTACGCCAGGCATTGTGTGAACCCCTCATTCAGAGCAACGCGGTCAAGATTGCGACCGATGAAGATCAGTTGGTTGCGGCGCGGGTTGGGACCCCATGGGCGATCTGGATGACCATCGAAGAGCATGTGAACTCCCTGGAAGACGAAACGCTCCTTCTCGCCCTTCAGGCTGATGATGCCTTTCATCCGAAAGATGTCTGTTCCTTGCGTCTGCAATAAGAGGCTTAACCACTGATTGAAGCGACGTTTATCAAGATCGCCCACAACATCGATGCCGACAGAGGATACCTCTTCATCATGCTCGTGGTCAGGCCTGAAGATCTTCTCGATGCGCGCAGACTGTATCCCGTCCACATTCATCAGTTTTGCCTGAAACTCGTCTGGGCAGTGTTCCGTGAACAGCGCATAGTCGCCATCGGACGAAATCTCGATCGAGTATGTGAGGATGCTCGCTTCCAGAGACAACTCACTCGGCTGCCCTACAAGAATTGGATCTCTAGGGTTCCTCGTCACAGCAGGAGCGGAGAATCCAAGGACAGCCTCCATGAGAAGGGGTTCCAAGCTATCCAAGGGATTGCTCTCCGGAGCAGGCAGTAGAACGACCGTCATCGATGAGTCAGGGCCTGGTTGAAGGTCGAAGGTATAGGTCCCCGCCTTGAGCCAATAGATACCGCCCCATTCGAAGGGGTACTCCGGCTCCATAAAAAGTGGATCGACCTCCATGGCCCGGTCTAGATTGAAACCGCCCACATTGAGCACACTATCCATGTCGATGACTGCATCCTTCGTGCGGTAGATCTTCGCTGCTGCGTTCATCGAATGAATGCGGCGCTCAAGTTTGTCCAGATCATCGGACCGCACAAGATCAGTCTTGTTCAGCAAAATGACATCTGCGAAGGCGATCTGCTCCTTGACCTCATCAGAGTCGTCGATATGCTGCCAAACATGTTTGGCATCAACCAAGGTGACGATGCCATCGAGCTTCAGCCGACTCTGCATCTCGTCGTCGACGAAGAAGGTCTGCGCCACAGGGCCAGGGTCGGCCATACCAGTCGTCTCAACCAGGATGTAGTCGAACTTCTCACGCCGCTTCATCAGATTGCCGAGGATGCGAATCAAGTCTCCACGGACGGTGCAGCAGATGCAGCCGTTATTCATCTCAAAGATCTCTTCTTCCGCGCCAATGACCAGTTCCTGATCAACTCCCACCTCACCGAACTCGTTCTCGATGACTGCAATGCGTTTGCCATGTTGCTCGGTCAGGATGCGGTTCAAGAGGGTCGTCTTACCGGAGCCAAGAAAACCGGTCAATACCGTAACCGGGACGCGTTTGTCTTCACTTACCGCTGCTGTTGCCATGCACGATCTCCTTGTATGTTAGTTGTGCTGCTCTGAAGCCAACAGCATCTCTTCAGACTGATTCGATTGGTTCTCTACATTCCGGCAAGACCGTTCGATCTCGGCATCCGTAAGCTCTTCAATGCTGGAATGCAAGGTGATCTGGAGCTTCGGCTGCTCGGGGCGGAAGATGGCGATCACAGTCTCCACCTCTGGACAGTCATCGTCCTGACAATTCAGTTCGGTCACTATAACCGTCACATCCTGGTCCAGTTCAAGCAACTCCGCGACCATGGCTTTGATCTGCTGTGTCCGGAGTCCCTTCTCAGGATTTCTTTTTGCAAACAGATTCATTAACGCGCTCCTCAATGTATAACGCTAATAAGATATCATTAACGACAACAAGAATGAGGAGAGTATATGTCACGACCAGAGGGAATCGCTCCGAAGCGACTGATGCTGGCCCAGATCAGCATCTGCGATGGATGTTGTTGCGGAAAGACGGAGAAGGGGCATCCAGGGGTTCCGGTGCAATGGCTCAAACAAGAGTGGAAGGTTCGAGGCCTATTGAAACGAGTCCATCTATCGGTCAGCGGGTGCCTTGGCCCCTGTGATGTACCTAACGTGGTTATGATCACAAATTCGGAAGGCACTCAATGGCTGGCGCACCTCAACAGCCGAAGACACTTTGCTATGCTGGCGGATTGGGCAGAACAGTCAAAAGACGCCGATGAACTACTTCCTCTTCCGAAAGAGCTGCTCAGCCTGGCCATGATGCCTTATCGCACTCAAGCACCGCTCGGATTTGAAGGACAGAGATGAAAGGAGCGGTTCTCATTACAGTAATTGCGGCTCTCGGCATGAGGCATGGCGTCGATCCGGATCATCTCTCCATCATCGACGGGCTGGCACGCTTCCATCCCTCAAGGTGGAACGGAGTCTTCTTCGCCGTGGGACACGGCATCATCGTGACTCTCCTGGCGGTCGGCTTCGGGAAGTTGCTTGCCGGTGTCGTCGCTCCCTATACGGTTTGGGTTCTTCTGGCCCTCGGATTCGCTAACCTCTGGCGGCTGTGGAGCCAGAAGCATCATAAACATCCGAAGCCTCCTCGGTTCTTTCAGGCGAGTCCGCTTCTACTTGGCGTCCTCTTCGGTATGGGCTTCGAGACCGCGAGCCAACTGTCGGCACTTTTGCTCGCTGGACAGTTGAACCCTTGGATCCTGGGAGCGGCCTTCTCGCTCGGTATGATCCTGGTCGATGGGACCGATGGATTTCTTGCTGCGCGGACGCAACAACTGGCCATCACCGGGCATAGCCGTGCGATGCGTTCTTCGCGAGCCCTGGGGGCGTTGGTTGTCGTTGTTTCCTTCGGAGTGGCTGGGGGAGAACTCGCCGGCGTTGATCTCAATCGGATGGCGCTGCCACTCGGCGTTGTTCTCTTCGCTTCAGTGATCTTTCTGCGCCTTTGGAGTGGCGGTGTTCGATGGAGCGGGCCTTCGACTGACGGCCCACGAGTTCAGAGTCGCAGAACCTGACTTTCCGTTGGCTTTGCGTCGAGCATCTGACGTCGCTCACGCAAAGTGCGGATCCCATGGCGCGGTACCCAAGTGGTAAGGGAGGGGCCTCTAAGCCCTTATGCGTCGGTTCGAGTCCGGCCCGCGCCACATCAACCTGTATGTTTCACGGTCAGTGCTTATCTATGGCTCTAAAGAGATGGCTGTCTAACGAGGACGACCATAAAGTAACCTCTTCCCTGTTTTCGCTGACCGGTTTGGCAACTGCTCGACCCTTCTTCGCAGTTCAGCCCTGAGTTGTCACTTTTAAGAATTATTTGGCGTAGTTTTTTCAGAGCTATTTGTCGTAATTTCAGGCTCCTACAGTTCAATCGCGGGACGTAGCGTGGCGGATCATACAAGACCTCCTTCCACGAAATTAGTGTTATCTGCGTTACAGTTTTCGGAAGGTGACGAGTTCGCGCCAGTTGAAATAGAGGTCGGGCAGGATGAGGTAGCAGCAGGAGAGGAATAGGAGGGTAAGGGCGAAGGCTTCTTCTGGCATGTTGAAGAATGCAGGGATAGGGTTGAGGATCCGGGAGAAGATGAAGTTGAGGGTGAAGACGTAGGAGCGGATCATCCACTGGCGGTGGACCTGGATCTGTCGGTTGCGGGCGGCGAAGAAGGCGGCGAAAGTGCAGAGCAGCCAGAGGGTGGCGGTGACTCCGTTGGCGAAAAAGAGGCTGGGGAGGGCATCGTGTTGCAGGATGAGTGCAGTGGGAGCAGAGATGGCGATGGAGATGACATAGACACGGCCCATGATGCGGTGCCGTTTTAGGTGTCGCTGTCGGAAGCGGGTAGAGAAGAGGAATGGCCCGAGGATGGTTGCGAGAACTCCGGTGATGATGTGCGGAACGAGTAGCACGACATCCTTGATGAGTTTGGTGCGGTAGGCGCTCGGCTGATTGAAAAGAGGAAGATCGGTGAAGATGAGGACGGAGATGCCGGCGAGTCCGAGAGTAGTCCAAAGCAGGTAAGTGGCTATCTTCCGCGTGGTGCCGGAGCGCGTGCGAGAGGTGGACATGGGTGTGTGGTTCCGGAGATCTGGTTGGGCATCGATATGTTCGAGAAGCCTATCGGCAAGAGGATTCGATCCATGTGAATTCAAGAACACGGCGAAGGACCTCGGCTACACGCATTCGCGCAGAGTGCCAATGGTTACAAAATGATCAGCCAGAATTTGCTTCATTTCAACGCATTCGGAGCGATGATTTGGGTCAGGAGATCATCAGTTCCGCTAACACGCACCAAGTCTGGACTTTTAGAACCACCGTTGTAGCTAACTTCTGCTGTATGTCGGACTGCATCGTGATCGAAAACAAGTTGGAGCTTGCCCCCATGGGATGTTTGCGCGACAGCGTCGTGAAGGCCAGAAGAAGAGAAGGGGCGGTGATTTACCTTGATGATCTTCACTCCCGGAGTGACGCCAGCCTGAAAAGCGGTCATATCGCGACTGACATCCAATACCGTGCCATCGTCGTTAACGAGAATGCCTATAGAGAATCTCTCATCAACTGTTGCCTGGCTTCCCCATAGGGGCCACAAAAGGTCCGTCTTATGGGCCCGTTCTAGATGGCGGACTATGTTTGTCTCCTGAGCCTGATATGAGAGCCGCCAGCCAGCTTGAATGATGCCTCCAGTCGGCGGCGCCGGACTCGTCGACTGAAGTCGTTGCGCAAAGAAGGTTTTCCAATCGTAGGGCTGCACGGCGTTAAGGTCTGCAACGACATCCTCGAGAGAATATGTCTTCGAATGTCCGTTCAAGACCACTGCGAAGAAGAGTTTACAGAAGTCGTCCAGCGTATGCTTGTTGTCTGAGAGCCGCCGTATGGTGGTGTCAGCTTCAAGCCAAATGAGAGCTCCCTCGGCATAGACATCTGTGGAGCGTCGTTCGGTCTGCCAAGCCTCGGGCGCGGTCGTGAGCAGTTGCACTGCGACAGCGGTGTCTTCAATAGATCGCCACTGCCTGCCGGGATGAGTCGCCATCTCCGCTGCATCTAAAGCCAGAGCCTCTCGAAAAGCCCTCGGACTCCAGAATCCACTGCGTGTTGTGAGGACCCATTCCTAGATACTCTGTTAGGCCCTCATAAACCCAGACTAGATCCGCCTTTAGGGGTTGTTGGTAGTTCAGTGTGTCGAAGCCGCTGGGGACCCGAGCTTTACCGTTCCAAGCATGTACAAATTCATGTGGGATGGTCGATGCTGTAGTAAGAAACTTATCGGATGAAGAGAGTGCGTCTTCGACAAATCGGTTATCGCTCGATGAAGAATGCTCCAGCGTGTAATGAGCAAGCGGATCGCTTAATGTCAGCAGAAGATGATATTTGGAGTAAGGAGCACCGCCGAATAGTGATTCCGCTTCCTCGACCAGTCGGGTGAAGTGACTTACTTGTTCAGAACGGATGCCAATGGAACGTTCGCTTTCTCCAGCCAGATCCAGTTCAACAGCTTTGTGACCTCTCAACTGGATCTTTCGGAAGTGCTCAGCGGCAACTACTGGGGAATCGACTAGAGTTCGAAGCGACACAGGTGCAAAATCCATCTGGCCGGCGTTTTCGTACTGTATTGGCAGTGCAGTACCAAATAGCCAACCGCGAGGCAAGAGTAATCGGCTTTGTAACATCAGTCTATCTGCTGACATATCCACCGGGAATAACACGAGCTGCCACCAGTTGACAATGGCGATGTGTTCGCTAGTTGTGACAGTTGCAGAAAATCCATCAGAAATATCTACAGATGCGAAATCGAGATCAACATCTAAATCAGTTGCACCAACGGGAATGTTGAGCGTGAAGTCATACATTTCGACATTGTCTCGATGCCATGGCAGAGAATTGCCTTTGCTGCTGAACTTCAACTGGATGATCTGATTCAGAGCTCCGGCGGGGGCATGCTCGCCAGGAATCCATTTTGGATAGCCAAGTGTCAAGGGCCCAGGTTTGACTGGAATCGTGAGATGGGAATGAATAATACCTTTTCGGTAGTCATTCAAATCTACGGTGATTTTTATAGGCGTTTGTGCATACGCAAACACGCTCGATAGGAAGAGAGACATCCCAATACAAAGTAGATTCCAAACCGTTTTTACTGAGTTCATTGCTATTCCTTGGTGGATCATGGACGATCCGGCCACAAGATATGTTTTCGCCTAAGCCTTTTTAACATTCCAGCCTATCTCGTCTTGGAAGCTTGGATAGCGGCGTCTATTTGGATCAGTTCGACACAGTTCCTCTGTGACAATTCTGATTGGAGCCACGGCACAGGTTCATGGGCGAAGGGATGCTCAGAAGTTGAGTTATCGCCCACGAACCCTGTTCCATTTTGGGAGTCGGGATCTTTCAGATTCATTCCCACTCCAGTCAATGTGTGGAACCCGAAGTATCCGAAAGGAACTGGTTCAGATCGTGAAGAAAAGAAGCTTCCTCTTCGTAGAATGGAAAGTGACCGCTTTTCTCGTAGATCACTATCTTGGCCCCTGGTACTGCTTGCGAGATTTTCCAGCCCGTCACGACAGCGGAGTTGATGTCGTACCGCCCCCACATTACGAGGGTCGGAAACGTGAATCTCTTCAGATCATCGGTTAAATCGCTATTCTTTAGCGCATCCTGAACCGCATCATCGATATTTTGGTTATTAACCTTGGCCAATTCTTCGCTACTGAGTTTCCCGATCAGTTCCTGAAAACGTTCTTGGCTGTAGAAATCTCGTGCGAGGAATCGCCTAAGAAACTCCCCAGAAGATTTGGCCGCTGCATCGTTTCCCTTTGCAATCTCGTCTTCATTGGCGAGTTGATCGGGAAACACCTCTTCAAACAGGTAGCGTGACTTATACCAATTTGGGCCTGCAGAGTCAATGAGAACGAGGTGCTGAATATGCTGAGGATATGCAGCAGCATAGGCCATGCTGAGCAATCCACCCCAGGAGTGGCCGATGAGATCGATTCTGTTGTAGCCAAGCCTGGCGCGAAGAGCTTCGAGGTCGGCTACCTGAGCCTCTAGTCCTTCGGGAGCGGAGGCACGCAACAGCTTTGATTTCCCAATTCCACGCTGGTCGTAAAATATGACGCTACGGTTCTGCGAGAACTTCTTAGTGAACACATCTGTGAAATACATGTACGTGTGGGAGAAGCCTGGGCCCCCATTGACAATGAGGGCCGGAGTCTTCCCAGCATCATGTCCAAACTGTTCGTAGGAAAGATCAGTATCTGCCGTATGCACAATGCCTGTAGATTGTGGAGTTACCTCTGCCTTGGACGTTGACGGGACAACGACGGAACAGAACAAACCGACTAACACGGGAAGAAAAAAAATCATCAACATTCCTTACAGATCGATTGCATTTAGAGCACTTGAGTTTGCTCGAATTAGTTTTTCTCTTGGCGGAATTACCTTCCAAAAGGTACTCAAAATGTTGAAGTAGACCATTCGGGGTCTGTGACAGCTCACAGACCGCGTAAGTTCGCTGCTCTTACTTAACATCTGTGTAGGAGACTTTCGGGAAGTCAATAGCGACGTCTGTCGACGTGTTGAAATAGTTGGTGAACACATTCAGCGCGACGTGCGCGATGATCTCAGCGATATCGCCATCCGAAAAACCAGCGGCACGGACCGCAGTCAAATCAGATTCGGTTATCTGCCCACTAGTGTCCAGCATCCTCTTGGCGAAGCTTAGTGCTGAGGTCTCCTTAGCGTCGACACCCTTACCTTGACGAGCAGCTAGGATCTGCTCCTGGCTGATGCCAATCATCTTGCCGACAGCGGTGTGTGCCGAGAGACAGTACTCGCAGCGGTTCTGTTGGGCAGTGACCAGGGCCAGTTTCTCCCGCAGCTTCGGATCGAGATTACCGCCGGCAAGCGCCCCGCTGAAACCCAGATACGCTTCCAAGACAGAGGGCGAGTTGACCATAACCTTGGTCATATTGGGCACTAACCCCAGTTTGGCCTTTACGTCATCCAACAGCTTTTTGGCTTTTCCAGTGGCGACTGAAGGATCGATAGTTTGTAAACGAGACATCTTGACATTCCTCTTCTTGCGACCGCTTAGCGGTCTCCACATTTGTGAGATACGTATTAGCCGATCTGGTTATAGGAGATAGCTCGGCCTCTGTTGCTCTATTGCCAACCAAAATCGCACCGACTGTGTGTCAGTCGTGCGGATAAGTTATCAGCACTCTTCCCCGGCAACGATTCAAGCGCGACTTCACAAAGCATCGCCGAGTCGGGACGGCCTCTCGACCGAGAGACAAGAACCTTCATGGAGTCCCGCATGGGATCCAATTTCGAGGACGTTCGCATTCACGACAGCGCATCCGCCTCCCATTCCGCCCGATCGCTGAATGCATTGGCCTATACTGTCGGAAACCACATCGTCTTTCGCGACGGCTATCAACCCTCAACTGCCTCAGGACGCAACTTGATCGCCCACGAACTGGTCCACACCGTGCAGCAACGTACCGCCGGAGCGGCCGTGATGAGGCGCTTTGCTCATGCGGATTGCGCCGCCGAGCCGGATGGAAAATGGATCGACCAGATTACGATCGACCAGTCTGCTCCCGAGACAGTGACTGTGCACTGGAAAAATAACGACGGCACGGACGGCGGGACGGAGCAAGACCAGTGCTCCACCGGCAAGGGCCATTGTTGCGTGGAACCCGGGACCTCTAGCGCAACCTGTTCGGAATCCAAATCCCGGCAGGCCGATACAAACTGCACGCCGGTTGCCCGCAAAAATGTCATACGCCATGTTCGGGATCACGGGGGCATCGAATTCTGGACCGAGATTGATAGCGCTCGAGCCATCGCGCTTCATGAGTACGCTCCGGTCGATGGCACTCCCCTCTCACACGGCTGCATCCGCCTCAATCACGACATGGCCGTCAAGATCTTCTGCGGCGCCATCGCACAGAAGACCGTTGTGAATATCATCAACGTCGCGCGTCCGATGTGCGATCATCCGGCGCTTCAAGCCGAATGGGCCAGCGACTTTACCGACGCCGGCACCGATCCACTCCCGAAGGATGGTGAAACCCGAGCCCAGGTCCTCGAGACGCGCCGCGAGCTGCAATCTGCCTTCGGCGAGAAATCCCACACGCCCGCAGAATACGCAGCGATGACTCCGGCAGACATCCCCAGGTGCAAGGTCAAGACTCCCCCGCGGGCCAAACCATAAACAGAGCTCGCTGGTAGGTAAAGGATGCGACTTCAAGCACAAACTGCATAAGCCCGGCGATCCGGTCTTCGTTCGGCAAGGCCCCTACTTCGACACCCGTTCCTGGTTCGTCCCTTGCTTACAGGACGTGGAAATCGAGGGATACGTCTGGCACTGTAACCGCCTCACCTTCTGCTCCTGGCTCGCGAAGGCCGGCGCATCCATAAAAGAGATTCAGGAATTGGCTGGGCACAAGACAATAACGATGTCTGCCCGATACAGCCATCTTTCGCCGGAACACCGACTTTCAGTCATTGACAGAATCGCCTCCACCACTATTTCTGATCCTTCACATTCGACAAACTAGTCACTCCCCTAAGAGAAACACGACAAATTTGACTTGATGGGAACTCAAAGAGGCAGGGCTACTGAAGACTGGTCGATGAGCTGTAAGAAATGATCCCCTTGAGACTGCTGAACCTCTCTGCCTTGTGCTCGCAGATGTTTGATCTCAGCCTCGGTGAGATTGGTAAATATCACGACTTTAATTTTTGTAGTCGTCGGCAAACCGGCTACAAGAAATCGCACGAAGAGTTCGCGATGTTTCGGATCCGGACTTTGCCGGAGTGGCTCGCCCAAAACAACGAAACCAGGATGACCCGGCTTTCGTCTCAGCCGTGACAGCTAAGGCCAAGGAAGGTATAAGCCGCAACCAAACGAGATTGATCGCTTGCAGAACTTAGAGATCGCAAATCGACGCCGTCTAAATACGGAATGTATTGAGCGTCTAAATAAAATCGACCGGGTTCGGTTGCATTAGTGCCATATGCCCTAGCGCCCGAAGATACTCAAGCAATGCGATCGAAAATCGCTCGATTCTAGCCTTGGGACCGGTATCGGCCCCAGCTTCAACTTCCGAACCCCCAACGCTTTCGATCCACGCTTGGGTTCATACCGAAAAGACGTTCGGGTTTTCTTCTCACTGTCTTTGGAAGCCGAGGTCGCCTCTTGCCCGAGTCCTTAACCCGGTTGCATCGCCGGTGCCACGTACCCAAGTGCCATGTACCGCTCCATGCCGCAAGGCGATCCCCAGAGACCAAGCACTTCCTTAAAAGGCATCTCACTAGGCATCAATTAGACCAACACAGTTGGCTCCATTCGTCCTGTTGCACCGTGCTGCGACGAGGTGCAATAGCTGGTCAGTTCTGGCTCAAAAGTATCCCAATTCGACCGCTAGTCAACACGGCGTCAGCCATGAAAGGTTCGCATGTTGCATATAATAATAAGGTTTTTGGTGGCCCGGGCAGGAGTCCAACCTGCGACCTTCGCGTTAGGAGTGCGCTGCTCTATGCAACTGAGCTACCGGGCCGTTCTCGTTAGTGTATCGCGATGCCCCGGGAAGGCCGGATGGTAAACTTGAGAGTGGAGAGTTTATGCCAGACATACAGCGTCGTCGTGCGGTAACAGTCAATATCGGAGGGGTCCACGTCGGATCCGATGCACCAGTCGTGGTGCAATCCATGACAAACACCGACACAGCTGATGTCGAAAGCACAGTGCAACAGATCGCCGCGCTCGCCCGTGCCGGTTCCGAGATGGTGCGCGTTACCGTGAATAACGACGAGGCTGCAAAGGCAATCCCTTACATCATTGAAGGTATCGCGAAAAAAGGCTGGACGACACCCATCATTGGGGACTTCCACTACAACGGCCATCTATTGCTTTCGAAGTACCCGGAGGCCGCACAGGCGCTGGCGAAGTATCGCATCAATCCCGGAAATGTATCCATTGGCCGCAAGGACGACGACAACTTCCGCACCATGGTTGAGGTTGCCGTAAAACATCAGAAACCTGTACGCATCGGCGTTAACTGGGGCTCGCTCGATCAGGCGCTTCTGACGAAGATGATGGATGAGAATTCAAAGTCCGCCAATCCTCAACCTGCCCGCGACGTCATGATGGAAGCCATGGTAGTTTCGGCACTCGACAACGCCGCCGCCGCCGAACGCTATGGGCTGCGGCGCGATCAAATCGTGCTCAGTGCAAAAGTGTCGGGTGTCCGCGATCTGATTGATGTGTATACCGAGCTCGCGAGCCGATGCGACTACGCTCTGCACCTTGGCCTTACCGAGGCCGGGATGGGGATGAAGGGCATCGTAGCTTCGGCAGCCGGGCTTGCGCCTCTTCTACTGAGTGGAATCGGCGACACAATTCGTGTCAGTCTTACTCCAACTCCCGGTGGCGACCGTTCGGAGGAAGTGCGTTGCGGACAGCAAATCCTTCAATCCCTCGGAATACGCAGCTTTATGCCGCAGGTCACCAGTTGCCCAGGCTGCGGACGTACAACCTCGACTTACTTCCAGGAGCTCGCCGAGCGAATCCAGAGCTATCTAGTGGAGCAGATGCCGGAGTGGAAGAAACAGTATGCCGGAGTAGAGGAATTGAAGCTCGCTGTAATGGGGTGCATCGTCAATGGCCCCGGCGAATCCAAGCACGCGAATATCGGCATCTCCCTGCCAGGAACATTCGAAGAACCGAAGGCTCCGGTCTACGTGGACGGCAAGCTCTTCACGACACTCAAGGGTGATCGTATCGTCGAGGAATTCCAGGAGATTCTCGACCAGTATGTCGAGAAACGCTACGGTAAAGTTCTCGTAGAAGCTTAAATTCTGTTTCGTACATCCTGTCACGCCTTTGCTAACGCAGAGGCGTGACATTTTTGCGCAGCTCATTCAAAGGATAGAACGTCCCCCGCCATGTCACTCCACCTGCCCGCAGCGTTGTTAGCGCGGACTGTAACAACGAGTAGAGAAAGAGCGCTGCCCCGGCAGGAAATAACACCGCGTACCAGGGCGAGATCTTCGAATGGCGCGTACTCAACAGGTAGAGCATGACTATCGCAATCAGCGTCAAAACGGCTGGAAGCCGTGTCTGTCTAAAGACAAGGAACACGATTGGTCCCAGGCAAAGAACGGTGAGCCACGCGCAGGCTGCCAGGGCGAGGATGATCCGGAAACGAAAGACCGCGAAAAGATTTTTGGTCATTACATGGACAACGCCCCAGGCTCCAGCGGCCCAGTGCAGCGTCACCATTCCGGGCGCAATCGCGACGCACTGGCGGAGGCCGGCGAGCTTCACTCTTCGAGCCAGCATCAGGTCTTCTAGAATCTCCATTCGCAAGGACTCAAATCCT
This sequence comes from Edaphobacter sp. FHG110511_03, assembly GCF_059115365.1. Classification (NCBI taxonomy): domain Bacteria; kingdom Pseudomonadati; phylum Acidobacteriota; class Terriglobia; order Terriglobales; family Acidobacteriaceae; genus Edaphobacter; species Edaphobacter sp. FHG110511_03. Next base: position 537,486 of record NZ_JBZYWL010000004.1, on the reverse strand, counting down.
CCGAGATTCTCATACGCCTCAGTTCTCAGAAGATTGAACGCCCCTATACCGATGGAGTCTCGCGTAGCCTTCGGATCGGAGGCCTTCCATGGGCGCGTCGCCCACAGTCCCATCACTCCGAGATACCCGAGCAACATGCCTTCGCCGATGCTCTTGATGAGCGGTGTGGGGAAGGTGACGAAATGATCGGCGTCTGTTGCCACGGCGTGGGCGAGGGAGCGGCGAATGGCCTGCGGCTCAAAGAATACGTCGGCATCGGTGAAGAGGAGATAGTCAGGGCGGTCGATGGCGATGGCATCGCGGGCGGCGATCGCCATCGCGTGCGGTTTTCCAAGCCAGTTATCGGGCAACGTCTTTACGTGCAAGGCTCGCAATCGATCCGGATGTCGAGCTGCAAGCGCGTCGATGATCGCTCCAGTTGCATCGGTTGAGCGATCATCGACAGCGAGGATCTTTAGGTTCGCATAATCCTGCTCGATCAGAGATTTCAGGCAGGCGGGCAGCGCATCCTCCTCGTCGCGGGCGGGCACGATGATTGTGATCGCCGGGTCTCCGGCAGGAGCGTGATCGAATTTGGACTTGAGCAGGTTCGGGATCCGTGGGAGACCCAGGGCTGCAGTTACTGCCTTCCATAGCCAGGCGAGGGCGAGGAGCCAGGCGAGTCCGATTGTCAGTCGATCTATCAGCATGGTTAGAGAAGCAACCCCTTCGCTACGCCGGTCGGGATCACGCTACTTCTTCAGATGCTACGACGAAATCATGCCGCGACGGGCTCGTCCTCCCGGAGCGGCGGAGCGTAGCGGGCGCCGATGAAGAAGATTACGGCGGCGAGCAGGAGGGTCACGAGAGTGGACCCCAGCCCGAGGTTAAGGGTGGAACGATCGCTGACAGCGCCAATGATGCGGGGCGAGATGGCGTCGCCCAGGGCGTGGATAACAAGGAGTTGACCGGCCATCGCCGTGGCGCGAACCTCGGGACGGACCGCGTTCATGGTGGCAGCATTTACCGGGCCGGTTCCGAGGAAGATGAGGAAGATCGCCAGAGCAAGCGATGGAATGGTGAGGCTATGCGGGCCGAAGAAGCACACCAGAGCGGGAGGAACGGCGAGCGCGGCGCTGATCGCCGGAACGAGGTAGAGAGCCTTCGGAGTCTTCTTCGACCAGCGCTGGGCGATAACGCCTCCGGTGATCGTTCCCAGCAGGCCAGTGACGACGGTGACGGCTCCCATAAGGAAGGCAGCGTTCGATTGCGAGCGGCCATCGACACGTTGGAGGAAGGACGGCATCCACCAGGAGATTCCGCCGAGCGAGAAGGTAACGGCGGCATAGCCGAGGATGGAGGCAAGATAGGCCTTGTTCTTCACGAGCGTAAGAACGGTTCCCTTCTCCAGTTTTGCCTTCTCGTGCTGGCTGGCTCCTCGCGCAGGCTCCTTCATGAAGAAGAGGATGAGCAGTGCGATGATGGCTCCCGGAACAGCCGAGACGATGAAGGCCATGCGCCAGCCGTGATGCTCGCCGACGATACCTCCGACGAGATAGCCAAGCGCTGCCCCCACCGGAATGGCGACGTTGAAGATGGTCAGGACTCGATTGCGCTGTTCGGGCGGATAGAAGTCCGAGAGCAAGGCGGGGGCGAAGATTCCAAAGCTCGCCTCACCGATGCCCAGCGCCGCGTGACGGATGTTGAGCGAGTCATAGCTGTGGACCGAGGCTGTGAAGAAGTTGATGCCGCTCCAGAAGAGGGCGGCGATGACGATCATCGGCTTACGCGGGAACCGATCGCCAAGCCATCCGGTGATGGGCGAGGTGACCATGTAGGCGATCATGAACCAGAAGGTGAGGGTTCCGATGTGCTCGTCGGTGAGGTGGAATTCACCTTTGATCTGTTCCTGCACGCCGGGCAGGATGTAACGGTCGATGTAGTTGACGAAGTTGAGCGCGGTGAGGAGGACAAGCGCTGTAGTGGCTCCGGCGACGACGCCGGCCGAGGTAGGTTTGGTCGCTTCGGCCATCGTTCGCAAGGATAGCAGGGTGATATTTCTTCGCGGTTTGGCCGATCGACCTTACCAGGAGAGCGAGAGTGAATGACGTTGCCGGATGGTCTGCCTGCCCCCTCCCCCTACCGATTTTGCGCAAAGTCTTCCAAATAAATAGCTTAAGTCCGGACCTCCTGGCTGGTAAGAATTAAAATAACAAGCCCGGCTTGTGAGCCGGGCTTGTTTCTTCTTGATTTAAGGTTATCAGCTGTGTCAAGAATCTCTGTGGAAAAGTTCACCCTCGGGTCGAGGTCTTTTTTGGAGACTTCAGGAAATGAGGGCCTTTGTACCGCTCTTAATCTTTTGAAGGCGTTCCGAGCTGGTGACCTCGGAGCTCCGCAGGAGAGGGATTTTCTTTTGGCCCAAGAGTGGTTGAGCCCGACGGACTCGATCCGTTGTGATGGATATACTGGAGCTGCTTCCAGGTGAAGACTGTCGCGCACTGAATCGTCGCGCTGCAGCGATGTCGGGAAAGGGGCTAACTGCGCGTTGAGGTCAAAGGCATTCGTAATTGTGCTGTCGGCAGCAAGCTGTCTATGCCTTTGGGCCACGATCCATGGAGTCCATTTAAGGCCCGTACTGGCGCGCGCGCAGGAGTCGAACCTGGAGCCCCCGACGCGGAAGAGCTCCAATCGCGATTCTCATGTATTTCTCGGCCTGGGGGCGGTTCCCGATGCTGCCGCGGCGAAGCGGGGTGAGCCGCTTTATGCTCAGAACTGCGCGGCGTGCCATGGGGCGGATGCGCGTGGCGCGCAGGCCCCGAACCTGGTGCGCTCGATTGTGGTGCTGCACGATGAGAAGGGCGAGGAGATTGGCCAGGTCATCAAGAACGGACGCCCCCAGGGCATGCCCGCCTTTGCAAATCTGACCGAGGCGCAGCGATATGACATTGCAGAGTATCTACACCAGCAGGTGGAGCTCGCAGCGAACCGCGGCCTTTACAAACACAGCGATACGATGACAAGCGGCGATGCCGCAAAAGGCAAGGCTTTCTTTGCTGCGAACTGCGCGAGCTGCCACTCTGTGACAGGCGACCTTGCGAAGGTTGGCGCGAAGTATCCGCAGCCCTCGGCGATGCTGGCGCGCATTGGCTGGCCGGCGAGTCATGAGCCACGGCAGGCTACGGTGACGATATCGGACGGCAGTAAAATCCGCGGGACGCTGGTTCATTACGACGATTTCGAGACGACGCTGAAGTCAGCAGACGGAAAGATTGCCACGTGGCCAACGGATTCGGTCATGGCGGAGATTCCGGACAAGCTGGCAGGGCATCGCGCGCTGTTGCCTAAGTATTCAGACGATGATCTCCATAACCTTACGCGGTATTTGCTGACCCTGAAATGAAGCCCTCTTCCCTTCTCCAACTCGCTCTGTTTTTCGGTGCATCGGCTGCCATCGTGATGTCGCCGAAGCTTTCTGCACAATCGGCCGCGAAGTATGAGGGCCTGGACTCGAAGGCGCTGACGCTATTCCATCCGCCTGCTGACACCTGGCCGACGTATAACGGGGACTACTCAGGCCGCCGCTTCAGCGAGATCGCGCAGATCAACCAGAAGAATATCGGAGAGCTGAAGACGAAGTGGGAGTACAAGATTACGGGCATTCCTCCGCTGCGCGGAAGCGGGCCTCTGGTCATCAAGTCGACTCCACTGATGGTGAACGGAGTCCTGTACTTCACGATTCCCGATCACGTATTTGCGGTGGATGCGCGGACGGGCAAGGAGAAGTGGCGATTCAACTTTGAGGACCATGGCGGGCACATCCTGGGGCAGCGCGGCGTGGGGATGTATGGAAGGTGGATCTACTTCCTGACTCCGGATGGATGGTTTATCTCGCTGGATTCAGAGACAGGCAAGGAGCGGTGGCGGAAGAAGGTTGCAGATGAGAAGCTGCAATACTTCACCACCATGGCAGCTGTGATCGTGAAGAATCACGTGATTATCGGCGTGGGCGGAGACGCGATGGATGTGCGCGGCTATCTGGAGGCTCGCGATCCGGAGACCGGCGAGATGCAGTGGCGGTGGTCGAGTGAACCTCTGAAGATGGGTGATCCGGGATCGGAGACTTGGCCCAACCAGCAGGCGATGGATCATGGCGGCGGCATGACATGGCTTCCGGGAACGTATGACCCGGAGCTGAACCTGATCTATTGGGGTACGGGAAATACGAACCCTGTGTTTGCGGGGCAGGGGCGCAAGGGAGCGAATCTCTATACGGACTCGATCGTTGCGCTGAATCCCGACACAGGAAAGATGGTTTGGTATTTCCAGGGCTCCCCGCATGACACGCACGACTGGGACAATGTGGAGACTCCGGTGCTGTTCGACATGGAGATCGACGGCAAGCCGAGGAAGCTGCTGGCGCAGGCAGCGCGGTGCGGATACTTCTTCGTGCTGGACCGAGTGACGGGAAAGAACCTGGTGTCGAAGCCATTTACTGGCACGGCGAACTGGTCGAAGGGGATCGATGAGAAGGGACAGCCAATTCCTGATCCGAATAAAGAGCCTAAGGTGGACGGGTCGATGGTGGATGTCCCGATCAACGGCGCGACGAACTGGCCACCGCCAAGCTATAGCCCCCAGACGAAGCTGTTTTATGTAAACGCAAGCGAGGGCTATGGAGTCGCTTACCTGTATGACACCTCACCGGAGCCGCAAGGCTATGGAGGCGGTGGGGCCGGGCACTTCGATCCGGCGTCGTCTCTGATCGCCCTGGATGTAACAAACGGCAGCGTTCGGTGGAAGCATGTCTCGAAAGGCATGGGAGAGGAGGGCGGCGGGATGTCCGGAGGGATTCTGACCACGGCGGGAGATCTACTCTTTACCGGCGACTCGGATCGTCTTGCTGCATTCGATCCTGGGAACGGAAAGATCCTGTGGTCGGAGAAGCTGGGCAAGCATGTGAGCAACGGACCTTCCACGTGGACGTTGGATGGCCAGCAAAACATTATTGTGGGTGCGGGCGACACCTTGTACGGATTGACGCTGGGCGGCAAGTAGAGGCTCCGCCCTTTCGATCACGATGCATCAGTGAAGACATCGGTGAGCATAGTTCAAGGCCCAATACAAGGTCGATTGCTGCGAGACTCGACCAGGTTCACACAGATGCGCGATTTAGTTCCAGGTCTGCCCGGCTTCAACCGCCTCAATTAAAAACGTATGATCCGGCTCCCTTTCCCAGATCAGGCTTACAAACTCCTTCGCCTCTTTAAGCGTATCGAACGTTGTTCGGCTGTACAGCTTCCCCGCCCAAAGTTGCTCACACTTCCAAATGATGTCCCTGATCGACTTACTTCCATGATTTAATTGAGTTTCGCTTTCTTTATGCACCATCTACTCCCTCCATATACTTATCGTTACGAAGACTTAGCCATCTGCGATTTTTGTTTGGGAATTCCCAGGAGCAAGTCATTCGTTTCTTTTCGTAGCTGAAGAGGCTCCATGACCCGCTCCACAGCAAACGACATTCGTCTTACCGACTCGTTTACGCATCCGACAAAACTGTTCCAACGAATCCGCCCCATTTCGGGCACCGTAAGGCGGCGGCGATAGTACTGTGAATCAACAGTAGTTTTGCGTTTCGAGAAGACAGTCGGACGGCCGAAAAAATACCCTTGAAACAGCTCGAAACCCTCCTCAAACGCGATTTTGAGCTCCTCGACCGTCTCAACTTTTTCCGCTACGAGCTTTGCTCCGCTGCCCTCCAGTTGCCGGAGAGTTTGCGTGCGCTCCCTCTCGGGCAGTCGAAAATCGATCTTGATGTAATCCGCCAATTCGACGAGTCGTGCCATTTTCTTTGAGAACTGAAAGTCATCGAGCGCTATGCCGTAACCGATCTGCTTGACCCTTCGGCAAGCGTTCATCACTTCTTCGTCCGGTTCAACCGTTTCAAGCACTTCCAGCACTGTCCAGCTACTCGGAAGCAGCGTCACCAACCCTTCCACTAATGCTTCCCGTGTACAGTTCAAAAAAGACGGGGAGCCTCCCGTAAGTTCCTCGAATCCATGAAGAAGCCAGTTGCCTACCATCGTTCGCGTGGCCGCGTCGGAATCGCCTGTGAAATGGTTGTCACACCCTAAACGGAACAGCAATTCATAGCCGTGGATCTCTCCCATCTTGTCGAAGATCCCCTGACGGGCTAGAAAGCAATGCGTCCTGGGGTCGAGCGGGGGAGCAGACGATCCCAACCGGGTCTCGATCCAGCCGCCTGGAGGGGGAGGCTCCTTGATGTTGTCACGAGCTGCGGCGACTGGATCTCGCATTCAATATGGATACGAGAAATTTCCTCTGCGAGGAATGTTCAAAACAGTTTGAACGCAAAATGGATGCCTAAGGGAGGGACAACAAACAGTTTGCTGGAGGATCAGTCCTCCGTTGCTTGTATTTTCTGTCACATACAGACTTCGAGAAGGACCGTTTGCTGTCGGATCAGCCGAGGGGTCTTAATGATACAGTTCACGGAACAGAGGTCAGGAAGTAATGTCAGCGATGGATCCATCTTCGAAGACAGACGAACTGAGCGCGGAACAGAATCGTTCGGTGCGCCGTCACCTCGAAGAAATCATCGCGAGCAGTGCGTTCGCCGGAAGTAAACGGTCTCAGGACTTTCTCCAACTGATCGTAGAACATGCCTTAGCAGGCCGATTCGATTCCCTTCGAGAACGGATGATTGGCGCCGAGATGTTCGGACGCCCCGTCGCGTATGACACCGCAAACGATGCAGTGGTCCGCGTCAAGGCCTCGGAAGTTCGAAGGAAGCTTGCCCAGTTCTACCGCGAAGCGCCATCCCCCCCGCCTGTCCGCATCGAACTTCCGACCGGATCCTATGTTCCGAAGTTCCACTGGGGTCCCTTCATTCTGCCGAACGCCGAAACTTCTCCCCCAGCCATCGAACACCTTCCCACGACGGAGTCGTTCGACGGCGAACCGGGAGATACACCTCATTCCATTGGAGGACGATTCCGCAGTACGCCATACCTATTCGGGGTCGGGCTGCTGGGGTTGAGCCTGATCGCGGCAATCGGCTACGCGGGTTTCAAAGCGTTCGGTAAAAAGTCGAATGCGACGCCGGGAATCCACTCCATAGCAATCCTGCCTCTTCAAAACCTCTCGGGCGATCCACGACAGGAATTTTTCGCGGACGGCATGACGGAAGAATTGATTGCAGACCTGGGCCAGGTCGGTCCGCTGCGCGTCATCTCCCGGACGTCTGTGATGACATACAAAAACACGAAGAAAACCCTCCCTGAGATCGCCCATGAGTTGGGAGTGGATGCCATCGTTGAAGGGTCTATATGGCGGGAGGGCAGCCGGGTGCGCATTGCTGCCCAGTTGATCGATGCCATGACCGATGAACACATCTGGGCCCATACATACGATCGCAGTCTGACGAGCGTTTTGGCATTGCAGGGCGAAGTGGCGCAGGCCATCGCCGACGAGATCATGATCGAAGTAACGCCGCTGGGCCAGGAACGCCTCGCGCGAGATCGCCCTGCTTACACCGAAGCTCATGAACTCTATCTCAAGGGCGTCCAGCTTCTCAACCAGTCAGATCCCCGAAAGGCCATCGGATACCTCCAAGATTCAATCGACCAGGATCCTAGCTATGCCCCGGCGCATGTGGCCCTGGCCAGCGGTTATGGCTGGCTTGGCGAATCAGGTTTACTCCCTTACTCTGAGGCTTTTCCCAAGCAAAGGACCGAGGCACTTAAGGCAATCGAGCTAGACGAAGCACTTCCGGGAGGTCACGCTGAGCTCGCGAGCGCGCTGATGAATCTCAACTGGGACTGGATTACCCCCGAAAAGGAGTTCAAACGGGCTCTTGAACTCAACCCAAACGCAACGTCGATCCATTCGACCTATGCCTACTACCTTATGCGATTGGGCCGACTCAACGAGGCTCTTACACAGGCAAAACTGAATCTCGAACTCGATCCAGTCTCCAGTCGCTCCTATGTCAATCTTGGACTCATCGATTACTTCGCTCACCAGTATGATCGAGCCCTGGCTAACATTCAAAAAGCAGGCGACGTGAACAAGGACCCTTCTGAATTCATCTTCTCTCGGGCTATCATTTACGCCGAAAAGGGTATGTACGACTCAGCTATTTCAGAATTCCAGAAGCTGGGCCAGCAGCCCCACGCGCTGGGCCATATGGGAAATGCCTATGCCCGTATGGGTAGAGCAGCCGAGGCGGACGAGTCGATTTCACGATTGAAAGAACACGTGCAGGCAGATGGCATCGGAAGATATGAAATAGCGCTTGTCTATGCCGGCTTAGGGAAAAAGGATGAGGCGTTCGACTGGCTGGAAAAGTCTTACGCATCGCGCGACAAAGGTCTCACGTATCTCAAAATAGATCCCTGCATCGAACCTCTGCGTTCCGACCCTCGTTTTCATAGCCTATTGCGACGTGTCGGTCTTCCACTATAGCAACACACCCCAATCACGGGGTCTTTGGATCCCATTGAAATTTACTCCGGCATACCCACTGCAATGGTCTCGAACCCTGGCTCTACGGGGAGTAACACAGCCGTTTACAACAAGTCATCATCAACAACATTTTTTGCCCACTAGTTGCATGAAGTCGCAGCGAAAAGGGCAAGGGGACTTCATATCGTGAAAAACCTTGGCGCAATAAACCCGATGTTTTCCTGGGAGCCGAATATAAATCAGGGCGATCGCCAGCATGCCGAAGCTGGGGCCGAGGAAGTAAATCCAAATTCCCTGCCATACTGAAGCAAATAAAGCTGACGAGAATGAGCGGGCCGGATTCACGCTGAACCCGGATAGCGACGAACAGAAACCATAGTAGAAGAAGGTTATAAGAGCTACGAAGAACGGAGCCGAGTTTATGAAATGCACTCGGTTGGTTGTGAATAGAATGACTCCCATTACCAGGCCGGACAGAAGAATTTCCGCAAGGAATGCGACAGCCCTCCCATCACTTCCTGGGACCGTGATGACATAGCGGACCGGTGGAGCAGACAGGCGTCCTCCCAGAACTTCAAGTGCAAGAAAGACCCCGACCACTGCGCCAGCGAATTGGGACAGGATGTAGAAGAGGGTGTCCCAATGGTGGATGCGGCCAAGAAAAAAATAGGTGAGCGTAAGGGCTGGATTGAGATGTGCGCCGGTCCGACGGCCAAATGGGGAGCGAATAATCAGAAGCGTAACGCTCGCGACGATGGCACCCATCAAAAACGATTTACTGGATTCGGGGATTGCCGAGAGTGGAGATGTCTTGCTGTAAATCAGAGTTCCAGAGAAACAGATGGAGAACATGAGTGCACACAACTCGACACTCTCCATCAGATACTCTCTCCAGTGAATTGTTATGGCGTCGACTGCAGTGGCAGTGGCGGGAAGATTCGTGACCGGAAAGCAAGGCTGCATCGTCATCTGTGAGCTCTGGAGTGTTAACTGAGGCAGCCGCAAACATAGGGCAGGGATTTCCATGATCCCTGTTCCGGGTGGGTCGGCTGCGTTTTATGAAGACGGAGCCGACGAAAACAGCGCAACTAATCCCTCCGGAATCGTAGGATGTGCAAGGACTGCCTCGCGCAGTGAGGTAAAAGGTAACCCTCCGAGCATGGCAATCTGTACGCACGCCATAATCTCTCCTGCACCTACGCCCAAGGCGGCAAACCCGAGGATCGTATCGCTGTCGCGGTCTACGAGACACTTCAAGAAACCGCGTGTTTCCATTAGACTGCGCGCCCGTAGTACGTGCGTCATCGGGATCTTAAAGAGACGGTAAGCAATTCCCTCCTGCTTCGCTTCTTTCTCGGTCATGCCCACGCGAGCGAATTCCGGATCTGTGAAAAGACAGAAAGGAACTTGCCTGCCGGTCGTCACTCGGTTCCCACCGAGCATATTGTCGCGGACCACGCGAAAGTCGTCTTCACTAATGTGCGTGAATTGCGGGCTACCTGCAACCTCACCCACCGCCCATACACCCGAAGCGGTCGTTTCCAGGCGTTCATTCGTTTTGATGTAACCGTCTTCTGCCAGTTCTACTCCAGCAAGTTCGAGCCCAATGTCTTTCGTATTCGGTACGCGTCCTGATGCAACCAAAAGATGCGTGCCGTCCACGAATTTCTCCGCCCCGTTCTGTTCGAGGCTGACACGAACTGACTGTCTTGATACTCCTGAAACGCTCTTTATCTTTGCGTCGAAAACCAGCTCGATACCTTCGTCCTGGAAGAGGCTCTTCAAGCCCTCAGTAACATCGTCATCTTCATGATGGATGACGCTATGATTGCGATCTATGACGGTGACTTTACTGCCGAATCGCCGAATCGCATGTGCAAACTCGAGTCCGACGTACCCAGCTCCTAGAACGATCAGATGATCAGGCACGGTATCGAGTTCCAAGGCCTCGACATGTGTCAGTGGCTGCGCCGATGCCAGCCCGGGGATGTCTTCGATCGACGCATGCGTTCCCGTGCCGATCACTACATTCTTCCCGCTTAGCAACCGTTTCGTGCCATCGAGCAGCGTCGCTTCCAGCACCTTGGGACCTACGAATCTCCCTGATGCCATGATCAACTCCGCTCCGCTTTGTTCATAAAGAGCGAGGTGCGTGTCTACGAGTCCCTGAACCATTCGGCGTTTTCGATCCCTTACCGCGGGCATATTCACATGGAAGCTATCGATGCTGATTCCGAACTCCTCGCTACGCCGAACATTGTGTGCCATTTGAGCTGTATGAATGACGTTCTTACTTGGTAGACACGCGATATTCGGGCAGGATCCGCCCACGTATTTGCGTTCCACTACTGCAACTCGCTGTCCCCGTCCTGCAAAGGTCCATGCCAGCAACTTCGCGCCAGCACCGCTGCCAAGGATGAGAAGATCGTAGATTTCCGCTTGTTCTTGAAGATGCATATGGGCTCCGTTTGTTGGTTACGCGTCAGAGAATTGTGGGTCCCTGCATACTGACTCCAGCGAATCTCCATTTCCGGTTAGCTGTTCAATTGGAGTCGCTGTATCTCGAATGCAGTGCGGGAATCTGCCAGTGCTTCATTTCTTGAGCCACTGGCTCTCGTTCTCTAAGAGGATAGCTTTATTGCCGAAATAGCTTATGAGATAGAGCGATGCCCCGAGCGAAATGACATCCTTGAAAAGGAACAGCCCCAAAAAAGTCATGTACCTCATGCCGTGAACAGAAATAATCGTACCGGGTGTAGTGATAACCATGGTGCTGGTTGTAGCGAACATCACGGTCGCAATGAGGCTACCTAGAATGCCAGCCTTAGGCTTAAGATAGCCAGTGATGATCAATACGGCTGCGATGATTTCGGTGAGCCCGATGAGGTCCGATCCGATATAAGGACCGAACAATTCAAAGTGCCAAAAGATCAGAGGGCTGTTCGACACCAAAGGGACTATACCCTCAGCGCCGGGAGCGGTCATCTTAAAGGATCCTGCCCAGAGAAGCATGACAATCATGCCCGTACTGGTTACCAGAAAAGGAATATTGCGATCCCTTATCGATGCGGCTAATTTAGTTAATCCGCTTCTAGCTTCATTGGAAAAACCTTTAGAAGACACAATGTTTTGCGTTCCACCTTCACTTCCCCGCCCTGACAAGACTTCATTCATAATTCTTCTCCTTAGAAGCGATTGATGCGGTTGCACACGCACAATATCGTCATAGCACTCTTTCTTTCAACACACGAGTCGTCGCCAAAGGGCACTTGGCTGCTTTCATGTCCGCGCAAGGCAATACAGAATTGACTCAGGTCGTGTTGAGTGCAACCGAGATACCAAACTGTCCTCAGATAGGCCGCCGCCACGCTGTCGATATTTAACCCTGCAGAATAGACAGGCATGTCAAAGAAATCTCAATCGGCACCTGACGAAGGTGCGACGGAAGTCCGACAGTGGCGGACGTTAGGTGCAAATTTCGTCGCAAGGTGCGAACGTTCGGGCGTCGATCGCTTTCAATTGTGGCGCGAGTCTCCTTTGCAACATCATTCGAGCCCGGTGCAGGATTACCTTTACTTGCGAAGTATGGATATCCATCGCCTGTGCCACTTCATTTACGCTCAGTTGTTGTACATCGTGCAGAAGGAAGATTTGCTGATAAGTTCTGGGAAGCATCGTAATTGCCTGCTGGATTGACTTCCTGATTTCTTCCCGTTTGATCGAGTCAGGACCAAGTTCTCGCCAATCGCACAGGAGCGCCGGAGATGCAGGCATTTCCTTGGCCTTCGCCTCATCCAGAACACCAGCTTGGACAGCCACCTCCGGCTGCAACCGGTTCCACACCTCCCTTAGCGCAATCGTGATAAGCCATACACAGAACTTCGAGTTGCCTCGAAAAGTCCACAAATCCCGAAAAGCTCTCAGGAACGTTTCCTGTGCTACGTCCTCAGCGTCCTTTTCGTTTTTCATATAGGAGAAAGAAAGAATATAGACACTCCGCTCGTAAGGGCGAATCAACTGACGGTAGAGTTGAATATCTCCGGCCAAAATCGCGGCAATCAGCTTCGACTCCTTCTCGCTTTGGATCCCGCCATTCATTCTTTTGGCACTGTCTTCGACGATTTCTGAAAGTTTTCTTCTCGGTCTTCTGCTGGGTGCCTGTGCGCATTCAACCTGCTTTTCGGCGGAATCGTATCGGCAGTTCCCTTTCGGGGCAGCGGTTCCGGTACCAGATAGAGAAGTACAGCACAACAAACTAATCCGAAGGCCCACTGGGGCAACTTGAACGATATGAGCATCGCAGAGAGAAAAAGCCCAAAGGCTAAGACGGAACGTACCTTTGCGACTCTACGTGTTTGATGGGATAACTTCTCAGACGCCGCCCGAGCCAACGACTCATGCTCGAACAGAAGATAGGCCAATTCCACAAAAACAAATACTGCTGCATATACGAAGACAGGGCCGGCTGCCAGACGTGTGCTCGCAACCCATGCTGTTGCAAACGGGACCAGCGACACTGCAAACAAATGCGCGAAATTGATCCAAATCAATCGCGGTGTGGGTTCTTCTGTGAAGCGCAGCAAGTGATGATGATTTACCCAAACAATCGCGATGAATAAGTAACTCACCGCATAGCTAAGTGCATTGGGCCATAGTGGTAATAAGGCCGCTAAGGTGGGATGCTCCGGGGGCTTCAGTTCGAGGACCATGATGGTGATGATGACTGCAAATACGGCATCTGAAAACGCTGCCAACCGTTCAACAGTCTCTTTTCTCTCAGCCATACGCCCTCCAGGGAGTCCGGCATGTTTTCTCGCGCTCGGCAGCAGAAGAACAGCCCATCAAATACCTTTAATTTCACCGCCATCCATGCGAACAGAAGTTCCCGTCATCCACTTCGCTGCGGGTGACACGATGTATGCCATCAAGTCAGCAATCTCTTCTGGTTTGCCAAAACGTCTAATACCGGCTTCTTCCGGAAACTTTTTCATCGCCTCCTCCAACGTGAGGTTGTGTGCAGGCGCCCACTTTTCGAAAAAGGACATCCTTCGTCCGGTCATAACGGCGCCTGGAACAACGCTATTTACTTGTACTCCATCCTTGATGCCTTGTTCTGCAAATGCTTTTGCGAGTGCGATGATCGCGGCATTGATCGCGGCAACTGCGGCAAAGCCCGGTTTCGGATCAAGAGCGGCGCTCCCGGAGATGAGAACGACAGATCCGTTTGAAGCCTTTAGCGCATCCCAGGCCTTTATCGTCAACCGACGCGCGCCGTGGAGTTTGAGCGCCAGGCCGTCTTCCCACTGCGCATCGGTCATCTCGAACAAATCGATCTGTGGAACCGCTCCGGCAATATTGAGCAGAGCGTCGATTCGGCCAAAATGTTCGAGAGTTCCATTGACGAGGATCTCGGCCGACCGGGGGTCGCGCAGGTCAAGTGCATAGAGGAGGGATTCAGCGCCTGCGGCCTTCACAGCGTCCGAGGTTTTTTGCAGCTCATCCTGGTTTCTGGCCACAAGCACGACCGTCGAAAAATCGCTGGCCAGCCGCACCGCGGTGGCGCGACCGATTCCCTGGCTTGCGCCGGTGACAACAGCAACGGAATTGGTTTTCATAGGGTGCTCACTCGTATTCAGCTATTGCGAAAGGGTTTTGCTTGCGGCGTCGAGGATCACGTTGACTACAACTTCCGGATCCCTGTACATCGGCGTGTGATCCACAGCGTGCGATCGGATCGTAGCGCCCATTCGGTCGGCCATGAACCGCTGAGTTTCAGGGATAATCATGCGATCCTCTTCGGCGATGAGATACCACGATGGCGTCGTCTTCCATGAAGGTCTGGGCGCCTTCTCCTGGATGCATTGAACTGCAATTGGCCGCTGCACAGCGGCCATGATGGCAAGCTGGTCCCGCGAAGCCTTATGAGCGACTGCACGGCCAAAACCATCTTCGGGCATCCAGATGAATCCATGGGCATCCGGCTTGAGTTGTGGAGCTTCCGGATGCGGCGCCGTGCGATAGAACACATCTGCGACTGTCTCGCCTTCATCAGGCGCCAACGCCGCGATGTACACGAGCGACCTGATCCGATCATCATAGGCGGCTGCGATTACGGCGCCGGCGTAGGCGTGCCCGACCAAAGTAACTGGCCCAGTGGTTCTCTCAATAACGCGCTGAAGCGCGGCGACGTCATCTGTGAGCGATGTAAGAGGAATCGGTGCGGTGGTGACATTCAGCCTCTGATGTTGCAACGGCAGAATAATGTTGCTCCAGCACGATCCGTCGGCCCATGCACCGTGGACCAGCACGATCGTACCTGTTTGCTGAAAGAGATTCATCGCGACGTCACCTTCCTGCCTTCGCAGAGACGGCATTCGCCTCGAGAAACTCTTTCATCGCAGCGGCAATCTCCACGGCATGGGTCTCGATCGCAAAGTGACCTGTGTCGAGGAGGCGGACTTGCGCAGCGGGAATATCTTTTCGGAATGCCTCCGCTCCAGCAGGAATGAAAAAGGGGTCGTTCTTACCCCAAATCGCCAGCAAAGGCGGCTTCGACTGCCGGAAATACTCCTGGAACTTCGGATAAAGTTTTACGTTGGATGCATAGTCAAGAAACAGATCGAGTTGGATATCGTTGTTTCCAGGCCGCTCCAGCAAAGCCGCATCCAATGTGTACGATTCAGGCGCAACCGCTTCAGGATTCGTTACACCGTGAGTGTACTGCCAGCGAGTTCCTTCAAAATTCAGCATGTTTTTCCGGATTACTTCTCTGTTCGCCGGTGTCGGTTGAGACCAATAGGTCCTGATCGGTCCCCACGCATCACTTAGGCCTTCTTCGTAGGCGTTGCCGTTCTGGGAGATGATGGCCGTCACTCTATCCGGATGACGCATCGCTAGACGGAAGCCTGTCGGGGCTCCGTAGTCAAACACGTAGATCGCATATCGATTAAGACCGAGGGCCTCTGTGAAGGCTTCGACCGTGCCAGCTAATGCATCGAACGAATACTTATAGGCCCGCTCTCCTGGCACTTCCGTAAATCCAAATCCGGGGAGATCAGGCGCGATCACGCGGTACCGATCGGCAAGGCGAGGAATGAGATCGCGGAACATGAACGATGAGGCTGGAAACCCGTGCAGCAGAAGCAACACAGGCGCTGCCGCGTCGCCGGCCGATCGATAGAAGACCCGGACACCGTCAACTTCCACTCTGTGGACCGACGTCACAGGCACACTAGATGTGTTCTCCGATCCATATGCCGCGCTGGCTGCTTGTTCTGACTGGACTTTACTCATAACAACTCCTTCTCACTCCGGTTGCGTGTGGACAATCTCCCGATAGGCATCCTGCGAAAACATCAAAGGGTACCCGTCAGCGTGAAGCAAAAGAGGTCTTGCCTTACCCGATAACGGGCACGCACACCGGAGGATGATGCAAATGCAATGCCAAACACAGTGCCTCTCGTTCCGTGGCCGCATGCAGGGCAAACTCCTTCTCTGGCTGCAAGATCGATTCGCAAGAAAAGCACAGATCTGCCACTCAATGACAATGTGCGACGGATGTCCAACACTGACGGTAATTGGTCGCGAGCTTCGTCGCGGCACGTAGCGGTTTCGCAAGGGGGATAGAGGTGAAACGCCTCGGGTCTTTTGAACAACATGCAAACCAACATCCCTTCAAATTGCCAGACGAATTCCAGTGAATTGCCAACGCGTTGTTGGGGGGAAGAAGTTACGATATGTTGCACGTATGTGATTTGCAGGCGTGACACAAGAACCGCCGCGCAAGACCATCTGGCTTGACATGAACTTGCCGTTGTATTCACCCAGCGCACCAGGCGAAGGTTTGTATCCCGGATAGCTCATGTAAGGGCTGGCGCTCCATTCCCAGCAATCTCCAAACAGTTGCTCAACGCCCACGTCATTCGCCATCGCGGGGTGTAGTCTGCCGGTGTCAAGTAGATTTCCACGCCGTCGTTCCTTGCTCGCGATGGATTCCCATTCTACTTCTGTGGGCAGGCGACATCCACGCCAGCGTGCGAAGGCTTCAGCCTCGTAGAAACTAACGTGACAGACAGGGGTGTCAATTAACTCCGAGAGTCCGTGCCAACCTTTCAGGGTGAAGACGTGCCAACCGGTCTCGTCACTTAGATCACGTTGCCAATAGAGTGGCGCTTCCCAATCTGCCCGCTCCACAGCCTCCCATCCTTCAGAAAGCCAAAGTTCGGAGCGCATATATCCGTCGTCGGACATGAATTCCAAATACTCCCGGCAGGTGACTTGGCGATTTGCGATCTGAAGGGGTTCTATATAAACCTTGTGGCGCGGGGTTTCGTTATCGAAACAAAAATCCAGAGGATCTTCTGCGTTCCGCGGGTAACCAATTTCAAGTAGTCCGCCCGCAACGTTGTGCCATTCGAGCCTTGTAACTGAACCGTACGGCTCTTTCGGCAGAGCAGCAGATCCGTATGAGGGGCGCAGGGGGTTCGAGAAGAATGCATGTTTAATGTCGGTTAGAGCGAGTTCCTGGTGTTGCTGCTCGTGATTGAGTCCCAGCAGGATGCGCCTTGATACTTCTCCATCTGGATCGAGTGCGAACAGTTTTTCCATCTCCTGATCAACGTGCGCCCGGAAGGCAAGAACCTCATCGAGTGTTGGCCGAGAGAATGATGCGCATAACTTTTTGTGGGGAATCTCTTCCCCGAGAGAGATGTAATAGCTGTTGAAGAGGCGATGAAACTCCTCGCGGAAGGGCCGATAATCAGCAAGAAACGGCCGCAATACAAAAGTCTCAAAGAACCAAGTGGTATGGACCTGATGCCATTTAACCGGACTGGCTTCTGGACAGGACTGGATCATTTGGTCCTCGGCAGACAAGGTTGAGACGAGAGAACGTGTCATCGACCGAACCGCTTTGTATTTCGACTCGAGAGTGGACATGTTTCGGTTCACAGACGATTCGCTCCGAAGTCAGCACTGGCCCTACAGGCAAACAACACGCCAAAGCGCCGATCCTCGAGACGCGATCTAAGCCGTTTAGATGCATTGAAATACTGCTTTACAGCTACGACGCAAGCTGCGCTGCCGTGACGGAATCGTGACTAATGTCCGCCACTGACAGCTTCCCGTCGCAAGAGTAGCGTTGCATGGAGTGCAGGAAGAGAGAATTTACTCCAGGCAGACGGATTCTCTATGTCATTGGGAGGTTACGGGGCGGACGATCCGGAGCTTCTGCATCTTGTAAACCAGCGACGTCCGCTTCATCCCCAATCGTTCCGCAGCACCATTCCGGCCGCCGACAACCCAATTACTCGCATCGAGTGCACGGAGAATATGATCTCGTTCCACTTCGCTCAGGCCGGTCAACGGCGCGTTTGATTCTTTATGCACACTGAATGTTTCCAATTCAGAAGTCGGAGCACGAAGTACCGTATGAGGAGAAAGAATGACTGCCCGTTCGATAAAGTTCTGCAATTCTCGAACATTTCCGGGCCAGCGATACCGTATGAGGGCGTCCATGATCTCCGAAGGAACTTCATCAATTCTCTTATTCATTCGTCGAGCGTAGAGTTCAACGAAATGCCAGACAAGCTTCGGAATATCCTCCGTACGCTGCCGCAGAGCCGGAACATGTATAGGAAATACTTTCAACCGATAATACAAATCCTCGCGAAAGGTTCTCTGCTTTACCATGACAGGCAAATCACAATGCGTGGCGGCGATTAAGCGAACGTCAACTTTGTGTGTATGGTTGCTCCCCAGTCGTTCGAATTCCCGTTCCTGCAGGACCCGTAACAGCTTGGCCTGCAGTTCCAGAGGAATGTCGCCGACCTCGTCAAGAAAGAGGGTTCCTTTATTTGCAAGTTCAAAGCGTCCTATTTTTTGCGCGATCGCTCCGGTGAACGCCCCTCTTTCGTGTCCAAACAGTTCACTTTCTAAAAGTCCGAGCGGGATCGCGGCGCAGTTCAATTTGACAAAGGGACGTTCCCGACGGATGCTCAGAGAATGGATGGCGCGTGCAATCAGCTCCTTGCCGGTCCCTGTCTCTCCTAGAATCAGCACGCTGGAATCGGTCGGTGCCACGATGGATACGAGATCCAAGGCGGTCTTCAACGCGGGGCTATCTCCAACAATTTCCCCAAGATTGGCACGAATCTCCTCTTCGAGATAGAGCCGTTGTCTCGTTTCCTTGTCACGAGCCCTTATTGCCTTTTCATAATCCAACGCGTTCTCGACGGCGATGGCTACCTGACGCGTCACCTGCTCTAAAAAGGCAATCTCATCTTGATCGAATGTTTTCTCCGAACGATTCAAGGCGGTCAACACACCTATGACGCCATTTCTTCCTAAGAGCGGGAGGCCGCACCCCGACACTAAGCCTTCCTCGATGACGCGTTGGTAGATACGTTGACCTACGCTGTTTCCAGATTGTTCAACGTCAGATCGAATATCTTCGAAATTGCTAAAGTATTGAGGTTTACCGGTTCGAAAAGCTTTGTCACAGATCGAGCTGCCGTTCGGAATGATCGTCCCATCGCCTAAAGAACCTCGTGCTTCCGGGTTGTACAACGTCTTTACGCACAAGCCTCCCTTGTCACTCTCGGGAAGAAGCAATGCGCAAAAATCGCATCGTGTCACGCGCAGAAGATTCGTCGACAACGTCTCCACAAGGCGACGCATATCTAACTTTGAGGCCATGCTATTCGTGACTTCCAGGAGCAAGCGCAAACGATCCCGTTCAAGCCGCAGTTTTTCTTCTTTCAGATGGCGCTCAATCGCAATTCCAGCGATATGACTAGCGTTCTCGATCAATTGCAGATCGTTGGCATTGGGATGGCGCACCTCACGATAATGAACGGCGAAGGTTCCGAGAGGCTGACCATCGTTGGTAAATAATGGGCGAGACCACACGGCGCGAATTCCATAAGGCAATAGCAGATGACGGGACTGATCCCAGATTGGGTCACTGAGAATATCGGTCGCGTATACGGGTTCTCTTCGGTAGATGGCTGCACCACAGGACCCACCGTTCGGGCCGATGAGCATGGAGCCCATGCTTGTTTCAAATCCCGGAAGACTTGGCGCAGCGGCACAATAAATTCGCTTCCCGTCTTCTTCAGGAAGCCAGACCGTACATAGAGTGCCATCGCCACGGGATTCAACGAGCTGCGCAATAATCGCAAGCACCTCTGGCAGCGGAGACCCCGCAAGTATCAACTTTAGAATGGCGAGCACCGACTCACTCGAAAACAGCCCTGCGTCATCCTGTGCCCGACCGCTAGTCGATGCCTGTTGTGCGGGAGATAGTACGATCTGCTCCATAAACATTCTTTCTTGGCGTGGCTCCGCGGACGATGCGCGACCTATGCCAACTGCCATTGCCCAAGACGATTACAAAAGAGAATTTTCTGACAATCGATTCGGCCTCCGAGATTGCGACTCGGCATTCTCGCGCGCTTAACCGCTCCGCACGACCTCCTCAGCCGATGGTCAGCGCCGTGTCGGACAATCTAGCCTCAAGTAAGATCATCCATCCAGAGCAGACACTTGTCAAAGAGGTAATTGGAAGTTACAGTTCGGGGGAAGCTCGAACGGGCACATTCTTGAGAGCACAGGCTTTATGATGACCTCACAGGCACTGTTTTTGGCAGGCGATCCTGCCTTGGATTTTCTGAACACTCGGATGCGAGTGAATCAGGAACTCGTCGATCGTCTCCAGAGTGACGACGACGTGCTCGTTTGGCTAAGACAAGCCGAATTTCCCCTACCAGTTCACGACATTTCGATGGAACCGTTATCCCTTTTACACTCCGCACGAGAGCTGCGAGAAAATATTCGCTTCCTCGTGGAAAGACGGAAGGCAGGGCGACGAGCAGACCCTTCCGTCCTTAACGGCTATCTAGCAGGAAGCAGGAGTCACCCGCGACTCATATGGAATAAGCCTCAATCGTTGCGAATCGACATCATGAGACAACAGAACACAGCTGAGTCGATTCTGGCGCCCGTCGCGGAAGCAGCCGCCGAACTGCTTGTGAAAGCCGATTTCCAACTCATAAAGCGCTGCGAAGACGAGTCCTGTGTCTTCTGGTTCTATGACCAGACGAAATCGCATCATCGCCGCTGGTGCAGCGCACAAATATGTGGAAACCGTAACAAAGTCGCCGCTTACAGGAAACGCCGTCTTGAGAACACAGCATCGCGTGGTTAGCGGAATTTTGCTTTTAGGGTGAGCGCCAGCCTGTCAGGGCAATAGCGGCGAAGAGACAATCACCGTGATCAGCTTCAGATTCGTCAACGTTTTGATATCCCTCTGAAGTTGATGCCATCGCCAAAACGGCTCATGAGTGAGTGCCCTAACCTATGAGAAGGGGTCGGAGCCTAAGACGGGGATTCTCCAAAAATCAGCGATCGCGTAGCCTTCTCAACATCCTGCTGTCTCATCAGGCTCTCTCCGACCAGAAACGTATGGACTCCCGCGTTGCGTAGCCTCGTGACATCCGCATAGCTTGATATACCGCTCTCGCACACAACGATGCGATCCGATGGCACATGTGGAGCGAGTTTTTCGGTCGTCTCTAGTGTGACTTCGAACGTGCGAAGATCGCGATTGTTAATACCGATGAGTCGAGTATTCAGTGGAATCGCCCGTTCAAGCTCTCGCATATCGTGGACTTCGACGAGTACGTCCATTTCTAAATCATGCGCGACATTCGTCAATTCCCGAGCCTCCGCGTCGGTGACGCTTGCCATGATGACGAGAATGCAATCGGCACCCCACGCACGAGATTGATACACCTGATAAGGTTCAAAAAGAAAATCTTTGCGCAGCACGGGTAAACCAGACGTCTCCCGGGCCATCTTAAGGTAGTTCGGATGTCCTTGAAATGACGGTTCGTCCGTGAGAACGGAAAGACAGCTTGCCCCTCCCTCGAGATAAGCCTGAGCGAGGGATGAAGGATCGAAGTCTGGACGAATCAAACCTTTCGATGGGCTCGCTTTTTTGATTTCGGCAATCAATGCAGTCCGACCCTTGCTAAGGTGCATCTCAATAGCGGCAACAAATCCGCGAGGGGGCGGTGCATTTTGAGCCATTTCCCTTATCGCTTCTGGAGACACCTGTTGCTTTGCCACGGCAATCTCTTGACGTTTGTAAGCTTCAATACGGGCCAAGACATTAGGCTTTTCTGAGGCGATCGAATCTCCATCGGAGAGGGATGAGGGAGATTTTGAGTTCTGTATATTCATCGATATGGTTCCTTTACTGTCGTACATGAAAGCTCTTTTATGATCGGTAACTGCTAACCCTTCGGTTGTGGCAGCGGTACTGTTTTTAACGACACCTGGCCATTGGTTTTATTCCCACAGGCGACAATATTTTTCCCAATCCTTTGATGCTTGCGACATAAATTGGATTAGCCATTCGAAGAATATTTCCAGGATCTCTCCGATTCGATATGTCAATTAGTAGGTTTGTATCGAATCTTGAGATCTGTACAAGAAAAAGCTCAGAGTCTAGGCTCTTCGCCCCATATCTGGGAGTGTTGCTGGCGTGCAGCCGGCAACACTCTTTATCCCCGCCTTTAAATGCTGGATTGTTATTCGGAATCGGGGAAGGGAGATGCCGCGATTGAGTCGCAGGCATTTGGAGACTTGTAACCAGGAATCAGACGCTCACAGATGCCGGCGTTCACGGTACCGTAGGTCGTGCCTGGCTTGTATGCAAAGCCGGCAAAGTACTCCTGGATGAAGCCTTCCTTGAAACGCTTTCGAGGGTATCGGGCGACAATTTCTTCGCGCAACTCCGAAGGAAACTGATCGAAGCCTTTCCCAATCACATCGAGACCAACCCCCGAATACAGTAAAGCCACTTCGGGACTCATGTACTGAGTGATTCCGGGAGTGGTGTGCAGAGCGATAGCTTCCCATGCAATTTGTACTCGTTCTTCAGGAATGTCATGTGCAGTAAGGAATTGACGGGCGGCGTTTGCGCCATCGACCTCGAAGCGTTGGTCAGGACTCGAAAATTTACGGATGAGACCGAAGTCATGGAATGCAGCCGCGACGTAGAGAAGTTCAAGATCGAAACGAAGTTTTTGTTGACGGCCCTGCTCCGCCGCGAACAAGTAGACTCGGATCGAGTGATTGAAAAGCAGATCCGTGGAATGCTCACGCAGGAGTTCAGTGGCTTCTTTCGCAAGCAACGAATCGGGGATGACGAGAGCAGAGGATAGATTTGACATCGCTATTGCTCCTTTAACATCAACGGTAGTGTCTTTACAGGAAATGCGCCACGACAGAGATACAGCAATTTCGGACATAGCCCGAGAGCTAATAATCGGCAGCAGATGTGCATTTTACGGGGCGAATGTGCTCGCGCCCCTGCGTTACAGTAACGCAGGTTGTAAGGAACTGTATTGCTGCCCTGCTCTGTTCTGCAAAAGATCAAATCAGGCGAAGGCGATCTTGATAGGAGTGAAGGTCACCGCAAGCGCTGGAATGACCCGGCGTGGGCCTTGCGACCCAGCCGGTACAACATCCTGGCATCCCTCAGCCAACTTAACCGGCCTTCATGGCCTTGATCGCCTCGAGTCGTGCGGCCTTCAAAATCGTGACTGGATCGCCTGCCGACGCGAATTCCATACATATATAGCGGTCATAGTGCAGCGCAGCGAGCTTGCGATAGATATTGTCGTAATTCACCTCGCCCGTGCCCGGCTGGTGGCGTCCCGGAACATCGGCAATGTGCACCAGACCAACCTGATCGATGTTCTTTTCGAGCTTTTCGATCAGATTTCCCGCCTGGCGCTGCTCGTGGTAGAAGTCGTAGAGCACCTTGATCCGTGGGCTTCCCACCGTGCGTGTGATCTCGAAGGCCTCGGCAACACTCGTCACGGCCTCCTGCTTGTGTTCCAGAAGATCGATCGGCTCGAGCACGATTTCGATCTCATCCTTCTCGAGAACATCCGCGGCGTACTTCAGCGTGTCAACAATCGCTGCTCTTTGTTGCTCTGGTGTTTGTTCAGGGACGCGTGTGTACGCGGTATAGATGAACTGCTTGCAGCCCAGCTCCTTCGCGCCTGGAATTGCTTTGATCAGATCGTCATGAAGAGCTGTCCGTTTGGAGTGGTCCGCCAGCGCGTTCCGTCCCGGCACTGCGCTGTCGACCTTCAGGCCAAGCGATTGCTTCTTCGCCAGGTTTCGCTTCCACTGCTCCGGCGTCCACTTCTCATATTCGTTGCCCACCTCGACGGCGTTGTAACCAGCCGCCGCCGCCAGATCAAGCTGCTGCTCGAAGGTGAGGCCTTTGGGCAGCGTCCACAGCATAATGGAGAACTTATGGCCATCATTATCGGGTGGCGTTGCAGGCAGGGGCGAGGCGATGGCATTGCCACCCGGCAGGAAAGGGGTAAGCGATGCGGCCATCGATAATTTGTGGAACTCCCGACGATTCATTGGTCTCCTATGCTGGAAAGCAAAGTATAAAGTAAAAGAGTTATGTGGTATACGCCAGGCGGTCTGTGATTCATAATTGCATGGTGATTAATGGGCGCTGTTGGAAGCGCACGGAGTTGGATAGAAGTGAAGAAGCGTTTCCTAGAATTTGCTCATGCCACGTTTCTGCTATGCCTCGTTGCTGTTCCGCTGCGTGCGCAGTTTCCCCATTCCACAGTAGATCCCGCCTCTGCCGAGAGAGGATCAAAAAGTTACGCCAGCAGCTGTGCGCGTTGCCACGGAGACGACGCGCGCGGCACCGCAACCGCACCCGACCTGCTACGCTCGCTGGCTGTGCTGCATGATCGCCGTCAAATGTTATACGGCAAGGAGCTTGGTCCGTTGCTTACGACTGGCCCGAACCATAACTTCAAATTCGATGAAAAGCAGCTCGCTGATCTGTCCCAGTTTCTAACCGCGTCCATTAACGGCATTCTGAGGAGCGGCTACAACGCTCAGCCGACGAATCTGCTAAGCGGCGATGCGAAAGCGGGAGAGGCGTATTTCAATGGAGCAGGTGGATGCAACAAGTGCCACTCGACGACAGGCGACTTCGCCGGCCTCGCGAAGCGCTACTCCCCCGCCGCACTGCAACAGAAGTTTCTTTTTCCCAACTATGGCCTGTTCATTCGCCGTAAAGTGCAGGTCACGGTAAAGCTTCCCTCTGGCAAGTCCTACAGTGGCGATCTTGTCCACATCGATGACTTCACCGTTGCTCTACATGAACAGTCAGGAGAGTATCGCTCTTTCAATCGTACGGCAGGAACAATAGTGACGACAGTCGATCCCTTTGCCGCGCATGTTGCTCTCCTCGATAAATACACGGACGCAGACATCCACAACCTGACGACATATCTGGTAACGCTGAAATGAAACTGCTGATCGCCTCGCTCCTTGCCCTGTCTTTCTCTTCAGCTACGGTCAGCGCCCAGTCGAAGCCTGAGACATCGACGCCTGATCTTGCGAAGCTGACGGACAGCTGGCCCACCTACAACGGTGACTATTCCGGCCGCCGCTATAGTCCACTGGCAAAGATTAATACGACTACGGTGAAGCAGCTGTCGCTCGCATGGACCTTCCGCGTCGAAACCAACACTGGCGGCGGCAAGCGCATCTCCGCAACACCGCTCGAAGTGAACGGGATTCTCTACTTCACCGTGCCCAGCCACATGTGGGCCGTAGATGCCCGCAGCGGACGAAAGATGTGGCAATTCGACTGGCCCAGCAAGGGAGGCGAAACCATCGGCAATCGCGGCGCGGCCGTGTTGGGCGATACCGCATACTTCGAGACCGAAGATTGCAATCTGGTCGCCGTTGACATCAACACCGGCCGCGAGAAGTGGCACGCCTCCATTGGCAACCCGGATCAGTTCTACTTCGGCAGCGTGGCGCCGGTCATCGTGAAAAATCACGTCATGGTAGGCATCAGCGGCGACGATTTCGACAACCCCGGTTACATCGAAGCGCACGACCCCGAGACGGGAGCTCTGCAGTGGCGTTGGTACGCGCATCCTAATCCCGGCGAGCCCGAGGCTAAAACCTGGCCCAACGACGAAGCGATGATGCACGGTGGCGGCATGACCTGGGTCGCCGGCACCTATGATCCCGATCTGAATCTCTACTACTTTGGCACCGGCAACGCACAGCCCGTCATCAACGGCGCTGCGCGACCCGGCGCAAATCTGTACACCTCCACCATATGCGCTCTCAACCCCGACACCGGCAAACTCGTCTGGTACTTTCAGCCGAATCCGCACGACACCCACGATTGGGACGCCGTACAGACTCCGGTGTTGATCGATGGCATCGTAGCTGGCCAGAAGCGCAAGCTATTGGCGCAGGCCAGCCGTAATGGATGGTATTTCCTTGTGGACCGCACGAATGGCAGGGCGCTGCTGAGCACGCCCTTCGCGAAACAGAATTGGACGCTTGGCGTCGACGCGAAAGGATCGCCAATTCCGAATCCAGAGAAGATGGCACAGCTGAATGGAGCGCTTGTCGCGCCGAATCAGGCAGGCGCGGCCAACTGGTATCCTCCCAGTTTCAGCCCGCTCACTGGACTATTCTACGTTCCGGCCTACGATGCCTACAGCGTCTACTACATCTACGACAACAACAAGAAGCCTGAAGGTTGGGCTGGCAACGATCGTGGTGGATGGTCGCGCGCCTCGCTGCGAGCCTTTGATTACAGGACTGGCAAAGTTCGTTGGAATCACGAGTGGCCCAGCGCAGGTGGCCGCTCCGGAATTCTGACCACAGCGGGCAACCTGCTGTTCACCGGCGACACTACATCAAACCTGATCGCCTTCAACGCAACTACGGGCAACATTCTGTGGCACGCGGGACTGAGCAGTATTGTAAGCAATGGGCCTATCACCTACGAGCTTGACGGCCTGCAATATGTCCTCGCAGCAGCCGGTGACACTCTGTACGCGTTTGTGCTCCATTAATAGGAAGCTGCAGGATTTGAAAGACCAATTGAGCACCCTGCAACCCAGCGTATAGACGCTGGAGTTGCCTCAATGAAGTGATCCCTGGATGCGGATACCTTCGCAGTGTTCATTCCTCTTAGCTGTTTAAGTTTTCTGCTTGGATAGGAAGACGTTGCTGACGCCAGCGTGTGCGAGTGCGACCGGTCAACGAATCGCGTTAGACGAATAAGGTTGCTAAAGCCGATCCGGTGCGATGTGCGAACCTGCACATACGCCGGATTCCGCTCTCTGGTGAGGTCTCATCGCGCTTAGCTATCGCTCATGATGCGAGAAGCCTTGAATTCAGGTCTCTACAGCGGGAAGGCGAATCAGGAATTGTTGCGCCACATCACTTCGTGCGTAGAAACGCGATTAGATCGGTTATGTCTTTATCTGATAAACCGGGATGAGGTGGCATTGGCGGCTTGGCATCTGGAATGCCTGTTCTGGCCACGGTGCGGACTCTGGCCTCCCCAACGCGATCCACCACTCCGATCAGCGATGGAAACACCGGCGGCATACCCGCTCGCGTGGGCTGATGGCAAACGGAGCAATTGGCGGCATAAATTGTTTTGCCACTCCCGGCATTTCCAACAGCGCTCTTGGCTGGCCCTGCAGCCTCAACGCCTTTGCTATTCCCTTTTGCTGTGGCGGGCGTCTTCGCAGAGGAAGCGTCTCCTGTTGCCGGAACTTCAGTATGCGCGGAGGACGATTGCGGAACTGTGGCTACGTCGGGGTGCACATGCGCAGCCGAGCTATCACCCCAGGACCCAAGGAAATCTTTAGACAGACCCGCTTGTTCAGCCAGAACGCTTATCGGCAATACCCTCTTGCCGCTAGGCACTTCTTGCTCTGTAGCGCTCTGGCTAAGCTGAAGCGCTCGGATGTACGCCGCGATTGCCCAACGATCCTGAGCAGGAATTTGAGAGGCGTAATCGGGCATTGCGCCATAGCCGTTGGTCATGACAGAGAAAAAATGCCCTAAAGGTGCGCGCCGAAGCCGGTCCGAATGAAAACTCGTCGCCGGAAAATACCCACGCTGCACGATCATCCCTTTTCCATTGCCGACACGAGAATGGCACGGCGTACAGTAGATGTTGTAGCGCTCCTGGCCGCGCCGAAGCACTGCTTCCGTAGCCTTGAAAGGCAGCCCATCGCCCTCGGCTCCGTCAACCATTCCCGTAGCAAAATAATCCGTTGCCCCCAGTTGCGATCGGCCGACCGTGCCTCTTGCCTGGGGCCGGACGGAACGCCCATCCGGAAAAAGACTTGTGGATCTCAGTGGGAACATCTTCGGCTGATCGTGCATATCCTGCCTGCAGCCCGCCAGGAAGACAGACATCAACAGAAGCCCGCTGAAGGATGGGACACGGCGGCTGAATTGCGGGCGAAAGCTGAGTGGCATAGACTCCGTCGACAGGCTGGGAAATGCGTTTAGAACGAACGGCAGGCGCTGTCCGTCCTATTTATCTTGGCTGTTGTTCCATTATTTCAGGGTGCGTAAGTATTGAACCATGCCCTTAATCTCTTCCGGCTTCAGGGCATCCTTGAATGGGGGCATGTTGTTCTTCCCGCCTGAGATCACGCGAGCCAGCTCATCGTCCGATGCGGATTGCACTTCCTTCGAAGTAAGATCCTTTACGTTCAATGACTTTCCCATCTCCGACCCATGGCCATCCGCCCCATGGCACATGGCGCACTTGGAGGTGAAGATGGTTTTCGAAGCAGATTCCGCCGCAGCGTGCTCCTGTCCAGACGCTTCTCGTGTGGAGAATCCACTGCAAAAAGCAGCCGTAATCAGCAACGTGCTGATTCCAACCCCCATATAAGCTTTTCTCATATCCCTAGATACCTCATTCGATTAGCAGCGCAATGACCAGATTCTTTGTACGTAGAAATACGCGCGCGACTGAGACGCACCCGTTCAAAAATGTATACCATATCTCCCCTTCGGCATGCTCAGGGCCACAGTTTTCGTATCTGTAATACGGAGTGGGTGCGCCATTTGACGCTGAACTCCCGCAGAATATCAATCCTTTACAACCGGGCCTGACGGTACACTGCTCATCTCATAGCGAAGCTCCCCACCGTTCATAATCTGCTTATAAGTCACCTTCCAATCACTCACCCGATGACCATTGATCGATATGCGATTGACATATCGTTTTCCACTCTCGGCCCCGGTTGCGACAACATGAAGCACCCGGCCGTTCGGAAGATGAACGCGAATATCGTCGAAGCTCGGCGACCCTGTCCAATACTCCGGAACTCCCGGACATACCTGATACAACCCCAGGGCACTCAGGACGTACCAGGCGCTCATCTGCCCCGCATCATCATTTCCAGCAAGGCCCCCCGGAGCATCCTTGTACTCCGACTTCATCAGAGAACGCACCGTCTCCTGGGTCTTCCACGGAAACCCGGCAGCGTCATACAAATACGCAATATGATGACTCGGTTCGTTGCCATGCTCGTAATACTTCTTCGCAAACAGCTCGTCCAGCCTGGCTGCAAACTTCGCCTTCCCTCCCTCGGCATCGATAAGTCCCGATACATTCTGGGGAACAAAAAACGTGTATTGCCAGGGCAGGCCTTCCGTAATCCACGTGTACTTCCCTGCTGGATCGAAAGGCGTAACCCACGATCCATCCGCATGCCTTCCGCGTACGAACCCGGTTTGCGGATCCAGAACCTTTCTCCAATTCTCTCCGCGTGCCTTGAAAAGAGTCGCATCACTCCCTTTGCCAAGGTCCGCAGCAATCTGTCCGAGCATCGCGTCATCGTAAGCGTATTCCAGGGTTCGCGAGACCTGCTCATTCTTATGGAAGGCGTCTTCTATGTGGTCTTCCAAAGGGATGTATCCATACTTCAGATAGGAATCCAGACCGCGCCTGCCCTTGCCGTCGAGGTACTCTTCTCGATTAGCCGGGAGTTCCATCGCATTCTTGCGCATAAGCGCATAGGCCTTTTCGATATCGAATCCCTTGATTCCCTTCCGATACGCGTCGATCATTGCAACCGAAGCATGATCCCCCACCATCTCCGACGTGTAACTGTTCCAGGCAGGAAAAATAGGAAGAAACCCACCTTCCTCTCCCTTCAGGATCAGCGATCGCATCATCTCCGCATCCCGCGCCGGATCGAGAATCGTCAGCAGCGGAAGCTGTGCGCGAAAGATATCCCACAGCGAGAAGTCGTCATAGACGACTCCTTCCTTCGAGTGCTCCGTCTCTCCCTTGCTCGCAAATCGCGGATAACTGCCATCCACATCGCTATAAGTTCTGGGATGCAGCAGGGCGTGATAGAAAGCGGTGTAAAACACCGTTCGATCTGGAGAGGCACCATTGATTCCAATCAGGCCCAGCTCATGATGCCACCGCGAACGAGCCTGATCGCGAACAGCTGCATAGTCCCATCCTGGAATCTCCGCGCGAAGATTCTTCCGAGCCTCCTCTTCGCTGACAAACGAGCTTCCAATCCGCACCTTTACGACTTCGCCCTTGCCAACCTTTCCAAACTCGACATACGTCCCGAAGCCGCCGCGCGGGTTCCCCGTAGGCACTGTTACAGAGGCCGCAGAGGCACCCCCTGTCGAAGTCATCACCTGCGGAATCTTCACGACGCCGAGAGCTTTACCATCGCCAATCTGCTCTACCCCACCCGCTACGATCTTCCGATTCATCCACGTCCCGGCAGAAGCAATGGGACGATCAAACTGGATGACAAAATAAGAGCTGAATCCAGCCAGCTTTCCACTCCCCGCATACTCCCGTCTCACCGGGACTCTGGCTGTTACCTCTCCTTTCGCGGCATCGACGCGTACCCATCCATCACCGCCACGAGCATTGTTTTCGACAACAATCCAGCTCTGCTTCGCTTCCTTTTCAAAGCGAAAAAGCATCACGCCTGACCGCGTAGTTCCCGTCACCTGCGCGGTGACATCTGGATCCTTCAAATGAACCCGGTATTCATAAGGAGATGCTTTTTCCCGCTCTCTCTCAAAGGTCGAGGCTCGGTCCACAGCGTTCGCCTTTACCTGGTCAACGCCCGGCATCACCGTGATGCTCCCATAATCGGGCACACAGCTTCCGCTCAAAATATGTGTGCCCCGAAATCCCTGAATCTTCGTATCGACAAAATAGTAGGGAGCGACACATTTAATCTCGCCCGCGCGGGTCTGGGGAGTCCAGTGCGTCATCGCGAAAGGAACGCCAACCGCCGGGTAGGTCTGCCCCTCGCTCTCTGTCCCTACAAGCGGATGCACCAGATCCTCAACATTCTGCGCGTACGAAACGCTCGAGAACGTTGCAATCGATAAGAACAACAAGATGACTTTCATCACGATCTTTCTGCGCAGAAACAAGTCTTGTTTGCCGGACTGCAGGAACATCTTTATTCCCGAACGCGACGGACGACAGCGTCGTCATCCTTCTTATTTCGGCTCAACCCACGCGCGGCTCTTCGTGCTCTCCATCTCCGCATCCAGAAGCCTCATCTGGCGCAGACCATCCACAATCTGCGGATATTCAACCGGAGCTGACGAATCAGCGATCGAAGCATAAAACCGCCGGAAGACCTGCTTGAAGGTATCGTCGTATCCTTCGCTATGCCCTCCTGGAAGGTCGGCATACTTTGCGGCGGATGGCAGCAGCAGCGACGGGTCTTTTACGATGATCTGGTTCGGCGTATTGCGATTTCCAATCCACAGCTCATCCGGCCGCTCCTGGTTCCACGTCACCGACGCCTTCGTTCCATAGATCTCTACGCTAAGACCGTTCTTACGGCCTGCAGAGACCTGGCTCGCCGACATCACACCGCGAGCCGACTTTCCTAAACGGAAGATCACAGCGCCGAAATCTTCCGTAGTCACCTTGACCTCATCCACGTCCTCGGCAGTCGGAAGCTTCCCGGTAAAGCTCTCCACGCTGTGTTTCGGACGCTTACGGGTGGGATGAAAGATCTGGAGATCGGCGCAAAGCGATGCCACGCGCTGGCCCGTGATGTGTTCCACCATATCGAACCAGTGCGACCCGATATCCGCCATCACCCGCGACGGCCCGGAAGCCTTCTCTTCCACTCTCCAGTTCCAGTCCGTGTCGTACAGCATCCAGTCCTGCGAGTACGTTCCCTGGGCGACCAGGATCTCTCCCAGTTCGCCTGCCTCGCGCATCCGCCGCATCTGCTGCACCATCGGATAGAAACGCAGGTTGTGGCACACGCAGTTCCGCAATCCCGTTTCAGCCGCCAGCGCCGCCAGCTCTTCCGCCTCCTGTGTCGAGACCGCTACCGGCTTCTCGCACAGAACGTTCTTCCCCGCCTTCAGCGCGGCTTTAACGATCGGATAGTGCGAGGCATTGGGCGTGCACACGTGAACCGCATCGAGCTCCGGGTTCTTCAGCAACGCGTCGTAGCTGTCGAAAGCCTGCGGAACGCCGTAGCCTTCCGCAAGTTTCTCCGCCGGCCCCATCTGTCGTCCGGCAACGGCAATTACATCCACGTGCTCTACCCGGCGCAGAGCTTCCAGATGCACCCGCCCCATAAACCCGGTTCCAATCACTGCAGTCTTCAGCCGCTTCACGCTTCCCCCTCAGGCAACTTCTACGCTGTTATTTAAACCCACCACGCTGCGGAAGGCTGCTCCCGGATAACAATCTCCTTCAGAAACTGGGCCGCCTTGCTAAGACCCTCTTCCGGAGACAGCAGGCTGTCTTCATGCTCGATCGAAAGCACGTCGTCATAGCCGAACATTCGCAGTGTCGAGACGAACTCCTTCCACCACTCAGCGCCATGGCCATAGCCGCAGGTACGGAAGATCCAGCTTCGGTTGCGCTCATCCGTGTAAGGCTTCGTATCCAGAACGCCGGTCTTCACCAGGTTGGCGCTGTAGATCTGCGTGTCTTTCGCATGCACGTGGAAGATCGCATCGCCAAGAACGCGAATCGCTCCGATGGGGTCGATGTTCTGCCAGAACATGTGGCTGGGATCGTAGTTGCACCCAACGTTCGGGCCTGCGATAGAGCGCAGCTTCAACAAGCTCTCCGGGTTGTAGACAACAAAGCCGGGATGCATCTCGATCGCGATCCGAACCCCATGGTCGGCCGCAAACTTCGCGTGCTCAATCCAGAACGGGGCAACAACCTCGTCCCACTGCCACTCCAGAACCTTCAGAAAGTCCGGCGGCCACGGGCAGGTAATCCAGTTCGGCAAAATCGCGTTCGGCGTATCCCCGGGACATCCCGAGAAATCGACTACCGTCTTGATTCCCAGCTTCTCTGCCAGCAGGATCGTGTCGCGGCTCACCTTCAGCATCGCCTCCCGCTGTGCCTTGTCTGGATGCAGAGAGTTTCCATGGCAACTCAAGGCGCTGATCGTCACGCCCTGATCGTTCAGCTTGCTCTTGAAATCCGCCAGTTCGCCCGCATTCTCCAGCATGGAGAGTTTGGCATGCGCCCCTCCCGGATAGTTGCCGGTGCCCAGTTCCACCGTCGTAATGTCATACGACTTCAACTTTTTCAACACATCGTCAAGCGACAGTTGCGATAACAGCGGGGTAAATACGCCAACCTTCATTCGTCGTTTCCTCGAATCACAAGTATATAAAGGTCTTTCTTTACTCGAGAAGAATACCTTGTCTCTCCGGCCCAGGTCGGCGACGAAGCCTCTTTTCGAGAGAAATTTTCCTGCAGACATGGAACAGGAAAATCTACAGGGCTGGAAAAGTTCAAGCACAGAGAAAAGATCGTCATTCTGAGCGGAGCGAAGAATCCCTGTATTTGCCCTCTGCTCTTGTGCCCTCCCACACCCATAAGGCCAGCTCATTCATCTGGATCGGTTCAACTGGTGTAGGTCTCTTCCACCCTCATCCGCAATAATCCGCTCCGAAAAAAACTATTTTATTCGAGAGCCAAAATTTATATACACTTACCCCGCAACAAATCCCGCTCTTTCCTAAGAGGTAAGTCGATGAAGCGAGCTTTCCTGGTCCTGTTCTGCGTCCTTCTGTCAGCCTCGGCAGCCCGTGCAGCCGCTCCAATTCAGGTATTGCTCATCGACGGACAGGCCGCAGGGACCTATCACCAGTGGAAGCTCACCACCCCCGTCCTCCAAAAAGAGCTGGAAGAAACGGGCCTGTTTCGCGTCACCGTGGCCACCGCGCCCGAGTCCCCCTCGGGAGACTTCAGCAGCTTTCACCCAGACTTCAGCAAATATCAGGTCATCGTCTCCAACGTCGATTCACCGGACTGGCCGGCAGAGTTGAAGTCCAGTTTCGAGAAATTTATCAACGATGGTGGCGGCCTCGT
This sequence comes from Edaphobacter sp. FHG110511_03, assembly GCF_059115365.1. Classification (NCBI taxonomy): domain Bacteria; kingdom Pseudomonadati; phylum Acidobacteriota; class Terriglobia; order Terriglobales; family Acidobacteriaceae; genus Edaphobacter; species Edaphobacter sp. FHG110511_03. The sequence goes on along the minus strand of NZ_JBZYWL010000004.1, from coordinate 503,759 downwards.
CATCGTGCACGCCGCGGACAACTCCTTCCCGGACTGGCCAGCCTTCAACCAGATGGCCGGCATCGGTGGATGGCGCAAGCGGACCGAAAAAGCCGGACCGAAGTGGTACTTTCAGAACGACAAGCTGGTCTCGGATCCATCTCCCGGTAACGCCGGATCGCATGGTCTTCGTCTTCCCTTCCGCGTCGATATCCGCGACTCACAGCACCCCATCACGAAGGGCCTGCCCTCCTCGTGGATGCACTATGCCGACGAGCTCTACTCCAAGATGCGCGGCCCCGGCCAGAACATGACCGTCCTCGCCACGGCCTACTCCGATCCCGCCAACAGAGGCACAGGACACGACGAGCCGATGCTTCTGGTCCTGAAGTACGGCAAGGGACGCATCTTCCACACCCTCATGGGTCACGACGACGCCGCCCTCAGCTGCGTAGGCTTTATGACCACCTTTCAGCGCGGAACCGAATGGGCAGCCACCGGAAAGGTCACCCAAAAGATCCCCGGCACCTTCCCCACGGCGAATACGGTAAGCTTCCGCACCGATCTCGCAGCCATGGACCCCGCCTACAAGAATGGAGTCAACGGCACAGTCCCCGTACCTCCGCCTGCCGCCCCTTCCCCTAAATAAAGAGGAGGGATTTTTGGGGAAAGCTATCCCTCACTGAACCCTCTACCTTCATTCTGAGCGGAGCGCAGCGAAGTCGAAGCCTGCCCTGAGTGAAGTCGAATGGGAATCCCTGCATTTCGCCTGTGCAGCCACAATGGGTCAGGACGGGAACACATCAGGAAATCCTCCCTAATAAACCTTGTCAAGAGCACCGCCAAGGCAAATCAAACAAAACGCAACACATCCACTGTGCCGATCAGTTTCCATCGCTTTGTTAAAATTAAAAGAGGACAACCTGGATCGGAATCGGACCGACACCTGCCCACTCGAATGAATCTCTCTCGGTTGGAGCCTATCCTGCGCTAAGCCCATACACCGTCATTCCAAGCAAAGCGGCTCAGCCGCGAAGCAGAGGAATCCCTGTATTCCGCCTGCTCAGCCACAGGCTCCGAATCAACAGGAGTATGAACGCCCAGTCTAAGGTCCGGGCTTAAGTTACATCGATCCAAGACTTTGCGAAAAAAGTATGGGAGGGGTACCCCTGCTCACTTCGCGGCTGAGCCCTCCGGAAGCGTCCAGGCAAACATGACGCCGCCGCTCCCGATCAGGACATACTGGCTGCCATCCAGCTCATAGGTCGTCGGTGAGGTCGCAATGATCGAGCCGGTTCCCGCATGCCAGAGTGTCTTCCCGTCCGCGGTATTGAGTGCCAGCGCGTTGCCGTGGAAGTCGCCCGTGAAGGTTAGGCCGGAAGCGGTCGTCAGGACGCCTGCGGAGGCACTGTTGCCGATCTCGTGCGCCCAGCGAATCTTGCCCGTCTGGTAATCGATCGCCTTGATGACGCCCTTCCCCCAGACCCCGTAATCGGCGCCGGACCATCCATAGGTTCCATCGGCCGGCTTCGAGAAGTAAATGCTGTAAGCCTCGCGCGCGCTGACAATAAACAGCCCCGTCTTCGGATCGAAGCTCGGAGATCGGTAGTTCGCCGCCCCATTCTCATCCGGCGCGATCAGCCTGCCGTCCGGAGCCGGCTCCTTCTCCGGATTCGGAATCGGCCGGCCATCCTTGTCCAACCCGAGAGACCAGTTGACCGGGCTGTAAGGCACCGTCAAAAGGTTCTTGCCGGTGGTCCGATCGAGCACCACGAAATATCCGTTTCGAGACGCCTGCATCAGCATCTTGCGCGGCTGTCCCTTGAAAGGACCATCCACGAGCATAGGAGTCTCAGCGGCATCCCAGTCATGGGTGTCGTGTGGCGAGACCTGAAAGGCCCAGGCGAGTTTGCCGGTATCAGGATTGAGAGCAACAATGCTGCAGGTGTGTGGGCCATCGCCCGGCCGTGTCGCAGCTGTAAGCACAGGCGTAGGATTGCCCGTCCCCCAGTAGATCAGGTTGAGCTCCGGATCGTAGGTACCGGTCATCCAGGTCATGCCGCCTGTCCGGTCGGGCGGAGTGCTGTCCCACTGCCACTGCTGCTTGCCCGTCTCAGGATCGAGGGATCTCAGATAACCGCGAAGATTATCGAAGTCGCCCGAAACACCGATCATGACGTGATTGCCCACCACAAAGGGAGACATCGTCGTCCAGTAACCCTTGGAGACATCCGCCACTTCGACGTTCCAGCGCACCGATCCCGTCTTCGCATCCAGCGAGACCAAATGCCCATCTGGCGATAGGAAGTAGATCCAGCCCTTGTAAGCTCCTACACCACGCTGGCCGATGTGCAGGCCCTTGTTCGCCGGGTAAGTGTAGTGCCAAAGCTGATGACCCGATCGAGCATCGACCGCCCAGACATTGTCCGGCACGGTGAAGTAGAGCACCCCGTCGATGAGCAACGGCGAAGATTTAAGTCCCGCCTGAGAACCGGTCTGAAAGGCCCAGGCGAGGTTTAGGCTGCCTACATTCTGCGGTGTGATCTGCTTGAGGGTCGAGTGTCGCTGCCCTGTGTAATCGCCATGATAGAGCGGCCAGCTGTCACTGCCTGGTTTCAGCAGAGTTGCCTGATCAGGACCCTGTGCAACGGAGAAACCGGCGGTTCCGGCCACCACGGCCAGGACACAGCTCAGAAATCGTTCAGCATTCTTCCATCGATTCATATCGTCTCTCTAACCCTTCAAGCACCGCTAGCGCAGAGTCTGCAGATAGGCCATCAGATTGTGAATATCGGCATCCGTGTATTTGCTGAAGAGCTCGACATGAGCCTGCTGCGGAGCCTCGATCTTGTACTTGATCCTGCTCACTGGCCAGGACTGGTACGTTCCATCCGCCAGCTTAATGCCGAGCGTGAACTCATCGTGATATTCGACTGTTCCCTGCAGTACCTTGCCTGACGGGAGCGTGACCGTCGCCGTGCTCTTGGCATCGCGCGGATAAAGCATGTGCTCTTCCAGTTGAAGAGCTGGGTATTTCGTGGCGATGTGAGCCAGATCGCCAGTCGCCGAGTGGCATTTTGAGCAGGTTCCTGCTCCCTCAAAATATTGTTTCCCGGCCGCGAGATTGCCGGTTTGCAGATCCGCTACGTCAACGCCTTTTCTGTTGCCTGCCTTGGCAGCCTTCTTCTGCTGCGCGTGGATAAATGCCACAAGATCTGTCATCTCTGGATCCGCAACGTCGAAAGGAGGCATCTTGCCTGGGCGGCCGTTGTGGACTACCACAGAGATCTTGTCTCCGTTGACATCCTCCAGCACCAGCTTCGATCGCGTCAGATCGGGACCTGATTCGCCACCGCCAGCATCGCGGCCATGGCAGAACGCGCATTTTTGCTGGAAAGCTGTATTCCCAGCTTCGATGTGCGCGGTCATCTCAGGGGTCTGTGGAGGTGCAGCCGCCTGGCCTTCAGCCACATAAGGAGAGAGGCATCGCCCGAGCCAAAGTACGCCACCTAACGCGCCCCACAACACTATCGAACCACGCATCTTTGTCGTATCCATCTCCCGCTCGCGGCAGCACGAAAGTTTCTCTAAATTACCGAGAGTGCAACCTCACGTGCTAAAAGTTTTATTCACACTACCTCATTCCATAAGGATTCGTCGATCCATATTGGAGGAAATAGACGTTTTTTATTCGGGGGCACAAAAAAACCGCCTGCCGCCCTTCGGGAGGCGGGCGCTAGGGGAGAAATCCAGTGGGACGGGGCAGACGTTATTCTCAAACAGGCCTGGGCAGAACGGCCGAATCCGGAGGCCTCGATATCGTGGGCGTCACGCCGGCAGGCGGCGTGGACGAATGCGGTTGCACGCTGGTAATGCGGTTATCCGCGATGAGAATGTCGACATCACTTCAGCGCCACTTCCCTTCCAAAATCGTCCAGCGTGAATCAACAGATTCTGTTGTGGCTTGATTTGGGTGTAAGTGAGATCAACCGAAATCGGCGTGACCTTGCCTGTAGCAATATAGGCTGAGTCACATGACTCGGCCTATCCGCCCCGAAGGTCAACGAATCCTTGTCCATTAAGATCTTTCGCGAGGTCGTCATGGATTGCGCGACTTCGACACTCAATCCTTCGCGGCCGTCTCTCCCTATCCCAGCTCGCCAGCCCGGTCACGCTGATGAACACGCGGGAGGTAATCTGAGCCGGTATTGGCCGGCCACCCTTTTTTTTACAAACTGCTGCTAACTAATTTATTAGTTGCCCGTCTCTATGTAGGTAGAGATAGGTAGCCATGCCGCCGAAGAGATCCAACACGCTGACAGAGGCTGAGCTCAGGCTCATGAAACTTCTGTGGGACCGAGGCGAATCTGCCGTCTCCGATCTCGTATCGGGCATCTCGGACACGACACCGCTTGCCTACACATCGGTACTGACAACCATTCGCATCCTCGAAAAAAAGGGTTATGTCCGCCACCGCCAGGAGGGCCGCGCTTTTCTGTACAGCCCCTGCGTCGCAGAGCAGGACGCAGAGAAAAGTGAAGTGCGTCAACTTCTTCAGCGGTTCTTCGGAAACTCGCGCGAACGTCTCCTTTTGTCGCTGCTCGGAGATGAAGAGATCAGCTCCGAGGAACTGAAGCGTCTCAAAGAAGCCATTGCACAAACTCCCGAAGAGGAGGCTCGCTGATCGATGGAACATCTGACTCATACGATGACGCTGTTCTCCGCCTGGGCCGCCAGCTCTCTTATCAAGGCCATTGGCGAAGGAATGATTCTGGCTCTGGCGGTCCATCTCTGTCTGCGCCCTCTGCCGGGAATCAAATCCACTGCGCGTTTCGCAATCTGGCTAGCAGTCTTTTTCGTCGTATTGCCTTTACACATTCTCCCTTCCGTAAAGGGCGACCTTGGCTCACCCATCCCTGGTGTCTCCGCCTTTCACCTCGATTCCCGATGGAGCATCCTTATCGTCTGCTTATGGGGAGTTGTTTCGGTCACGCGCGCAATCCGGCTTATCCGCAGCGCCATCGAGCTGCGACGGATTGCGGCTACAGCAATCCCAATTTCGCCTGCCCCTTCCCTCAACGGGATCCTGTCGAGCGGTCGCCGCTCTGCAAAGCTTTGTTCGTCGGAAGATGTCGATCGTCCGAGCGTTGCTGGCTTCTTTCGCCCTCGAATCCTTCTGCCCACCTCAATGCTCGAGAAGCTCTCCGAGCAGGAGCTCGAGCAGATCCTGCTGCATGAGATGGAACACCTTCACCGGCGTGATGACTGGACCAATCTCATTCAGAAGATCGCCTTGATTTTCTTCCCTCTCAATCCTGTTCTTTCCTGGGTGGAGAGACGCCTCTGTATCGAACGGGAACTCGCCTGCGACGATTGCGTTCTGAATTTGACGACGGCTCGCAAAGCTTACGCAACCTGCCTGACAAACCTTGCCGAACATTCCATGCTCCGTCGAAGCACTTCCCTTGCTCTTGGAGCATGGGAAAAGCAATCTGAACTTGCGCGGCGTGTTCACCGCATCCTGCGGAAACCTGAAGAGAAGATGGGCCGTATCGCTACCAATGTCATAAGCGGAGCCTTAATGGCCAGCCTCGTGGCGGGAGCTTTTATGCTGGCGCACAGCCCTGAACTTGTCAGCTTCTCTCCCCCGACCACCATCACCGCTCCCTCAAGTGCGCCTGTTGCCGCCAGCTTGATTCCCATCGGCCAATCGCGAGGCTTCTCTCCAACGCTGGTAAAAGCGGTTATGCCAGAGCCCCGGCAAGAGGCTAACTCTCATCCGCCGCGAGCCCGCCGCCCAGAACCGGTCAAAACAATTCACCATCGGCCGCAGGTACAACAGCAGCAAAAGTGGGTTGTTCTGACAGGATGGCAAACATCCCCCGCTACCCGCCGTCCTGTATTGGCTATCTCGGAGACTTCGGAATCTTCATATGCAGCCGTTTCTGTTGGAGATGGCTGGCTGATCTTTCAACTCTAACCCTTCATTCCCGCATAGGAGCTCTAAATTATGTCCACATCAACTAATCAATTAGTAGCAGGGGCCAGAAAGTTTGCCGTTCCCGCGGCCCTTGCCGGAAGCTTCGCCCTGGGAGCCGTAATTTTCGTTGGCAATGGAGGCGTACATGCTGCCGCCTTCAGCGCATCCCCCCTCGACGATCACAGCGTCTCCGCTCTCACGTCGCTCGATCAGGCTATGGAGTCGGTTGCCTCGCGCGTCACTCCGGCTGTCGTAAATATCGCAGTCACCAGCAAGGGCCAGCAGCGTAATACTGCGGACTCTGACGATCAGCCGCAGGGTCTTCCCCCGGGCTTCGCGCAGTTCTTCGGCGGCCGCGGGATGCCGCAGCAGCCACAGATTGAGCACGGCATCGGCAGCGGAGTCATCATCTCGCCTGATGGATATATCGTCACCAACGGCCACGTCGTCGATGACGCCACGGACATCAAGGTAACCCTCAACGATCGTCGAGTTCTCTCCGGAAAGGTCATCGGAACTGACAAGCTGACCGACCTCGCCGTAGTAAAGGTCAATGCGAGTGATCTTCCCAGCATCGCTTGGGGCGACTCCAGCAAGTTGCAGCCCGGCCAGACTGTTCTTGCCTTTGGCAGCCCCTTCGGCTACTTCCAGTTCTCGGTAACTCGCGGCATTGTCAGTGCGGTCGATCGGCCTAACCCTTACTCCGACGATGCTCGCAAACCCGGTGGATTCATTCAAACTGACGCGGCCATTAATCCGGGTAATTCTGGTGGAGCACTCGTCAACTCCCATGGTGAGCTCGTCGGCATCAACACCTTCATCATCTCCAACAGCGGCTCGTTCGCTGGTGCGGGCTTCGCCATCCCCTCGCAGATCGTACGCTCCACCGCTGAGCAGTTGATGAAGCATGGCAAGGTGGATCATGGCTATCTGGGTATCAGCCTCAACGATGTCACGCCTGCGAATGCCCACTTCTTCAACCTGCAGGAGGCATCTGGGGCCATCGTCTCCCAGGTCGCGCCAGACTCACCCGCCGGTAAAGGTGGCCTGCACACAGGGGATGTCATCTCTCAAATCAATGGGCAGAAGATTTCGAACGGCAGCGCGCTCCAGGTTGCCGTGAGCCAGATCACCCCGGGAACGAACATCGCGCTCGGAGTCCTTCGCGACGGCAAACCGATGACGATCAATCTCACTGTCGGCCGGTTCCAGAAGAACACCGACGTCGCGGATAACGACAACGATGGAGCCTCGCCGCAGAGCGGAAAGCTGGGCCTTGCGGTCAGCGATCTTACTCCCGATGTGAAACAACAGATCAATGCTCCTGATCAGCTTCATGGAGCAGTTGTTCAGAACGTTCGCCCAGCCAGCCCCGCAGAAGATGCAGGCCTGCAGCCGGGAGACGTCATCCTGGAGGTCGACCGCCATCCGACCTCATCGGCAAGCCAGTTCGTCAATCAGGTCCACCAGAACACCTCTGGCAAAGATCTGCTCCTGCTCGTCTGGTCCAAAGGCAATGCAAGTTACCGAACCATTCACCCGGAAAGCCAGAACGGTTAGTAGCGCACCCAAGCGGAAGCCACCCAGAACGATGGGGCGGCTTCCGCTTATTTTTTTCAGAGCGAGTGCGCGAATGATATTGATTCTTAGCTCGGAAATGATTTCATTGACAAAGAATATCTTCCACAGATAGAAATTTTGGATGCTCGTTCGATGGACTCATGCGCACAGCACTCCTACACGCTTCCAAATGCAATCGGGACTTCTGTATTGTTGCGGCACCTTATCGCGTGTTGCAGGAATGGCTATCGCGGCAACCGTGATATCCAGTTCCCTTGCTGTTCCAGCGCATGCAAAAGACGCGAATGGCGGGCAGAGTCAATGGGTGTATTACAACCCTTCAGGCAAGCTCCAGTACCGGACCCTGAACACCGGCGATCGTATCCTGGATTTTTCCTATGCCGGTTATAGAGGAGGCGGCGTAGCAATTCCAAAGCTTGCTGTGAAGAAGACCGTCGTTCCATCAGGCAAGGATGACAGCACCGCGATTCAGTTGGCGATTGATGAAGTTTCGCGGCTCCCTCTGAAAAATGGTCTGCGGGGGGCCGTCCTACTCCGCGCTGGCCACTTCCATTGCCAGGAAACCTTGCACATCCGCACAAGTGGTGTCTCTCTTATTGGAAGCGGAACCGGCCAGAACGAGACCGTCATCGAGATGACCGGCGATCCGCACGTTGCCATCGAGGTGCGGGGAGAGCGAACGATTCAATCCTCCAACTTGAGAACGACAGTCGCAGATTCTTACGTGCCTTCAGGTTCTATGTCGCTTCGTGTTCGAGATGTTTCAGGCTTTCATTCCGGAGATACGGTCGAACTAAAAAGACCGTCTACACCTGAATGGGTGCACTTTATGGGCATGGACACTCTGATCCGGAATGGAAAGAAGGAGACCTGGGTAGGAGCCGATCTAACCACCGAACGCAGGATTATTGCGATAAAAGGCAAAGAGCTTCGGTTCGATGTACCGTTGGCGGACTCGTATGATGCGAGATATCTCGGGGAGAATGGAACGACCGTCACCAAGATCGTGCATTCAGGACAGGTGGAGCAAGTCGGTATTGAAAGTCTCAGGCTGGTTGCTCCCGCTCGCAAAGTAACCTTGAACGACAAACACTTCAATGGAATCCAGATGAAGAGCGTGAAAGATAGCTGGATTCGTAATGTTCGACTGCTTAATACGACGGCACCAGTAAACCTAGATAGCGATACGCGGCTTGTCACGGTACAAAAAGTCGATATCACGCAGGATATTCCGCTGATAGGAGCAGCAAAAGCAGCAGATTTCTCTGTCGACGGGACACAGATCCTGATCGATCGTTGCAGCGCAACGGAAGACAATGTCTTCTATATCGCCACGGGAGCTCGGCAACAGGGGTTGAACGTAGTTCTTCACTGCGTCTTCCACGGAAACGGACATATACAACCACATCAGCGCGGGTCTACGGGACTGCTGGTGGATAGTTGCCAGGTTCCCGAGGGAGGCATCGATCTGATGAATCGAGGCGAAATGGGCTCGGGCCATGGGTGGACCATGGGCTGGGCCGTCGCCTGGAACAATCTTGCCAGGTCTTATGTCATACAGACGCCACCAGGCTCAGCCAATTGGGGCATTGGCAATCGTGGAGAAGAAAAACTCGCGAAGATGCCTACCTTCGATCCCGGCCCTGAACTTCCACTGCTGCCGCAGGGAATCCTGGATTCTCAGGACACGCCTGTTATGCCTGCAAGTCTCTATCTGGAGCAGCTTCGCGAGAGGCTTGGACCCAAGGCGCTTAGGAACATCGGCTACTGAGTTGCCCCAGCATTAGTTCACAGGAAGTTGGGTCGAACTCCATCCCCCTCCAAGTGCGATCTGAAGCCGAGTACTGGCAAGTATCCGCAGTGCCACAAGAGAGGCAGCAGCTCGTTCGTCGGTTAATTCGATGGTCTGATTCGTCAGAACCTCGAGATACGGAGCGAGTCCCCGCTTGTAACGGAGGGTCGAAAGCTGCGTACTTCGCTTCGCTGCTTCAACGGCCCTGTTCTGCACCGCTGCCTCTTCTTCGAGGACGCGCAGAGCGGAGAGTTGGTCTTCTACATCGCGAAATGCGGATAGCACCTGGTCGCGATAAAGCGCTGTCGCCTGCTCGCGCTGAGCCACCGCAAAATCCAACTGCGCTTTTCGTCTTCCTGCATCGAACAAGACTTCACTGGCAGTCGCTCCAGCATTCCATCCCGCACTTCCTGCGTTGAAGAGCTGCGTGATCTGACTGCTCTCTACACTTCCGTTCGTGCCCAGGACTATCGTGGGATAGTAAGCCGCCTTGGCAACGCCAATCAACGCATTTGAAGCGGCTACTCGTCGTTCCGCTGCCGCGATATCCGGCCTTCGTTGGAGAATCTCGGACGGAATTCCGGTTGGGATGCTTGGCGGATCCCCTCCAAGCGGCCGCTCTGCAATATGAAAACCAGTAGCTGGAGTTCCCACCAATACTGCAATCGCATGCTCCAGTTGGGCACGGCCAACCCCTAGATCAATCAACTGCGCGCGCGTTCCTTCCAGCTGGGCCTTCGCCTGCTCCACGTCGCTGTCCGAGCTCAGGCCACCGCGTTGCCGATCCTGCGTAAGCTTCAACGCCTGCGTATAGGCATCGAGTGTATTGCGCAGCAGTTGCGCCTGAAGATCGACACCACGCAACTGAAAGAAGCTCACCGCCAGCAAACCTTGCAGACTCAATCGTGTGTTCGCGAGTTCAGCTGCAGTGGCCTGTGCCGTAGCGGTAGACGACTCGATCTGGCGTCGAACACTGCCCCAGAAGTCCGGCTCCCAGGAGATATTCAAGGGAATCAGAAAGTCCCAGTAATCCTGAGCCGCGTTTGACGGACGTAACGGCCTGGTGCTGGAGATTCGATTCCGACTCGCCGCAGCACCAATCGAAACCGTAGGATAGAGAGACGATCTGCTCTCGCGTACAAGGTCATGAGCCTGCTCATAGGCATGAAGAGCAGCAGCGATGCTTTGATTTGCAGTCGCGCAACGCTGCTCAAGATCGTTCAGCTCTGCATCGTTATAGACGGTCCACCACGAACCTCGATCCGTGGTATCCGCAGGCTTTGCGGATGTCCACGCACCGTTGTGCCCGTCTTCGCTGTATGCAGGAGGCGCGGGCATCGCAGGGACTTTATAGTTCGGCCCAACCTTGCAGCCAGTTACCGCCAGAGCGCCTAGAACGGCAACCCACTTCGTGATGCGGCCGGCCTTCATCGCTTAGCTTCCTCCTGCGGAGTTGGCTTGTGCTGAACCGGACCTACCACTCGCACCTCTTCTCCCTCCGTAAGGGAGTCTGGCGGATTGAAGATGACGGGTTGGCCCTCCTTCAGGCCGCTGAGAATCTCTACCGTCGATCCGAAGTCTCGCCCCGGGGTTACAAGCAGGATGTGTGCACGATGATTTTCATCAACCGTCGCGACATGGAGTCCATCCGGTGCCAGGATCACGGAGCTCACAGGAACAATCAAAGCCATGGCTGCTCTGGAGACATTCAGATGCACCTGCGTGTAGCTGCCAGGCAGCAACTCGCCTGATCTGTTGTCAACGTCCACCTCAGCCAGCAGCGTGCGCGTCGCAGGATCCACGGAATCCGACGTGCGCACTAACTTGCCTTTGAACTCGCGGCCAGGGTACTGCGGCAGAGTCAACGTTGCCGTCACGCCCTTCCGCGCATCCGGAGCATATATCTGTGGCACATTGACGAAAACGCGAAGGGTATCGATGGCGGAGATATCGAAGATCTCCCGGCTGCTGCGAACCGTCCCAGCGCCGGCAGTCGTCGTACTGCCGTCCGTAGTGATGAGCTGACCGGTATCGATATTGCGCGCCGTGATAACACCATCAAACGGAGCCACAACACGCTCGAAAGAGACTAGTTGCTCCAGCCTTCCCACATTCGCCGCGGCAGAGGCGACTTCTGTGTTCCTCGCCTGCAACAGGCTTACTGCATTGTCCGTATCCTGCTGAGAGACGGCGCTACTGCCGATCAGGTCGTTATATCGATCAGCAGTCGTCTTGGCCAGACCGGCGTTACTTACGGCTGTCGCCAGATCTGCCTTCGCTGCGGCAAGCTGCTGGTCAAGCTCTGGGGTCTCAATCACCGCGAGCAGATCACCCTTGTGAACGCGCGCGCCGATATCGTGATACCAGACCTTCACATACCCGGTGGTCCGCGCATAGATCGGTGCGAGCGTATACGCTTGCATGTTGCCGGGAAGCACGATCTCGGAGGCGCTCTGCTGTAGCTTCGGAGTCTCCAGAGTGACCGGCGGAGCAGACGTGGCGGTCGTGTAGTTCGCCAGCTCTTCACTGCTACGTTTACGCCGAAGAATTCCAACCGCTGCAATCACCGCCGCGATCAGGAGGACAACGACCACGATGGTGACCAGGGAGCCGCGCGAGACCGGCGGAGGCTCATGCTGGACGTCCGGGCGATGAGCACTCTCCTTCTGCGGCTCGACACCTCCCCTGGCCGCTTGCTGCCTCTTTTGCTCTTCGCCGCTCATCGATTCTCTCCCTGTAAGTTCTTATTCCTGGAATTCCTGCAAGCGGTCTTTGGCGCGATGCTCATAGATAGTCCTCGTCCCCGGCCATTCGCTGATCATGGATCAGCAGCGGGTCGTTGCGGTGCATGAAGGCAAAGAAGGTTGGTACAAAAGTGAGCGTGCCGAAGGTCGCCAGCAGCAACCCTCCAATCACCGCGCGCCCCAGCGGAGCATTCTGCTCTCCGCCATCGCCTAAGCCCAAAGCCATCGGGACCATGCCGATGATCATCGCCAGCGCTGTCATAATGACGGGGCGGAATCGGGTGAAGCCGGCTGTCAACGCAGCTTCGGTCGAGTTCATCCCCTCCTCCATCTTCTCCTTGGCGAAGCTGACCACAAGAATTGAGTTTGCGGTTGCCACGCCGACACACATAATCGATCCCGTCAGCGCGGGTACGCTGATATGAGTTCCCGTCAGGAAAAGGAACCACACAATACCGGCGAGCGCACCTGGAAGAGCTGAAATGATGATGAAGGGATCGAGCCAGCTCTGGAAGTTCACCACAATCAGCGCGTAGACCAGCACAATCGAGAACAGCAAGCCAGAGATGAGGCCCACGAATGAGGTATGCATCGTCTCGATCTGACCGCGCACAAAGAACTCACTTCCCCGGGGAAGCTTTCCTTTGTTATCCGCGACGATTTTGTTGATCTTGCCGGCAACGGTCGCAAGATCTGTTCCTTCTACGGCGCCATAGATATCAATCACTGGCCGCGCGTTGTAGTGGCTTACGGTTCCCTGTTCCGCGCCACGATCGATCGAGGCAAGGTTACCGAGAATCTGCGACTGTGCCGTATTGCCGGGCGACGAAATAGGAAAGTTTTGCAGCTCCTGCAGGTTCTTTACGTCGTACTGCGGAGTTTGCACCGCGACGTTATAGCTGACATTGTTCTGTGGATTCAGATAAAAAGTCGGTGACGTCTGGAAGCTTCCGCTCAAGGCAATCAACAGGTTGCCCGCCACATCTCGTTGACTGTAGCCGACCTGCTGCGCTCGTGTGCGATCGACATCGACCTTCCATATCGGAAGGTTGAACGGCTGCTGGATACGAAGATCGGTTGTACCCGGAATCTTACTGACCTGTTCCATCATCTTCGCCGCCAGAGCACGGTTCTGAACCACTTGCTGGCCAACGACTTGAATATCAATTGCGGCAGGCAGACCAAAATTCAGAATCTGACTGACCATATCGGTCGGAAGATAGTAGAACTCTGTTCCCGGAAACGCACGCGTCAGTTTGTCGCGCAGAGCGTGCATGTATTCTCCGGTCGGTTTGTGATTCTCGTTCAGGGATACCTGGATATCCGCGTCCGCCGTTCCGACCGTTGCCGAGTTTGAATAAGAGAGATTAATACCTGAGTAGGGGAGCCCGATGTTATCGATGATCGTTTCAAGCTCGGACGATGGGATCTCTTGCCGAATGACATTCTCAATTTGATCGCAGAGCGCAGCTGTGTCCTCGATTCGAGTTCCAGTATGTGCCCGAACGTGCAACTTGAATTGTCCGCCATCGACCGAGGGGAAGAAGTCCTGCCCCAGCCATGGGTATAGCAGGGCGATCGAGACGACCCAGAATGCAACGATCGAGAAGAGAAATAAAGCCCGATTCTCGAGACAGAAGTTCAGAATGCCGTGATACCCAGTGCGCAGCTTCTCGAAGTAATACTCAAAGATCCTCTGGAATTGCGTGAAGGGATTTCTGCTCTTCCCTGCCTTCTCCGTACCATCCGGATCATGTGGCTTCAATAAATACTTCGCCATGGTGGGAACGATCGTTCGAGAGAGGAAGTACGAAGCGAGCATGGCGAAGACCACGGCTTCGGCCAGGGGAACGAAAAGGTAACGCGCTACGCCGCCCAGGAAGAACATCGGCACGAAGACAATGCAGATCGACAGTGTGGAAACGAACGCTGGGATAGCGATCTGCGCAGCGCCATCCAGAATCGCCTGTTCGACCTCCTTGCCCTCTTCCAGATTGCGATTGATATTTTCGATCTCTACCGTTGCGTCATCGACGAGAATTCCGACTGCAAGCGCCAGGCCACCCAGCGTCATGATGTTGATGGTCTCGCCGAGAGCAGCCAGCATCAGCAGCGAACAGATCACAGACAGAGGAATCGAGACCGCAATGATGATCGTCGAACGCCAGCTCCCAAGGAAGAGGAGGATCATCGCCGCAGTCAGGCAGGCTGCGATCAACGCCTCGCGGACGACTCCGCTGATCGCCCCGCGCACAAAGACTGACTGGTCCGCGACCGAGTTCATGCGAAAAACGGGCGGAAGCTGCGCCGCAATCGATGGCAGCTGCGCCCGAACGTTCTTGATGATGTCGAGTGTCGAGGCATTGCCGGTCTTCAGGATCGTGAGCAGTGATGCACGCTGTCCATCCACCCGCACGATGTTTGTCTGGGGCGGGAACCCATCGCGCACGTTTCCGATATCGCGAATGTAGATGGTCGCCCCATTCGCCGTCTTGATAGGCAGATCGTTCAGCGCCGCGATCGAGGTCGGGGCACTGTTCGTCTCAACCTGATATTCCACCTGTCCCATCTTCACGGTTCCGGCCGGGAGGATGATATTTTGCGCACTGATCGCGTTGACGACATCCGACGCCGACAGTCCGAACGCCTGGAGTTTCTGCGTATTGATATCGACCTGGACCTGCCGCTGCTTTCCGCCATAGGGATAAGGAATCGCAGCGCCCTGGACTGTCGCCAGTTGGGTCCGGATGAAGTTCTGGCCAAAGTCGTTCAATTGCTGTTCATTCAGACCATTGCCGGAGAGACCCAGCTGCAATATGGGCACGCTCGAGGCGCTGTACTGGATCACCAGCGGCGGAGTCGTACCCTGCGGATACTGCCGCAAGGCCGTCTGCGCGATCGCCGTCACCTGCGCCACCGCTTGCGAGATATTTACCGTCGGTTGGAAGAAGATCTTCACGACCGAAACGCCGTTCACCGTCTGCGACTCTGTGTGGTCAATGTCATTGACGGTCGTCGTCAGGTTTCGTTCGAACGGAAGTACAATGCGGGCGCTTAGTTGTTCCGGAGAGAGGCCGGCATAGTTCCACACCACCGATACAACAGGAATATCAATATTGGGAAAGATATCGACAGGAGTCCGCAACACCACCAGGGGACCAACGATAAAGAGAAGAAGAGACAACACCACGAAGGTATAAGGTCTTCTAAGTGCAAGTCGGACAATCCACATTGGAGCTCCATCCAAAAACACTTCCAGAGACCGACGGAAACAGTGTCGGTGGCCAGAAGGACGTAACCTGAAAAAGCGTCTGTATTAATAACAAAGTAATACTAGACACGCAGTCTAGTATTTGACGTTTTTGACGGATCTTTAGACTCAGATCTTTGTTCTTGATGGCCGATTACCGCCGCGGAGCACCTTGCGCCGACTAATCGTCATTCGAGCATCGCAAACCCTTGAATATAGTCTTTACCATAGCAACAGCCTCCTCGTCGCTCATCGAGCCATGGCCGGCCAGCAGCCGAAAGACCATCGGGCCGTAAATCAGATCGAGGACCATCTCCGGATCGATCTCCTTGCGTATCTCCCCTCGATCGACGCCACGACGCCACATGATCCGTGCGGCGTCTCGTCTCGGGTAGAGAAAACGCTCCCGAAACAGGGTAAGAAAATTCGGATCGCTCTGCCCCTCCGCAATAAACTGACCAAAGAGCCGCCCCAGGGGAGAGGTATAAAACGCCATCACCGACTGAAGTTGCTGCATGAAGTCCTGTTCTGCTGAGCCCGTGTTGGGCATCGGCACGCGTTCCGTCATGCGGGCCAGAAAGGCATCAAGTGCTACGAGGTTCTTGTTCGGCCACCATTTATAGATGGTGGCCTTACTGACCCCCGCCTTCTGCGCAATCGCATCTGCGCTTACTTTGCGAAGAGGCTTATGCTCCAAAAGCTCAAGCGCAGCCCTGAGGATCGCCTCTTCCGCTTCGACACTCCGATGACGACCCCGTCCTTTGGGCTCACTCGTGGATAAGGATATCTGTGCCGGCACCTTGAGGCTGTCTTCGTGTATGTCTTCCAATCTTTACTCCGTCTGTAAAGAGCGACTTTATCATCGTGGCTCAGATCATAAGAAAGGCGGAACAGCCGACGGTCCGGCAGTTCGAGGTAGAACAATAGGCAGCAAGACCGAACGTCTCGTTCCGAGATTCTCTCACTTAGAAATGTACACTCATCCGAATCTCGCACTTTCGACAAGTTCTGCAAAGCTGAAAACCCGCCGGTCCAGAGCCAGGAATGCTTTTGTTCAGGCGAGCGATGTAAAGCATTGCCTGTATATCCTCTCAATATCCGCAAGGCTCATCTCGCGCGGATTGTTTCGAAGCAGGCGGGTCATCGTTGCAGCGCTAGCTGCCATTTGCGGAATTGCCGCGATCGGTAAGCCATAGTTGCCGAGGTCTGTCGAAACACCGCACTCGGAGACAAGTCTTTCCAGCCTATCGGCTCCAGCCAAAGCCGCCGCTGCCTGACTTCCGCCTGAGCTCTCTCCAAGGGCTACCGCCACGGCAGCATGACGTTCGGGATCGGCCTCTGCATTGAAGCGAAACACCGCGGGCAGCAAGATAGCGTTCGATACGCCGTGGGCTAAATGAAACTCTCCTCCAAGGGGATACGCCAAGGCATGAACAGCCGCGGTATTCACCGGCCCGAGGCACAAGCCCCCATAAAGACTCGCCCTGGACATGCCTTCTCGAGCTTCCAGATCTTCTCCACTATGAACCGCCCTTGGGAGATAGGTTGCGCAAAGCCGGATACCCTCAAGTGCATAAAGATCGATCAGCGGATGGGCAAATTTGTTCGTGTAGGCTTCAATGCAATGCGTAAGCGTATCTAATCCAGTCGCCGCCGTTACCGCAGGAGGAACGGTACAAGTGAGTGTCGGGTCAACGAACGTGGCGTCAGGAACAAGATAGGGACTGATGACACCCTTCTTCAGTTTTGCGGTCTCGTCCAAAAGAATGGCATTCGGGGAGACTTCGCTCCCTGTACCGGCAGTCGTAGGAATACAGATTAAGTGGGCCGTTCGGCCATGTAAGAGTCCGATGCCGAACGTCTCTTCCACCTTTTGATGACTGTCGGAAAACGCCGCAAGCAGCTTTGCCACGTCAAGCACGCTGCCGCCCCCGATGCCTAAAACGCAGTCCGCCTCTACCGCCCGGGCCTTCGCCAGCGCGATCCCGAACATGTTCAGCGTGGGCTCG
Organism: Edaphobacter sp. FHG110511_03; assembly: GCF_059115365.1. Lineage (NCBI taxonomy): Bacteria > Pseudomonadati > Acidobacteriota > Terriglobia > Terriglobales > Acidobacteriaceae > Edaphobacter > Edaphobacter sp. FHG110511_03. The sequence continues at coordinate 486,424 of NZ_JBZYWL010000004.1, read as the reverse complement.
CGATCGATGCTGAAGTCGAGAGACACGGTGGATCCTCTCTCCTTAAGTCTTGCGCCTAGTTTTTCGGCGATCAACCGCAGCGATCTCGACGAGACGATGTGCACCCGCCGCTCTGGCAGCGAGGCAACATAATCGACACAGTCCTCAGAGCATCCTGAACCGAAGACAAGCCGTTTCGGCTGCAGAAAGGTGATCGTTCTCATCAAGCCCTTGCGCCATTTCGGCTTGAAGCAAGCCTTTCCGATTCAGCCTGCGCGATGGCTTCCGCCGCGCTCTGAAGAGCAGACTGTGCACCCACCTTAAGACACACCACATCATTGGTGCAGAACAGCAGGTCAATACCGAGCCGAGTCCAATGGATAAAGTCCGACGCACCGCAGGCAGTAACCACCTTCTTGCCATGCTTGCGCGCGACTTTCACGATTGCTTCTGTTGCCTCAAGCACCTTCGGATGACCTGTCTGTCCAGGAAATCCGAGGCTGGCAGCCAGATCAGCCGGACCGATAAAGATATCGACACCGGGAATAGAGGCGATCTCTTCAATCTGCCTTAGGGCCTCCGTCGTCTCGATCTGGGCAAGCAGGCTGAGTTCTTCATTCAGCTTCTGTTGCTCTTCGGGCACGCTCTCCACGATGCCATATTTTAGAGCTCTCGATACGCTGAAAAATCCCCTGGCGCCTAATGGGGCAAACCTGGCATATCGCACAAGCTCCGCAACTTGCTCGGGTGAATCTGCCATGGGGATGTCGATCATATCGGGTCCGCACTCAGCCGCCTTTAAAACACTCTCGCGGCGAGCATCCGGAATACGAATCATCGTTAACATACCTGTCCCAGCGGCCATCCTGCACAGGTCGGCAGCCTGCTCAAAAGAGATCGCCGCATGCTCCATCTCGATCCAGATCACCTTGAAGCCCATGTGGGCCGCGATTTCGAGAAAGATTGGATCGTGAAAATATAAGGCAGCTCCAAGCAGCGGTTTTCCGTCAGCGGCTTGGATGGCGCGGTGCAAGCGATTCATAAAAACTCCTGAAACAAGGTGAAGGATCCGTGAGGTTAACGACCGACTTCGGCAACGGTGAGCGCAAGGGCTTCCTTTCGTCTCCGCCAACCCTGCAAGGTCAGGCTCGGAGCGAGGGGAGTTCCCGGAAGCAGATAGCTGAAGAAGATACCGAAGACGAAGAGGATTACGTGACCGATCGCTCCAATCATGTAGTCATGCCATGTGAAGTTGAATCGACCAAGGTCAACCAGCTTCCCATCTTTGGTCAGGGTGGCCCAAATCGTAAAAACCAAGCTCGCGACGATACCTGTGGTGGCCCCCTGCCGGGTAGCTCGCTGGACCAGAAATGCCAGAAGAAACAATCCTGCCAAGCCACCAGCGACGATGGCCGTAATCGTGTAATAGAGCGAGAGCGCGCTTCCATGGCTATGCGCCAGCCGAAGCGCCACACCCGCCGCCGCCAGTCCACTCGCAGCAACAATGATTCTTCCCACACGCAATCGCTCGCGGTCGGGACTTCGGGGGCGGATCGCGGCATAAAAATCCTCCACCCCAATGACCGAGAGACAATTCATATCCGACGCCAGCATTGCCATAGCTGAGCCTAAGAGGGCGGCAGTGAATAACCCCGCCAATCCAGGAGGAATATGAGTCACCAGGAAATGAGGAAAGATCTGGTCGGCCTTATGAATTGTCGTCGGAAGCTTCTCACCGGTAACGCGGTAGAAACTCCACAACAGACTTCCGATAAGCATGAATGCAGTCCATACGGGGACGCACAGCACGGCACCAAGAGTGATGCCCCTAAGGGCACTGCGGTCAGACTTAGCAATCAGATAACGCTGCACGACCGTCTGATCAGCCGTGTACTTCTGCACGTAGAAAAAAAAGCCATAGATCACCAGAACGATCATCGTGGGTTTGTCGAATCTAAAAGAAGTGCTTCCCAGACTCATCTTTCCGTGAGTCCAGGCATCCGACAGAACCGCGCCCGGCCCCTGTGGGGGAAGAAAAAGTAGAAACCCTATCGAAACCAGGATTCCCGCCCAAAGTACAAAGCCCTGCACAACATCGCTCCACACAACCGCTTCGACACCGCCCAGCAGGGTGTAAGCAATCGTGATCAGCGCCGTCAGCGCGATCACGTGGTCGACCGGCCATCCCGTCATACTGCTCAGGGTCAGAGCCAGCAGATAAAAGACAAATCCCATCTTCGAGAAATGCCCGATGGCAAAGGCGAACGAAGAATACAGTCTCACTCCCTGGCCAAAGCGTTTGCCAAAATACTCGTAGGCGCTCATATGCACCACGTGGCGGAAGAACGGGATGATCACAGCTCCCGCGATAATTAGCACCACAACGAACATGAAGCCTGGAATCAACAACGACCAGTCCCCGGCATAAGCCGAGCCCGGGTAGGCGATAAACGTGACACTGGTGATGATGGTCGCCAGAAGCGACAATCCCATCGCCCATCCTGGAATCGAGCGATTCGCCAGGAAGTAATTATCGGTAGTCGTCTGCCTGCGTGCGAAGCGGATACCGATCCCGATAAGGCCCGCTATATATGCTGCAATGACCGCGATATCGAAAACACGCATCGTCTCCGCCTATGCCTGCACTGCCTGGAGAAGGCGATGACGAGCCATCGTGACTGCCATGCGGATCGCGGCCTTCATGTTCGCTTCACTGGCGAGATTCTTACCCGCAATATCGAAAGCCGTTCCGTGATCGACCGAAGTGCGAATGATAGGAATTCCAAGAGATGTATTGACCGTGGCTTCGAAATCCAACAGCTTCATCGGAATGTGCCCCTGGTCGTGATACATCGCGACGACAAGGTCATGTGACCCTTTGGCAGCCTTGAAGAAAATCGTGTCCGGGGCCACTGGACCTTCGCAATCGATACCGCGAGCCCTGCAGGCCTCTACCGCCGGCTTGATGAACTCCTCGTCCTCCGTGCCAAACAGACCATGTTCCCCGGCGTGCGGATTAAGCCCGCAGACCGCAATACGCGGCTTCGCCTTGCCAAGCAGTTTCATCGCATTATTGCCAAGCTCGATCGTTTGAATAATGCGCGCCGTATCAAGGTTGCACGCGCTTCTCAGGCTCACATGCGTTGACACATGGACCACGCTTAATTTTGTTCCCGCCAGCAGCATCCGCGAGCCCTTCACACCACAAAGCTCAGCGATATACTCCGTGTGCCCCGAGAACTTCATCCCATTCAAAGAGACCGCCTCCTTATTAAGAGGAGCGGTAACCATGGCGTCCACTTCGTTATTAAGGCACATGAGCGTAGCGTCATGAACATAGCGCACCGCTGCCTTGCCATATTCCGCGCGTAACGCACCGTACTCCACCGGCTCGTCACGATTCAGAACCCCGCAATCGTGAAACCGCACTCCAAGCCCATCGAACTGTACGCCTGTGCTCCGCTCAGCTGCATCGATTCCAGCCCGGTCGCCGATCACGAGGAACTCGGCGGACGAAGCTATCTCTCGATCTGCGAGAGCCTTTAATAGGACCTCTCCACCAACTCCGGCAGGATCACCCAGGGTTATGGCAATCTTTGGCAAACGCTCGCTCACGCCAACTCCTTTCTCACAGTCAATCGACTGGAAAGCTCGAAAAGCACATCATCATTACCGAACCCGCCTGATTTAAGAATCACGGGGACTTCATCAAGAAGCCCCCCCACCGCCACTCCTTGTGGCAGCCCCGGAGCAAATTCTTCATGCAGTCGCAGGGAACGCACTCCCAGGGCACGACATACCAAAGCAGCCGTATCGCCCCCGGTCAGCAGACAACAGGCGATCGCATGCGGAGCCAGTAAAGAGAAAGCCTGCCGTATCTGATCTGTGGTCGTAGAGTTTCGAGTGACGTTGAGAACCACAACCTGAGACTCGGAAGCCGGGCCTAAAAAATCTTCAATGGCAGACTCCAACACTGGGACTCTGTTTTTCAGCGCCTCAATCTGTCTCCTGGTTACGGCATGGTCGCTACCTACAATCAGCACAACAGGACCATCTATCAATCGCCGCCTCTGTTGCATATCCAGTTTGGGTAGTTCCGATGCCAGCGCATGAGCCAACCCGCCGGACCCTATCCACAGAATGTCTTCGGCACAAAGGCGTGCTTCCGCTACAGTCGAACGCAGATCTTCCGAAGACTCTGCATCGCAGAGCACAAACTTCTTCCCAGCCTTCAGCACATTCCGTATACGTTCGCTCATTGGCCGTGCAGCGCAACCCGAGTGAAGAAGGGCTACTTCAGACATACCGGCACGCGCCAACCCTTCGCGAAGATCAACAATACGCTCCTCCCCGGCTTCAGTGATCCGCAGGATGCCGCCCTTTACGGTCCTGCCCATCAAGGGGTACGCCGGACTCATCACAGCAAGATCGCACGAAGAAAAATCAACCGCGGCGCGAATCTCCGCGAACGAATTGCCCCTGAATACCGAATCTACCTTCTTGAAGATCTCGCTGGCCTGAGTTGCCCGCATCAGCGAATCCCGCACGCGCTGGACAGCGATCTCTACTGGAACATCTCGGCTCTCCGTACTGACCGCCCATGTTCCATCGATTGAAGACTCCACACTGCCTTCCATTAAAACTTCGACCGCCAGGCCTCGTTGAGCGAATGCGATGGCGGAGTCGCAAGCACCGGTAAGGTCATCGGCGATAACAAAGAATCGGACCTTGCCTCCTTGATGTGCATCGACCGGCTTCATCGCATTCCTTTTCTGAACGGCCAGTAGCTTCCTATTCCAGTCAGTGGAATGGAAGGGCCGGTGTCCTCCGCTCAAGTTGACCCTGAGGCGACAACCGCTTGCGTTCCGGCCGGGACTTCACCCACGCGCAACTATAACGAATGGGACAAGGCATTGAAAAGTAGAAAATGAAAATTGTACGAAAATATGAAAATTCAAGCTCAATAGTAACCGAAATACCCAATGCCCTGATTACGAACGGAAACGCTGCAACTTCAGCCCTGAGCTCGGGCTTTACCGCAGCAACAGTAAAGCCCGCAAAAAGCGGGCTTTCTTATTCTCATTCTCGCAAACTCTAGGCTTGCGTTTCACGAAGAAGGCTTCAGTTTTTCTTTCAAGGAGGCTACAACTTCGCGAGCCTGCAAGCCGCTTCCCTCTTTCGTGAAATGCACATCGTCCCCATGCAGGTCCTGATGCTTGATCATCAGCGCATGCTGATTGTCGATCGGTATATGCTCCCGTGCCATCACTACCGCTGCAAGACGGTTCCGTTCATCGATGCGGGCATTGGTACGCCCAACATCCACGGCATCTTTGCGCACAGGTGTAGTCGTTGCCCACTCCAGCTTCGCCTTAGAAGACCCCCTGCGGAGCGCGGCGACAAAAGCCGGCAGTCCGCCAGCATATTGCGCCTCACTGTAACCCCACCCATGCATCCCGTTATTGAAGTGGATAACGGCGAACGGAACTCCCACCATCTCGAAGTAGTCCCGCAGTTGGCCAACAAGCCGGGGATCACCGGAAGAACAGGAGGTAGCAAACAGGTAGACATTCGCGATGCCGTCAAGCTCTTTCGCGGTCTCAGGATAATAAGCGCGAGTGATGGAATCTCCCATCAATAAAACGTTTGGGAGAGCGTCATTCGGATGCTCGGGTCGATCTGCCCAGGTCCACTCAATCTTTTCCGTGACGACCCGCCCCTGCGGCTGCTTTACCTGCGCCATGAGACACGAACCGGCAATGAGCGTGAAAACCAGCCATCCAGAAGCAATTCTCATGTACTTCATCTTCTCCGCACTGAATTTCATACCCTTGTCCGAAAGCTAGAACTGGATCTTCCCTCCAAACTGAATCTGGCGCATTGGAATCGTAGGAGAGGCAGTACGGATCTTACCAAAGGTCGCCGTATTTACTGTGCTGTCAGGATTGGCAAAGTTGACTACGTTTAATGCATTCGAAGCTTCGGCCCGGAACTGGAATTTCACGCGTTCCGTAATCCCGAATGTCCTTGCAAGATTGAGGTCGACCGTATGCGTCGCAGGTCCGGTAACGAAATTGCGTGGCGCATTCCCATCCACGGGGCGGCCGTTGACCACAGGATTCTGTGCAAAGGCCGCTGTATTGAACCATTGGTTCAAGGAGTGGCCGCCTGAATTCGGATCGCCGGTCACGCTCGCGCGGTCATTGGTATTCCCATCCAGGTTTGCATCCAATGCATTCATTACCGTGAACGGTGCGCCGGTGTGTAATCGTGCGAGAGGTGAGATCTCCCACCCATTCGTGATATTCCGCAACCATCGATTCTGTCCCTGGTAGTAATCCGGCTGCCACACAATACCGATCGTCGCGGTATGACGATAGTCGTTGTCTGTGCGCCCGCGCTCTGCCCTCAGGTTATTTGCATTTTGTGCGGTTGAGCCACCTGGGCCTGAGCTCTCCAGCTGAACGCTCGAAAGCGACTTTGCCCACATATAGTATCCGCTGATAGAAAGATGCTTCTCCATCCGCTTGGTGATCGTGGTCTGCAGCGAATGGAACGACGAGTTCTGCGGACTGCCCAACTGGAGAATTGTTCCAAAGGGTTGATAGGGCCGACGGCATTGCACATTTGCTGTTGTAGCTGTAATCCCCCCTGCAGTACAGCCTGAGGTTCCCGCACTACCGCCATAGTTGGTATTGAGCGAAGGATAGTTATTGTCTGGAGCAAAGGGCTGCTCCTTCGCAAGCGATCCTACATAAGACACCGACAACGACAGAGAATTTGTAAGCTGTTGCTGCACAGACATGTTCATCTGCACTGTATACGGCCAGCGGGTATTTGGGCTCGTTGGCTGGATTGGACCAGCTACCGGGTAGAAGCCTCCGCTATACGGAAAGATGTTTCCGGAGGGCTGGTCGCGATAGGGATTGCTCAAAGTAGGTCCAGTCGTCTTCGAGATGTTCACAAAGCTATACCGAACGGCGAATGGAATCGTGTTTCCGCTCGCCATCCAGCTCTCTTCTGAAACCGATCCTCAGAAGATGCCCGCACCGCCACGCAATGCCGTCTTCCCTGTACCAAACGGGTCGAGCGCAAAGCCAACTCGTGGGGAAAAATGACGGTATGAGACCGGTGTAATGCCACGTGTAATTCCTTTATCTCCGGGGAAGACAAGTCCCGTAGGAGCATTGGGTCGTATGGTCGACTGCTGGCCCGGAACAAAGGCCGACTCACGATCGGCGGTGTCCACCGGCGGCGTCTGAACATCCCAACGTACTCCAAGATTCACCGTCAGCCTTCGATTCATCCTCCAGTCATCCTGTAGAAACAGCGAGCTTGTCAACGTCACTGCAGAGACTGAGGCCGGAGCGTCCTGCTGCGCCGAACTCGGCTTGCCGATAAGAAAATCCGCAAATGGGTTCCCAGTAGCACCGCCATTGAAGGTGAATGATCCAAAGTTATTGAGATTCGCCACCTTCTGCGACTTGTCCAGGACCGCTTCCCCTCCCCACTGAATATTGTGACTTCCCTTCGTCCATGTAACCAGATCGCGTACGGCGTAGTTGTTGGTAAATCCCGGACCACCGTTGGAATCACCAAGATTGAAGTAGCCGGTGATCGAGACATTAGGCAGGGCATGAACACCCTGCGGTGTAAATGCAGAGCCGAAGTCCGCGAGCGAAACCTCTGGCGTATTCACGCGATTGGAAAGGAAACGCGTATACGAAACCCAGATATTGTTTACAACGCTTGGGGAGATCGTCCATGTATGGTTGATCACCGCATTCTGCTGCCGCCAAATCTGCTGCTGCGATGCATAGGGCACGTTGCTCGAACCGCCTCGCACCGAGGTAAGTCCGCTTGAATTGAAGTAGGTTACGGCAAGCTGTTGGCTGGGACTTAAAGTGTGATTGATCTTGATAAGAAAATCATCGGTGTTGTAAGGAGCCGTGTAATAGCCCTGCCAACCGGGAAGTCCGTTGATCGTCGTATTCGTCGCGGGAAGATAACTCTTAAGCAGGTTCCCTGCCACCGGATCCTGGTTTGCGCCACAGATCACATCCTGCACCCCCTGACAGGTATAAGGCGCATTTGTCAGTGGGTTTACTGGCTTCTTTGCCGAGCCGCGAAAATCACCCGAAGCTTCGGCAACCGTCGGCAAAACTGCGTTATTCAGAAACGTGCCACTACTCTGGCGCAGGCCCGCATAAGAACCGAAGAAGAACGTCCGATCCTTGAAGATTGGGCCGCCCAGGGTAGCGCCGAACTGATTGCGGTGAAGCGGCGCCTTCGCCAGCGTGGGAGACGATCCCCAGTCCCGCGCGCTGAAAGCCTGGTTCCGAATAAACTCAAACACAGCGCCATGCACGGTGTTTGTCCCCGACTTCACAAGAGCGTTCACAATGCCCGAAGCAAAACGTCCATATGGTGCCCCATAGTTGCTTGTCTGGACACGAAACTCCTGCAAAGCATCCGGGTTTGGAAGGATATTTCCAGTGTTCCTCAAACCTGTTAAATTAGGCGCGCCATCTAGAAAGTAGTTCACTGAGCCTGCCCCGTTATCGGAGCCGCCATTGATCAGCGTGATCTGGGCGGGCGCTCCGAAGGACTGCACGTTTGAGTTCGTCTGCACTCCAGGAGTCAGATCAAGCAGCTGATACGCGTTGCGGTTCACCAGCGGCAGTTCGATCATCTGCGTGGAATCGATCGTCGTTCCAACCTCTGCGTTCACCGTATTGATCAGCGGCGCAGAACTCAAAACCTCTACTTTCTCTGTAACATCCCCCGCGCTCATCTGGACATCGATCGCGGCGGGCGCGCCGGCATTCAATTGAATGCCCGCCCGGGTATAGGTTTTGAAGCCGCTCGCCTTCGCCGTGACGGTGTAGTTCCCCGTCAGAAGAAAGTCGATCCGGAGTTTCCCGTAATAGCGCTTTTGGATTGATTGCGATCGACATCGGTCGCCGTAACCGTAATCCCGGGGATGACTGCCCCTGTAGGGTCTGTCACTACTCCGACGATGGAGGTTGTTGTGACCTGTGCTATCAGACCCGCGGGGCTGAAGAGAAACAAAACCGCATAAAAAAAACGCACCGCATTTTTCATAAAGAAACTCCAGCAAGGAGATTTTTATCGTAGAAAAATAATTTTTGTCAATGGAACTAACTTTTATTCCTGAAAGATGGCCAAGCCATAGCAACCCAAACATTTTTTGCAGATCGCCGAAGTGGACAACGGGGAGTGAGTTCAGTTCCAGTAGAGATGGGGCCCACGGAAAGCGACAGACAAGGAACCCGTTCGTCGCCGATGCTCCGACCAAAACGAGTCGAACTTTATGTCGCAGCGCGCTTTCTATCGATGCGGGGCACGCAACTTTAGATCCGTCGACTGGCGAACGATCAGCCGACACTCCATAGTGGCCGCACAATCCTGGGAACGGCCTCGAATTCGCTCAAGCAGAAAGCGCGCCGCTTCCTGGCCCTGCTGGGCAATCGGCTGTTCCACCGTGGTAAGAGGAGGAGTTGTGAATGCCGCAAGCGGGATATTGTCAAAACCAGCTATCGCGATATCTCCCGGAATGTTCAATCCCAGCGTGTGCGCTGCATGCATTGCGCCAATGGCAGTGAAGTCGTTGCGTGCGAAGATAGCCGTCGGCGGACGATGCAGTTGCGCGAGCTGCAGCATCCCGCGATAACCATCCTCCTGCGTCGCGTATGCAGGTCCCTCAGCAGGCCCAACCGTATATTCCTTCCGAGGCTCGATTCCAACCTCCTTCAGGGCCGTCAGATAGCCTTCATACCGGCGCAGGAACTTCCCATTCTCCGGAGCGATGCCTACAAATCCGATCCGTTTATGCCCCAGCTTGATAAGGTGTGTCACCGCATCGAACGCTCCTTGATAATGGTTTGCTGTCACTGAATCGATACCGCGAAACCCAACCGGCCTCCCAATCGTGACCAGTGGAATTCTCTGCTGGGCAACGGAGTGAAGAACCTTGTCTCCCATCGCGGTTCCTCGTGTTGCCACAATTAGTCCATCCACGCGATGATCCAGAAAGGATTGCAGGCTGGCATTCTCCTGCTGGATGGAACGATTGCTTGTCGCGATAAATACGGTATAGCCCTCAGGATCAAAGACCTGCTTTATACCGTTTACCAGCTCACTTGAAAATGGATTTGCGATATCAGGTAGAAGAATCCCAATCGCGTCCAGCCTTCGGATCTTCAGCTGACGAGCGGGAATATTGGGTCGGTAGTTCAATTTTTCCACAGCCTGCAGCACGCTCTTGCGAGCAACTTCGCTCACATAGCCGGAATCATTGATGGCGCGGGATGCTGTCATCACCGACACTCCCGCATGGCGTGCAATGTCGGCAAGCGTTGTGGGGCGGGCGACCGAAGCAGAGGCGCGTCTTGGCATAAGGGACTTGAACCTATGTCCTGACAATCATACTCACGAAGGACCATTGTGCTATCGCTACCTTAATTTCGCCTCCTTGAAGAGCTAAATAGATCCCCCACTCAGCCCACGATCTGCCAAACATGCCGAAAACATCTCTACGACGGTCTCTCTGCTTCAAACCCTGCGCCGCAAAACTTCCCTAACTTTCTCCATTTGAGGAAGGCCTTTCCTTCACCATCGAATCTACTTGCATATTTCGTCCGCGATAATGTAGGGTGCTTTGCGCGTGGTAACGATAACACATTTACTTATCTGAATCCCATCTTCTGCTAACGAGAGCCGCCTAATTCTGTGGCTCCGACTTCAAGATCGGCGTAGCGCAGCAGGCGCCGCGGGCCAGGATGGCACCTTTCGTTACAACGCGCTAGACGGGCTCGGCACTCGAAACGTAGACGCCTCGCTCTTCCGCGACTTCCCCATTCACGAACGGGTTAAGGTCCAGTTCCGAAGCGAAGTCAGCAACGTCTTCAACCTCACCAACCTCGGTCAGCCGAATGGAACCCTCTCCGATGCAAATTTTGGGAAGATTTGGGAAGTAGCAGTTACTTTCCAAACCGGCGCATCCAGCTCGGCGCTCGAATCCTCTTCTAGGCAGGTTAAGAAGATCTAAAAGGCCTGCTGGATCAATACTTCCAGCAGGCCTGTCCTTTCCTAAAGAGATCCGGCCAATCACCTTCTCGACTTGAAAAACTTCACCACAACATTCTCCGCTGCCTGTGTTTATTCCATCAGCAGCATCCGGTAGCGTAGCGCTACCTAAGGAGCGAACGAACACATGAAACGCTTTCTTCTTACTTCAGCCCTGGCACTTACACTCACAGCTCCTGTGGCCTTTTCCCAACAGGCGACCCAGTCACCGGCAGACGATGCCACCGCACAGCAACCGGCAGACCAGTCAGGTCGCCGCCATCACCGCAACTTCGATCCGCAGAAGGCTGCACAGCACATCGGAAAACGCCTCGGTCTCTCCGCCGATCAGACTGCGAAACTGGAGCCCATTCTGGCCACCCAGCAGCAGAAGGTCGCCTCGCTACGCTCCGATACCAGCCTCACGCCAGACCAGCGCAGAGAACAGTTCCGAGCCATCCACAAAGACACGCAGACCCAGCTCGCCACCGTTCTCACCCCAGACCAGTTGCAGCAGCTTCAGTCCATGCGGCGCTCTCACGGAAGACGCCAGCAACAGCAGCAGCCCGACTCCACCACTCCTCCCCCCGCCAGCTAATTGTCTCGTTTCTCTATCTGTGAAGCCGCCGATCAACGGCGGCTTCATTTTTTCTGTACCAATCTCAGCACCCATTTCCTCGTGACTCTTTCGTAAACTGGAAAGATGGATAAGTTCGTTGTACGTGGCGGAAACCCCCTTCTCGGAACCATCAAAGTCTCCGGAGCCAAGAACTCCGCCCTTCCCTGCATGGCCGCCGCCATCCTCACCGAAGACGAGATCATCCTCGAAAACATCCCGCAGGTCCGGGACATCGAGACCGAGCGCAAGCTCCTGTCCTCCATGGGTGCCGAAGTCGAGCTAGGCTACGGTCGCGCCCAACACCGCACTCGCATCAAATGCGGCATCCTCTCCGATCCCGTCGCGAAGTACGAGATCGTCAAGACCATGCGAGCCAGCTCGCTCGTCCTCGGCCCACTTATCGCGCGCACCGGAATGGCCCGCGTCGCTATGCCCGGCGGCTGCGCCATCGGAGGGCGCCCCATCGATCTCCACATCAAGGGCCTCGAAGCCATGGGTGCCACCGTCACCTACGATCACGGCTATCTCGAAGCCAAAACCAACCGCCTCAAAGGCGCCCACATCGTCTTCGACAAGATCACCGTCACCGGAACCGAAGACCTCCTCATGGCCGCGGTCCTCGCGGACGGCGAAACCTTCTTCGAGAACTGTGCGCGCGAGCCCGAGGTCACCGACCTCGCCGCTCTCCTCGTAGCCATGGGCGCAAAGATCGATGGCGCCGGAACCTCTACCATCCGTGTTCAGGGCGTCACCAGCCTTCATGGCGCCCGTCATCGCATCAACCCCGACCGCATCGAAGCCGGGACCTTCCTTATCGCGGGAGCGATCACCGGCGGCGACCTCAACGTCGACTCCTGCGAGCCCGCTCACCTCGGCGCCTTGATCGCCAAACTTGAAGAATGCGGTGTGCGTCTCGATGTCGGCAAGGAATCCGTCCGAGTCCGCTCCGGAGACATTCCGCTCAAGGCCGCCGACGTCTCCACCGAGGAATATCCCGGCTTCCCCACAGACATGCAGGCCCAGTACATGGCCCTCGCCACCCAGACCGAAGGCACCTCCTCGATTACCGAGAACATCTTTGAAAATCGCTTCATGCACGTTGGCGAGCTCAACCGCATGGGGGCCAACATCACGGTGCAGGGCCGCAACGCTACCGTCCGTGGCAAGTCCCCGCTTCAGTCTGCCGCCGTCATGTGCTCAGACCTCCGCGCCTCCGCCTCTCTCGTTCTCGCCGCCCTTGTAGCCGACGGAGAGACCATCCTGGACCGCGTCTATCACCTTGATCGTGGCTACGAGCGCTTCGAAGAAAAACTCCGCGGCGTCGGAGCCCAGATCCGCCGCATGGGCGACGTCTTCGGCAAAAAGTAATCTTCTCTACGACTCGCAACGACCTCTCCTGTGGTTCCGATAGGCCGACAGCCGTCGTTCCCCCTGAACCAAGACGATGCTAACCGCGTCGGCTATTGAATCGGTGTTTTCATCCACCTCATACTGATAATTCCCCTAGGGTTAATTTCATAATTAAAAATCAATTTTTACCATTGACAGATCTTGTTGTGACTTTGTACAAAATGCTGCGTTACTTAAATTCAGCGGAATATCCATGGACCTTTCTAAATTCACCCGGCGTAATGCGATCTTTGGTGCAGGTGCGTCTTTTGCAACGTTTGCCGTAACAGGAAGAACTGAGGCTCAAACCGTGGAGCCCTCTTCTCCTGCGTCGTCCACACCAGACCAGGTCCGCCGCATGGCGTGGTGGCACGCAGCCAAATTTGGCATGTTTATCCACTTCGGTGCCTACAGTCAGTACGGGCGACATGAATGGGCTATGGAGACACAAGCTATTCCTCTCGAGGAGTATCAGGAGTTTGCAAAAAAATTTCATCCGAAGCCTGGCTTTGCAAAAACCTGGGCGAGGCTGGCAAAGAACGCCGGCATGAAGTACATGGTGATGACCACAAAACACCATGAAGGCTTTTGCAATTGGGACACAAAGCTGACAGATTATTGCGCTACCAAACAGGGTCCGGGTCGCGACCTGGTTCGCGAGTACGTCGATGCAGCTCGAGAAGAGGGAATACGCGTCGGCTTCTACTACTCTTTGATGGACTGGCATCATCCGGATGGCGCACGCTGTGCGCACGATGAAGAAGCCCGCAAGCGCTTTGTCGCATATACGCACGGCCTAATCCGAGAGTTGCTGACGAACTACTGAAAGATCGACGTTCTCTGGTACGACGTTTCGTGGCCACTAGATGCATCTGGTTGGGAATCAGAGCGAATGAACAGAATGGTTTTTGAACTGCAGCCGGATATTATCGTCAACAATCGCAATAAGCTGCCTGGGGATTTCTCGACGCCGGAACAAAAGATTGTGGCAGAGACAGGCGGACGCGCATGGGAAAGCTGCATGACTCTGAACGATAGCTGGGGCTATCAGCGAGCAGATGACAATTGGAAGTCGTCCAAAACTATCATTCGCAATCTGATCTCGTGCGCTCACGACGGTGGCAATTACTTGTTGAATGTTGGACCTCGTGGTGATGGCTCTATTCCCGAAGAATCGGTGCGGGTGCTGACCGAGGTCGGCCGATGGATGGATACCAATGGAGAGACGATCTATAAGTCAGAGCTCTGCGACCCACGACGTTCCAATTATGGAAGCTTCACGCGCACCGGCAACATCCTTTACATGCATGTGCATTTCTGGCCTGGCGGAGATGTAGCGATCTCTGGACTTACGGTAAAGGCCACATCTGCCCGTCTTCACAAGACGAAACAAGAGCTCAAATTCACTCAGGATCCTTACCGCCTTCACATCACAGGCCTGCCTGCGGCTGCTCCTGATTTCCCCATCACGACCATTGCGATTGAATGCGATGGCGTTCCGAAACAGGACGTACTGATTGTTCGAAACAACAAGCCAAGAGCAGGCGTATAGACCGTAATCCACGCTCCGCTGTTTCTTTTTCTTCCCCAGGCAAATCCCTGTCGGAGATGCTTCTTATGCGAGTTTGCGTACTGCAGTCCGCCTTTTCTAATTTATCGTCAGTGATTTTTTGGGGATTTATCAGTACCTTTCTCTTTGTAGGAACTCTTACGAGCGCTCAGACCGTTGGTCCTCATCGACCAGGTCTGTATGTTCCGCCCCCTGCAACTTATGTTGTCGATCCCACCGAAACTCCGATCGCACTGCAGTTCGATTCCGTGCCTGTTTCCATCATTCAAAAAGCAGTTGGACGCTATACGCGCGAACAACAGTGAAAGCCCTATCCTGTTGACTCTCACGGGAACGTACTGGGTCTTCGATAAGCCTCTTACGCTTCCGTCCAAAACGTCTCTCGTCCTCTATGGCACGATCGCTGCACTTCCAGGCGCAAAAGCGACGAGCCTCCTTTCTGTCTCGGGGCAGAGTAAGGTTGCCATTGCGGGGGGCACTCTGGAGGGGAATTTTGCTCATCTCGCTGGAATTGACGCGGAAGCTTCAACAAAGATCAATATCGATTCCGTGACTGTTCGCAATACTGATCGAGATGGAATTGTACTTTCAGGCAACGGGAACACCGTCTTCGACAGTGGCTCAGCGATCATGCGGTGCGACGTCGCCGGGTCCGCAGGCAATGGAATTACCGTCCGCTCCATAACGCAAGCGCTGGTGCTCGATAACTTCCTTCATGACAACAAAGGAGCCGGTATCGAGATCAGCTCCGCACACAGCTCAGTCGTCAATAATTCGGCTCGCGGGAATGGCATAGGCATTCTTTCGGACGGAGATAACAATCTCATTTCTGATAATGAAGCAAACAAAAATGAGAACGCAGGTATTCAGCTTTCAGGAAGCAGCTCTAACACTTCTTTATTACGGAATGCAGTGATGCAGAATCGCTCCACCGGAGTGGACTTCGACGGTACGAATAATCTGCTTTACAACAATCAACTTTCAAATAGCACGGACCTCACCGATCGTTCAACCACGAACTGGGTGGTAGCACATACAAGGTCTTTACAAGCGCATTCGAGCCAATACTTTTATCCGCCTACAATCGATAACCAACATAACGATCCAATCGTAAATGGCCTTGGGCGCGTCGATGTTACCGTTAACTCCAGCAATGTCACGGCAGTCCAAGCTATCTACAATGTGACCGTCCAACAAAACCCCAACAGTTTTATCGTTCTGCATATGAACGGCGATTTTACCGTCGATACCGCGCCGTTAACTCTTGGGTCGAATACGGCTGTTCTGTTGAAAGGAACCATTCACGTTACACAAAACGTGACCAACGCTATAACCACAACAAATCCCGCCTCCTTTATCTCCATCTCCGGAGGCACTATCGATCTGGCGGGACATCCTATCGAAGCCGTCTTTTTTCCTACCGCGATGATGACTTACATCGACCAGTTAGCGGTTCTCAATGGAGGAATGCGGGACACTCGTACCAGCAAGAGCATGATTCATCTTCAGCGCGGAGGAGGCTACAATATCCTTTATCGCAATATAGTGAATCAAGCTGGAGGACGATGCATCTGGACCCAGTATGCTAATTCTCGTTTCGTTGTGCTGGAGAATCAGCTATCGAACTGCAATATGGACGCAGTCGATTTCGATTCCTCGACCTCAAACAGCTTCGCGATTGACAACAAGGGAATCGACAATCTCCGCTATGGAGTTTTTATTGAGCAGTCCGATTCTTTCAACAAGGTATATGGGAACTTCACAACCACGCGCGACATCCCTAATCCTCCTGGGCACGGCGTAGGCGTCTACAACAATGCCACCTCGAGTGGCGCGCGCAGCATCACTAATGGCAATACTGTTTTCAGCAATGTGAGTGATGTTATCTCGAATGGTCTTCGCGTAGGCTCAATCGCCACCGCGAGCGGAGGTATCGCCGAAACTGCCCATACATTTCTTTTCAATAACGTTGTCAAAAATAGCCGTACGGATGGGACTCTTTTTGATACACAGTTTCCCAACAGCATCGAGAACTATTTGTCCCAGACCGCCTTTTCCAATAATGGAGACGATCTTCGCGCAATTCAATCCAATGGAGCCACGCCCCCGGATTTCTTCAATCCGCTGTCGTCGGTGAATCTCGCATACAATCATCCAACAACAGCTTCACATTCCGCTTCGGGTTTCGAGCCCGCCAATGCTGTCGATGGCCTAGCTTTTACGAGTTGGAAGAGTGAAGGAAGTTCTCAGGCTTCCTTTACAGTTGATCTTGGATACAACATCGCATTTCAACGCGTAACCCTTAAATCGGCAAATCCTTTATCGCTATTTCAGCTTGTCGAGCTTCAGGTATCGGATGACGGAGTGCACTTCAGCGCTCTTCAAAATGTCGCCAATTCTCCAGGTACTGTGCGAACGTTCCGTTTCCGTGCTACTTCATCGCGTTATGTGCGTCTCAACATACGAGACCTTGTCGGATCTGAAATTGATGTAACTGAATTTGGGGTGTATCCACAATGATCATGAAGACCCGACACTGAGGATTATTTAGCCGGCTGCTATCTCAAATCTGGAAGAGACCTGTCTACATGCATCCATCTTGAACTAAGTTACACAGTTTCCCTTCGAATACGCTGGTCCGTTGCCAGGTTGACCATGGGTGTCGCTCGGACCATTCCGGGCAGCGGCCCGTTGATCACAGTCGGCTACCAGCAGCCGGTACTGAGGCTCCAATCGAAGGGATCTGCGCTTTCGCCTTGATCGATATCCCTGCCCCACAACGTAAGTCATTTCAGAATTAGTGAGGGCGAATTCCCCGCTGCTCATTGTCGGTACCGCCTGAAAGCCAGCCCGCGCTTGCGCAATCAGTTCACAGTCAACACAAGAAGAGTAGTATCGTCGAATTGTTCAGCACCCACTGACCATTCAGCAACGCGTTGCGACAAGAACGTGCAGATTGACTCAGCCGATGTTCCCTTCGGCAACAGTTTGCAGCAACTCACGAGTCTTTCTTCGCCGAATTCCCTACCTTGCAAATTTAGCGCCTCAATCAATCCGTCGCTGTAGACAACGATGAAACTCCCGCATGAAAGCGGGATCCCCAGCTCGTGATAAGTCAGTTCGGAAAATAATCCTATGGGCAAATCACCATCTCGAAGTACTGTCACCTCACCGGTGGCCGAAATCAGGATTGGTGGGCAATTCCCAGCATTGACGTACCGCAACAAGCGAGTGCGCGAGTCGTATTCTCCATAAAACATCGTGGCGTATCGATTGTCGCCGAAACGACCGCAGAGATCGCGATTGAGCAACGCAACAAGTGAAGACGGCGAAGGTCTTGCACTCGGCTGTTCATGGACCAGCATCCTTCCATGCGCAACCGCCTGAAGATGCGCCATCATCAGTGCGGCGGACATTCCCTTACCGCTCACATCCGCACAGAGAAGGGCCACGATGTTGTCATCAAACGGGAAAAAGTCATACAAATCGCCGCTCACGATCCGGGCAGGCGCAGTTATCCCGCACACGTCTGCGCCGCGCAAAACAGGTGCAAACCGCGGGTAAAGATATTGCTGCGCTTCATGAGCCAGTGCAATGTCACGTTCAAGAATAATCCGTTGCTTCTCCTGCTCTCGGAGGTCTCTCAGACGGTTCGTCATCGAATTGAACGAAGTGACTAGCAGTCCAAGTTGATCTTGCCCGGCAACCGGAATGCTCACTGACAAATCACCCGAGCCTACTTTTTGTGCCGCATAACTCAAGGTGTCGATCACCGAAACAATACGCCTGCTCAGCCGCAGAGAGAAAAACACGCCGCATGCATATGCCAGGCACAGGCCAAATCCGATGCCGATCAGAGGAACGTACCACGACGCCCTGCGCAATCCCATCCGTGAAAGGTCTTCAATAGTCCGTGAGTAGCCGGGACGAATCTGGCAGATCACCCAACTTTCAATCGATCCTGATTCCCAGTCTCGCGCAACAACGACAACTGGAATCGGGCGCCACGATCCCGGGAGAAAGTTCGCCTCAATTTCACCTACCAACCCCTCGTCATGCCTGTAGCGACGCAGCATCACCGGTTGACTGTCAACAACTTCCAGACCCGAAGCAGCTGCCGATTGGCCCAGATAAGCCCCGCCGAGAGGTACCCTGACCACGACTCTCACCAAACAGCCCTTCCGTTTCACTATTCGGAGGAAACGGATTTCAAGGTTACCGTGATCTTCAACGATACCAGTAAAGGTAGGAGCGTCAAGCCACGGTGGATTCCGGCCAGGTGACACCTCTAAAGGCAGCATGCTTACGACAGTTTGGCTCCCCGGCCACGATGCATTCATGTACTCCGTGAAGAGCGAAAAGAGGGCTACATTGGGTCCATACTCACATCCGTCGATCCTGTTCAGGACGGGATTTATGATGCCCTTGCGGCTCTCAACAATTACTTTAATCCGTTCCTCGATCAAAAAGGCGCTTTCTCGTCGGATCACGACATTCAGCAGCGCAATAGAGAAACACGTGATCATCACAACTGACACTATGCTGAAGAACGAGAAGATGATCATCATCTTCCATCGAAGGGCAGCCCATGCATTGCTCAACTTCAGAAAAGTCTTCACTTCCCTACCGCTCTGTGCCCGACCCGAGCACGCAATACAAAATGTCGCTGTCACAGTACGGCACAAGGTCGCACGGCATCGCGGATATCACTTACAAACACGGCAATCAGATGATTCGAGCCAACGGGCTCGAGTGGTCTGCAATGCATGCGCGTTTTGCTTTGCTTGTTGGGTCGGGAAAAATCAGCAGTGCGGCCCTCGTAAGCCCCTGTATCTCCCGATACTGCGCCTGACTGGCTGTTGTGTCTGGTGATCGTACTGAAAAATGGAATGCGCGCTGTATGGAGTCAGGTGCGAATTTTCGGGAAGAAGGTGTGCTTCTCTGACGCTTATGGAGGGGCAGCCTGCGGTAGCTTAGGAAGGAGTACTCCGAGTCTGGATCGTGCACTCTCAAGGCGCGCGATGATGGTCCCGATCGAACAGCTCAGAATATCTGCAATCTCCAGATAAGACAGTCTCTCATGTTCTCGTAAAAAGATGATTTCACGAAGATCGACCGAAAGCTGCTGGATTGCATGGTGTACCCGCTGACCTTCCACGTCTCGTATATGAGACGGGTCCTTTGAAGGTCCACTCCGTTCGTTCGCGGTGAGTTCATCGATTATGCCGATCTGAGATACAGCATGCCGTCTTTGGGTTTGATCCAGCCAAAGATTTCTTAATGTTGTGAGTAGCACACTCTTTAAACTTTTGCCTCCCCTAAGCTCATCCACTCCCTGTGCAATGCGGAGATATGTCTCGTACACCAGCCACTCTGCCTCCGCATCATTACTTGTGAGGATCACGGCGTAACCGTATAGCGCATCAATCTGTTCGATACCCGCGACATTCTTATGGACCGAATGCACCGATATTGTGCCGGAAGGGATTTCAGCTGGTTTTCTCCGGAATACACTACGCAAACTAAGGTCTCCTTGAAACGGCATTCTTACGCCATATGGGCAAGGTTTGAGGTACGCGTTAGACTAGATAATGTTTTTGATGGTGCCCCGAAGGCGTGAGCCATACGAGCCCATTTGCCAAAGTATGCTGAGCAGAAACAGATAACGAGTTACCGAGAAGAGATGTCGCGGTAGTCGAAAAGGAGCGTTGATCGATTCCAAAGCAAAGCGGAAATATTCTGCTCTGATCAATGGAGCTATTCTTAGCGAAACCGGACTGGTATCGTTCTCGAACCATACCGTTGTAAAACGGTCTACAATTTTGATTCTCTTGTTCACGCGTTGTTCTCTGTGGCCCTTGTAAACGACTGGTGTCGCGAACCAAAGAGAAGGTCCGAATACCGGCTATGGCCTTCTTCCCTAAGGCAGATTCTTGCGTGCGAGAAACCTGTCCCCAGAGACGTTATCGCCAGAAGACATAATGCGATGTTCCAGCCCTTATCGAGGTTGCGAAATCTGTTTCCTGGTTTTGTTGAACTCTAGTTGGTATGAATATTTTGCTCGTTTTGAAAGTTTCCAAACCCGTCTTTATCTGGGCCGAGTTGAACTCTAACGAGCGACACGAGATCACGTCCTTAAGGAAGACTTAAAAGAATTCTTAAGAAAATATTTGGTAGCTATGTCGAATGTAATCAACCAGTTGTATGAATTTGGGCCTTTTCGTTTAGTTCCTGCCGATCGACTCCTCCTTCGCAATGGACAGTCCATATCTCTTCCTCCTAAGGCATTCGACATACTTGTTGTCCTACTACAGCGCAGTGGACATTTGGTAGACAAGCAACAACTAATCGAGTCAGTCTGGCCAGGGGTATTCGTGGAAGAAGGCAATGTCAGCGTCATGATCCACGCCCTGCGCAAGGCCCTCGGCACGAACCGGGGAGACCGCAAATACATCGAAACGGTTTCCAAACGAGGCTACCGTTTCGTTGCCGAAGTTCGGCTGATTGAGGCTGAACCGCTCCCACCGATCAAGCCAGTTCGTTCCACGGAAGGAAAAGCTCTATCCCCTGTATCGAACCCACATTCGGAGGTGCAACTGCATTCGGTAGATGGGGACGACTCGCTGCCACCGGGAAGTCCATCTGCGCCGCGATCTAAGAGAAGAGCCGAAAGAACGAAGCTACGCTGGACGTGGGTCATCTTTCCCGCGGCCTTACTGGCCGCGATTCTGCTGATGGTGAGGCGAGCATCTCCACGAAAGGAATCGATGCCTTCTCCTGAAGTAACAATGCCCGTTCATTCGCTGGCGGTATTACCTTTCACTGCTATCGGCGACAAGAACGACGATGTCTTGGGACTTGGCATATCGGACGCAATCATTACCAAGTTGAGCGGCATAGGGAAGCTCGTGATTCGGCCCACGAGCGCGTTGGAGAGGTATGCGGGTGCTTCGCACGATCCAGTCGCCGCCGGCCGTGAACAACAAGTCGATGCAGTACTCGATGGTCACATTCAACGAGCTGGCAACCGTCTTCGTTTGACCGTCCAGTTGATTCGTGTAAGAGACGGAGCGCGGATATGGGGCGAAGTCTTCAACGAGAGGTACACCGACGTCTTTTCCGTAGAGGACGCTGTCGCTGAACGAGTGGCACGGTCCACCAGGCTGGAGCTGACTGGCGAAGAACAAAGGCATCTCACCCAGCGTCCGACCGAAAACGGCGAAGCCTATCAGGCATATATGAAGGGTCGCTATTTTTGGAATAAGCGAACTCCCGATGGTCTTCGGAAAGGGCTCAGGTATTTTCAAGAGGCGGTCGCGCTCGATCCATCTTACACACAAGCCTATGCCGGTATTGCGGATAGCTACGCGCTACTCGGCCAACTTGGTGTGCTACCGCCAGACATCTCTTTCCCCATGGCTAAGAAGGCTGCTGCCAGAGCTCTGGAGATCGATCCCGAACTGGCGGACGCCCATGCAACTCTGGGGTTTGTGAAGCTATTCTACGACTTCGACGGCATTGCTGCGGAGAACGAATTCAAGCGTGCCTTACAGAACAACCCGGACTATGCTCTTGCGCATATTTGGTACAGCGTAGATTTGGCAGCGATGGGAAGAAAAAATGAAGCCCTCGTAGAAGCTAGGCGAGCCGCAGTGGAGGATCCCTTGTCGCTTACGATCAACACTGATATCGGACTAGCTTTTTATTTCGCAGGTTCGAACGACGATGCTATCGACGCAATCAAAAAAGCGATCGATATAGACCCGGATTTCGCCCGCGCTCATTTTCGCTTGGGGAATGCATACCTGCAGAAAGGGATGAGCCAGCAGGCTCTCACCGAATATCAGAACGCTCTGCAACTGTCGAAAGACTCCGGCTTCGATGGAAATCAATATTATGAATGTGCCATAGGTGAAGCATATGCGGTATCGGGGAACACCAGGGAAGCTCGTAACGTGCTGGATCGATTAATTCAGCGATCCAAAAGTCACTATGTTCCAGCCTATGGAATAGCACGGATCTACGCTCAATTGGGTGAAAGAGACGCCATGTTTGATTGGTTGAAACGAGCGTATGAGGAGCATTCCACCTCAATGGCTTACCTCAATGTAGACCCAGCTTTCAATGCCTTTCACTCCGATCCAAGATTTGTGGCAACGGCCAAATTATTACACCTCTAGATGCACTGCTGATCCAGTGTTCGATCCTATTGACCATTGATGGCGGCTTCGATTTTTGCTATCAATCGATCAGTCCAAAGACGGATTAGACTGTTCGACGTCACAACCGGCACTGACAACGCAACGATGCGATATACATCTTCGCGTCGAATTTTTGAGTTTTTTGCTGGATCGAGCCAGCGATCGTTGCCCACGAGGAGTACCAGAGTCTCTAACCCAATGAGGACCGGCCAAAGACAGGCCAATCGTAGTCGTAGGGAGAACCTGGGAAGAGACAACGTATATTCAATCCCTTGCCGGAAGTGATCAAGAGTCTTTCGGATAAGCTCGAACAAGATTGGTCGCGCGCGCGAAGATGTCTCGGATGCCATAAGATCCTGGGGAGTCAGGTCGAGTTTAGATAGCATCGCAGCCGGGAGATAACACCGGCCAATGCGCAGATCCTTGCCGCAGTCCCGCAGAACATTTGTCATCTGCAGTGCTTTTCCTAACCGAATGCCACGGCCCAATACGACGTCGACAGGGTCTTTGAAGCTCTCTGGCGAGTGCGCGTAGGTCATCTTTGTCCAGAATTCCCCGACACATCCCGCGACCATATACGTGTACAGATCAAGTTCGGCGAATTCCTGGAGCGCGACAATCCGCCCCGACGATTCGTCGGGAAAGGTACGCAGGTCGAACTCCATGCCTTCTGAAAGGGTCGTGACGATGCCGCGTACCGCTTCCTGATCTGACTTATTCAGCTGAGACAGAATAGTGATAGCAGATCCGAGCGACTCCAGCAGGACCTTTTCACTTGAATCCTTCTGCACAATTGCCACTTCCGTCGTCATCCGTGTCAGTGCTTCGCTGTCGGCATGGCCGTTCACCTGACTGCGAAAAGACAGCAGATGTTCCATCCGCGTGTCAGGCGGAAGGAGCGAGGTGTCTGCGATCGTGTCTGCCGCACGTGCCAACAGATACGCGAGGCCAATCGGCTCGCGTATTCCACTAGGCAGCACGCGCAACGTCAGGTAGAACGAGCGGGAGACACCTTTCAGGAGAGGGCCGAGAAGGATGGCCCTGGTGGGGTTAGACATGAATTCTCATCATCAATCGCTCTATCAATTCTATCTGCGCTGACGGAACCAATAAATCACTCTTCAACAGGATGTGGAGCAGCCACACCATCTATCTCTAAAAAAGGGGAGGATTCTCAGCTTACCTGGAGCCGGTCAAGCAATTTATCTCCGGAACTTCAGCGATATGGAATTCATCCGATAGCGCAGCCCGCTTCGGCACGGGTCTATGACAATACGGTGGCTTTCGCAGGTAATGTTCCGATTCTGACCGACGCAATCACCCGTACGAGGATTTCAGAGAAGCAAGTCTGCGACGGGACTCGCGGCCGAAACCCGTCAGTGTCGAAGTGCCATCCTCTTTCCGTCTCGCCCAATGTAGCATCGGTCCTCCCAGCAGCCGACACATCTCTCCATAGCAGAACACTTTAGCCGTCCACTTCTTGCCCGATGGTACTCGCTCCGCCTTTGGCAAGTCAGGTGCCTCTCACGAGAGCATCCGATGAAGGAAAGAAGGAGAAGCAAACATGATCTCGTCAACACTTTCGTACCAAAAACGGCGGCAGCAGGTCCTCGGGCGCGAGATGGCGTACGTGGAAGTGGGACAGGGCGACCCCATCGTGCTGTTGCACGGCAATCCCACCTCGTCGTACCTATGGCGCAACGTGTTGCCGCACCTGGAGCCGTTAGGCCGATGCATCGCCCCCGACCTAATCGGGATGGGCGACTCCGACAAACTGCCTGACAGTGGCCCCGGCTCGTATCGCTTCGTCGAGCACCGTCGCTACCTCGACGCCCTGCTCGAGGCCCTGGGTGTGCGCGAGCGAGTCACCCTCGTCGTCCATGACTGGGGCTCCGCCCTCGGCTTCGATTGGGCAAATCGCCATCGCGAAGCTGTGAAAGGAATCGCGTTCATGGAGGCGATTGTGGCGCCGCAGGGCCGGGACCACTGGGACAAAATGGGAATGGGTCCAGCCTTGGAGGCTTTGCGTTCGGAAGCAGGTGAGACGATGGTCCTGCAGGACAACTATTTCATCGAGGAGATTCTGCCGAACGCCATCCTGCGCAAGCTCTCCGACGAGGAGATGGCGGAGTATCGACGGCCGTTTGTCAGGCCTGGCGAAGACCGACGGCCGACATTGACCTGGCCCCGGCAAATACCCATCGCGGGTGAGCCCGCCGATGTGCATGCTATCGCGACTGAATACGCGGACTGGCTGGGGACGAGCAATGTGCCCAAGCTGTTCCTGAAGGCTGAGCCAGGTGCCATCCTCGCCAACGATAGGCTGGTCAACCTCGTTCGTGGGTGGCCAGCGTTGACCGAGAGGACAGTAGCGGGGATCCATTTCGTTCAGGAAGATTCGCCGGACGAAATCGGAAAAGCCGTCGCCGACTGGATGGGGGTGTCATGAGGCCCGCCTCGATCGCAATCGAGGCCGTCAACCCCAAAAGTGAACGCGATCGTTATGCTCTCCGATGATGCATTGCAGTCCGCCAAGAACGCGGAAGCTGCGGTACAGCAGGGAGACGAGTTGGGGCCTCTGCACGGTGTGCCATTCACAGCGAAGGATTCGATCGACAGTTGATACCTTGAAGTCGGCTTGTGGGAGGTTGGGGAAGAGCGTCGCAAAGCGCCTCTCGGAGGTCGGTGGGATAGAATGCCGTTCTTCTGGCCTTCCATCCCACCGATTTCTAGAAGAAGATGTCGGGTCAGCGAGGATCTCTGTCCCTAAGCATTGTCAGATCGATGGCTTTTGCCATGGCTTTGTAGCCGGCGTCCGTGGGGTGCCCGTGGTCACCGCTATCGTAGATAGGCAAAAGGCGAGACGGGTGGTCAGGATCGCGGAGGACCTTATCGAAATCAATCACCCCATCGTACTCGCCTGCGGTACGGATCCAATTGTTGACCATCTGCCGCTTCTGCTCATTCTCGGGTGAGAATAAAGGGAATGGTGTCCCCGGAACGACGGAACCTTCGAATGGATACAGAGTGGCGCCGTAGATTTTGACGCCTCTCGAGTGCGCACGCTCGATAAGCTGCCTATACCCCTGGATTATCTGATCAGCCGTGACTTCACCGGCAGGATCAATTCCTCCGGACCATCCTTCGCCAATGTCAGCGTTTCCCAAAAGCACGATCACCTGACTTAATCCTGGCTGGCTTAGCACGTCGCGGTCGAACCGGGCTAGGCCGTTCGGACCGAGGGAATCATGAAGCAATCTGTTGCCGGCGAGTCCCGCATTCAAGACACCAAGCTTGTGATGAGACTGCTGAAGCCGTCTTGCAAGTTCGTCCGGCCAGCGGTGGTTTGCGTCCAGGGTGGAATGAGTACCATCGGTTGTCGAGTCGCCGAAGGTACCGATCGCGCCGACTTCGCCGGATGTTTTCACCTCAACACCGGAAAGCCAGAACCAAGCCTGCGCGGTTGATTCCAAGGGCATAACATCTGTTGCGGTGAAGTCTCCTGCCGGAGAGATGTACGAGGTTTGTCGGGCCTCAAAATGCCAAGTCGCCGGTCCAGTCATGCCGCGCACGAAGATAGTGACGGCGACGTCGGAGAGCGCCGGTACATCAAGTTCTATAGGGTCACTAACGACCGGGGATCCAGGCGGAATCGTGATCGTTGTCTCTCCGCCGAAGGTCAGAACTCGGTCCGAACCTGGTACGACAGCCGGTCCCCCAGCCGCCAGAGCAATATGCGCCGCGCCAATGACAAGGCTATCTGCTCCGAAGGTGGAGAGTCGAATGCGTATTTGGTGGCCAGCGATGCTCGTATGCACAATCTGCCGCAGAGTCTGATTGTTGAAGCCATTATTTGAGAGTCCAGGTGCGAGAAGATCTGGTTGGTGGAGTGAGGTTGCCCACGTTCCAACCCAGTGTTCGCCGTAGTTTTCTCCGAAAGCGTGGGAAACAGCCGCCGCACCAGCAGCCGCGACCACAAGGAACAACATAAGCAGGCTGGTAATCCGGCGATTGCGGTGACGGCGAATTGCTGCAAGCATGCGTTGTTGCATTTCGACCTCCTTCAGGTCAGGGCCCGTTGCACTTCAAGCGAAAGATCCGGTCGGCATGGTCCTACTGAAGAACCTGAAGCCTTCATTTGAAGGCCGTCGAAATCACCGCAGCCGCCTCCGACTTTCTCCCCAATAAACGAAGGGTACGCACATACGCCTTGACTGCAGTCACATAGTGAGCATCGGACTTCGGAACTGTCCTGCCCAGTGTGGACACCGCCTGTTCCAACTCCGCCAAAGCGTCCCTCTCTCTTCCTGCGTTGGCCAATGCATCTCCCATAAGGAGATGTCCCCACCCCGTGTAGGGGTGCTCGCTCCCATGAGCCGCGGTCCACAATGCGACAGCCTTTCGAAAGCCTGCGATCGCGGTCTCCTGGGCACCTGAGAGTTGCGCCTCCCATCCATTTAAAGAAGCCATCGTCGCACCGTCGTCGTCATCCATCGAAGCCGCATGTTGCGCCGCGATCCGCGCGATGTCGAGATACTGCGTTCCTGCCACCAGATTCTTCTGCCCGAAACATATCGTTGCGATCGCCATCGCGTTGCGAAGCGTGCTGTCCGCGTCGCCCATTTCCTGAAATCTCTTCAGCGCGGCCATCTTGCTTTCCAGAGCCTTCTTCGTCTCCCCTGAACTGAGATAAAGATCACCAAGTTCACTCGCAACACGCGACACATCAGCGCCCTTGCCATCCTGCGCATATGCTCTCTCAGCAATTCGATAGGCCCTCTCCGCCTCCGCAGTCTTCCCTTGAAGCACAAAACCTCTGGCGGACTGCTCTGAGGTTAATCCGTCAGAAGCTCCTCCCTGAGCTTCTAACGGTTTCGCTACCCATCCAAAAGAAAGGCTCAACCATGTGATCACTATGAAACAAAACTGTTTGGACATATCACACTCCTCCCAGTACCAGCCCTGGCGAAGGAGCCGGGCTGAAGACCTTTCACTCCTTTAGCGAGATTGGGTAGGAGGAACTACAATCGCTCAGAAAATTCTTTATCGAATCGATATAATCCACGCGCGGGTGCGCTATGTCTGCTTCGTCAGATGAAATAACCTGCCTTCTACGGGCATGGAGTGGTGGCGATTCGATTGCTTTGGAGCAACTTGCGCCCCTCATCTACACCGAACTCCGCCGCATCGCACACGGCTACATGCGGCACGAGCGCCAAGATCACTCCTTACAGGCAACGGCGTTGGTGCATGAGGCTTACCTGCGTCTAATCGACGTACACAATGTGCGATGGCAAGATCGCGCTCACTTCTTCGCAGTCTCTGCACAGATGATGCGGCGAATCTTAATCGATCGCGCGCGCGCGTGTGCCGCAGTAAAGCGGGGAGGCGCCGGGATACGCCTTCACCTCGATGACATCCCGGAAGTAGGGGCCTGGCGTCCGTGGGAATTGATGGCTCTAGATGACGCATTGACCAGCATGGCCCAGATGGATCCGCGGAAAGCGAAAGTAATCGAGTTGCGATTTTTTGCGGGACTGAGCGTCGAAGAGACAGCGGAGGTGCTGAAGACTTCACCGCAGACCATCATGCGGGATTGGAAACTCGCTAGGGTATGGCTTGAACGGGAATTGAGCAGATCCGGCTGAAAATCGCTAAAGGGACACTTCTGCCCTTGCTATAATCTCTGCCACTATGCTGCCGGAGCGATGGCAAGACGTCGAGCGACTATACTTTTCGGCGCTCGAGTGCAATCCAGCGATTCGTGCACGATTTCTCACCGAGGCCACAGACGGAGATCGCGACCTTCTAGAGGAAGTGCAGTCTTTGCTGAATCAACCTGGCAGCGACTCACGCCTGGACCGGCCTATCTGGGGGCAGGCTGAAGAAGTCAGACCAACCCATTTAATCGCCGGAACACTGGTGGGATCGTATGAGATCGAAGCTTTTCTGGGCGCTGGCGGCATGGGAAAGGTTTTCCGTGCACGCGATACGCGTTTGAATCGCACAGTCGCGATCAAGTTTTCCAAGCTGCACTTCACTGAGGCGTTCAGGCGCGAGGCCCGTGCTGCAGCCGCACTGAATCATCCGAATGTCGTCCAGATTTACGAATTGGGGTCTGCTGATGGCGACGAATTTATCGTCATGGAGTTCATTCCTGGCCGCAGCCTTGCTGAATTGATTCGCGAGACACGTTTGAGTCTTGAAGAGGCGTTGGCCTGCTCACATCAGATTGTTTCGGCATTGGCAGCCGCCCATGCAGCGGGAATCGTCCATGGCGACATTAAGCCCGGCAACATCATCGTCAACGACGAAACTGCTGTCGTGAAGATTCTCGACTTCGGCCTTGCCGAGCTTGAGCGTCGGAGTTTGTCGAGCGACGGTGGTACGCCAAGTATCCATGAGGGCATGGCCGAATCGGCGCTGGGCACTCCATCTTATATGTCTCCTGAGCAGGCCGAAGGCAGGCCGGTTGACGTACGCTCAGATGTTTTCTCTACAGGCGTGGTGTTGTATGAGATGTTCACCGGAGTTCGAGCCTTCCCAGGCGATTCGACTTACGGCATTCTGAGCCGTGTCATCCATGAATCTCCAACCGAACGCCTTGAGTCGCACCGGGACGTGCCGCTAGCGATCAGAAATGTCATTTCTCGGTGTCTGGAAAAAGATCCGGGGCAGCGCTATTCCTCTGGTGGAGAACTCGCGAACGCTCTCATTAAATGCAGCCGGCCCGCGCAATTGGTTGCACTTTCCCCCCATGTCGTCGCTTTAATTGCTTCAGTTCTGATCGCGACGATCGGGACAGCCGCATGGTTGCACTATCAAAATCGAGGCGCGCGCTGGACGCGTGACGAAGCGCTGCCGAAGATCCAGGCTCTGATTCTGCAGGGCGATTACTTGGGCGCCTTCACTCTTACTCGAACCGCCTTGCGCTACGCTCCGGACGATCCCCAATTGAAACAGCACTGGTTAAATGTTTCCCAAGCTCTGAATATGACTACGGTGCCGCCCGGTGCGAAGGTCTCTATCCGACCGTTTGGGGATGCCAATATGGCATGGCAGCCTATTGGGAAAACCCCTCTCGAGGGCGTCCGCGTTCCCTTGGCAAACGTGCGGATAAGGATTGCGAAGGAGGGCATGGAGCCTCTGGAATTCGGCACGACCACCTTTTTTCTCCAGGATCAGAAAATAGCTTTGTACCGCACGGGTGCGATACCGGCTGGTATGGTGGCCGTGCCGCAGCAGGCGCCGCCGGCCGGGCCCGTGAAGATCATGCCCCTGCCTGATTACTTCCTGGACAAATTTGAAGTAACAAACAGCCAATTCCAGCAGTTCGTCAACGCCGGCGGTTATCGCAGGAGAGACTATTGGCTTTACCCATTCTTAAGAGATGGCCGCGAGATTTCATGGCACCAGGCGCTCGCGGGGTTCCAGGACAGGACCGGACACGAGGGCCCAGCTTTGTGGGAACTCGGAGCTTTTCCGAAAGGCCAGGCGGACTACCCGGTCGCTGGGGTCAGCTGGTTTGAGGCCGCCGCCTATTGCCAGTCTGTGGGTAAGTCATTGCCAACGATGCACCACTGGCAAAAAGCTGCTGGATTTGGCCTCTTCTCTGACATTTTGCTGTTCAGCAACTTCACACATAACGGTCCGATGCGCGTGGGAGCCAATCCTGGGATTACTCCCTTCGGTGCCTATGATATGGCTGGCAACGTCAAAGAGTGGGTTCAGAACGAGGCCGGTGGACGACGCGTCATCCTCGGAGGATCATTTAACGACTCCATGCATGCGTTTCATAATCTTGATGCGCAGGAACCGTTTTCGCGCCTTCCCACCTTCGGCATTCGATGTGCCTCCTTTCCAACACCTGTCCCGCCTGCCGCACTTTTGCCACCCGCTCCTCCTGAGCGCGACTATGCAACCGAGAAGCCAGTTAAGAACGCTTTTTTTGAGTTCATTCGACGAATGTACAGCTACGAAAAGACGCCGCTTCTCGCCAAAACGGAAAGCGTCGACGACTCGAACGAGATCTGGCGAAAAGAAACAATTAGCTATGCCGCTGCGTATGGCGGCGAGCGAATACCCGCTTATCTGTTCTTGCCTAAGAACGTTGATCCTCCTTACCAGACTGTCCTCTGGGTCCCCGGGGGATACGCCCAGTTCCTGCGCAGCAGCGTGACCGGAGCAGGATCCAATGAATTCGACTTTCTAATACGAAGCGGACGCGCTGTACTTTATCCGATATACAAGGGGACATTCGAGCGGCATGTTGGCAACCTGGAGCGCCCTGATGTCTACCGCGAATGCATGATCCAATTCGCAAAGGACGCC
Organism: Edaphobacter sp. FHG110511_03; assembly: GCF_059115365.1. Taxonomy (NCBI): domain Bacteria; kingdom Pseudomonadati; phylum Acidobacteriota; class Terriglobia; order Terriglobales; family Acidobacteriaceae; genus Edaphobacter; species Edaphobacter sp. FHG110511_03. The sequence goes on along the minus strand of NZ_JBZYWL010000004.1, from coordinate 455,247 downwards.
TCACGCTCAGTAGACTATCTGGAAACACGTTCTGACATTCAAATTGCACGGCTGGGTTACTACGGATTCAGCTGGGGCGGAACGATGGGCCCGGTTCTCCTCGCCCTCGATCCCCGACTAAAAGCCGGCGTCCTGGTTGGCGGTGGCCTGTACCAGCAAAGGGTAGCTCCAGAGATTGACATCCTTAACTTTGCACCGCACGTCCGCGTACCTGTTCTGATGTTTGGGGGAAGATACGACTTTGTTAAGCCCCCCGCAACGGCCCAGCAGCCAATGTTTCAATTGCTCGGCAGCGGCGACTGGAATAAGCGCTACGTGCAGTTCGAGTCGGGACATGTGCCCCCAGTGGGATTTTGGATGAACGAAACGCTTAACTGGCTGGATCGTTATCTCGGGCCAGTGAAAACAAAGGCAATTGCCAATCATTAGCATCTGAGTCATTCATGCGGACAAGCCCCTCAAACTCCCCTGAAATCAAGCTCCTTCCAATAGAGCGCTGCATCCAGCCCGGTGCCGTAAAAACCTTCCTGCAGCCCCACTCGCCCGTACTGCATGCGTTCGTAAAAACGCACCGCACCATCATTCTTCACGAACACATGCAGCATCATTCCAGCTCCCTTCCAGCTGCGAACCCATGCCTCCCCGCGTGACAGCATCTCTTCCCCAACACCGCGTCCCCGCCACTGCTCATCCACATCGATGGTCACAACATAGCCGACCTCTGCGCCCTCAGCTTCCTCCTGATGCACAATGCAGAATCCCGCGAGCTGGCCGCCTTCTTCGGCAACAACCACCCACGCATTCTTCGCCTCGACAAACCTCCGCATAGCTCTTTCGCTGAACCGGAACGGTGTCGCAAAACACGCCTCGTCCAGCTCCACCATCGCCTCCAGATCGTGTCGGTCGTAGCTTCGGTATCGAATATCCTCATGCCTCATCGTGGAAATCGCTCCCATAGGTCATCCGTCACATTTCCAGCAGCGCGGTCATCTCTTCGCAATCTGGATATTCCATTCACCAATCTCGACAGTGTAAAACTGTTCCATTCTAGAAACCGCACTACCGGAGTTTCATGGCAGCCAGAAAAAAGCAGGTTCCCGACGCGAGCAAACCCGTCACCCTCAAGATCCTCGCCGAGTATCTTGACCTTTCCCCTGCGACCGTCTCCATCGTCCTCAACAACTCCCCTGTGGCTAAATCCATCTCCCCGGTGACCCGCCAGCGCGTCCTCGAGGCGGCAAAGAAGTTTGAGTATCGTCCCAACGTGCACGCGCGCATGCTTCGCACCCGGCTTACCAATACCGTTGGCGTCGTCGTTCCCGAGCTCAGCGAAGGCTACTTCACCGGCCTCATGCTGGGAGTCGAAGAATATCTTCTGCAAGCCGGCTACCTCTACTTCACGGTCAGCCATCTCTGCCGTCCCGATCTTCTCGAGGAATATCCTGACCTCCTCATCAGCCGCGCCGTCGACGGCCTCCTGCTCGTCAATACAGAACTGCCCAAGCGCGTTCCCCTTCCGGCGGTCGGCGTCTCCTCCCACATCAGCACTCCCGGCGTTACAAACGTCGTGCTCGACCACGATCGCGCCACACGCCTCGCTCTTCGCCACCTCTACGAACTTGGTCACCGCCGCATCGCCTTCATGAAAGGCCAGGCTTTCTCTCTTGATTCCGAGTCCCGCTGGCAAGCCATCAACGCTATCGCCCAGGAGATCGGGATCACCATCCACCCCGAGCTCTGCATCTACCTCGAAAAAAATTCATGGTCCCCTGAACTCGGCTATCCGCCTGTCCGGGACCTCCTCGTCCGAACCCACGACTTCACCGCGATCTTTTGCTTTAACGACACCGCCGCGATCGGCGCCATACGGGCCATTGAAGACGCTGGCCTCTCCTGCCCCCGGGATATCTCCGTCATCGGCTTCGACGACATCCTCGTCGCCGAGTACACCAACCCTCGGCTGACCACCGTCCGCCAGCCACTGCACAAGATGGGAAGCACTGCCGCTGAGCTTCTCATCAAGCGCATCCAGACTCCCGACCAGCCGTTCGCCAACACCGTCTGGTTCACACCCGAGCTCATCGTTCGTGAATCCACCGCCAGCGCCCAGGCCGCAAAGCCGCATCGCAAAGGCACTGTAACCTAAAGGTAAGCCTTGGAGCGAAGGCTCGAACCAACCTGTTACCCTCGAATCCCGGATGTCCTCAATCCCCAATCGCTCCTCTGATACACCCTCCGTTCTCGCCCTCTGGCGCAGGTTAGCGCCTCTCTTCGCCTGTACAGCCGCGTGGGGTCTCGTCACAGTCATGCTGGGCCCCCTCCTTCCTGCACTCATCGCGCGCTGGCATATTCAGGACTCGCAAGCCGGAACCCTCTTCACCGCATCCTTCCTTGGCCAGCTTGCTGGAGCATGGTTCGCGACCCGCAATCTCCGCTTAAGTCTGCTTGGCGGTGCTACTCTCAGCGCGGCCGGAACCGCCTCACTCGCCTGGACCGGCTTCCCTGCCGCTCACCTCGCGTTCTTTACCGCTGGCTTTGGAATCTCCGCCGGCCTCACCGCCGGAAATGTCGTTGCTGGAACCGCCACCAGTCACCGCGCACGCAGTCTGGCTCTCTTCAACGTTAGCTGGAGCATTGGAGCCATCGCCTGCCCCGCACTCGCCCACCTCTGCGGAGCTTCGAACAGCCGCCTCTTCTTTCTTGTAACCGCAGGGATCGTCATCATCGGCGGTCTCTTTGCCGCGACCCTGCCCCGCAGCCTCACCAGCAATTCAGAAAGTTCGGACAGGACCACAGACCTGCAACCTCCGAGGCCCCTCCTGCCTCTCCTTCTCTTTGCCGTATCCATGCTCCTCTACATCGGCAATGAGAACTCGCTCGGCGGCTGGCTCCCCAGCTTCGCCGTTCGCAACGACCCCACCACCGCTGCGTCTACAATTGCCTTTCTTTATTGGCTCTCTGAACTGCTCAGCCGCCTCGCCATGGCAACTCTTCTGTACCGCATCTCCGAGGCTATGCTCTACCGCGTCTCGCTTGCGATCCTTCTTTTTACCCAGGCCGGAATCATTCTCCTGCCGCATCCGTCATCCGCAGTCGTTCTCGCCACCACAGTTCTCAACGGAGCCGCAATCGGCCCTCTTTACCCTCTCATCGTCGCCTTCCTGCTCGCGCGAACGCCAAACCATCCCCGTCTCGGTCGGCTCTTTGCCTCCGCCTCTCTCGGGGGAGCCACGCTTCCCTGGCTCACTGGAGTCGTCTCCACTCACTTCGGCGGCCTGCGGGCAGGTCTGCTCGTTCCTACAGTAGGAATTGTCTTGATGCTCTTGCTTTCCCCCGGTGTCGTTCCTCCGCCACCTTCACGCTCGCCCGTCAGGAATGACAATCACTCCTGAAAGCCACGGAGAAGTCCTCTCAGGGGACGCGCAGAAAGCCATGTGCGCTTGGCCTTTCTGCGCGTTCTGAAACAGCTATCGTACCCGGAACCGGAATTGGTCCTTCAGAGTGATGCCGCCAATAACAATGAGAGCAACCAAGGACGGGAGAAACAAAACGTACATAAAGCCTCCTCAGCGAGGAAAAAATTTACAACGAATACATCGCTTCCCTAGCAACCCGTTAGCCATTCATAAGATCTAAGAATTTCCCAGCAAAACCCACATCTCATCTCTAAGGTCCCCAACAACACCTCTTTACGGGAAAAGAAATTACCTACTTGCCGTGCAATTTCCTTCACAGAGAATCTCGCCCCTGTGCCCTTTTGCATCCTGCAAAGAACGATGCCTCCATTTCGAATCAGACGAGGTCTCCAGGAAACGTCCTGCTATCCTTCCCCTCATGCGCCACTGGATTTTCGTTGCGTCCCTCCTCCTGACCACCGCCGCTCAGGGACAGTGGGAGGTTTTGGACTCCCACACCACTGCCAGCCTCCGTGGAATTCACTCCATCGGTAAGGGCATCGCATGGGCCAGCGGAACCGAAGGCACCGTCCTCCGCACCACCGACAACGGCACAACCTGGCAGCGCTGCGCCACGCCACCCGACGCCGAAAAACTAGACTTTCGTGGAATCCAGGCCTTCGACCGGAACACCGCCATCGCCATGTCCTCAGGCAAAGGAGACCTCTCCCGCCTCTACAAAACCACCGACGCCTGCAAATCCTGGAAACTCCTCTTCACCAACTCCGACAAAGATGGCTTTTGGGACGCAATCCAGTTCTCTGCAAAGGATCACAACTTCGGAGTACTTCTTGGCGATCCCGTTAAAAACATCTTTGTCATCATGCTGACATTAGATGGAGGAGATAGATGGGAACGGCAGACACTGAACGCCACAGAAGACATCAATGGCGAGAGTGTCTTTGCCGCCAGCAACTCTTCGCTTCTCATCTCCAATCCCGGTTATCGCAGATTCTGCACTGGAGGTTCGGGAGGTCCTCGCGTAATCCGTCTCGGCGCTGGTCCCTCCGATACAGGGGAACACACTCCGAGGAAGCTCAAGTGGGACGCGGCGCTCTCCGCAGAACGATTGAAAAGCTTGAAACAACGGCCTACAAGTGGTTGCTTCTCGATGGACGAAAATAGGGCTGGAACGACGGTAGCAGTAGGCGGTGACTATACCGAACCGAACGATAAAACTTATACAGCGTGGACCAGCGTAATAGACGATCTTTCTCCGGTGGATGAAACCTCTGAATTTCATCTTGCCCAAACCCCACCCCACGGCTACCGCAGCTCCGTAGCCTACGACCCCGCCACCCAAACCTGGATCACCGTAGGCCCCAACGGAACCGACATCTCCCGCGACGACGGCCGCAACTGGACCGCCCTAAAGCCCACCGTACAAGACCCGCCCGACGCCGACAAGAATTGGAACGCTCTCTCACTTCCCTTCGTCGTTGGTCCGAAAGGCCGTATAGGCAAACTCCGCCCCAACGCCCTCAACCCATGACCCCATCCTTTTGAGCCGAACCACAACACGCTTATTCGCCGAGTCGCTCACCGGAGTTGAGCTGATAGCCACGCAGCAGCTCGGCCGCAGTCATGCGCCTCTTTCCCTCAAGCTGAACCTCATCCAGCTCGAGAGCCGTTCCCTCTCCACAGCCAACAAACAGGCGTCCTTCGTGCAGATGGATGATCCCGGGCGCGATAAGCTCGGCATGTTCCACCGGGTGAAGTCGGTGCGCGATCAGTTTTTTGCTTTGAAGTGTGGTGAAGGCTCCAGGCCAGGGTTGGAAACCACGCCAGCGATCGTGGATCTGCTTCGCAGATCTGGAGAAGTCGATGCGGCCATCGTCGCGCGTAAGGATCGGAGCATGCGAGGCACGATCATGATCCTGATGCGTCGGAAACAAATCGCCGGCTTCCAGGCGGCGCAGGGTCTCCACCATCAACGGCGCCCCAACCTCCGCAAGATTTTCATACACATCCAGCGCCGTCTCCTCTTCGCCGATAGGCACGGCCTGGGCAAGCAACATGGGTCCCGTGTCCAGTCCGGCGTCGAGGCGCATCGTAGTAATGCCTGTAACCGTCTCGCCGTTCGCGACAGCCCACTGAATGGGAGCTGCTCCGCGATACTTCGGAAGCAGTGATCCATGGAGGTTGATATTGCCATATCGCGGCAGGTCGAGCATCCACTGCGGAATGATGCGGCCGTAGGCGACGACGAGGATAGCGTCGGGCGCAATCGCTTCGAGCTGCCCGCGAAGCTCAGCGTTATTCTTGATCTTGTCGGGTTGGACGATAGGAATAGAATGCGTCAGCGCCGTCTGCTTGACGGGCGGAGCCTGCAGCTTCTGGTCCCGGCCGACCGGACGGTCCGGTTGTGTGACGGCCAACGCGACCTCGTGGCCTGCATTCAGCACAGCTTCAAGGGTGGGGACGGCGAATTGCGGAGTTCCACAGAAGACAAGTTTCATCTTCTCTCATGCTAACTGGAGTTTTGTGGTAGAAGCTCGAGCCAGTGACTTTGCAACAAGACCTCAAATGAGCCAGGCGCAGGTTCGCCTTCGTCTCAGCCTCGGTCAGCCGATCGATCCGGTTGCACGAAGCAACGCCTCAAACCCAGAGCACAGGCGCCAAACAGGCCGGTTGCAACCAGTAGACGGGTGGAAGTCTCCGGCACAGCCTTTATGGCTTTCGGAATACCGAATTTGTTCGATACAGGGGGTTCCTGATCCGTTGTGTCGATCGAGCCTTCCAACAACATGAACTCATTGAAGGTGATGGGAAGCGAAATGCTCTGAAACTCAGGCTCGGAAAAATAAGCTTCCCCCGAGAGATAGGAGGCGACATCCACTGCGGCGCCGGGAGGCAGTGGGGTGGTCAGCTGGTCTCCGGAAGGGACGAGGAAAGCCTTAAGGGTGTCGGCGTGAAGGACCAAGGGACGGATCAAGAGCAGAAGACTAACAAAAAGGAGAGTTCTACGCATACGGAGCTCCTGGGGATGGAGTTACCGGCGTTCGATTGCCTACAGTTCAAAGTTAGCCTAACGAGATAAACGCGAAGTGAACGGATCTAATGTAAAAACCTGCATACATGCAGATTTTTACCACTCGCCGTTCTTCTGTAGCTTCTTGATTTTGCGAACCACCAATTCCCGCTTCAGGCGGCTCAGGCGATCGAGAAAGAGAATGCCATCGAGGTGATCGATCTCGTGCTGCAATGCGCGCGCGAGGAGCTCTTCTCCCTCAACCTCGAACCATTCGCCGGCGACATTCTGAGCGCGGACTTTAACTTTTGCGGCACGGGTCACCTTCTCGCGGATCTCCGGCAGCGAAAGACAACCCTCTTCTTCGAACTGCTTCCCTTCGCGCTCTACGATCTCCGGATTGATGAGGACAAGCTTGTCGGCTGGGTCCTTCTTGAAGTTGACATCGATGACGGTGAGGCGCTTGGAGAGACCAATCTGCGGGGCAGCCAGGCCGATGCCGTGAGCCGCGTACATGGACTCGAACATCTCTTCCACCAGGGTGTTGAGGTCTTCGTCGAATTCAGTGACCGGCTCGCCTGGCTTGGAAAGCACGTGGTCGGGGTACTTTACGATCTCATGGATCTTTGTCTTCTTGGCCATGTCAGTAAGCTCTTATCTGTTCAAGATAACCGTTGTAGTTGCGACGGAGTTCGAGGAGAGAGTCACCTCCAAACTTCTCGAGCGCCAGCCGGGCCACGGCGAGCGCGACCATCGCTTCGGAAGCGACTCCCGCAGCTGGAACCACACAGACATCGGAGCGCTCGTAGGCGGCTTTGACCGGCTCCCGCGTCTCGAAGCTGACGCTACCGAGCGGGCGGCGCAGGGTGGAGATCGGCTTGAGGTATCCACGCACAATCACATCCTCACCGTTTGAGATGCCGCCCTCGATGCCTCCGGCATTGTTGTGCTCGCGGGAGAACTTTGTGAAGGCTTCGTCCGGGGCGTCATAGGCGATGGCGTCGTGCACTGTAGACCCGAGCGACTCCGCTGCCGTGACACCACGGCCGATCTCTACGGCTTTGACCGCCTGAAGGCTCATAACAGCCTGGGCCAGCAGACCATCGAGGCGCTCGTCCCAGTTGACGTGAGTTCCGATACCAGGGGGCAGACCGTGAACGACCACCTCGAAGACACCGCCCACGGTATCTCCGGTGCGGAGGACCGCATCGACCTCGGCCTTCATGCGGGCCTCGTCTTCGGGGTCGACGCAGTTGAGCAGGATCTCTTCTTTTTGCGAAAGGGCGACGATCTCGTCCCATTGCGCGGGGCGCGAGAGCTCGGCCTTGCCGACACGGATGACGTGCGACAGGACCTCGACGCCCAGCTCGCGAAGCAGAAGCTTGGCGAGTGCTCCCGAGGCGACTCGCGCCGAGGACTCCCGGGCACTGGCGCGCTCAAGAACGTAACGCGCATCGGGAAAGTTGAACTTCAACGCTCCGGCAAGATCGGCATGGCCGGGGCGCGGAGAGGCGACGGCCTTATGCTTGGCCGAGTCCCCTTCTTCGACGGGAAGAATCTCGGTCCAGTTCTTCCAGTCATTGTTCGCGATGGTCATCGCGATGGGCGAGCCGATGGTCTTGCCATGGCGCACGCCGGAGAGGATATGCGCGGAATCACGCTCGATGCGCATGCGGCCGCCGCGGCCGTAACCGCGTTGCCGACGCCAAAGCTCGCGACCGATGAACTCCTGGTCCACCGGCACACCGGCTGGAAGACCGCTGACCAGGGCGACGAGACTCTCGCCGTGGCTCTCACCTGCTGTGGAAAATCGAAGCATGTTACTGCGTAACCCTTACTTGTTCCGGCATAAGGCTGAAACCGTTATTGTAACAATGACATGCAGAGGGGACGCCTGAACCGATCTGCTGGTGACGGCCCCCCGCCCTGTTTTCATGCAAAATCTTCTATCCATTGGGCTTAGGCCCGGACCGACATCGTAAAGTATTTCAAATAAACGACTTACTTGTAGGTTATTGGATATAAACCACTTGAGTGAGTGGGAAAGCTCTCAACCCTCTCGAAGCTTTTCCTATTCCTAACTTAAATTCTACCAAGTTGACCGTAATCCATCGGCAACCTTCATCTCTTTTATTTTGTGTTGCTTAGGTATAAATACCCCTTGACACGTCCTGACACTGCAGCGTTGGAGACTTGCCCATCATTGGTGTGCACTCTCGAAGTGGTCCTGCACGACCGGTCACCCTGGCCCCTTGACGAAGCGATACTTAGACCACGAGCGCCGCCGCTCTCGCAAGGATCAATGAGTGACGAAAGCTTATCGAATCCGGAAGTCCACTTGGGCCCGCCATCTTGAAAGACAAGCTCGACGCTGGCGGAAACCCGGCTTTTGAACAAAGTCTTCGCCCAACTTCCGGTTTGCCCGTGATCCAATCGCAACTCTTGAGTTCAGGAGTATCGACTCAGTTTCGTGCTACGAACAAGGCTACCTTGTTGTGTCGGCGGATTTGGACATTCTGGAACTGCCTTCTGAGCATCCCTTGCAAGCCGTCGAGGGTGTCTGCCAGGTTATGCATGACCCCCTTCTCGTTATAGAGCTTAAGAACGAATCGGCCTATCGGATTATGGGCCGCCTCATCTCCCAGAATAGTGGCGCCATAGAGAACGCCATCCTTCGAGAGGTAACGTTTGAGATTAGCGATCGCTGTCTCTTTATCCTCCATCGTGCCGGGCAGGCAGTGCAAAAGATAAAACAGTGAGATGGAGTCGTATCCGGTGTCGGCCGGTTCAGCAAAGGGCTGCATTACGTCTCGCATGAAGGTGCGAACCTGAGCTTCTTTCACTTGAGCCGCGGCAGTTCGCAGGCTATTTTCGTTGAGATCCAGCAGGCTGATCTGATGGGATTTCGTCAGACCTGCGTGAGCAAGATAATAGCCCGTTCCCACTCCAACATCGAGGTGTTTCAACCCGAGGTGTTCTTTGTAGAAGGGTAGAAGGACGGTCCTGGTTGGGCACTGCCAGACGAAACGGTTGAACATACCAAGCACGCCGAAGTCATAGAGTTTCAGAATGCTCGGCGAATAAACCGACGCGCCAGGTTCGGTGTTCAGATGCTGTCGTGGGGAGGGTGCTTGCTGCGTCGTCATCCTTCCAGGATATAAGCGGCGGAGTCAACGAATGTTTGCTTGTCGATAAGGTTTGAGAGGCGACGCACTCCAGCTGCCTCGCCTCTCTGAGACCCATGCTGCGTAGCCTGGAACATCGAGATCAATACTTCACTACTGCCCTGCCGACGACCTCGTTGTTTCGCATGAGGTCAAGATATTCGTTGATCTGTTCAAAGCTGATCGTCTTAATGGTGTGTCGGATCTTGCCGGCAGTGGCGAGAGCCATGACCTCGCTAAGGTCCGCATTGTTACCCCAGAAGGAACCGTGAAAAGTCTGCTCGCCAGAAATCCGCGGGAAGAGAGGGATGTCGATACGATCGCCGATGAATCCGACATCGGCGTAATGACCGCTTATGGCGAGCAGCGCGAATCCGGTTTGCATCATCTCCGTTGCGCCAGCGCAATCGATGATCGCATCGAGCTTATTCTGTCCAGTGCCCTTCTCCAGTTCCTTTTTCAGGTCGTCGACAGACTTGTCCCTGGTGCTGATGATCTGGTCCGCGCCATACTCCTTTGCGACGGCAAGTTTTTCAGGATTGCGAGCGAATGCAATCACCTTGGCTCCCGCTCCCAACAGCTTCGCGTATTGAACTGCATAAGAGCCGAGACCGCCGACACCAAAAACGCCGATCACCCGATCTGGCCCGAGCCCACCGGCATCGCGGATCTTTTTGATGCCCCGATATGGGGTCAAGCCCGCATCGGTTAGTGGCGCCAGCTCCTCGAATTTCAGATGTTTTGCGACTTTGATCACATAGCGTGCGGGAACCGGGATATATTCCGCAAACCCTCCGTAAGTCCCAAATCCGGGCCAGCGCACGTTGGGGCAAATGTGCGTGTTGCCTACTTGACAGTGGCGACATACACCGTCGCCCCAGCCAGGCGATACCACGACGTGGTCTCCTTCTTCCAGGCCAGCGGCTGGTGAAACGACACTGCCGATCTTCTCGATTGTTCCAGTAATCTCGTGCCCTGGAATGACCGGCGGCGGGATCTCGCCGTAGTTTTGGAAGAATCCGTCAACCAGCAGGACGTCGGAGCGGCACATACCGCATGCAGCCACCTTGACAAGGACCTCATCAGCCTTGATGTCGGGAACCGCTATATCTTCAAGAACTAGCGGCTTGTGATATTCGAGTATGCGCGCTGCTTTCATTTGTTCCTCCTTTGCGACCCTTTCGTATCGGTTTCACCCAAGCTATTCGATTCTTACTGCCCTCTGCGCTCCTTACGGAAATACGCACGTACCCTCGCTCGCTTCACGTCGGTGCGAAAGGCGGGAATCGTTAATCAAGTAGTTGTTTTCGGATGGGCGGTCAAACGCTCCATACCTCACATCCGATTCTTGATACGACATCCTATTGGCTTTATCATTTTTTGCCGATAGTGCTTCATGAATTGCCTCCAGACTAGAAATTAGAGAGCGTATATTCGTTTCGCGTACTGATCGCGTTCTCGAGAGATAGCGACAATGGCCACGGTCACGAAATTTCATACGATGGCAATCGTCCAACTCGTGGCATGGTATGAGCGATTGTCGATACTGACCCTTTGCCTTGTGATGTCTTTCTTAACACAATTTGCGCTTTCTGGTACGGCAATCGCTCAAGTTAAAACCTCCGTACTTCGCGAAGCGCGCCAGATCTCAAGCGGACCCGAACGAACATCTGAGATGTTTGGCGGATTGATGAGACTCGACGTAACCGTAACGGATAAAGGCGGAAAGACAGTCTCAGGGTTAACGCGCTCAGATTTCACGCTGCTGGACAACGGACAACCGGTCGATATTCTTTCCTTTAGCGGGTTCGATGAACTCACGGTCAAGCCGAGCCCTCCGGTTGAGGCCATTTTGTTACTCGACACATTCGATCTTCCCACCAGTGTGATATCAGATGAGCGCCATGCAATCGAGGCTTTTCTTCGGCTCGATGGCGGACATCTCAAAGTGCCAATATCTATCCTCGAATTCTCTACAACGGGTCTATGGGTCGTTGCTCGATCTTCCACTGACGGTAATGCCATGGCATCGGACGTTGCTCATTCAAGGGAGATCGCGCAGCTTCGATCTTTCCGAAGTGAACTCAGAGGGGACGCCTCCCCCAGCTTTAATCCAGACAATCCTCCATCGCTGGAGGCATTGAAGTCATTAGGGCAAATCGCTGCGGCTGTAAGACAAAAGGCCGGGAGGAAACTCCTGATTTGGGTGGGGCCTGGCTGGGGCTTAGGCAGCGGCAGATACTCGGATAGGCGAGTTTCGAAAGAGGAAGTCTTCTATGGGATTCGCTGGTTTTCAACTTTACTTCGCGAGGCGCGCATCGTTCTCTATAACTTCTCAGTAGGAGAAGTCGATCCTGCGCTGCTTTACCGAGACTACTTACATGGAGCCCAGTCGGCCGAAGATGCAAGTTTCATGAACTTGGACAGAAAGGTGCTTGCGATACAGAGTAGCGGATTGGTATTGAACAGAAGTTACGACATTGCCAGCCAAATCGAAGACTGCATGCGTGAGGCAAATATCTTCTACACACTCTCATTCAACCCCCGCGCTGCAAAGCGTCCCGACGAATATCATGATCTTACGGTGCGAGTCGACAAACCGGGGTTGACCGCTCGTACCACCACCGGATACTACAACCAAGTATTCTTTTCCGATTTGCCCGATCCAAAACTAAACCCTGTCACCGTTGAGCAGTTGGAGCAATTGTTAGGCGCGATCCACGGTCAGTCTGACGCACAAGTAGCTCATGAACTCTCTGGTCTGGAGTTGACTGAACGATTGAGCTCCGCGAAGCTTTCGTCCTGGCTCTCGAGAGTGCACGGTGAAAAGGCGCGCCAGGCGCTGGTCGGCTTAGCCGATGTTTCAGCCTTTCTTGATCCGCCAGCAGCGGAAATTGTCTACGACCCAACCCCGAGCGCATCAGAGCAACAGCACATCGTTACCATGGCGACCGAGTACGTGCGAAACACGATTCCTCAATTGCCGAACTTTTTTGCGAAGCGTACTACAGTTCGCTATGAGGATAGCCCGCAATTCCATGAGGGAAATACCGCAATGAACTATGCGCAGTTGCACAAAGCGGAGAGCTCTGAGGAAACGGTCCTCTACCGTAATGGCGCTGAACTCGTGGATTCGGGAAAAAGAGCGAATTCCAAGGGGCGGGAACTAACTACGTATGGCACTTTTGGTCCCGTCTTGCGGCTAGTGCAGGGATTATTTGCTTTTCCCGGCAATTTGGCCTGGAGTCGCTGGGAACGAGACGAATATGGAAGGCGAGCTGTTTTCAGCTACACAGTGCCTTTGACGAAGTCCACTTATGAGGCATTTGGATGTTGTCTTCCCGGTGGAGACGGGACGCTCGCTTTCAACATCATTGCTGGATATCACGGAGAGATTGCTATTGATCCCACGAGTGGTGCAATTGTTCGCCTGGAAGCGAAGGCAGACCTAAAAGGTTTTGTACCGCTTGCAAGATCGGATATCACGGTCAAATATGGTCCGGTTGAGATTGGAGGGAAGACCTACTTTTGTCCGGTGAAGGGCATCTCCCTCATGCGATCCAGGGCTGTGGTTCTGTTGAAACAGTGGGATGAAGGCTTTAGGACCTACGGTCCGTACGCAACGACGATGAATGACATCACGTTCGACAACTACCACGTGTTCCGCGCGGAGTCTCGCGTGCTTACTGGTTTCAAACCGATCGAGTGAATACTGCATTGCCTATTTATTTCGTTCCCTCGAACGTCCGTACTTCAGTCGACATCGTAGCCTGCCCTGCTACGCGTGGGGAGCACTTTTGGGCAAGGCAGCTTTTTATGCCTGGTCGAGTGTTCGTCGCTCTGGTCTTGGCATTTGTGGCCAACTTATCTCTCGCGCAGTCACCTGCGGCCGGATCCTCCGGCCCCGCAAAGGATGCAACGACCGGTCAGGCTGGTTATACCCTTAGGGCTCATTCCCGCATCGTGCTAACCGATGTCACCGTCACTGACGCCAAAGGCAACCCCGTTGAGGGTCTACCGCAGTCCGCTTTTCATATCTTCGACGACAAGGTGTCGCAGTCGATCAGTTCCTTTGAAGAACATCAGGCACCTGTCCCCGCCAACATTCTTCCCGTCACTCAATCCGGTGCCTATAGCAACGCCTACATCTTCCATTTGCCGTCTGTACTGAATGTAATCGTTCTCGACATCACGAATTTGGATATTCCGGACCAGATGTGGCTCAATCACGAACTGACTCAATTCCTGAACGATGTGCCGAACCGCGAACCGCTGGCCATCTATCTTCGCAGTGAAGACAATTGCTTTCTCCTGCAGAACTTTACGTCCGATCGGACGCTCCTGGTTGACGCCCTTCACAAGGCCATACCGAGGTTTCCCCCTCCGGGCCGTGATGCCTTAAACGATTTCGACACCATGCGCCAGATGGCCGTCTACCTCGGCCAAATCCCCGGCCGCAAGAACGTTATCTGGTTCTCTGGAGGATCCTCTTTATTTCTTCTCCCGGATGCCGACAGCATCGCGTTTGAGAACAACGCAGAGTGGCGCAATCTTTACGATGAGCTTGAGAGGGAGCGAATCGCCGTTTACGCGGTAGATGCGCGCGGATTGACCGTATCAGTCCCACCCGGAATGAACCAACAACACATGGTGATGGCGGATGTGGCACGTGCCACCGGAGGGCAGGCTTTTTACAACACGAATGGAATGATCGAATCCGTAGATCAAGTCCTCAACACTGGCGGCAGGTTCTACACGTTAACTTACTCACCCAAGAACTTCCAATTTGATAACAAGTGGCACAACGTCCGCGTGACCCTCGACGGTGAAAACTATCACCTGAGCTATCGCAGCGGATACTTCGCCGACGGTAGCGTAGGGAGTTCCGAGCAACCGCCGAAGTCCAGGACTCGCCTGATGCAGAATGGGCAGAAAGTGGAAGTCTTTCAGCCGCTAAGCAGCGCTCCCATCCTCTTCGAGGCTAACGTAACAGCAATAGACGATCCTGCGTTGGCAACTTTGCCGCCCCCTTCCGCAGCCCTCCCGTCGCAACCGCTCCCACCCGCAGCGAAGGGGAGGATGCGTTATTTGATCCGCTACTCGCTCCCCGTCGACGCGCTTACCCTTCAAGACATCGACGGCAAGAAGATCGTTACTTTCGGGATCGCGGCCATTGCCTTCAATCGCGATGGCGAGGCAATTGTGCGAGATGGTCAGCGCGCAACCATGACGCTCAATCAGAATTCCTTGAGCAAACACCCTGATGGCAGCATTCGAATCGATAAACTGATCGATCTCCAGAGGGGCGATGATTATCTCTATCTCGCCGTATGGGACGTAACCAGCCACCGGCTGGGCACCTTGCAAATAGCACTGAATGTCCCCAAGGCGTCGCAGTAGCAATAGCGGTCTGCTGATCTTAACTAAACATCCGATTCCGTTCCCGGAAAACGGGGTTATTGGAAACCTCCGCAACCCAGTGGGATTCTGTGATGCCTAACGGGGATAAACCTGATTGGGCTGACAGCTAAACCTCGATATCCCGAAGTTGCCGATAATCCGACTTGCAGGAAGCTAAAGCGTTGAGTCTCGCCAAGCCATGGTCCACGCCACATACAATTGACCGCAAGTGACCTTCACCCCTCACCCCGGGCTCCACTCAGTCTTCGAGAGCCTCGCCTACATGGTAGGCTATGCCGTCTACCGACGGTCGCGTGACCGCAGCGGCGACTTCCTTCCCGACGATCATCGCTGGCTCATTATCGCTGCCGCATCCATCGGCGCCCTCCTCGGCTCTCGCCTTCTCGGTCTCCTCGAAGAAATTCCCGTCTCGCAACTAACTTGGCGAAGCCTCCTCCTCCCCGGCGGCAAGACAATCGTCGGTGGACTTCTTGGCGGCTGGCTCGCCGTCGAAATTGCCAAGCGCCTTAAGCACATTCACTCCCGCACCGGAGACCTCTTCGCCGTCCCCCTCTGCATAGGGATTGCCATCGGGCGCATCGGCTGCTTCTTCGCTGGCCTTGCCGACGATACCTTCGGCACGCCCACTTCGCTTCCGTGGGGAGTTGACTTCGGCGACGGCGTCCCCCGCCATCCCACCCAGTTCTACGAGATCCTCTTTCTTACCTTGCTCGCCTTCGCCCTTCTCCGCTATGATCGCCACCCTCACCCCGAGGGTGCCACTTTCCGTCTCTTCCTCGCCGCCTACCTCACCTGGCGACTCGCCATCGACTTCATAAAACCTCAACCCCTCCACTACGGTCTCAACCTCATTCAATGGGCTTGCCTCGCCGGTCTCCTTGCCCTCGCGCCTAGTATTGTTGAGCTGTTTCGCTTTCAAGAATCCGCGATCAGGAGTTCTCCATGAGCACATCGCCTTCGCCGCACGAAACCCAGCGCCAATCGATCAGCCTCTCCAGACTCGCAACCATCTTAGCCGTCACCTTCGCCATAGCCTTCGGTCTCTGCACTGCAAGTGCAACGGACGTTGTGGGGATCAATCAAAAGATAGGTGCGGGCTTGATATGGATTTCCGTTGCCATCGAAGGCGCTTGTCTTATTGGGCTCCTGGCGATCGGAATCATCGCCAGCTTCCGATCCAACCGAGGTAGATAGAATGATGCGCATGTCCCCATCGGAGCCAAAGCGCGGAGTCTCTTTAGCCAAACTCACCGCCTTCTTTGCAGCCATGTTCATTGTTAGCCTCGGGATCTGCGGATACAGCGTCCACACAGGCGAGGAGTTCGGCGGCACGCCCGGCTTTCTCTCGTTCACTGGGATGATCGTCTCCACCCTATGCCTGCTCGCCATTGGCCTTGCTGCACTCATTCGAGCGTTCAAGTAAGTCATCATCAGAGGACACCCATGCCAGCCCGCGTTCGCCCTTACCTCTACTACGACACAGCCGTCTCTATCTGCACCACCTGTTACCGCCGCATCGACGCCAAGATCGTCTTCGAAGAAAATAACGTCTTCATGCTCAAGCGTTGCCCCAGCCATGGCTTCGAGCGGGTCTTGATTTCGGACGATGTGGACTACTATCGGCGTTGTCGCGAAGTCTTCATCAAGCCTCCCGAGATGCCCGACCGCTACAACACACCCCCATCAACTTCGGTTGCCCCTACGACTGCGGCCTCTGCCCCGACCACGAGCAGCACTCCTGCCTATCGCTCCTGGAAATCTGCGACGCCTGCAATCTTTCCTGCCCCGTCTGCTACGCGCAGTCCGGAACCCACCGTACCGAGTTCAAGCCTCTCGACCAGATCGAGCGCATGCTCGACTGCATCGTTGCGAACGAAGCGCAACCTGACATCGTGCAGGTATCGGGCGGCGAACCCACCCTCCACCCCCAGTTCTTTGAAGTGCTGGACGCAGCCAAGCGCAGACCCATCCGCCACCTCATGGTCAACACCAACGGCATCCGGATCGCGCAGGATGAGGCATTTGCTGAGCGCCTCGCCACCTACATGCCAAGCTTCGAGCTATACCTTCAGTTCGACTCTGTTCGCCGCGAATCCCTCATACAGCTGCGCGGAGCCGACCTGCGCAACATCCGCGAGCGTGCACTCGAGCGACTGAATAAACTCGGCATCTCCACAACGCTGGTGGTCACAGTGGAACGCGGGGTCAACGACGACGAACTCGGCTCCATCGTCGAGTTCGCTCTGCAACACCCTTGTGTCCGCGGCGTCACCTTCCAGCCCGTTCAACAGGCCGGCCGCCTCGTCAATTACACCAGCGACGCCCACCGCCTCACACTGTCCGAAGTCCGCCGTCGCATCCTCAAACAGACCACCCACTTCAAGCCCGAAGACCTCATTCCCGTCCCCTGCCATCCCGATACACTCGCCATGGGATACGCCTTGAAGCTCGCGGGAAAGGTCGTCCCTCTCACCGGCCTGGTCTCGCCCGACGTCCTCATCAATGGCGGTCGCAATACGATCATCTACGAGCAGGATCCCGCCATCCGCGCAAGTATCGAATGCAGCCCTGACTTACGCGATCAAATCTTCAAACTGTTCTCGACCAACCACTCCCCCCAATCGCAAGCCAACACTCTACGCGAACTTCTCTGCTGCCTCCCCCAGGTTCTCGCGCCCAAGAACCTTGGATACGACAATTTATTCCGCATCCTCATCGTCCAGTTCATCGATGCCCAAACCTTCGATCTCCGCTCGATCAAGAAGACCTGCATCCACATTGCCCACCCGGACGGCGAACGCCTCATCCCCTTCGACACATACAACATGTTCTATCGCGATGCACTCGAACAGACCCGCCTTGGCCCACTTCGCGAAGAGGCAATGGCCGTTCGACGAGCAATTGTTTGAATATCGCGATAGCTCACCTCGGCCTCCGCAGCGTTGACAATACGGGGCTAGGTGTTGGTGAAACTGTCATTCCCGGAAAACGGGGTTATCGAAACCTCGCACCAGGGCACAAATTATGCGTCAACGTATTATCAGTCGACCGACGGTTCAGGATCGTCGCGGGGAGGCTGCTCGTACTCCGCAGCGTCCGATGACGACGTCACGGCTTCAGAGGTCGAGACGATGGCTGTCCCCTCCGGGGACGAGACTCCATCCTTCAGGAACGCCCGAGAGTTGAAGAGCGGGCGCTCCATGGAGCGGACCCAGTCGGTCACCTCGCCCGGGCCTTTGCCTTGCGTCTCGGCGTTGGCGAAGGCGTTGCGCAGTGTCTGCATCTTGGCTTCAAGGTCGTCGAGCGTGTTCAGGAGAAGCGCCTCGGGGGTCATGGGGAGCTTGGGAGAGCCAAACTCGTACTTGCCGTGATGCGAGAGGATCATGTGCTCGACCAGGATGCGGAGCTTCTCGGGGAATGGCTCGAGTTCGCGCACCTTTTCGATCAGCATGCCCTGCGCGATGCTGATGTGGCCGATGAGCTGCCCTTCGAGCGTGTAGCCGAAGCTGGACTTCCAATGCAGCTCACGAATTTTGCCGATGTCGTGCAGAATGGCGCCGGTTACCAGCAGGTCGGGGTCGACCTCGGGATAGAAGGGGGCCGTGGCCACGCAGACGCGGACGAGCGTAAGGACGTGTTCAAGCAGCCCTCCGATCCAGGCGTGATGCAACACCTTCGCAGCAGGAGCCATGCGATACGCGGCAGCGATCGACGGATCGTCGAGGAAGGAGAAGACAAGGCGGCGCAGATCAGCGTTGCTGAAGCGGGAGACAAAGCCGCGCAGCTCGTCCCACATCTCGTCGATGTTGAAGGAGGTGATGGGAAGGTAGTCGGTAGGGTCGATCTCGCTCTCGGCGGCGAAGCGGAGACGTTGCAACGCCATCTGAAACTTGTTTTGATAGCGCGTGATCTGGCCCTGCGCCTTGACGTAGCAGCCCTCAGAACAGACCGCGATAGAGTCGGCGAAGTCCTCCCACATGACGGCCGGTATGGAGCCGGTCTTGTCCGTGAGCGTGACGGTGAGAAACTGGCCGCCCTGGCGGCGTTCGCGAACCTGCAACGAGGAAAGAACGAAGTAGGAGGTAATGACGGAGTTGTCGAACTGAGGCGCGTCCGCAATAAAAAAATCTTTCATCAGAACACCAGAATACCTTGCTGGGCAAAGACAGAGACGCGAGGCAAAAGCCTCGCGTCTGGTCACCGGTAAAGGAAATTACGGTGGTTACTGATTTGGCTGCGGCGCAGGCGCTGCCGGTTGGGCCGGTTCGGGAGCCGGGGCCTGCGGAACAGGAACCGGCGCAGGCGTAACTCCCTGAGGAGTGGAGCCAAGAGACGGGTTTACCGTCGGGTCAGGAGGAGGCGGTGGGGGCTGTGCCTCGGTCGGCTTGTTCTGCAACCGTTCCTTGGCGGTTCCCTTTGCGCGCACGGCCTTCTTCTTGGTCGCGGTATCTCCGTTCAAGCCCAGCGGAGCGGCTTGCTCCTTTCGATCTTCCTGCTCCGGCGTGGTAGCAGCAACGGGTGTAAACGCCGCCTTTTGCTTTACCGCAGCCTGTTTCTTCGCGGCCTTATCGGCAGCCTCGGTCTTGGCACGGTAGCTGTAGCGGCTCTTGCCGGTATTTTCAGGCTTCGGGGCCAGAGGGTCTTCATTCGACTGCTGCGCGTTCGCGCTTTCCAGAGGGGCAATCGCCGTTCCGGGAGCAACTGCAGCTCCCGCATCGGCCGCCTGAGTGGACGAGGCTACGCCGGCACCGGCTCCCTCGGAGGCCACCTGCGGACCGGGAGGCAGCGAATTCCGCGGGGCCTGGCCGAATCGAACCTTCTCGCGCTTGATCTTCTTCGGCTTCGAAGGCGTAACGGATTTGCTGGCCGTCGTGGTGGGTGTTGCGGCAGCCGTGGCGGGTACGCCGTTTGGAACCGAGGCGTTCGCCGCCGGCGTGGAAGGGGTACCCGGCTCGGTGGGTGCAGCCGATGCAGCGGATGCCGCAGGAGCAGTGGATGCCACCGGTGCAGCTGGGGATCCGGCCACGACAGGAGTCGAACCCGGAGCAGGAGTCGTTTTGCTTACCTCAGAGAAACGTCCGCCCCGGTCAAAGCGCTCCTTCTCCCTCTTCTTTTTGGGAACCGGAGGAGCGTAGGCACTGAAGACGGGCTTGGTCTGGCGCGGGCTGGCTCCGGAGTCGATGAAGCCGGGCTTGATATCGATGTAGGCATCTTCCCGCAGCTTGGTCAGGTAGGTGCGCAGAGCAGGCTGCATCTGCTGCATGTACATCGCTTCCTGAATCTGAGGCTCGATGTCCTTGAGCGCGGGAACCCCGGCTTCCTGGTGTTCGGTAACCTTGAGGATGACAAAACCCTGGCGGGTACGAATGGGCGCGGTTACCCCGCCAGCGGGAAGCGAGAAAGTCTGATCTTCAATAACCTTCGCGAGGCCTCCACGCTTGAAGAGGCCGAGATCGCCTCCCTGCGAGGCGGTGGGACCGCCGGAGTTGGCTTTAGCCAGATCGTCAAAGGCACCGCCAGCCTTGATTTTTTCCGCGATTCCTTCGGCCTTGGCCTTGGCCTGCTCCACAACGGCATCGGTGGCGTCGGCGGGAGTGGGAACGAGGATCTCGCTGAGGCGCAGCTGCTCGGGTTGAGCAAAATCATTCTTGTGCGCGTCGTAGTAGGCCTGCTCCTGCCCCTGGGTCATCTGCAGATGGCGGCCGACCTCGTCGCGAACGACCTGCTGGGTGAGAATCCCGTTCCGGATATTGGCCTTGAAATCCTCGAAGGAGACCCCCTGCTGCCGGGCAGCCTTTTCCAGGTCCTCCATGGAGTCCATGTGGTTCTGCTTTCGGATCTCGTCGAGACGGCGGATCATTTCGGCATCGGCATTCAAGCCGAGTTCCTTGCCCCGGGAGAGGAGGAGTTGCTGGTCGATCATGTCGCGCAGCAGATTCTTCTGACGGTCGGCGGCCTCCTCCGGATTTACCTGATTCTGCTGATTTTCGCCGGCGAGCTGCTGTTGGCTTCGCTCCATATCGCTGCGGCTGATGATCCTGTCGTTCACCCTGGCAACGACGTCTTCCACCACGGTTCCGTTCGGCGTAATTGCGGTCGGCGTGGGCAGGGTTATCTGCTGCTGCGGCTCATTGGGGACCGACAGAGGGCTCTGATACCGCGGCGTCTGGGCCAGAGCCGCAACCGGCAGTACCAGCAGGCTAAACCCGCATACCGCCCCGAACTGCGAAATTCTAAAGGTCATCGTCACTCGTTTATCTTTACCAGGTCCTGTGGATAGGGCAGCTTACGCCCACGGTCCCGTCTTCGGATTGGACTTACCGGAGGCGGCGGACGATATCCGTCCCCCTCATTCTAACCGTCTCGAACGGAAGAGGCGAATCCCGTTTCCAACGGGAAAAAGCTTACCTGCCGATGCTATACTCCGTCCAATACAGGACGTTGTGTCTACGCAGTTCTGTAGGCCGTCTCGCGCAAGATTCCGCGCAGCTTTTGCTCTTTTTCGAGGTTACCGAACCGATGGCACCCCGCACACGCCGCGCCCTCTTCTCCGCAACTGTCTTTCTGGCCACCTGCGCGGTGGCCGGTACGCTGATCAACCAGAGAGTCGATGCCCAGTCCGCGACCGACGAATCGTCCCTTCGCGACAGCCTGCGCAACTTCACCAGCGTCTATTCCCTGGTCGAACAGAACTATGCCGATAAGATGACCACCGATAAGACGGACAAGGCCATCTACGATGGAGCGATTCCGGGCATGCTGCACGTGCTCGATCCGCACTCCAATTTCTACGATCCCAAGGCCTACGCGCAGATGCGTGAGGACCAGCACGGAAGGTACTACGGCGTGGGCATGACGATTCAGCCGCAGCCGGATGCGAAGGCCAAGGGCGGCACCAAGATCGTGGTGCTCTATCCCTTTGAAGGAACGCCCTCGTTCAAGGCCGGCATTCGTCCGGGCGACACCATTCTCTCGGTCGACGGCAAGAGCACCGAAGGCATGGATACAGCCGCGGTAGCGGCCCTGCTGAAGGGACCGCGAGGTACCCACGTCAC
Organism: Edaphobacter sp. FHG110511_03; assembly: GCF_059115365.1. NCBI lineage: Bacteria > Pseudomonadati > Acidobacteriota > Terriglobia > Terriglobales > Acidobacteriaceae > Edaphobacter > Edaphobacter sp. FHG110511_03. The sequence goes on along the minus strand of NZ_JBZYWL010000004.1, from coordinate 433,181 downwards.
CGTCTCGGTAAGCCGCGAGGGAGCGGCAAAGAACATGGACTTCGACCTGGTCCGGGATGAGGTCTCGCGCCCCTCGGTCGATCTGGCCTTCATGATCCGGCCGGGCGTCGGATACATGCACGTGACGAATTTCATGGAGACGACCAGCCGTGAAGTCGGCGACGCTCTCGACAAATTCGGCAACATTAATGGCCTGGTGATCGATCTGCGTGGAAATCCCGGCGGCCTGTTGAATGAAGCGGTCAACATGAGCGACAAGTTCCTGCAGAAGGGACAGATCGTCGTGTCGCAAAAGGGACGCGCCTTTCCGGATCAGGTTTACCGCGCCGCGCATGGATCGGATACGAAATATCCGATCGTAGTGCTGGTGAACCGCAATACGGCTTCAGCAGCCGAGATCGTCTCGGGCGCGCTGCAGGATCATGATCGCGCCTTGATCGTCGGTGAGACGACCTTTGGCAAGGGCCTGGTCCAGACTGTCTTTCAGGTCTCGGAGAATACGGGGCTTGCCTTAACCACCTATCACTACTACACACCATCCGGCCGCCTGATTCAGCGCAATTACAATCACGTTTCCCTGTACGACTACTACTATGTCCGCGATTCTGCCCAGCTCAAGGACAAGAGCAATCGCGAGGTGAAGCTGACGGATTCAGGGCGTACGGTCTATGGCGGCGGCGGTATCACTCCGGATCAGTCGATTGACAATCTCAAGTCGAACCGTTTCCAGGAGTCGCTGCTGCAGCACTATGCCTTCTTCAACTTCAGCAAGCACTATCTGGCCACGCACAACTCGGTCGGCAAAGACTTCACGGTCGACGACGCCGTGATGCAGGAGTTCAAGAGCTTCCTGAAGTCGGAGAGTATCGACTACACCGACCAGGACATTGCAGGCGTGCAGGACTGGCTGAAGGAGAGCATCAAGAGCGATCTATTCACCTCGCAATTCGGCCAGCTGGAAGGCCTGAAGGTTCGTGCGGAATGGGATCCCCAGATCGCCAAGGCCATTACCTTCCTGCCGGAGGCACAAACCCTGCAAGATCACCTGAAGCTGGCGCTGAAGAACAATCCAGCTCACAACTAACTGAGGCAGACCGAACGAGCGCCTGCATTGCCTTTGCGATGCGGGCGCTTTTCTTTGCAAGGGCCGAGGCTATAGTGGTAACGACAAGGAGAGGTCCTCATGACGTCGATCCATGTTGCAGGCGCACTTGTCATGGCAGCTTCCCTTCTGCTTCCAGCAACTGAGATGAAGGGGCAGGGGATGCTTTCCCTCGAGGGGACCGCAACCTACCGGGAGCGCATCCCGCTACCGCCAGATGCAGTCTTCGAGGCCACGCTGGAGGATGTGTCCAGAGCGGACGCTCCCGCATCTGTGCTGGGGCAGGCGCGAATCGAACAACCGGGGAACCCTCCCTTTCATTTCAGCATTCAGTACGATCCAGCGCAGGTCCTTCCAAACCATCTCTACGCGGTTCGCGCCCGGGTTACGGAGGCCGGCCGCCTGTTATTTACCACGGACCAGCGCTATCAGGTTCTCACCCAGGGCCATGGAAGCGAGATCGGAACGATGATGCTTCGTCATGTCTCAGGCGCCGCCACCGGACCCAGAACCGCATCCGTACCTCTTCGCGAGACGTACTGGAGATTGGTTCAGGTGGGGGACAAGCAGATCACACCTGCCGATGAACAGCAGGAGGCCCATCTGATCTTTTCCATGGAGGATGGGAGAATCGCAGGGTCCGGGGGGTGCAATCGACTTGCAGGAACCTACACTGCGAACAACGATGCCCTTCGTTTCGGCGGCGTGGCCAGCACCAGAATGGCCTGTACGCACGGAATGGAGACGGAGTCGAACTTTCTCGCGGCTCTCGAGCACGTGCGAACCTGGAAGATTTCGAACCGGCAACTCGAGCTTTTCGATGACGGTGGAAAGGTACTGCTCCGCTTTACGGCACAGGCCTCGAAGCCGAAGTAAAAAGATCAGTTGGAATGGACTATCGCAGTGAGAGGGATGCGGGCGTCTTGAAATCGATGGGGGCCCTGAGGTTCTGGAGCGGGAGACGGGGATCGAACCCGCAACCAACGGCTTGGGAAGCCGCTACTCTACCATTGAGCTACTCCCGCTTGTTCGCCTTATTATAGAGCTTCTTCCATCAAAATAGTCAGGCTGTGAATCAGGACATGGTCAAAAAACGATCGATTGAGGATTGGATCTTCTCTTTGCCATTTTGCGATTCCAGACAAACGCAACTCAGCGTCATCGCATCTTCCTTGAAGGCAGGTTTGGCATCAGACAAAGAGGGGGAGTCCGCTTGAAGGCTTCGGAGGGAAGAGCTCGCGTCGTTGTAGAAGACGTTCGACCGCAGATCGACTATGGTCGATTTTCTGTAAAAAGAATCATCGGGGATGAGATCCAGGTAACCGCGGCTGTTTACGGCGACGGGCATGATCACATTGCAGCCCGTGTGCTTTACCGTCACGACACAGGGGGTGAATGGCATTCTGTAAAGATGGAAGCTCTGGGGAACGATATGTGGAGCGCTCGCTTTACACTCGACACCCTGGGGGAATGGCAGTTTCGCGTCGAGGGATGGGTGGACCACTTCGATACCTGGGCCAGCGATCTCGCCAAGCGGATCGCCGCACAGCCGGATGGCGCCACTATTGACGCCGGGCAGGAGAACACCGACAAAGACCTGCAGGCCGGCTCCAACGTCGTCCCGGAATTGGCGCGGGATATCCAATTGGCCTTCCGCACAGGAGCAGGGCTCCTGAATCACCTTGCCACGAATGTCATTGGACCGGATGCCAAAAAGCTAACGGATTTTGCTTCATCGCTATGCCGGCTTGCCGATCAGGGAGCCACGCGCTACGACAACCCACTGACAGACTCTCTGAAGGAGTTGACGGAACGCTATCCCGATCTCCGCTTCAGCACAAAGTCCGCGGACTACAGGGTGTGGGTGGATCGTGAGCGAGCCCGGTTTTCGACGTGGTACGAGTTCTTTCCTCGCTCTGCGGGAGAAAACGGCCGGCATGGAAGGCTGTGCGATGCAGCCAGGCAAATCCCGCAGCTCGCGGAGATGGGGTTTGACGTCATTTACTTCCCCCCCATCCACCCCATCGGAAATGCCTTTCGCAAAGGCCGCAACAACAATGTGGTTGCAACTGCGGAAGATGTAGGTAGTCCATGGGCAATTGGCAGCGAGCAGGGCGGTCATACTGCGATCGCGCCGGAGCTTGGAACGCCTGAGGATTTCGATGAGATGGTACGCGTAGCGCAAGACTCCGGAGTGGAGATCGCCCTGGATATCGCGTTCCAGTGCTCTCCCGATCATCCATGGGTCAAAACCCACCCCGAGTGGTTTTCGATCCGTCCGGACGGATCAATTCAATATGCGGAGAACCCGCCGAAGAAGTATCAGGACATCTATCCGCTTAACTTCGAGTCCTCGGATTGGCAGGGATTGTGGGAAGAGCTATGTGACGTGTTTCTCTTCTGGGCGGAGCGCGGCGTGCGCATCTTCCGCGTCGACAACCCGCACACGAAAGCCCTGCCCTTTTGGGAGTGGTGTATCGATACGGTGAAGAAAAGATATCCGGACGCGCTGTTCCTTGCAGAGGCATTCACCCGTCCGCACGTTATGTATGGCCTGGCAAAACGCGGTTTTTCCCAAAGCTATACCTACTTCACCTGGCGCAATACCAAGACAGAGCTGACGAGCTATCTGACAGAGCTGACGACTCTGCCCGTACGCGATTTTTTTCGCCCGAACCTGTGGCCCAATACGCCGGATATCCTTCCCGAGTTGCTGCAAAAAGGAGGGCGAGCCGCTTTCGTACAACGTGCCGTTCTGGCCGCAACCCTCGGCTCGAGCTACGGCATCTATGGCCCGGCATTCGAGCTGATGGATCACGTTCCCGTGCGGGAGGGCAGCGAAGAGTATCTCAACAGCGAGAAATATCAGCTTCGTTTATGGGCGCGGGAACGGGAAGACTCGTTGATGCCGCTGCTTCAAATCCTAAATCGAGCGCGTCAGCAGCATCCGTCGCTTCAGCGGAATGAGACGCTCCGATTTCACGAAATCGGAAATCCCAATTTGCTTTGCTACAGCAAGCGTTGGGGTGACGATGTGATCCTCACTGTCGTCAATCTGGATACTGTGTTCGCACAAAGCGGGTGGACCGATCTCAACATGGACGAGCTGGGGCTTAAACACGACGATAGATATACGGTTCGCGATCTTTTGCGCGATGGGCTCTATGAATGGAGTGGCCCCAGCAATTACGTTTTGCTTGATCCAGCCGTTATGCCGGCTCACGTTTTTCATTTAATCCCTCCGGGACATGCTGATGAGGAAGGCTTGTGATTAGAAAAAAAACAGGCAGTACCACCGATCCACTCTGGTACAAGGACGCGGTGATCTACGAGCTTCATGTGAAGGCCTTCGCTGACTCGAACGAGGACGGCATCGGCGATTTTCCAGGCTTGATGAGCAAACTGGATTATCTGCGGGACCTCGGGGTCACCTGCATCTGGCTGTTACCCTTCTTCCCTTCTCCCCTGCGGGATGATGGCTATGACATCGCCAGCTATAACGACGTCAATCCCCACTACGGAACCCTGGACGACTTCAAATCCTTTCTCAATGCGGCGCACCAGCGCGGCATGCAGGTGATGATCGAGCTCGTCATCAATCACACCAGCGATCAGCATCCCTGGTTTCAGGCGGCACGCCGGGCTCCAGCGGGCTCTCCGGAACGCGACATGTATGTATGGAGCGATTCGGATCGCCTGTTCAGCGGTGTGCGCATCATCTTTACCGACACGGAAAAGAGCAACTGGACATGGGATGACGAAGCAGGAGCGTACTACTGGCATCGCTTCTTCTCGCATCAGCCGGATTTAAACTTCGACCACCCGCGCGTAATGGAAGAGGTGCTGAGCGCAATGCGCTTCTGGCTGGACATGGGCGTAGATGGCCTGCGCCTTGATGCGATTCCCTATCTTGTAGAACGCGACGGAACCAGTTGCGAGAATCTGGACGAGACGCACGCGGTCATCCGCAAAGTCCGCGAGGCCATCGATGCAGAGTACGACAACCGGCTTATTCTTGCCGAAGCCAATATGTGGCCGGCCGATGTACGGCCTTATTTCGGCAATGGCGACGAGTGTCACATGGCCTTCCATTTTCCGTTGATGCCACGAATCTACATGGCGCTCCGGCAGGAAGACCGCTTGCCGATTACAGAGATCATGGCGCAGACGCCCGAGATCCCTGAAAACTGCCAATGGGGTCTTTTTTTGCGCAATCACGATGAGCTCACGCTCGAAATGGTGACGGACGATGAGCGCGATTACATGTATTTTGCCTATTCGGCCGATCCTCGTATGCGCATCAACGTGGGAATCCGGCGCAGGCTGGCTCCTCTTGTCGACAACAATCGACGGCGAATCGAGTTGTTGAACTCCATTCTTTTTTCTTTTCCAGGGACGCCGATTCTGTACTACGGCGACGAGCTCGGCATGGGAGACAACATCTACCTGGGCGACCGCAATGGTGTGCGCACTCCCATGCAGTGGAACAGCGATCGGAATGCGGGCTTTTCCCGCGCGGTTCCGGCAAAGCTCTATTCGCCTGTCATCATGGATCCGATCTGGGGCTATCAGGCGATCAACGTCGAAGCACAGGAGAGCGACACGTCGAGTCTGCTGCACTGGACCCGCAACATGATTGCCTTGCGGAAGCTCTTCCAAGTGTTTGGCCGCGGCACGCTGGAGTTTTTGAAGCCGGAGAATCGCAAGGTACTCGCATACGTGCGCGAGTACGATGGCGAACGCGTGCTATGCGTGGCAAACCTTTCACGGTTTGCGCAACCGGTCGCGCTCGACCTGAGCCGATGGGACAGCATGATTCCAGTAGAGATGCTTGGCTATGTTCCTTTTCCCGTGATCCGAAAAGAGCTCTATACCGTGACCCTTGGGCCTTACGCTTTCCTGTGGCTCGAGCTGCAGGATGCGCCCAAGCATGAGCAGGCGGCTCCTGCTACAGCGGCGCCGGAAGTCATCATTCCCGCCGATGACATCGCCAGCGTCCTAAGCGGGCCTGGTCTTGAGCTGCTTCAAGAATCGGTGTTGCCCAAGTACATGGCAAAGCAGCGCTGGTTTGGATCAAAGGCGCGAACGATCCAGAGCGCGACCGTTGCCGATTGGATACCGCTGCCCGTAAAAGACGCGGCTCTTTTGCTGGTGGATGTCAGTTATACCGAAGGAGAGCCAGACAGGTACACACTCCCGGTCGCATTGCGGTTCGAGGAACTGACCGATTCCGCGGATCGTTATCTCATCGGAAACGTCCGCCGCTCCGGAGATGACGGAACACAGATCGGAGCACTGCTTGACGCGCTCTCCCTGGAAGAGGTGCGCACTGCCCTGCTCGCACTTATTCAAAAGGAAGAACAGATCTCGTCTATAAATGGCACGCTCTCCGGCCAGGCTGGAACAGGGTTGAAGAACGCAGAGAAGGTATCTCCATCGCGGCTCTCCTCGGCGGAGCAGAGCAACTCCTCTATTCTTTTTGGCGATTCCCTTATTTTGAAGCTTTTCCGACGTGTCGAAGAAGGCATAAATCCAGACGTGGAGATCGGGCGAGCTCTTACAGAGGAGGCTCACTTTGCACACACGCCGGCCTTTGCCGGAGAGATCGTTTACACCACGGATGTCCCGGACGAGCCTGCGCAACGAAGCTACGTTCTCGGACTGCTCCAGGAACAGGTGCGAAATCAAGGGGATGGTTGGAGCTGGACGCTGGGAGAACTGCAGACCGCCAAAGACTCTGCAGTTGCGGATCCGGCAGCTACTTACCGCGGTGCAGCCACGCTGCTGGCAAAACGAACCGCAGAGATGCATTCCTCGCTCGCAGCCGCTCAAGGCAAAGATATGATTCCTGAGCCTGCATCGGCTGAAAAACTGTTGGCAGATGCAAGCCGCCTGCGCGGACAGATCACTTCTACGCTCTCTCTTCTGCGCCAGAAATTTGCCGATCTTCCGGATGAATATGTTGCCGATGCGGCAGCACTGCTTGCGCGACGCAGCGCCATGGAAGCTTTAGCGGACCGCATGGCTTCCCTCTCTCCAACCGATGCTGGCCAATGGACCCGGATCCACGGCGATTACCACCTGGGACAGGTGCTGCGCACAGAGGATGACTTTGCCATCCTCGATTTCGAAGGAGAGCCCGTAAAGTCTCTGGAGGAGCGGCGCCGGCGACAGTCCCCATTACGCGACGTAGCCGGGATGCTGCGGTCTTTCAGTTATGTTGCTGCGGCCTTCGGCAACCAGCATCCGGAAGCAAACGAGTGGCTTCGGGATTGGGACCGGACCGTGCGCGCTACCTATCTAAATGCGTACGCGGCTGAACGCGGTCTGGAGGTAGCTGGTTCTCTGAAGGTGATGTTGTCGGGATATCTTCTGGAGAAGGCTCTCTATGAGCTGCAGTATGAATTGAACCATCGCCCTGACTGGGTGGCCATACCTTTGCGAGGAATTCTACAGGTTGTTGCGGAGTAGACGTGTAAGGCATGATGACAGATTCGTACGATGGGCGATCGCGTTTATGCGGTTATAGCCCATCGTGAAGCCGTTTACTTCACCAGCGTTCCACCCCAGTCCGCTGGATCTACATCAGCAGTGGATTGGGAAAACGTCCACCGGTGCCCTGCAAAATCTTCGGCGGTGTATTGCCTCTCCCCATAGGGATAGTCAGCGGGTGGCTGCAACACGCGTGCACTGCATTTGCGGGATTGCGCGAAATGAGAATGGACATCCTCCACTCGCACCATCACCGAACAGAGACCATGCTCATCTCCTGATCCTTCCGTGATGACAATCGCGCCATCCCCCACATCCAATTGTGCGCGATGATTCCCTATCCGCAGTCGCAGAGTAAAGCCGAAGGTCTCACAGAGCCATTTCACAGCGAAATCGACATCCGGATAGGCGAGCACTGGAATCACGGTGGATGCCGGCATCGAGCGGTTCGATAACATCGTTTACCTCGCCTACTCAGAGAATCAATGGATCGGCATCTGTCATGGAAGGCGGAGTTCATGAATAACCGCGCGAACATCTGCGGGATCGACGGTGAACTCGTCTTGTGAAGACACCAGAACATCGCTTCGCTGCTGGTCAGCAACGGTGTTCACAACCCGTCGCATACTTCCATGGAAGTGATGAATCCCGCTCGTGCGGGCGACCGACGCGGCATTAACAATGCGAAGTCCTCCGCCTGCCGCGACATCGATCCTGCCCGAGGCCCGCGCCATCAGCTTCGCAAGCTTCGCGCTTCCGGCGACGACATCACGTTCTCCGCCTGAGGTCAAAACTCTTTTGCAGCCTGCGGCAACGACATCTTCCAGTGCCTGGTCGAGCGAAGGGGTAAGGTCGAATGCGCGATGGAAGGTTACTTCCAGCGGCGACGCCAACTCTACCAATTCCCTGGTGCGGTCGATGTCCACGGTCCTGTCGGCACGCAGAAGCCCAAGCGCAAAGCCTCTGGCTCCGAGTAGGCGTGCGTGCTCAAGATCGTCCCGCATCAGGGCGAATTCTTCAGGAGTGTAATGAAAGTTGCCGCCGCGAGGCCGCAACAGGACGTAGACGGGCAGTCCACTTTGCGCGATGGCGGCGCGAATTAAGCCATGGCTTGGCGTCAGTCCGTCTTCACTGAGCGCCGAGCATAGCTCGATGCGGTTTGCGCCACCCTCCCCTGCAGCGAGACATGCCTGCAGGGTTTCGGCGCAAAGCTCGAAGGTGATGGCACGTGTCACGACAGCTTGAGCGACGGCGGAGCCACGGAGGGGTCAGTTCCGAGCGAAGGATTCGGTTCCGCTCCCATGGTGAAGACGAGCTTTCCTCCCCCAGCGATTTCGGAGTGATGGAACCAGCACCTTTGCTGCTCTTTACCGTTCAGCGAAAACGCCTGAATGTACTGGTGCGCTGGATCTTTTCGTTCGACAACCAGTTCCAGCTTCTTGCCGTGGCCAAGCTCGAGGGTTGCGCTTTCGAACAGCGGCGAGCCAAGGATGTAGTTCCCACTGACCGGATCCACCGGATAGAAGCCCAGGGAACTGAGGATGTACCAGGCCGACATCTGGCCGACATCTTCGTTGCCCTGCATTCCATCGGGTTTAGGCGCATACATTGTTTCGAGCAGGCTGCGAACGCGGGCCTGGGTCTTGTGCGGCGCACCCGCGTAGACGTAAAGATACGCAATGTGGTGCGAGGGCTCGTTGCCGTGGGCATACTGCCCAACCAGCCCGGCGATATCGGGTGGAGCGTCTTCAGGAAGATCGCTCGGCGCGGTAAAGAGCCCGTCGAGCTTGGTTACGAAGGCTTCGCGGCCTCCGCACAGCTCAATCAGGCCTGCAGCGTCATGCTGTACACCGAAGGTCGTCTGCCACGCGTTGGACTCGGTGTAGTCGCGCCACTTCTTCATATGGCCCATATCGATTGGGCGGAAGGGCGATGTCCAGCTGCCATCCTCAAGCTTCGGTCGCATGAAGCCGACAGACTTATCGTAGTAATTACGGTAGTTTGTCGACCGCTTGACCAGCATCGCCGCATCGTCGCTCTTGCCCAGCTTGCGGGCGACATGAGCGATCGACCAATCGTCATAGCAATATTCGAAGGTCTTCGAGACGGATTCGCCTTCTTTATCGGCGGGGATGTAGTTGAGCTTGCGGTAATAGCCGAGGCCGCGATAGTCCTCGACCATGGCGCGCTTCATCATCAGGCCGTAGGCCTTCTCGTAGTCGATGCCGGTAAAGCCCTTGTTGCATGCTTCAGAGATGACCGCTGCCGAGTGATAGCCCGTCATCGTTCCCGTCTCGGTCGACATCAGGGGCCACACAGGCATCCCGGCTGGGCTCTGCTCGGCCATGCGAATCAACGTATTCATGAACAAGGGAACGCGCTCTGGTTCGATAAGTGTGTAGGTCGGATGCGCGGCGCGGAAGGTATCCCACAGAGAGAACGTGGAAAAATTGTGTTCGCCTTTGGCTAGCGTGTGGACCTGATTGTCCATACCGCGATATCGGCCGTCCACGTCGTCGAAGAGGGTCGGGCCCAGCGACAGGTGATAGAGCGCGGTGTAGAAGATTCGCTTGTGGTCCTCGTTCGTGCTCGTGACCTGAATCTTCGAAATCTGGCGCCGCCAGGTCTCTTTTGCAGTTGCGCGAATCTTGTCGAACTCCCAGGCCGGTGCTTCGGCCGCGAGATTTTTTGCGGCTCCTTCGGCATCAACACCCGATATTCCTGTCTTCACCAACAGCCGCTCATTCGCTTTTGTGGTGAAGTAAAGAACGCACTTGAGATTCTTGCCCTTCAGATCTTCTCCGCTGGCGGGAGCCGGAACTTCCTTGTCGTCCGAGTAGAAGACGATGCGATCAGGGCGCTTCGATAGCTTGAGTGTGAAGTATGCATGGCGATCCTTCCCCCATGCGGAGGTCCGCCTTCCGCCGGCCAGCGTATCCGGCGCAACCAGGCGCAGCTCAGCCGAATCGCAGGGTCCGGCTCCCGGGCCGTAGCCATGCTGTAGATCGAGGATGAGGTAAGACTTGTCGCTTGCCGGGAAGGTGTATCGATGCATTCCGGTGCGCTCGGTCGCGGTGAGCTCTGCGCGCACCTTGTAATCCTTCAGCACAACGGAGTAATAACCGGGCTCCATCTGTTCGTCGGCATGATCGAAGCGCGAGCGGTAGCCCTCATCCGGATTCTTTCGGTCTCCGGGCACGATGTGCGCCGTCCCGGTTCCTGCCATCACGAGAAAATCGAGAAGGTCGCCGCAGCCGGTGCCACTCAGGTGAGTGTGGCTGAACCCCATGATTGAGCTATCCGAGACGTGATATCCCGAGCACCAGTCCCATTCATCGTTGAAGGTATCCGGGCTAAGCTGCACCATTCCAAACGGAACTGCCGCGCCTGGAAAACAGTGACCGTGACCACCGGTCCCAATCCGAGGATCCACCCAGCGCAATCCGTCCTCATTCGATTTGCCGTTAGCGGCGTAAACAAACTTGTCCAGGGGAAGTGCGCTCGCAGCGCAAACAGCAGCGCTCCGCTCCAGAAATTTTCTACGACTGATCATGCATTCTCCGAATTCGGCAGAGATTTAAGAATGGCTGCCACAATACAGCAACAGCCCTAAGGGTGATTACCAACCTGGAGACCATTGTTACGTAAGCGATGACGCACCGGCAACTATGACAGAATGACACCAAGCGAAATCCATGAACATTTCCGATCCCCTATCCAGTAGACGAAGCTTTCTCCGTTCCGCCGCATCCGCCGCTCTCGTTCCCGCTTTCGGCCTCAACCAGCAGGCCCCCGGCGTAGAGCCTCAATCCTCTGTTGAGCTTCCGCCGGTCAAAGCTCCCTGGGATATGTCGCAGGGCAGGCCGAAACCCTCGGAACGCAAGTTCCACAGCGATGCCGTTGAAGCCTTCTTGACGGAACGCAGCGCTCATATCGCCGATCCGGTGCTTGCATCCCTCTTCGTCTCCTGCTTTCCCAATACGCTGGACACGACTGTAGAGCCAGGCACCTTTGAAGGCAAACCCGACACCGCGGTATTGACGGGAGATATCGCGGCCATGTGGCTGCGCGACTCCTCCGCGCAGGTGTGGCCCTATCTCCCGCTGGCAAAAAACGACCGGAAGCTCCGCGACCTTCTCGAAGGCGTGATCCGGCGACAGGCACGCTGCATCCTTATCGATCCGTATGCGAATGCCTTCATGGCAGACCTCAATGCTCCCGCCTTACCCTGGAGCCTGAAAGACAAGACCGAACTGCGTCGCGGTGTAGGCGAACGCAAGTGGGAGGTCGACTCTCTCTGCTATCCCATTCGACTGTCTTACGGATACTGGAAACAGACAGGCGACGTTGGCCCCTTCGACCGGCGATGGCACGATGCCATGCGGCTGATCGTCGATACCTTTCGCGTTCAGCAGCGCAAAAATGGGGATGGACCGTATCGTTTTCAGCGCGAATCCACGGCTACGACAGAGACTCTTCCAGCAGCGGGCCTGGGCAATCCGGTGCGCCCAATCGGTCTCATCACCTCGGGATTTCGCCCCTCCGACGACGCATGCATCTTTCCCTTTCTCATCCCATCGAATCTCTTCGCCGTCACCTCGATGCGTCAACTTGCTGAAATGGGACATTCCATCCTTCACGACGACACGCTCGCCAACAGCGCCAGCTCGCTCGCCGACGAGGTCAGTCGCGCGCTACGTGAGCATGCGATCGTCCCAACGCCAGAGGGAACGATCTGGGCCTACGAGATCGATGGCTATGGCAGCAGATTGTTGATGGATGATGCAAACGTTCCCAGCCTGCTGGGCCTTCCCTATCTCGGAAGTTCTCCCGATGCAGCTCTTTATGCCCGCACCCGGGCCTTCTGCTGGAGCGAGCGCAACCCATGGTTCTTCCGGGGCAGCGCCGGCGAAGGCATCGGCGGGCCTCACGTTGGCCGCAACATGATCTGGCCGATGTCCCAGATTATCTATGCCCTTACCAGCACGCGCGAGGATGAGATTCGCCACTCGCTTGCCATGTTGAAGAATTCCGCGGACGGGTTCGGTTTTATGCACGAAAGCTACTTTAAAGACGATGCACGCCGCTTTACCCGGGCCTGGTTCGCGTGGGCAAATACGCTCTTCGGCGAGCTGTTAGGAGAGCTTGCGGCCACACGCCCAGCAATTCTGCGCGCGTGACTTAGCCGTGACGAGCCCGCCACAACGCACCGAGTATTGGATCCACCATCCCTGGAACGACCTTCAGGCTGGGAAGATCGCGTCTCAGGATCTCGACGATTCCTTCGCGTATCGGCGCCACATGCTCCAGGATGCTTCCCGTAAATGCCAGGTCGGGAACCCAGTCAGGGCGGCTATCCATGCGCCGAAGACGGTTGACGATCAGGCGCGCCAGGTGCGCCAGCTCTTCAGCCTCGCGGCGAAGCACGCCCTGCGCTACCGCATCGCCTGAGGCTGCGCACGAAACCACGACAGGCGCAAGCTTGGTAAAGTCCGGTGCGGGAACCTGATTGGCGTACGCCACCAGTTCATCAAAGTTGGCAAGATTCCAGAGCTTCAGGATCGCGGGCAAAAGCGTGGTCTCGCGCTCTTCATCTAGCGCCAAAGCAGCATCACGCAGCGCCTGCTGCCCGATGCGAGAGCCCGACCCCTGATCGGACAGCGCCGGCCCCCAGCCCCCAGCCGTCGTCAGCTCACCACCAGCCGTGCGCCCGGCTACGTTTGACCCCGTTCCAGCCATCACCAGGACGCCCGGTCCGCCGAAGAAGGCTCCATCGAGGGCGATCTCCACATCTCCCACCAGGATCAGCGATCCGCCAACACGCTCTGCAAAGATCTTGCGAATCCAATCCGTGACCAGGGCCACGGTTACCCCAGCCGCGCCCACGCAGCTTCGACTGACAGCCTGAATGGAGACTCCGCTCTTCTCCTCAAGCTCGCGGATTGCCTGGGCGAAGTTTTCCTCCGCGGTCGTTGCGTCGGTGCGCATGCGCTTAATCGTGCCGCCGCGAACGCGTGCAAGTTCCCGCGTCTCATCGGCCAATACATACTCTGTCTTCGTCCCGCCCAAATCTACTGCCACGTAAAGCGCCAACGACTCATCCTCGTGCTGTGGTCTCTGCCCTCACCCACTCGTGAGGGGACGCCTCATCGTAAATGACACAGCAGAAAATCGGAATTTTCCTTTTGCGTGGGGCCAATTCGCTCAAAGCCTCTACGCCCAGTCGCGAGTCATCGGTAAAGCTTCGATGTCGTCCAGAGCGCCTTTTATTTATAAGAAACGGTAAGCTTTAGCTTTTGGGGAAATTTCCGATGGATCGCCGGTCTTTTCTTGCCAGCTCGGTCAAGTACGCGCTCGCCAGCCGTGGGCTGGACCTCGTGCATCCGACCACCCTTATCGACTCTCATGTCCATGTCTGGAAACACAGCGCGGAGTTTCCCTTTGCCGAGGGAGCGAAAGCTCCTGACTTCGATATCACCGCGGAAGATCTCCTGAAGTTGATGCAGGCAAATGGCGTGGCCCGCACCGTGCTGATCCAGGTGATTCACTACCGCTGGGACAATCGCTATCTCCTCGACGTACTCCACCGCCATCCAGGGAAATTTCACGGAGTCTGCAGAGTCAACCCGGAAGATGCTGCCTCGCCCGATCACCTCAGTCTGCTCACCGAAAAAGGATGCCGTGGAGTCAGGCTCAGTCCGGATGCGACGTCGAAGGGAGATTGGTTTCGCGGGCCTCTGATGGCGCCGCTTTGGCGGCGATGCGCACAGCTCAAGGTCCCGATGACATTGTTGCTGCCGACATCGCGACTACCGGATGCGGCTCCGTGGATTGAGAAGAATCCGGAGCTGACCGTGGTCATCGATCACATGGCGGATGTTCCGGCAGACGATCCGAAGCAGCTGCAACTTCTCCTGGCGATGGCTCGTTATCCTCGTGTCTACGTGAAGATCTCGCACATGTGGTCACTCTCCCATAAGCCGTATCCTTACCCGGACCTTACGGAGCAGATTCTGCGACTGCGCGATGCCTTCGGGGCAAACCGCCTGATGTGGGGAACGGATTGGCCGATTCTCGGCGAGAAGCTTGCCTATGATCGCAGAGTCGAGCTCTATCGCGACCATTTAGGATTTCTATCAAGTTCAGAACGGTCAGACGTCCTGTATAAGACAGTCCAGCGAGTATGGCCGTTTGGCCTGTAACGAGAAGAGACAGGGTTCATCATGCAAAGCAACACCCAGCCGCGCTATATCCAGGTCCATCCTTTAGACAACGTCGCTATTGTTGTGAACGAAGGCGGCCTGCCTGCGGGAACGGCTTTTGAATCGGGTTTGATACTGCGGGAAGCCGTGCCTGAGGCGCATAAGGTTGCTCTGACGGTAATACCTGAAGGCGCTCCGGTGACTCGATATGGTGTAACCATCGGCCATGCCGCGAAAGAGATCGCTGCGGGCAGCTGGGTGCACGAAGGCATTCTCACGCTGCCTCAGGCGCCTGAGCTGGATCATCTCCCCTCTCCCCGTGCGCCTCTTCCCTCTCCAGACCCGCTCGATGGCTTTACCTTCGAGGGCTACGTCAATGACGATGGGACCGTCGGCACAAAGAATATTCTTGGCATCAGCACCACGGTCCAGTGCGTCTCGGCGACCGTGGAGTACGCGGTCAAGAAGATCAAGGCAGAATTGCTTCCCAGATATCCTTACGTTGACGATGTGGTCGCGATTACGCACCTCTACGGATGCGGTGTTGCGATCGACGCGCCAGGCGCGGAGATTCCGATCCGAACGCTGCGCAATCTCAGCCTCAATCCCAACCTGGGCGGCGCGCCTATGGTCGTCAGCCTCGGCTGCGAGAAGCTGCAGCCTGCCCGGATGCTGCCCAGCAGCACGCTGCCGGTCCTCTCTGCCCAGCCTTATGTTGTTCGCTTACAGGACGACGAGCACCACAGCTTTGGGGACATGGTTCAGGCCATCATGAAGATGGCAGAAGAACGGCTGGTCCAGCTCAATCACCGTCGCCGCGTCACGCGACCGGCATCGGATCTGGTCGTCGGCCTGCAGTGCGGTGGAAGCGATGCTTTTTCAGGGGTGACAGCAAATCCCGCTGTCGGCTATGCTGCGGACCTGTTGGTACGGGCCGGGGCGACAGTGATGTTTTCTGAAGTCACTGAAGTTCGCGATGCCATCGACCTGCTTACAGCGCGCGCTGCCTCTCCTGAAGTTGCACAAGGCCTCGTCCGCGAGATGGAGTGGTACGACAGATATCTCGAGCGTGGCTCAGTGGATCGCAGTGCAAATCCAACTCCCGGCAATAAGAGCGGAGGCCTCACCAACATTGTGGAGAAGGCGCTCGGCTCCATCGTGAAATCCGGAACCAGCCCGATCAGCGGCGTCTTCGGACCCGGGGAGAGAGTCACGACCAAGGGGCTCGTCTTCGCCGCGACTCCCGCAAGCGACTTCGTCTGCGGAACGCTTCAGCTGGCCGCTTCGATGAACATGCACGTCTTCACTACCGGACGCGGAACGCCTTATGGGTTGGCCATGGCCCCGGTCATCAAGGTCGCTTCAAGAACAGCTCTGGCTGAGCGATGGTCCGATCTGATCGACATCGATGCAGGAACCATCGCAACCGGAAAGGCCACCATTCAAGAGGTTGGAGAGCAGATCTTCCATCTGATTCTGGACGTAGCCAGCGGCCGCAGGGAGACCTGGGCGGATCATTGGGGACTTCACAATGAGTTTGCGCTCTTCAATCCCGCGCCCATTACCTAGACGGGTTCAGCAGAGACAGGGCCGCTTGGGATCGAACTTCCAGTTCGGCTTTAAAAACTGCATGGCAGAGGCATCATCTCGCGCCCCAAGCCCGACCTTTAAATACAGCTGATGCGCCGCTTCTACCTGCTCCATATCGAGTTCGACCCCGAGTCCGGGCCTCTCGGGCACAACTATTTTGCCAGCTTCAATCTTCAGTGGATCCACCGTGAGCCTTTGGCCATCCTGCCAGATCCAGTGCGTATCGATTGCGGTCACTCTTCCCGGAGCCGCGGCTGCGACATGGGTAAACATGGCGAGCGAAACATCGAAGTGGTTATTGGAGTGCGATCCCCAGGTGAGCCCCCACTCCCGACAGAACTGGGCCACCTGCACGGAACCCTGCATCGTCCAGAAATGCGGATCGGCTAGCGGGATATCTACCGCATGCAGCTCGGCGGCATACCTCAGCTGACGCCAGTCAGTAGCGATCATGTTTGTCGCCGTGGGCATCCCGGTCGCTCGGCGGAACTCGGCCATGATCTCCCGTCCGGAGAATCCTCTCTCCGCGCCGCAGGGATCTTCCGCATACGCCAGGACGTCACGCTTGCCGCTGCAAAGCCGTATCGCCTCATCCAGAGACCAGGCCCCATTCGGGTCGAGCGTAATGCGCGCCTCGGGGAAACGCTCAGCCAAGGCCGTGACTGTCTCTATCTCCTGTTCTCCAGGCAGAACTCCACCCTTCAGCTTGAAGTCCCTGAATCCATATCGCATCTCCGCAGCTTCGGCCAGCCTTAGGACGGCGTCCGTCGTCAAGGCCTCCTCATGCCGCAGGCGCATCCATGCATCGCGACCGTCCGTGCCGCTCTCATACGGCAGGTTGGTCTTCTGCCTGTCACCGATGTAGAAGAGATAGCCCAGTACCTCCACGCTGCTGCGCTGTTGCCCTTCTCCCAGAAGTTCGGCAACGGGAACACCGAGGAACTTCCCCAACAAATCCAGCAGCGCCGACTCAATCGCTGTCACTGCATGGACCGTAGTTCTCAGGTCGAAGGTCTGCAGGCCGCGACCTTCTGTATCGCGATCCGCGAAACGGTCTCGCACGGCATTCAGAATTCGTTTGTAAAAAGCGACCTTTTCGCCCTCTACCAGGGAACGGCTTTCTTCCAGCACCTCGCTGATCTTTTCACCGCCGGGAACCTCGCCTACACCGACCGCGCCGGTATCGTCCGTGATGACAACCAGGTTTCGCGTGAAGTAAGGAGCGTGCGCACCGCTTAGGTTCAGCAGCATCGAGTCCCGACCCGCCACCGGGATCACACGCATTGTCTTTATTCGAGGAGACTCTCGCCCAGTCAGCTCCATCATGCTCTTCCGCTCGCAGGTTCCGGCAGCTTCAAGTCGACACGTTTGATCTCACCCACAATCGGCAGGTAGGCGACGATGGCCATCAGAGCCGTAGCCACCACAAAGATCAGGGCATCGTGGAACGAGCCCGTTCGCTTGACGATGTACCCAATGATGATCGGCGTTGTAATTCCAGCAAGATTGCCGATCAGGTTGAACAATCCGCCATTCACGCCGATCAGCGGCTTCGGGGACGTATCCGCGATGACCGTCCAACCCAGGGCACCGAAGCCTTTGCCGAAGAAGGCCAGGGACATCAAGACCATGACCACCCATTGAGCATTGGCATAGTTGCAGCCGATCATCGTAACTGACAGCAGCATGCCCGCTACAATCGGCACCTTGCGCGCGAACGATAGAGAGTGCCCGGCCTGAAGAAGTTTGTCGGATACAACGCCACCCAGGATGCCACCGACGAAGCCACACAGCGCAGGGAGTGCCGCCATAATCCCCACCTTGGTGATGGACATGTGGCGCGCCTGGCTGAGGTAGACGGGAAACCATGTAAGGAAGAACCACGTCAGCGTGGTGATGCAATATTGGCCAAGGTAGATGCCGACGAGCATGCGATTGCTCAAAAGCATTCGAATAGCGGCCCACGTGAGCTTAGGCGCCCTCTGTGTCGAACCTGCCGCGGGATCGATGTTGACCAGGCCACCGCCCTGCTCAATGAAATCGACCTCGCCTTGGTTGATGCGAGGATGCGCCTTTACTCCATAGACGACCTTGTGCCAGACAAAGCTGAGCAGGATTCCCGCCGCACCCACGAACCAGAAACACTGTTTCCAGCCCCAGTAATTGGTAATCCACCCAAGAATCGGCGCGAACAGGACAAGCGAAAAATACTGCGACGCATTGAAGATAGCCGAAGCCCGTCCGCGTTCCGCCGTGGGAAACCAGCTCGCGACGATACGGCCGTTGCCGGGAAACACTGGCGACTGCACAAGTCCTGACACCAAACGCAGACCGAAGATGACGAGGAAGGCTGCGGCGGCCGGCAGATAACCAGCGAATCCTGCGAGAAACGCGCAGATCGACCACAAGACGATACTTGCCCCATACACGCGTTTCGATCCGAAGCGGTCGAGCAGGCCGCCTGCCGGTAGCTGTCCCACGACGTAAGCCCAGCTGAAGCCCGAGAACAGATATCCCAACTTCACGGCATCCATATGCAGGTCTTTGGAAAAACTGATGCCTGCGATCGACAGCATCACCCGGTCGCCGTAGCTGAAGCAACTCGCGACAAACAGCATCAGCACGATGATGTAGCGGATGCGTGTTGACCTTTGCTCTACTGCTATCGACGCGCCCGGGCCCGTCATTATTTGAGAGTCCCGATCAACCGGGTCAGCTCATCCAGCTCCGCCTGGCTCAGGTCCACAAGTGGAGAACGCACTGGCCCTGCCGGCCTGCCGATCGCATTCATCCCGGCCTTCACGATGGACACGGCATATCCCTTCCGCCGATTGCGGATCCCGATATAGGGCAAAACAAATTCGCGCAGCCCGGCGTAGACCTTCTCCCGATCTCGCGCTCGGACAGCAGCGTAGAACTCCTGAGCGAACTTCGGAAGAAAGTTGAAGATCGCAGACGAGTAGGTTGTAACTCCCATCTCCAGGTACGGCAGCGCAAAGGTCTCCGCGGTCGGCAGGCCGCCAATATAGGTCAGGCGATCTCCCATCCGCGCATAGATTCGCGTCATCAGTTCAATGTCGCCGTAGCCGTCCTTGAAGCCGATGAGGTTGGGGCACCGCTCGCAGAGTTTTGCCAGCGTTACCTCGTCCATGATGGCGTTGTCGCGGTTATAGAAGATGACTCCAAGGCTTGTGGAAGCGCACACGGCTTCGGCGTGGGCAGCCAGTCCTGCCGCCTCGGAGTTCACCAGGTACGGCGGAAGCAGCAGGATACCGTCGGCTCCGGCGTTCTCGGCAGCCTTCGCGAACTCCTTCGCCATCGCGGTTCCGTAGCCGCATCCCGCAAGCACAGGAACGCGACCGGCAGTCTCGTCAACCGCAGCACGTATTACAGAAGAAAATTCTCCGAGCGCCAGCGAAAAGAACTCACCCGTGCCGCCGGCCGCGAAGAGTCCTGCAGGCTGGTATTCCAGCAGCCAGGAGATGTGCTGGCGATACGGCCCTTCTTCAAACTCAAAATCTTTTGTGAAATGCGTAACCGGAAAAGAGAGAAGACCCTCACCGATCTTCTTTGCCAACTCAGACGGACTCATCTTTGACATTCTTCATCCTGTACCCGAAAGTCGAATATCCAATATACCGCACAGAGCATTCACCTCTCCTCACCAGACGAATGCAAGCTGTTTCACCTGCCTGGTCCATTTGTGCGGCGATACCACCATGTGGTCAATACCGGAGCCAGCAGGCTGGTAATCACAACGCTGGATGCCACCAGCACCGTAGCCGGTTTTGCCGCCGTGGCATATTGGGGGTTGGCTGCCGCCACCAGCATAGGGACCGCAGCCGCATTGCCGGCGGTTGTTGCGGCTGCAATCCCCGCCGTGCCGTTTCCACCAATCCATCGATCCACGCAGACCATGGCGATCGCCGACACCAGAAGCGTCGCGACCCCGAGGAAAACACCCGCCAGCCCAGCCTTCCAAACGAGACGCAGGTCAAGCGTCGTGCCAAGCGCAAAGGCGAAGAAAGGAATCAGCACAGGAGCGCCGCTGCCCAGAAAATCGCGAAGCTCCAGGTCCAGGTTTCCAAGCACCATTCCCACGCACAAAGGCAAAACCGCCCCAAGCATCGTCTGCCACGGAAAAGAGGATAGACCTGCTACACCGAGGGTCACCATGGTGACAAACGGACCCGATTCAAGCGCCATGACCGAGTAAGCCGCAGCGTCTTCGACAGTGCCATAGCGCCGCATTAATGCCATGTAAAGACCGCCGTTGGTGTCATTGACGGCTGCTACGACGGCGAGCGTCGACAACCCCGCAAACCAGCCAGACTGCACAGGCTGCGTGCCCAGATAGTGCCCCAGAACCACTCCGCACAAGACTCCGAGAGCGACCTTGGTCGCCATCAGCGCGCCACCGCGCCTGACAACCATCGGTAGAGAATGGATGGAGATCGTTGCACCTATGCAGACATAGAAGACAGCCAGGATGGGCAACGCTCCGGTGAAAAGAGCGCCCGTGAACGAGCCGAAGAATCTTCCCATGTTGGGCGCCACTGTCGCCAGGAGCGCACCGCATGCGAGTGGCACCGTCATCAGGCCGCCGGGCACTCGTTCAACCGTCGCTTTGATCCTCATGAGTTCGCGTTACAAATATGCCCCATCTTGAGCTCAATCGTCACCTGGCAAACACAGGAATCGGATCTGACTACCTTCGTTGCAATCAATCCAGGAGACACCGCCCGTGTATTGGCCCAGCTTCTGTATCTATTCCCGCAAGGAAAGCGCGGTCTTCGTCTGTTGGTTCGATAGTGTCCGCATTTCGTCCAGATGGATTGGACAGACAACTTCCCACGACTACTCAGGTGTAATCTCAGGGCTGAACTCGAATCGTTCCTTGCTGCCGAGAGAGGAATCGTTGAAAGAACTTATCGTCAAATTGATGGGCAAAGCCAACTCCGCCGAAGCCTATCAGCTTCGAGATTTTCTACAGCGGAGTGGCTGTCTTTTTGAGTGGGTCGAGATGGGAAGCAATCAGCCGGCACGCGACCCTCTGGGCCGGGAACTGAGCAGTGATCAGCTACCAGTGTGTATCCTTCCGCAAGGGACAGTTCTCCACCGCCCGACGTTCCAGGAGCTTGCGAGAGCATTGGATTGGTTCGCGAGTCCCAAACTTCCGGAATATGACCTTGCAATTTATGGTGCAGGTCCTGCAGGTTTAAGCGCCGCTGTGTACGGAGCGTCAGAAGGACTTCGAACGATTCTCATAGAAAGGCTTGCAATCGGAGGCCAGGCTGCGAGTACCTCTCGCATTGAGAATTACCTGGGTTTCATAGATGGCATAAGCGGATGGGAGCTTGCACGAAGGGCTCGTCTGCAGGCTGAACGCTTCGGCGCAGAAATCATCATTACAGAAGAGTGTGTTGCCGGTGCGGTTCAAGATCGACTCGCGGTCGGAATACTGGCAAGCGGCGAGAGAGTACTCTCCAAGGCAGTTATTTGTGCCACAGGAGTGGAGTATCGAAGACTCGATCTACCGAATGAACGGGTATTCGTAAATAAAGGTTTGTACTATGGCGCAGGGGCTAGTGAAGCTGCGCTCCATACAGGACATATTTTTGTCGTGGGCGGTGGCAACTCAGCGGGACAGGCAGTCCTTCACTTCGCCCAGCATGCAAAGCAGGTGACTCTTCTTGTACGCGGAGCCTCTCTAAAGAACACACTGTCGGAATATCTATTGGAGAGGCTCCAAAAGTCGAGCAACGTACAGATTCTCACCGGTTGCGAACTAGTTGGGCTTGAGGGCGATGGAAAGCTGGAGGAGATTTCCTATCGCACGTCATCTGACAACCAAACTTACAAAGCGGTTACCAACGCTGTATTCCTTTGCATCGGCGGGAGCCCTAGAACCGACTGGGTTCCTCCTGGTGTACTACAACTGGATGCGGGTGGCTATATTCTTACTGGTCCGGACCTGTCGAAAGAGGGTGGCTCGCGGTGGAAGTTAGAGCGTCCACCTTTTTTTTTGGAAACGAATCTCAGCGGCGTCTTTGCAGCCGGAGATGTTCGCCACAACTCTATCAAACGATGCGCCACGGCTGTAGGAGAGGGCGCGATGGCTGTTTCGATGGTTCACCAATATCTCGCTACCAGGTCGTAACGCGAGATGCGGGTTTTGCGAGACGCGCCAGCCTCAACGCTTGGCTAAGACAAAGAAGAAGCAGACCGTACACCCTCAGTTTAAATCGCGATCGAGGGCGATTGATCTCCCGCTGTCGAGCAGAATCATGAGGCGACCGGACGAGATGACACGGGTATTGGTATCTATATCGAGTGTGGCCCACTCCTATTGAGAAGTGATGTGACCGCTAAAACGTCGTCATAACCCTCGTAGCCATAGTGCGGTGAAATCTGTGAATCACCGCACTACGCTCAAGGAGCAACAGAATCCAATGTTGTCTCAGGAGGATGAGTTGCCCTAATTGCAATGCTGATGGGAGCCGCTTCTTCCAGGTCCAAGGTATGACCTTTGCGTATCTGCCGAATATGTGCCCAGGTCGATGACGGCAGAGGATCCCGTTTACGGCGGATCATGGAGGGTGCGGCGATTCCTTCGCTCACCGCACGAAACCACAAATCAACCCACCCATATCGAACCGACAACACGCCATCTTTCAAAATACGCGGCCCGACAAAGGTGATCGCACGTGGCAGCGTGCAATTCTTCCACGCTGTCCAAATCTTGTTCCGTAGGAAGTAATAGTTGCGTTGGCTGCGGCTCTTGTTCTCGTGTCGACTTACCTGCAGTTCCACAGTCCCGATTGTGGGCACATAAAGCATGTCATAGCCGGCACGCAGAATGCGAAGCGAAAGATCTACGCTCTCGAAGCAGGCCCAAAAGTCGTCATCGTAACCGCCGGTGTCGCGGAGGGTTGAGGCTCTTATAAAGAGCGCGCCCTCACTGAAGTAGTCGGTCAAATGGAAGCGGTCTTTTCCGATCTCAAACGGTACCGGATGCCACCAGTGTTCACGAAGTGGGCTGCCGGGGTCCTCGACTCCCGCGATCCGCAATGTCAGAAGTCCCACCTTTGGGAACTGATCGAAGAGCGCCACGGCCTTGTGGATACACTCGGGATCCAGAACAATCATGTCGTTGTCGAGGGAAAGAATGAAATCTCCCTTCGCAGAACGAAAGCCCTCATTTCGGCCAGCAGTAGGAGAATCCACCGTCCGGCAAATCACGCGTACTCTCGAGCCGAACTCCTCCTGGATCATCTCCGGGGTTCCGTCAGTCGAGACGTTGTCAACAACGATCAATTCCAGCTCGGGCCAATTCAATCCGAGGCAACTGCTCAACGATTGACGTAAAAGATCCTTGCGGTTGTGGGTCAGTATGACTACTGAAACTGCCGGCATCTTCATATTGGGCTACCTTCTATATCGGAGAAATTAATCAAGGTACGACGCGGACGACATAATCATTTTTTTAGACGAGATTGCGATTTCGTTAATCGAGGACAGCTGCTCGAACGTGTCCACAGCAAACCAGCGCTTGGGATAGATTGACGAGCAATAGACCTGGCGTTTGGACATCAGCTGCTGCCAAACCGCGTAAAAGTCCTCCTGCTGTGAAGTGATGCGGTTGATCATCGCGGGATTGAGAACTTGAATCCCGGAGCAATACCTGTCGGATGGCGTATTCCGATCGAGCCTCGTCACTACATCCTCCTCTTGAAAGATATAGTCACCGTCCAGTCCCGGGACGGGAGCAACAGGAACGACCATGCACGCAGGGCTGTTATGCCGGGCGTATTCCCACTCCAGCTGTTCAAGATCGAGCTCCACCACGTTGTCGCAAGTCAGTACGAGCAGGGGTTCGTCCAAGTACTTGAGCATCGTGTTGTAGATCCACCAGGAGTTTCCCTTGCCGCTGGTGTTGTAAACGCAATCAACTCCCAGATCGATCACGTGCTCAGCGAGTTTCGGTCCTTTGTACCCAACAGTGATATGAATCACGTCAATGTGCCCACGAATCTGACGGATCCCATCGGCGATGAGTGTCGATCCTAGAAACGGGGCCATTGGTTTAGGGATGACAGCCGTAAGCGGCATCATACGAACGCCACGTCCGGCAGCCATAATGAGTGCATGTCGGATGCGTGCCATACGCTACACCCCCTCGAGTGACGGATTGCTAATTAAGTTCAGAATTTCAGCATCGGTCAGCCGGTCGGTATTTGCCGACGATAGTCCATAGGACACTGGCTTTTCCGCCTTCTCGTTGAAGGAGAGTAGATAGTGCGTGACGCCATCCAACTCCAATTCAGAGGTATAGGGAATCTCGATGTCGCCGATCAGGAATTCATCGTCGCGTTCGCCGGGACGTCCTGCCACCTTCTCCCAACTGCCGCCTTTATGCCCGACCCAGACGCGCAAGATGTCTTCTATTTGCGCCGCCTTCATTTTGCGGGCTAGTACTTTGCCCTGGAACCGGTCGGCGTTCTTCAGCGCTGCCAAAACGAGTTGAACGGATTCGTCAACAGTGAAAAACATCCGTCGCATCTCAGGGCCGGTCGTGCCTATGACGCCAGTCCTCTCGTGCATGCTTCTCCAAAGCGGAAATACCGACCCCGTGGACCATACAACATTGCCGAATCGCACGCAGACAAACCTGGTGTCCGTCATGCGATTACAAGAGCAGAAGATACGCTCCATAAGGGACTTGGACATGCCATAGGTATTGCGGACGGGAGGGGATGCCTTGTCCGTAGAGACGCCAACCACGGTTTCCACACCGCGTTCCATGGCGACCCGCGCGACGTTTTGCGAGCCAAGAACATTTACATCAATGCACTCCATGGGTTGGTGTTCCGCATTGTCCACGAATTTGGTCGCCGCGGCATGGATGATGATGTTAGGACGCGTTGCCACCACGATGTCACGAACTGACTCAATATTCGTTACGTCGAGTGGCACGGCTTCACAGCCCGTACGATCCTGAGCTTGCTTTGCGAGACTATTATTGCGGCCCGCGAGAATAATCCGATAGTCGGATTTCAATGCGAGTCCGAGCTTCTTACCGAGGAATCCAGTCCCGCCTGTGATCAGAATCGTTTTGTCGCTCAAAGAAGCTCTCCCTGAGAAGCCTGCCGAAAAACCACTCGCAACCCCAACCGGTTCCTGTGACGACCAAGACTCCGGCTGGGAATTTGGTTCTACGGCTGTACCTGCAATTAGGCACGTGCGTTACCAAATGGGATTACTAAATTGATGCATTGGACTATCAGCTAGAGTCCACGACGTAAATGCTTGCCGTTCAAACCGTTAGCGGCAAATCTCGGGACGGAGAAGATGGATTCAAAGACTGCTCATGGGAAGTAACGTCGTTTGCGAGGTCGGAGACTTTCTTGCACACATTTGCAATCCAATCGTCCGGCGGAATTTGTTTGCGGGGATAAGTGGATCAGTTGGGTATCGATTTCACAGTTCCATGACCTTCCCACAGACCTTCCCACCACACATCACCGAACTAGCAAAATCGCAGACAAGCCACGCGACGGTAATGTATCGCCGAAGATGCTTCAGCGCTATTCTCACCTTCGACTTCAGGCGAAAACGGAGCGCACTCGATTCGCTGTCATTGAGCGGCTTTTTGCAGATGGGTTGGAGGGTAGAACAGGAGGCTACGAATCAACGACACAAAAATGCCGGACCTCAAAGTCCGGCCTGCAACGTACTGATCTTTGGTGGAGCTGAGCGGGATCGAACCGCTGACCTCCTCGTTGCGAACGAGGCGCTCTCCCAGCTGAGCTACAGCCCCCAAACGACGCGAAACACGCTGCTTTCGCAGTACTTCAATGCGTCAAAACGACTTCTTGAGTGTATCAGGAAGCAAACTTTCCCTCAAACCTTAAGCCGTTAGGCTTTAGGGGCGACACGGCCTGTTACCACGGTCCCAGCCATCAGCGGCTTTTCCACCTGCAGCCACACCTCTCCACCGTCTTCGAGGGCACCGAATACCGGCACACAAAGCCGTGCACCGCTGCGAGCAACCGCCTCAAGCTCGCCTGTATCCCCTGCCCCGAACTCCGTTTTCTCAAGAAGAAGTTGCCAGTGTTGACGCCCTGAAACCTTGCGCTCTTCTCGAATATCCAGGACTACGCTCGAGAAACTCACGACGCCAGAGCCCCCGCTAATGCGCTCTGAAGCGCCTCCATCTCCTTGCGCCCACCAACACAGAAAGGTGTCCGCTGATGGATTCCGGCAGGTTTAATATCCAGAATGCGTCCTACGCCATTGGTTGCGATACCGCCCGCCTGCTCCGCGATAAAGGCCAGCGGATTCGCCTCATACAACAGCCGCAGCTTGCCCTTCGGCTGCTTCTCCGTCGGCGGATAGAGGAAGACTCCCCCCTTTAAAAGCGTGCGATGGAAGTCTGCAACCAGGCTGCCAATATAACGAGAGCTGTATGTCTTCCCCATGCCGCCCTCTCGCAGCATCGTCACATACGATCGGTATTCCTCCGGCCAGCTCCCCGCGTTCGCCTCGTTCACGGAGTAATAGCTTCCCTGCTCCGGCATCTGCATCCGTTCATTACTAAGGACGAACGCGCCGATCTTCGGATCGAGCGTGAAGCCGTGGACTCCATTTCCGGTTGTGTAGACCAGTACCGTCGACGGGCCATACACCACGTAACCTGCCGCCACCTGCCGGAAGCCTGGCTGCAGGATCGACTCCTCCAGCGTTCCCAGCTCCGCCGGCATCCTCCGCAGCACGCTGAAAATGGTACCGACATTCACGTTCACGTCTATATTGCTCGACCCATCCAGCGGATCGAAGACAAGAATATATTTGCCCGTCTCGGCATCGCGGTTGAACGTAACCGGCTCTTCATCCTCTTCACTCACCAGGGCGGCAACGCTGTCTCGTAGGCCCAGGCAGTGCAGCATCGCCTGGTTTGCGTACACGTCCAGCTTCTGCTGCTGTTCGCCCTGAACGTTTTCGACGCCGACTGCGCCCAGCACGTCGCTCAAACCAGCGGAGCGGATCTTCGCCTCGATCATCTTAGTCGCCAGCGTAATGCCGCTCAGCAGCCAGCTAAACGTTCCAGTCGCCTCGCGTCCAGTCGACTTCAACAGCTCCTGCTGTTGCTGAAGAATGTGCTGTTGTACCGTCGTGATCATCGCCATCCTCGTCCTTGCCTCAATAGAAAGGTGCATGCCTGGCGCTTAAAACTGCCAGGCCCAGATTCGAAGGCTATCACCTGTGCAACCTTCAATCCAGTACAGAGGCCTCCCGAGGTGCCCTCTACCAGATACGAACGCGTTTATCCGGAGCGAGATAGAGCTTCTCCGACGGCTTTACGTCGAAAGCTGCATACCATCCATCGATATTGCGAACCGTGGCGGCGCGGTACATGTCCGGCGCATGAGGATCGGTGAGGACCTCCTGGCGCAGCGCACTATCCCGCATCTTGGATTCCCAATTCTGCGCGAAGGCCAGGAAGAACTGCTGATCTCCGGTGAAGTGGTCTACGGTTGGCGCTACGGCCCCCTTCAGCGATGCATGAAAACCATCGAACGCAGCCGCCAGGCCAGCAACATCGGCGATATTCTCTCCCAGCGTCTGACGCCCATTCACCGCTAGATCCGGAAACGGTTTGTAGGTGTCATACTGCGCAGCCAACGTGGCGGTTGCGGCATTGAAGTGCGCGAAATCCTCCGGCGTCCACCAGTTGCGGACGCGGCCCTTCGAATCAAACGCCGCCCCCTCCGAATCGAAGGTGTGCGAGATCTCATGGCCTATGATCGTCCCGATGGCTCCGTAGTTGGCTGCTGCGGGTGCCTTGGGGTCGAAAAATGGCGGTTCAAGAATCGCAGCCGGAAAATTCAGTGCATTGTGAAGCGGAAGGTTCACGGCATTGACCGTCTGCGGCTCCATCGTCCACTCCTTGCGGTCAACAGGCTGGCCAATGCGCGAGATCTCGTAGTGATACTGAAAGAGGTTGGCCCTCCAGACGTTGCCGAAGAGATCGTCGGGCTTCACTTCATACCCCGCGTACGATCTCCACTTATCGGGATAGCCGACCGAGACTTGCAACGTCCCCAGCTTCGTCAGGGCCTCTTTCTTCGTAGCCTCCGCCATCCACGCAATGTTCTCCAGACGCTGGTGGAAAGCGACAAGAAGATTGGCGACCAGAGCCTGCGCCTGAGCCTTCGCCTCGGGGCTGAAGTACTGCTTCGCATAAAGCTCGCCAACCGCATCGCCGAGAATTCCATTCACCAGCATCACGCCGCGAATATCGCGGGGACGCTGCTGTGAAACCCCTGTAAGTACCGTTCCCGTGAAGGCAAAGCGCTCGCTTGCGATAGCGGAAGGGAGCGTCCCGCCATAGGCCTCGAGCAGGTGATACGCCAGCAGATCCTTCCATGCATCCACCGACTCGCTCTGAACCAGCGCGGCCTCGCCCGTAAACGCCGTCGGCTGCCAGACGATGAAGCTTGATTGCTTCTCCAGCCCCGCCGCATGGAAGAACTCAGCCCAATCGAGCCCGGGAGCCTTCGTGGAGAAATCCGCGATCGTCCAGACGTTATTCGCCTTGTGAATATTCTGCGAGTCAGCCAGAGAGATCTGTCTCTCCGCAATGTCATGCTCCAGAGCCACCACGCGTGCAGCGCGAGCTTCTCCGTCGGATAAGCCCGCAAGCTCGAACATCTTCGCGATATGCGTCTTGTATTTGGCCCGGATATCGACCATATGCGGACTATCCAGGAGGTAGTAATCGCGGTTCGGCAGCTGCAGGCCGCCTTGCAGCAGATACGGAGCATAGTACTCGGAGTCGTTGAATCCCGGCGCGACCCACAAGCCGAAGATATTTGCCGTATGGAAGTTCGTGTTGTTCAACGCGTCCACGTCCGCTCGAATCGATAGCCCAAGCGCGTGTGCGAGCTCCTGCGGCGTATGGATCGCGGCAATCGCATCGAGCTGCGGCTTGATCGGAGCAAGGCCGTGCGCCTCGATTTCCTGCTCGTCCATGTATGAGTGGTAAAGATCGGCGATGCGGCGTACATCGGAACCAACCGCGGCCTTCGATTGGGCTGCCTGTTCAATAATCTGGGCCACGCGATGGTTGCTGCGATCTACCAGCTGGTTGAAGGCCCCCAGCGAAGTGCGGTCTGCGGGCAGCTCCGTTCGCTTGATCCAGGCCCCGTTGGCATACAGGTAAAAGTCATCGCCAGGACGAACTGCGCTGTCGATATTCGAGACGGCGATGCCATGGGAAGTTGCCGTGGCGTTGGAAGTTTTCTGTGCTTGTGCAGAAATCAGAGGAAGTGCGAGAACGCATGCGGCGAGAGTCTTGCGAGAAAAGAACATGAAGGCGTGAAACTCCGTTGCGTAGGATGCGGCTGCGCGATCCACAGTCATAGCGCAGAAAAAGAGACTATATCAAGAATTCCGTCAAAAACGAGAGCTTCCATGAAGCAATGGGCATCTCTGTGACGAGGCGCACAAGAAAGCGGGGGGCACGCTAACCTCGATGCGTGTCCCCCCAAACTGTATCCTTCCAGGGCTTAAGCCTTCGCAAAAGGCTCTTCGAGTGAAGGGCTCTGCGGGGTGAACATATCGCCTCCGTTAGGAGTCACCACCCAATCGTCTTCCAGCCGAATCCCGAACTCGCCGACGATGTAGATACCCGGCTCATCGGAGAAAGTCATACCCGCCTCAAGAGGCAGATTGTTTCCCCTTACTAGATACGGCCATTCGTGTCCGTCCATCCCGATCCCGTGGCCCAGCCGATGGGTAAAGTGCTTGTAATCCGGACCGAAGCCGGCGTCCGTAATCACCTTGCGCGCAGCATCGTCCACAGCATGGCAGGGAGCCCCGGCCTTTCCTGCCGCCAGTGCCGCAGCCTGTGCTTTGTGGACCACATCGAAGACTTGCTTCTGCTTGTCCGTCGCCTTACCCAGAACGAACGAGCGCGAGATATCCGACTGGTATCCCTCCACCATGCATCCGTCATCCAGAAGAATGATCTGCCCCTCCCGAATCACCTGCGGTTGCAGCGAGCCATGCGGAAGCGCCGAATACTCGGCCACCTGGCACGAGGCATATCCGGGAAATCCCGTCCTCATATAAGCAGCCGAAATCAAGTCGGAGACCTGCCGGTTGGTCATGCCCGGTTCCAAAGACTTCCAGGCAGTCTCGTACACATTAAGCGTGTTGTCATTGGCCAGGCGCATCAACGCCAGCTCGGCGGCCGACTTCACCGCCCGGCAGCCTGCTGTAACCGGAGTTCCGCTTACAGCCGTGAGAGTGGGACTGGCATGGGCAATTCCGTCCGAAAACGCGAACTGCGTACGCTCCTCAACCCCGATCCTGCCCGTCGTGATTCCCGCATCCTTCAGAGCCTTCGCCAGCAACGTGTAAGGGCTCTCATCTTCGTTCCACGTATAGACCTTCGTCGTCGACGCCTGCGGCAGCGTCGCGGGCTTGGCCTCCATACGCTCGCGCACACGCCCTTCTTCGAAGACCGGGCAGACGACAAAAGGACTTCCTTTCACCGGAAGAACCCAGGCAAAGAAGCGTTCCGACTGTCCCCAGCGCAGTCCCGTGAAATAGGCAAGCGAGGTGCCCGTGCAGATCACCAGCGCATCGATCTTGTCTTTCGCCAGCAGTTCACGAGCGCGCTCAATGCGATGTTCCCGCTCCTCCAGGCTGATCGGCGTTGCCTCAGAGGTGCGATTGGTCAGAGCAGCAATCGCGGGAGGAAGCTGCTTCATGCTGGGAGAAGGACCGGAGGGACGCTGCGCCTGCAGCGACAAAGACGGCGCTGCGGCTGCTGCGGAGGCGGCGAGAAGAAAACTTCGTCTGGATGGCATGAGCGGATTGTAACCAATTCATGCACTCATTCCATCCGTCATTCTTAAGCTGAAGCGAAGAATCCCTGTATTTCGCTCAAACCGTCTTAAAGGCAATTACTTTCCCAGCGGAACACCCTGCAGGCTCCCCAGCCTCCCCACCGGGTACAGCCCCACACGATTGGCTGCATACCATGGCGAGCGTTCGTAGAAGAACTCCAGCCGGGCCTCGGAGCTCGCCGCAAACGCCGGATCGCTTGAAACCTTTCTCTCGAACTCCGCCTTCAGCTTCGGGTCTTTCGCCATCATCTCCCGCGCCAGCTCCTCCAGCACGTAAGCCTCGCCGTACTCCTTCTGCTCGAAGATGGGATCGAAGAATCCCCACTGCATTGCCGAATCCGGAGCAGCCGGCTCCAGCCATGCCATCGCCACGCGCGACAGACGCTGATTCAACCGCACCACCGCCGATCCCGCAGGAAAGCTCATCTTCTCCCGCACCAGCACACAGCTTCCAAACTTGCCCGGGTCGTGCTGCGCCTCCCCATTGAACGTCGGGTGTCTGCCCTCGAACGGCTGCCCCTGCCAACTCATCCCCGCGCAGCGATAGGTCTCTACTGTCCCACTCCACGCCGCCGTCGTGCGCGTCATCTCCACCTGGTGCGCAGCTAGCACATCGATCACCTGCGTCCACTGCGCCGGAATGATGTACGCAGCCGGAGGCGTCGTCTCAACCGCCACCTTGAATCCCGTCCTTGCCGGCAGGGAGACATTCCACGGCTCATGCGTATACCGCACCCACATCGCGCCCGAAACCCCGCTCAGCTCTCGCGTGTATTTGTAACCCCGAAAGAGGAACGGTGTCGTCTGCCCTCCCCATTCCAGTGCCAGCGGGTACTTCACATTGCTCAGCGGATGCGAACCCATCGCCTCAGCCTCTCTGTCCGCCGCCGCATTCAGTGCCAGCAGCTTGTCGGCGTCACGATTCACCAGGTCCATCAGTCCAGCCAGAATCTCGTAGTTTCCTGTCACCCGCGTCCGGTAATCCTTCAGCATGTGCAGCTCCACCAGCATTCCCGGACGCCCTTCAAGGATCGTGTATCCGGTCGAAAACCGTGGCGGATTATCGTTGAACCCCAACCCCTCCGCGGGGTTGTTGTCATTCACCAGATTGATATAGGTAGGCGAAGCCAGATGTCCATGGGCATCGACATACTTTTCGAGCGTCGGCGTAGCCACCTCATCCACCCACTTCGCGGTTCCCGCGGGAAGGTTCGGCCCGTCGTCGATCGTAAACGTTACGTCATACTGATAGTCCGCTCCGTCGGTCACATGATCGTCGACAAAGAAGTCCGGCATCCATCGATGGAACATCGCCATGAATGCGCGCGTCTCCGGCGCGTCGGCTTTAAGATAGTCGCGATTCAGATTCAGGTTCGTCCCGTTACCGCGCCATCCCATCTCCAGCGGGCCTTCCTGGTTGATGCGGTTGTATCGGCTCCGGCGTTCATGCCCGTCTGCGTTGTACATCGGGATAAATACAAACACCGCCCGCTCCAGCAGCGCCGCCTTCGACTTCGCGATCACCATGTCGCGCAGCAGCGCCAGACAGGCATCCTTGCCATCCATCTCTCCTGCATGGATCGAATTCTGCACCAGCACGATGGGTCGTTTCGCCGCGTGAATCGCCGCCGGGTCGAATACTCCATCCCGCGAGACGATCACAATATCCAGCTCGCGTCCCTCGCCGGTCTTCCCAAACGGCTCGATCTTTACTTCACCCTGAGCCGCCGCCTCAACTCGCTTCAGGTATGCCCTCGTTTCGCCGTAGTCGGGAGTCGTCGCATAGCAGCTCTTCTCCGCAGGTGTCGCCCACTCGTCGCGCACTGTGCATGGCGCTGCCGTCGGAGCATCCATCAGGCGTGGCTTCGCCACGGTCTGCCCATGCACCACACCACCGAAGACCATCATGGCCAACAGACTCAACCCGATCCGCATTGCCGCTCCTTACATACGTTGCGTTTAATCCCTATGCACCACGCTAGCATCTCGCCACCAATCACCCTTACATCCTGACTTCGCCTGGAATAAATCACGCATCTTCGGGTTTACTCAACATAACGGCAGATCGCTCGTCGAAAATCGGCCACTGTCGGCTCTGGCATATTTCGAATCAGCGCACAATAAAACGAAGGAATACCAAATGGAAGACCAAAAAAAAGCAGAAGCTCGCGAATCCATGGAACAGTATCTTTCCGTCTGGAAGAAGCTGGTCGCAGAGGTACCTGATCCGGATCTTGGAGACAGGCCAGGCTTGTCCATCCGCTGGGCCGATAGTGCATTTCCCTTTTGGAATGCTATCTTTCTCAACGAACAGCTCGACGATTCTGAAGTTCTTGCATCACGCCTTCACGATGCCGCCCTCTATATGCGGCAGAAGCGCCATGCCGGCCTCATTTACATCTTTGAAAGTTCTCTGAGCCCCTCCACCAAAGGAACGCTGCCGCAGATTCTGAAGCGTATAGGCTTTGAACCCGCGTTGCCGATCACGGGTATGGCAGGCGATCTCTTCCCTTTATCTGCACCATCTCACCCGACTCTACGGATACACCGCGTGACCGACGAAGCCGGGTTGCTCGCATACGCACAAGTGAACTGTGCAGCCTACGGCTTCCCTCTGGAAGCAGCTCAGACAGCCCTCAAAGGCTCTGAGCTTTGGAAGCAGTCCTTTACCTACATGGGATATGAAAACGGGAGACCCGTCACGACGGCTTCAGCCATTGTGAATGACGGGGCTCTTTATCTTGCCTTGGTTGCAACGATCCCCGAAGCGCGCGGAAACGGCTATGCGGAAGCCATCGTTCGCCACGCCCTGCATAACGCCCATCGGGCAACGGGACTGACTCGATCCATTCTGCATGCAACGGATGCCGGATTTCCGGTCTACAAGCGCGTTGGATATCACGCCACAGCCAGAATCATGGCGTACAAACCATCGAACTGACGCTGGATACCCACCGTGCAGGGAGTCATCCATCACCCGACCCATCAGCCCAGGTACATCAGGACTGTACAGGGCATCTCCTAAAATCTATCCTTGGGTTTATCTATGGATCAGAATCTCTGGAACTCCGTCGACCGCTACCTTACAGACACGCTCATCTCTCCAGACCAACGCATCGAGGACGCGCTTGAGGCCAATGCCTGCGCCGGTCTCCCCGCCATCGATGTCGCTCCGAACCAGGGCAAGCTGCTCCATCTTCTTGCCCGCGTCCAGGGAGCACGCCGCATCCTCGAGATCGGAACCCTCGGCGGCTACTCCACCATCTGGCTCGCGCGTGCCCTACCTGCGGACGGACAGCTTATCACCCTCGAGCTCGAGCCGAAACATGCCGCCGTTGCCGGCTCAAACGTTCAGCGTGCCGGCCTCTCCTCGCTGGTCGATATTCGCGTCGGCCCTGCACTCGAATCTCTTGCCGCGCTTCACGCTGAAAAGCCCGCACCCTTCGACTTCATCTTCCTCGATGCCGACAAGCCCAATAATCCCAGCTACCTCGAATGGGCGATCAAGCTCTCCCGTCCCGGTACCCTCATCCTCGGAGACAACGTAGTCCGTGAGGGCGCCATCGTTGACGAAGCCGACACCGATGACCGCGTCAAAGGAACCCGCACTTTTCTCGAAAAACTCGGCGCACATCCCCGCCTCGACGCGACGGCAATCCAGACCGTCGGAGTCAAAGGCTACGATGGCTTCGCCCTCGCTATCGTCAAGCCCTGACATTCGTCGCCCTTAAGCCGTCATCCCGCAGCTTCTCTTGGCGTCATTCCGTTGCTGCTTCTGCCGTCATTCCGAACGAAGCCGAGGAATCCCTGTATTTCGTCCGTAGCGCCACGAAATCCAAAGGTCACCACGAATACCCAGGTCTCGAATTCTGAGACCTGGATTCGCAGAACCTCGCAACCTACGTCAAATCATCCGTATCGAAGGCTGGCCGTTTCCGCCCCAGCGCCGAAATATCCCGCGAATCTCCCACCAGCCCCTTCACCACCTCGTTGATCTCGTCCTCCACATCGGCGGTCGCGACCATCTGTCCCGGGGTATCCGTCAGCTTCACGCTCTCCAGCAACACCGTTGCGTGCGCAACCGCAACATGATCCTGGTTCAGCCCCTCGGGCGTCTTGGCCTTGATTCCGACCTCGCCCGGTTTTACTCCCAGCAGCTCGGCCACGCGCTCCCGTAGTTCTCCCGCAATGGGAACGATCTTCGGCTGTGCCATCACCAGCACCGTGTCGATATTCACGATCTTGTATCCCGCCGTCGCCACCTCTTCCAGCGCGGTCTGAAGGAAGATGTGCGAGGCCGCGCCCTTCCACCGTGGATCGCTCGGCGGAAAAAACGTCCCGATATCCCCCGCCGACACCGCTCCCAGCAGCGCATCGGTGATCGCATGCAGCAGCACGTCGCCGTCCGAGTGTCCGGCCAGCCCTTCGGGATGCTCTATCGCCAGCCCCCCAATCACAAGAGGAACGCCTGGCTTGAACGAATGCGAGTCGAACCCGTACCCGATTCTCATGCTCATCGCGCACCTGCCTGCTGGAGATAAAACTCCGCCAGCTCGATATCTCCGGGTTGCGTGATCTTGAAGTTCTTTGCCGACCCCAACACCACCGCCACCTCCACGCCAGCTCGTTCCAGCAGGCTCGCCTCATCAGTACCGGCGAATCCATCGGTCTCCGCCTCGGCAAAGGCACGCCGCAGCAATTCCACGCGCGCCCCCTGGGGTGTCTGTGCCAGCACGATTCTCTCGCGCGGAATCGTAGCCGTCACAATTGCGCCCTCGGCCGTACGCTCCACCTGCTTGATGGTATCCACGGCAGGCAGCCCAACAATCGCCGCGCCATGCCGCTCCACTGCGTCGATCGTTCGCTCAATGGTCGCCGCGTCTATCAGCGGCCGCACCGCGTCGTGCACCAGGACAAGGTCGTCATCACTACTTTCAAGCGCGGCCAGCGCATTGCCCACGGACTCCTGCCGCGAATCGCCACCCTCTACGACATGGACTCGAGGCCCCAGCTTATGTTCCCGAATCTGCTCCTCAACCCGTTCAAGCTCCGTCGGCCGCACCGCGACACACACGGCATCCACACGGGAGACCTCAAGGAACGCCTTCACCGAGCGCACCAGGACCGGAACGCCGCCAACAGTCAAAAATTGCTTCGGAGCGGTCGCATGAGAACCGGCAGCCATTCGCGTACCGATCCCCGCCGCCGGAAGAATGACAAAAACTCGCATAACCTGCGAAGTATACAAGATTACGGTTCAATTTCTTCGTGTATGCCGTGTCTTGGCCGTCATCTGGTAATAATGGCTCTGTGCCGGACCCCACGCTGCCATCAGAGAAATATCATCAACGGCAAGGCGCTCGCGAGCTCCGGGTCGCCCACTTCGAAAGAATTCACCTCCGCCTCGGCAACCTTCGCCTCCTCCTGGTGGTTCTGCAGATTGCCATGATCTGGCTCTATCTCCGACCCCATCGTTTTTCGGCCGGTTGGCTCTTCGTTCCCACCCTGCTCTTCATTGCAACCGCAATCTTCCACGCGAAGATCCTGCAAAGGCAGTCTCTCGCCAAACGCGCCGTAGATTTCTACCGCCGGGGTCTCGCTCGCATCGAAGACCGCTGGCCGGGCATGGGTCAGCGCGGAGACCGCTTCGACGTCTCCAGCCATCTCTATGCCGCCGACCTCGATCTCTTCGGGCATGGAAGCCTCT
Organism: Edaphobacter sp. FHG110511_03; assembly: GCF_059115365.1. Lineage (NCBI taxonomy): Bacteria > Pseudomonadati > Acidobacteriota > Terriglobia > Terriglobales > Acidobacteriaceae > Edaphobacter > Edaphobacter sp. FHG110511_03. The sequence continues at coordinate 396,170 of NZ_JBZYWL010000004.1, read as the reverse complement.
TCGAGCTGCTCTCCGCCGCCCGCACTCGCATGGGCGAAGACACTCTCGCCAACTGGCTGCTCAATCCCTCTCCGGTCTCAGCCATCGGGGAACGCCAAGCCTCCATCGCCGACCTCCGCAACCGCCTCGACTTCCGCGAAGACATGGCTGTCTGCAGCGAAGACCTCCAGGCCGCAGTCCATCCCGAAGAGCTCTCTCGCTGGGCTCAATCTCCCCTGCAGCTCCAAAGCAGATTCGTCCGCTGGCTCGCTCTCCTGCTCTCCCTCCTGATGCTCGCGGCCGCAGCCTATTGGATCACCACAGAAGATAAGCTTCCCTTCTTCGCGGTTCTCTTCGTCGAAGGCATCGTAGTCCTCCTTCACCGCGCACGGGTCAACACCATCCTCCATCAGGCCGAGCACGCCCTGGCCGACCTGCGCCTGCTCTCCTGTCTCCTCGCCCGCATCGAGAAGGAGCCGTTGGAAGCTCCACCGCTCCAGGCATTGAGAGACCGGCTCTCCACCCATCAGGTCACGGCATCGGAAGCCATCGCCCGTCTCGACACCATCGGGCAATACATCCAGTCGCTCGAAAATCCGCTCATGCGGCTGATCGACATTCCCTTTCTCTACTCCGTCCAGCTGGCCTTCATCGCCGATGCCTGGCGCCATCGCTTCGGTGCTGCAGTCGTCTCCTGGCTCTCTACTCTCGGAGAGATGGAAGCCCTGCTCTCACTGGCAACCTACAGCTACGAACACCCCGCCGATCCCTTTCCACGCTTCGCCTCCGGAGAGCCATCCTTCCAGGCCACAGCACTCGGACACCCTCTCATTCCCGCTTCGCGCTGCGTCCGCAACGACATCGCCCTCGGAGGTCAGCAACGAGTCGTCCTCATCAGCGGCTCCAACATGTCCGGCAAGAGCACCCTCATGCGCTCTGTAGGCATCAACACCGTCCTCGCCATGGCGGGAGCGCCTGTTCGCGCCGCATCGCTCCAGCTAACACCTCTGCGTGTCGGCGCCAGCATCCTCGTCAACGACTCCCTGCAAGAAGGCAGTTCACGCTTCTACGCAGAGATCACGCGCCTCCGCGACATCCGCGACCTCTCCGTCCAGGACCCGCCGCTCCTCTTCCTGCTCGATGAACTGCTCCAGGGAACCAACTCCCGCGACCGCCTCATCGGAGCCGAAGGCATCCTCAACGCACTGCTCGCCACCAGCGCCATCGGCATCATCAGCACCCACGACCTCGCTCTCACTGAGCTCAAAAGCGGCTTGCTCCACAACATGCACTTTCAGGATGAGATCGAAGACGGCAAGATGAAGTTTGACTTCAAGCTGCGCGATGGCGCGGTCACCCGCAGCAACGGAGTCGAACTGATGCGCCTCATCGGCCTCGATGTCTAGGCGCACCACAGAACTGGACGATCAACTCATCGCATCCGCATCGAGATAACGCATCATCTCGTTCGTTCCCTCAAACCCATTTCGCTCATAGATCGGCCTGCCTGCCGTCGACGCGTGCAGCGCCACGACTTTAATTCCACGACGCCGGGCATCCAAAACTGCTGTCTTCAGCAATCGGTGGGCAAGCCCGCGCCCGCGAGCCTCAGGCATCACGTAAAAATTCGTCAGGTAAGCCCGTTGCGGCTCCGGATCACGCCAGTGCGGCGGAAAATCCATTAGCCACGTCCCCCCGCCAGCGACAACACGCTCGCCCTCGACGACCAGCCACCCAAGATAGCGCCCATCCTTCAATCTCTCCCTCACCCAGGGAACGAAGTTCCGCACCATCGTCTGCATGCTCTCTTCATCGCCATGTCCCATCTCCGCAAACATCTTCCAGCGATGCTCCGCAATTACCTCCGCGTCTGCCTCAGTCGCAACTCTCGTCTCGAACATCTGCTAAGTATAGAAACCCGCCGCGACCACTCTCTTTCAAACTCCGTAAGATAGAGACGATGCCGCAAGCACCATCTCTCCCCTTCAGCCGCGAACACATCCACCCCGGCGACCGCCTCTGCGTCGCCGTCTCCGGCGGAGCCGACTCAGTCGCTCTCCTCTTCGCCATCCACGAAGCCAACACTACCCCCCGCGACTCGCTCGGCATCGGCCTCTCTGCCGTTCATGTCCATCACGGCATCCGCGAGGCCGCCGAATCCGACGCCGACCTCGCCTTCGTCCAGGACCTCTGCATCCAGCTCGACGTCCCCCTGCACATCCACCGCGCCGACGTCCCTGCCCGTGCCGCCGAGAATCGAGAAACACTAGAGGAGGCTGCCCGCGAGGTACGCTACGCCTTCTTCCGCACCCTCATCGCCTCCGGCCACGCCGACTCCATCCTCACCGCCCACACCCTCGACGACCAGGCCGAGACCGTCCTCATGAAGCTTCTTCGTGGAGCCTGGACCGAAGGCATCTCAGCCATCCACCCCACGGTTCTCGTCGAATCACCCTCCCTTACACCTCATCAAGCCGTCCGCACGGGCCGTATCCTTCGCCCTCTGCTGGCCACCCGTCGCACCGAGATCGAAGCCTTCCTCCAATCCCGCAACCAGCCCTGGCGCACCGACTCCACCAACGCCGACATCGCCTACACCCGCAACCGCATCCGGCACGAACTGATGCCCCAACTCCGCACCTTCAACCCGTCCATCGACCAGACCCTCGCCAATCTCGCCGAGCTCGCCCGTGAGGAGGAATCCCGCTGGCAGGCCGAGCTCTCCCGCATCCTCCCCCAAATCCTCCTCCCCGGAAGACCCGTTCGCGGAGGGGGCCGCGCCGTCTCCACCGCTCCTGGAGCTTCCTCCATCGCCATCGAGCTCGACCGTCTCCGGTCCCTCGACCCCGCCCTCCGCCGCCGTGTCCTTCGAGCCGCCGCCCGTCAGCTCGGCTTCCGACTCAGCTTCGACGACACCACCCGCCTGCTCGCCCTGGCCGGATTCGTCACCCTCCCCACCGTCGCACCCCGTCCGGGCGCATCCCTCCATCTGGCCAAAGGACTCCGGGCCCAGCGCTCCGCCCGCGAGCTCCGCCTCTCCACCGAATCCGATACAGAACAAAGCTCTTAGAACCTATCCAAGAACCCAGCCCTCGCCATCCCGAGCACCTCTCAACCGCAAAAACCTCGCAACCCCCAACCGGAGGCGCACAGCTCCCGACCCTGAAAAACACGTCATCTCTACCGGAGACGCGCGGCTGCATCGCGAGGCGGAGTGGAGAGATCCCTGTATTAGCCTTTATTCCCGCCGCTGCCGGTTTCAGAATCGATCAGGGTACCGGAAATTTTTTCGACAGGTTCCTGGATCAACGCATCGCTGAAATCCATTCAAAAACCGGCGAATCTCAATCTGTTACGTTTCTGTGTCTGAATCCTTCCTCAGAGAGTAGAATCTTAACCATCTGACGGGGTAGGACCGTTACTGCGGTGCCGGGCATTCTTTACTGGCCGCCCACAGAACCTTCCTTTATCGCTATCGTCTAATCGATGTAGGCTCTGCTTTAAGGCTATGGCCGTACGCAGAGCTGGGTCTGACAAGCCGTTCACGTAACACGGTGACGCAGACAAGGAAAATGAGGAACACGCTTTGAACTCGACCGTCAAACAAATTCTGATCTGGGTTTTCATGATCACCTGCCTCGTCTTTCTCTGGCAGTTTGTGGTCAAGGGCACAGGGTCCGGGCAGGAAAAGAACATCTCGCTTACCCAGCTCCTCAACGACGCCGACCAGGGCAAAGTCGCCGAGGTTATGGTCAACGGATCCGAAGTAACCGGAAAGTGGAAGGACGACAAGACTCAGTTCCACACCACGATCCCGGCCAACTATCCGGACATGTACAAGACCCTGCGCGACCACGGCGTCAACATCACCATCAAGGACCAGAACTCGAACGCGTGGCTTGGCTTCCTCATCCAGCTCGCGCCCTTCGCTCTGCTCCTCGGCCTCTGGTTCTTCCTCCTGCGCCAGATGCAGTCCGGCGGCAACAAAGCGATGAGCTTCGGCAAGTCGCGCGCCCGTCTGCTCTCCATGCAGCAGAAGAAGATCACCTTCAAGGATGTTGCAGGTGTTGACGAAGCCAAGGAAGAGCTCAAGGAGATCATCGAGTTCCTCCGCGAGGCTCAGAAGTTCCAGCGCCTCGGCGGCCGCATCCCCAAGGGTGTGCTGCTCGTCGGACCTCCAGGAACCGGCAAGACCCTCCTGGCCCGCGCAGTCGCTGGCGAAGCCAACGTTCCCTTCTTCTCCATCTCCGGTTCTGACTTCGTCGAGATGTTCGTCGGCGTCGGCGCATCCCGCGTCCGCGACCTCTTCGAGCAGGGCAAGAAGAACGCCCCCTGCATCATCTTCATCGACGAGATCGACGCCGTTGGCCGTCACCGTGGCGCAGGCCTCGGCGGCGGACACGACGAGCGCGAGCAGACCCTTAACCAGCTCCTGGTCGAGATGGACGGCTTCGAGTCCAACGATGGAGTCATCCTCGTCGCCGCCACCAACCGGCCCGACGTGCTTGATCCCGCGCTTCTCCGCCCCGGCCGTTTCGATCGCCGCGTTATCGTCGATCGTCCGGACATCCGTGGCCGTGAAGAGGTCCTCAAGGTCCACTCCAAGAAGGTCCCCATGGCCGAAGATGTTGACCTCAACATCCTCGCTCGTGGAACCCCCGGCTTCTCCGGTGCCGACCTGGCCAACATGGTCAACGAGGCCGCCCTCACCGCCGCCCGCTACAACCGCAAGTCGGTTCACATGTACGACTTTGAAGTAGCCAAGGACAAGGTCATGATGGGTGCCGAGCGCAAGTCGATGCTCCTCACCGACGAAGAGAAGAAGGTCACCGCCTATCACGAGGCCGGTCACACTCTTGTCTCCGCGCTGCGCGAGCACTCTGACCCGCTTCATAAGGTCACCATCATCCCCCGCGGTATGGCTCTCGGTGTCACCGTCTACCTCCCCGAGGAAGACCAGCACACCGTCACCAAGGAATACCTCGAGACACGCCTCGCCACCCTTATGGGCGGTCGTTGCGCCGAAGAGATCTTCCTCGGCAAGATGACCACCGGTGCCGGCAACGACATCGAGCGCATCACCGAGCTCGCCCGCAAGATGGTCTGCGAGTTCGGTATGAGCGGACTCGGTCCCATGACCTACGGCAAGAAGGAAGAGCAGATCTTCCTCGGTCGCGAGATCGCGCAGCATCGCGATTTCTCCGAGGAGACGGCTAAGCAGATCGACGTCGAGGTACGCAGCTTCGTCGATACCGCCTACAAGTCTGCCTACAACCTGCTCAACACCAACCAGGACATCATGCACCGCATGGCTGCGGCCCTGCTCGAGCGAGAGACCCTGGATGCAGTCGAGATCAAACTCATCATCGAAGGCAAGGATCTTCCCCCCATCAAATCCGCTCTCGCCGGCGTAGATTCCGGCTCAGGCGGAGAGGGCCAGAAGGTTCTCAAGCCCGAATCCGGCCGCAAGCCTGGCTTCAATGAAGGCCAGCCTTCTCCCGCATAACTTCTAACCCAGCATCGAAAGAAGAGGCAGCCCCCGTGGCTGCCTCTTCTTTTTAGAAAGTGTCATCCTGAGCGAAGCGCGCAGCGCGGAGTCGAAGGATCTGCGGTCCCTCCATCACTTCCCCGAACTCTCCCGTATAAAAGCATCATGCTCACCCGGCCGCCCCTCCTCCTCAAGCTCGAAGACGCCTCATCTTCACCGCTGTCCTGATCGCCTACTCTCACCTGCACCTCTCCTGGCTGCTCTTCGCAGTCCTCTTCATCGCCCCGGATCTCTTCATGCTCGGCTATCTCGCCGGCCCGCGCACAGGTGCAGCCGTCTACAACATCGCCCATACCTACACCACGCCGCTTATCGTCCTCGCCGCAGCGCTCGACTTCCATCGCACTCCCCTCACGGCAATCTCCCTCATCTGGGTCGCCCACATCGCCCTCGACCGCGTCCTGGGCTACGGACTCAAATATCCCACTCACTTCAAAGACACACATCTTCAACACCCTCTGAATGCGACAATAGAACCAACCGCATGAAGCTCCGCGCCGCCACACTCTTCCTCTTCTCTGCTCTCCTCACCGGCTGCGGCTACCACACCGCCGGCTCGGCTACACACATCCCGACCAGCGTTCGCACCATGGCCGTCCCGATATTCACCACCCGCACCCAGGCCTACCACACGGAGATGGCCTTCACCCAGGCCGTCGTCCGCGAGCTCAACACCCGCACCCGCTACCGTATCCTCAACTCCGATTCGGAGGGCGCCGACGCCACGCTTCACGGCACCATCCTCACCCAGACCATTACCCCGCTCACCTACGACGCCAACTCCAGCCAGTCCTCGAGCTATCTCGTCGCCGTCACGGCCCGCGTCATCCTCACCGCGCACGACGGCAGCGTCCTCTATCGCAACGACGCCATCACCTTTCGCGAGCAGTACCAGTCCACCCAGGATGTCAACACCTTTATCCAGGAAGGTTCCCCCGCCATCTCCCGCATGTCGAGGGACTTCGCGCAGACCGTCGTCAGCGATATGCTGGAGTCATTCTGATGGCGACCGCTCTCCGCAGCTTTGCCTCCACTGACCGGTTCATCGCCGAGATTGCTCAGCCGTCCTCCATCCGTCCCGGCTACCTCCTCATCGGAGACGAGATCTTCCTCTACGACCGCTGCCGCCGCGCCGTCCTCTCCACCCTCGTTCCCGAAGGCGCGCGCGACTTCGCTCTCCACGACCTCGACCTCGCCGAGACCAGCATCTTCGAAGCTCTCGACCGCGCCCAGACCCCATCGCTCATGGCGCCCTTCCAGGTCCTCTTCATCCGCAACCTCAAAACCCTTTACGGTCGCGGCTCCAAAAAAGAAGAGTTCGCCGCCATCGACGCCTACTTCCGCTCCCCCAATCCCCAGGCGCTCCTCCTCTTCGTCGCCGACCACATCCGCATCCCCACCGACCTCCGCCGCATGGACTACCAAGACAAGGAGCGCTTCGAGCGCATCCGCGAGACCCTCGGCGACTGGTGCGGCACCGTTGAGCTTGCTCGCGTCGACGAGAACGACGCCATTCGCTGGATCGTCGATACCGCGGAGACCCGCGGCGTCCGTTTCGATCCCGACGCCGCCCGCGAACTCGCCGACTCACTCGGCGCCGACATGATGCTCATCGCCAGCGAGTTCGAAAAGCTTCTCCTCTTCGTCACCGCCCCGCAGTCCATAGCGCCACAAGCCCTACAGGAAGCCTCTCAAAATGAGAGTGTCATCCTGGGCATATCGGCGTCAGCCGCACAGTCGAAGGACCTGCGGTCGCCTTCCACGAGTCCCACGGCAGCTCCCATCGCCAAGAACCGCGTCACCCTCGGCGACGTCGAAACCATGGTCCTCGCCGCCAAGCAGCGCTCCCTCTACGAGCTCACCGACGCCATCAGCGCCAAGGACCGCCCCCGCGCCCTCGCCCTCCTGCATGGTCTGCTCAATGCCTCTGACGGAGGCGAAGACGCCGCCATCGGCCACCTCTACATGCTCGCCCGCACCTTCCGCCAGATGATGATCATCCTCGAGAAGAACGTCCGCGACTCCCGCGCCATCTGGCAGGCGCTGTGGCAGGGCTTCCGTATGCCCCCATTCGCCGCCGAAGATCTCATCCGTCAGGCCCGCCGCTACAAATCCCGCCGCGAGCTCACCCGAGCCCTTCGCCTCGTAGCCCGCGCCGATCTCGAGCTGCGCAGCTCACCCGCCAACAAGCTCCTCGTGCTCGAGCGCCTCATCCTCGATCTCGCCTCCGAGCCCAAACCCTCTTCCTTCGACCCCACCCATCAGTTCGCGATGGACCTTTAGCTCGTAACAAAAGGGCGGACAATCGCTGACGACTTATCGATGCCAATCTGTCGTGACTCCAAGGCTGGTCGCTCATCTTTTGGGTTGCAGCTCAGCCCAATCCTGTATAGACCCATCAATCTCAGCCAGGCTGGCGATGAGCTCCTTCAAAAGAAGTTGTGCATTGGTGAAGCGAATCAAGCCAGTGCTCTGACCCGCCCACAAAGGCAGAAGCTCCTCCTGACCTGCAGACTGGGCGGGAACAGAAAGATGACGCACCAGCTGCCTTTGCAGCGGATAAGGCAAAATGTCTTCGGGCGATGCGTTCCATTCGTCCATCATCGCGTTCCGGAAGCCACGGGCTAGACGTCCAGTAAATCCGCGACTCAGCCCTGTGCTTCGCCCATCACTGTTCAACAACAGTTTGCGATGAAGTTCACTAGCACCCGACTCCTCGCACGCCAAAAACGCCGTACCCATCTGGACGCCTCCTGCACCCAACGCAAACGCAGCAAGAATGCCGCGCGCATCGGAGATGCCCCCGGCAGCGATCACTGGAAGTGAGATCGCGTCGACAACCTGTGGAGTCAGTGAAAACGTACCAGTCAACGATTCTTCAGAAGAGCACAGAAAAGATCCCCGGTGCCCACCCGCTTCGAAACCAGACGCAACAACGATGTCAACTCCAGCGCTCTCGAGTGCTTTTGCCTCGTCCACCGTGGTCGCCGTGCCAACGATCACGATCTGCTGGCGACGGCACTCGTCCAGCAACTCACGCGGAGGAATGCCATAGATAAAGCTGAAGACTGGAACCCTGGCATCCAGCAAGACTCGCATCTGGTCTTCAAACCGAATGGCTTCGTACGGTTGATACGTTGGCAAATCCTTGCCCAGCGCCTTCAGGTGCGGAGCAATGTGCCTAAGGCTCCGCTCGAAGGCGAGAGGATCGGACGTGAATGCGCCCGAGTCCTCCATCGACACCCAGAGGTTGATCGCAAAGGGTCTATCGGTCAAGGAGCGAATCTCCGCGATTACTTCGGAGATCGCTTCTGGACGCAATCCATGGGCACCGAAAGAACCCAGGCCACCAAAGTTCGACACCGTGGCAGTCAGCCGCTGCGAGGAGAAACCTCCAAGTGGCCCTTGAAGGATCGGGTAGCGAATTTTCAGTGCGGACGCAACGCGCGTCTCGTTCCAGGAGCGTTTCGTTTCATGGGCGCACATCTGTTGTCTCCTCCACTTCCAACAGCAGTTCCACCATCAACGGTACGCGAAGCGGAATGCTTGAGACGCCCATAATCTTTCGAACCGACAGACCTCTGCTTCCGAAGATCTGGAGCAGAAGCTCCGAAGCTCCATCGGCAATCTTCGGCTGCTGCGCGATGAAGTCTTCCGTGGTGGCCAGGTAAACCTCTGTCTTCAGGACACGAGTGACGCGATCAAGCGAACCCAGATGTTGACGAGCTGCTGCAAGTGCGTTCAAGGTTGCGAGTCTTGCGGCCTTCACACCGTCTTCAAAGTTCACGTCTCTGCCGAGCATGCCAACGTATGCAGGCTTGCCTTTAACGATTGGGATCGTTCCAGTAATGAAAAGTAGATTGCCACTCTGCACCGTCTCGGTATATGCCCCCAGCGGCGCTGGCGCGGGGGGCATACTGATTCCGAGTGCTGCGATGCGTTCCTCTGCGGACTGCGATGGGTTTACCATTTTCCGACGTGAGCGCCCCCATCGACATGGAGCACCTCGCCTGTGACGTTCCGCGCCTCGGCCAGGTAAAGAACCGCTTCTGCAATGTCCTCCGCTGATGAGATCGTACCCATCGGAGAAAGTGTCTTAAGGAAGTCCTTCGGATTGTCCTTGTGCAGGGGCGTGTCGACGGTGCCGGGTGCTACTGCATTGAACCGAATATGGTTCTTCGCATACTCGCTCGCCAGGTTCAGGATCGCTGCGGTGAGCCCACCCTTGGTGATCATTGAAACCGACGCGGTGAGGGATGTGTTCGGGTTATCGACCAGGGAAGTCGTGATGCTTGTCACGCTTCCACCCTTGCCCTGAAAAAGCATCTGCTTGACGGCCAGCTGGGTTACGTAGAGGAAACCCTCCAGATTCGTGGAGACGAGCGATCGGAAGTCTTCGGGAGTGAAGTCGATGAAAGGCTTTGTGATGAAAATACCTGCATTCGCGACCACGTGGTCGATCGAGCCAAACCGTGAGATCGCTATCCGTGTCACTTCTTCTGCGGTTGCCACGTTGCCGATGTCACCATCGACCAACGCCAGATTTGCGGAAGACGCAAACGATGCTTGACTTGCCTTGCGGGCTGTTGCGACGACCGCATAGCCGCGATCGAGGAAAGATTTAACCACGGCGGCTCCGATTCCCTGAGAACCTCCGGTTACTATAACGGTGCCTTTGCTTGCCATAAGTGTTCCTGCTGTCCTTTTCGGTTAACGACACCGCCAAGAGCAATTGGAAGGGAGCGTTCTCCTTTCGTATGCCTCTTTGCAGCGTTCGTGCTGGACAGTAGATGTTGCCAGGGAGTATGGCCGCGTCACGACATTTTTAGAGAGCTGCTATCGAAAACATCGATAACACGGCTCTAAGCGGCTATCAAAGATTGGAGAAGCTGCGGCTCTTCGCGAGGAATGCATTCAGAGCGCTCGACAGTTCACGATCATGCCTGCGAATAAAGAGTGTTTTAATAGGGCCTCCGAGCTCTGGAAGTTCGTGCGCAGTCACAGATGGATTTCTCCATTCGGTTGCGAACAGGTCCTCGGGCAGCAGCGTGACGCCAACACCCGATTGGACACAGCTGCGAATCGCTTCGAAAGAAGCGACGGACAACATCTGGTGAGAGATGCCGCGTGCCTTCAGGATGTCACTCAACCGATCACGATAGGAGCAGCCGTAGTCCAAAACAATTGCTTTCACATCTCCGGCTTTTGCTAGCTCATCCATGCTTCGTATCGATGAATGGGTGGCCAGCACCAATTCTTCCTGGAAGATCGGCTCCTGAATCAAGTCAGGATGATCGATCGGATCTGCGACGAAAGCGCCATCGAGGCTCTGCTCTGCGACCTGTGCGATCAGCTCTGTGGTGTTACCTGTCGCGACCGTCAGCGCGACAGCGGGATATTCACTAGCGTACTCGGCCACGATTTGCGGCAACCGCATCGACACCGTAGGCTCCGTGGAGCCAATCTTCAGGCTGCCTTTCGGAATGCCATCTTCTTTGACGGCAGTGATCGCCTCGCTCAAAAGCGTATTGATGCGCCCTGAGTATGAGAGCAGACGCGTTCCCGCTTCGCTTAGCCGCACACCTCGACTATGTCGAACAAAGAGCCGGACACCGAGTTCTTCTTCAAGCAGTCGAATCCGTGCCGTCACACTGGATTGCACCAAGTGCAAATCGACAGCCGCGCGATTCATGCTGCCGTGCTTCGCAACTGCCGCCAGGATTCTCAGATCGTCGACGTCCATGGAATCACCTGAATAAGAGTATAGGTAACAACGGACGACAGCTCCTGTGACCCTGGGAGTGTGGAGTACGTAAACAGAGCGCCCCCAAAATTTCGGCCTACAATAGCAACGAACCCTTTCCTCGATCACCCATGAAAATGAATCTCTTCGTTACTGCTCTCAGCCTTGTCCTCTTCGGCACTGTTCCCTCCATCGCGCAGTCTCCTGCCGCTGCCATTACCAAGGAGTTCGTCTACACTTCCGCGCCCTTCCCTTCCGCTCATGCCTCCACCCTCGTCCAGTTGAAGAACGGTGACATCCTCGCCGCATGGTTTGGCGGCGCAAAAGAAGGTGCCACCGACGTCGCCATCTGGGGCTCCCGCCGAACCACCTCTGGCTGGTCCGCTCCCTTCCTTCTCGTGCGCGAACCCAACGTCCCCTGCTGGAATCCCGTCCTCTTTGAAACCCACGACGGCAAGCTGTGGCTCTACTACAAGTACGGCCGCAACCCACGTGAATGGACCGGAGCCCGCCTCGCTAGCACCGATCAGGGCCAGACCTGGTCTACTCCCGAACACCTTCCCGCCGGCCTTCTCGGCCCCATCAAAGACAAGCCCCTCGTCCTCGCCAACGGAACCATCGTCAGCGGAACCTCCGTCGAAAGCTACTCCTCCTGGGCCGTCTGGGTCGACCGCAGCACCGACAACGGAAAGACCTGGCACAAGTCCGGCCCCATCACCGTGCCCACCCGTCTCATGCCCTCTCCCGCACCGACTGAGCCACCACTCAAACCCGGCTCCGAGCACGTCACCGGAATCATCCAGCCTGCGATCGTCTCTCTCGGGAAAAAGCATCTCCGCCTCTACGCCCGCTCCACCCGCGACATCGGCCGCATCTGCGCCGCCGACTCCTTCGACGACGGCATCACCTGGACCGACGCCCACCCCCTCGATCTTCCGAACCCCAACTCCGGAATCGATGCCGTCAATCTGCGCGACGGCCGCGTCGTCCTCATCTACAACAACACCACCTCCGGCCGCAGCCCACTCAACCTCGCTGTAAGCAAGGACGGCGAACACTTCACCATGTTCAACACCCTCGAAAGTGAGCCTGGTGAGTACTCCTACCCCGCCATCATCCAGGGCCGCGATGCAAAGGTCTACGCCACCTACACCTGGAACCGAAAGCGCATCTCCTTCGTAGAAGTCCCGCTCTCAAGCATTCCCTAACCCGCACGCTATCCGAAATTGTCGCCGGGGGGAGCGTCCCTTTGCGCCCCCCCTGAAGTCAAAAGTGCGGAAAGAAGATATTCGACGCTACAGAAATTCACATCGACGTAAACCCTGAGAGCGTTCAGCTTCCCTGCTGCGTTCGAAACATCGGTCGCACTTTTCAAAGTGCATTCATGCGGTCGCAACACCCTCTCCCTATCCTCGCGCTGAACTTTAATTCACTTGCGAGGCTCCCCCGAATGGCACTTGATCGTCGCACGTTCCTGCAACTTCTCAGTACCTCTGCGCTCTCGGCATCCTTCCCTTCCAGCATCGCTCGTGCACTTGAGATTCCTGCGCACCATCGCACCGGCACCATCAACGATGTCGAGCACATCGTCTTCATGATGCAGGAGAACCGCTCCTTCGATCACTACTTCGGTACGCTGCGCGGCGTTCGCGGCTTCGGAGATCCGCATCCCGTCACCCTGTCCACCGGCAATCCTGTCTGGTATCAACCCAGCGGCTCCGGATACGTCTTGCCATTCCACCCCGGCGCGCCCAACCTTGGCCTTCAGTTCCTCCAGGACCTCGCGCACGATTGGGACACGACACACGCGGCATGGAACAACGGCCATAACGATCAGTGGGTTCCGCAAAAAGGAACCACCACCATGGCGCATCTCAATCGCTCCGACATTCCGTATCACTACGCTCTGGCCGACGCCTTCACCGTCTGCGATGCCTACTTCTGCTCGCTGCTCGGCCCCACCGATCCCAACCGCTATTACATGTGGACAGGCTGGGTCGGCAACGACGGCAAGAACGGTGGCCCGGTGATCGAAAACGCCGAAGCCGGTTACGACTGGTCCACTTACCCTGAGCGTCTGGAGAAGGCAGGCGTCTCCTGGAAGATCTATCAGGATGCAGGCGAAGGCCTCGACGCCAGCGGCTCCTGGGGATGGACCGGAGACAACGCCTACATCGGCAACTACGGCGACAACTCCCTGCTCTACTTTCACCAGTATCAAAACGCGCCGCAGGGATCCCCGCTTGCCGAAAAGGCTCGCACCGGAACCAACGCTCTCGGCGGCCAGTCCCTCTTCGAGATCTTCCAGAACGATGTGAAGTCCGGAAATCTTCCCCAGGTCTCCTGGGTAGTCGCGCCTGAAGCGTATACGGAGCATCCGAACTGGCCCGCAAACTACGGCGCCTGGTACGTCTCGCAGATTCTCGATGCCCTGACCGCGAACCCCGAGGTCTGGAGCAAAACCGTCTTCATCCTCATGTACGACGAGAACGACGGCTTCTTCGATCACGTCGTTCCTCCCACGCCTCCTCAAACAAGTGCGCAGGGTAAATCGACCGTCTCCATTGCCAACGAGATCTTCCCCGGCAACGCGAAGAATCCCGCAGGGCCGTACGGCCTTGGCATGCGCGTGCCGATGGTCATCATCTCGCCCTGGAGCAAAGGCGGTTATGTCAGCTCTGAGGTCTTCGACCACACCTCGCTCATCCGTTTCGTCGAGAAGCGCTTCGGCAACCAGTTCCACGGACTCAACGAGCCGAACATCACAAAGTGGCGCAGATCGGTCTCCGGAGACCTCACTTCGGCCTTCAACTTCAAATCGCCCAACTCGGCTTCGATTCCCCTACCCAGCACCGCTGCTTATCAGCCACCCGACAACAAGCGTCATGACGACTACGTTCCTGCCCCTCCCGCCGAGCAGTCGCTGCCGGTTCAGGAGCCAGGTACCCGTCCCGCGCGCGCCGTTCCATACGAGCTCAACCTGCTTGCTTTCGCCGATCTGGCGCGCGAGACGGTGCAGCTCACCTTCTTTAACTCCGGGAACGCAACCGCCGTCTTCCACGTGCGTTCCAACATACAGACCAACTCCCCCCAGGGCCCCTGGACCTATACGGTCGAAGCAGGTCACTCCGTTCAGGACACCTGGAACCTGAAAGACTCCAATGAGTCGATCTACAATCTGTCCGTCTATGGACCCAATGGCTTCGTCCGGTCTCTGAAGGGAAGCATCTCGGGACATCAGAAGGCAGACCTCGATGTGATCTCCATCTATAACCCGCGCTCCAACCGCATCAACCTCCAGATCGCCAACCGCGGCGTCGCCGGAGACATCACGATCACCGATGCCTACACCGGCGAAACTACGCGCCATGAACTTCGGCTCGGACATGTTATCTCGCAGAGCTACGATCGCCATTCCACTCACGGCTGGTACGACATCATCATTCAATCCGTCGCGGATTCCAGCTTTGAGCGCCGTCTCGCCGGCCACATCGAGACTGGGGAAGACAGCATGACGGACCCCGCAATCGCCGCTCTTCACAACTATTCCGACCTCGAAACACCGAAGTCGCTCGTCGAAGCTTAATCAACCTGAAAACCGAGAGCGGCAGTCATCCATGGGACTGCCGCTTTCGTGTTCATAATCAAACCTGTCATCTTCAAGCGCGAGAACCTATTCAAAACTTGTCATCTCCACGAAGCGGGAACCTATTCAAAATCTGTCATCTCGACCGAAGCGCGGAGCGCGCAGCGGAGAGATCCGCTTCTCCCCATTCCCCATAAATTCGCCTTCCCCACCCTCCCACAACCTGAGAAACTATCTCTGTGCCGGCCCCAAGCCCATCCCGGAGCAATCCCCTGCCACTCGAGGCTCCGCAGATCTTAGCCCAGGCAGCTACGTCCCACGGCGTCGTCCTCCAATACCGTCTGGACGCCATAGGCACCCTCGATCTTCCCGCCATTGAAAAGACCATCCTCTGCATTCACGTCGGGCCCGCGGCACGTCTCTCTTGTAGCCGCGACGGCAAACGGTACAACGGCACCGCGGTTCACGGCGACATCGACATCGTCCCCGCCTTTACTCCCAGCCGCTGGGTCGCCCACGACCATAACGATCGCAACCTCCTCCTCAGTCTTCCTCAGACTCTTCTCGCGAGTGTGGCGCAACAGGCCGGCCACGACTCTTCACGCATCGAGATTCGCAATCGCTTTCAGGTCCGCGACTCCGAACTTGAGTTCATCGCCAACGCCATCCATCGCGAGATCGAAGCCGGTCAACCCTCCGGTCGCCTCTACACCGAAGGCATGGTCGTTGCCATGGCCTCGCGACTCATCGCACAGCACAGCTCGGTCTCTCAGCCACCGCACCCTCTCGCCGGAACCCTCTCCGGCCACAGGCTCAAGCAGGTGCTTGCGTTCATTGAAGACCAGCTCGCCGAAGACCTCTCGCTCGACCAAATCGCCTCCAGCGCTAACCTGAGTCCCTCGCACCTGAAATCCCTCTTCCGTCAGGCTATGGGGCTACCGGTTCACCAGTACGTCATCCAGCGTCGCCTCGAGCGCGCCAAAGGCCTCATCACCCAGGACAACCTCACCATGGCCGAGATCGCCGCCGCCACAGGCTTCGCTCACCAAAGCCATCTCGCCCGTCACATCCGCCGCGCCACCGGCCTTCCACCCAACGTGATCCGACGCAGATTCGCAGCCGACTAAGAACCTGTCCAACAACTCATAACGCAACACACCGTCATCTCGACCGGAGCGCGAAGCGCACAGCGGAGAGACCCCTGTATTTAGTCTTTGCCCTTGCTGTTGTCCGCTTCTCTACAAATCTAAGAGTGCCGACGAGGCTACATCGCCCTCCGAACGAAGCGCACGGAAAGAACAAACCTCCCCTCCGTTCGTGCTCTCCGCCGTCCAAACGTGCGCGTAAATCTTCGCGAACATGTCGATACTCGCTCCATGACACGCCGCGACTTCCTCAAAAACTCCGCAACGGCCCTTCCAGCAGTCGTTGCCGCCCCCCACATCATGGCGAAGCAGTCTGTATCCTTCGATGCCGCCTGGTACAACCGTTCACGCCGTTTTGCCGATCTCTCCATGGCGCGCGTCGCCTACGTCGAGGCCGGACATGGCCCAGCAGCCCTCTTCGTTCACGGCTATCCGCTCAACAGCTATCAGTGGCGCGGAGCTCTCGAACGCCTTCACACCCATCGCCGCTGCATCGCACCGGATCTCATGAGCTTCGGCCTCACGGAGCCTCATGAGGGCCAGACCATCTCTCCGCATGCCCAGGCCACCCTGCTCGCCGAGCTCCTCGACCGTCTCCACATCGATACCGTCGATCTTGTCGCGAACGACAGCGGTGGCTACACCGCCCAGGTCTTCCTCTCTCAATATCCTCATCGGGTCCGATCGCTTCTCCTCACCAACTGTGACGTCGATAAATTCAGTCCTCCCGCGGACTTTCTTCCTCTCGTCGATCTCGCTCGCCAAGGCGTCCTCGTCGATCGCTTCCTCGCCCCGCAGCTGAAAAACAAGAATCTGGCTCGTTCCGATAAAGGTCTGGGAGGCCCCGCCTTTACCTATCCCGACCGCCTCACCGACGAGACTCTCGAGATCTATCTCCGCCCCCTCACCCAGTCGCAGTCGCGCAAGTCTCAACTCGATCAATTCACCCTCGCTCTGGCCGTCAACGATCTGGTTCCCATCCGTGAAAATCTTCATCAGTGGAAGGGACCCGTTCGCATGGTCTGGGCTCTCGAAGACCAGTTCTTCAAAATCGAATCGGCGGAATGGCTCGACCGCACCTTCCCAGGCTCCAAAGGCATCCGGCGAATCGAAGGAGCAAAGCTTTTCTTCCCCGAAGAGATGCCCGACCTTATTGCTGAAGAGGCCACCAAACTGTGGCGCTCCGGCTCCGGGGCTTGACACCGCCTGCTATCCTTAAGTCATGGAGTAAACAAGAGCCCGGCCTCGCGCCGGGCTCTTCGTCGTCTCAACAAAGAAACATGAAGTCCGGAGCTAAGTTACATCGATTGAAGACTTTGACACAGATAATACGGGGGGGGTAGTCCCCCCGGGGAATCGCAACCAGTTCCCTTCTGCAGGCCCCCGGCACGGACCGGCGGCAGCAGGAAGCATCACAACTATGCTGTCGAAAAAGAATATTTTTGGCGTCTCTTCTTGAAGGGCAGGCATGAATGCCATATCTGGTTCGACCAATTCAGGAACTTAATGCGCCGCCTCATGTAGCCTTACGGCACATTCTGTTCGACGAGGTCTCATGCAAGTAAGCAACGAAGCGTCGCCCTGGAAGCAGATCGCATTCTTCCTGGTGACCCTTGCCGTCCTGGTTCTCTGCGGTCTGGTTCTCCAGCCATTCCTCATCGCGATCGTAGGAGCCATTGTGATTGCCGTTGTCACCGAGAAGCCTTATCTCTGGCTTGCATCCCGGCTCCGCCATCGCAACTGGTGCGCGACGGTCGCACTCCTGCTGGTAACTCTCAGCATTATCGTGCCCATCTTTTTTCTCGCCCAGGACGTGGGCGGGCAAGGCACCAGTCTCATCACAAGTCTTCGCAGTGAGACCACGCAACAGCACATCTCGGACTATTTCGTTCAGCATCCCGTATTCGCCCAGCGTATTCAGGCAATCACCGACAGCATCGATATTCAGAACACGTCACGAACGGTAGCCGCCTTCCTCGGAAGAAAGTTTGCCTCACTCATCGGAACCTCCATCGGAGCGATAACACAGATCGTCGCCATGCTCTTCATCCTCTTCTTTCTCTATCGCGACCGCGAGACTGCAGCGCGTTTCGCGCGCTCGCTCCTCCCGCTTGAGGATGGGGAAGCGACACTGCTTCTCGATCGAATGCGCGGCACAATCTATGCCACAGCCCTGGGCCGCTTTGCGATTGCAGCCCTGCAAGGAGTCCTCGCGGGCCTGGCCTACTGGATTCTTGGCGTGCCCAATGCTCTTCTCTGGGCAATCCTTACCGGTGTCATGGCGATGATTCCCGCCTTCGGAGCTGTACTGGTCTGGGCCCCTATAGCGCTTTACCTCGGCTTCTCCGGCCATTGGATCAAAGCAGCCCTTCTGGCCATCTGGGGAGGAGGCATCGTCAGCCTGATCGATAACTTCCTCTATCCCGTCCTGGTGGGACCGCAACTCCGACAACACTCCGTCGCAGTTCTTCTCTCCATCCTCGGCGGAATCTCCCTCTTCGGAATCACGGGAATCGTTCTCGGTCCACTTACCTTCACGACAGCCTCAACCCTGCTCGATATCTGGCGGAGCCGTCACGGCGGAATTAACGTAATTTCCTAGAGGGAATTACCTTCCACCCGTCTTTGCAAGCGGTGCAGGAGACGATCCAGCCAGTATTGGCTCACCAACGATATCGGGACCAAGTTCCACCTGCATCTTCACCAGGGTGTCTGCAACCATGCGGCCGAACACCGTCTGCCCCTTCGCATTCAGATGAGTGCGATCCACGCGGCTCTTTCCATTCTCCGCGCGCTCGTCGGCATGGCCCGTAGCATCGAACTGATCCGCTTCTTCCTGCGTCATCTTTTCCAGCATCTTTGTAGACATCGCATTCAGGTCGACGAGTGCAACGTCTTCTTCCGCAGCCACTCGCTTCGCCGCAGCAGCATAGTCGTTCAGATCTTCCACAAGCTTTCCATCCTTGTAGTTCCGCCGCGACAAGGAGGTCACAACTACTGGAACCGCACCAATGGCACGCGTATCACGAATATAGCGGCGGATATACGCGGCATAGGTTGTCTCGGGATCGGTCTCCCGCGCTGGGCCTTTGCCCTTCATATCGTTGTGACCGAACTGAATGAGGTAGTAATCGCCTTTTTCTGCGAGAGCTTTCACCCATGCGCCCTCGTCGATGAAGCTCTTCGAGCTGCGCCCATTCAAAGCGTCGTTGATGCATGTAACGTTCGGAGTCACAATCTCGCAGAAGCCTTTTCCCCAGCCGCCACCTGCATTCACTGTGGAATCCCCTACGAGAACAATCTTCACCGGTCCGCCTTCAATCACCTTCATCGCTTTGACGCCCTCAGGCGGGAGAGACGCCGCCTTCGGCTTTACATACCGAGCAAGCGCAGGCGCTCCCTTTCCAAGGTCCATCGCCACGATTCGCCCGAAGACGTAGGACCCAGCCCAGTTCAGATGCGTCTTGTCCGGGGCGATCTTGCCGTCTGTATCCTTCTTCGTGATTCCGAGCTTCGTTCCCTCAGCCTCACCAATCCTGTCCAGGTAAGCGATGCTGTCCGCCTGCAGATCGATGAGAGGAACCTTCATCTCCGTGGCTACGCGTTTCATCGTGTCCGCATGCGCGAGTAGATCGGAGTGAATCTTTCCATCAGCCCCAAAATATCGTCGGGTGAGAGGCGTGACCAGGATGGGCTTGATTCCGGCCGCACGAGCCTCCTCTACAAACCGGCGCAGATTTGCTTCGTATTGCGCCATCGGAACCTGACGCTCCAGGTGTTCCTTCGTCTCCATATCGTTGTGCCCGAACTGGATCAGCATGTAGTCAGGCTTGGTAGCCATCGCCTTATCCCAAAGCCCCTGCTCACGGTAGGTCTTCGTGCTGGCTCCGCCCCTGGACATGTTGAGGCAATCCACCATTGCGGTCAGATTTGCGCAGAATCCCCGTCCATATCCGGCGTTGTTGGTCTGGGTGGAGTCGCCGATCAGATCGACCCGAACGACGGTTCCCGCAGGCCTGGCAGCTGCCGTCCCCATATCGAAGGCCCGCGGCGGGTCTCCCTGAGCCTTCGCATCAGTGAAACAGAGGCCATTCAGCGCAATGATGCACATCCACCCTGACAGTCCGAAACGCATGAAATCCGCCTTTCTAAGTGACGAAAGCTTATCCCAAAAGAGATAGAATTGGCCTGACCAATTTCACGTCCCTCATCGGGCGCGAGAAAAGGCTCTATTGTCCCTTTCGCTGGCAATGCAGTTGACAGCGCTTTCAAGCAGGCGAATTCTTAACTGGAGACCGACTGGCCATGAAGAACGAAAAGACCCTGACTGCTGTCCTTCCTTCCGCGCCTCCCACGACGAATAAACACCTGATTCGCTGGGTGGAAAAGATGGCCGACCTGACCCAGCCCGAGGCGATTCACTGGGTGGACGGCTCCCAGGCAGAATATGACCTGCTGTGCCGACAGCTTGTAGACGCCGGGACATTTACGCGGCTGAATCAGGATCTTTGGCCGGGATGTTTTTATGCGCGCTCGGCCCCTAACGATGTGGCCCGGGTGGAGGACCGCACCTTTATCTGCTCGCTGTCGAAGGACAGCGCCGGCCCAACCAACAACTGGGAAGATCCCTTCGTGATGCGCCGCAAGTTGAAGCAGCTCTTTCGCGGCTGCATGCGCGGGCGCACCATGTATGTCCTTCCCTTCTCGATGGGACCGATCGGGTCTCCGATGTCACAGATTGGAGTCCAGCTGACCGATTCGGCCTATGCGGTCGTAAACATGCGCATCATGGCCCGGGTTGGGGCACCGGTCTTTGCCGAGATCGATAAAGACATCAAGCGTGTCGTTCCCTGCATGCATTCGGTTGGAGCTCCGCTCGAGCCGGGCCAGCAGGACGTCTCCTGGCCGTGCAACGACGAGAAGTACATCGTCCATTTCCCGGAAACTCGAGAGATCTGGAGTTACGGCTCTGGCTATGGCGGCAACGCCCTGCTGGGCAAAAAGTGTTTCGCGCTTCGCATTGCCTCGAACATCGCCCGAGACGAGGGGTGGATGGCTGAGCACATGCTGATCCTTGGCGTCGAGTCGCCCACGCACGAGAAGACTTATGTCGCGGCAGCGTTTCCCTCAGCTTGCGGCAAGACGAACTTTGCCATGATGATCCCCCCGGCAGGATTCGAGGGTTGGAAGATCTGGACCGTCGGCGACGATATCGCGTGGATCAAGCCAGACGCTACAGGGCGTCTTCGCGCGATCAACCCGGAGTCCGGCTTCTTCGGCGTGGCCCCGGGAACTTCAGCGAAGACCAATCCCAACGCGATGGCAACGCTGGCAAAGAACACCATCTTCACCAACGTGGCGCTCACCCCCGAGGGCGGTGTCTGGTGGGAGGGAATGACGGACGCTCCTCCTAAGGAATGCCTGGACTGGCGTGGCAATGTGTGGACTCCGGAGATCGGAAAAAAGACAGGACAGCCCGCCGCGCATCCCAATGGACGCTTTACCGCTCCAGCCAGCCAGTGCCCCACCATTGATCCGGACTGGGAGGCTCCTGAGGGCGTGCCGATCTCAGCCATCATCTTCGGCGGACGCCGTTCCACCACCATGCCGCTTGTCTTTCAGGCCTTCAACTGGTCGGGCGGGGTCTACGCAGGAGCCACCATGGGCTCGGAGACCACGGCTGCCGCCGGCGGCGCGCTGGGCAAGGTCCGCCGCGACCCCATGGCGATGTTGCCCTTCTGCGGCTATCACATGGGCGACTACTTCCGGCACTGGATCAAGATGCAGCGCACCCTCTCCTCGACGCCACGCATCTTCCATGTCAACTGGTTCCGCAAGGATGAGAACGGAAGGTTCCTCTGGCCGGGATACTCCGAGAACATGCGCGTTCTGAAATGGATCGTAGACCGCGTGCGCGGACGTGCTCAGGGCAAGGAAACCCCGATCGGATGGACGCCTCACTACGAAGACATTCGGTGGGAGGGATTGCAGATGTCTGAAGAGAAGCGTCGCGAAGTCTTCGATCAGCTTCAAAACGTCGATCGAGCGGCGTGGCGACGTGAGGTTATGGACCACGAAGAGCTGTTCCTTGCCCTTCACGATCACCTTCCTCCGGAGATGATCTACGAGCGGGAGCTGTTGATCTGCCGCTTGTGACCGCAGTTCATGAGATGCTGAAAAATTGAGTTTCCCTTGAAAGCTAAGACTTTGCTCCAAAAGGAGATAAGGGCTTCCTAAAGAGGCTCTTTCCCCTTATTCAACCCTTGACGAAGCCAAAAATTATCGGTATGTTAACCGATGTGGCAGGACTCCCTTCGGGTTGAGTCAGTCATAACGAAGTCCACCCACTTCGTTGCATTAAACGGAACACCCACGCAACAGCCCCCACCGCGCTGCGTGGGTTTCCTTCTTAAATGCCTCCCCGCAAGTCGATCGCCCCCTTGACTCCGTCCCACGAACCCATTAATCTCTTCCTAATGGGATCGATGCACATCGCGGCCTGTAGCTGTTGTCCTTGTTGTAAGGGCACCTGTTGCTGCTGCGCTGGACTCTCCCTCACCTAAGCCCATCTCATAACCCTGGCTTAGAGGATCTCTGGAACCCACGTAGCAGCGCCCTTCGCGCACGTGGGTTTTTCTTTTGCCCGCAACAACTTCCACAAAGCTCATCCGCTGAATCGAGGCATCCATGGCAACTCCTCACATCTCCAACAGCCGCGTCAATATCGATCTGGTCGCCGTTGCAATCGCCCTTACACTGGCGACGCTCATTCGCTTCAACGTCCTGCCTCCGGTAGGATTCTAAAAAGTCCCCTGTGTCTACTCGCACGATTCCGATAGCTGCACCCGCACCTTCCTTGACCACACAATTTCTTCGTGTGCTGCCTGGAGTTGCATTACTGTTCGGTATCGGGCTTCTGGGTAAGCTGCTGGAGCACACGTTTACCCATCTTCGTACGGCTTATCCCGCCATTCCCTTTCCTCATCTTGAATATGTTTTGTGGGCCATTCTGCTGGGCCTTGCGATCGGAAATACGGTTGGCGTGGCACCGTTTCTGCATGCCGGCGTCGCAACCTACGAGCTATGGCTGAAGCTGGGTATCGTGCTGGTGGGAGCGCGGTTTCTTCTCCAGGACATTCTTCATATCGGCGGCCTCTCGCTGGCTCTGGTCGCGGTTGAACTCATCCTGTCGCTTTCGATGATGCACCTGCTCGGACGCCTCTTCCGCCTTCCACCCAAGCTCACCTCCCTGCTCGCCATCGGGTCGAGCATCTGCGGTGTCACCGCCATCATGGCCGCCCGCGGAGCCATCGAACCCGACGAAGAAGATACCTCCACCGCAATTGCAGCCATCCTGACGCTCGGCGCAATCGCCCTCTTTACTTTTCCTGCTATCGGCCACGCGCTTCATATGAGTCAGCAGGGATACGGGATGTGGGCCGGGCTTGCGGTCGACAATACCGCTGAGTCGCTCGTCACCGGTGCGCTCTATGGTGAAGAAGCTGGCCGCTGGACTGTCCTTGCCAAGACGGCGCGTTCCGGTTTTATCGGCTTCGTCGTGCTCGCATACGCTGTGTACTGGTCCTCGCGTGGGCTCGCGCCCGATGTGGAGCATAAAGGCGTTTTTCTCTGGCGCAAATTTCCGAAGTTCATTCTGGGCTTCATCGCGTTATCGATCCTGGCGACGTCAGGCTTCTTCACTCACACGCAGCTCACCAGCCTTGCGAATCTCTCCCGCTGGGCCTTTCTTCCCGCCTTTGCCGGCGTAGGCCTCAGGACTAATCTGCGAGATCTGACAAGCCAGGGATGGCGCCCTCTGATCGTCGGGATTCTCGGCGAGATCGCAATTGCGCTCATTACGTTGGGGCTCGTTTACTGGAGCTACAACCACGGGATCGCAAGATGACTTCCTTCCCGCAGTCCGCTTGTTGCCGTTGTTGTCGCCTTTAGAGCGAGAACCGGTTTTGCCTGCATTCGATCACACCCCTAAGCTACTCGCGCCTTCTTAGTGCGAGAGCTTTTTCCCTATCTCCCGGAGACCACCATGTACGACCGTGTACGCAGATTCGCCTCTGTTCAGTTGATTTTCATCGCTTCTTTTCTCATTCTCTCTACTTTCGCTACTCCTTATGGTCATGCGCAGGTTGTCGGCGGGACGCTCTCGGGCACTGTCACCGATCCAACCGGAGCAGCGCTCTCAGAGGCTTCTGTTCTCATTCACAATGACGAGACCGGCAACGAACGCAAACTGACAACCGGCCCGGATGGTCGCTTCGCTGCGCCCTCCGTACCGATCGGAACCTACACCATTACGGTCAAGCATGCGGGTTTCACAGAACAACATCGCACAGGCATTCCCCTTACCGTCGGTCAGAGCAAACAGGTCGATCTTCAACTCACCGTCGACTCCGTGCAGCAGCAGGTCACCGTCGAGGACACGCCCGCCGTGGTGAACCTCTCTACCCAACAGATCTCAGGCCTGGTGGATGAGCGTCAGATCAAGCAGCTTCCCCTCAATGGAAGGAGCTACGACCAGCTCATCACGCTCAACCCGGCCGTCGTCAACTACACCGGCCAGCGCTCGGGAAGCATTGGAACGTCCAACTCTTCGGTCGGAAACATGTTCGCCATCTCGGGGCGGAGACCGCAGGACAATCTCTTCTTACTCAACGGCATCGAGTACACCGGAGCCTCGTTGATCAACGTGACGCCGGGCGGCACCAGCGGACAGCTTCTGGGCGTGGATGCCGTGCGTGAGTTCAACGTCGTCACCGACACCTACTCCGCAAGCTATGGCAAGCGCCAGGGCGCTCAGATCTCGATTGTGACGGGATCCGGCACAAATAACCTTCATGGCTCCGTTTATGAGTTTCTGCGGAACTCCAAACTCGACGCGCGAAACTACTTCGACCAGGCGAAGATTCCCGAGTTCCAGCGCAATAACTTCGGCGGCTCGCTCGGCGGTCCGATTCGCCGCGACAAGCTCTTCCTCTTCGCGAATTACGAAGGCTATCGTCAGAATCTGGGCCTGTCCGATGTGACCTTCGTTCCCGACGCGCAGGCTCGGCAAGGCTATCTGCCTGACCCCGCCAATCCCTCCGGGCCGCGAAAGAACTATGGCGTCGCGCCAGGTGTCGCGCCACTCTTCAATCTCTGGCCCGAGCAAAACGGCCCCGCCCTGCTGGATGCGAACGGCAGGCAGACCGGCATCGCTCTCGCTTACTCGAATCCGATGCAGCATGTTCGCGAGGACTTTGGAACGACACGCTTTGACTACAACATCGGTCCAAAGGATCTGTTCTTCGGCGTCTATACCGTAGACGACTCCACCGCGGATACTCCCACGCAAAACCCGCTTGCAGCCATCAACGAAGACCTTCGCGAACAGGTTGCGAGCCTGCAGGAGCAGCACGTCTTTTCGCCACGTCTGCTCAACACGGCGCGCTTCGGCTTCTCTCGGGCATCGTTCTTCTTCCTCGGCACCTCTTCCCCGCTCGGAGGCGCTGACGTACCCGGATGGGTCGCAGGACAGCCTGTCGGCGCTATCGTAATTGCCGGTTCGACAGCATCCAACGGTTCTTCGCAGATCACCGGGGCAGGGGCGAATGTCGGATCCAACAATGCGACCACGCGCAATCTCTTCACCTTTGACGACCACATCTTCTGGACGCATGGGCGTCACCAGATCGAAGCCGGCGGCTGGGTGCAGCGGCTGCAGTCCAACGACAACCTGGCACAGAACCAGTTTGGGCAGGCTTCGTTTGCCTCTCTCACTACTTTCCTGCAGGGAACCGTGAAGACTTTTACAGTCGTTCCCGCTCCAACGAAGCTCGGCTGGCGGTCTTGGATGGGCGCAGGATACATCGAAGACACAATCAAGCTCACGCCCCGCGTCGAGCTCCGCGCCGGCTTGCGCATCGAGTCCACCAACGGCTTCAACGAGTCGCAAGGCCGGGCCGCAAACTACAGTTTCAGCAATGGGGTGATCAATACCAATCCCTTTGTCGGTTCGTCGCCTCTCACCGACAATCGCGCGAAGTTTCTTCCCGCCCCTCGGCTTGGCCTGGCATGGGATGTACATGGCGATGGCAAAACCAGTATTCGCGCAGGTTTTGGCATGCACTATTCCCTGCTCGACAACCTGAATTACCGGCTCGATCAGGCTGCCCCGTTCAACACCACGCTGTCGCTGGCTAACGTCGCCGTCTCCAGCCTGCACATCACCTCATCGACGCAGCCATCCCCCGGCACGCTGGTCTCTCCCTCCAGCGTCCAGACAGATCTCGCGACTCCCACGGTGATGTCCTGGAGCTTGCAGATCGAGCAGCAACTCGCTCCGAATACCTCGCTCACACTTGGCTACATTGGATCGCACGGCTATAACCAGATTCTGTCTGCCGATCTCAATGAACCCGCGGCGACGATCGTGAATGGAACCATCTACTACCCGACAACCACCAAGGTAAATCCAGCGGTCGCCAACACCACATCGTGGATCTCACGCGGAGCCAGCAACTACAACGGTCTTGTCGTCGACGTCCGCCGCAGTCTGTCACACGGTCTTCAGATCCGTGGCAACTATACCTTCTCCAAGAACCTGGACAACGGTTCTGCATGGAATACCAGCGTCAGCGCCAATACACCGGCCTTCGTCTCGTATCCAGCCAACCCCGACATCGATTATGGCGCGGCAGCGACGGATATTCGCCACCTTGCAACAATCAACGGCACCTACGATTTACCTTTTGGCCAGGGGCACTTTCTGGGCTCGAATCTTAGAGGCATCTCGAACCGGGCCGTCTCCGGCTGGACCGTCAGCTCCATCGTCGCGCTGCAGTCCGGCTTTCCGTTCTCGCCGCAGCTTGGCTACAACCCAACCGGATCGGGCGACACTCGCAACCCTGTTCGCCCGGATATCAATCCCAACTTCCACGGCAATCTCTACCCAGGAACTCCGCAGCAATACTTCAACCCATCCGCGTTCCTTGCACCCGCTTATGGCACGGTGGGCAACCTTGGGCGCGATACGCTCACCGGACCTGGACTTGCGAACTTCGATCTCTCCTTGCTCAAGACGACCCAGATCAGCGAAAGAGTTCGTGCCCAATTTCGCGCCGAGTTCTTCAACGTCCTGAACCACACTAATTTCGCGACCCCGAACCCTGTGGTCTTCACTTCCGGTCCAACACAAGGCACTCCAGCAAGTCAAACCGCGGCGATTGTAGCCAGTCCTACAGCGGGCGTGATCACGGCAACGGCGACAACTTCGCGTCAGATTCAGTTCGGACTCAAGCTTCTTTTCTGACCCGCCGATAACGAATTCAATCCTTTGTTCCCCAATCCTGGGATGGATGTGCCCACAGGCACGCCATCCCTTTTTCTTTCGCCCTCCATGAACTCGTTCCGATGGGTACACTGGAAACTGAGCGAATGCCCTTAGAGACTCCAAACTCCGGTCCGCTCGTCGCCGTCGCCAACCCCACGCCCAGCGGCTTTGCCCCGCTTCGCATCCGTCTGTTCCGCGACCGCTGGATCGCCTCCACCATCTCGTCCATTGGCACGTGGATGCAGGACACCGCCGGGACCTGGCTGATGACCTCGCTCACGGCCTCGCCGCTGCTGATCGCCCTGATGCAGACAGCGGCCTCATTGCCAGTCCTCCTGCTTGGCCTGCTTGCCGGTGCGACAGCTGATATCTTCGATCGGCGCAAGCTGCTTATCGTCTGGCAGGCCTGGATGCTGGGATCGGTTGCGGTCCTCGCAGTGCTCACGTTCTTCGGCTACATCTCTCCCTGGGCTCTGCTGGCATTCACGTTTCTGCTCAACGTCGGTTCGGCTATGAACAACCCGGCCTGGCAGGCCATCGTTCCCGAGCTGGTGCCACGCGAGCTTATCCCCGATACCGTCTCGTTGAACGCCGCCAGCAACAACCTTGCCCGCGCGGTCGGCCCGGCTTTGGGCGGCCTTATGGTAGCGGGTTTTGCCAGCGTTCACGCCGGAGCAGGCTGGGTCTTTTTTCTCAACGCGGTCTCCTTTGCCGGTGTGATCTGGGTCCTCTTCAACTGGAAGCGCACACCGTTGTTCAAATCCGCGCTGCCCTCCGAACGCATCGCGGGTTCCATCATGACGGGTCTGCGTTACGTGCGTTACGCTCCGGAGCTCCAAGCCTCGCTGATCCGCGCCTTCACCTTTGCCTTCTTCGTCTCGGCGATCTGGTCTCTGCTTGCAGTAGTAGCCAAGCGCGATCTCAGCGAAGGAGCACTCGGGTATGGCATCCTCAACGGTTCCCTCGGTCTGGGGGCTGTCATTGCGGCGACACAGCTTCCACGCATCCGGCGTCGAGTCTCCGCTGACACAATCATCGCCGTTTCCACCTTCTACGATGTAGCGACGCTGTTCGTCCTCGCGTATGTTCGTTCTCCTGCCGTCATCATCCCTGCCCTCATCGGTTCAGGATTTGCCTGGACCAGCACCATGTCCACTCTGAATACTTCGGTGCAACTCTCCGTTCCTGCCTGGGTGCAGGCCCGCGCACTCGGCACGTACCTGATGACCTTTCAGGGAGGCATGGCCCTCGGCTCCATTCTGTGGGGCTTTGTCGCCGAGCATACTTCTACCCCCATCGCGCTGGCTGTATCCGCCTGCGGAATGGCCATCAGCTATCCCGCCATCCGGCGCTTCCATATTCTGCAGGGTCCCCTTCCCGATCACACTCCGTTCCGATCCTCGCGATCTGCCTCTCAACCTTCCTCGTTCCAGTTGGCTGATACCGCCGCACAGGCCGACGATCTTATTCACGTTGGCCCTGTCCGCATTTCGATCGAGTACCGAGTTCCACCAGAACGCTACGCCGAGTTCACTCACGCGATCCATCAGCTGCGCGGCGTCCGGCTTCGCGATGGAGCCATGCGCTGGGGAATCTATCGCGACGTCATCGACCCTGAGCGCCTCAACGAGACCTTCGTCATGGAGTCCTGGCTCGACTACCTCCGTTCGCGGGAGCGCATTACGGCAGCAGACGAAGCGATTCGAGCCCGTGTCCGTGCTCTTCACCAAGGCGAGGAGCCTCCGAAGATCTCCTATCAGATCTACGCCCGCGAGATCACACCTCACGAACCGCCTGACGAAGCCTCCTGACCAAGATGAAACTGATTCCATCGATCCTCTCTCTGGCTCTACTCATCGCCGGATCCGCTGTCCCGGCACAGATCCCTTCTCCAGTGGAGACCGGTCGTCCGCTTCCTGATATCTACACGCTCATGCACGAGGTCGAGGAGCACCAGAGGACCGCAGAGGCGGTCGAAAAAGATTATCTCTATCACGAGGTAGCCCGCGAACAAAGCAGCGATGGGAAAAAGACCGAGACGAACGAGTTCGACGTCTTCTGGCTTCGTGGCGTTAGGATTCATAAACTCACGCGCAAGAATGGCAAAGATCTCACCGCAGACGAGCAGCGGAAGGAGAACGAGCGCATCGACAAAGACGTCGTCAAGGCGCAGGAGCGCAAGAGCAAGGCGGATGCGAAAGGACAGGCGACCAACTCGCAGGGCAATGAAGAGGTGACAGTATCACGCTTCCTCGAGCTCGGAACATTCACCAATCCACGGCGCACTCAGTTGCGAGGCCGCAACACGATCGCGGTCGACTACGCAGGTGATCCCAAGGCAAAGACAAGAAGCCGGTTGGAGAGTGTGATTCGGGATCTTTCCGGAACAATCTGGATCGACGAAGAGGACAGGACCATCACCCAGGTTGAAGGACGCTTTGCAAATTCATTCAAGATCGGTGGCGGCATGTTGATGTCCATCAAAAAGGGAACCCATTTTTCGATGGAGCAGATGAAGATCAATAACGAAGTCTGGCTGCCCTCGCACCTGGAAGGAAACGGGGCTGCGCGGGTCATGTTGCTGCTGCACTTTGACGGAAGCGTCTTCGTCACAAATTCCGACTACCGAAAATTCAAAGCGACCTCGACCATCCTGCCGGGCCTTGCGACGGTGAAAGAGGATTCCTCGTCCGAAACCGGCGAACCGGAGAAAGACCAGAAAACAGCTTCGCCGCCAAAATAAGTTTGAAACAACAGGATCGAGTCATGAACCTCACGTTAGGTGCAAAATGGGTCACAGGAGTACATTTGGTCATACCACTGGCCGATCCTTCTTAAGGGAAGGAACCTACATATCGATGGCTCAACTTCTCAAGCTCGGCACCCATGATGACGTTGTAGTAGCTCTCCAGCCTGTAAAGGCAGGTGAATTTCTCGAACAGCTGAACATTGCGGCCCTCTCCGAGATTCCGGCCGGTCATAAGATTGCTGCCTGTTCCATACCCGCTGGCAAGCCAGTCCGCAAGTTCAACCAGATCATCGGTTTTGCAGCGCAACCGATCTCTGTCGGGGAACATGTCCACACGCAGAACCTCATCATGGGCGACTTTGAAAGAGATTATGCGGTTGGTACCGAGGCGTTTCGCACTGCCATGGCCGCTCAGAGCGAGGAGGTTTCTTTTCTTGGCTTTCAACGCCCGGATGGTAGAACTGGAACCCGCAACTATGTCGGTATCCTGACGACCGTAAATTGTTCAGCTACAGTCGCCCGCCGTATCGCCGCACACTTCACTCCAGAGGTTCTGAGCAGTTATCCCCATGTCGATGGAGTCGTAGCGATCACCCATGGCACGGGGTGCGGGATGGCGAGCGATGGTGAACCTGCCGATTTGCTGCGCCGGGTCTTCACTGGCTACGCAACCCACCCGAACTTCTCCTCTGTCCTTTTGCTTGGTTTAGGTTGTGAGACTAACCAGGTCGAACGACTGGTGAGGCTCACTGGCGGTTCCGATTCGATCCGCACCTCGACCATTCAGGAAGAGGGAGGAACCGCGCCAAGCATCAAGAACGGGATTGCAGTCGTGTACGAGATGCTCGAACAGGCGAATCGAGCAGCACGAGTACCTGTATCCGCTTCAAATCTCGTGATTGGACTGCAGTGTGGGGGATCGGACGCCTATTCAGGAATTAGTGCGAACCCCGCCCTCGGCGTCGCGGTCGATCATCTGGTGCGTCATGGCGGGACTGCGATTCTGTCGGAAACGCCCGAAATCTATGGAGCGGAACACCTGTTAACGCGCCGCGCCTCCCGGCCTGAAGTCGCCGACAGGCTGCTCGATCGTATCCATTGGTGGGAGGACTACACCGCTCGTTACCAGGCTTCGATGGATAACAATCCCCAGCCAGGCAACAAGACGGGTGGTCTCACGACCATCCTCGAAAAGTCTCTGGGCGCCGTCTCCAAGGGAGGCTCTACAAATCTGAACGCGGTTTATCTCTATGCAGAGCAGGTGCATGAGCGCGGCCTGGTATTTATGGATTCCCCCGGCTTTGATCCGGTTTCGGCTACAGGGCAGGTAGCCAGCGGAGCCAACCTCATCTGCTTCACGACGGGACGCGGTTCGGTATTCGGCTGCAAACCCACCCCTTCCATCAAGATCGCTTCGAATACCGCACTGTTTCAGCGCATGCCCGACGACATGGATATCAACTGCGGTTCCATCCTTGATGGCGAGCAGAGTGTGGAGCAGGCAGGGGCCTCGATCTTCAAGGAGATTCTGGAGATCGCCTCAGGGAAGCCGACTCGCAGCGAGATTCACGGCTTCGGCGACGAGGAGTTCCAGCCATGGCTTCTGGGTGCAACTCTATAGTCCTGCGCTACGGAAGTTGCAGGAATCGTTGTGCAGCCATGTCGCGAAAGGTCTAGCATAGAAGGAGAGCATTTCGGTGTTACGGCACCGCCAAAATTTGATTCTCAAGGAAAATCGAGGAAGCAATGGGCACCAAGGCAGAGGCACTGACTCAAGCACCCACGGTTATGGATCAACAAGAACGCGAAACAGTGTTTGATATCTTTCGCCGCTGGGGATACCTGCAGGCCTCGCTCGATCCTCTCGGACAGTATCTTCCTCCCGAGCCCTTTCCCACACCAGCGCCTGAGGGTGAGTTCGCAGCCGAAGCACGGCGCTATTACTGCGGCACCATCGCTGCCGAGTTCATGCACATCCCCAGCCCGGAGCATCGTCAATGGCTCCAGGAGAAGATGGAGCAGAAGCCTCCGAAACCAAACCAGGCGCACATCCTCACTCAGCTGATTCATGCTGACCTGTTTGAGCAGGTGATCCAGTCGCGTTACCTCGGAACCAAGCGATTTTCCCTCGAAGGTCTCACGTCGCTGATTCCGTTTCTCGATCGCATCTTCGAGGTCGGCTCTGGTCTCGGTGTTACCAAAGCCATGTTAGCGATGGCTCATCGCGGACGCCTGAACGTGATGACGAATACGATCGGCCGTTCCCCTTCGGAGATCTTTACCAAGTTCGAAGACGTCGATCCGCGCAGCACGATGGGCGGCGGCGACGTGAAATATCACATCGGCGCAACCGGCGATTACACTGCGCCGGACGGCAAGATCATCAGCCTTCACCTTGCATCGAATCCCAGCCACCTCGAGGCTGTAAATCCTGTCGTGATGGGTCGCACGCGAGCGAAGCAGGAGCGCATCGGCAAAGGAGGCAAGAAGCAGGTACTTCCGATCATCATCCACGGCGATGCGGCCTTCGCGGGACAGGGCATCGTTGCCGAGGCCCTGAACATGGCTACGCTGCGCGGCTACCACATCGGCGGAACAATTCACGTAATCTCGAATAATCTGCTGGGCTTCACTGCCATCCCCGAGGAGTCGAATTCCAGCCGGTTTTCTACCGATCTCGCCAAGCGCCTTCCGATACCGATCTTCCACGTGAATGCAGAAGACCCGGACGCTGTGGTTCGAGTCGCGAGCATTGCCATGGAGTTTCGACAGCACTTCCGCTCCGACGTTGTGGTCGACCTTATCGGCTATCGCCGCCACGGCCATAGCGAGGTGGACGATCCAACGGTTACACAGCCTCGTCGATATGCAGTCATCAAAGACCATAGGCCGCTTTATCAGATTTACGCAGAGCAGATCGGCGTAAATCCGGCCAAAGAGGCGGAACAGATTCAGCAGCAGCTGCTCGATGAACAAAAAGCGGCCACAAAAGCGGATCGCATTCCGAAGCTCTCCGAGCTTCCCGATTATTGGGACAAGTACAAGGGCTGCGAGTTCGATCCGGCGGACGAGGTCAAGACCGGTCTCTCCGCAGAGCGGATCGGAGAGCTTGTGCAGCACCTTACCTCTGTTCCGAAGGACTTCCACCTTCACCCGAAGGTAAAGAAGCTCTTCGAGCAGCGGCAGGAGATGGGCTCCGGGGCGAAACCCTTCGACTATGGCATGGCCGAGCTGGTCGCGTTTGCTTCGCTGCTGGAGGATGGAACCCTTGTCCGCCTGACCGGCCAGGACTCGCAGCGCGGAACCTTTAATCAACGCCATGCCGTGATTGTCGATATCGAGACTGAAGTCCGCTACTCACCGCTCGCTCATCTGAGCGAGAAGCAGGGGCGGTTCGAGGTCTACAATTCCCTGCTCTCCGAAGCCGCGGTGCTCGGCTTCGAGTATGGCTTCGCGCGGGATTACCCGGAAGCATTGATCATGTGGGAGGCGCAGTTCGGCGACTTCGCCAACGGCGCCCAGATCATCATCGACCAGTTCATCGCTGCCGGTGAGGCAAAGTGGGGTCTACTCTCCGGCGTAGTCATGCTGCTTCCTCATGGCTATGAGGGTCAGGGGCCGGAACACTCAAGCGCACGCATCGAGCGTTATCTGCAGCTTGCGGCCAACGATAATCTTCAGATCTGCCAGCCCTCGAACGCAGCTCAATACTTCCATCTGCTGCGCCGGCAGGTGATGCGTCCGTGGCGCAAGCCTCTGATTGTGTTCACTCCGAAGAGCATGTTGCGGCATCCGGATGCATCGTCTCCGATTGCGGAGCTCGGTTACGACCGCTTCCTCAACGTCCTTCCGGACAACGACGTGAAGGATCCGCGCCGCCTGCTGGTCTGCAGCGGCAAGATCGGGCACAATCTCCGCATGGAACGCGCGAAGCGCAAGGATTCCAGCGTCGGCATCATCTTTCTGGAGCAGATGTACCCCTGGCCGGAGGAAGAGATGCAGGCTGCACTCGACCAGCATCCGGGAGCCGAGGAGATTGTCTGGGTTCAGGAAGAGCCGGCGAATATGGGAGCCTTCTCCTATGTCATGCCGTTGCTGCGGCGTCTCGCTCGCGATCGTGCTGTATTGAGCGTGAAGCGAAGCGCAAGCGCCACCCCTGCAACGGGTTCAGCAAAGGCGCACGATATTGAGGAGAAGACCCTGGTCGATATGGCACTGGGAGCTGCAGGAGACCACTAGGCCCCCGTACCAAACACGTGCAAAATATTCATTCTATTTGTTTTAGCTTTGGACTTCGCGGGAGCCCAGAGAGTATCTGCTCTCCCGGATTAAAATAAAAAGCCCTGAGCATTCGGGGCTTTTTTTGCGTGGGTTTCTATATCGAGTATACCAACTCAGCAGGTGGGAATCGGCAGGTGTAAGTTATTGTAAGGAGATAACTTGCTCAATCAAGCTCTTGACAGGTTTCTCCTGAGCAGGAGACAGTGCGCAGGTTCAAAGAAGACCCGCGATCATCCCGAACAGAATCGAACCCTTTAATGCGCAAAGGGACAGCCCGTAGCTATCCCCTTTTGCAAAACCGGTCGTCGCTGGCCCAATGCCGGTTCTAGAGTTTACAGAGGCTGAACGTCCGAAGCCTGCCAACCCTTAGGGCCTTTCACTACGTTGAACTGAACCGCCTGGCCTTCCTGAAGGCTTTTAAAGCCGCTGGTGTTGATCGCCGAGTAATGAACGAACACATCCTCGCCGTTCTGGCGGCTAATGAAGCCAAACCCCTTCGCGTCATTGAACCACTTTACTGTTCCCTGTTCCATGTTGTTTCTTTCCTTCGTTTCCAACTGAATTGCCGTAGATACAAATGGGGTTTCGCGCAGACGAGCATTGCAGAAAACCAATCTGTTTCAAACGATGCGAGAAGGTTAGCATATTCGGCAATTTTTTTTAAGAAATCTTTTGAGTAAACCCTTTTTCTGCGTGCCGGAAGACTTGAGGAACGGTCTCTATGTGGTTGAAATAAGGTTTTTTATTGGTTGGTTATTCATTTGCTTAGAGACATCCCGGTGACAGTCACGCAGTCCGAGGGCCGTTTGGTGAAACGCAAGCCCGAAGTGACCATTTTGTCGAAATAGGCTCTTTTACCGAGCGATTTTCAACCTCAGGGACGAGCAGAAAGGTGAGAACGAACGATCTGTTCTGCCTGATCCAGAACCTGATCGAGGGTCAGCGAGGTGGAATCGAGGACAACGGCATCGGAGGCAGGCCGGAGAGGAGATTCGGCCCGGTTGCGATCGCGTTCATCCCGTTCCTTCATCTCGGTCACAATCTTCTGCTGGGCTGCGACCTGTGCGGGCGTAGGGTCGGCCTTATCTGTGCGGGTGGGAACGTCCTCCAGGTTTCGAGGAACTATGACCTGCCGATAGCGTCGGTCGCCGCGAACCTCCGGCGAGGCGTCCAGAAAGATCTTGACCTCGGCATCGGGAAAAACAGCGGTCCCGATATCCCTCCCTTCCATGACCACTCCTCCTTTGGCGCCGAGGGCACGCTGCTGTTCCACCATCCAGGCCCGCAGGTGGGGGTGAACGGAGATGCGGGAGGCGGCAGCGGTCACGTCCGTATCCCGGATACGGCGGGAGACATCGATCTCATCGAGCAGGACGCGATTGCCCTCAAGCTGAGGCTCGAGGCGGATACGAGTATGGGTGGCGAGGTCGAGCAGCGGCTGTTCTTCGTCGAAAGAAAGATCGTTTTCGATGGCTTTGAGGGCAAGCGCACGATACATAGCACCCGTCTCAAGGTTGAGAAATCCGAAGCGGCGTGCAAGATGCGCGGCGAGAGTACTCTTTCCCGCTCCCGCAGGCCCATCGATGGCGATGATCGGACGCTCGCGCCCGGAGGCGGAAGACTGGGACGAACTGGGAACGACGTCGGTGCGATTATTCATGCGCGGCTTATCTTAACGCTGGAACTGACGGATGAAGAGAGGAAGTTTTGAGGGTGTCCCGGGAGCTACTGCCCCCGGTCATCCTTAAATTTGCGGGCTGGTGCTCCGCGTTTGCCGAAGGGCTTTTTATTGCCTTTGAATTTGTCGAAGGGACCTGCCCCTGCGGAGGACGGTCCATCGGCCTTCTTCGCAAACTTTCCGCCCGGCTTGCTAAAGGACTTTTTCTTCGCAAACTTCGCCCCTTCGCCGGAGCTGAAACGCTTCGGCTTTTCGAAGGATGAATCGCCGGAAGCTGCAAAAGGCTTTTTCCCGCCAAAACTCTTTTTGGGACCGAAAGACTTGCCTCCGCTGAAGGATTTTTTCGCGCCGAAGGATTTGCCGCCACCAAAGGACTTTCCGGGGGTGAACGGCTTCCTGGGTCCGAAGTCACCGCGAGGACGAGTCTCCGTGGGTGCCGAGTCGCCGTGGGCCTCGCTGCCCGATGCCGCAGGACGCGGTTTGCGGAAGCTGTCGCGCGGCGCATCGAATTTACGGAACGGCGGCCCCGAAGGTCTGCCTCGATCGCTGCGGCCCTTGAACCCCTCGGAGCTGCGTTCGCGATCGAATCTGGGCTTATCGGAGAAGTCGCGGCGCGGACGAGCGGGGCGATCCTGATCGTCGCGACGGAAGGAGGGTTTGCCTGCGAAGTCGCCGCGAGCCTTATCTGCGAAGGTGCGCCGTGGACCAAAAGACGGACGCTTGTCGTCACGGTCGAACCTTGGCTTGTCGGAGAAGTCACGACGCGGACGGGCGGGGCGATCCTGATCGTCACGACGGAAGGAGGGCTTGCCTGCGAAGTCGCCACGGGCCTTGTCCGCGAATGTACGGCGAGGGCCAGAAGAGGGGCGCTTGTCGTCACGGTCGAACCTGGGCTTGTCGGAGAAGTCACGACGCGGACGGGCGGGGCGATCCTGATCGTCGCGACGGAAGGCGGGCTTGCCTGCGAAACCGCCGCGAGCCTTATCCGCGAACGGGCGCCGTGGACCGGAGGATGGACGCCTATCCTCTCGCTCGCCTGCTGCTTCTCCTCCCGGAGCTTCAAATGAGCGTTCCCGACGGGGGGCACGATCACGCTTCTCTTCATCCCAGGGGCGTGTAAAGTCGCGGCGCGGAGGACGGCTATCGCTGCGTTGATCGCCTTCGCGACGCTGGAAGG
The DNA here is from genome assembly GCF_059115365.1 of Edaphobacter sp. FHG110511_03. Classification (NCBI taxonomy): domain Bacteria; kingdom Pseudomonadati; phylum Acidobacteriota; class Terriglobia; order Terriglobales; family Acidobacteriaceae; genus Edaphobacter; species Edaphobacter sp. FHG110511_03. Next base: position 358,958 of record NZ_JBZYWL010000004.1, on the reverse strand, counting down.
GGCGGCGTTCGCGATCTGAGCTGCCGCCAGGTCGCGGAGGACGGCTATTTGTTCCGCCTCGAGTTACAGATCTTTCCCTACCTTCGGCGAATCGACGCGGCGCCGAAGCCGGACGCGAAGATGGAACGAATTTCGCAATACGCGGGGCCGATTGAGCTTCGACTCCCTCCCCTTCCGTAGTCACGACGATGGCATCGACATCATCCGGCGCGGGCTGAGCAAGGGGCGCAAATACAGGCAGTTCGCCGGTAAGGTAGAGAGTATTTTTGCCATCGAGGACGAGGGTTTCGAGCTGGCGTGCGCCGATGAGCGCGCGAACGACCTCACGAATGCGAGAGCGGGAGGTAAGAGGCGAGAGGAAGGTCTCAACCTCATCTTCGCCAGGAAGAATGGACTGACCGAGATAAAGGGAGATGAGTGCGGAGAGGGCCGTGGGCAGGCCGGCGTTTGCGCCGGATTTGATCTGCTTCGTATACCGGGTGGTCGCGAGCTCCCAGAGTGTGACCGTGCCGTCGGCCTGGGGAACGGGGAGGACGCGGAGATGCTCCCACAGCTCGGTGAGGGCGCGAAGAGCTGCAGTCTCGGTGACCTCGTTGCCGAGTTCCATGGCGAGCTCTGAGGCGCTGAGACTGCCCTTGGAGGAGATGATGTTGTAGCTCGCCAGCGCGAGTGGGGAGACCCTGGAGGCTCCGCTGGTCACGGGAGGCTGCTTCCATGCCTTGTCGCCGCGAAGGGTGAAGATGTAGGGCAACACCGCGGGCGAGACGAGAAAATCGGGGACTTCGGAGCCGGTACCGGTGGGTGAGCCAAAGAGATGGAGTGGGATAACGGCGCCTTCGGCGACGAGGCGAGCGAGAAGGATGCGAGGCTGCTCCAATTGCGCGAGCGTGGGAGCCAGAGTGGGCTCACCGAGAACCGCTTCGGCAAAGCTGGGTGCAGGTACGGGCAGCTGCTGGGGGCGCGGAGTATAGAGCAGAAGACCGGAGGTGTTAATCCAGTCGCGCAGCAAATCGAGGGTGAGGAGGGGCTGCGCATCGTGGTGCCAGTGCGCTAGGCGCGTTGCGGCAAGCTGGCCGGCAGATGGAGCTATGGAGGTGTTCAACGTAATGCCTTCCTGCCGGGCGCGGTGCTTGGCGCAGCGGCAAATCCATAAGCCTGGGCCGATGGATGACGTTCCCTGGTTTCAAAGTGGGAGCGGCGTGCGACAAAATGGGCGCAAAAACCTCCGCTGCACGTCATTTACAGGATACCGCATGCGAGGCAAAGATGGGGGCGGCAGATGAAAGATGATTCGATGGCTGCCACATTCACAATCCTTGTCGAATCAAACTTTCCGCGAAACGAGACAAAAGATCCCTTCTCCAAAAGGACCCTTGAAAATCGCAAAATATCAGGGGTTTTCTGATGTTTCGCGCAGAGGTTCCCCTAAGACGGCAGAGGCAACGTGAGTTCGGCCGGAGTCGTCTGACGTTGGGTGCAGGTTTAGCAAAATGCCTGTCCCGGAAAGGAGAAAGCCTATGACCAAGACGGCCTCGATTGTCTCACTGGCAGTTATGTCGGTGGCACTGCAGACGCAAACTACGACCTCTCCTCAGATCCCCGATCCTGCCATGACGCCCGGGACCACGCAAACGGACTCACAGCCGCGCGCGGCCACGGGTACTGCGGCTCCGCAGACCAGTCAGAAGGCTGGGCAGTTGCAGGCTGCGAGCGTTTCCGCAGAGCTGACAAAGAGCGTCGACACGAAAAAGGCCAGGGTTGGGGATGAGATCAACGCAAAGATTACCAACGATGCGAAATTACCTGACGGAACGGAATTACCGAAGGGGACGAAACTGGTTGGCAACGTTGTGGATGTAAAAGCGAAGTCGAAAGACGAGAACGATTCCCACCTGGTTTTAGCGTTGAACCGTGTGGTGCTGAAAGATGGGCATGAGATGCCGATCAAGGCTGCGGTCACGTCCATGACGGCGCCAGCTTCCAACGCCAGCTTCGACATGCCCTCCGGAGGAGGCGCTGTGGGTGGAGGCGCACACTCGGGTGGCGCATTGTCTGCTCCGAGCACACCAGCTCCAAGCATGTCCGACGGAACGAGCGGTTCGGCTCAGGCGACTACGGGAGAGATGCTGAAGAGCGCCCAGGATCGCGTGGCCGTTGGAAATAAACCCAAGGTGATGTTGAGCGCGCCAGCCACTCCAGAGAGCGCTGGGATCCTGGATGCGCAGGGAGAGAATATCTCTCTCGACAGCGGCACGAAGTTCACAGTCAATGTTGCCTGGGACAGAGACAGTAGAGCAACTCCCCTGTAAACATGGGCTTTGATGGGAGGCGCCATTTTGAAATAGGCCGCCTGCCATGCAGATGAGTCGTGCATTTCAGAATCAGATGCGATGGAAGGCTTTTTGAATGTCTTTCAGGGAGTAGCGTAGAGCGATAGGACGGCCGTGCGGACAGCTGGTGGGATGGTCGGTCTTTGCCAGCTCGGCCAGGAGCCAGTTGATCTTCATCGGATCGAGCGGTGTATTGATCTTGATGGCTGCGTGACATGCAATGGATGCGGCGATGCGGGTACGGCGCGCCTCGGAGTTTTCGGCCTGCTGCTCACGATCGGGTACGGAGAGAACTTCTTCAAGCATGCGCTCGAGCTCGCGGCCTTCGAGCCCCACTGGCGCGGCTTTGATGGCGATGGTCTGCGGGCCGAAGGGCTCGGCTTCGAAGCCGTTTTGCTCGAGCTCCTGTGCGAGACGGGCGAAGGACACCATCTGCGCCGGAAGAAGATCGATTAACAAAGGCATCAGGAGACGCTGGCGTTGGACTCGCTCGATCTCGCGGTCGCGAAGGATTTTTTCGAAGAGGACGCGCTCGTGCGCGACGTGCTGATCGACGATCCAGAGGCCTTCATCATTGACGGCGAGGATAAAGGAGTCGTGGAGCTGCCCGAGAGGCTTGAGAGTGGCGAGCGCGTTGAGGGTGTGGGCTTCGCCGTCAGGTTCAAGACCTCCCTCGGAAGCGGAGTCGTCGTAGCCAACTGGAATAGGCGCTTCGTTGAAGGCCAGGCGGCCGGGAGAAGTGGCAACGGCGGCGGGCTGAAGCGTAAAGGCTGCAATATCGGCCGCGGTTGGTGCGGCATCGGAGCCGAAGCCTTCCGGGTCGCGGATGGGATCAAAGACCGGCTGCTCGGGTCCGTTGGGCAGGGGGCTGACATCGACGAGGAGCGAAGCGCTGGCCAGGGGGCTGTTGTTGAGCGCCTGCAGGAAATCCGCCGCAGGGCGAGCGTGCATGAGCGCGGTGCGCACCGTGTCGCGAACGAAGTCATGAACGAAGGCGGATTGACGGAAACGGACCTCGGTCTTCGCGGGATGGACGTTGACGTCGACCTCCTGGGGCGGCATCTCGAGAAAGAGAAGGACGACGGGATATGAGGTCGGCGGAATGATGTTGCGGTAGGCCTCGGTAAGCGCGTGCAAGATGAGGCGATCGCGGATGAGGCGTCCATTGACGAAGACGTAGATGGAATTTCGATTGAGCTTCTGCAGCTCAGGCTTGGAGACGAATCCGGAGAGGCGAAGGAAGCCGGGGGCGGGGGGTTCGTAGTCGGCCTCGCGCTTCCAGGGCGGAGGCTCAGGAAGGCCGGCGCGGGTAAAGTCCATCTCCGCAGCCGCAGGAATCATATGCGAGCTGGTCTCTTTGCCGAAGATCTGGAAGAGGCGGTCAGAGCTGGTTGCGGCCGTTGGCGCGGTAAGGAGCGCCTGGGTGGACGAGTGCAGCTCGAAATGACGCGTGGGATTGGCCAGCGCGTAGTGGGTGACGAGCGCGGCGATGTGCGAGAGCTCGGTCTGCTCGGAACGCAGAAATTTACGACGGGCAGGCGTGTTGTAGAAGAGGTCGCGGATGGTGATGGTGGTTCCGACGGGCAGGCCGGCTGGTTCGACGCGAAGGATGTTTCCGCCAGCGATCTCGACGATGGTTCCGGAGTCCTCCTCGGCGGCACGGGTCTCGAGGGTAAGGCGCGAGACGGAGGCGATGGACGGCAGCGCTTCGCCGCGAAAGCCCAAGGTGGCGATGGAGAGCAGGTCGTCGGAGGTACGGAGCTTGGAGGTGGCGTGACGCTCGAAGGCGAGAAGAGCATCGTCGGCCACCATGCCATAACCGTTGTCAACGATGCGGATGAGCTTGCGGCCGCCAGCTTCAACCTCGACGCGAATGCGGGTGGCTCCTGCATCGAGCGAATTTTCGAGCAGCTCCTTGACGACGGAGGCGGGGCGCTCGACGACTTCGCCAGCAGCAATCTGGTTGGCCACCAGGTCAGAGAGGATGCGAATGCGGCCCATGTCCTTGATTGTATGGCGACGAGGCAGTGCGGAAAACGGGGCACAAACTATGCGGCATCTTACTGGGATGAGAGGTGAAGGCAATGATTCGCAAGCTGAAGACTGGAGAGTTCCGGATTTACTCACGGCACGTAGAGCCGAAGACGAACAAACGGAAGAATCTTGGCACGTTCGCAACCCGCGAAAAGGCCGAGGAGCATGAGAAAGCTATTCAATATTTCAAACGGCATTAGCAAAGTGCCAGATGCGAAGGTGCATAATGGCGCTGTGCTGGGCTTGCTGATTGTTGGTGGAGGATCCGCTCTTTGGCTGGCGCCGTTTCTGATTACAGATCGCGGCTCGGGCAGTGTTGTGGTCGTGGACCGACGCGCCCGCTGGGGACTGCTGCTGGAGAGTCTGGGCATTGCGATGATGTTGCTGGGACGATTCTGGACAGTCGATATGCCTTCCTGGCGCAGCAGCGTGGCAATCGTCTTTTTTCTTCTGGCCGCCCTGCTCTCGTGGACGGCAACACACGCACTCGGACGACAGCTTCGTTTCGACGCCGCCATCGGGACAGAGCACAGATTAGTCCACAGCGGCCCCTACCGCATTGTTCGCCACCCAATCTACTGTTCGATGCTGTGCCTGCTTTGGGGAATCGGGTTCGTAGCCGCTTCGCCATGGCTGTTTGTCAGCGCAACTGTGGTGTTCCTGGCCGGAACCGAAATTCGCGTCCGAATTGAAGATCGATTACTGGCGAGACGATTCGGAGAGCGATTTGAGCAGTTTCGGCGTTCGACATCAGCCTACGTCCCGATGATCCGTTAGCTCTGAAAATTCTGAAGCGGAAAAACGGCCAGACCGGGGAAAGATGCGCCCCCCGGCCTAGATACAAGGCCGGGGGGTTGAGCTCGAAGACCAACAGGTGAGCTCGAAAACTTAGCTGAGGCGATTGGCACGAAGGCGGCGAAGAAGCTCTCCGCCTCCGCCGAGAAGTCCCGTAGTGAGCAGAACCAGGGAGCCGGGCTCAGGAACGGACGAAGGAGCTGCCGGAGAGGCGCTGAAGGTTCCATAGGACGCGGACTGGCCGTCGTTGTAGTAGAAGACATAATTCGCTGTGGAATGGAAGGTAAACCGGTTGGGTGTCGTCCCAATGGTCTCGGCGAAGGTGATGTCATTCAACTGGCCGTCGAGGAAACGGACGAGGGTATTGCCGGTTGCTCCAGCGAGAGTAAAGGTCTGGCCTCCGATGTTGAAGACAACATCGTCCAGCTTTCCGTTAGACACGCTGTAATCCGAGATTCCGGAGGCGGAGGGAGCGCCTTCGAAGGTTATAGAACCGGTTCCTCCGTACGGAGAAGAGGCGTTCGGGGTGAGAGTCAGGTTGTAGGTAATTGTTTCGGCGAGCAGTGTAGCGGGACCAGAGAGAACCAAGGCAAAGGCAGTGAAAGCTAACGTTCTAAAGTGACGCATGTAGGAACTTACCTCGTGATGGTGGAGCTTTGTACTTTGCCTTACTGCACATCTGGGACCAAAGAGTGAAACAGCGATTAAATGAGGTTTTTTGAGGAACTTGATCCTTCTTTGCACTCAGAGAGGAAAATCTTTGCCCATCTTCCAGCGGAAAAGGAAAATTCAGGGCAAGTGTCGCGGAGCAGGCCTGGCTTCAAGGTTTAGAGATAAAAGTGGCCAGACCTCTTGGAATTTCTGTACACTTCGCTGACCAGCAAACAACAGGACCCCTCAACACCCAAACGTTGCGGGCAGTGATAGACCGAGGAGCGATCGAAATGACATTGCAGAATACGAACCGGCGTGAGTTCGTGAAGATGGGAGCGGCAGTGGCGGGAACCGTAGCGTCCTGGAATGCGACGAGTTACGCCAAGATCGTAGGCGCAAACGACCGTGTACGGGTGGGCGTCGTGGGATGTGGCGACCGAATGAAGCAGGCCCTGATTCCCGCATTTCACATGCATCAGAAAGAGATGAACTTCGAGTTCGTAGCGGTGTCCGATATCTGGAATCGTCGACGCGAAGAGGGCGCGGCTTATATCGAAAAGGTGAGCAGCAACAAGGTTGAGCCCGTTCGGAACAACGATGAACTGTATGCGCGCAAGGACGTCGATGCGGTGCTGATCGCAACGGCGGACTTCCAGCATGCTCAGCATGGCGTGGAGGCAGTCAAAGCCGGACGCGACGCCTATGTCGAAAAACCGATGGCCCATACGATGCCGGATGCCCGCGCTATTCGGGACGCAGTTCACGGCAGCAAACAGGTCGTACAGATCGGAACGCAGCGGCGGAGCACGCCGAGCTACCAGAAGGCCTACGAGTACATCAAGTCGGGCAAGTTCGGCGACATCGTAATGGTTGAGATGACGTGGAATGTCAATCAGCCGGGGCGGTGGCGCAGGCCAGATGTCGTGCCGCTGCTGAAGGAAGAAGACACGGATTGGAAACGCTACCTGATGCACAATCCCTACGAGCCGTTCGATGCACGGAAGTATCTCGAGTTCCGGCTGTTCTGGCCCTACTCCTCGGGAATTCCGGACCAGTGGCTGGTCCACCAGATCGACACCGTGCACTGGTTCAGCGGCTATCCACATCCGCGCAGCGTGGTCGCGAACGGCGGCAACTATCTGTGGCATGACGGTCGCAAGAACTGGGACACGATGACAGCGGTCTTCGACTACGGCCCGGAGGACGATCTGACCAAGGGATTCCAGGTGCAGTATTCCTCGCGCTTCACGAACTCCGCGGGAGGCGTGAAGGAGCTTTACTACTCGAACGGCGGAATGCTGGATATGGACAAGCAGACGGTTACTCCGACGGGAGGCCTGTCGGCAAAGTCAGCGGCGGAGATGAAGATGAAGGCCAATCAGCTGGAGCCATTCTCGCTGAGCAAGGCCGTGGAAGAGACTTCCACTTCGGCCAACACGGGAGCGGACAATCAGACCTCGGCCAACATGCGCAACTGGATGGACTGCGTGCGCTCGCGCAAGACGCCAAACGCGAGCGTCGATGCCGGTTACAGCCACTCCGTAGCGCTCTGCATGAACATCGCCGCCATTCAGACGGGACAAAAGGTCACCTTCAACGATAAGACGCAGCAGGTGATGGTCGGAGGCAAGGTCTATGCGTAAGCTGCTCGCGCTTTGCTGCCTGGCTGGATTGTCCATGGGAGCGAACGCGTTTGCGAAGGATGGGGGTAAGGGCGTCAAGGTGGTTGCAGACGAGGCGAACAGCCGCGTCGATATCACCATCGACGGCAAGCCCTTTACCGCATATGTATGGCCTACGTCACTGAAGAAGCCTGTGCTGTTTCCGCTAGTCGCCGCCGATGGTGTGACGGTGACGCGTGGGTATCCGCTCGCTCCCCGAGACACGGAGCGGGTGGACCATCCGCACCATGCCGGTTTGTGGTTTAACTACGGCAATGCGAATGGATTCGACTTCTGGAACAACTCGGACGCCATCAAGCCTGAGAATCGCGGAAAGATGGGGACGATCCATCATGACAAGGTTGTCTCGGTCAAAAGCGGAGCAAAGGGTGAGCTAGTAGCCGATTCGGTGTGGGAGACCGGCGCCGGGCAGAAGATCTTCAACCAGAGGACGAAGTATGTCTTCTCGGCGAAGGGGGATGCCCGGACGATCGACATGACCGTTATCCTGACCGCTCTCGACAAGGTCGTCTTTCATGACGATAAGGAAGGCGTGCTCGGAATCCGTGTAGCGCACTTTCTTGAGTCACCAACCGAGAAGGGCGGCACCTTTGCCGATGCGAGCGGACGAGAGACGAAGGTGGAAGGCAATACGGCAGGAGCCACCGGAGTCTATCGAACAAGCGAAGGCGTAGAGGGCGATGCCGTATGGTCGACGCGCGGACGCTGGTGCGAACTGACCGGCCACACCAAGGACGGACACACCGAGACGATTGCGATCTTCGACCATAAGGGAAATCCAGGGTATCCGACCTACTGGCATGCACGCGGCTATGGCTTGTTCGCGGCAAACCCACTGGGAAGGAAGATCTTCGATGCCAAACAGCCACAGTTCGACTACACGGTAGAGAAGGGCGCATCAGCGACCTTTCACTATCGGATTACGATCTCGTCGCACGCGGTTACGGTGGATGAGATGAATCAAGCAGCGGGTGCTTTCGAAAGCGGAACGTAGTTCGATCCTTCAACATTAAAATGTGAAAGCCGCCCTTTTTACGGGCGGCTTTTTTACATTGCCCTCTGCCGCTAGACGTAAACACCGTCACGATGGATACGTCCAAGTGGCGATTCGTTGAAGGCTGCAGCAGGAGTGTCCATCGCTTTCTTGAACGACGTCTGGAAGGCCTGCATCTCCGCTGGCAGACCGACGGTGACGCGGACGTAGGTGGGCCACGCAGCCCAGCTTCGGCCGATATGAACGCCATCCTTGGCCATCAGAGTACGGATCTGCGGGCCGGGGCGCTTGACGTCGATCATGAAGCAATTACTCTCCGATGGAATGAAGGAGTAGTTGTTGTCCTTCAGCCAGGCAAAGGTCTTGTTACGGGTATCGGCGATCAGCTTCTTACGCGTAGGCACAAGATCGGAGTCCATCAGGCTAGCCTGAGCTGCGATCATGCCCGTGATCGGCATGGGAGATTGACCATAATGCTCCAGCTTCTTGAGCAGGTCGGGACGGGCAACAGCAAAGCCGCAACGGATGCCGGCCATGCCGTAGATCTTCGAGAAGGTGCGCAGGATGATGACATCCTTCCCTGCCTTCACGTGGTCGATGGCAGACGTGGCATCGGAGAGATGGATGTAGGCTTCGTCTACCAGAACGACAGCGCCCGCCGGTTTGTTTGCCACAGCATAGTCGATCTGTTCCTTGCTGGTGGTGGTGCCGGTGGGATTGTTCGGGTTGCAGATGTAGATCAAACCGGCGCTGGAATCGGCCTTCACCATGGCGGCGGTGTCGTGTGAATGATCTGCGGCGAGCGGGATGGCATGAATCTTCGCGCCGGCAATCTCGGCGGCACGCTGTCCGGCCTCGTAGGTGGGATTGCCACAGACGAAGCTGCGGGTGGGCGAGGTGAAGGCGAGCGAGCTGTAGTGAAGCGGCGGGCTGGAGCCGTCGTAAACCATCACGTGATCGACGGGGACGCCCATCTGCTCGGCAAATATCTTCATCAGGCCAACGTAGAGCGGCGGAGCATAGCGGCCGCCGTTGGGAATGATATCGGCTATGGCCTTACGGGCAGAATCGGAGGGTCCGAGAGGATTCTCATTGGCGTCGAGGTAGATGCCATTCATCGAGAACTCGGGAACAGCGGCTCCCATGGCGGCGCGGGCGAAGTGGGCCTCAGTGAGGATGGGCGCAGCAATGGCAGCGGCGGAGGCAGAGCGAAGGAAGGAACGTCGTGAGAAGGAACTACAACCCGAAAGCTCATTTAAATGCGAAGACATGACTAGCTCCTGACGTGAAAGCAGTGCGAAATCGATTCGTTTGTATGACTGGGAGATGAGGACGAGGAACGGACGGGGTTGCACTCGCTGTGGACAGAGTGTAACGCCCGGGGCAATCTTTCACAAGAGAATGGTGACGAAATACAGGCCACCCGTTCGGGTGGCCTGCGTGACACTCAACAACCAGAGAGTCAGCGTTTCTTCTTCTTCTCCGACTTCCCTGTCGCTTTCTTCTCTTTTTTCACAGAGGGCGCAGGCACGGCTGAAGCCTCGACGTCGCGATCGCCGATCATGTGCAGCCGCATGAAGTTGGTGGCACCGGAGCGAGTGCGGGTCCCGGCGACGATACCCACGATCTGTCGTTCCTGGACACTGCCATGGCTCTCGAGGATCTCCTCCGCCATGTTGACGAGGGTGTCGGTATCGTGAAACCGGCCGCAGAGGATGGGATAGGTTCCCCAAAGGAGCATGGAGCGGTTGATGACCTGTTCGAAGGGAGAGAGAGCGTAGATGGGGGGATCGGGACGGTACTTGGAGAGGAGACGGGCCGTGGCTCCGGTCTCGGTGAAGATGGCGATGGCGGCAACATCGAGATCATCGGCAGCGTGGGCCATACACTCGCAGATGGTTTCAGCCACAGAAAGACGCAAGCCGCGTGGGTGACGGGAATCGGCAGGAGGATCGAGGTGGATCTGCGCCTCGGTCTCCGTAACGATCTTCGCCATCATCGCAACGGCTTCGAGGGGATATTTGCCGGCGGCGCTCTCGGCAGAGAGCATTACGGCATCGGTACCGTCGTAGATAGCGTTGGCAACGTCTGAGGCCTCTGCACGTGTAGGACGGGGATTTTCGATCATGGATTCGAGCATCTGGGTGGCGGTAATCACCGGTTTTCGATACTCGGCCGCGCGACGAATGATGTGCTTCTGGATGGCGGGAACTTTTTCCGGAGGAACCTCCACACCGAGATCGCCGCGAGCGACCATGATGGCGTCTGTCGCTTCGAGAATGGAATCGAGATGCTCGATGGCCTGGGGCTTCTCAAGCTTGGCAACGATCCAGGCATCGGAGTTGAGCGCCGCCAAGCGGGCTTTGACATGGCGAATATCGTCGGCGGTGCGTACGAAAGAGACAGCGACGGTATCGACGCCTGCGCCGATGGCAAAGACCAGATCCTCTTCGTCCTTTTCGGTGAGCGAGGGGACCTTTACCGGGATACCAGGAAGGTTGATGCCCTTGTTTTCGCCGAGCATGCCTCCATTGATGATCTTGCAGACGACGTCGCCGCCCTTGATCTTCTCCACGTGCAGCTCGATGAGGCCATCGGAGAGCAGGATGCGGGATCCCGGCTCAAGATTTTCGGCGAGCGTGGTAAAGGTAGTTCCTACCATCGAGGCCGTACCAGCGATCTCTCGAGGCGTGATGATGAGTTGTTTGCCGGCGATAAGCTGAACCGGCTTATGGTCCTTCAGCTTTCCGGTGCGGATCTTGGGTCCCTGCAGATCGGCGAGGATGCAGATGGGCTTCCCTTCCTCCTTCGAGACCTGTCGGACCATACGGATGAGCTCAGCCTTCTGCTCATGAGAACCGTGAGAGAAGTTGAGACGAGCAACATCAAGGCCGGCCCGGACGAGTTGGCGGAAGACTTCGATGGAACTGGAAGCGGGGCCGAGAGTGGCGACGATCTTGGCGCGACGGCCACGGCCTGTTCCGGTAAAAGAAGAGGCCTCAGTAAGCATGGGATTCGCGGAGGTAGTCATAGAAGCTGCTGGATCCTTTATAACCGTCGCGGTTGATTCCCCGATGGCATGACCAATAAAGTTTGTACGTTCGTCATTCTAACCGTGAGCGGGCTTGCATGGGTAAAACGGCTCAGGATGAAGGAGAAGAAGCGTCGTCGAGATGAAAGGCAAAGTTGAACTCCGCACCGAAGAGGACACTTAATGAGACGATGTAAAGCCAAAAAAGAAGCGCGATCCCCGCTCCGAGTGATCCATAAACCTGGGAGTAGTTGGCAAAACGCGTGACATACCAGCCGAAGATCAGCGTAGTGAGAAACCACATCGTCGTCGCGGCAATGGCTCCCGGGAGAACCTGACGCCATGGCTGCCGGATGGGCGTCCCCATGTGATAGATCAGCGCAATAAGACCAACCGAGCCTGTGAGAGCGACCACCCATCGCACGATCAACGCGACAATAAAGACCTCCGTTCGGATGCCCGGCACGACATGATTTGAAAGCCAATGCGTGATGACACTGCCGAAGACGATCAGGGAACTCGCAATACCCAAGGGAACCAGGGAGAGGGGCACCAGGGCATAGGCACGCGCGTGACGGCCCCAGAATGTCCAGCAGTTCTGGGGAAGGTCATGAGCCCTGCGAAATCCCTCCATATAGGTCGAGATGAGGCCCGAGGCACCGGTAAGGGAGACGAGAAAAGAGAGGAGCAGAACATGAGTGGATTTACTTTTCTGATGCGGGGCATCGAAATAGCCTTGAAGGATTGGCAGGACTTCGGCGGGAAGGACTCGGTCAAAGAGTGCTCCCAGCTGGCTGCGCACCGGACCGGTATCGGGCAGCAGCGCAATGATGGCAGCCGTGACCAGAAGCGTGGGAAATAAAGCCACTATCGCAGAGTAGGCCGACGACTGGGCAAGGTTCGGAACATCATGTTCCATCGCCCGCAGCACGGCACGATGAGCGATGATGGGGATTCGCAGCAGTCGTCTCACGGATACAGTCTATTCTGTGGGGATTCTATGCGTTCAAGATTAAGTCAGGCCTTCCAGCGATTAAGAAATTTGGTCACGTCACTGAATGTCGTGTGCTCGAACTCTTTTTCCTTTTCTGAATAGAGGAGCTTGCCGTTGGCATCGAGCACGGCAAGCGCGGGAACGCCTTTCGTGATAGGCACCTTGTACTGCCTGGCGATGTCGACATTACGATCCATATGCCCGATGTCGATACGGACGAGGATGAAATGTTTTTCCAGCAGTGCTGCATTGGCACCCTGGTGCATGTAGAGATCGAGGACGAAGCAATCCCCACACCAGTCACCCCCGAAATCGAGAATGACTCGCTTCTTTTGCAGCTTCGCCTGCTTGAGAGCAGCGGCTATGTCGGCCCTGGCATTTGCCGTCGGAGAATAAAGCTGCTTCTTCACAAACGGGGTCGTCATCTGCGCCCCTGCATGGGAGAGCGGCGCAATCGCAAAGGCCAACGCTGCAATCCCGGTGAGCACGAACGTTTTTCCTAGAAGCATGACGGTTGTTGCCCTCCGGGGCGCGCCTCGCAAGGCATCCTCCACTTATCATGCACGAGCCGTTCGTTCGACCGCAAGAAAGAGGCTGAGACGGTAGAGTTCTGCCGCATTAGGTTAGGGTTTACGGCTACTTGCCTGCATAGTAGCCATCGCGGGTTTGCACGATAACGCCGTTACGATGGGCCGTCAGATCAACCTGATGGTATCCATCGGCTGCGGTTGCCTTGTCGGGCGTATATCCCAGTCGATACTGCGCGCGCAGTTCCTCAGCGATCTGATCGTAGATCTGGGAGATGGTTTGCTTTTTCGAAACCTCAAAGAGCCTTCCTCCGGTCTCTTCCGAGAGCTGGCGAAGAATCTTCTTCCCATCCACGTGACTGGAGGAACCACCGTTTCCACTGCCTCCTGGAGAGCCTCCACCGGGGTATCCACCCCCGCGGCTTCCGGGATAACCACCGCCTGGGAAGCGTCCGCCGCCACCGCCATGATGTCCCCAGTCTTGTTGCTGCGTCTCTTCTCCCTTGAAATAAATGGAATACACGATCGTGTCTGTCCGTTGAATACTCTCGAGCGCCTTGTTCAGGGTCTCTTTGCTGCCTTTGTCAACACCGTCCGAGAGAATGATGAGTGCTTTGCGACCCTGGTGCTTCCGCATCAACTCATCGGAGGCAAGAAAGGCTGCGTCATAAAGTGTGGTGCCGCCCGCGTAGGTACGCCGGCCGCCATGGCGACTGCTACGGTCGTCACCGCTGTCGTCGGGGTCGGATGACGCGGATGAGTTTGGAGAAGGGGTGTCGATCTCCTTCAGAGCCGCCTGGAGCTTAGCGCGCGAGTTTGTGATATCTCCTAGGAGTTCGACCTGACGGGCAAACTGGATCACGAAGGCCTGATCTTTCTCGTTCGTCAACATGTGATCGAGAAACGTAGCACTGGCCGTGCGCTCGTCGTCGATGACGGAACGCTGACTCAGGCTGGTATCGACCAGAAGGCCAAGTACCAGAGGAAGATTGGAATCGATGTCAAAATAACGAATGCTTTGAGGGTGGCCGTCGACCTGAAGGCTGAAATCGTTCTTCGTAAGATCGTGAACCAACGCTCCCTTCTTGTCGCGAACTACAACCGGAAGGTTGACCAGGAGGGCATTCACCGAAATTCCTGGGGCTGTTGTGGCGGGATGGGCCTCCGCCGTGCTCGATGAGCTCTGTTGAGCTCGACTGGGCCGGCATAGAACACTGGACATGAGAGCAAGGCACAAGAAAAACAGGATTGGGAGGCTCCGGCGACGAATCATGTCCTTTTAGACCAAGTTTTCAGTATTGTGTTTCGGTGTCCTCTGGAGAAGAAAGCGAGGACGGTTCGGTAATCACAGGTATGTAGACTTTCGTAACTTAAACCTCGGAATTTCTTTCGAGATCGGAGTTTGTAGAAATTCGATCTACAACAAAAGAAGCTATTTGTGGTATTCCTTTCGAGAAAACAGATTTTGCTCGAACCGCCTTTGAAAACTAAAGAGGTAGATGCTACTTTGCATCATTGAAAGAAAAAAGGTAAAAGCGGTTTACGCTGCTAATGAAGGCCGGTAAACCGAATGCGCTATCTCCCGGAGTATTTTCTTGAGGGCTTGGGTGCTTGATTCTCCGTCCCGACCATGGGCGTGGAAGACCAGTTTGTCTGCGGCCCCCGTGTGTGCAGCGATAGGCGGCTTCTCGCGCACTCACCACGATGCCGTTCTAGGTGGAGTCGCTGCTGCAATTGTTGCAGTGGTGGGAATTGCCCTCGCGGTACTATCTTTGTGGCGCAAACGCATGCATAGCATCCTTCACAAGCGATTTGAAGAGGCACAGACGAAGTTCGGCGCAGCAGCCGAAGCAAGCCTCGATGCCTTTTTTCTCCTGGATGCGATGCGCGATGCAAGCGGCCAGATCATCGACTTTCGCATTCACTACTTGAACAAAAATGCGGAGCTGTTGATTGGGAGAACGCGCGCAGAGATCGTGGGACAGAGCCTCAGCGAAATTATTTCTTCGGTGAAGAGTTCGGGTCGTTTCGATCGATACTGCGAGGTCGTTGAGACCGGCCTTCCGATGGATCATGAGTACCCTGTGCCACAAGGCAACCCGTTGCAGGCCACCTGGCTCCGCTACCAGGCCGTGAAGCTTGGGGATGGTCTGGCGGTCACCTGCAGCGACATCAGCACGATCAAAGCCACTCAGGCTCGCTATGAGCATCTCCTCGAATTCAACGAGTCTGTCTTCCAAAATGCTCCGTTCAGCATTGTCGCGACCGATGTGCAGGGCACGATTACCGCAATGAACCTCGCGGCAGAGAGATTGACTGGTTATAGTTGCGAGGAACTGGTGGGCAAAGCTCCACTCACGGTTTTACACGACGAGCGAGAACTTGCTTCGGCTGCTCGAGACGCGGCTGCTACCGATGATTCGGTGGAGCGGGCGGGCTTCGAGGTCATCTCAGCAGGAGTTTTGGAAGGCGAGATCCAGGAGAAGGAGTGGACGCTCATACGGCGAGATGGCAGCCGCACTCCAATCAATCTTGCGATGCGTGCCGTGACCTCGGATTCTGGCGAGGTGAGCGGATTTGTCGGAATTGCCTTCGATATCACCGAACGGCGGCAGATGCTGCAATATGTGACGCATCTGGCCACGCACGATCAATTGACCGGACTGGTAGGGCGCGCCTTGCTGCGCGACAAGACCGTGGAAGCGGTGGAACGGGCACGACGTTACGGAACCAAGGTTGCAGTCTTCGTCGTCGATCTCGACCAGTTCAAACGCATCAATGATTCGTTAGGCCACACGTCAGGAGATCAGATTCTGATTGAGACGGCATCTCGGCTGCGGCGTTCGGTTCGCAGTACGGATGTGGTCGCGCGAGTGGGAGGTGACGAATTCGTCGTTGTGATGCCGGACATCACCAGTGTTACCGATGTTGAGAACTGTGCCCTGAACCTACTCACCCGGATGTCGCCTGAAATCCAGATTGAGGGGCAACTGGTGAACGTGACGGTGAGCGTAGGTGTCTGCATCTATCCGGACTTCGCACCGGACGCCAAGCATCTTCTGAAACGGGCCGACTCGGCCATGTACGTGGCCAAAGAGAGCGGCCGGAACCAGTATCAGATCTTTAGTGAAGACATGCTGAAGGAGACAGCGGACCGGCTCTCTATGGAACACGGACTTCGCCATGCCCTGGCGAATGGAGAGCTATGCCTGCACTATCAGCCACAGGTATCCCTGACAACCGGCTTGATTACCGGGGTCGAAGCTCTACTGCGGTGGAATCATCCAAAGCTTGGCAATGTTCCTCCCACACAGTTCATTGGGTTGGCAGAGGAGACGGGACTCATTGTTTCTATAGGCGAATGGGTCTTTATGACCGCCTGTCGCGAGGGCAAGGCCCTACAGGATGAGATGGGATCCGATCTCACTATTTCGGTGAACTTGTCGCCGAGGCAATTTCAGCAACGCAACCTGGTACAGGTGATCGAACACGCACTTGCGGTAAGCGGGCTTTCGGCAAGAAATCTCGAGATTGAGATTACCGAGAATATTCTGATGGTGAACTCGTCTGGAAACCTCGAAAAGCTCCAGAGAATCCGGGAACTGGGAGTACGCATCTCCATTGATGACTTTGGCACGGGGTTCTGCAGCTTCTCCTACCTTTTGCAGTATCAGGTCGATCGGCTGAAGATCGATCGGAGCTTTATCAAGCAGGCTGGGACCGACCCGAATGCAGCCGCGGTCGTGAGGACGATCATCGCGATGTCCCATGGACTGGCGATCCGCGTGGTGGCGGAGGGCGTCGAGAGCGAAGAGCAGCTACGATTCCTGATGCGTCGCCGATGCGATGAGGCGCAGGGAAACTATCTCGGATTCCCCGTAGCCGCAAAAGACTTCGGAGCCTCCGTTCAGGGATACAGTGGCATTGGTGTGCTGCAGAGTATCTAAATCTGGTTGGTGGCCACAATCAAGTGGATACAAGGTGGCCGCAGCAATGCATCTTTTGGGCTAGACCACCTGACGGCGCTTGAAGAAGTGATAGATCGCAAGCAGAATGATCGCCCCGATCAGGGACATGATAAATCCGGCTGACTGTCCCTCCTGGTAATGACCAATGAATCGGCCGAGAAAGGTTCCCAGGAAAGAACCTGCAATCCCGATGATCATGGTCACCAGGATTCCGCCGGGATCTTTTCCAGGCATGATCAACTTGGCAAGCGCACCAACGACAAGACCGATAATCGCGGTCCAAAGCAAGCTAAACATAGACGCTCCTCCATGCTCGATTTTTACGGGCTGGGCCCTGACAAATCCCGTGGTGCGGACAGCATACTCCACCCATGGCATGTATTGAGCCTATAAAAATGAACCGGATGCGAAAGTTTTCTCTACTGGATTTTCTTTTTCACCCGTTTCCATGGGGAGAACAAGCATCCATAGGATGCTTTTCAAGCGGTCGTTCATCCAATCGCTATGAGTGAAACCATTGGTCGCTCCGGAGCACCGATTGATCCTGGCGTACGATTGGGCCATGTTCATCTCAAGGTGGCGGATCTCGATAGAGCCCTCGATTTTTACCATGGGATCCTCGGCTTCGAGATCACGCAACGACTTGGTAACTCCGCCGCGTTTCTTTCTGCGGGCGGTTATCACCATCACATCGGGGCTGAATACATGGGAGAGCCGCGGTGGCACGGCGCCGCCCCATGGAACAACAGGTTTGTATCATCTCGCAGTGCTCTATCCAACCGAGGCCGCCCTAGGGGATGCATTCCATCGTCTACTCCAGGCCGAGATTCCTCTCGATGGCGCAGCGGATCATGGCGTCAGCGAGGCGCTGTATCTCCGTGATCCTGACGGCAATGGGGTTGAACTCTACTGGGACCGTCCGCAGGAGCAGTGGCCGCGAGATAAGAGTGGGACACTCGCGATGTACACCGCGCCGCTGGACCTCAAGAAGCTACTCGCTGCCGCTTCTAATAGGCTCGCAGGCGATTGATGGGAATACGGACCTGGAAACAGGTCGCATGCGGCTTTGAATCCAGGGCGACCGATCCGGAGTGCTTGCTGACAATACGCTGCACCGTATCGAGTCCAAGGCCCATAGCCGTTCCGATTGGCTTGGTGGTAAAGAAAGGCTCAAAGATGCGGGACTGAATCGCCTCTTCTATCCCAGGACCGTCATCTCTAACTTCAACAAGCGCCGTTTGTCCGGTCACCCGAATGGAGATGGTGAGTGTGCCGCGATCGTGCATGGCGTCGAGCGCATTTTCAATAAGAGCCGACCAGACCTGGTTGAGCTCGCTGCCATAGGCACTTATTTGAGGGAGATCCTGCTCGAATTCGAGGTGAATCTTTACGTGAGCGGTTCTCGAGCGAAACATAGCCAACGTATTTTCGATGGATACAGGGAGGTCAATATCCTGAATCGGCGCCTGATCCATATAGGAGTACCCGCGAATGGCGCTGATAAGCTCAAAGATACGTTCGCTCGAATCGACAACCGTGTCTGCCATACGCTCGACGCGAAGCGATCCGGCAAAGGTTGCGATTGCCGGCGATAATGTCTCAGGGCTGAGCGCAGCCGCAAGGGCGTCCAGCATAGGAATCGGTATCCTGGTCTCGGCAAGGGCAGGCGCGATGCTCCATGGAGTAGTAACACGGCGCTCTTCAAGCCAGCGCAAAATCTTCTCTTCGTAATCACTCGCCTCCATCGGACTTTTAGGAATGAGTGAAAAGCCGGCGGAGCCGTGGATGTAATCCCGGGCGCTCTTGACCCAGGAATTGTATTGCTCAAGCTCCTCATCCGAGCGAAACAGTCGTCCCAGACGGTACTTTGCTTCGTCCGTTTCGCGAAGCTCTACGGAGAGACTCACGGCGGACCGCTGCGCCGCGGAGGCGGGATTATTGAGTTCATGGGATAGATTCGCAGCAAGCTTACCCAGCGCCAGAAGTTTCTCTGCCTGCTCGTCCATCCTCGTGAAGTCCCGTGTGCGATCAAGAAGAAGTGCTACACAACGCTGCGTCATCGATGGGATTGCGCGCAGCATCTCTTCAAAAAGGTCTTCGTGGATGTCCAGTACCCAAACTGGTCCTACCGACCGGCCGTCGGCACCCCAGGTCTTCATGCGCGAAAATGGCAGTTTACCGGTCAGTCTCGAGGTTCTGCCTACAAAACGAGCAACGGGTCCGGACTTACGCCGCTGTGCGATCACCTCTCCACGCAGAATGATATTCATGTGGTGCGAGGGCTCGTTCTCACGAAAGATGAGCGAGCCATCGGGACCAACGCGCTCAGTCGAGTGGGTAGCGAGCCAGGTGTACTCTTCGGTGGTCAGTCCGTCGAGTCCGGAGATCGTGCGCAGAGCGGCGACGATCTGCTCTGTCGATGCCGGCTCCGGAGGTGGCGAGGCCAGCTGATTGACGGGCGAAGAGACACCTGAAAGGTCGAGACTGGATGGAGCGGCGATCTTGACCTCCCTTTTGTCGGTTCGTTGATCTTCAATTAAAACAGAGAACGGCTCTCGATAGGATAAGGCAACCAGATCAAGCGAAACTCAGCCCGGCGTGCGATTCCATCATTATCCAAAGCGAATGTGACAGACTGCTTACTCCTTTGTGGAACGCCGTGCCTGATTCACCACAGTGGCCGAAACCTTCAATTCTTCGCGGTCCTTCCATAGGCGAAGGCCGCCTTCGATCGCATTGCTGTTCGCGCCCAGAATGATGTGAGGAGGAAGCTGTTTCATCAGCTTGGCATTTCCTCCCCCAAGCAGGACATACTCGCAAACGAGAGCATTCTTCAGGCGTTCTATCACGTCCAGGACCGATTTGCGCCAGCGCTTCTTCCCTCGAAGCTCTAATCCATCTCTGCCTACGTAATCCTCATAGGTTCGCCCCTTCCGATACGGCAGATGAGCAAGTTCCAGAGGCACGACCGTGCCGTCGATTACCATCGCGGAACCGAGTCCGGTTCCGATTCCCAGAAAGAGCATTCGGCCCCCGCGATAGCCTCCCAAGGCCTGCATCGCGGCGTCATTGATGAAGCGGAGAGGTTTCTTGAACGTTTCCTGATAGGGAAAATCGATCCATCCTGCAGCAAGGTTGTGGGGCTCTGCAAGTGGGCGATCGTGCGATACCGGCCCCGGATAGCCAATCGAGATGTGATCGTATTTCCAGCCTTTGGTGCCGAGAATCACCTGTTCGGCCATCTGCTGCGCGTTCATGGTGGGACCGGAAGGGATCTTCAGGGGAACACGTTGATCTGTCGACGCGACCTTTACGTGAGTCCCGCCGATGTCGATGACAAGAACATTTTTCATGTGGGAAAGAATACAGCCCATTTCTAAATTCTCAACGGAAGCTCTTCAATTGGCGGTTCACGAAGCTGATTGACTTCGGTACCCTCCCCACTGTTTTCCGCGCAAAGTCTTGATTCCGCGCAACTTACGCGAGGATCAAACTCGCAAAATATTCCAACAAAAAGACTTACCGCCAGAATGCAGAAAATCAACAGTTTATGCCTTAGATCCGGGCAACCACCTTTTGGGCCCATCTCCAGTATAGCCAGGCGGACAAAACTAATCGGCAGTCCTAAACATGCTTTATTTCAGTAAGTTACGTTCGAAGCCGGCTTGACAGAGCTCTTTTTCTCACCTACCGCCCAAATTCAGGGTGAGATCCGTACGATATCCGCTCAAACAGCACGCCTTCTTTTCTAAAAATCGGCCCGACTGGCTGGATCTCGTAACTAAGACTAAGAAAATAAACGGATTAAACATTTTTATAAATAATCTTTGACAGTCGTATCAAGTTTCTACAATAATGGTGACGGGTACTTATCATCTCAAGGAGAAATAGCATGCGTCAAGCGCTTCTGGCCACCCTCTTTCTGTCTCCCGTTCTGCTTCATGCTCAGGCAAATTCGCCTGCACAAACCCAGATCGCTCTCGCGGCTCGGCCAGCAGCTCCGGCTGAGGCAGGCGCGGCCGGCGATCGCGGCACTGTTGCAAAGCCCGCACGCATCTCCACCGGTGTAGTTGCCCCTAAGCTTGTTCATTCCGTCGCGGTCGACTCCGAAACGACCAGCCCCTGGACGAATGTCATCGCCAATAGGAGCGTAACGGTCGGTATGATCGTGGACGCGACCGGAAAGCCCACCAATCTGACGATCGTCAAATCGGCTGGCCCGGCTGTAGACCACAGCGTGCTGGCTGCTGTCAGCCAGTACCGCTTCGAGCCAGGAACGGTCAGCAACCAGGCTGTCTCCTTCCCCCTGAACCTCGAGATCAACCTCGTCAACGGACGATAACAACGGGCTCCCGATTTCCTCTGAAGGGTGCGGACTTCGATGAAGTCCGCACTTTTTGTTTCCCACTTCCTTTTCCAGGAAGACTCTCCATCTTCTGCTTAACCGGCGCCTGCTCGCTTGCTTGCGAGAACCTCGTAGCTTGAGCCTTTGGCGCTGAGATGGCTGCGATAGAGATTCACTTCCTCTACACGAAAGCTGTGCCGCGCCGGATCGATACGCGCCATCTGGGTTTTGGCGAGCCGCAGAGGAGAGCGGAGGCGTGCGAGCGTGATGTGCGGGCGATAGGGACGAGGCTCCGGAGGAAAGCTGCAGCGAGTCATTCGCTCTACGACCTGCTCCTGAAGACGCAGTAGTGCCGACGCGGGATCGACCTCCGCGAAGAGGATGCCGGAACGAGGGAAACTTCCGAGGCCGGTGATCCTGATATCAAGCATCGTCATGTTCAGCCCGGTCAACTCTTGTTCGATAGATGGAAGCCTGTCTTCTGAGACTTCGCCGAGGAAGACCAGGGTGAGATGCGCCTTCTCAGGTGCAGTCCAGCGAGGCTCGGGAAGATGCATCGTTTGCGCCGTGCGTATCAGGGATCGGGTGAGTTCGACCGGGATCGGCAGGCCGATAAAGAGGCGCATGTGTTTTGGATGCTCTCTATTGAGGGTCTAGCCGTGCACAGTGACGATTGGGATACCTAATGCTTGTGTCAGATCGTTCTAAATTTGTAAACCGCTGGTCCCATTCGGCTTCGCTCAGGGAAAGCAGATAGAACTTCGATCTTATAAACCTGCCCAATACTTCTTGGATAAGCTCTCGATTCGAAATAAAAAAACAGACAACAGCAACGACAAAGACGAAATACATGGATCTCTCCACTCTGACGCGCGATGAAGCCGCGCGCCTCCGGTCGAGATGACGGGAATGCCAGTTCTCTAAATGGGCGGTTTAGCTTCTACAGCGCCGGGCGGAATCGAAAACTTGAAGGTTTCTGGTGGGAATGTGGGATTGCTTTCATAACTGGTCAAGGTGGTAGTCACAACGGATCGCACACCCTGCTTGTCGCTCTCCGTAATATCGCGCAAAATGAATCCCGAAGCAGGATCGATGCACATTGTCCGAACGACGCGAGTCGCCGGACCCTTCCACTCTGCACGGAGCACATCACAGGCGTGACTTCCATCTGCGAGCACAACGTGATCATGTCCTGTGATCGATGCCAAAACGGGGTCTTTTCCTAGCGAGTAGGACGAGCTTAATGGGAAATCGCAATCCTGGTTTACTTTCGCTGAATTTCGGTAGTAGTTGTGGCCGTCACCCATATAAAAGCTTTCGGTCCCATCGCAAACCAATACGGTCTGATCGTCCCCACTATTCTCGCGCCTCATTTTAAGTGGAGCTTGTACGGCGATCTTGATGCGAACCTGCGATTGGAGATCCATCCCATTACCCGATATCCGAGAGGTTTCGACAATCTCAGCTCGCCAACTCTTTGCGTTGCGTACCAGAGCCTCCGCACTCTGGAGTAGTACCCGTGGGTCCTGGGTATCCTGAGCAGCACCGCCTGCGACAACCAGAAGCATGAGGCAAACCAGAGCGTACATTACTCAAACCTTCCATGGTCCTGCGCACCGTTTTAATACAGGCTGCTTTGGCTGGACAACGGCGATCTATCGATGACCGCCGCTGTTTCAACCGTCGAGTGGGCAAAGAATCACTTCACCACGGGCAATTCAATCAAGCTTGCCTTGCCCGGAGCGTGATAGATCCTTTGCTCTGTCGTCTTATAGTCTGCGGGCTTTGCGTTGAATATATTGGCCACGAAGGTTTGTGGGTTGCGATCGTAGAGTGGGAACAAGGTGGATTGCACCTGCACCATGATTCTGTGCCCGGGCAGGAAGACATGGTTTACCTGCGGGAGATCGAATCTGACTTGTTCTGGCTCGTTCGGTTTGAAGGCTTCTGGTTTTTCGAAGCTTTTGCGGTATCTGGCACGGAAGATGTCCGTTGCGATGGGTAGCTCGTACCCACCCCACTCTCCAGGTACATTTTCTGGAAAGACGTCGATCACCTTTACGACAAAGTCCGAGTCGGTTCCCGAGGTAGAAGCCACCAGATTCACGATGGGAGTTCCACTGACTCGCATAGGCTCAGTCAGCGCATCTGTCGTAAAGGTGAGAACATCCTGGCGCCCATCGACGAAACGCTGGTCGGTCACGAGCCAGGTTCTCCAGTTGGGATTGTTCTGTGTAACGGGGCGAGGACTGTAGGGTACAGGCTTGGCTGGGTCAGAGATGTAGGCCGTATATTTCTCGCCCGACGACGGAGCCGTGAAACCTAGTTTGCCATCCGCGAGCAGATATAAAGGCTTCGACTTAGACTCGCAGCCGGATTCGCAGCTGAGCGGCCACTTGGGCAGGCGATCCCAATGATCTTCACCGGTGTTGTAGATGAGGACGGGCGGAGTATTGGCTTTGGGTCCGTCCTCCAGATGTTCGCGGAAGAAGGGCATGAGGATGTTTTCGCGGAAGTCGGCAGTAGTGTCCTGTTGCCAGATGAGTGGGCCGAGGTTCGTGCCTTCTCGATTGACCTGGGAGTGGAACCAGGGGCCCATGACGAGGTAGTTCATCGTGTTCGACGGGTCCATGGGCTCAGTGGCACGATAGCTATGGATGGCGCCCCACATGTCTTCCTGATCCCAAAGCCCCTGTAGCCACATGGTTGGAACAGTCAATGGCTTCCCTGCCATCAGCTTATCGAGCGCCTGCGACTGCCAGAAGCTATCGTAGGCAGGATGTGCTTCTACTGTCTTCCAGTACGGCAGTTGCTCCTCACCAAGCTTACGGGCCATGTCTCCGGCTGAGCCGGTTTCGAGGTATGCCGTGTAATCGTCGTGCGCGGGATGAACAATATGTTTTCCAAGTCCGCGAACCGTGGTTTGGGAGATGTAGTAGTCCAGACTGACCTGACGAAAGGCGCCATAGTGAAACCAGTCGTCGCCCATCCAGCCATCGGTCATCGGGCTTTCGGGGACAGCTGCCTTGAGAGCCGGGTGCGGATGCAGGAGCGCCATCTGGACGGTGTATCCCTCGTACGAGGAGCCGATCATGCCAACCTTACCGTTGGACTCAGGGATATTCTTTGCCAGCCAGTCAATCGTGTCATATCCGTCGGTGGTGTCGTCGGCGCCAGTTGGATTCCATGGCCCTACGGGAGGCGGGGTCATGAGATAGACTCCCTCGCTGCCGTATTTTCCGCGAACGTCCTGATAGACGCGAATCCAGCCGGCATGAACGAAGACTTCGTCTGGCAGCCCCAGCAAGTTGATCATCTTCGGCTGATCGACCGGCTTCTCCGCGTTGGCTTCGCGAGAGGCACGGGAACCTGTTGGCGCAGCGACTGCTCCCAGGGCCGTTGGCGTGCGATTGGCAGCGGCCCTGGCTGCGGCGTTGTAAGGAGTCCGGGTAAGGATGATCGGGACATTTTTGGCGCCTTTGGGAATGACAATGACGGTGTAGAGCTTGACGCCATCCCGCATGGGAATCATCTCGACGCGCTTGATATAGTCCGTTTCGGGCGCAGATTTTTCATAGGGTGTCACTGCCGGCGGCGTGAAGGATGCGGGGATGTCATTGCCGACGACTTTGTCCTGTTGAGCGAGGGCAATCGCGGATAGGGTAAAGGCACAAGCAGCGGCGGAAACAATAAGTCTCATTCGTAAGAGTCCTCCAGTTGCAATTTCTGACTTAACTCTATGGATTGAGACAAAGGCTAACAGGAGCCCGGTAAGAAACAAAGGGCGGACTCGGTTGAGTCCGCCCTGCTACTTTCCTTCCATCCGTCTACTTGGTATCCGCCTTCTCTGTCTTCTCTGCCTTCTTCGCGGTAAACGTTCCCGCTACATTCAACGGCTGAACATCGATATCGCCGCCCAGTTCTCCTTTGTCATTCCAGGTTCCAGTAAACGTGAGCGTCAGAGGATCTCCCTGATACTGACCGCCGTGAACGAAGGTCACTTTCTTTTCAGCGACGGTCACTGTAGTGTCGTACGACTTCCCTTCATCGTTCTTGCAAACGCCAGAGATCTTTTCCTTGTCCTGAGTGAAGCTGCAGGATTCGTTGATAGGGTACCCCTGGACGTCGCCGGCGATCGTCCAGGCTCCAGGAACCACAGGCTGAGCCAGCAGCGTTGCCGCCGAAGCTAACAGTAGGCACAAAATTCTTCCCATCGTCTTACCTTCTCCTCTGCAAAATATTTCGGAAAACGTAACGAAGTATACTCCGGCAACATCGATTTCATGCTGTTGCGTGACAGAAAATAGAAAACGGCAGAGCCGAAGCTCTGCCGTTTGTTTTTATTGCACAAGCGTGCGAGTTGGTACCTACTCGGCAGCCATCTCTTCCTGCTCGCCTTCCATGCGCATTGCCTCGAGCTCACGCTCTTCGGCATCGTGCGCCTCCTGAACCTCGGCTTGGACCTGGGCTGCCACTTCTTCGAGCTCCGGTGAGAGCTGAACGTTGCGGTAGTACTCCATGCCCGTGCCGGCTGGGATGAGGCGGCCGACGATGACGTTTTCCTTGAGACCGCGCAACGTGTCGACGGCACCGTTGATCGAGGCCTCTGTGAGGACGCGGGTTGTCTCCTGGAAGCTGGCGGCCGAGATGAAGCTGTCGGTCGAGAGCGACGCCTTGGTGATGCCGAGCAGAAGCGAGCGGCCAATTGCGGGACGTCCACCCGTCATCAGTACACGCTGGTTCTCGGCGTTGAAGCGGAAGCGATCGGTCTGCTGATCGATGAGGAAGGTGGTGTCGCCAACCTCTTCGATCTTGACCCAGCGCAGCATCTGCCGGACGATGACTTCGATGTGCTTGTCGGAGATGGCCACACCCTGCAGACGGTAGACTTCCTGGATTTCGTTCACCAGGTACTGCTGCAGTGCGCGCTCGCCGAGCACCTCAAGGATGTCGTGCGGATTACGCGGACCGTCGATGAGCGCGTCACCGGCACGGAGGCGTTCGCCTTCCTGCACGTTGACATACACACCGCGCGGAACCGAGTACTCCTCTTCCTGTCCGTTGTCGGCTGTGACGTAGACCTTGCGCTGTCCCTTGGTGACATCGCCGAAGCGAACCACGCCGTCGATCTTCGAGATGATTGCGGGGTCACGCGGCTTGCGTGCCTCGAACAACTCGACGACCCTCGGCAGACCGCCGGTGATGTCCTTGGTGCGGGTGGTCTCACGCGGGATCTTCGCCAGGATGTCTCCCGGGTAGAGCTCGTCGCCATCGGCCACCATAAGGTGAGCGCGGCTCGGCATCAGGTAGCGCTTGTTGCCCTGCGCACTCTTGATGATGATCGTCGGCTGACGCTTCTCATCCGCCGAGTCGGCGACGACCAGCCGGGAAAGGCCGGTGACCTCGTCGATCTCGTCGTGGAGGGTTACGCCTTCCTGCAGGTCCTTGAACTGGACCGTGCCGGCGATCTCGGTGAGGAGCGAGAAGGTGTAGGGGTCCCACTCGCCGAGCTTGTCGCCGAGGTTGACGTGAGCGCCGTCCTCGATCTTCAGCTTCGCGCCGTAGACGATCGCATAGCGCTCCTTCTCACGGCCCTTCTCGTCGATGATCGCGATGGAGCCGTTACGATTCATCGCCACCAGGTCGCCCGACTTTGCACGTACGGTGACCAGGTTGATGAAGCGAACCATACCGGCGTTCTTAGCCTCGATGTGCGAGGCGTCGGAGACGCGCGATGCCGTTCCGCCGATGTGGAAGGTACGCATGGTGAGCTGGGTTCCGGGCTCTCCAATCGACTGTGCCGCGATGACGCCAACAGCTTCGCCCATCTCGACCATCTTGCCCGAGCCCAGGTTACGGCCATAGCACAGGATGCAGGCGCCGCGCTTGGACTCGCAGGTCAGTACGGAGCGAATCTTCACGCGCTCGATACCGGCTGCCTGGATGGCGCTGGCCAGATCCTCATCGATCTCCTGATTGATATCGACGATGGTCTTGCCCTCGTAGTCCTTCAGCTTCTCGAGCGAGACGCGGCCGATGATGCGGTCACGCAGGGGCTCAATGGTCTCGCCGGCTTCGATGATCGGCGTGACATAGATGCCTTCCACGGTTCCGCAATCGTTCTGCGAGATGATGACGTCCTGCGCCACGTCGACCAGACGGCGGGTCAGGTAACCCGAGTCCGCAGTCTTCAGAGCAGTATCCGCAAGACCCTTACGAGCGCCGTGCGTCGAGATGAAGTACTGCAGCACGGTGAGACCCTCACGGAAGTTCGCCGTGATGGGGGTCTCGATGATTTCGCCCGAGGGCTTGGCCATCAAACCACGCATACCGGAGAGCTGACGAATCTGCTGCTTCGAACCACGAGCACCGGAGTCGGCCATGATGTAGATCGGGTTCATGGCTCCTTCCTTGTCCGCCTTCTTCATGTTGTTGAACATCTCGTCGGCCACCTTCTCGGTGACGCTTGACCACATCTGGATGACCTTGTTGTTGCGCTCACCATTGGTGATTGCACCGTCAAGGTACTGCTGCTGCACATTAATGACCTGCTTTTCAGCATCGGAGACAACGGTGTACTTCGACTCCGGGATAACCATGTCATCGAGACCGACGGAGAGACCCGACCGCGTAGCGTAACGGAAGCCGAGATCCTTGATGCGGTCCAGCGTCTTCACCGTGACTTCGAGCCCAAGGTTCAGATAGCAGTAGTTAATCAACTGCCCCATGCCCTTCTTCTTGAGCAGACCATTGACGTAAGGCATCTGCTCCGGCAAAGCGTCGTTGAGGATCGCTCGGCCGACCGTGGTATTGATGTACTGCTTGTTGAACTCCACCGGCTCCGTATGCGTCAGGTCCTGATCGTCGTAGGCCGTGGTCATGTCGAGCACGGGGCCCGTGTAGCGCAGACGAATTGGCGTGAGGGTTTCGACCTGCTTGGCTTCGAGCGCCATCAGCACCTCTTCGATATTCGCGAAGACGCGGCCTTCACCCTTTGCGTTGACCTTTGCCTTGGTGAGGTAGTAGATGCCGAGAACGAGGTCCTGTGTCGGAACCGTGATCGGCTGGCCGCTCGCGGGCGAGAGGATATTGTGCGAGGCGAGCATCAGCACGCTGGCTTCGATCTGAGCCTCAGGCGAGAGAGGAATATGGACAGCCATCTGGTCGCCGTCGAAGTCCGCGTTGAAGGCGGTGCAGACCAGCGGATGGATCTTGATGGCCTTGCCTTCCACCAGCACGGGTTCGAAGGCCTGGATGCCGAGACGGTGCAGCGTCGGGGCGCGGTTCAGAAGGACCGGGTGATCCTTGATGACCTCTTCGAGAATGTCCCAGACGATCGGTTCCTGCAGTTCTACCATCTCCTTGGCCTGCTTGATGGTCGTGCAATGACCGGTCTGCTCCAGACGGTGATAGATGAAGGGCTTGAAGAGCTCGAGCGCCATCTTCTTGGGAAGACCGCACTGGTGCAGCTTCAGCTCCGGACCGACCACGATGACCGAGCGGCCGGAGTAGTCGACGCGCTTGCCGAGCAGGTTCTGACGGAAGCGACCCTGCTTGCCCTTGAGGGTATCGGAGAGCGACTTCAGCGGACGGTTGTTCGCACCGCGCAGGACGCGGCCACGGCGGCCGTTATCGAACAGAGCGTCGACGGCCTCCTGGAGCATGCGCTTTTCGTTGCGCACGATGACCTCAGGCGCATGGAGATCCATGAGCTTCTTGAGGCGGTTGTTGCGGTTGATGACGCGACGATAGAGGTCGTTCAGGTCCGAGGTGGCGAAGCGGCCGCCGTCCAGCGGAACCAGGGGACGAAGTTCGGGCGGAATGACGGGGATCACGTCGAGGATCATCCACTCTGGCTTGTTGTCGGACTTACGGAAGGCCTCGACGATCTTCAGGCGCTTGGAGTACTTGAGCTTCTTCTGAAGCGACGACTCCTGCTTCATGCGCTCGCGCAGCTCGATCGCCAGCTCGTTGATCTCGACGCGCTTGAGCAGCTCCTTGATGGCTTCGGCTCCCATCATGGCCTTGAAGCCGGAGGGACGGTACTGCTGGTCGAGCTCGCGGAAGCGGTTCTCGTCCTTGATGACCTCGCGCTCTTTGACCGGAGCGTCGCCTGGATCAACGACGACGTACGACTCGAAGTAAAGCACGGCTTCGAGCTCGCGGAGGGAGATATCGAGAAGGTGGCCGATGCGCGAAGGCAGTCCCTTGAAGAACCACACGTGCGAGCAGGGCGAAGCAAGCTCGATATGGCCGAGGCGTTCACGACGCACCTTGGACAGCGTGACTTCAACGCCGCACTTATCGCAGATCACGCCGCGATGCTTCATGCGCTTGTACTTGCCGCAGAGGCACTCCCAGTCCGTAATAGGACCAAAAATACGTGCGCAGAACAGGCCGTCGCGCTCAGGCTTGAAGGTGCGGTAGTTGATGGTCTCGGGCTTGGTGACCTCACCGTGAGACCAGCTGCGGATCTTCTCCGGGCTGGCAAGCTGGATCTTGATCGCGTCGAAGTCAGCGATCGGTCCGGTTAGTTCGAAGGGGCTGGAGCGGAACATATTTTGCGTCTCCCTTATTTCCTGCGATTGCAGGTGTGCAGCATCCGCTGCGGTTGCTAAATCTTTTCTTGCGATAACTGTCGGCGTATCGCGTTGCCGTGGTTCTAAAACTGAAGCTCAAATTCGATTGTCTTTGCTACTGCAAAAAGGTGAGTAGCACCTGAGGAGGCCCGGAAAAGCCTCCTCAGGCTTAGTTCATTAGTCGGCTGCTGCGATCGCCGGCAGCGGCTGTTTCTTCTGATCGGCCTGTTTGACCAGCTCAACGTCGAGGCAGAGAGACTGCAGCTCGCGAATGAGCACATTGAACGACTCCGGCACGCCGGGCTCGATCGCTGCCTCGCCCTTGACGATGGCTTCGTAGATCTTGGTACGGCCATAGACATCATCGGACTTCGCGGTAAGCAGTTCCTGCAGGATGTAGGCCGCACCGTAGGCTTCGAGGGCCCAGACTTCCATCTCACCGAAGCGCTGTCCACCGAACTGCGCCTTACCACCCAGCGGCTGCTGCGTGATCAGCGAGTACGGCCCGATCGAGCGAGCGTGGATCTTGTCGTCGACCAGATGCGAGAGCTTCAACATGTAGATATAACCGACCGTGGCGGGCTGTTCGAACTCCTCACCCGTCATGCCGTCATGCAGAAGGCTCTTGCCGGAGCTCGGAAGACCCGCCGCTGCAAGCAACGCCTTGATCTCGGTCTCACGCGCACCATCGAAGACTGCCGTGCCGAACCAGATGCCCCGCTTCATGCCTGCAGCGACGCGCATCGTCTGCTCGTCGTCGAGAGTCAGAAGCTGGTTGAGAGCAGCAGTGCCAGCAAAGCGCGCCTTGAAGAGTTCGCGAACCTCGTTCGCTTCCTCCATGTTCGCAGCCAGTTCGGCCACCTGCTTACCAAGCTCATGAGCAGCCCACCCCAGGTGGGTCTCGAGAATCTGACCTACGTTCATACGCGAAGGCACACCAAGCGGATTCAGGACGATCTCGACCGGCGTTCCGTCGGGGAGGTACGGCATGTCCTCTTCCGGCAGAATGCGGGCGATAACACCCTTGTTACCGTGGCGTCCGGCCATCTTGTCGCCGACCGAGAGCTTGCGCTTCATCGCGATGTAGACCTTCACCATCTTGATGACGCCTGGTGCAAGCTCGTCGCCCTTGGACATCTTGCCGATCTTCTCGTTGGTGATCTTGCGCAGAACGTCGATCTGACGCGAAGTCATCTCTTCGATCTCGTCGATCTGCTCGTTGACGCGCGGATCCTTGTCGGCGTAGCGAATACGCTTCAGGTTACGCGTCGAGATCAGCTCGATGGTGTCGCGGTTCAGAATCTCGCCCTTCGAGAGCAGCTTCTTGTTGGTGCGCTCGTCGTGTAGATCGGCCTGAACTTCCTTCCCGCCGAGAATCGCCTCAAGTCGCTTCAGGCGCTCGTCGGTCAGAATGCGGATTTCGTCAGCCAGATTGCGCTCCAGCTTCTCGATCTGCTCCTGCTCGATCTGCTTGGCGCGCTCGTCCTTTTCCTGTCCCTTGCGAGAGAAGATGCGGACGTCGACGACCGTTCCTTCGATACCTGGAGGGCAGGTCAGCGAAGCGTCACGAACGTCGCCGGCCTTCTCGCCGAAGATGGCACGCAGAAGCTTCTCTTCCGGCGTCAGCTGGGTTTCGCCCTTCGGCGTTACCTTGCCCACGAGGATGTCGTTGTGCGAGATCTTCGCGCCGATACGGATGATGCCCGACTCGTCCAGATCACGCAGAGCGTGCTCGGAGACGTTCGGAATATCGCGCGTGATCTCTTCCGGCCCAAGCTTCGTGTCGCGGGCCTCGATCTCGAACTCCTCGATATGGATCGAGGTGTAGTAGTCCTCGCGGACCAGCTTCTCCGAGATAAGGATTGCGTCCTCGAAGTTGTAACCACGCCACGGCATGAACGCGACCAGAACGTTACGGCCAAGGCCGAGTTCGCCCTGCTCCGTGCAAGGACCGTCTGCAATCACCGCGCCCTTCAACACGCGATCGCCCTTGCGGACCACCGGCTTCTGGTTGATGCAGGTGTTCTGGTTCGAGCGCTTGAACTTGGTCAGCTGATAAATATCGCTGCCAACCTCACGCGAAAGCTGCGTTGGATGATGCTCACCCTCGACACGGATAATGATGCGCTCCGAGTCGACCGAGTCCACGATGCCGTTGCGCTTGGCGAGGATCACAGCACCCGAGTCGCGAGCAGTGACACCCTCCATACCGGTTCCAACGAAGGGAGCCTCAGAGACCAGTAGAGGAACGGACTGGCGCTGCATGTTTGCACCCATCAGCGCGCGATTCGCGTCGTCGTGCTCGAGGAACGGCACCAAGGAGGCTGCAACCGAGACCAGCTGCTTCGGCGAGACGTCGACATAGTCAACCTCGGCCTTGCTTACCAGAACGAAGTTGCCCTGGCGACGGGCATCGACGATGTCCTGAACGATGTTCAGGGCCTCATCGAGTTCGACGTTCGCCTGCGCGATCGTGTGGCGATCTTCTTCCCACGCCGAAAGATAGAAGCTGAATGGAGTGAGATCCATCGTGCGCTTCTTATCCTTCTTCAACTGATCGTTGAGCTTCTTCGCCTCATTTACCTCGAGGTAGTCACCCTGGCGCAGACCGCTCTCCCCGGCATTGGTCACCGAGACGTAGTCCATCACCTTGCCCTCTTTCACGCGGCGATACGGCGACTCGATGAAGCCGTACTCGTTGATCCGCGCAAAGCAGCTGAGCGAGGAGATCAGGCCGATGTTCGGGCCTTCCGGCGTCTCGATCGGGCAGATGCGTCCGTAGTGCGTCGGATGCACGTCGCGGACTTCGAAGCCCGCACGCTCACGCGAGAGGCCGCCCGGCCCAAGGGCCGACAGGCGGCGCTTGTGCGTGATCTCTGACAGAGGATTGGTCTGGTCCATGAACTGCGAGAGTTGCGAGCTTCCGAAGAACTCGCGAATCGCGGCCATGACAGGCTTGGCGTTGATCAGGTCGTGCGGCATCGCCGTCGACATCTCCTGATACACGCTCATCTTTTCCTTGATGGCGCGCTCCATGCGAACCAGACCGATGCGAAACTGGTTCTCCATCAGCTCGCCCACCGCGCGTACGCGGCGATTGCCAAGGTGATCGATGTCATCCACCATGCCAATATTCTTGCGCAGCTTGAGCAGGTACTTGATCGTCCCGTAGAAGTCATCGGGGGTCAGGGTCCGCTTGTCGAGCCCAGTCGCCTCAGCATTCTCATACAGTTTGATGTTGAACTTCAGACGTCCTACACGAGAGAAGTCGTACTTGCGCGCATCGAAGAACATGCCCTCGAAGAGAGCCGTCGCCGTGTCGAGAGTCGGAGGGTCACCCGGACGCAGCTTGCGGTAGATCTCGATCAGGGCCTCTTCGGGCTTGCGAACCGAGTCGCGGCGCAGTGTGTTGGTGATAATGTTGCCCACATCGTCGCGGTCGGGGAAGAAGACCTCAAAGCTGGTCACGCCGGACTGCTGAATCTTGTGCAGCTTATCGGCGGTCAGTTCCTGATTGGCTTCGTACAACAACTCACCGGTTGTCAGATCGACCACGTCGGCCGCAGTCATCGCGCCATCAAATTCGCTGGTCTCTACTTCAATCTCTTCGACCTTCGCCGCACGCAGAGCCTTCAGGGAGTGCGCCGAGATCTTGCGCGTTGCCGGAGCAATCTCTTCGCCCTTCACTGTGACCGGCGCAGCAGGACGCGTGCCCTGCAGATTGGTCGCGGTCCCATCGTGGGCGACCTTCCAGTTCAGCTTTCCTTCCTTCAGATTGATCGTGTCGACCGTGTAGAAGGTCTTCAAGATCTCCTCGTCCGTGCGCAGGCCGAGCGCGCGCAGGAAGATCGTTCCCAGGAACTTGCGCTTGCGGTCGATACGGACATACAGTGTGTTCTTCTGGTCGTACTCGAACTCTACCCAGCTGCCGCGATACGGGATGATCTTGCCGAGGAAGTAAGTGCGGTTGTTCGCCGTCTCAAAGAAGACGCCGGGCGAACGATGCAGCTGCGAGACGATGACGCGCTCAGTGCCATTGACGATAAAGGTGCCATTGGCGCTCATCAACGGAATATCGCCGAAGAAGACTTCCTGCTCCTTCATGTCGCGCAGGGTCTTGACGCCGGTTTCCGGATCCTTATCGTAGATCTTCAGGCGAATCGTGACCTTGAGGGGAGCCGAGTAGGTCATGCCCCGCTCTTCGCACTCCGCCTGGTCGTACTTCAGCTGAAGACCGACAGGGTCTCCGCACTTGGTGCAGAAGTCAGGGGTGTTCTTGTTGTAGGTTCCGCAAAAATTGCAAAGTACATCGCCAGGGTGAAAGGGATCGGTGATCACCATGTGGCCGCAGTTCACGCAGGCCGTGCGCAGATGGTTGAGCCCCTTGAGGTAACCGCACTTGCACTCCCAGTTTCCGATCGAATAGTCGACAAACTCGAGTTCTGACACGTTGCGAAAATCAGTGATCGGAAAGACCGAGGTAAAGACCGACTGCAGACCGTTGTCTTCACGCTCCTGGGGGAGCTTATCCATCTGCAGAAAGCGCTCATAGCTCCGGCGCTGCACTTCGATAAGGTTGGGAATTTCAATTGCGGTTGGAATCTTGGAAAAATCAAGACGGCTGCGGATCGCGCGCATTTCGCTGGACATGCTCTCTCCCTGAATACTTACCTTCGAGGACCCTTAGACGGTGCGTGCAAAATCACCTTCGTAAGGGGAAGAGTCCCGGTCCTGACTCTTCTTGTTAGTTCGGTATTGCGCTTCTGATTTCATCGGGTTCTGCCGTCCTCGATTCCAGCCAACCCGTACGCAAATATCTCGTCGCCGGTCATCCCGCGACGTCTTACCTCAAAACTTCAAAATCTTTTCATCGCGTCCAACTCGCTTACTAAGGAACGAATCTGCTATAAGGAACGCGTACTTTCGGTCTAAAGCTCTGCCCCGCAGAGCCGAAATACATAAAAACACGGCAAAGCGCTCGAGGGGACAGCTTGTCCCGCGAGCGCAAAGGTCGACTTGTGCACTATTCCGATCGTAATGAGATGAATGTCTGCCGCCGTTTTGAGGCTCGCCTTGCCCCAAATTCGCTGCTGTCTGCCTGAAACCAGTGGCACCATGCGCATCCGCCGCTAGAAACGCATGATGGCCGGCCCCTTAACCCCTCTCCCTGAGAGGATGGACCGGAGTACAACCAACCGTGTATCTGGATTTCACCGCCGATAACTGCCCGCCAGCTCAGCACAACAGGGCGGAACGAATCTTTCTATTGATAAGAATAACTCGTTCCGCCCAGAAGTGCAACTGCCGGGTAACTACTTGATTTCTACGGTAGCAACACCCTCGAACTTCTTCGCGATTGCAGCCGCGTCGTCCTTCGAGATGTTCTCCTTCAAAGGCTTGGGAGCGCCGTCTACCAGATCCTTGGCTTCCTTCAAGCCAAGAGCGGTGACTTCGCGTACAGCCTTGATGGTGTTGATCTTGTTCGCACCGGCATCCTTCAGGATAACGGTGAACTCAGTCTTTTCTTCTGCCGGGGCTGCCGCTGCCGCGCCGCCACCCGCAGCCGGAGCAGCTACTGCTGCCGCTGCTGCCGAAACGCCAAGACGCTCCTCGAGCTTCTTTACCAGAGCCGAAGCCTCAAGCAGGCTCAAGCTAACGATCGAATCTTCCAACTGCTGAATGTCCGCCATTTTTCTTCTCCAATACCTTCTGAACTTGTACTGCCGATTACTTCTCCGAAGCCCTACTCCGCTCCGGTTGCCTAGCCCCTTCCGGGTTTCCGTTGCGCCCAGACCAGCGCACCCGAACAAGACCAGACGAAACTTGATTACCCCTCAACAGGCTCCGAGCCTGCCGCTTCACCCGCCTGAGACGCTGTCGCATTCTCAGGCTGAGCCGCGCCCGAAGGCTGCTCGCTGGCTGCCGACTCTTCGACATGCGCTGCGGCAACTTCGGTAACCGCCGGGGCTGCCTCTTCGGCCTTCGCTGCAGGAGCCGATCCGGAGAACTTCTCCTTCTCGACGCCCTGGTTGATCACAACGGCCAGATCGCGTCCGGTCGCATTGATCACTGTCGCCAAACGCTGCGCAGGAGCATTGATCAGGAACAGAAGCTTCGAGAACAGCTCTTCCTTGCCCGGCATGTTGGCCAGCTCGGTGATCTCCTGAACATTGATCACCTTGCCATCGACGATACCCAGCTTGAAGGTGAACTCCGAATTGTCCTTCACCCACGTAGAGAGGGCCTTTGCCAAAGCCACGGGATCGCCCGAGGTGTAGGCCACAGAGTTGACGCCCTTCAGCCCCTTCAATGCATCTTCGATCTTCGTGCCTTCAGCCGAGCGCGCAGCAAGCTTATTCTTCACCACGTGATAGCTTCCACCAGCGCTCCGAACCGTCTTGCGCAGACTGAAGTCCTTCTCCGCCGTCAGCCCGGTAAATGTACCGATAATGGCCGAGGTCGAGGTCTCCAGCTCGCTCGCGAGCTTCTTTACCTTATCCGACTTCTGTGATCTGGACAGTGCCATAAAAATCCTAGCCTTCACTGCTAGCCCTGATTAGCTAGCTGAAATTGTGCGTCGCCTAGTGCGACAAAATCCCTATACGCCGAACCGGCTGTTTACGCCTTGCCGGCAGCCTCGGCCGCTGCGTAATCCAGCTGAATCCCAGGGCCCATCGTCGAGCTGATCGTCACGCCCTTGATGTACTTACCCTTGGCTGCGGAAGGCTTTGCCTTCACAACACTGGTGATCACGGTCATCGCATTGTCGATCAGCTTTTGCTGATCAAACGAGAGCTTACCCACGGGAACGTGAACCAGAGCGGTCTTATCGGTCCGAAACTCGACCTTACCAGCCTTGATCTCCTTCACCGCATCCGCAACATTGGTGGTAACCGTGCCGGTCTTGGGGTTCGGCATAAGACCCTTGGGTCCAAGAACCTTACCCAGGCGTCCAACCGACTTCATCATGTCAGGAGTCGCGATCAGCGCATCGAACGCGGTCCAGTTCTCTTTCTGGATCTTCTCGACCAGCTCTTCGCCGCCGAAGAACTCAGCTCCCGCCGCCTCAGCGTCGCGAACCTTATCGCCCGAAGCAATGACAGCCACAATTTTGGTCTTGCCCAAGCCGTGCGGCAAAACAACCGTGCCGCGAACCATCTGGTCGGCGTGCCGCGGATCGACACCGAGACGCATCGTCAGATCGACGGTTTCATCAAACTTTGCGTACTTTGCTTTCTGAAGCAGCGGAACTGCGTCCGCCAGAACGTAAGGACGGGGCTCAACGAGCGCGCGCGCCTTCGTCAAATTCTTGGAGATCTTCCTGGCCATCTTTCCTCATCTCCCACCCCTCTCGAATCTGTTCCTTCGGGGCGTGGTTATCGACTGGTCTCAACGGCTAGTTGAGACACTCTTATAAGTATGCAGTAAGTTTGCGCCTTATGCAAACTTTTTTATCTTTTTTGCCAGTTTAATCCTCGATTCTGGCCATTTACGGGCCCTGTCCTCGCACCATCGCGATTCGGCAAAAGAGGATTTCCACCTGTTCAAAACTCGTAGCTTGACGACCGATATGGATGGGCCTATTCTCATCTCAAGAAAGGCGAACAAATGGCGAAAACAACAAAAACAAACGCCTCGCTCTTCCCTATCATCGACCAGCCGTCCGGATCGCCTCCGGTAGGCATTGCCCGCATGGCCGTTGAGTCGACCCACACGGACGACGGTCATCTCATTGAGTTCCGCACTCTCAAAGTCCGCAGCGTCCTGAATCGCTCTATCTCCAAGCGTATGAGCTGGATCGCCTGGGCCATCAATCCCTATCGGGGATGCGAGTTCGCCTGTCGTTACTGTTACGCCCGCTATACCCATGAGTTCATGGCTCCCGCCCCGGGCCAGCCTCAAACGGCTGGACAGCCGGACTTCCACGATCCGCTCACCTTCGAGCGACTCATCTTCCTCAAGCAGAACGCCGCCTGGCTGCTTGAGCAGGAACTTCGCCGCCACCATCCCTCCGACCAGATTGCCATCGGTACCGCCACC
Source organism: Edaphobacter sp. FHG110511_03 (assembly GCF_059115365.1). NCBI lineage: Bacteria > Pseudomonadati > Acidobacteriota > Terriglobia > Terriglobales > Acidobacteriaceae > Edaphobacter > Edaphobacter sp. FHG110511_03. Next base: position 320,985 of record NZ_JBZYWL010000004.1, on the reverse strand, counting down.
GATCCCTGGCAGCCGATCGAGCGCCGCGCCCGCATCACCCGCAGTCTGCTGGAAGTCTTCTCACGGCACTCGGGCTATAACATCGGAATCGTCACCAAGTCTCGCCTGATTCTTCGCGATATCGACCTGCTTCAGGAGATTCACCGGCGCAATCGCCTTGTCGTCCATATCACGATCACCACGCCGGACGCCGGTCTCGCCCGCCTGCTCGAGCCACGTGCTCCCCGCCCCGATCTTCGCCTCGAAACCGTTCGCCAGCTCCGCCATGCCGGCATCACAACGGGAATCCTCTGTTCGCCCCTTCTGCCGGGTATCACAGATACCGAGGAAGCGATCGACCGCATGGCTTCACTCGCCTCGCAGGCAAATGCCAGTTTTTTCGCCGCCAACCCGCTCTTTCTAAAGCCGTGCTCCCGTCCTACCTACCTGAGTTTCGTTCGGGAGCACTTCCCTCATCTCGTTGCCGACTACCACCGCCGCTTCGACCATGCCGACTTCGCTTCGAAGCCCTACGCCCAACACCTCACCAGTCTCGTAGCCAAGGCACGGGAGCGCCATGGCCTCAATCGTCGTCGGCTCGACGAGCCGGAGGACATCGGCAGCACCCTTAAGACCCCGCTTTTAGCGCCACACGGATCTACCTCAACCGATCCGCGCCCTCGTAATCCCGAACCTCAGGCTGCCGCCCCGCGAAAGCCAGCCACGCCGGCCAGAATGCATACGCAGCAATGCCTCTTCGCCTGAGGCTCCAGCTCAATTCAAATCCATAGGAGTAAACGATGCGAACATGGTGGACGATTCAGCCAATCCGGTCAGGGGCACGATCTCGCAGGCGGCGGCGTATCGCTCCCAGAGCTTCAGGACGGCAGGATTGGAATGCGCCCGCTCCACGCCGCCCTGAGTCCACTCGAAGACCTCCACAACCGTGCCGTCCGCTGCTTTTGCTACAACGGCGGCTCGATCCGTGGCCAATCCTTCCCGGCGTAGTAGAGGAACATGCTCACGAGTAATCTTCTCGAGCTCCGCTTCCTTCCCCACCTTCGGCCTATAGGCCACAACAACAATCGTCTTATCCGAACCACTTTGCATAAACGCCTCCAATTCAACCGTCGTCCATACTTCAGGCCCAGCGAACCATCATTCCACGCTCATCGCCTTCACCATGCTCCATCGCAATCTCCGCATCCATGCGTGAAACGACGTTCTCGAAGCGCTCTCCCCATTCCACAAGCACCAGGGCATCGGGTTCGGCGATCATTTCTTCAAGGCCAAGAGTCGCCAGCTCACGTTCCGTCTCCAGACGATAAAGATCGAGGTGGTAGACCTTCACCTTCGACCCAGCGTACTCATGTACCAAGGTGAACGTAGGGCTGGTTACATCCTCCTCGGTCGCGGCTCCCAGTGCGGCGGCGATTCCCTTCACCAACGTCGTTTTTCCCGCGCCAACCTCGCCACGCAGGACTACGAGTTTTGGTGCAGGCAAGAGGATTTCGGCGATCCTCTCTCCCAGTGCTAATGTTCCCGCAACGCTTCGGGTGCGAAATCTCTTCTCTCGAGAAAAGTTCTTCAACGGCTCTCCTTGTATTTTAACGCGGTCAAAACAAGACAACGGTTACTGTTCACCGCAGCCCGCATATCCAGGTAAATCCATCTTCATCTCGTATTCGGCAGCGAAAGGCATCTGAAAAATGCGCTACCGTGTCGGTGGCGAGCACGGTATGCTCATCCATTACGCGCGCTGCAAAATCTGCCGCCAAGCCGTGCAGGTAAACTGCCGTCTCGACTGCGCGAGCTACATCGTTCGAGTACTGCGACAGCATCGCCGCTACAATTCCCGTCAGGATATCGCCGCTGCCTCCCTTGGCCATGGCTGGATTTCCAGTCGTATTCACGGCGACGCGACCATCCGGATGCGCTATCAGCGTCCGCCACCCTTTCAGTACCAGCGTGAGCTTGTGCTCCGTCGCAAACTTTCTCGCCAATCCGATGCGATCGGCCTCGACCTCTTTTACAGTCAGCCCCAACAACCGTGCCATCTCGCCCGGATGCGGAGTCAACACCAACACCCGCCCCGTGCCATCCAACAGGTCAGCTCTTCCGTCGAAGGCATTCAATCCATCCGCATCGACCACCATCGACACCGTCACCTTTGCGACCAGCTTCCGAGCCACGGCCTTCGCATCGCCACGCTGCGATAATCCTGGTCCGAGCGCCACGACCGTCATCCGATTCAAGAGTTCTTCCAGCTTTGTCCCTTCCACATTCTCCTGTGCAATTGAGCCTTCCGCATCCTCCGCGAGGGGTTTGACCATCAGCTCCGGCGTTACACACGCCACTACATCGGCCACATTCTTTGGAACTCCCGCAGTCACCAGACCAGCCCCCGTCCGCAGAGCGGCGAGTGACGACATTGCTGGAGCTCCAGCCGTTCCATAACTTCCGCCGACCACCAGGACATGCCCGAACTTCCCTTTATTGGAGTTGGGGTCGCGCGGCTTCTCCGCCAGCGCTTTGGAGCTTCCAGTCCAGCTCAATCCATCGCCCTGGGGAATGGCATCTTCAGGTGAGCCGATCTCTGCGACCACCACCGGACCGGAAGTCATATATCCGAAGACGTGCGCCAGCTTTGGGGCGGTAAACGTCACCACGACATCCGCACGAAACGCTCCTGGCGCGGTCTGCTCCACGGAGTCAGCATTCCATCCACTCGGCATGTCTACCGCGATTACTGGAAAGGAGAGTCCCTCGACCAGACCTCGGGCCGTCTCTGCAAGTCCACGCAGAGGAGGATGAAATCCGGTTCCTACCACCGCGTCCAACAGCAGGTCGGCGGGGCTTCCGACAGGCTCTTCGGTCACTCCAGTTTCCCAAAGGACACGCTGCAAAGTTTCCTCGTCCTGCACCTCGTGCACAACAACCTTACCCGTATCGAGCAGGCGTGCCAGCGCCGACGCCGCTTCTCCTTTGACGTCGCCCGATTTGCCCAGTAAAACCACACTCACGGACAGGCCGGAGATCGCCAGGAACCGTGCTGCAACCATGCCGTCGCCGCCATTGTTGCCCTTACCGCACAATACGACGATCCGCTCTGCTTTCGGATACTGTCGCCGTGCGAATTTCGCGACTGCTTCCCCCGCGGCTTCCATCAATACGCCGAGAGGTGTACCAAACTCCTCCACGGTCCGTCGATCCGTTTCGCCCATCTCTGCCGCAGTAAGAACTCTCATTCCATCCTTCTATCCCACTGGGCGGGGTCGAGGCAAAACCGGGTCAAATGACGACTCTCCCAAAACCGCAGAAATCAAAAACAAAAGCCTCGCTCACGCGAGGCTTTCAACTTGATCCGGCAGACGATGCTTAATCGGTGCCTCCCACAGCTCCCGAGGCTTCCTGTGACTTGGGATGAAAGTAGCTCTTATCCCAGAGCGCCTGGTAAAACTGCCCGGTCAACTCTGCGGCCTTCGGTCCGAAGGTCGGTCTTCCACCTTCCAGGAAGAAGACTGTCACGATACGCCCGTTTGGAGTGTCCGCATAGGAACCGAACCAGCCAAATCGGGTTCCATTATTGGAGCAGGTTCCGGTCTTGCCCATTACCGGGAACTGGCTAAAGTTGGTCCGCAACGACCGTGCCGTGCCATACATCACCGCACCCTGCATACCGTCGATGATCTCCGGGATCAGCGGGGCGATATTCAATTGTCGCTTCACTCGCGGTTCGAAGGTCGCAATGTCGATCGCGCTCTCCGGATGCTGCAGATAATAAAGGGTTCCACCATTCGCAATCGCCGAAACCAATGCCCCCAATTGCAGCGGAGTCATCGAAACGCTCTCGCCGAACGAACACATTCTGCCTACGCCCCCCAAAGACGCAGGGAGCACTTCATCCGGATACGTTCCAAGTTGCTCACCCTGAATGTGATAGCCGGCCAGTTCGCCCAGGCCAAACTCGTTGGCATAGTGCTTCACTCGCTCAAACCCGAGAGATCGGCCCAAGGTTTCGAAATACGCGTTATTCGAGTGCGCCAGAGCTTCAGTCAGCGTCAAGTGATACTTTCCGCCCAGATTTACTGGCGTATCCTTCTTTACGATCCCTTCTTCGAGAGCCGCCAACGCAACTGTCAACTTGATCGTCGAGCAGGGTTCAGCTCCACGGGAGAGTGCCAACTTCTGGTTAACCATTGCCAGAATGCGCCCGCTCGAAGGGTCGATCGCCAGCGCCGTGCCGTTCATGTTTCCCAAGGCCTCAATCGCCGCCGCCCGGACGATCGGATCTTCCCCATCTGTGACGTCACCCAGCGTCAGATTGTCGGCAAAGGAGCTGGCGGAGAAGTGCTCATAGTGCCGTGTGCGTCGAACCGCCAACTTTGCCCGGGCTCCGCGCCTACGTGTCGATGAAGTTGCTTTCGCCGAAACTGTCTTTTTCTTGCTGCTGCTTACCTTTGAGGTCTTCGCCGTCTTTCCCTTCGCCGAGACATGCACTGTCCCCGAAGAGTGGTGCTTTACGCTCCCCGACGACGTTACCCCCCAAACTTCAATCCCCGAACCCAAAACCAGGCCCAGAAGGATACCGCCAACGACGTTGACCCATTTAGACACCCGGGTGCTCCTTCTAACATCAAAACGTATGGTGCAATTGAGTTGCCATTCGTCAATGACAAACCCTTAGAACATCCTAAAGAATGTTCCGTCTAACAAAAGTGCTACTTCCATGGTACTTGGCTTGCGCGGATTGCGTCGCGAAAAGCTCAGTTCCCACGTCTTAAAAAGGCCGGTATATCCAAATCATCCGGTTCCACGGAGTCGGCCTGTACCGACGCTGTGTCTCCAAAGGGAGCCCGCACGCTGGTATCGGAGGCCGGGACATTTAATGGGACGTTCTCAGATACCGGGAAGTAAGCGCTGTCACGAACCCCAGCCTCCACTCGAACGGGGTCGTCGGAGTGATGCGATACTGTGACCCTCGATTGGGAGCTCCGGAAGAAATCATCATCAAATACTGATGCGGGTACCGGAACCAACTCCTGACGCGTCGGCGTCGGGGATGGTGCCTCAGGTAAAACGATCTTAGGCTCGGCCGTCGGCCCACGGCGTTCTTCGGCCACCGGACCGGGTTGTGCGAGCTCTTCACTCAAAAATCTAGGCGCCGCGGCCCGCGGTACCGAAATGCGAGGCTCGATTGGAACGTCATATCGGAGCGTGGGTAACGTCGCCTCGGCCAGCATTCGCTCGCGCCGGGCCGGCATCTCCTGCTGCCGGAAACCCGTGGCGATTACGGTGATCTTTACATCTTCCCCCATCGCCTCATCCTGCACAGCGCCGAAGATAATGTTCGCGTCCTCATGCGCTGCGTTCTGGATAATCGTCGAAGCCTCGTTGACCTCGCTCAGCTTGAGATTGTTAGAGCCCGTAATATTGATCAGGATTCCCCGTGCCCCATCGATCGCGCCAGATTCAAGCAGGGGCGAAGCCATCGCCGCCATCGCCGCCTCGACCGCCCGATTCTGTCCGGAGCGCATCGCCGTTCCCATGACGGCGTACCCCATGCCCGCCATCGTCGTCTTCACGTCTGCGAAGTCACGGTTGATGACCCCCGGAATCGTGATGATGTCTGATATTCCCTGCACACCCTGTCGCAGGACATCGTCTGCAATACGAAAGCTCTCGAAGAACCCGGCGTCTTTTGCTACGGCCAGCAGCTTCTCGTTTGGGATCACGATTACCGTATCCACCGATTCGAGCAACTCCTGCATGCCGCGCTCGGCCTGCATCATGCGCCGCTTACCTTCGAATCCAAAGGGACGTGTAACCACGGCAACTGTCAGCGCCCCCATCTCGCTGGCCAGCGAGGCGATCACGGGCGCCGCGCCCGTGCCAGTACCCCCACCCAGACCGGCGGTGACGAAGACCATGTCAGCACCTTCCAGCGCCTCGATAATCTTGTCCGAGTCCTCGAGTGCTGCCCGCCTGCCAACGTCCGGATTTGCCCCCGCACCAAGGCCGCTCGTCAGCTTCACACCAAGCTGCAGCTTTACTGGAGCATTTGAGACCGTTAAAGCCTGGACATCCGTGTTCGCCGCGATGAACTCAACACCCTCAACCTTGGCAGCAATCATGCGGTTTACGGCGTTATTTCCGCCGCCACCGACGCCGATGACTTTAATCTTTGCCCCGCGCGGGACCTCATCGTGATAGTGGATACGGATATCATCTTCAGGCAGATTCGGCATCGGTGCAGGGCTCCTTCACTCACCCAATTCTCACATCAACCCCGCTTGCAAAACACCCACGTTTTCCACTCCCCGTACCATCGCTGGTTCAGCCACGATTCGAAAGTGATCGCCAATCTATTCGCATAGCCATCTACCTCCCCGTTCCATAGCCAATGCGGACGGATTTTGCTGTGAATGCGGGTTGCGATTCGGAGTAAAACAACGGCATCCTTGCTCCCCGATGAACGCGTCCGAAAACCGCGAGTTTTAAATTTACCGCGATGAGACAGTCAGTATATGACCTGTCCCCTTCCAGCGATTGCCTATAGGGCGCTCAAGAGCCACGGACCTTCTACCGGTTTGATCTTAGCTGCCCGGAGAGGAAGATGGCCTTGGAAAGTCAACTACAACTACTTTTCGCCTGCTGAACACGTCGCGAAGATGAAAGGACGAACATGAATCTATTTCACAAATTCGTTACCTCGCCAGTTGGCAAACTGAAGCTCGTGGCAAGCGACAAAGGCCTGGTCGCTATTTTGTGGGAGAACGACAACCCTCGCCGAGTGCCATTGACATCTTCCATGGAAGACGACCAGCAGAAGATACTTGTCGAGGTTGAGCGCCAACTGAATCAATACTTCACAGGCGAACGTCGGTCATTCTCTCTGCCGCTCGATATGAGAGGAACCCCTTTTCAAAAGGATGTCTGGGAGGCGTTGCTATCGATTCCCTTTGGGGAAACGCGCAGCTATGGACAATTAGCAAAACAGATTGGAAGATCCAGCGCAAGCCGTGCCGTCGGCGCAGCCAACGGCCGCAATCCTATTTCGATCATTGTTCCGTGCCATCGAGTGATCGGGTCTTCAGGCAAGCTCACCGGTTTTGCTGGCGGACTGGAGACGAAGGCTAACCTCCTTGATCTGGAGAAAAAAGGTACTCCTCTCTTTGGATGACTCAAAGGCGGCCCTCGTTATGGAAAGCCCAAGATCAGTTTATGGAGGCAACAGGACAATGAGTTCGTATGGCAAAAACCCAGGCTATGTCAGCAGGAAGTTCAGTGGGAGCTACTGTCGGCAGGGCCAAGCGAACACCATCTGGGCGCTGGTGAAAGAGGATTTCGTTATGAGCACCCAGGAGTTTGATCGAACAGATTGAAGAGGAAAGGTAAGGATTTCCTCGATAAAGCGTGCGCAGCATAAGACTCCCATCTGATGGCCAGCCCAAGACTGTGGCATAGAGAACTTCGCCGGTCCTGGAAGTGGTGTAGCGAATATCGTGTGGAGTGTAAACCTGGATGTCTTTGTTCTTTTGAGTCGAGTCCTTCGGAGCCTTTGTGGGACCTTCGCCGAAGACGGCAAAGGGGCGTGAGCCGTAGATGGCCTCACCATTGATTCGGAGCCAATCGCCTATCTGGAGCAGGACACTACGCGCTTCGTCGGGAATGGTGCCGTCAGATTTAGGCCCCACGTTGAGCAGAAGGTTGCCGTTTTTGGAGACAGTGTCGACTAGTTGTGCGATGAGAGACTTAGCGGTGCGGTATTGGTCATGCTCTGCATAACCCCATGAATGAATGGATATCGACGTGTCTGTCTGCCATGGCAGAAGACGAAGCGTATCGAGCTTGCCGCGCTCGATGTCGAGAGTGGCAACATTCGCCGGCATGGACTCCTCTTTGTACGTGAGAACAGGTTGCTGGTGCTGCTGTGCAGAGCGGTTGTAATAGTAGGCTGCGAACTGCTGAAGTGCGGGTTTCATGGCAGGCTGGCCGATCCACCAATCGAAGTACATGAAATCTGGATGATACTTGTCGACGATCTCAGTTGAGAGGGCGAGCCAATTGTCGATAAAGGCCTGGTTGGGCGCCAGCCACGCTTCCAGATGGCTGGGGTCCGGCTCTTTGATATCGACGGTCACCCCATCGGGCCCAGGAAGATTCATGGGAGCGGCAGGGCCGTAGAGCAGAGCTGTCTCAGGAGTTTCCTCGCGGACGTCAGAGGGAAAGGAGCGTCCACGACCATACCACCACCAATGCTCGGCGGTATGGGATGAGACGCCAAAGCGAAGACCGTGAGCGCGAGTGGCTTTAGCAAGCTCACCGACGACATCGCGATGCGGTCCCATGCGGGCTGCGTTCCATGGAGTGATGTCGGAGTCATACATGGCGAAGCCATCGCAATGCTCTCCAACGGGAACGACATAGCGGGCGCCAGCCTTTACGAAGAGATCGATCCAGATATTGGGATCGAAGTGTTCCGCTTTGAACATGGGAATAAAGTCTTTGTACCCGAACTTTGTCTGCACACCGTAGGTGGCGATGTGGTGATCGTAAGCCGGATTGCCCGGCACATACATGTTGCGTGAGTACCACTCGTTTCCGAATGCCGGAACGGAGTAGACGCCCCAGTGAAGAAAAATTCCGAACTTCGCATCCCGGAACCAATCAGGCGTGCTGTATGCAGCTAGGGAATTCCAATTCGCGTGAAATGCGACATGCGCATTAGAAGAGGCTGTATTGGCGCGGACTTTCGCAATCTGGCGGGCCGTATTGTCAAGCGGATCGAACGGACGGGCCTGCGCAAAGCATGTGGCAGTAGAGGCAAAAAGAAGAGCACCTAAGAAAAGATATTTCACCGCGACACGATACCAGAGGTCGAGGTGGTGTTGTAGGTGGAAGTTGAACGGCAACCCGCTAGCCCTTCATGTAAAGAATGGAACAAACTTTGCTCCGAGGTAAGGGATTAGTCCACTTTCGTCACTAACTGTGGCATGAATGCAGCATTTTTAACCGATGCATACAACTCATATATTTTGACTTAACTCCAACATAGTCATCTATGCGAAGACGAAGATACCAAAGAACATAAAATCTAATTAGAATTTCACCGTCTGTTGATTGAAGTAAATCGGCTGCATCGTAAAACACAATATAAAGATACGAAAACATTGTTTTAGTCTGCTCCTTGGGTATGCGTTAGCCTTTTTCATCTGTTGAGCATTGCGTAAAGAGGTAGCCGCATTGTTTGTAAAGGGCCCGCCAAAAAGCCTCCCTATTCAATCCGACGCGTTAAGCAGAATTATGGCCGTGCGAGACGGTGAAACAAAGCCTCTCTACGACTCTGACTTGCAAGGATTACACTCCCCTTCTCCATCACTGTTGATAGAGAAGCATGAGGTACGTCCTACGGATTGGCAGGCGGTCACTATTCCCGATCAGGTGCTTAGCCTATATCTACGGCGTTGTTCGGTGGAATATAAGAGCTGTTCTGGAGATTGTCACAGCCTGATCCGAACAAAGGGCAGCGTAGTGATCGAGAAGCGAGCTTGTGAACAACAGTTCCGCTGGAGTTCACATGCATCCACGCTCACGGTTCGATTGTCTGATGCGGCACTCGAACAAGCAGCGGACGTTGCTCCACTCGCAAATAACAGTGTACCGACTGAGCGTGCAAACCAGGATATGCACCTCTCATCCTTACTATTCGCGCTTGAGCGTGAGCGAGTGCATGGATATCCTGCGGGGCGATTGTTTCTGGATGGAATCGAACAGGCGCTTGCGGCAATTTTGGTTCGGTATGACGGCATTGCACAACGTGCCCCCCAAGTGTACAAAGGCGGTCTGGCTCCTTACCGTATGAAGCGTGTAACGGAGTTTATCCATGCGCATCTAGAGGATGAAATCACATTGGAAGAATTGGCGCGAGATGTAGGATTGAGCGCTTCGCACTTCTGCAGTCTCTTCCGTAAAACATCGGGGACAACCCCTCATCAATTCGTCCTTCATTGCCGAATTCAACATGCAAAAACCCTGCTAGGAAAGTCGAGCAACTCCATTCTCGACGTTGCACTCGCTTCTGGCTTTCGAACCCATCAGCATTTCTCCAGAATCTTTCGCCGTCAGGTGGGAATATCGCCAAGGGCATACCGCTTGCAACTTTAGCGACCACTTATTCGAGAGGCAGGACCTGGTTCCCTTCCACTGAGTTGTTACAAACTCGATCGGCGCGTCATCACTTGGATCGCCTTTGCCGTTCAAGGCGCAACTGAAATGCGGCTGCGCGCGCCAGAGTGAACTGATCTCCATCGCGCAGTTTGACAGCTATGCCGGGCTGGAGCCGTCGGCTATGAAGAAAAGTTCCATTCGAGCTATCGAGATCAATAAGGTAGCAGTTGTTATCACGTTTATGTATTTCGCAGTGAAAACGCGACACTTGTCGATCCGGATCGCGTACAAGTACCTCGTTTTTCTTACCGCCATCCATGGCAACTCCACCGATGTGAGTAACCTCCTGGTTTAGAAGATGGCGTTTGCCTTTATCGACGCCGTCAAGTGCAACCAGATATGCGGTCGCTGTCCTTCCTCGTCGCCTCAAGAAAAACATCGCCAGCGCGATGAAGGCCAAAAGACTTCCCCCACCGAGTCCCACGCGCATCAAACGGCGGTTCCTGAGCCTGGAGAGTATCAATGCCTGCAAACGATCTACTTCAGGACCGTTGGCTCCAAGACGTCGCGCATCATTCAAACGATCCCGTGCTTCGTTTGGATTACCCCGCAACAGCGCATCCTCGGTCTGAACCATAAGTGCAGAGCGGCGAGCGCTGTTAGCTTCCTGCTTTGCGGTATTGGCCTCCTGCTCCTGTCTGCCATGCTCGCGTTGCGTGTTAGCGGCGTCGATCTGCGCCTGCGCTTTGTCCAGACGCTGCTGGGCAGGCATGTCACCTGGCTCGAGGACTAGGATCTGCTTGTTAATGCGTATAGCTTCTTCTGGAGAGGAAGCATTGAGAGCATCTACAGTGAGCTTACGGACCTGCTCCTGTTGCGCCTTCTCCTCTGGAGACGGACCGGGCATTATCATTGGCATCGCTACCGTCGCGGCACCGGCAGGCGCCGCTGTTGCAGGAGCAGCAGGTATGGCAGGAGCTGGTGGCGGCGGTGCTTCCGGCCCTTTCGCTAGAGCTGCTACTTGAACATCTCGCAGATCTAGCTTGGCCTTCTCGTTCTCAATACGAAATCCCAGCGGCCCGGAAGCTGAATGGTAGAGGCCCTCCGGACGAGAATCGTAATAGTCGGTCACGAGTATGCCGTTAATCCATACCGATAAGCGGTGGGCACGTGCAATTACCGTGCACGCAAAGAACTGCCCGGGATGCACTGAAACAGCTCGAGCCTTTTCAACCTGGATCAGGCCACCCGTGCTGAAAGACCTTCCATCCCGATCCGTAGCGCTATCCGTGTTGATTACGTAGCCAGAGCTAAACTGATTCGGAGTTCCGCGGAAAAACATTTCTGTTCCGGAGTGTCCGTCCTTTTCGGAGCCCGAGGATTTTGCGACGAATTGCAATACGAAATCGTCATAGGCGTTGGTCGATTCGAGCTGACCTACGCCTCCTTCTCCATGAACGACGCCATCACCCGACCACCGTACACTTTGTGGAGGTTTGGGCTTGCCTGATAGACCAGGAATCGGTAGCTTCAACTTCGATTTGTTCTGTGGAGCGGGCGCAGCCACAGCTCGCCAACCATCCAGGTTTGAGCCGTTATAAAGTCGGTCGAGTCCAAGCGGCTTCAGCAGAACGGAACGAACCTCGACCCTTGAGCCCTCAGGCGCCGCAAATTCAAGATAGCCCACTCGGTTTTTAGGATTCTTCCCATCAACTGTAACTTTCCCATTGAAGTTCACCAGCAGGTGCTCACCCTCTGCTCTCACCTCATACGTGTTCCAGCTTCCAATAGCGGAACCGGCAGCACCCGTTTCGCCTATTCCCGCAATGGTGCCGTTGCTAAGTGACAAGGTATACCCTGGCTGCGCTGGCTTACTTTGCGGGTCGGCACGCAGCAGCAAGCTTGCGGGTCCACCGGTTGTGCGGGCCTCAAACTTGAGATCGAAGTCGGAGAATGAGGCTGTTGTACGCAACCAGGTTTGCTGCTTAGAGTCTGAAGCAAGCGTATTTCCGTTTACCTGCCAGTCTCCCCCTCTAGAGGTCCATCCGAAGCGTGACGTACCATCAAAAAGACGAATCCAACCTTGCGCTTCTTCCCCGCTAAGGGATGGGAGAACGGGTGCCGATGCGCCTACGCTCGTAGTCGCAAAGAAGAGCAGTGCGACAGACACAGCTACGAGCGCGCACCAGTTATGCAGTGGTCGTGGCATGTTGAGGGACGTCAAAACTAATTCCTGTCTCTTCCGAATAAAGGATGTGCAACTGCTGCCCTCGCTCGATATCGCCTGCAATCAACGCAGTAGCAAGTGGCGAGAGAATTACCTGCTGCATTGTTCTGCCTACCGGCCTTGCGCCATACTCCGGATCATAGGACAGCACCGCCAGGTGTTTAAGCGCAGCTTCCTGGACATGCATTTCGATCTCACGCTCTTCTGCCAATTTCCTGCGTAAACGCTCGAATGAGTGTCCTACGATGCGTTCAAGCTCGAGGGATGTTAGGGCATCAAAGGGCACAATTTGAGAGATGCGGTTATACAACTCGGGCCGCAGTGTTGCTCGTACTACTTCCAGAATGATCGCGCGACGTTCTTCCACGTCTTCGCTCTCTCCCATCGCTTCGCGAGCGCCCAGGTTTGATGTGAACAGGACGATGGAATTGGAAAAGTCACAAAAACGTCCTTTTGCATCCGTGAGTCTACCTTCGTCGAGCACGCTCAGCAACAGATCCAAGACCTCAGGATGCGCCTTCTCGATCTCATCGAAGAGCACGATGGAGTAAGGACTGCGGCGTACTCGCTCTGTGAGATAACCACCTTCGTCAGAGCCAATCAGTCCAGGGCGTGCGCCAATCAAGCCGCTGACAGATCCCTTCTCCTTGTATTCCCCCATGTCCACACGAATCAGCGCCGTCTCATCATCAAAGAGCGCATCGGCCAAGGCCTTGGCCAGCTCCGTTTTTCCAGTACCCGTAGGCCCAACGAAAAGAAAAGAATTCGGCTTGCGATGCGTTTCGAGATCCGCGCGCATTCGCCTGACGGCTTCCGCAACCGCTAGCACAGCCTCGGGCTGACCGAAGACTCTCTCTGAGAGTCGCTCTTCGAGCCTCACCAATCTCTCGCGTTCATTCTCAAGCATTCGATGGATCGGAATACCAACACGGTCCGCAATGACTTCCGCCACGTGCTCTGACCGTACTTCGTCTGGCACAGGGTTACTTTGACTCGCTCCTTCTTCAAGCTGCCTCTCCAGGTCACCGCGTTGTGCTTCAAGATACTGCAGGGAGCCGTAGCGAATCTCGGCGGCATGTGTGACATCGCCAGCCGACTGTGCCTCGGTCAGCATAGCCGTCTGTTGCTCTATTGCCTGTATAGTGCGCTGTAGCTGTTCGGAGACATCCTTCTGCGCCAGCCACTCTACTGTCAACTGATCGATACGATCGGTGACTTCAGTGATTTCATCAGAAAGCGCGGAGAATTGTTTCTCTTCTTGAGACATGCTTTCAAACTGCAACCGCTTGTCTGCCAGCGAGCGCTCGAGCCGGTCGATCTCTCTCGGCTTCGACTCCTTCTGCATGCGGATGCGCGCGGAGGCTTCATCAAGGATATCGATTGCTTTGTCAGGCAGAAAACGAGAAGGCAGGTAACGTCGCGATAACTTGATGGAAGCACGTAAAGCTTCGTCAGAAAGCCGGATACCGTGGTAAGCCTCATATCGAGGCCGAATTCCGCGAAGAATAACCAGCATCGCTTCGTCCGTCGGTTCTTTGACGACAACGATATCAAAGCGACGTGCGAGCGCGCCGTCCTTTTCGATTTTTTCACGGTACTCGTCGAAAGTCGTAGCGCCAACGCAGCGCAACTCACCGCGTGCGAGAGCAGGTTTTAAAATGTTCGCGGCATCCATGCCACCTTCATTACCACCTGCTCCCACGAGCGTATGCAACTCGTCGAGAAAAAGTATGATTTCGCGCTTGCGCGCACAGCACTCCTCAACGATGCCCTTTAGCCGCTCCTCAAACTCCCCACGATACTTCGCGCCGGCCACTATTGCAGTGAGATCAAGGGCAAGCACCTTGCAGTTCTTCAAGGATTCCGGGACATCCCCAACGGCAATGCGCAACGCCAACCCTTCGGCGATGGAGGTCTTGCCTGTTCCAGGATCCCCGATACAGACAGGGTTGCTTTTGGTCTTGCGCAGCAATATCTGCATTACACGGTGAATCTCTTCGTCACGTCCAACCACGGGCATGAGTTCGCCGCTGCGAGCGAGCGCCGTAAGATCTCGAGCAAATCGTGTGAGTAACTTGCCAGGAGCATTTGTCCGGGCTGCGTGCGCAGCCAATCCATTCGTATCGCCCAGGACTTCATGGGTAGAGTCGCTCTGGCGTTGAGCCGCAACGAGGGTCTCGTGCGTGATTCCCGCTGCGTGCAGATCCTTCGCAAGGTTCTCGTCGTGTTTCGCAACCGCCTGCACAAAGTCCACCGGCTCGGCAATCTCGGCGCCACGCGCCTCCATCTCTTGAAAGGACCGCTCAATCAGCTCACGCAACCCACGTGAAGCCACCGGTCTGCGACCTTGCTCCATTGTGCCCTGAGGAAATTTGTTCAGCCGCGCGGTAAGTGTCGCAAGCACAAGCGCAGACGAGACGCCGGCACGCACAAGATGCGCCGCAGTCACCGTTTCCCCGTCGAATAGCACATAAAGCAGATGTTCTGACGCAATGCTGGCATGCTTGCGCTCTTCCGCGAAGAGACGAGAGCGATCCAGAGCACTTTCAAAATCTGTAGATAACTTATCCAATGGAATGGACATGCAGTTTCTTCTCCGCGCGATTTCTATTCAAGGCGTCGTCTACGTGGCGGAGCGTGGTTCTCTATCGCTCCAGGCTCTACGGCAAGGCTCTCCTCGCGAGAACCCAATGCGTTCCGCGACCCGCCTGGCCGCGCTTGCAACGGAGGGCGGAAAGGGCCCGGTGAGGCATTCCCGCGGCCGACAACCGCTGGCTCCACATCTCGCATTTTAGGCAGTTCGTTCGGATGGGGCGAGGATGGCTCCCTCGGCTGATTCGAAAAGCTTCCGCTCTCTACATCGTGAGCATAGAAGCGGTGGCGTACAAACAGAAGCGCTGTCCGTACATTAAAGTGTGCGGGTACAGCCACGCGCAAGTCAGTCACTGTCGCAATATCAGGGGCATCAAAGTCGAACTCGACATTCTTCTGAGCAGCCAAACGCACCTGTGCGACACCGTGGATTGGAGCACGTCGCGATCCACTTCCTTCATTAATTCGGATCTCCACAGGCACCCGAGTTTCCACGGCATATTCGTGCTCGACCTCAGCAGTAACAATGATTCTGTACTTCTCACGTCCCTCGAGCCGAATACCAGCAAAATAAAATGCCATCTCGTCGCCAAAACCCTGCAACCGTGCGGGCTTCGCTGCCAGCTTGTAAAGAGCACTTCCACCGCGATCGAAGACGAAGGTCATCGCGTCGAGCGTGGGACTCACGCGGAAGTCTATGTACTTGCCCTCGAGGGCGCGTTCGAGTGTCTGCAAGCTACGTAGAGAATTCTGTACAGATCGCACCTCTACGCCCAGATCGTCCTCAACCCGCCAGCGCCGAGAACTCCTCAGCAACTGTTTCTGCTGTTCTACTAATGGCACGAACTCTGTTTCACCGGCATTCTTCAAGGCATCGAAATACTGCTGCACTGGTGGACTGAGGTCGAGCCCCACAGCTGCACCTTGCAGAAATACGCGAAGATTGCCGAAAAACTGGGCGGGCGACTGTACGGGATTGAGACAGCCATAGAGGCAAGCTTCAATGGCTGGGATCATTCGTTTGACGAACTCGAGTGAATCTTTGTCAATGCCGACATCGATTCCCCGTTCGCGAGTCAACTCGATATATTCCTGCATGGCGCGATGCAGTTCAATAAAACGGCTAGACAGAGAGGTAAGCTGTTCGACGATGCGGCGCCAGGCAGCGCTGAGTTCGCTGAAGCCAGCCAAATTGGTACAGGGTGGGATAAAACTTGCATCTTTTTCGTAAGCAAGGCTGCTTTCGGAACGCCTCAAACGACTCACCACGATCGCATGCTGTACGTCCTCCCCATGAGGCTGAAGCGACATTCGGTATCCGCGAACACGCTCAGTTTGCATCTGGGGATTATGCTCGTCGAGAGCACCATCCAGCACAATATAAGCGTGAGGCGGCGCAATAATGTAAACGCGCAATTCTCGAATACCTTCCAGATCTATTTTGCTGAACTCCTGGTAGAGCGGATAATCCGGAGCAATCTCAACGGGAGTACCGGCCGCGGTCAGACCCCGGCACTGCGTTACTGTAATACGCAGCGCATGCTCATCTTCTGAGAGCGTCACAATAGGATCATGTCGTACCGCACCGAATTCGCTCTCCGGCAGACGCGGCCCACCGCCAATCAACCCGAAGCTATCGTGCGTATAGCGCAGCATCCAAAGCATCTCTGCTTCGTAGAATCGCTCCTGCCGCAGAAAGTGCTCCGGGGTTACGAGCATCCCGAATTCCCAGTTAACTGCATTGTGTCGAACGTCCTTCGGGTTCATGCGCATGCTCCTCTGCCCAAGTAGAAGTTGAGACCAATAAGGCTATTGTTTGCGGCTATGCCCAGATGAGGAGTTTGGCGAGCATCTTCGAGCATCCAGGTAATCGAATGTCCATGGTAGGCACTCAGGCACAAGTTCGTCGTTATCTGAATGAGTCGGTGGCCCAATTCAGATTGAAAGCGGGCGTGGGCCTCAAGAGATACGGGGCCCAGTTGGATTTCGATGGAATCTGTATCAAGCTGACGATCGCCTACCAAAAAGTCTCGCCCAAGACGGCTTGCTCTGGAGCCAAGCAGCGATTGCTCTCTCGGTTCGAGTAAACGATATGAAGCGCGGTAGCGAATCTTATAGATAGGCAGGCCAAGAAGAACGATAAAGATCAGCTGGATTCCAACTTCCCTACCCGCCATACGCGCTAACGTGGGAGCCAGCAATGCAAGAGGATAGAGTAATTCCTCAGGCCATACTGATGAATCTACGCCAAAGAGGGCAAGCCAGCGGCGGCACGCTGCGAATTTGTCTGGACCAATGTTAAACAAAGGAGCCCCGGCTCGCAGCCATTGCCCCGCTTTTTGTATCGGATCGTCGAAAATCTCGCATAGTTCCCGTGTACCCATCTCAGCTTCACCACCGGATTCACGCATGGGCAGTGGCAATGCCCCAAAGAAGCCGAAGCCGGCGATCCATAGGGTAATCGGTACAGTGGGAGTGAGGCGCGTGCCGGCCGATGGATCCTGACGCACGATCTGCAAACTAGGGCGACCGGCACCGGCCATACGTAGAGTAAGCCGAGACTCCGCGATACCAAGAGCATCAAGCACATTTACTGCAGAATCCACCGTGTGTGCGAAGCCGGCGGTGCCTTGCGCGAAGTTCGGCATCATTGGATATTGTTCAATCGATACTGCAGGATTCACGCCCATGCCAGCTCCACATTTACATCTACATCGAGCGGCACGCGTTCTGTAAGAAAGCTGTGCAGATCCGCAATAAGGACGCGAGCTTCTTCTTCTGGTGCTACAAATCTGTCGCGCCCTGCAGTAACGGTGATGCGGTGCAGCCTGCGCAATCCACGTGAGCTCCGAGCAAGTATCGGCTGTACATCGATACTATGAATGCGGTGATCGAAAGAGCGAATCGAAACTTCAAGATCGGCGCGTGTAAGCAATCTGTGTCGCGACAAGAGCGTTTCGGAGAAGCGTCGCTGCGCCGAATGCAACCCTTCTCCATCGGAGCCACCCGCAGCCGCGGTAATGTTCTCAACCATAAGACCGTGCACTGGTGACTTTGTAAAACTTCGCAGACGAGCAACGCCCATTTGATTGCCGCTCGCCCCGGCAGTCATCCAAAGGCGTATGTTGGCATAGGCTTCATCAACTCCATTTGGCATTTTGCCCGGAAGCAATGTCAGGTACCCCTGGTGCAGCCTATAGCGACCAACACCAGCTCGAGAGGATGGCTCGAATTCAGGAAGATATGTATCCCCGCTCTCACCAGTGATTGAGAGCGGCGCTACAAGGAAAGAATGTCCACCTGTCTCTCTGCTAATAGGAATCGTCGTACCATTCTCTTTAAAATGCACGGTCTGGTTTAGGCACTCAACGTTGGAAGCACTCTGAGCATGGAGATAGACGGCCGAAATGGCAGTATGCAAGGGCTCTACGCGCGAGTCGAGCTGGATGCGGAGCCATGCTCTCGGTTTCATAAAAAGTCCCGGACGCTCAAAGATCGCACGAAGCGAAGTCTCGAGTCCATGTGGGGCTTCGCACAAAAAGTAACGCTCCGCGGAAATCGATGGAAGCACGAAACACTTGCCATGCCAGAATCCCTGAGGCAGTGAGGGTAACTCCGACTTTTCCGAGATCGTCGTTGCTTCTTCCGTCGTCCTTAGTGAATGCAATTGATACTGGCCAGCATTCAGGTCACGGGGTCGAAAAATACCTGAAGCTTCAAATCGGCCAGAGTTCGAAGCCAGTGCCCAGTTTTCGCTCTCCAACTGAGCATTCAACAATGCAGCCTCGGGACTGGTTTGCAAAAAAAATCCGTGGCGTGAGAGGTATGTGGGGCCTATATTCTCAAGCGCAAGGTAAATCGCTGGATGCAGTCCCAGCTCCGCAGACACGGGACCATAAGACGGACCGGCGCGCAGACTCTCAGCAGGCAGCTCAATGCCGCTTAACAAGCGCAACTCTCCGTTGGAACTTTTCGGGGCGACGGAGCCTTTTTCTGAGCACTGATAGACGAATACCGCCGCAATGCGGGCAGAGGAAACAGAGATGCCATAGTCCGCGGCGAAACTCATACGTCCCCCACTCTCCGGCTCACCGCTAAGTACGGTGCCGGCTGCCACGTTTACCGGCTCCGCTTGACAGCCGTAACGCACTACTAATTGCGCTGGACGCGCAAAGCGTCGTTCAAAGCCTAACCGCTCTAAAAGCTCATCAAGGAGGGCTGTCCTCAACCGGTCCGTATCGGACGAGAGAGCGTAAATCTGCGAGGCTAGCGTGCGAAATAGTACGGCCAGCACCGGATCAATAAGCGTGGACTCGATGCCGTACTCCCGTAGATACCGGCGGAAGTCCTCGCGAAGCTTCAGATCAATCTCTGCAGCGCTCGCGTTCATAGAGCATATCCTGTTGCGCGATCACTACCGACCTCGCGCAACATTAGAGTGACATTACGTCCTTCCGACATGTATCCCATTGGCCGAACGCTATTGGACGCTTGCATAACTCGTTCAAGTGGCTCCAACGTCAGTGAGTCAACTCGATAACGTGTCAAGCCTAGGTCAGTTAGTACCGTATTTATTTCTCCAGTGATCGTTTCAGCCATGCGTGTACGAGATTCCTGAGACAGATTCTCATTGGCAATCTCGGGGAAAAAATCTTGGAAACCGAATAGAGAATGTCCGGGCCAGGAGCCTCGCGGCGTACGCGCCATGATTCCAAGCATCATCAAATATGCGTCCCGCTCAACGGTCTTCTGCAGCAAACCCTGCTGCAAACGTAGCGGAAATGTAATTGATGGGTTCGAAAGACTCTCTGCGAGATATGTCGGGGCCAACTCCATAACTCCTGAACTAGTGAATGTAGAAGCCTTTGAGTATCAGGAGAGTCGCGTCCGCGGTGTGAAAGCACCGCGGACGACGCAACCACTCAATTGCAACTAGTTACCCATCGAGATATCCTTGAAGTTTTGTTGATTCATCGCCGGCTCCAACTCTAGCGTGAGCAGATGATTCACAGTCGAATGACTGCTCGAATCTACGTTTCCGTCAGGAGAAGTAGTTGGCATAGGATTGCCTGTCTCAAAGCGGCTGATCCAACCTTTGAATTTGTAACTGCACAATGCATCTTTCTTGGCATCGTCCTTCCAATACTCGATCTTCATATCGACAATCTTGTCACGGGTCACTACATTCGCAAGAGTGAAGAGACGTTGCAAGATACTGTGCGGTACGTTTGTATCATCATGAAAATCGACATAAATTTTGATTGCTGTAGAAAGTGTGCCCATTTCAGGCATGCCTGCGCGATCCTTCAAAGTGGCAAAACGCACTGTGCTGGCTAGTGCGTCGAACTTATTTCCATCTACGGTAACGGTGCTTCGCAATGGACTTGACATGTGAGTTGTCCTCTCGTCTTCTTTCAGCGGTGGTGTTTTCGATTGAACTTTAGGCCGCTTGTGCAGCAGTCGCTGAAGGATGCCAAATATGCGGTCCATCCACATGCTTAGGCTCCTCCACGCTTTAGCTGACACACACTATCGGCCTGCCGGCTCCTGCTTTGCTCCCTCAGAAGCAAACTCGGGGGTATCGATCTTGAGGCGAAAACTCTCACCTGGCCCTGTCGGCATTATTTCGAGCTTAAGGTCGCAAATTCCCTGCATGCGCTTATTCGCATCGCGATCGATTTCCAATTTGAAGTCAAGAAGAGTGCCAGCCTCTACCTGTTCCTGCAACATGCGTACAATCGGTTTCTCAATCGCTTCATCCATAAATTCGCGTGTGAGCACCTGCCCTGCAACCTGCAACAGATAATGCCGGCAGCAACGCTCGATGTAACGGATGATGCGATACGAAGTAAAGAATTTGTAGACGCCGTAGGGGTCGTCCGCGAGCGTTCTGCAGCCGAAGAAGCAGAGCTTATTGTCGGCATCTCGAATTATCGGGATAAGCTGACGCTCCATGCTAATGTGTTCCATCTCGCTAATGAGAGGTTCTATCCTGGCCTTCTCAGGCCCCGTGACTTGACCGAATCGTGACCCCACTGGCCCCTGCGCCAATCCTGCACTGTCGTCTGTGCGAGCTACGGCGCCTGCAAAGGCAAGGGAGGGAGGACCGTAGAGATCATCACCATTATCAATGGTCTTTTCAAACCAATGCTTCGGGCGTAATTGCAGATAGCCCATGACTACGACATCGGCGGCCGCTCGATCTTCAGGCCTCTTGAGGAACTCGTATTTGCCGCCAGGTCGAAAATTACGTTCCACATTCTGAAACGATTTCTCATCGTCAATATCGGTAATGAGCAAAATTCCCCATTGATTCGCGATATTCTCCAGTTGCTCTCGAACCTGTTGGTTAATCCATCCTGGAATTACCAGGTTGCAGATATCATCCCGAAAGTTGAAGTTATCGTTGCGCTTCTTGCAGAAATTTTCTACAGCCGCGATCGTCATGCTGTACACATCTTTGATCTCGCGTGGATCGGTATCCCATATATATAGTTCAACGGGTTTTCTTTGTTTGCCGTCGTAAATCTTGGTGTTTTCAAAGAAGGTCTGCAGTTCGCGATAGCTGCGCTCAATGGGTCGCAGTCGCGCAAAAACTTGTTCCAGCAATTCGTCGCGAATCTCTTCTGCATGGTCGATCTGCGATTGTAATTTTGCCAGCGTCTCCTCAAACGCATCCTGATCACTTAGTAATGAGGTGATGTCGGTGAGCTGAGAGAGAAATTCGCGTGCACTCTGCGGTGTAAAGATTGAGGTAATCGACCGGTTTTCATCAATTAATCCCGGATGCAAATCGGCAAAAATCTCCAACAAAACGTCACGTGCAGGTGCATCCCCCAGAATTTCGCTGGTAGACTTCGTGAGCATTTCCATTAATTCTTCCCTTCTACAACTTTGTCGAGTTCATCCCGTAATTGTCCCAAAGCGGCAATGATCTGCTTGCGCTGCTCTGGATTGTTCCATGCACGACGCACTGCAGGCAGCTTCCAACGATCCTTGAGCCTATACATCAAGTCGATATTGTTCTTAAGATCAGCGAGGTCGTTACGCAGGTAGGCTACTGAACCGTCCTCGGCCCGAACCTCTTGACGGGTCATGATATTGGAAGGTTCAAAATCTTTAATGCTCCTGAAGCGCAAGTCCGCCTGAAACTCGGTCTCCTCCGCACCAGCTCTTCCTTTGAACTTCATCTGGGGATTAAATTTCTCGAAGGCATGCTGGAGCGATTCCACCACTTCCGGCTCTTCGTCCTCGGTGTGAACCTCCCGTCCTACTTGCTCTAGAGTCATGGGCATTGTCACGGCACAAGTACTCGTTGGGACCTTACGGACAGCGGGTCGGACACCCTGGCGCTTAACTTCGATAATCGGCATAGAACTCCCTCCGCAAACTAACTCAACCTTGTTTTGTTTGGATCAAATGTTGTGACCGGCTGAACGATCGTGTGCTCTCCTGGACCACGTACTGGCATTCGAGCACCACGGCCTGGAGACTCAAATCCAGGAGGAGCCTGACGGAATGCTGGCTGGTTGTCTCGGCGTGACAATGATTCCGCACCTGGCCAGTACTCAGGTCGCACCGGCCGCGCCGCACGATTGTCATAACGCTCCGGCCATAGTAGCCTAGGTAGCCCGAACCATAAAACCGCCAACAACACGGCAAAAGCGGCGAAGATAAAGAACGGGCGCAGAAAGAGCAACAACGAACCATGATCAAATCGTGCGTTTACAAGGAACGCGCGCTGTTCAGCGTCCGTCGCTTCGTCTTCGAAAGAGGGAGTCGCGACAGGCGGCGCGACCCACAGCGCCTGCCTGTTCTCTACCAAGATGGAATCATCAGGCAACATGAGCTTCACCCGAAAGTGGATGACTCTGCCAGCAAGCAGTGTGCGGGATCCAAGGTTCTCCGGTGCCTGCAGCGTGACAGTCAGGCCTCCATCCTGCGGAAGTTGCCTCACCTGGAAAGCCCTGTGCAAGGCATCCACATCGAACGTAATCAGGGGCGGACGGGTTCCCAGGCGTGTCATCGCTATTTCATCAATTGAATGCCTGTCGCCGATTCCAATAGGCAATACATCGACACCGGATTGTCGTACTGCCGCAGCTACAGTAGTAAGCCCATTTTCTTCACTAAGTAAGCCTGGATCATCCCCGACCTGCGGATGCACGTCATTTGTTCCATCTGTCAGCAAAAGCAAACGGGGTTGGTCAGTATTAGAACGATGTTGCTGACGGAGTCTCTCAGTTGCAGCGCGCACTGCTGAATACAGCGCCGTATTGTTGCGAACCTCTGGTCGAGGCAGCGCGTCCAATTCCGCTTGAGCCTCGGCTCGCGTGCTTACAAAATGCGCGGCCGCAATGGTGGCTTCAACATTCCGGCTAGAAAACGGAATGATCGCCACAAGGTCCTGGCCATCGGGAAAATTTTTGAGATATTCAGCGGCTGCACTTTTCGCCACATCGAAGCGGGACTGTCCTGCGAGGTCCTTAGCAAGCATGCTGCCGCTTACATCAAAAAGCAGTATCGCGGTCTGGGGACGCCTTGCCTGATCAGATTTGCCCGTTGCAGCTATCGCATAAAACGGCCTGACTGCCTGTCCGTCTATCTGTACCTCGACATGCGAGGCCAACTGTTCGACGGGCGGAAGCTGTACGTTAACCGGTCTTCCGGTTTCATCGACAAAGCCAAGTTTCATTCGAAAGCAGGGTTCCGTACCTTGCGTCCCGCATTCGATGAGCACCGGCTTAGCAAGAAAGTCGAGAGAGACGGATTGTCCATACGTGAACGCCTGTGACCATCCCGCAACGGAAAGCACAATCGCGGCGATGCGAACAAGGGTCTTCATCGGTGCGCACCTCCGGCTTTTCGTTTGGCTACGAACATGAGGGTTGTGCGACCTAGAACAATGAGTGTCTGATCCTGCAACTCGTACGGGGAAGTGATAGAGCGATTCTGCGCCTTAAGCACAAAGCGCCGTAAACCTGCTTCGGACATAACATCGGGATGACGGGTTACATAAAAGCGCCCGTCTTTACCATAGATGCGAGCGTGTCGCTGGGCGACTGTTCCATCCGGAAGATAGATATCCACTTCGCGACCATAGGTCGTTTTAGACAGATCTGCGCTTTGACTGCCGAGGACATAGCTATCTCCTTCTTGAATAGCCCATTCTTTTTCTCCAAGTTTGCTTGACGCTCGAGGATCGCCACTGTTCACGAATCGCAACATAGCGTCGCGAAGGAGGATCGGCGCGAAAGCAATTCCGAAACTGATACCGGCTCCAGTAAGCACGAATGCAAGGGCCTGGGAGCTCCCGGGAAGCCACTCGCTGAGAGTGCCAAAGACCAGTCCTCCCAGAAAGCCTCCACACATTCCGCCCACCATACCGTGAGCCAGACGGGCACGGTTCACGGAAATCCAGCGGGCGCCGAGCCCCCCTCCGATTAGGGCTCCGCTCACCATCCACCCCAACACAGTGCCAAGGGACAGAGCGCCAGGAAGCGCGGCGCGCAAGGGCAGGTGCAATGCTCCCGATAACATGCCCGCGCCGAGACCGATAAGAACCCCCATCGCTACCCAACGTGCCTGTATTCTGTTGCCCGTCCACTTCTCATCGAAGGCTACGGTAAAGCCGCCGATAAAGCCGCCCAGCAATGCGGAGGCAATCATTGCCGAAGGCCACGCCGGAGAGCCTGCTGGTATCAGCAGAATGATAAGCGCCTGCGAAGCCCATGCAAACAGACCAGCCATGCCTCCTGCGAGCGACATGAAATAAAGCGTTTGATAAATATTCATGCGGAAGCAGGAGTTCCGTGCAAAACACGGCAACAGATATCCTGCAATTATTCCTTGTCAGACAATATGTGCTTCACGCTTCTTCTGGATTGTCCTCATTTGCAGTCTGTACGAAGTGTCCATTCCTACGTTTTTTGGTCCAATCCATCTGGAATATTTTGATCGGCGTGCATAGAGGTGTAATTTCAAAGGAAGCGACATACTTAACTGGTTCACAATATCTTCACGGCTTGTATTAGGGTTAGTAAAAGTATCTGCCGGGGCGGTTTCATGTTCCACAAAGTTATCGTTGCAGGCATAGGCGCACTAGGATCCGAGGTGGTGAAAAATCTCGGACTTCTGGGCTGTGATTCAGTGTTTATGGCAGATGCCGACATCATTGAAGAAAAAAATCTCGCGAAGCCGGGACTGTTGCGTGAAAATGCCACCATTGGCCAAAGCAAAATCTCATGTATCATCGACCCCTTGCGCTCCTGGTTTCCGCAGACCCAATGGAACGGTACGCCAGTAGAAATCGCCGACGTTGAGCCGAAACAATTCTGGGAAGCGGAAATGCTCTTTAGCTGTGTCGATTCAGATCTGGCACGCGCAGAAATTGCCGTTCTCGCTACGCGATATAAAATACCGATCTGCGATGGTGGTCTGGGAGGCCTAAGCAACCGCGTCGGCCGGGTATCGTGGTTTCCTAGTACTGGCTCAGCAGCCTGTTTCGCCTGTCTACTCACCAGCAGGCGAAGGGCCGAACTGTTCAGCATATGGGAATCTCAGGTGCATTCCTGTTGGGCCCACGAGCAAGATAAGAAAATTGCCTGGACAAGCACACCGACCATGTCCTCAATCGTTGCGGATCTTCAGGTGAAGCTCGCAATCTTTCCTAAGGAATACCGAGAAGAAGCTTTCTCCATCCATCTTGATCTCGATCGAGCTGCAGCTTCACAAACCATCCAGCATCGGCGTAGTGCTGAGTGCCCTTTACATACTCAAGTGCCTGGCGTTCCTTTCCCCGTATGCACACGTGCCGAGTGTCGTACCTGCGGCCGCCAGTTTTCACCCGATCAACGTGTTGGCTGGGTTCGGCGGTGGGGTAGGTGTTCGTTGTGTGGAAGCCACGACCTCATCATTCGCGATAGTATGCGTAACGAATTAGTGGATAGTATCTCGTGACACATCTGCGCGATAATCTTTTACTTGTTGCCCTCGGGATCCTCTCCGCGATAGCGCAGCTTTTTGCCATGCGATGGGGGCTCGCTGGAGACCTTGTCGGCGGTTTGCTTTGCGGAGGAATAATCCTTACGGGCGCACGCATATTTGCGCTTGAAATAGAACACATCTATCTTCCGTCTCTCGTCGCGGCCGCTGGCAGTTTGTTGGGCTTCGTGTTTGGAATAGCGGGATCCGTTGCTGTCTATCCACCAATAGCGTGGGCCTCTCCGCTGCTTGCAGCACTTTTACCTGGAGTGCCTGCACTCTACATCACCATGCGCGGGGCAAAGTGCCAGCTCTGCCACACACCGTTGCGCAGACTTCTCTCTTTCTCTTGTCCGCGCTGTCATCTCGTCACGTGCGAGAACTGCTGGCAGTTTGAACGGGATAGATGCCGCCTCTGCGAGGCGAATCAAATCGCACTCTTTCCTCTTGATATTTCGTGGTGGCAGGAACACCTCGGCTCGCAAGTGCAGGGGGGCCGATGCACTCTCTGTCTTCGCACAGTAGACGGGCGCGTCGCACATTGGGCCTGTGCCGCCTGTGGACATGGACAATGCCGCTTATGCTGGGACGACAACAATGGTCAATGCAGTCGATGTGAGTGGACTATTCCAGATCTCCCAGCTGGGGTAAGCGCATACATCGCAATTGGCGCACGCGCGAAAACGAACATATGAAAGCGAAGTTCGCAACTTACGCATTTCCCAAAGAAAGAGAATTACGATGCCAAAATACCAGATGCTCTTCGACACCGTTCGCGCCGAACAAAAATTCAATGTCGATATCGACGAGCAGGAAACACTAGACAACACCCTTGATGAGATTCTTTTTGAATTGAGAGAGCGCGGTGATTACCTCAAGGGCGAGGGCCAACCGCAGGTAATATGGAATGGTTTCTCGCTGGATTTCTCTATTCCGCTCTCAGAACAAGGCGTGCGGGCAAACGACATCCTCCGCGTGTCAACAATCGTCCTGAATGGTTAGGGAGGACAGGTGAATTTACGCGATCGCCGTATGGAAACAGAGTGGGAGCTCCTACAAACGCTGGCGGAAGCCAACCCAGCGACGTTTTCTGCCGTTACTCGATCGCCGGATGAATTTCACATCGTCATGCGCGACTCACCTGCATGGGTGAAAAGCAAGATGCAGCCATTGATCGAAACAGAGCATGCGCTCCGCTATGTTTACCATCGCTATTACCCAACTTTGCCGCTGGAAGGCTATTTTCTCCGCCCAATCCTGCACGTCAACGTCGACCCGGTGACAGGATTTACCTGCCTTTGGCAGGATTACCGGCGCACACAAACGATCGTGGACGCGGTCCTCATCACTCGCGCCATCATGTCCTGCAAAGTCGCAAACTGGGACCCTGCGCATCGCATGCAGCAAGATGCTGTTGTCCAACTGCCCGAGTCTTGCATACTGTTCATGCCGTCCTTGACCATACCTGCAAACTGTCGCACGATGATGCCTTATCGCAGTTCCGGCCGCAAGCGAATATCTTCATCTACAGTTGAAGATCAAATGCCACGAGAGGGTGCCTTTGCGTTTTCTGATACTGAGTGATATCCATGCCAACTGGGAGGCGCTAAGCGCAGTTCTGTACGATGCCGCTGGCCGATCCTACCAGGCTGTTCTCTGTCTCGGTGACATAGTGGGTTATGGACCAAACCCTAACGAAGTAACCGCTTGGGTTCGCACTCATGCAGATGTAACTATTCGCGGAAACCACGACAAAGCCTGCTCTGGAGCGGTGGCTTTCGACTCCTTCAATTCCGTCGCGCAGTGCTCTTCTCGCTGGACAAAAGAAGAGTTACTTGATGACCATGCCCAGTGGCTGCTCAACCTCGACCGAGGACCTGTGCTAGTGGAAAATTTTGAACTCGTGCATGGAGCACCCGATGACGAGGATAGATACATGTTTCACGAATACGAAGCAGAAAAAGGGCTAAGACACGCAGGGCAGTATCTGACTTTTTTCGGGCATACGCATGTGCAAGGAGGCTTCGTTGGAGAGCCTTATCACAGAAACTTCGAAATATCTCGCCTGAATGCACTTCCAAGCCAGATGACGATTGTCCCGGATCGAAGTTATCTTCTAAATCCCGGAGCAGTGGGACAGCCACGCGATGGCGATGCGCGCGCAGCATATTGTATTTATGACTCGACCATGAGAGTGGTTGAATTCTGCCGTGTCGAATATGACATTCGCACGGCTCAGGATAAAATACTCGCTGCCGGGCTTCCTGAAGAGTTAGCGTTCCGCCTCGCTTCGGGAGACTGATGCATCAAGTCTGACTGACGACGCTACCTTCGATGCGCGTCCAAGAATGCATTCATGGCATCGGCAACCTCGCTGTACCCAGTGCGGTCCGTGCATCCTGTTAGATTTTCGGCTGGTTTATCCGTAAGGCTGACGTAAAGAAAACGGCAGACGTCCCCCACTCCAACCTTAACGAGATTGACCTGTGTAAGCGGGTACTCTTTCGAGCTTATTGGGACTGACAAGATGGTCTTGCGCACGCTCAATGTGCCTGTATCAGCGGAAAGAGTAATACGCGAAGTTACAGACGCTATCAATCCCAGGGCTAGAAATGGAACACCTACCAGCGAAAGAAGCCACAGTGCGGGATGGACTGTACGCCCATTGTTTCGCAAAAAGAGCAGGGCACCTAGAGCAATCAATGTGAAAAGCAACCCTGTTGCAATGCCGGCGAAGACGAACGACTTGGCGGACGGGTCGAGAACAGTCAATTCGCGCGCTGTTTGCGACACTACATATATATCACTTGGATAAGAAGACATCTGTTCAGTCACCTATTTTCCACTTGGGTTTATTCCCACGTTCCGTCTGTTTACAGCCGAGTAACGCAAATATGTCTCCCAGCGGTTCGATGGATAGGATCAGTATCCCTCCATCTTCCTGGCTTTCACGAATATAGAGTGTAATACCGCGCATCGAGTCTGTCGTGAGAGCCTCTATCGGTTCCGCCAGCACAGCTTTCTCAATGAGAGGAACATACCATGGAAAAATACGAAAAACACGGTCATGGATGAAGTCCAGAAAAACTTCCTTCATATCATGGAGAAGTTTTTCGCTTTCAAGGTGGCTTATGATCTGCAGTCCAGAGCCAGTTCCGGCCATAGTGGTCATGGCCCCCAGGCGTGTATTAGCGTCTGCCGTCACACGGAACACAGAATTCAACAGTGGCCCAGTTCCCTCACCTGATTCTATGTTTTCCATGTCTTCCATCTTCAACATACGAGGCGCTGGACGATGTGGCCAAACCCCCACCCCTGTTTCAGGTACCCAGTTGCGCGCGTGTTCAGCAAACAAGAATGTTGTTGCCTGTTCGCGTATCTGGCCTATCTGAATGAAACTTTCATGGTTGCAGCCAAGTCGCGAAGTGAAATAAGAGACGAGTTCGAGCAGAAAAGCTCGTGCCGGATCATAAGAATCAGGTCGCAGCCCCTGTGGTGCTGGAATAAAATAGCAATTCAGGTTGCCGTTTTTCCCCTCGAAATGCAGATCGCTCACGGGAAGATACGTTCGGAGATCTTCTGACTTCTTTTCCTGCGCTGGTACTTGTCTGACTGTCAAGTAAATCAGCCCTCCCAATAGCGATATCCCTTTGACCGCATCTCTTCAACAATCGATGCGATCAAAGAAGTCAGGTTATCCTTGCAGGCCATAATGATCCCATCGTCTTCAGGGCTCTCGTTGATATAGACATCGAAGACCTCAAACCAACGGCGAAGCTGCTGATCCGTCTGCGCAAAAAAATCTTGGGAGGCAAGCTTGGGAAGAATAAACTGTATCCCTTCGAACTCTAGATCGCGGGGCATCCCCGCTCCAAAGATTTCCTTGCTCAGATCGCGAAATGGGGACATGAGAGCATTATTCTTCTCGTGCATCTTATCGACTTCAAAAAGCGAGAATACCTGTTTCATGGCTGGATGATTTCTCAAAAATCCAGGTATCTGATTTGGCTTCTTGGGGTCGAAGTCCTCAAGCAAAGGTTTCAATCCGGGATCACTGCGAAGGAATTTAGGAATAATCATGGGCATATTTGCCGCGGCAGGCACTGCAGGCGATGCAAATCCAGACTCCGGCTTTATAAAGAAGACTGTAAGGCCGCCATATCCCAGATAGCGCTCCCGCAATGCCTCGGCATTCCGGCTTAGGAACCACCATGTCTGTGCTGGAGCGTAATCATAGGGACGAAATTGCTTCTTCTTGCTGGCCAGCAATTCCACTTCGCGATCCGAGGCCGGTATGGGCTGTTTGCCCCTTGGCAACCAGCACCGCCCCAGCATGGGAGACTCTTTCATAATCGCATTCAGGAAGGTCTTGCGCAGCTGTTCATCTTCGTCGATCACCTGCATCTGCATGAAGTATTCCCCCTGCAAGCCGCCGGTCTCTAGCAAATGGGCAGACAGTCGGGCGAGAAACTCCAGTAGCCACTCATGCTGGCTTCTCGGCATCGATTTGAGTTTCGCTGGAATCCAAAAAAGGGAACAACTATGCATTGACTCTGCCCAACGCCAGGGCAGCAATGCTTTGGAATCGGTCCTAAGCATCTCTTCACTCGTCTGCATGCCAACCTTTGCATCTACATAAACTGATTGATAGCCCAGGTAACTCCAGCTTGAATCTTGGCGCCCAGGGCCTGAAATTTGCCGCCAAGAAAGTCCAACACTGCACCGCCTGCGTGCGCCGTGGCGCCATAGGCTCTATTCGCACTCGCGAATGCGGATGTCTTGATGGCTCCAACCTTAGTCTTGAATCCAGCCACATTGTTGTCAAAAGGCACTATCTTTTGCGTAACAACGCCAAAGTCCCCTTTATGAACGAAAATTGCATTCGTAGTGGAATTAATGCCGAAGTTCAAAATATTAGTATCTACCTTCAAAATTGCACCCGAAATGGCAGGCCCAGTGGTGAAATCCAACTTAAGGGCCTTCTGCCAGGTACCTTTAGCAACTGCAGTGGAGAACCACTGGTTCTTCTCCTGAACCAGGTTGGTGGGATGGGCCTCTATGTGGCTCTGGATCTGTTGCGTCACCGCCACATCAATTTCTGTACGAATCGTCGGGCCAATGGTCGTATGCGTATTCTGACCCGCAATATACTGTTTGTGATTGTTCCCGAACGATCGGCTATGATTGCCAAGATATTGCACGATCGACTCGCTCGTCACTTGCACATTTGAATTCCCGGTGACGACCTTCACATAATTAGCACTGAGCACCTTGGAATAGTCTCCGATCACTGCGTTTGAGGAGGTGCCCTTTACATGCTTCAGATAATTGGAATGAACCGTTTTGCTATAAATTCCCGTGATGACATTAGTCGATGTTCCTACAATAGTTTTCGTGTAGTCCTGTGTCACACTCTTTGAGTAAAACCCGGTGATGGTATTTGTCGAGTTTCCCGTCACATTTTTCATGTAATTACAAATTACGTTCTTCGTGTAATCCCCTGTCACCGTGATCATCGAGTTCACCAGCACGCTTCTGGTGTAGTTCTGCATGACAGTCATCGTTCGGTTCATGTCCACCAGATAGATTTCATTCATCCCTATTGTTACGTTCTGGTTCATGTCAACCTTCATAATGCGGTTCTGGTCAACATGCAATTGCTGGTCGCCATGGACCACCGAAACATCTGTACCCGGATATAACAACGCTGCCGGAGAGCTGATTGTGGCCAACATCAAGCTCGCAACCGAGGTGACCTGCTTATCGGTCAAGGGATCAGTAACCCGTCGTGCTGTCTTCACGCTTCCATCGAACACTGCCATGTCTCTCTCCTGTTACTCGCCAACTTCCCTCGACCAATACTTGGCGTGGAAGTGAATGCGGCCATTCGGTGCGTTGAAAATCAGGTCTCCGTCTTCCACGTTCATCACAATTGCCGGTCGTCCCGTCTCTTGACTCTTTTCATGCAACACCAACTTGGCGTGTGTGGGCGTCGCAATTCCTATCGATTCCTCACCCTGTTTGTCGATGAGCGAGATACGATGGCCGCTCTTCGTAACAATTCGCTTCACGTCGTTGTTGTGCGTCTCTCCACCCCAGAAGTCCTCGTTGGGAATAGCATCCGACATATTCCACGCTGAACCAAGGATCGCGGGCCTTTCGGGGTCGCCTTCCTCAAATGCAACAAGCACCTCATCACCAACTTCGGGCCGAAAGAACAGACCGCGATCTGCGCCAGCGTAGGGAGTGAGATGACGTATCCAGGTGGTCTGTCCCTGCTCCTGCCAGTAGTACTGCACCTGTACCTGTCCTTGCCTTTGCGGGTCGTCGATGTTGACGACTCGCGCCGAGTAGACGCCGGCAATGCATGGGCGCACAGGATGCAATTGTGAACGATGCTTGGTCCACGGAGTGCAGTGGAACTGATTTGTATATCCCTCCACACCCCAGCGATGCACCACGCGCACGATATTGTATTTGCCTGCACCATCCACGATGCCACTCGCCTGGACATTCTGCCCAGGAGAAAGTGCCTCGCAACGGCTGACTCCTTCGCACACCAAGCGGCTGCCAATTGACCACTCCGCCTCCTGCTGCAGTGACGTTTGATAGTCGCCGACAGATTTCGTCCGGTTACGCCACGGTTTATAGCCGGCCTTGAGAACCGACTTCGACTGCTGTTTCACAGCACTGGTGAAGGTATCCACCGCGCCACTCAGCGTCGGGTCCTGCGACACCTGCTGAAAAGCCTGGCTCTTTGAAGTAGAGAAGTCATAGTGGCAACCATCCATGGAGGGCACCCCGAGCGATCCACCCACGGAGAATTCTACGAGGCCGTTGTCCTGATCACTGCGCCAGTTCAGGTCCGGCCCAGCCTCGGAAAACCCTTCATCAACGCGGACACCTTCATCGGTGGCCACAAGATAGAGTCCGAAATCGTCGCAAAGTCGCCATAGAAAATGCCAGTCAGTTTCACCCCATTGCACCAGATCCAAAGCGGCCTTCGAACCACCGCCCGCTTTCGCTGTGACAGTGATACCGCCATCGCCCGCCATTTGCTGTGCAACATCAGCTATGGAAGAGGGGCCATAGTACCGATGGCGAGGCGCGAGGTCGAGCTTGTAACTCATACTCATCCCCTTGATGATCACCACAAAACTGCCTGACGTCTGATAGGTCAGCTTCACATCGAAAACAAACCCAGTGAAAAGCTTGGTTCCCGATACCGTCGATTGGAGCGCGAGGGATCGTCCGATCCATCGATCGATCGGAGGCCGGCTACCCGCAACCTGTTGAAGTTCAATCTCACACGAGGAATGCCGGTTAAGTTCCTTGACGACCTCTACTCTGCTTACCGTGCCCTGACGGCCGCTCAAATTCGATTCGAGTTCTGCCCCGTCGACTAAGATCTGCAGCGCGATTGTTGACACAAACCCTCCCTCTTCTACTGAGTTTTATCGGGTGTAGCTGAAGCTGGTGAGTGCTACTGGTCCTTTGAAGCCGAACTTGCCTGCATCCACATTCTCAGGAAGCCCGGTCCAATCGCTGAGCTGTTTCCATCCGTGACCATCGCCCAATAATGTCGTAACACGACCGGGAGATATCTGGACCATGATTTGAAACTTCGATAGTGGCGGGATAACGATCTTGCTCCCATGGGCCACTCTCTTCCCAGAACTGACCGTGAACATTTCTAGTCCCGTCCTGTCGAGCGTAAAGAGCAGATAGTTATTCGCATCGTGATAATTAGCAACCCACTCCATCCTGGGCTTCCCGAATAGGAATACTCGGCTCAGTGTCCCTGCAAAGACATACCTGCCGCGGCTTGGCTGAGCGACATAGACGCCTACATCTGCGCCGTGATGCGTCAGCATGTGACTCTGAGCGTCGATGCTCCACGTAGCAGACTCCCAACCGGTGATCGAAGGAGCCGCAGTCGTGACAGTAATGACCGAGAGCTTAAGATTGACGATGGTCGGACTATTCGCCGAGATATCCGCAGCCTCGCCCCGCTCCACATAGCCGTTGGCGCGCGCAATAAAATGATATCTCCCTTCAGGCAGATCAAAGTGCGTGCCGATCACAGGCACCTGTTCTCCCTTCGGGTTAAAAACCGTTACCGTGCTGTCGGCTGGATCTAACTGCAACGTAACGGAACCAGGACTTTTCTCAAGTTTGAGATCGACGACACGCGCCTTCTCTTCACCATCAGCTAAGTTAACATCTTGCAGGGAGGTTTTTCCGTCGCGGCGAGCCTCTATATGATGCACACCGGCAGTAAGTGAGTAAAGCTGCAGAGAGCCGTCCGTACCTGTGGTGCCTACAGTATTGCCATCCACTAAGATATTTGCGCCCGGCAGTGTTCGCACACGCAGGGAGAGCAGCACAGGAGCCTTCTTGATCTGCAACGTTACAGTCGCAGACTGTCCTCTTTTAATTACCACCGGCTGTGTATTGAGAGGCTCAGAAGATGGGCTTAATGCTTGTAGCGTGTAGTTGCCTGCAGGTATATCCGATAAATCCAGCCTGCCTGCTGCGCTTGTGCCTTGGCGCACAGTATCTGTGCCGTGCAATAGCTTGAGATTCACGCCGTCAACATCCGTCAAGACCGTCAAGGAACCGAGGCGTGGCGCGTTTGCAAAAGCAACGAGAAGCAGTCGTCCGGCGTCGCTTTCCACATTGCTTGTTAAAACATGCGACCCTTTTCCGGCAACGACTGTGTGCAGGCCGATCGGAAAGGTGGTTTCTAGTCCGCTAACGTTTGCGATTCCTTTCTCTGCACCGTCGACCGTTATAGGCATTGCGGAGCTGGTGTATACGTGTGCCTGCTGGGAGGCCACGCTCACCAAAAGCGCTCCTGTCCCACCGGTGCGCATCGGGCTAATAAGAATAGCCGGTTTGCCATCCTCGACATCTATATGGAAGGTCGCGTCGGATCCGCCTTTTCCAACCCAATGCAGCGTATGAGCACCCGTAGCGAGTTCGCCTGAAAATGTCCCCGTTGAGAGTGGAGCAGATGGAGCTCCATCCAAGCTCAATGTGCCATCACCAACTACTCGCAATTTTTGTCTCACGGGCAATAACGTAAAATTAGCCTCGTCTTGATGTCCCGACGAGATGTCGATCAATTCCGATTTAGTCTCGAACCCATCCATCTGTGCTACAAGATGTGTCTTTCCGGATGGAATCCTGGCGGCCAATGTTGGTGACGCAATACCTATATCCTGTCCGTCTCGCAGAATATGAGCACCCGAGGGACTCGAGCGAATGACAATGTCGACCAGCGCAGGTGTTGTTGCAGAAGCTACCTGGATCGACTGTGTATGAGAGGCCTTCCACCGCCATATCAATAGGCCTGCGGTAATAAGAAGAACCGCTGCTATGCCTGCGATAACCATATACAGCCGTTCCTTATCTCTCCATATATTGGTCTTCGGGACACTGGTCTTTGGTGGGTTCTTGCTCTCTCTGCTCGAGACTGTTTCCGGTTTGGCATTTCCGAAGTTCGATGGGGAGGCCGATTGCGCTACCGTTGCCACAATCGTATGGAGGCGGGCACGCAACATACGTGATTCGTTTTGAAACTCCTCATCATCGCCATAACGTTCAGCAATGCGCTCAACGGAGGCGACGTGTTCGTTGAGCGAGGGAACGCTTGCAAGACTGTCGGCTTCCAGTCTTCTCCGACGTACAACTTCAAGATCACGCGTACGCAGCTCGTTACGGCTCGCGCCCATCTCGCGCGCCATTTGCTGCAGGCGGGCATTGCGTGGATATTCAGTGCAGGCACGCTCCAGTAAGCTGATTGCCCCGCTCAGATCGTTGCTGGTGCGCAGCTGCCGCGCCTGCGAGAGAACCTCGTCCACCTGCTGATACTCGGCCTGATCATCGAGAAATCGGAGTAAGCCAGCCGCTGCGTGATTGCCCGGATCCAGGTTCAATATCTCCTTCAAATAAGGCCGCGCCTTCGGCGGATCGCTCTGGCTGGCGCGGGCGGCGCGCAAGAGACCTTCAACCAGCTCTGATTTGGCTCGCTTTACTTTCGAATCTGTCTCGTAGGCACTTCGGAGTTTCTCCAGGCCATACGCAATCTCGCCTTCATCAAGACTGAGGCGGCCTTCTCGAATCAATTTCTCTGCCTTTTCCGCCGATTCCTGATGTTGGCGAACATAGGTCTTTATCTCTGCGAATTCCCCATCGTTAGGAAATTCCTCCACCGCCGGGGAAAGTAACCGCAATCCTTCTTCGAAGTCCCCCGCCTCCAGCGCCTGATTGATTTGTGTAATCCAATGGTTCTTTCGGGCTATGCGTTCGCCAAGTTGCCGCCGTAACCGCACGTTCTCAATCTCGAAACTAAGCCCTGGAAACATCGGATAAATAGTCTGCAACGTTTCCCACTGCACTAACGCCTCGCCATAAAGTTCACGCGATTCGAGTTCTCGCGCACGGCTTACGATACCGCTTACAAGGTCACGCTTTTCCTTGCTGCTTTGTAGCAGGCGATTGAACTCAGGCACCTCCGGACTTTCACGTACCACCTCTTCCAGCATCAGCACGCGTTGATCAAGATCTGGCTCATTCTCTACTGCCTCCTCCACCTCAATGAGCCGTATGGAGATGGCTCGGCGCCAGCGTTGCTCCGTATCAAACTTCAACGCTTTGAAAAGCGTGTGTTGCGGAAATTCCTCCAGAAATTTATCGCAGAGTTGAGTGGTCGCGGCATAATCGCCGCGCTCCAGCAGTTGTTTGGCCTCCGCATAGTTCGCAGCAATCGCTTCATGTTCAGAATGCAACCTGTTGTAAAGAGTTTGATAGGCGGCAATCTGTCCCGGTTCTCCCATATCGGGTGCCTGCCGCTCAAGCTCCAGCACCTGCTTCATTTTGCTGAGCGCCGATGTGATTTCGCTTCGTTTCTCAGCATCGAGCGCTGCTGCATAGGCCTCGCGCTTGTGTTCGCGAATTCGTTGCACTTCTGATTCACGACGCTCTACCTGCGATAGAAACTGCAGAGCCCGCTCCTCGCCGGGCCTGGCTTCAAGGATGCGTTGAGCCGCTTGGCGCGCATGGGCAAACGAGAATTTATCGAGATGCTGTTGCCCGACTCGCAGCCAATCCGCGATGTCTGCCTCAGCGCGTCGCGCCTCAATATCATGTTGCAATACGAGCGCCTCTTCTTGACGCGGTTCGAGTTGCAACGCTTCGTTAACCCTCTGCAGAGCAAGTCGATACTCGCCATCCTGGACGCGCGCGCGAGCACTATCCAACAAGTGGTCTATTGTTCGTTTCTTAGTGGCAGTCTTGACGTTCGCAGCAAGCGATTCCAGTTCTTGAGTTAAATATCCCTCCGACTCAAGCTCATTGACGAGTTCCTGCGCAAATTCAAGATTCCCTTGTCCATAAGCCTCTGCAGCCTTCTCTAGACGTGGCGCAAACTTGTTTGGATCGAAGACCGCAAGGGAATCGTCATAGTGCGCCCTGCGCAAATAGTCGCTAAACTCTTTGACACTTGCGAAACGGTGTCTGGGATCTTTGGCCATCGCTTTGCACAGGACCTGTCCCAAGGACACACTAACCTTTGGGTTAATTGATGACGCTGGAGGTGCATTGAGGTGTCGAATGGCTTCAACTACGGCATCCTCAGTCGCAGCAAGAAAAGGTTGACGACGAGTAAGAACCTCGTAGCAGACCACCGCAAGCGAAAAGACATCCGAAGCGCGCGTGAGCGGCTTCATTG
Organism: Edaphobacter sp. FHG110511_03; assembly: GCF_059115365.1. NCBI lineage: Bacteria > Pseudomonadati > Acidobacteriota > Terriglobia > Terriglobales > Acidobacteriaceae > Edaphobacter > Edaphobacter sp. FHG110511_03. Next base: position 283,300 of record NZ_JBZYWL010000004.1, on the reverse strand, counting down.
AAAGTTGCTCGGGAGACATGTAGAGCAACGTGCCTTTACGGCCCATGGTTCGACTCACATCCAGCCTATGAGCAACTCCAAAATCGATGATCTTTACCGAATCGTCTTCAAGAATAAAGAGGTTGCTGGGCTTAATATCTCGGTGCAGAAGTCCGAAGTCATGAGCAGCCTGCAAGCCGCGGCTCGCCTGCGACAAGATGTCGATACAACGCTCGGTCACAAGTGGTTGCGGGGACGTGCGAATGATCGTGGCAAGAGTTGTGCCCCGAAGCAATGGCATCACAAGATAGGGTCGGTGAACGCCATCTTCATCGAAACTCCCTACGTCTCGAATTTCTACAATGTTCGGATGGGCCAGGGCAGACTGTTTTTGACATTCATCGTAGAAAAGTTTGAGCGCTGTGGCGTCGTTCACATCCAATAACATCTTAAGAGCGACGTCTGTGCTTAGCACAGTATCAAAGGCACGCCAAACAACACCCATGCCGCCTTCGCCGAGCTTTTCCTTCAACTCGTACCGACTTCTTGTCTTTTTCGCCATGGCTTAAAACGCAAGAACACGACCAATGACGGGGCGCCATCCCATTCGCGAGGATGCGACAATCCTCCCTGAGTGTCTCTCTTTGCGAGAACATCTCATGGCAATAGACTGTCGTGCAGGTACAAGCCCGCATTACCGCGTCTTGTTAGGCAAGCATAGCTTTCGATGTCGAAGTGGCCTTGCCTAGAATATCGCTTTGTTATCTAAAACTATGGCGCTCTACACTACGAGAATGGCGCGTGTAACATTACAGATTCGGATTTCGGTATCTGTTCATGCATAGCAAACAGGAAGACCTCGAAATTCCTCATTATCGGACGGCTGCCCATTGCTGTATGCCGCTTTTTTTCAATTGGCGACAGATTCGGAGCCATCTGAGCATTTTCCTCAAGTCACGATATTTCCCAGCCTCAACGTCTCGAGGCAAATTCATTCGACTGAGAATAGAATGGCCACAGCAAATCGTTAACGACGCGAGAAAAGATAGCGCCTGGCATGACCACTCGCTAACTATTCACCATGCAGCTCATCTTATGTTTTCAGATGACGCTTTCGGCTAAAATCTCAATTTGCTCGCTCTCGTCCGGTGAGGTCTTTGTTTCAATTGTTGCCTGTCTAGCGTCTAATTTCGGCCGAATACGAACACCATTCCTCCGGAACACGAGCTGCCCCGGCTCCCGTACATGAAGTAAATGCTGCAGACCTTGAAGGTCGAGCGTCAGGCGACCAATACCTGACGACCGAGATCGCATCGATAAGGTCACACTGGTCTGTCGAAGCTTAATTCGAATACTGCCGTCCGCCCGAAAGAATGTTGTTGCAAAACCATTATTCGAGGAGATGTTCAACTTCTCGCCAGCCAGTCGCACCGTCCACATCCGGCCGTCATGTGGGAGACTTAAGGTCAGGCTCGACACTGCAGTTGGCCGATTGTTGGAGAATCCAATCGATCCATCTTCGCCCAGTTCTAATCCAAAGATTCCCCTAAGGACCGTCTCCACACCTGCAACACCAGCAATGATGTTCGCACGGCCAGCCGTAACACGGCCGCCAAATGGAACTGCAGCGGGAACTCTGAAGGCATAGCTGTCATTTGCTATTCCTTGAGGATAGACGGCCATATGATCTGGCCACCAAAGAATCTTTTCGAGGGCCAACCATCCTTCCGAGATGAATCCAGCCGTAAAAAGATCGGCGCTTAACTGAGGACCATCTCCCGCATAGCTCATTGCACCGGCCCAGTCATGATCGTTGTAATCGAAGAGACGGTCCTTGGCGGACATTGAACGTATTCCCCATGGAGCCACGAACTCATCCGTATTTAAATGAGCTATCAGTTTTTTCGCCCTGTCCTCGGGGACCAGACCGGGTATTCGAAGCAGATCGAAGACTTGAATGGAATAGATCGGCACGACAGAGCCGTCGCGTTGTCTGGTCCCGTACCACCCTTCTTTTTCTAGCCATAGAACGCTGTTCAGCGCCTCGACAACCATCTTGGCCATGGTACGGAAGTGATAGATCTTCTCACGATATCGCTGAGGGTCCACCTGCTCCATAAAGTCAGCGACGGTCTGATAGTTGTAAACACGTTCGCCATTCGGGCTTGGAACTTCGTTGCAATATCCCGGCCCGTTTCCTGTTTTTTTTAATTCGAGCAGGTTATGGTCATCTCCATAATCCAAAAGGTGATTGCCGTCCAAATCTCTGTCTTTTTCTCCCCATTCGGCGAGCGCAATCATCCAATCCAATACCATCCTTCCACGAACTTCCTCTTGGAGCAGACTACGATCTCCTGTGACGGATATATATTGACTCACTGAATTGATATAAGAATAGGAGTTATACGCGTAATAAGTGCCAATCCCCTTGCCTTGAATGGGTTCAATTGAAAAGTGCTCCGTCAGAGGAGCAGCTGGTAACGCAGTAAGAAGGTTTCTGAATGAATGCGGATCCAGGAATGAAAATGCCAAGGCACCATACTGAATATCCCATGCATAGGCGTTCATTGCACCCGAATCAAGGCCCGAAGTCGGATACCAGGGATCGAGCAGAAATGTCTTTCCAACCTTCCATCGATCATAAAGCAGTTGTACAGCAGCTTGATGGTAGAACTTGACGAGTTGAGGCGACGATGAGGAAACGGACGGGAGATTTTCAAACCACCGTTCGAGAGGAGACAGGGCACTATTGTGCGCTTGCTGAAGCGCCTTGGCCGGGTTGGTGGCCAACTCATTCGCTTCGCGAACGGCTGTTTGTCCATTCTTTGCGGATAGTACGATAATCGGTATGCTTTTTTTCTCGCCAGGAGCTACGGAGAGATGAACGGACAAAACACTCACCAGTTTCGATGCATCCCCGCTGATGGTCCCTTTTGAGTCAAAGGATGTTTTCGCATTTGTTGGAGAGTCGAAAGTCTGCACAGAGGCGCTTCTCATCGCGATGGCAACTACACCGCTGTTGTTGCTATGAACAACGACGTTCTTTGTTTGTGCCACTACGGGGGTGGCAATAGTTCTTTTGAAAGCCGCATTCCAGTTCCACTCTAGAGGGGCTACAATACTCGGCTGCTGAGTGCTCGCAATGACGAAATGGCCAGTTTTTTTCGATTGATTTTTGATGGTCACTTTGAAGATATAGCCTTGATGCCCAGAGAGTGCGATAACCTCCGTTCGAAGGGAAATAGGCCATCCTTGCGTTTCGCTGATCCACGAGCCAAGCTTCCAGACATTTTTATCTTTTGCTGTCTTGCGAAACCCTCCAGAAGGCTCGCCGCCAAAGATAGCAACTCCTGTCTTTAAATCTCTTATCGTTATCTTTTGTTGCATGACGATAGCGAACGGAGGAGCGGTGAAGCGGTCGACTCCCAACTGATCGGGAATAACAGAAGTTGAACCACTGAAGACGGGTATGTTACTGCTGTCAATCTCCGGAATTATCTGATCCCCATCTAAACGGAAATCGGATAGCTTAGGGCGATATTTCCCTGCATTCCTGCCCTCGCTTTCCCCCCCGCGAGAAAATCGAGTTGATGCAAACATAAAATAAACAAATATCAATACAAGGACAATTACTCGATTGATCACAGCGGCGCACTCCAGAGTGTTCCCATTGATATTCCTTTGATTGCGCACTCCCGGCATCACCCCGCCTTGAGCTAAAACGCCAGCTTGAGGGCTAACTGGACTCGCCGTGGTCCTCCTCGAAGCGACGTAATCGTAGCGAAAGTAGATGTGTTTAGAAAATTGTTTGCTGCAGGCTGTCCTAGCTGAGCATTGTTCGTTACATTGAACGATTCGGCACGAAATTGGAGTCGAAACTCTCTGGGCAAGATAAAGTCTTTGAAAAATGAAGCGTCCATATCAAAGTATCCTGGTCCGATTGCTTGGTTCGGTTTAGCTCCAAGCGGCGAGTAGTCGCTCTGGCCGATTGCCGTGGCTACAGGTGGATTTTCGAATGCACTTGCGTTGAGCCAGTGGCTCTGTGTGCGGGCGCCAGCATAGATATCAGCCCCTGGCTTAACTAAGGCAAAGCAGCCGAAGTTGGCCGTTGTTGCTACAGGGCATTGGACGCTGAAAGGCTGTCCGCTTTGATAAGTAAGGATAAGGTTCGTCGACCAACCTCCTACCAAGGCGTTGACAAATCTGTTGGCACTTCCGAGGAAAGCTCGACCCGAGCCAACGGGCAACTGATAGGTCCCTGAAATATGCGTGATATGTGCTGTTTGGGTATCACATAGTGTATAGTCCGCGTTGATCCCGAAACCAGGGAGCCATGGAGCTCGATAGGTCCCTGGCACTGAGTTGATGGTCGCTTGATTCGACAGGCATCGGCTGAATGTGTAGTTTGCCAAAATGTTGAGCCCGCGAGCCGCCTGACGTGTATATGTCATCTGGAGGGAGTTATAGCTGCTAACGGCATTCGTCGTTTCATAATTTGAGTTGTAACTGAAATTTGGGAAGGGGATGTAATTATAAATATTTGTCCCCGGAGGAAGTATCTTTGAAGTAGAGTTATGGCCCATAGCGCCGGCGTTGAGATGTCGCCCCACGCTCCCAACATATCCAATTTGAATTGAATCTTTGGACGTGAACTGATTTTGAAGTGTGAGATTGTAGACCTGAAGATATGGCGTTTGATAATCCAACTGACGCCCTATAAGGTTGAGCCCAGCCCCGTTGATAACGTTAGGATCATTATAATTTGTGGCGGCAAAGGCATTTTGCACCGTCGCGGCCTGCCCGTTTGAAGCAAGAAATGGCGTATATGAATTACTACTATTGTAGGTAAGCGTGTACTCAAAGGGATAGTTTGCTCCGAGCGTGCCGCTATAGCCTGTATTGGCTAAAGCACCATAAGCAATGCCGTAACCTCCCCGGATCACTGTTTTAGGTTGTAATTGATAGGCGAAGCCGACACGAGGGGAGAAGTTGGTAATTTGCGTATGACCCAAGGCCGACTTCGGTACACACTTCAATTGAATATTGCTTGATGCGAGCAGAGCATCGAAAGATGCCGATCTTGCAACGTTACACCCTTCGTTCGGTATATACAGAGTGCCCGTTGCCCCATTGCCATTATCCGCTATGAAATTAGCCTGACGACCTGACGCTTCTGAATAGGGCGGGAAGTAGTCCCAACGCAGTCCGAGATTAAGTGTCAGAGTTGGTGTCGCCTTCCAGTCGTCTTGGACGTAAGCTCCAATGTAAGTCCGGGTATAACTCGTTTGTGCAAAATTTGAGCCGCTATAGTTAGTTAATCCACCAATATTATTAATTCCTCCCGGTACTATAGATGCGGTCGGCGTCAGAAGTAGATCGGCAATGCCAAGAAGTTTGCTATTGTTATTGACCACATCGCTATATTGACCGGTATATGAGAAGTTTCCACGCCCATAGGGTGGTTGGGTGATAGTTCCGGTTATGTGATCATATTGAACACCCATCTTAAAAGTATGGCTGCCATGTGATTTTGTAAGATTTTCCACTACCTCATAGCTGCCAATATCAGACAACGTTGGGTTATAACCGCGAACTCCAAGAGAGGTAAGGCCGCTTAGGCCGATGGGGGGGAGTCCTCCATTATTCGCGATTTGCGGAATTCCCTGGATTCCGAACATCTCAGGAATTCCGGAGTTGTCGCCAAAAGATGAGAGCGAATTCTGATTAATATGATTACGGCCGAAATGAATATCATTCACTAAAGAAGAACTAAATATGTGCGTGTAACCCACCGCTACTGCGGAGGCCGGATACCTTGGAGAGAGCGCTCCGTTCTGCCCGACAGCAATTCCCGGAAGCGCTCCTGGGATTTCATATGCTGTGCGATTCCAGTCTATGGAAACAAATACGAGATCTCTGGAACTGAAGCTGTGGTCAATCCGAAGATCGTACTGGTTTCCGTTCTGCGTCTGTTTGGGGTTATAGAAAAAATTGTTTGCAACTCCCAATCCCGTCGGTGCCGGATATAGATTCAACAACTTGATTGAATTCGCATCAAGTCGATTGGCTGGAAGGAGGTTGAGAGAACTGGAATAGTTGCCTAATATAAAATTCGTGATTCCCGCGATACTGCCTCCGCCATAAAATGGGTCCCGGACATATATTGGCCCTGCAGTTTTGTTAGGCAGCAAAGATACCGGGTCTACCGCTCCAGCAGCGACCATGCGTGTTGTTGCGGGATCTAATATTGTGCCAAGCCCCATCGTACGTCCCAGCGCGTCCGTCTTCGTGCCCGTTGTGTAGGCGAGAATTTCCTGAAAGTTTGTATAGCCACTATTTCGCATGAGCGCTGTCGGTACGGAAGCAGTGGAGGACGCAGGAATAATGATCCGTGTTCCTTGATATGAAAAGAAAAAGAAGGTCTTATCGGTCTGTTTGTAGAGCTTCGGAATATAGACCGGGCCGCCTATCGTTCCGCCGAATTGATTCTGTCGGTATTCGGGCCTCGGCCGATGATTAAGATTCGAGATATAGTCATTCGCATCGAAGGCCTCGTTTCGAAGGTATTCCCAAAGATTTCCATGGAGATTACCGGTTCCGGATTTAGTGACGGCATTTACGATTCCTCCGGTGGAATGGCCGAACTCGGCGTTATAGTCACCGTTCTGGATTTTGAACTCTTGAATTGCATCAGGCGGAGGAGTGATCGTGGCGTTCGTGCCAATCGAGGCACCACCAAAGAGCTCAACGTTATTATTGATTCCGTTCAGGCGAATATCATTCTGCCAAAGGCTGACTCCCCCTACGGAGAAGAAGGCGCTCCCATTTGTCCCGGCATTACTTGTCGGCTGTCCCACTGGCGCAGTCGATACGCCTGCTGAGAGTTGGGCCAGCGATACCCAGTTGCGCCCATTTAAGGGGAGGTTATTGACACTTTCTGTGCCGATGGTCTGGCCAATTGCAGCATTTTCAGCTTGCAACTGTGGTGTAGCGGTAGTCACGACGATCTGTTGACTAACCACTCCGGCAGTCAGGTTGATGTCAATGGTCAAAGTTTGCTGTACGTGAACACCTAAATTCTTCGTGATCCATGTCGAATAGCCATTGGAAGTCGCCTGTAGAGTGTACGATCCCGGCTTCAGGGCTCCAAGATTGTAGACGCCTGATGATGTCGACTCGGTCGATTGAGCCACTCTAGTCGCTTCATTAACTAGAGTGATCTTCGCACCAGCAACGATTGCTCCTGAACTATCCGTAATTGTTCCGGTTATGCCTCCTGCATCAATCTGCGCTTTGAGCGAAGACGGGAGACCGATCTCGACCAACAAAAGAAGAACGAATAGTACGGTGTTCCTACCAAGCCTTACATTCATCACTCAAAGCCTCCGAAAGGTCCGATCCCGAATTACTGCCCTAACGCGAAAGTCCGTTCCAGCACTCGAACCGATCTATGGAGCGCGGCACAAGCGCGCGAATATCCAGAAGAGAACGTCCAGATCGGATTCCGCTTAATTTTCGAGACCGACGAAGTGTAATGAAAGTAACGATTATGAGTCAACAAAAATGATCATTTAAACCTTAAACAATCAATTTTATTGATTTATAAGGAATGTACCTTATTGATACAACGACAAGCTTTGAATTCAAACCACGGCGTCGCTATTGAGTTATGAGCGGAGAATTGCTGGTACATTCGCATACATGGAGTTGAAAGGTAATGCGGCACGGAGACAACGTCTCCAGAAGATCGTCACTCTCTTAACAAATTCCGATCGCATTGACGTTGAGAGACTGTGTGAAATTTTCGAGGTTTCTCCCCCGACCATTCGTAGGGATTTGCGCATGCTTGAATCGCGCGGTTTGCTACACCGCGACCATGGTGGGGCTACTTCGTTGGAACCTCTTTTTTATGAGGCGTTTTCGACCGATTCTTCCTTCCAGGAACAGATAAAGAAAGAGAGTTCCGAGAAGCGCCGGATTGGCATAGCGGCGGCAGAATTGATTCAAGAAGGCGAGACAATCGCGATAAGCGCTGGTACTACAACAACTCAGGTAGCCCGCAGCGTTCCACTGAATCGTCAAGCCACACTGCTTACAAACGCCGTTAACATGGCGATGGAGTTGGGCCGGCGTAGCAATCTCACAGTGGCCCTGACGGGAGGAGTGATGAGGGGTGCCTGGTTCTCTCTCGTAGGTTCAGGTGCAATCGAGTCCGCGCAGCAAGTAATCTGCGACAGGCTTTTCCTAGGAGTGAACGGGATCAGCATCGAAAATGGCCTAACTGATTTTCATCAGGAAGAGGCTGCGGTGAACCGCGTGTTATGGGAACGTTCCCGACAGCGAATTGTTGTAGCCGATCACACAAAGTTTTCTGTAGTGGCTTCTTATGTTGTCGCAAATCTTAGCCAACTCGACATGATCATTACCGGCGTTGAGGCGTCGGAAGAGCTTGTGCGACCTTTCGTGGAACGGGGCATAGAGGTGCGGCGAGTCTAAGAAGACCAACTCAGCGGGGCCGATTTCAGGTACTGACAGTCCATCCACCATCCACGGCCAGCACCTGACCGGTAATGTATCTCGCGTCATCACTCAAAAGAAATATTGCGGCCCTTGCCACTTCATCGGCACTAAGTAAGGTTCCAGGAAGCGGCTGCTTGTGTTTCAAGAACTCGAGGATGGTTGGGTCACACTGAGCGCGAATGCTCATGGGTGTAGCGACCAAGCCGGGCGCAATGGTATTGATGTTGATTCTTTGTGGTGCATAATACGCAGCAGCGGCCTGGGTCATTGCAATCACTGCTCCCTTACTCGCAGCATAAGCATGAGTTGCGAAAAAATCTCCTTGCGGTGAATATGCCAGCACACTCGACATGTTAAGGATGGTACCTCGTAGATTTGCCGGCATGACAGGATCGCGGCCCAGGAAATATTGGAGAGCACTGCGCGAGACAAGGAATGCCGAGGTTGCATTGTTTGACAGCGTAATGTCCCACCCGCTGAGGCTGCACTCGTGTAGCGCTCCATCGCCGAAGCGGCGCCCACTCATACCGACGGCGTGAAATACTGCATCGAGTTTTCCATATACATTGAGACATTCCTGGAAGGCCGACGCGACTTCTTGCTCATTTGTTAAATCAGCACAACAAGCGTGAATTGGTCCGGAGGCAGAGGATAACAAGGACGCAATCGCATCGGGATTCCGATCAACTGCAAATACGCATGCGCCCTCAGCCAGGGCGAGATGTACTGTCCTGGCCGCCATTCCGGATGCTCCCGATACAAAGAGCGTTTTGTCTTTCAGTTTCATATCAGTCGTCGCGTTATTTTCCCTGGCTCACGAGCATTTCGGTTTACGCAGTCTTCGGTGCATTTGGAGCAGAGATCCCATAGGCTCGAGCCGGATTCTCTACAAATACTGTATTCAGGTGTTGATCGATCCAGCCTCGGTCACGCAGCTCTTGGCAAAATTGGCCGAGCAAAAAGGAGAGCCCAGGAGAGCCCCCGAAACTGGTCCAATATCGCGATCGCGCAGCATCCATTCCCAACATCAATTGATTGAGATAACCATGACCGGCAAGATCTACTAACAGATCCCGGGTGGGATTGTCTTCCGTTTTCCAGCGAAAGCTGGAGTCATATTCGAGAAATACTCCGGAAGAAAGAACCTCTCGGTGATAGACGATGTCGGGCTTGCGATCAAGATGAGATATGACGACATGAGAGGGATGCACTCCCATTCTGGATAACAGTTCAATCTGCATCAAGGCGGCTGTTCCCTGCTCTGTGTGTGTCAGTATAGGAGCACCTGTCCTACAGTGCGCCATTGCGGCGGCCTCGAAAATTCTCTGCTCACGTGTTCCGATAGCATCTAACCCGCTTGCAACCTTGATGAGGCCAGCCTTATGCCCACTCCGGTTAAGAACCGGACCATTTGTGTCGTTTGCATCAATGCCAAGCTCGATCTCGTCGATAAAAATATTCGAGAGTTGCTCAACCTTGGCTCGTTCAGTCCAGTGACCATGCGGATAGTATTGCGCCATGTGAGCGCCGGTAGGGCAAAGAATGTGAACTCCCGACCGGCGAGAAATAGTCGCGAGTTTAGCCACGTTACGGCCGCCACCACAAGGCATCGAATCTACCATGGCGCGTCCACCCGCCGAACGAAACGAGTGAAGCTCCGCCACAATCCGATCGACATCCTCAAGCAGGAAATCAGGGTATTGCTGTGTTACAAAACTCCGATCGATAACGATGTGTTCGTGGGCATAACAGATGCCAAGATCATCCCTCGGAATATCACCAAGCACTGTGCGGATCACGCTCATGCGACTCGTCCTGACCTTAGTTGCAAAATTGCATCCGAGAAAAGGAGCCGGTCACGCAGGACTCCGAACGCCAGCGAACGGCTATCAGTATTTCGAAGTACACACAACGACGCGGCGCTCCCCGCAGCATGGCCCATCGCCATGCACTGAGCCATGCTGCGCACACTTGCGTGTGCGTCGTGTGTGGCAGAAAAGCATCGGCCTGCGACGAAGACGTTCTCCAGCTTCTGGGGAAGCAACGTTCGATATGGAATCCCAACACACTCCCCATCAGGCAGATACTCCCATCTGGTGGCACCGCCGGAACCATGTTCTTCAATAGGTGCACCGCATAGTCCGATCTGATCATCGAACTGGCGAGCACATAGAACATCTTCCCTGCTAAGCACATAATCGCCGATGATTCTTCTCGTCTCGCGGATTCCAATCTGTGTCCCGAAACCAGCTAGTTCGGCGCGATCGTATCCTGGGACTCGGTCGCGAAGAAAGCGGATGTATTCAAGAGCTTGTTTGCGTCCCTCGGTTTCGGCATCACTGAGAAAAGTGGGATCCGTAGCATTGATCACACCTGAAGCCCGCTTCTCAAATGACTTGACTCTGGTCATGTTCGTTGCCAGCATACGATCTACCGTCGTAATGTGATCGCTGCCTTCCCGACGCGGAAGCTCATAACCGTGATTTACAGCGTCTTTCATCAGCGCATGAAAACGCGTTTTATCAATCGTGCGACGCGCTTCTATATCAACATTGCACATACGGAATGTCGTGGTGAGTGATTGCGCATCATGATCGTCGCCGGCCAACTCGAAGGGACACTCAGACCAATAGCAAAGGTCCGCATCACCGGTTGCATCGACGAAGACCTTGCCTTCAATCTCTGCCAAACCCTGTTTCGTCGCTACGGTCAAGCTTGTTATGCGATTCGATGTAAGCTCTACATCCTGTACCCAACAATTCATCAGGATTTTAGCGCCTGATTCCAGGACCAGCTGTTCCCATGCGCACTTCAGATAATCAGGATGGTAAGTAACTCCCAACCCAGCACCGTAGGTGTTTGGCCGTTCGATAATTTTGTCCAATTGCTTTAGCCGGCGAATCACATCGTCTGCGACGCCTCCAACGACTTTGCATGCCTGGCTTCCTGGAGTGTAAAACCCATAAAAGGTATCCAACACAGCAGTACTCGTGCCTCCAAGAAATCCATATCGCTCCAGAAGGAGAACGTTAGCGCCTTCGCGTGCCGCTGCTATCGCGGCGACGGAGCCGGCGGAACCAGAGCCAACGATAACGACATCCGCTCGAGCAATAAGACGGGTACTTTTATGAATTCGCATGCACGGCAATATATTTCAATATAATTGATCATTAGTCAATGATATGATCAATTACATTGATTTATTGTGAGAATCTATAAATATCGCTATAGAGAAAAATGGAATTTTGCAACGTCGTAGCTTGAAGAAAAAGGGAGCAGAGAATGAGCGCAGCAACCGATTACTTTGATATCGCAATGGAACATCTTCAGCGATTTCATGCCACGCAGGGCTCAAACGTTGATGCGGCCGCGAAAATTTGCGCAGATTCGATTGCAAACAATGGGCTCGTTTTTGTTTTTGGTTCCGGGCACTCCCGTTTTATGTGTGACGAGATGACCCCACGGCAGGGCGGACTCATTGGTTTTTTCGCTCTTGTGGAACTCGCCCTGTCAAACCATACAGCTATTGTGGGATCTAACGGCTTGCGGGTACCGCTCTCTCTTGAGAAATATCAGGGTCTAGCTGAAGAGATTCTGAAGAGTTTTAAGTTCGGTCCAAATGACTCCTTCATTCTGGTTTCCACAAGCGGTATCCGACCCCTCATCGTAGAAATGGCTATGGGGGCTCGAACGAGAGGGCTGAAAGTGATTGCCCTGGTTTCCCGTCAGCATTCGGAACAGTCCTCAGCAAATCATCCCTCAGGTAAAAAGCTTATTGATTTAGCAGATGTAGTTATCGACAACCAGTGCCCTCCAGGTGACTGTGCCCAAAAGATAGAAGGACTCGACTGGCCAACCGGACCCGTGTCGACGCTTACTGGAGCGATGGCAATCAATATGGTGCGATCGGCTACAGCAGAGAAACTTCTCGCGCGTGGCATAAAGCCCATTGTCCTTCCAAGTCATCACTTTCCACATTTACAAAAGCCTGAAGATGCTCTTGAAGATTTTTATGAGGCATATCGAAAGAGCATCGCTCATCTATACCAATAGAAACTTCTGGGAAATCCAGGAAATATAGCATTATGGACGCAAGCAGCGCCGCTGATGTTGAAAAGGGTATTGGCCACTCATCAGCCGTTTGCGTCTCCGAAACTTTCGAGAAAATACCGCAACGAAAAGAGTTTACGATGTGATGGCAGCTAAAGAAGAGACATGTCAAAACGTCAATATATCTTAGGCATCGAATTGGGTGGCGGGCATGCTACTTGTGGCATCGCGTATCAAACAGGGATTGTCGCGAGCAAAACGATCCCTGTTGAGCGGGGAGCATCATTACGATCACTTCTTCCAACGTTGAAGGAGATACTGTACCGGCTTTTGTCTGAGACCGGCATAGGTTTGTCACAATGCTGCGGAGTCGGAATGGCTTTTTGCGGACTCGTCGACACCAGACGAAACAGGGTTTGGTGTCTCGGTGAAAAATTTAACGATGTGATGGATTTAGACTTGGCGTCATGGGGTCGAGAGACCTTTGGACTTCCTTTTCAGCTTGAAAATGATGCCCGGCTAGCCTTGCTTGGAGAATGGGTAGGCGGAGCCGCTAAGGATGCCAATGATGTTGTGATGGTTCTCCTCGGAACAGGATTTGGAACCGCCGCAATCATGGAAGGCAAGCCAATACGGGGTCGTTATTCGTTGGCTGCCGCACGGGGTGGCCATTTCAGCGTGAGTTTGACAGCCACGAAGTGTTTCTGCGGGAACCTTGGCTGTGTCGAGACTGAGGCCTCTACCTGGCATTTAAGTGAAATCAGTAAGAGGCCGGAATTTATGTTGTTATCTGGGGAGACGGGACGTGTCTATTCCGACTTTCGCAGCTTGGGAGAGGCTTGTGAAAGAGGCGATCCAGGCGCGATTGCCTTATTGGAACACTGTATCCAAGTATGGGGTGCCGCAACCGTCACGCTGGTCCATGCCTATGATGCCGACACTGTTATCGTTGGTGGTGGTGCAATTAAGTCCTCTCCCATAATCTTGCCGTCTCTTACCCAATACATTCAGAGACATGCCTGGACTCCGTGGGGAGTAGTGGATGTGCGGCCGGCACTATTGGGAGAAAATGCTGGTTTGCTCGGCATCACTACATTGTTCAGCACACGAGATTCAGCTTGCTAGAAGATTCAGGAGTAAGCCTGTTATGGAGATCAACCTAATCGTGCGCAATAGCATGTTGCATCTTCTCAAGGGAGACTCGCGCAGTCTCCGGATAGTAGAACCAGATGAGCGACAGATCCAGTACCATCATGGCCGCGAAAAAGAAGAAAGGAACCGATCCTGATGCCTTTGCAAGCAGTGGGAAAATAAGCGAGATGATTGCATTGGTAATCCAATGTGCTGAACTGCCCAAGCTTTGTCCTTTTGCGCGAAGACGTGTCGGAAAAACTTCGCTGATATAAACCCAAACCACAGCCCCATGGGAGATCGCGAAGAACGCGATGTACAACATCAAGAACCAGACGAGCAGGCCGAGATGCTGGTGTGTATAGAACATATATCCGATCGCGGAAAGACATCCTACAAGGCCAACCGTACCTGAAAGCAGCAACTTTTTTCGTCCCAGGCGATCGATAACTGACATTGCAATGAGTGTTGCCACAAGATTAGTCATGCCTACTGCGATCGCCTGCAGATTTCCGGATACCTTCGTTGCTCCCGCCAGCGCAAATATGTCGTTTAGGTAATAGAGCACTGCATTGATGCCAGTAAGCTGACAGAACATCCCCACTGTGATCGCCAGAAACACTGGCAGCCGGTACTTGCGCGCAGTCAGTGATTCGGATTTGCCCTGTCCATCTTCGCGCAACGATTGAAGAATCTCTTCCATCTCACCCTTGGGATCGTCCACCTCTGTAAGTCGAAGAACCTCCAATGCCTCGTCGTTTCTGGACTGAGTCAGAAGCCAGCGTGGGCTCCGTGGGATGAAGAAAAGTGCGATCAGAAATAGAAATGCAGGGAGAGCAGAGATTCCAAGTTGCCATCTCCACTCTATCGGACCAAGTTGCAAGCTTCCCAAGAGATAGTTCGAGATGTAAGCGAGCAGAATGCCGAAAACAACATTTACCTGAAAAAATCCCACCAGCCGGCCCCTCCAATGTGCAGGAGCGATCTCTGCAATGTACATAGGACCAAGTACAGAAGACCCGCCAATGCCCAGTCCTCCTATAAACCGAAATAAAATGAGCGACGACAGATTCCAGGCAAAGGCGCACCCCACCGCAGAGATGATGTATAGGGCTGCCATCGCTCGCAGGCTATCGCGTCGGCCATATCTTTGCCCCGGGATGCCTGCAAAGATAGCGCCAATAACTGTGCCCCATAAAGCACTCGCTACTGTGAAGCCGAGAGCCGCTTCAGATAGATGGAATTGTTGAGTCAAAGCGGCCGTCGTTCCGGAGATGACTGCAGTGTCAAAGCCGAAAAGGAGACCGCCTAGAGCTCCCACAACGGTGCTCTTGATTACATGGGACGATAGTTTCATGAATGTTCCTGGCCAACATTACCGCACAGGTGAACCTGAATGCCAAGCTCATTCGCCATGGCAGCCTTTACAGCAAGCGCGTGTTTCGCCTGATCAAGGTCGCTAGCGTAAGCGACATTGACATGATTTGCACGATGGCGTGCCATAAAAGCATCTCTTGAAACGCCATGGAAGACGGCATTCACCAAAGGCCATTGAGGAGTTGTGTTTTTCCATCGGCGCTCTACCTCTGCCGTCGGCAATTCCAAGACAGATCCAAGGCCAATATCGATATGCAGTGATCCTCGCTCAACGAAGACACGGCTCCATACAATATTCCCTTTTCGCCCAACGCCTTTCAGCGAGCCTCCACCCAACGGGAAATACATCGCTGGCTGCCTGTCACTAGACGAGCCAGCATATCCACCCACAAAATGGTTTGCCGGTGCCGCACCCGATATCTGTAAAACCCACACGAAATCGGAGATTTCATCGCTGCTGTAGCTCTCGCCCCAACGCACATCGTGCAGCGTCGTTGATGGATCCATACCGAGTGCTGACCAGCATCGGTTGGTCAAGATGGCATCCACACCGGCACATTCATCTACTTCGTTGAAATGTGGCAGCGGCCCCCCTGCGTATAGCTCTGACTTCGTATGTTCGTCATAGACCGGTGGGCGTAATGCATTATTCAGCAGTCCCTCTACCAAATCGGAGGCTGGAACCATGTCCTTCAGGCCTTGTTGGTACTGAATCCCAATTGCATCGCACGAAAAGTCAGCGGCGATTCTCACGGATGCGATATACATCTTGCACTGCTCGTGGATCTGCTGATCAGTAAGCTCTGTCGTCGGGTCGTTGCCCGTAATGAACTTCATGCCCTTCGCATCCAACCAGACACGCACCGCCTGCGCTTCTTCATCCGATACGGTACGCATTCGCGCCACGAGGGAAGATTGACTCAATCGCTCTTTGAAAAATCCAGCTGGGTTCAACATCTCGTCGTCGATAATGGCGTTGTACATGCCCATGCATCCTTCATCGAAGACGCCCAGAATAATCTTGCGTTCCCGCAGTTCCTTCGCAAGTCGGCCGCCTAGATCCGTTGCCTGCCGAGGAAGCTTCTGAGGTTCTAAATCGCGCACATGCGACACGTCATGAACGACAACCTTCCGTTCGATCCATTGCCTGAGCCCGTTCAGGAAAAATTGATCATCGAAGTTTTCACTCCACAGAGTAGAGAAAGGGACGCCAGCTTTTACCAACGATCCATTCAGATTCAGCAGGCCCACCAAGCCTGGCCACTGCCCGGACCAATTCGCCACGGTAAGGATAGGGCCACGATGGCTGCGCATACCCGGAAGCACGTGATGTGTGTACTGCCATGCAGCTGTAGCAAAGACAAGATTAGCCTCAGGATCAATTCCCGAGAAAATATCCATGCCCATACGCTGGCTGGAATTAAACCCATGCCCTTTCGCCTTGTCTATCGAAAACGCTCTCCTAAGAACTACTCCCTCGTTGGCAAAACACTCTGCCAGCTTCTCCTCCAGGACCGCTTGTGCAGGCCAGCATGCACGGTTTGCGGACTCTCGAAGATCTCCGCTCGTGATAAGAATTGCTTCCCTCATTCCCAACCCTTTCCTTATAGCGTGAGCCTGATGCTTGCTCTTTTTGCTGCGACGGGTGAATCCCGCTAAAGGATCAAGCTATCATCGTGTTGTGCTTTGGGGGAAGATAACTCTCTCGCAATACCCTTGATGCTGAGCCGAAGAATGGCAAGGTAGAACTGTCCGTTGCGCGGACAATCACTGCAACCGCTTATAACATGCCATCTTCTTAGAGATCTCTTGAGCAATAAAAACACCGCACAAAGACTTGGAACCGCTAAGGAACGGGCAGTGCCGTGTCGGTGTAATTTTAACGACCTCGCGAGCGCGACGACCGTTTGCACGTAATCGTCGCAATACAATGAGGCTTGATTTCACCGTTGAAGAGAGAAGATTTCGCTGTGTGATTTTGCGATGGGAGCCAAATCGGGCTAATGTGACTTTCTAAGCATTGCCGTTCCTGACTTATCCGCCCATAGGGAAATATATTCGCCGGTGGCTTTACGAAACTCGTCAATGGCCTGAGTGGCACCATTCCAAGTACCAGATGAATAATCGTGAAGAATCATCATTCCACCTTTGTTGGTTCGAGGATAGAAAAACTCCAAGGCTGCCTTCATCGGTGTATAGAGATCACAATCTATATGGACGAGAGCGAACCTGGCCGACTGAACTTCAGGAATGATTGATTCGGGGAAATATCCCGGGACGTATACGGTGGTGGAACTGTGGCCTACAGTTGCTTTCACGTAGTCCATAGAAGTATCCCCAAAATAGCCGGGCTCAGCGCTGCGCTCCCCAACCGTATCCCGTTCGTCAAAACCAGAGAAAGTATCGAAAAGGTACAACTTTCTTTGTGATTCTGCCGCATACGAAGCCAAAACCGCCGCCGAATTTCCCTTCCAGACACCCAATTCAACGAAATCACCGTCGATTTCTTCGCTTTGAAGTTGGCGCAAATTAAGTAAAAGCGCCATGAATCTGGTCGCATCGCCATTGTTGTTGATCTTATTGCCACGTATCCAACGGCGATACAGATCGTCCCTGCCATGAAATGACTTGATCGAATCTGGATAGTACGCGGTGAAGTGTGGAACAACGCCAGTAGGCGTCCATGGAGTAAGCCCGAAGCGCATTTTCGAGAGGCAAGACCTTTGAAGATTAAGGATGTGCCACTTTACAGACGCCGCCAATTCAGGCGGGGATTTCCTCATCAATTTAGCGAGCTTGTTTTGTTCCTCTGGCATGCCTTTTCCTCATGTTGAAATTAGGTTCCGCGTCACACGCAGACTTCAAATCCACCCACTCGCGCTTAGGCAGTAATTATAGAGGAATCAATTTAAATTTTGCTTCAAATCAACGCGCATTAGCGATTGGATTCTTCGGGGGGCACACAAAACAGAGTTTATGTGGTGTTCAAAATAAATAAAGAGCGCTTTTCCATACACGTGCCTTGTTCCATGAGAATTGAATTCTAGGGATGTTTTGCTGGGGTGTTCTCATAAAGGACTGCTCCCTCGCGCTTGCCAGCTTTCAGGTCTTTGTATCGCTGCAATTCGCGATTGGCATCAGATGTTCGTCCTGCGCGACGATAAGCCACCTGAAGTTGGTAATGTACAAAATCACTTGCAGAATCCAGACGAGCCGCAATCTCGAGGTGTTCGATTGCTTCCTTGATGTTTCCGCCTTCAAGAAGCACTTTGCCGAGTTGATACTGTGCTTGGGGGTAATTCGGATTCAATGTCAATATGGATCGCAACAGCTCGATGGCTTCTTCTTTCTGCGAACCCTCGAGTAGGGCATAGGCCAGGTCATACTTCGCATCCATATCATTTGGATTGATCACCAACTCGGCACGCAGTTCCGGAATGGCCTGTTCCGGTCTATCCAAGCGAATCAACGTGGCGCCAAGTTCATAATGCACGTCCGACATCGAAGGATTCTGTTGCATCAATTCGCGAAGACATGGAATCGCCAGTTCATAGCTTTCCGATGCTGTATACAACTTGCAGATGAGAAGGCGGATATCCTGTGGCAGGCTTCGCGTCCTCAAAATGTCTGCAATTGCATTAGCTTGTTGCGGGTGATTCGTTCGAACCAGAGAGTACGCCCACGCATATGTCGTTCGGGCATCCTGCATCGTCAGATCGCTAACGATCGCAAAGTTTGCGACCGCTTCTGCAAATCGCTCCAAAGAAAATTGTGACATCGCAAGCATCAGACGGGATCGCTCGTCTTCCGGACTTCTCGAAACAATAGGTCCGAGAACTCGGATGCTTTCGGCGTAATTCTCCAACTCAAAAGCAGCGGCCCCAAGATTTCGCATTAGCCCTGGTGTAGATGCGTCCCATCGCTCCGCTTCCTGAAAGTGATGGAGCGCATCACCATACTGTCCCCGCTTTGCGTCTGATGTTCCCCAGTCGTTGAATCCGTTGGCTAATATCTGACGAAGCTGATGTTCACGCTTGCTGAGGCTACGCATTTGCGATGGGGAGGACCCGGAATGCTTGAGCGAAGCATCTACTTTATAAAACTGGCTGGAGGCAAGTCTGATCAGAGACTGCGATGAAGCGGCGATAGCATCTGGATTTCCCGAGGCCGTAGCCTGTTGCTGCTGCTCCAGCAGTTTTTGCAATTGCCCGAGCTCTCGATCGTCGACGACCGCGGAGCTCGATTGCCCGCTGACATTGAGGGCGATTCCAAGAACACACAGAGCCGCCAACAGTGCGAATCGCATTGCAGGAAACATGCGCTTATAAAGACATGTGAACAAGGTCGCCTAGTTTACAGGAATAGTTTAGCTACAGAGCCGGCAGATTCCCATCGCCTGGAATCTGCCGGCTAGTTTCTAAAAGTTCACGTGCAGACCGTATTGAATCTGACGCGCATTTCCAATCAGGCCGCTTGACGTTCCAAAACCCGATTGCAGATCCTGCCCGCTGACAATATTGTTCGTCGCGCTGCAGGGAGCGTAGAGAGCATGACCTGATGTTGCATCATGTCCGATCACGCCACCACAGTTGATTGCCGAAATGGGCGAGTTCTGCGAGAGCGACGACGGGTTGAAGTTCGGGTGATTGAGGAGGTTGAAGAAATCCAGACTGAACTTGATTGTGG
This sequence comes from Edaphobacter sp. FHG110511_03, assembly GCF_059115365.1. Taxonomy (NCBI): domain Bacteria; kingdom Pseudomonadati; phylum Acidobacteriota; class Terriglobia; order Terriglobales; family Acidobacteriaceae; genus Edaphobacter; species Edaphobacter sp. FHG110511_03. Next base: position 263,557 of record NZ_JBZYWL010000004.1, on the reverse strand, counting down.
CTCTCTCATGGAAGATGCCCCAGTTCTTGTCCAGCGACAGATCGGTATTGTTGAAGTTCGGCCCTCCGCAATACCCTCGTGGGGCTACGTTGTTGGGAATCGTGCCCAGAGCGTATCCAATCAGCGTAAATGCCTCTGGGTTGATGATCGTGTTGTCATGTCGACCGGTGACACAGCTCTGCCCTGTCATCAGCGGTCGCTGCGGAGGCGTAAAGCCGGTTTGAACGAGAGCGCCGCTCTGGTTCAGCTGACTGGTGTAAGTCGTGCCGGTTGCGGGATTGATACCGAGATTGTTCTCATGCGCTCCCTGGAAGATAGCGAAATTATTACCGTTCTGGGCTGAAAGGATTGTGGCCAGCTCCCAGCCTCCAATAATGGTACGTTCCATCGTGTTGGCTCCACGCAGTTTCGGCAGATACCATATGGCATTGACGACGAACATATTGGGCCGGTTTACGTCCGAGGTGCCGTAGTCGAGACGCGGCATCGTGTAATAAGTGCGTGCCTGATTAGCGATGCCTCCGCTCGAGTCGTCGGTAACGACATCGGTCAGGGCATGCGACCATGTATACGCCGCTCCGAGTTGTAGAACATCGCCAATACGACTATGAAGTGAGATCTGCAGGCCGTTGTAATTGGAACTGCCTCCGTGTGCCCAGTAGGTGAGGGTTCCGTTGTTCCCGCCTGCCGGATAAGGGCGAAGTTGATTGACATCTCCGCTGTTCGCAAACGTCGCCGCCATCCAGTTGTTAGGGGCAATGGAATTGACGTCATAGGAACTGGTCAGATGAATTCCACGGTTTCCTACATAGGCCATCTGGAACGTCGTATTTCGGCCGATCTGCTGCTCGACAGCCAGGTTCCACTGCCACGAGTTCGGCAAAGTGGCACTCGGATCTGCGCCACCGGCCGGGCTTGCCGTTCCGGACAGACTCGAAGGCGTTGCTCCCCCCAGCGTACGTGGATAATTGTTGGTTGTCAGAGCGAACGGAGCATTGGAAACCAGTGTGTACCGCGAGATCCGTTCACGCTGGTAGAACTGGCCAAGCCCTGCCCGGAAGACCGTCTGACCAGTGCCAAAGGCATCCCACGCCACGCCAACGCGCGGAGCAAAGTGGTTGTATCCATTCTTTACCAGCGACCGATTCGGTCCCGGTGTGCCGCTGCTGAAGTTTGTTCCGAACTGCTTATTCGCATCTCCGCAGGGATCCGTTCCGGGCGCCACCCACAACCCATTACAGGCGTCGCTGGCAGGTTTGGACGGATCATAGAGCTGCGGCTGAAAGCTGGTGATCTGGTCCTTCGGTTGAAAGGGAGCCAACAGCAATGAGTAACGGACCCCGTAGTTCAGCGTCACACGCGCCGATACCTTCCAGGTATCTCCCGCATAGAACTCATAATCACGCCAGCGGAGCTGAGCACGAATATTCGTCGATGTTTCGTTGATGTTGAAGACATTGTTCGTCAACTCAAGGTTCGCCAGTCCGTCGTTAGTATCGATACCGCCTGCATTGGTGGCAACGCTGCCAATTGTCGGACGCTCGCCCGTGCTGCTATTGACGTCTTCGTTTTTGCCATTGAAGCCGAAGAATGCACCGAATTTGAACGTATGCTGCCCTTTTACCCAAGAGAGATCGTCCCGGAAGCTGTAGATGTCCAGCTGATTCTGCCAGGGAGCCTGCAGCGACGTTTTGCCTCCATAAGAGCCGAAATCTACCGTTGGCACGCCAAGCTGGCTATGCTTCAGCGATTCCGAATAGAGGGTGGGGACGGCTGCTGTGACCTGCGGCAGAAGATCCGGATTTGTCCCACCCGCGGTGATCACGATGCGATTGTTGGAATAATTAAAGGCTGCGTCATTGACTAACGTGCTTCGGATGGTCGAAGTCCAGTGCGCCGTTATCGACTTCGAAGGTTGTGCCCAGTTGCTGTTTAAGGCCGGATAGACGGTATCGCCCCAATAACCGGCATTGAAGGCGGGGTTGGTCCAGGTGTCCTGTGTATATCGACCCATGATGTGGTTGGAATGATTCAGGTCGTAGTCAACGCGGGCATTTTCCTGTCTCCACTGCAGCGCTGTTGGAAGAGACATCGACCAGTTCTGGCCGTTGGAGTTCAGTGCTCCATTCGGAGTGTTCGGCAACGGAAGCAGCTGCATGACCGTCGCAGCCGAAGGATCCACAGCAGCCAACTTGTACGGTCCAGCCAGCTTCGATGCTGGAACAGCGCTAAAATTCGGCAGACCTGAAGTGTTGCAACCGAGCGTCGAAAAATCTCCAGCACGTTCGGCTGCGGTCGGCACGCAGGCGCTCACCTGACGGCCTTTAATCTCGTGATTCCATTCCTGGTTCCAGAAGAAAAATAGCTTATCTCGAATGATTGGACCGCCGATCGAGTAGCCCCAATCGTTGCGGCGCTGCTTGTCCTTGCCATCGAGAGGCAGACCTTTGCCCCCGTTGGGCGCAGAGAAGTAGGTATAAGTGTTCAACGCATCGTTGCGACCGTTATAAAACGCGCTTCCATGGAAAGCGTTGGTTCCGCTGCGAGTGATGATGCTGATGACTGAACCTGAGGCTTGTCCATATTCAGGCCCATAGCTGTTCAACAGCATCTTGAACTCGGCGATCGCCTCATTGGACGGATAGATCAAGATGGTGCGATTGGATCCGACGTCGTTGTTGTTCACGCCATCCACCAGGAACAGGTTATTCGTCGTTGGATTGCCATTCACGGACATATCCACGCCGCCGTTCAGTCCCTTGCCGGTGTTTTGAAAGCCATTTGCGGCTGAAACGCCGGGTTGCAGCTGCGTTAGCTGTACGAAGTTGCGACCGTTCAGGGGGAGTTCCTTTACCTGGGTCCCATCAACCGTTTCGCCTAAGGTGGCGCTATCTGTCTGAACCTGAAGAGCGTTTGCCTGGACCGTGATGGCCTCGGTGACGCTTCCGACCTGAAGTGGAGCGTCGACAGTGGTCGTCGTCGCAACGTGAACTACTGCGTTCGTCGCATTGAACTCTTTGAAGTTCGCAGCCGTAACTTTCACATTGTAGGTGGAATCGGGAAGTTCAGTAATCGTGTAGTTGCCCTGAGTATCGGCCGTTGCCTTGTAGGTTTTAGAAGTCGCGACGTTCGTCACGACGATAGATGCTCCGGGGACAGCAGCCCCTGAGCTATCCGTGACAGAACCGCTGATCGTGCCAGTAAGTTTTTGCGCGTTTATCGTAAGCGGCCCCAGTAACAAAATCGTCACCAGAGCCACAAGAAGCGACCAGTTCGCTGATCTCTTCATGGTATTGCCTCCTAAAGGTTCATTCGGCTGCACCGTCTCGGGCTGGTTCAGCTCAATTTTTTTTGTGTTCCTCATGGGCTCTACTTGAATTTTGAGATCCCTCTGAGGGTAGACATTTTGGTGACAATCTTCAGTACTAAATTGTTTTAGGCAACGTTTTGAATCAGGAAAATAATGCGCCAAAACGTTTAATTGCTCGATGTCTTGATTGTCAAGCCGAATCTTCAGGACTCGATAAGCAAACGTATTCCCCAGTAATACGAGTGGAATACCAAACCTGAATGGATTTAGTGAATAATGGCCAGTTTTTTGGATGGTCCGGCACTGTAGGTGCCGTATCGGTTCCTAACCCCTCTGAAGTGGAGGAAGGCAGGGGCTCTAATTACTTTTGCTAAGGGCACTTGTTATAGGCCGCTGCTCAATTTCAGCGTCCGGAAACGGTTAGCGCTGGAAATGCGAATGGATGGCATCAGCACTGACTGAGCCACTCCCTTCCTTCAGATAATAAAAGCGATCCGCAGCAAACGCGCCCAGGCGTTCGATTTTTCCCGATGGCCAGCGAACCTCAATAGAATCAATCTTGGAAGCACTCGCGATGCCGAAATGGACACGAAGATCGCTCTGGGAGAGATAGCTTCCTCCGCTGCGAACTTCGTCGGTCTGAGTAACGCCACCGGACGTGATCGTCACCCGCGCTCCTAAACCAAGGCGGTTGCTTTTGGTCCCGGCGAGTTCGAAACTGATCCAATGCATTCCCGGGACTCCCTCGTTATGAAGGATCATGGGAGTTCCATCAATATCTCCGACTACGGCGTCGACATTGCCGTCATTATCAAGATCGGCGACGGCGAGCCCTCTACTGACGCGTGGCTCTATGAGAGCGGTACCCGCCTGCTGACCGGCATCACAGAATGTGCCATCCCGCTTGTTCAGGAAGAGATTCTTGGGCTGACGATAGCGCGCTCCTGACGGGAGTGAATCGACCTGCGGATAAACTTGTCCGTTCACTGCCAGTAAGTCCAGCCAACCGTCATTATCGAGATCGACAAAGGCATCTCCCCATTTGACCCATGGGAGAGCAGCAACCGCGACTCCGGCATCGTAAGAGATATCACGGAAGTCATACTTCCCAAGGTTTTGGTAGAAAGCATTGTCTTCGTCAGAGAAGTTGGTCACATAGATGGAAAACCGCCCCGAGTGGTCATAATCTCCCACGGCCACCCCCATGGAACCCTGCTCAGACCCATCTGCACTCACGGCCGTCCCAGATTCCAAACCAATCTCCGTGAACTTTCCTCTGCTGTCATTCCGGTAAAGGAAATTGGGAGTCGAATCGTTGGCCACGTATATATCCGGCCTACCGGTATTATTGAAATCCGCCCACACTACACCGAGGCCATAGTAGCCATTGGGATCACTGACGCCCGCAGCTTTCGATACATCGGTAAAGGTCCCGTCGCCATTGTTATGAAAGAGCGAGTCCCCGGCGCCCTTTAACCCGCGGGGCCCGCATTGAACATCGATGCCGCGATACCGACAGGTCGAAGCCTTCCCAAAACCGGGTAGGTCGGTCAGGTGGAAGTCGACGTAATTGGTCACCATAAGGTCGACGAAACCGTCTGCGTCATAGTCGCCGAAGGCGGCACCGGTCGACCATCGTCCGTCGGTTACACCGGCCTGCTTCGCCACGTCAGTAAAGGTGCCATTCCCATTATTCCGATAGAGTACGTTGCCTCCCAGGCAGGTTACGTAGATATCGGGATAGCCGTCATTGTTGTAATCGCCTACGGCGCCTCCCATGGCAAAACAGGGAAAACCTACGCCGGCCTTATCGGTTACATCCGTGAAGGTGCCATCGTGATTATTATGGAAAAGCTCGCTTCGAGCCTTCTCTCCCCTGAGGGCCATTTCCACGGTAGGCGCATTGGTGAAATAGAGATCCTGCCAACCGTCGCCGTCGTAGTCAATAACGATTACGCCTCCGCTCATCGACTCGACAATGTATTTTTTATCGGGCGCAGAGAGATGACGAAACCGGATGCCCGTCTTTGCGGTGATATCCACCAGCTGGGGAACCGGCCGGTCGTGGCATATCTGTGATTTTGCACCCGGTGGAGGAGGTACGGCGGGACTATGGGCTTGTGTCAACAGAGCGCCTGTCATGGAGGCCTGCATAAGCCAGATTGCCACGCCGCGTGACAGCCCCTTTGTCAAAAACAACCTCTCACTACGTCTCTCTTGAATTATCGCTGCGCAGCTTGAGCCGACGTCTTTGCAGTTCTCGACTGTTTCGCGAAGGGTGTTTTTAAAGCATCGTCATTATCAATAGCACATTTACGGAAATGTCGGGTGGTGCCATTGAATCAACATTCCTTTATTTCTCTGAAGTTGACTCAATATGGAGGCCGCTTCAACTTTGGAAAGATACGTGCTGGTCCAGACCCAAATGCCCAAAATTTCATGGCTTTCGACCGGGTGGACTTTATCATAGGTAACTCAATTATAGGTAACTCAGCGGAGATCTATCGGATTTGCGACCAGCTACAGAGGGCCTCTCTGGCCAATCTTCCTGTGCTTATCACAGGTGAGAGTGGGACAGGCAAAGAATTAGCCGCCCAACTCTTGCACAACATGAGCTCACGACATGCGAACAAGTTTCTAAAACTGAGCTGCCCGGCAATGTCGAACCAATTCTTCGAATTGGAATTATTCAGCAAGGCGGAACAAGTCGATGGCGGCACATTGTTCTTGGACGAAATTGGAGAGCTAGACCTTACACTTCAAAGCAAACTTTTGCATAAGTTGCAGGATTTTCGTCTTATTGGCCTTCGTGAAGAGAGACCTATCGACGTCCTTTTGGTCTGTGCTACAAATCGCGACCTTGAAGCCGAGATTGAAAATGGAACCTTTCGGGCTGACCTTTTCCATCGCATTAACGTGTTGAGAATACAAATGCCAGCCCTACGTGAATGCGTCACGGATGTGCCGATTTTGATGAACCATTTCGTCAAACTGTACGGCCAAAAGTTTGGAAAAAATCCTGTTCCTCCGAGCCCCTCCCTAATGAAGGCGCTTGCCTCCTATCATTGGCCTGGCAACATACGTGAGCTTGAAAATATCGCTAAACGATATGTTGTTCTAGGCGGCGAAGAGTACGTCCTCTCGGTGATGAAGCCCTCTTCAGTGCAAGTGGCTTGTTCTGAAGCGATTGATCTTACAATTCCGTTGCGGGTTCAAACCAAGCGAGCGATCCAGCACCTCGAAAGCAAGATTATTTTGAGCGTGCTGGAAGCGCATAATTGGAATCGCCGAAAAGCCGCACAATCACTCGATATCAGTTACCGCACGCTCTTGTACAAGATAAAAGAAGGCGGCTTGCCACGCTTGGGCAGGACCTTCACGCCATAATCCCTTCCGACCAAAAAGATCAATCTACGCCCTCCCTTCTCATGATGACCTGCAAGTTTGGAAGTCTACATGCTTCTAGAGATTGCGTTGCAGCAGTCAACCGTTCCAAATCATGCAAGTGATGTCATGAATCTCGCTTCACTGCAGAAATTATGCAAATGATTTGCACGAGCATGCAATTGGCGGTTAAAAGTTACGCAATCGGGAGAGTTCGCGTGGTGAATTTCGGAGTAGTTGGCTATGGATACTGGGGACCAAACTTAGTCCGCAATCTGTTTGAAGTTCCTGAGACGCAGGTTGTGGCAGTGAGCGACATGAATCAAGAACGGCTGAAACTGGTTAAGAGCCGTTATCCGTCAGTTGAAACGACGACGGACTTCCAACAACTGCTCAACAATCCAAAGATCGATGCGATTGCGATCGCAACGCCGGTCTTTACGCACTATGAGCTTGCTTTGCAGGCTTTGCAAAGTGGTAAACACGTCATGGTCGAGAAGCCTATGACCTCCACATCGGAGCAGGCTATGCACCTGATCGATGAAGCCGCCAGGCGCAATCTGGTGCTTATGGTGGACCACACGTTCGTATACACAGGCGCCGTACGCAAGATCAAAGAGATTGCTGATTCCGGAAAACTGGGAGACATCCTTTATTACGATTCGACCAGAATCAATCTCGGTCTTTTCCAACGAGATGTTGATGTGATCTGGGACCTCGCCGTTCACGATCTGGCAATCATGGACTATATTCTTCCATCGACTCCGTGCGCGGTTGCCGCCACAGGCATCAATCACGTCTTCGGCGGCACGGAGAACCTGGCTTACATCACCATGTTCTTCGAAGAAAATGTGATCGCTCATGTCAACGTAAACTGGCTCTCCCCTGTCAAAGTGCGACGCACACTGGTAGGCGGGAGCAAGCAGATGGTCGTATATGACGACATGGAGCCCAGCGAGAAAGTCAAGATCTATGACAAAGGAATCACGGTAAACTCGACGCCCGATTCTCTTTATAAGGCATTGGTCGGGTACCGTTCAGGTGACATGTTCGCTCCTCAACTGGATGTGTCCGAAGCGCTCAAAGTCGAGATTCAGCACTTCGCAGACTGCATAAAGACAGGGGCGGAACCTATCACTGGTGGACAAGCCGGTCTTCGAGTTGTTCGCATCCTGGAGAGTGCATCTCTTTCGATGAAACAGCGCGGCAAACTCGTCACCCTCGCTGACGAACTCACACTCAGTCGCGGAGCGGCCTAATGACAAGTCAACTTATGACAGATCCGCTTTCGGTGGATCTAGACACCGGAATCGCCGAAATTCCCCACCATGTAGTCTCGGCGGAATTCAGTCGCATCGCTCCCGATGTCAAGCTGGGCGCAGGTGTACGCATCTTTGCCTTCGTCAATCTTTACGGGTGCTCCATCGGAGACAACAGTAAGATTGGAACCTTTGTCGAGATCCAAAAAAACTCGGAGATCGGAAAGAATGTCAAAGTCTCGAGCCATACCTTCATCTGCGAAGGAGTCAAGGTAGAGGATGACGTTTTTATAGGACATAATGTCTCCTTTATTAACGACAAGCATCCTCGATCCACAAACTCGAATGGCAGCCTGCAAAGTGAAGCCGATTGGCAGGTCGTACCGACGCTCGTAAAGCGAGGCGCATCCATAGGAACAAGTTGCACAATTCTCTGCGGAGTCACGATCGGCGAATCCGCCATCGTAGGCGCAGGAAGTGTTGTGACTCGTGATGTACCACCGAACACCATCGTGGCAGGCAATCCTGCCCGTTTTTTGAAGAGAGTGGAGGAAGCATGAAGGTTCCCTTTGTTGATCTTAAATCCCTGCATGATGAAATCAGTGATGAGCTCCGGGAGGTATTCGACCGCGTTCTCAATAGCTCGGCCTTTGTATTGGGTCCGGAAGTTCAACGGTTCGAGCAGGAGTTCGCTGCATATGTAGGAACAAGCCACTGTGTCGCAGTAAACACCGGGACCGCGGCACTACATCTTGCATTGGCTGCACTCAATATTGGTAACGGAGATGAGGTAATTACCGTTCCGCACACATTCATTGCAACTGCTGAAGCTATCTCGGCGGTCGGAGCGCTACCGGTGTTCGTCGACATCGACCCCGTAAGCTTCACGATGGACCCGAATTTGCTTGAAGCGGCAATCACCAGCAGAACCCGTGCGATCATTCCTGTCGATCTGTACGGACAAATAGCGGACATGGATGCTATCCAGGAAATTGCTGACCGCCACGGTATACCTGTCATTGAAGATGCATGTCAGGCCCACGGTGCGGAGTACAAGGGACGGAAAGCAGGATCGTTCGGAGTAGCCGGGTGCTTTAGCTTCTACCCAGGAAAAAATCTTGGTGCCTGTGGCGAAGGCGGAGCCGTGACCACCAACGATCCGGAACTCGCGCAACGGATTCGGCTGTGGCGTGATCACGGATCCTCCAAGCGATACGAGCACGTCTTTCCGGGACTAAATATGAGGATGGAGGGAATTCAAGGAGGAATTCTTTCTGTAAAGCTGAAGTATCTCGATCGCTGGAACAACCAGCGCAGGTTGGCCGCAGCTGAATATGACGCGGCACTGAGAGAGACAGAAGTTGAAATCCCGACCGAAATGCCCTACAACCGGCACGTCTATCACCTCTACGTTATTCAATCGAATAAGCGCGATTCGCTTCGCGAGCAATTGTCGGAAGCCGGTATCGAATCCGGATTGCACTATCCGACACCTTTACATCTTCAGAAGGCGTATCGTTTTCTCTCTTACAAAGAGGGAGATTTTCCAGTGACCGAAAGAGTAAAAGATCGTATTCTGTCGCTTCCTATGTATCCCGGAATCAATTCTGAGGCAATTGCACACGTCGCCTCAGAATTGAAGGAGAGTTGTTATGTCGGTTGACCAAGAATCTATGATTGCCTCTGAAGCGAGGACAGTGCCCGCCGTCTTCGGAAGCAAAAAAGTCGTGGAAGATCCCTCCTGGGAGTGGGAGTTCGCCTCTCACCTGAAGCAAACTTACTCCTCATCTGAGTTGCTGGCCCTTTTTTCCAGATATAGAAATGAAGAGGGTCCTTTCGAGTCACAGATGCGACGAGTACTCGTTCGGGCAATGTGCAGGACTGCGGGGCATTCCCTCCAGACAGGACCAGGAGTCGTCCTAAAACATGCTGAAACCATAGAACTTGGCGATGCCGTCTTCCTCGGATCGCAGACGATGATTCAAGGTCGCTACGACGGTACATGCCGTATAGGTAGCCATGTCTGGATCGGTCCCCATGCCTACTTCGATGCGCGAAATTTGGTTATCGAAGATTATGTTGGATGGGGGCCGGGAGCAAAGGTGCTTGGCTCTTCACATACAGGCAATCCAACTGATGTTCCCATCATTGCCACCGAGCTTACGATTAAACCAGTAATCATCGGCTACGGAGCAGATATCGGCACCAATGCAACAATCCTTCCTGGTGTTCGCGTAGGAGCCAACGCCATCGTAGGTGCAGGTGCAGTTGTAACCGCGGATGTGCCGGAATATGCTGTCGTGGCCGGTGTACCCGCAAAAGTTATCCGTTATCGCCAGTAATGACAACAGACTATTTAGTAATTCAAAGAATGATGAAGCCAATAAGTCAGGGGAGCAGAAGGAAATAAAATGAATCCTGTTGAAGGTGCAAAGATACTCATAACTGGTGGGGCGGGATTCGTGGGCAGTGCCACCGTGGATCAACTCTTGAACGGGGGCGCCGCCGAAGTACGCGTCCTTGATAATTTCATTCGCGGCAACACTCGCAATCTGGAGGCAGCTCAGAAGACTGGGCGGCTTATGCTCGTTGAGGGTGATATCCGCGATGCAGATTTGGTGGACAGCCTGACCGAGGGCACAGACTATGTATTCCATCAGGCGGCGCTAAGAATTACGCGTTGTGCGGAAGCTCCGCGGGAGGCTATTCAAGTTCTGATCGATGGCACCTCGAATGTTCTGGAAAGCGCGGTCCGCCATAAGGTCAAAAAGGTTGTTGCGGCTTCCTCCGCTTCAGTCTACGGTGATCCGTCTTATCTGCCGATGGATGAGGCCCACCCTTTCAACAATCGTACGCTTTACGGTGCGGGTAAGATCGCCAATGAACAGATGCTTCGCTCCTATTACGAAATGTTCAAGCTGCCTTATGTAGCATTTCGTTACTTCAATATCTACGGACCCAGGATGGATCTCGACGGTGTTTATACCGAGGTTTTGGTTCGGTGGATGGATGCGATCGAAGCCGGTCAGTCTCCTAAGATCTTCGGCGACGGATCTCAATCGATGGACTTCGTCTATGTCGATGATGTCGCAAGAGCAAATGTGGCTGGCCTCGTATCCGACACAACCGATGAAGTCTTCAACGTGGGAACAGGCGTTCAAACAAACTTGAATGAGCTTTGCCATCTGCTGCTGAAGGTTACTGGGTCGAGCCTTAAACCTGAATATCACGAGGCTCGTAAGGTCAATAACGTCCAGACAAGACGGGCAGCTGTGGACAAAGCAGAAAGAATGCTCGGTTTCAAAGCAAACGTCGATCTCGAGGCCGGCTTGAAGTTGCTTATTGAGTGGCGCGACCAAGTTAAGTCCGAACTGACCGCAACAACGGGGAATGCAAAGTGACTACTATCTCAGCACAATCCATAGCAATGATCCCAGTAGCCCGACCTTTTATCGGTGCGGAGGAAGAGCACGCAGTCGTCGAGGTTCTACGCTCGGGTTGGGTGACCCAAGGCCCCCGCGTCGCTGAGTTCGAAAAGAAATTCTCAGCGTACATCGGATGCGATCACTCAGTCGCCGTATCCTCCTGCACGACAGCCCTTCACCTTGCCTTCGTGGCAATCGGAATTGGCCCCGGTGACGAAGTTATCTGCCCAAGCCTCTCCTTTATCGCAACGGCGAATTCAATTGCCTATGTAGGCGCTACGCCGGTGTTCTGCGATATCGATCTCGCAACGTATAATCTCGATCCGTCAGCAATTGAGGGACTGATTACACCGCGCACCAAGGCGATTCTGGTAGTTCACCAGATCGGTCTGCCGGCCGAAATGACTGCGATCTTGGCAGTTGCTGCAAAGTATGGCCTGGCGGTCATCGAAGACGCTGCCTGCGCTATCGGATCAGAATATGAAGGCAACTTTATTGGTAAGCCGCTAGGCACCATGGCATGCTTCAGCTTCCATCCTCGCAAGATTCTAACGACGGGAGAAGGCGGCATGATCACTACCAATGACGCCATCCTGGCTGAGAAACTCCGGAAGCTTCGGCAACATGCAATGAGTTTGTCTGATGTTGCCCGTCATAACGCTAAACAAGTGACGGCTGAAACCTATGATGAGGTGGGCTATAACTTCCGCATGACGGACATGCAGGCCGCCATGGGAATTGTCCAGCTTGATCGTCTACAGGGCTTTCTGCAAAGGCGCCGCTATCTGGCCTCACGCTATGATGAAGCGCTCCATCCCCTTCGCTGGCTTGAAACACCGTTCGTTCCCTCGAACTGCCGTCACAACTATCAGTCGTACATGATCCGTCTGGTCGAGGCTTCAGCTGCAAAACGCGATTCGATCATGCAGACCTTGCTCGAAAAGAACATCTCCAGCAGGAGAGCGATCATGGCAATCCACCGCGAGCTGCCATATCGCTCAGAGCAATGGGAAGCTACGCTGCCAAAAACAAATCTCGTAACAGAGACCGCCCTCATTCTCCCGCTGTTCCATCAAATGACCGAAGCCGATCAGGACTACATCATCGAGGTTCTTTACTCTATCGCGGTATAAGCATTCAAAAATCGATCTGCATTTTGTGCGAACCGGGCCGTAAGGGGCCCGGTTCGCAGTTGTTACATCTCCAAATTTGTTCTCTGGATCACCGTGTTTACGATGTATTTTCCAATTGCCAGGGATGCAGTAGCCGCAGGTGAGGGCACATTGCACACATGAACCATTCCGTCTGTGTAGGCAAAGTAAAAGTCGTCGACGAGTTTTCCATGGACATCCAAAGCCTGCGCACGAACCCCTGATCCACCCGGTATCAGATCTTCCGCATCAATATCAGGCATTAATCGCTGCAACGCGCGAACAAAGGCGGCTTTGCTCCACGAACGATAGTACTCTCCCAAAGATGTCTGCCAGTACTTCGCCGCCATGATCCAGAACCCAGGAAACGTGGCGAATCCCATCACATCGCTGGCGTCGAAGGACTTCTTTAGATAGCCCTCCCGTTTCAATGCAAGTACTGCGTTCGGTCCTGCCTCAATACCGCCTCCTATACGCCGGGTAAAATGCACACCGAGAAAGGGAAACCGCGGGTCGGGAACCGGATAGATCAGACCCCGAAGATGCTGACGCTTCGACGGGGCCATGTCATAGTATTCTCCGCGAAATGGAATGATTTTTAGATCCAGCCTCGCGTTCGCTAGACGACTGATCTTGTCGCTTTGCAGGCCCGCGCAGTTAATTACAAGCTTCGCGGAGATCTCCCCGCGCGTTGTTTCAATTATCGTTCGCGCATCGGAGCGTCTTAGACCAACCACCTCATTTGATAACAGCACCTGTCCGCCGCAGCTGGCGATTATCTCTTTGTACTTCTCGGCAACTTTTGAGTAGTCGACAATTCCCGTACTGGGTACGTGAATGCCTCGAATGCCGGCCGCATGCGGTTCCAGTTCTCGAATCTCTTCAGACGAGATCATTTTCAGTCCTGCAAGCCCGTTTCCACTCCCGCGGCGGTACAGCTCCTCCAATCGTGGAATTTCCTCTTCCGCTGTTGCGACGATGACCTTGCCACAAATCTCATACGGAACGCCGTATTCCTGACAGAAACGGATCATCGCATCCGCCCCTTCAACACAGAGTCGCGCTTTTAGGCTGCCAGGTTTGTAGTAGATACCAGAGTGGATTACACCGCTGTTGTGGCTTGTTTGATGAGCCGCGACAGTCTGTTCCTTATCAAGGATCGCGAGCGAAATACCCGGAAAACGAGTACAGAACTCAAGACCTGTCGCCAGTCCTACAATTCCTGCTCCAATAATCGCGATATCGAAAGAGGATGAATTGGTAGTGGCCACTGATTTTATCGGCACGCTACACCTGAAATTACGCTTATTTCACAACTTCGAGAATGCATGGTTCGGAAAATATTCCTTTCGAAAGTTCGGCCGAAATCTTAAACCAACCAGGTGAGGTCTTGAATCCGCAAGAACTATGTCTCAAATAAATGCGTTGCACTTAAATGGCCGTTTACTCAGACAAGACTGTTGGGTACTAAATGGTTACCAAAATGTGTGCTAGTAACTTTCACAATTTTAACAATTCCACCCTTTAGTCCCGCTTTTCGGTCTCACCAAAATAAGATCTATCTATTGATATATATTCACTTAGACATTTGCGCGGAACTCTGCAGAGAATATGCATAGTTCAGGTACAAATTTCATTTGACACTTTTGTGGGATCGCGTTAAATTCACACCACTCCAGAAGTTCATAACAGTTCGACTAAGGCATTAGCTGAGACCAAGATAGTAACTAAATAGACGGTTACCTCTTCTGAAGCGATGAAAAGTTGTTCGGGTACGGATTTTCCTTTTGTAACTTGTAGCTATTTACTAGTCAGTTCAATTTTCTGCTTGGTTCTCCGGACTCATTTCCAGCTCCTCGTCCCGAGAATAAATTTGGGTTAGCTGCATCGGCCGATCAATGGGCACTCTTCTATGCCATTATTCCGAAAGTATGAGGTTGCGTTAAAATGATGGACTCTGTGCAAGTTCTTGCAATCAGCGACGATCTTGATGTCTGCAATTTGGTTCACAATTCACTTTCCTCCTATGGTCGCCAAGCGATCTGTGTCCCTTCCTCGCGCGATGCTATTCAATTGCTCCGCAGAGGTGTGCGAGCAGAGTTCGTTCTACTGGATGCCGGGAAAAACTATCCAGGGGACCGTCTTTTCGATCCTGCTCTCCTGCAAATGATAAGGAGCGACCAACTTTGCATTCTCTCAGAAAGGGGAGATGACCATTGGAAAGGCATTGCCGCAGAGTGGAAGATTCAAACTATATTTACAAAACCGCTCATGCTGCATGACTTCGAAAAGCTTTCGCGCGGGCAAAACGCGATAGTACCATCACTTCCAGTCGCCGGCTCTTCGGGATCCGCCCAGAGCTTCCATCTCGAAGAATTGGATAACAATCGCTTCTTCCTAGCCGCATCGCCGGCCATGATGCAACTCTATCGCGACGTTCGGGTACTTGCGCCAGTAGATATCCCTGTCCTGATTCTTGGTGAAAGTGGTGTCGGCAAGGAAATCGTTGCGATGTTGCTGCACAAGTACCATACGCGCTCAGAAAACAGGTTTCTCAACGTCAATTGCGCTGCCCTTCCTACCGAACTTCTCGAAAGTGAACTATTTGGCTACGAAGCAGGCGCTTTTACAGGCGCAATAAAATCCAAACCTGGAAAGTTTGAACTCGCCAATAAAGGCACTCTCTTGCTAGACGAAGTAGGCGAGATGAGCCCGCAAATGCAGGCTAAGTTGCTCCATGTCTTGCAGGATGGCTCTTTTAGCCGTCTGGGAGGGCGCTCCTCGACTCAGGTGGATGTCCGGGTACTTGCGGCCACCAATATCGATATGCAGTCTGCTATTGCCGAAAAACGATTTCGCGAAGACCTCTACTATAGGTTGAATACCTTGACCCTGGTCATTCCTCCACTTCGTGAGCGTCGTGAAGAAATTCCTTTACTCATGGAAGAGCTGAATCGGCGAGGCGGCGCTGGTGTTGGCCAGCCTATTGCGTTTGCCGGGCGCATTTTTGACGCCGCAATGGAGTACCATTGGCCCGGAAACCTGCGTGAGCTGCGCAATTTCGTGATCCGAACTCTTATTCTTCGTGATCAGGAGTCTGCATATGCGTACCTCCGAAGCAAAGCTCAGCCACAGAGCAGTGTTTCAGCCCCCACGACGTCTGGAGAGGTTGTAGATAAAAAGATCCCCAACCCTGCCGGCATGAAAGATGCAATCAGCGAGATAAAGAATCAGACGGAGATCAGGATGCTCCAGGATGCATTGTCTGCTTCCGGTTGGAATAGAAGAAGGGCCGCGATGAACCTGAATATCAGTTACCGAAGCCTTCTCTATAAAATTCAGCAGCACGGATTGAGTGCCTAAGCGACGAAGTCAGGGTGCCATGTGGAAAGTTCTGCATGGCACACTCGTCTCCAAACTACGGAAAAAGAATATCTCGAAATTCTAATTTCACGGCAGTACTTGATATCTCGCAACCATGCCGCCAGCATAATGATCATTCACATGACAATGAAAGAGCCAGATCCCTTCGCTATCGGGAATCATGTCTGCAGTCGCCATTGCCATCGGGCCGAGAAATAGCGTATCCATCCTCATGTTGTTCCATGTGACGGTATTTCCGTGCCAATGTGCCATATGCACATCGTCTTCATTGCTATTCGAAAGCAGATACCATCGCACCCGCTCT
Source organism: Edaphobacter sp. FHG110511_03 (assembly GCF_059115365.1). Taxonomy (NCBI): domain Bacteria; kingdom Pseudomonadati; phylum Acidobacteriota; class Terriglobia; order Terriglobales; family Acidobacteriaceae; genus Edaphobacter; species Edaphobacter sp. FHG110511_03. The sequence goes on along the minus strand of NZ_JBZYWL010000004.1, from coordinate 247,340 downwards.
CCTTTTCGCATTGTCAACATCGGCAAATTACCTTCGATGTAGCCATTGAGGGAATAGAGCAGGTTTTGATCGCGCAGAAGTGGGTCTGTCGTTTTCATGCGAGCAATTCTTGCTTGCTTTCCTAAGTTACCTTCAAAAAACCAGCTATCGGTTTCATCGAAGACCGCAAAATCTGTGATGAATTCGCGGTCGACATCCTTGGGTGAGCCGTCTGGCTTGGCGCTTCCCTTCCGAGTCACAATAATTGGGCCGATGAGCCCTGTGTTGATGTCTGTCGATTCGACGAAATGTGAGTGATACATCCACAGGACAGAGCTTCCATCCATGGGACCAGGACCGCTGCGCTCTGGTACGGTCCATAGGTAGGTATAGGTGTCGCCGCGATGAACGGCGTCATCAGCCTTTACGGTGCCGCTTGTTCCGTCGTTATATGTGGCTCCTTCCGAATCCTTTGTGTACTGAACTCCATGAGGATGCATCGTTACAGTCAGGTGTGTATTGTTCCGGAAGACAACCCGTATTGAATCGCCCACCTCAGCGCGAATCAGTGGCCCGAGGATCCCTAGATGCGACCACTGCTGAGGACGAACCTTAAGCGTTTTGAATGTCGCATCCGTATACTCACGATAAATCGCCTTATGGTAAACCCTGTGATTGATCCCTGAGGCTGATTCGTTTTCTCCCGCCTCGGGGTGAGGAATTCCGGCCAGATTTCTTCCTTGTGGAGTGTAGTCCCAGTCAACTTCATCCGCGGCGATGAAGTACGTGCGGGTGACTCCTTCATGCTCAGGTTGTTTGGCAGTTGCCTGGCCGTTCTGCTGCGTTCCACTCGCCGTCTTTAGGCGGGAGCGTTGGTTTTGAGTAACTACCTTCGAGCTCTGCGGCCAACCTGCAGTGGCAAATAGAGCAAGCACAGCTGCGAAACCAGCCTTGCGTAGTCCGGAAGTCGGCCCTTTCGATCGATGCCGAGACCGGGCGCCTGCAACTACAATAAAAAATGAGCGATTCTTTGACGGGATCACACCATAACTATAGAGTGGGCCACGGGTAAGGCAAAGGGAATTCATGGATCCCCCACCCTTCACGAGCGGGGGCCAAGGTCCCATCGCGATTCCGGTTAGGAGAACCAGCTCCCATCCTAGAACGAAGTAAAGTTCACACCAGTCACATTCGACGTACTGACAGTAGCGGAACGGCTGGACGGAATGAAGATGTGTCCCGATCTGCTCGGAGTAACCGTATAGGAACCGCTGACCAGGCCCGAGAAGGTATAGGCACCGGATGAACTTGCCGTAACGGTAGCGGTCCCGGCTCCAGTCAGTTTTACTGTTGCTCCCGCTCCACCACCACCGCTAATCGTGCCGCTGATGCTGTATGTCTTGCTGGACGAAAAATTCGCGGTTGCATTAGCCCCATTCACCGTCACGGATCGGGTAGCTGGAGTGAACAGGTATCCGGTATTGGTCGGTGTGACCACATAGGAACCGTTGGTGACCCCGGTAAAGGAATAGACTCCGGAAGCATTTGCTGTGACCGTGGCCGTTGTAGCTCCAGTCAGCTTTACAGTTGCGTTGGCGCCACCAGCTCCGCTGATAGTGCCGCTAATCGTAAAGGTCTGAGCGGAACTGAAATTCGCAGTGGCATTGGCTCCGTTCACCGTTACGGATTGACTGACGGGAGTAAATACATAGCCAGTTTTGGTCGGTGTGACCACATAAGAGCCGTTGGCAACCCCGGTAAAGGTATAGACCCCGGAAGCATTTGCTGTCACCGTAGCCGTTGTAGCTCCAGTCAGCTTTACGGTTGCGCTGGCGCCACCAGCTCCGCTGATGGTGCCGCTAATGGTAAAGGTCTGAGCAGCAGAACTGAAATTCGCGGTGGCATTGGCCCCATTCACCGTCACGGATTGACTGGCGGGAGTGAATACATATCCGGTTTTGGTCGGTGTAACCACATAGGAACCGTTGGCGACCCCGGTAAAGGAATAGACTCCGGAAGCATTTGCTGTGACCGTGGCGGTTGTAGCTCCAGTCAGCTTTACAGTTGCGCTGGCGCCGCCTGCTCCGCTGATAGTGCCGCTAATCGTAAAGCTCTGACCAGTGGAACTGAAATTTGCAGTGGCATTGGCCCCGTTCACTGTTACCGGTTGGCTGGCCGGGGAAAACGTATATCCAGTTTTGGTTGGCGTGACAGTGTACGAACCGTTCGAAAGTCCCGTAAAGGTGTAAACACCGGAAGAATTTGCCGTAACCGTCGCTGCAGCAGCCCCACTGAGCGCCACTGAAGCGTTTGCCCCTCCGGGACCACTAATAGTGCCGCTTACTGTAAAGGCCTGCTGGCTTGCGAAGGCTAATCCCAGGGCATGCGCGTTATTGATCGTAACCGTCTGGCTTGCGGGGCTATAGCTATAACCATTGGAGGTGCTTGGCGTGATGACATAAGTCCCATTCGCCAAGCCGGAGAAGTTGAAGTTACCCGAAGCATCAGCGGTGAGTGTAGCCGTTTTAGCACCGCTGAGATTGAGAGTGGCGCTAGCTCCGCCAGCCCCAGTGATACTTCCAGCCGCACTGTAGGTCGTTGTTGGAAGATAAATTACGTCGACCCAATAATTAGCTGCGTTGAAGGTGGATGTCGGAAAAGCGCTGGTCGACGAGTAGATGTAAATGCCATTGGAACCAGACACACCATTCTGCAATGCATGCAAAGGCGGAGCGTCGAAACCTGCGGTAGCAAAAAATTGGGAATCTCCCGAATAATGCCCAACCGGAGCAAAATACGACCCTACATATGAGGTATTTGCAGTCACTGGAACGGGGCTGCTGAACATCACCTGTTGCCAACCCGATGCAGTCTCGTTGCTGAAATCAACCGTCCCCAGCAAGCTTCCAGAAGCTGACCAGAGGTTCCCTTTGTGGGTTCCGGTATTAGCCGGTGCCTTATAGAACCGGATTCCTGCGATATATCCGTCCGCGTCCGCTCGGAAGACAACTCCTGCTTCGGTCGAGTGGGTATCCACTGCATCGATCGTCGAAGGCGTAACTGAAGGTTGCCAGAGAGTGTCGCAAGGGCAGTTTGTCGGCACGACAAAGTTGGCATTGGCAATATTTGCTCCGAAAACTGTAGCCGTCACGCTTGCCGGGTTGAAAATCATGCCCACACGTGAAGGCGTTACAGCGTATGAACCGTTGACGAGCCCAGGAAAACTGAAATTTCCAGAGCTATCCGCAGTCGTCGTTGCATTGACTGCCCCTGCGAGAGTGACCGTGGCTCCAGCGCCGCCCGTAATTACACCGCTGATCGAATACGTCATACTAGATCCGGTGAAGTTTATCGAGGAGACATTTGCCCCATTGACCGTGACATTCTGGCTTGACGGGCTGATTGCATACCCTACGGCTCCTGGGGTGACTGTGTAAGACCCGTTGGCCAGACCGGTAAAGCTATAGTTCCCTGAAACGTCGGTGGTCGTTGTCGCAGTGGCGGCTCCAGAAAGTACCACAGAATCGCCTGATACACCGGTGATTGTCCCGGAAATCGAATAAGTAACTTGTGAAGACGTAAAGTTGACACCAAAAATGTGTCCTCCGTTGACCGTAACATTCTGGCTGGCAGGACTAAAAGTGGCGCCACTTGCCCCATGGGGCGTGACAGTATAAGTTCCGTTAGAAAGACCGCTGAAGCGATAGTTGCCCGTTGAATCGGCAACTGCGTTCGACGTACCGTTTGGACCACTCAGCGTAACAGCCGTCCCTGCTGCTCCCGGACCCGATATCGTTCCGCTTATCGAGAAGACCGTCGCTCGGGCATAGACGACATCGACCCAATAGCCGGTGGCGTTATAGCCGCCCGTAGGAAATGTGCTCGTCGGAGAATAGGAAAATACACCGTTAGGCGCACTCGACGTATTGGCCAGGGCATGCAGTGGAGGACTATCTACACCCGCAGCGTCAAAAAGCACGTTGGTGGTGGAATAGTGTCCCTGTGGCCCGAAATACGAGGCGATATACGGAGTGTTTGCGGAGACGGGCACCGGATTCGCAAACATGATCTGCTGCCATCCTGTCCCGCTTTCTGCTGTGAATGGGCTGGTTGCAAGCAGACTTCCTGAAGCAGCCGACCAGAGATTTCCAATATGGTTGCCCGCATTCGCGGCAGCCTTGTAGAAGCGAACGCCCAGGATATAGCCGTCGTAGTCGGCCTGGAATCTCACTCCCGTTTCAATAGCGGCTCCATCTCCTGAATCGATCGTGGCAGGCAAAGCAGATGGCTGCCAGATAGAGCCACACGGACAAAGACTCGATCCGACAAAGTTCAATCCTGCTATATCGGAGCTGCTGACAAGAATATTTTGAACTGCGGGTATAAACGCAGCGCTTGTATTGCTCGGCATGACTGAATACGAACCCGCAGTGACATTATTGAATACGTACTTTCCTGTCGAATCTGCTGTTGCCGTCCTGCTTCCAGAATTGTTGGTCAGTGTAACGGTTGCTCCTGCCCCACCGGGACCGCTCACGGTTCCACTCACAGCATGCGATTGGTCAGCTACGAAAAGAACATCGACCCAATAATTGGTTGCGGCATAGTTGTTTGTCGGGAATCCTCCGCTGGAAGAATAGAGAAAGACCCCATTGGATGAACTGGCCGTATTAGCCAAAGCCTGCAGGGGCGGGCTATTCGTTCCGTTCGTTGCAAAGTAATTTGTATCCGCGGAGTAATGTCCGTTCGGCGCGAAGTACGAGGCAATATAGGTAACGTTGGGCGTAATGGAGATTGGCGTTGAAAAGATGATCTGTTGCCATCCAGACGCGGTCTCTCCTGTGAACGTAGCGCTCGTGAGCTGAGTCCCCGTACTGGACCAGAGATGGCCCACATGAGTGCCGGTGTTTGCGCTCGCCTTGTAGAAGCGCAGGCCATAGATTACGCCCGGTTCAGTACTGCTGAATTTAACACCGACTTCAACGGGAGTTCCGTCATTGCTATCCACTAGCGCGGGGGTAGCCGAAGCTGGCCAGATAGAGACGCAGTTGCACGTCTGTGCTTGAAAATTTACGCCTGTCGCGCCAGCTCCCGATAGAACGACGGAGCGCACACCAGGAGTGAATATGATTCCCGCTGCTGACGGTTGAATACTATAGTTGCCACCGAGAAGGCCCGTAAATGAATAGTTCCCGGAGGAATCCGATGTGGTTGTGGCAGTCGCAGTTCCGCCTAAATTGACCGTGGCGCCAGCACCACCCGTTCCCGTGATCGTACCGGAGATTGTCTGCGGATTGGCGACCGTAGCAGTGAAGTTTGCTCCCGTCACTGAAGTATTGTTGATCGTTACCGGCAAGCTCCCCGGGTTGAAGGTCACCCCCGGATTGCTTGGAGTGATCGTATACGACCCATTCAGCAGCCCGTTAAAACTATAGTTGCCTGACGTGTCGGCCGTAGTGGAGGCTGTCGCCGCCCCGGTCAAGGCCAATGTCGCTCCCGCACCACTGGCTCCGCTAATTGTTCCGAAGATATTGTAGGTGTTCGAGGAAGTAAAGACGACGTCCACCCAGTAATTGCCCGAATGGAAACTCAAGGTCGGGAATCCACCGCTCGAGCCATATGTATAAAGAGCATTCGCCCCATCTACACCGTCCGCTAGAGCATGAAGAGGAGGATTGTTAACTCCCGATTGCGCAAAATAATCTGAATCTACAGAATAGTGGCCAGCCGGTGCAAAATAAGAGACCACATAGGTGGTATTGGCCGTCACGGCTATTGGACTTGCGAAATTAACCTGCTGCCACCCCGAACTGCTTTCTCCGGCAAAGGTCGCGGTCCCGAGTAACGTGCCTGAGCTGGACCAGACATGCCCAACATGGGTGCCGGTATTCGCGGGTGCCTTATAAAAGCGAACTCCCAGGATCGACCCGTTCGAATCTGCCCGGAACTTCAACCCTACCTCGACTGCATTGCCGTCGCCACTGTCAATGTTTTGGGGCGTAACGGGAGTACTCCAGATACGGCAAGGACATGATTGTGGCAGGACGTTGAGAGTAATGCCGTGGGCCGTCTCCAGGTTAGCGCTGTCGTCCACTGCTCGGCTCATTAAAGTGGCAGGACCTGTTACCGATGGTGTCCAGGTATAACTCCAGCTTGCGCGCCCCGTCGCAGGATGCCATGTAGCTCCGCCATCTCCAGAAACCTCAACTGCGCCAACTGCACCACCACCAGCATCGCTCGCGGTTCCCGTAACGGCAACCGCAGATCCGGTATTGACGCTCGCGTTCGCTGCGGGGAATGTGATTGTGGACGCTGGCGGCGCCGAGTCCGTTGATGCGGTCGCAGGCACGATGCCTGTCTGCAGGGTCGCCGGCTGTACTCCCATATCGGCAAGCAAATTTACGGTTGCTTGCTGTGCGTTTTTATCGGTTTGCAGATCGAACGGAAACGGGCTGTCGTGATTAGTGTTCAATGCCCAGGACCATTGGATGGTTCCTGCATTGAACACTAGCGCTCCACTGGGAGCGCGGTAGAGCGTCATATTATGGGTGGCAGTTCCCGCGCCGTATGTCGCACCTGCATCCAACAGAAGATCGGACGTTAGTGTATGTGTGCTTGTGGAGAGATGGACCACTCCAGCAGGACGGAACCCATTATCTACATCTTCATCCCACTCGTAGCCAAGCGTCCCTAGCGGCAAAGAATATGTTTGATTGGCTGCGAGGCTGGCAACAGCTGAATTTCGCCAGAATCTCATCTTTCCGTCAGCAGCGGGAACCTGGATCTGTAGGCTACCGTCATTATCAGCGCCGGTGCCATTGACCATGAACATGCTGCCCATCAAATTATTTTCTGGTAAACCACCGTCGGACGGCGGACTCAGACTCGAATCCCTCCATGTACCGGTCCATGTTGGGGTTGGATCGATCTTCTGGAACGCCAGGGTTTCTTTGTAGCAGACGAGGGTCCGATTCGCCGTGTTAGACCCATCGATACTATTTTCTAAACGGGTCTTCCAGAACATCTGGTTGCCGCCAAAGAATGCGAGGTGTACACCCGCGTCGCGCGCCGCTTGCACGGCAGCCCGATGGGGTCCCGACCAATACTCATCATGCCCGGCATCCATATAGACTTTATGGTTTTTAATCAGCGATCCAGATCGGGCGGCATCAATGCCCGTGAAATAAGTGACATCGTAGCCGTTCTGTTCAAGCCACTGAATCATGGCGAACTCTGCGCCAAAAACAAAGGTGACATTTTCCTGTTGAAAATTTCTGGTGTAAAAAGGCCGGTTGTAGCTCACCTTGAGGGATCGATCCGCAAGATCCCAGATCGGGGTGTCCTGGCTGTAGACGCTCCCTAAACCATAGTAGTTATACGCTTGCCATGTCTCATCGGCGGTCTGGAACATAATGGGTGAAGTACTAGAATCGTTTCGCACAATAAAAACGATATGACTATCTTCCCCCGTTGCCGACCCATCTCGTCGGACGAGGTGAGCAAAATAGACTCCCGATGTGGCAGTCGCGGGAACTGGCCAGGATGCAGATACCGCCCACGTCCCGCAATCCATCAAGCCGACGGTCGTATCTGTCTTACAGGGAGGCTGGACCTGAGGCAAGGTTGCAGATGGGGTGATGCTGGTAACCTTATGCGCCCCCATTCCGCCGTAGTAGCCCATACGGTAGACGTCGATTGTGTACGACGTTGACGGTGTGTTGATCTTAAAAAAGACGGTGCTACCACGGTTTACGCTGATATCGGTGGCAAACCCCTGAATGGAGTGATCTCCCTCGAACCCCCCCTTCACATCCCATTCAGTATCTGGGCTTCCCTGCAAGCAATTCTCCGCCACAATCGCATTCGCCGGATTGCTACATTGAGCGCTCATCCGCCCCGAAAACGCGAAGAGCATCAGCAGAATCATTCCGAACGAAAATTTGACAGACGCAAACGATCGAAATCGCAGAGGGACGGAGAGTCGATTTGTAAACTTGGCTTTGATGGCGGCACCTCTATTGTGACTTGAAGAGCTAGAAGCATCTATAAGTCCAAAGTTTGGGGGTCCTTAGCCTCCACCTTTCACGCACATGCCCTAAGGGCGCATCGTTTGTTCAAAGGGGATACTTTTGCAGAAGAGATCACCTGCAAGACCTACTAAAATTGCAGCCGGAACACCGGAGAATAAATGGTCACGAGCTCAGGTGTTACCATTGATTTTCTTCAAGATGCCGCGTATATGCCGATAACATAATGCCGCGCTGCAGGACTAACCACAGGGCAGCGAGGTTGAGGCAACCCATCATGGGAGCATGATTCACACAATATTTTTTTAGAACATGCCCGGGCAAAATCACGGGCCCCTTTGAAGTTAGCCGCCAATACCCAAGGTTACTTTTGTAAACAAAATTTGTAAAAAAGTATGCAAGATACTTGCTCTCGACAATCCGAGACTTTCGAGTGCCTGCTTCGCTTTAAAGTCGATCGATGGGTGTCCTGAACTGTACGAAGTACTGGACGAACCGAGAACGGCAATTGTCGAAAACTTGCAGAGTATTGCACATAGTGGCAATCGTCTAACCAGGGTCCTCAAACCCTTCCAACAGCCTCCCCTAGATTCCAGCCTCTAATCAGATAATCCCCATGAATCTACGCCATGGAACGAGAATTGCTTGTTGGTAGAGGTATCCGGCATCGTCACTGCTTCGCCGCTCTTGTGATGATGTCGATGACGATTTTGGACAGATCTTTCACAATAGCCGCCTGTGAGGGCGTGACGGCAAAGCCGGACTTAATACTCCATCCTCAACACTCTGGGGATGGACCGAGGAAAAAATGTCATCCATCCCGTCAAGTAAGCTGCTCAACAATCATCACGCCATCAGTGCCCATGTTCCATCGCTTCAGCGACGGCAGCTACGAATCTGCATGCTCGCTTACGCCTTCTACGAAACGGACACGCGAATCCTCCAATATGCCACGTCCCTTGCGGAGCGGGGAGATATTGTCGACGTGATTGCCCTCAGGAGAGATCCTGGACTGACGGATTTCGAACAGCTCGACGGTGTAAATGTTTATAGAATTCAGGATCGCATTTTGAACGAGAAGGGCATACTTAGTTATGTCAACCGCATTACGCGCTTCGCCTTGCGATCAGCGCTATTTCTTTTTCGAAAACATAATGAACATCCTTACGATGTAGTTCACGTTCACAATGTTCCTGACTTCCTTGCTTTCTCAGCAATCTACCCCAAACTCAGAGGGAAATGCGTTGTTTTAGACATTCACGATCTCCTCCCTGAGTTTTATGCAAGCAAATTCAACATCAGTCACAACTCCCTGCTCTTTAAGGCGCTCGTATTCGCCGAACGCTGCTCGGCCGCATTTGCGAACCACGTCATCATCGCCAATCATCTCTGGCGTCACCGTCTCGTTTCTCGGTCCTCTACTGCTGAAAAGTGCAGCGTAGTACGCAATCGGCCAGATCTCAGTATCTTTACCAAACACGAGATCGATAAACGCGATCGAGATCAAAAGTTCATTCTTACGTATCCGGGCTCACTCAACTGGCATCAAGGTCTTGATGTTGCGATCCGTGCATTTGCAATCGTCTCTGACCGGATACCAGAAGCAGAGTTTCATATCTATGGTGAAGGCTCAGCCAAAGCATCACTCATTGCCTTGGCGAAGGAGCTCGCGATGGAAAATAGAATTTTCTTTCATAACTTTCTGCCCAGTCGAGACATCGCCAAAGTCATGGCAAATACCGACCTCGCTATAGAGCCTAAGCGGTCTAATTCAGCCTTTGGCAATGAGGCACTCAGTACGAAGATTCTCGAGTTCATGTCCCTGGGCGTTCCTGTAATCGCATCCAAAACTACGATTCATGCCTACTACTACGATGAGTCAATTATTCAGTACTACGATAACGACGACGAATTCCAGCTGGCCGAGCAGATCCTACGCCTAAAGAACAATCCCGAGCTGCGTCAATCCTTGGCGGAGAACGCGAAGCGTTACCTAGAAGAAAACACCTGGGACGCGCGCAAGCATGAATACCTCCAACTGATCGACTCGCTTATCGATCCAAATCTTCAGATCGCTTTGGTCCTATAACAATATGCAACGCTACGTACTAATGACCGCTGCGCACAATGAGGGCAAGCTCATTGGCAACACAATAGAGGCTGTTCTGGCGCAAACTGTTCTCCCGGCTCTCTGGGTTATCGTTAGCGATCGCTCGACAGATGACACGGACAATATTGTCAAAGCGCATGCAGAAAAACACAACTTCATTCACCTTATCCACCTTGACAACAATGTTGGCCGGGGAACGGTCGCTAAGGTCAATGCATTGATGGCTGCGTCCGATGAGATATCGCGCTGTGATCATGACTATGTTGGAAACCTGGACGCCGATGTCTCCTTTGAGAAGAGATACTTTGAGCAACTGCTTAATTTTTTTCGGCTCGACCCTTCGCTTGGAATTGCCGGCGGATACATCTATGAAAAGCAGGGAGGAGATTTTCGCCCCCGGATCTCCAATAGCATTACCTCCGTTGCTCATGCTGCGCAGCTGGTCCGGAGACAATGCTATTCCGAAATCGGAGGATATATCGCCTTGGAGTACGGGGGCGAGGATTGGTACGCGGAGATACGGGCGCGTCGAAAGGGATGGCTTGTCAGGGCATTCCCGAAATTGAAAGTAATGCACCACAGAGTTACCGGCGGCGCCGATTCAGTATTGCGGCACCGTTTTCGTGAAGGGAAAATGGACTTTTCTGTTGGAAGTCATCCCGCATTCGAACTCCTAAAGTGCGCCAGGCGACTTCCCGAACGTCCCGTTTGTATCGGAACGATTGCAAGATTGACGGGCTACTTTGCTTCCTACTTCGGCTCCGACATACCGCTCGTGCCGCCTGAAACCGTGGATTTTCTCCAAAAAGAGCAGTTGAATAAAGTTAAGAAGTTTGTCTATCGACACCAGATCGAGTCTTTATAGTTCTTTCAATCTTCATCACTTCTTGTAGGCGTCATTGTTTCACGATAAAGGAGCATAATTGTGGCGGTGTATGAGTTAGATCCATTGACCGATCCAAGATGGTCAGAGTTCGTCATGCAACACGAAGACTCGACAATATTCCACACAAAGGATTGGCTTGCTAGCTTACACCATACCTATGGCTATCAACCCATTGCGTTTACCACGTCAAATGGAGCTGGCCTCGACAATGCACTTGTATTTTGCAAAATAAAAAGTTCATTGACCGGGAAACGGCTGGTCTCCCTTCCCTTTTCCGACCACTGTCAGCCCTTAGCGGATCATGATGCAACGAACGTGATTGTTCAACACCTTCAATCGCGTTCGCATTCGCGGGAGATGAAATATATCGAGCTAAGACCCTTGGAAACCGACAAGCTCTCTTGCATCACCAGCATGACTGGTACGGAGCATTTCTGCTTTCAATCGATCGACCTTCGAAAGGAGCTCCCTATCCTTTACCGGGCGATGCATGAGAGTTGCATCCGTCGCAAGATCAAGCGAGCAGAGAAAGAAAAATTGGTTTACGAACAAGGATCCTCAGAACGTCTGATTCGAGATTTTCGCTATCTTTTCTTGCTCACTCGTCGCCGGCACAGGCTGCCTCCTCCTCCCGCATCTTGGTTCAACAACCTGGCGCATTTTATCGGCGACCGACTGACCATTCACATGGTCTCGAAGGACGATAAGCCTGTAGCCAGCATTCTGACCTTGGTCCATAAGAACACGATCGTCTACAAATATGGCTGCTCCGATTCTTCCTTCAGCAATCTAGGTGGCACCCCTTATCTTTTCTGGAAGGTCATCCAGCAATCGAAAGAGATGGGCTTAGTTGAATTCGATTTAGGTCGTTCCGATTACGAAGACGACGGACTCATCGCCTTCAAAGGACATCTAGGAGCAACCGCAAAAGACATCACCTATTTCCGGGGCTCGCCTCTTAAGAATGAAAGCTCGTTCTCAAAAACTGGTGCCGCATCGTGGATGCGCTATGCCATCTCACGATTGCCGGATCCGCTTTTGACTGGCGTTGGAAACATACTTTACCGACACATGGGATAGTCCCTGCGAGCCTTCCACACTATGAATCAAGCATTCGTCGATTATTTTCGTTGCCCTGAATCGTTTGTCAATCTTGCCCCCCTCGAGAACCAGCCCCCCACAATGAAGGAGGGTTACTTCAAATTTGGATCGGATGCGATCTGCTACGGCAAATCGCCATTGGCCGCCGAAAGTTTGGCGACTCCGCTCTCAGATGCCCTCGCATCCGCCCAAATAGATGGAACGGTTTGTAGGCTTCCGTTTAACCCAACAGAGGTAGCTGATAACCTTCGACTTGAACGATACCAAGAGAAAGGCGATAGCTCTTTTGCGAAGAAAGTCATTCGCGGAGTGTATTACGCTTTGCGCCCCACATTTCCGGTTGCATTCCGACGCCACCTGCAACGCATCTGGCTAAGAGATTGGTCGAAGAAACCTTTTCCCCGCTGGCCTGTGGATCGAAGTGTCGACCACATGTTCGAAAGGCTCATGTATTTAGCAACACAGTCTCACCCGGACGCCGAAATTCCGTTTATCTGGTTCTGGCCCGAGGCACGAACAAGCTGCGCAATCATGACGCACGATGTTGAGACGGCTACCGGCCTCGCTTTTACTTCGCAATTGATGAATATCAACGATTCCTTTTCGATCAAAAGCTCGTTTCAGCTCATTCCCGACGCTCGATATTCAGTGACTCCAAAGATACTGGCGTCAATCAAGGAAAGAGAATTTGAGGTCAACGTTCATGACCTCAAACATGATGGCCATCTTTACGATAGTCATGACAAATTTAAGCAAGCTGCACTCAAGATCAATTCCTTCATTGACCAGTTTGAGAGCAGAGGTTTTCGCTCTGGAGCCCTCTATCGAAATCAAGAATGGTATAGCGAATTTCGATTCTCCTACGACATGTCAGTGCCGAATGTAGCGCATCTAGATCCACAGCACGGAGGTTGTTGTACTGTGATGCCCTATTTCGTCGGTGACATCCTCGAAATCCCCGTGACAATGACGCAGGACCACACTCTTTTTAATGTTTTGGAGACCTACTCTCTGGATTTGTGGCGGGAACAGATGGCGGCGATCATGAAGCAGCATGGCCTGATCTCCTTTATTGTTCATCCTGACTATATTCAGACAACCAAATCCCGGGATGCGTATCTTCAACTACTCGGTCACTTATCTGAGGTACGTGAAAAGGAAGGTGTATGGATTGCACTCCCGGGAGAAGTTGATACCTGGTGGAGACAGCGATCCAAGATGCGCCTTGTACGCAAAGGTGTGCAGTGGCATATAGAGGGCGAAGGCGCCGATCGCGCGAGGATCGCATACGCAACGATTAAGAATAATGCTCTAAACTACCGCCTAACATAGGGTTGCTAGGAATAGGCTATTGCGGAGTCATTAATAAATCGATGTTTTGTAGTTGGGTGTTCTTACTTTTCTTCTTTGTATCTTCCATTTGAATCTTCCAATTGTTTACAGTTGCCACATTTTTATCTGAGATAATTCAATGCAGACGATCTCTAACTCCCCTCCCCCTGCAAAGAGATCGCCCTCCGGAGATCAAGTTATGCAAAAACGAGCCATCGTGGCCTTGATAGTTTTCTGGGTCGCAACCGTAATACCTGGTTTAGGTGCTTGCCATGCAGTCGGTCCAACCTCGACCGGGGATGGATCGGGGTCGAACTGGTCCAATCGTATGAAAAGCCTGCCAGCAACTCTAATCCGCGGCGATGTTTATTATCTTGCCGACGGCGATTATGGGAAGTACACATTCAAAACTGCAAATTCTGGCACGACACGCATCACGATCAAGAAAGCCCAGGCCTACGACTACGGAAGATCTGCGGATGGTTGTTCGAACGATATATCTGCGGGCTGGAACCAAGGCACGATGGGTGCTGGTCAAGCTAACTGGGGAGAATTTTACGGTGGGGGAACTTCTCCGCAACCGGGCTATCTCACCCTTGATGGAAATGGAAAATCAACAATTTCGGGTTGTGGGATATCGCCTACCACACTGACTTCCTCTTCCGATTGCGGGCTGAAAATCACAGCAAGCATCGGGCAGGATAGTGACTTTGATATCGGACAAAATAATAATGACGGGCAACATCGCTCATCATCATGGACTATCAAATACGTAGAAGTCCAGGGTGGTGGTGACGCCAATAATGGCGCACAGTCCGAAGAAGAGATCCGCTGCCGTGGAGCATGCGATAACTTTTTAGTGGATCATGTCTATTTTCACGACTCCGGTTGCGATTTTTTCAAAGTTCCGTGGACGACTTCTTTCATTGTTCAGAATAGCTACATTAAACAAAATAAGTCTTCGGCAACATGTCACGGCCAGCTTTGGTATAGCGAAGTAAATGTTTCAAATGTTGACTTTCATAACAATGTGATTCAAGACATCCAAGGCACTGGACTCTGGGTCTGCCTGACGGGATGCCAGTCAAGTAATTTTACGATTTACAATAATGTGATCTGGCGCGCATCGGGCAGTACACGCCCTGGCCCTTCCAATGGCATTTTTTCTTGCATCAACCCAGGAAATAGATGTACGAACTGGGCGTTCATAGGAAACGACGTTATCAACTACACGGCCGATTACGCTGGAGCGTTGGGAACGCATTGCGATGGAAACCCTAATACAATTACTTGGCAAAACAATTTATTCTATGGAATTACCCCGGCCGACAGAATAGATTTCCAACTTTGCGGGGGAACGCTGACAGAAGGTAACAATACCTATCTGAACTCTGGAAAACCCAAATCTGGCACCAACTCAACAGATATTGTCATTCCAACTGGAGCTCCCAATCCCTTTACCAACTGGCCAAATGCCGTCTTCACTTTAGCCAGCCAGGATGCTAACTGGACCGGTGGCCAGGCGCTGACTGCTCCGTACAATGTGGACTTCGTCGGAAGCCCTCGCCCTGGATCCGACGGTGCTTGGAATCGGGGAGCTTTCCAGTTTTCAGGAAGTACGTCGTCGGCACCAGCTCCCCCAACCAATTTAAAAGGAGTCGTCGTCTCCGTGAACTGATTCAAAGAATACCTTGTTCCTCACAAATGGATTTAGTCGAATAACTGAGCACTGGCGCTTGAAATTAGAGGCCAGTGCTCAGTCTCGTTATGCTTGAAAGCAATGAATTTGAAAGGACAAAATCGAAGAGATGGCATCAAAGTTGCTGAAAGAATGGATAGTGTAACGTGCTGCTTGTCCAGAACAGCTGAGGAACGGAGAGAATTTTGGCGAGGTCATCGAACGTCGAGGAATTTGTGGTTGAGATAGATAGGGCTGCCAGAAGTTTGCCGGTTCAACCCACGGTTGACGTGGTCATTCCCTGTTATAACTATGCACACTTTTTGACCTCGTGTGTGCAAAGTGTGCTGGCTCAACCGGGAGTCAGAGTTCGCGTTCTGGTGATCGACGATGCATCCCCAGACGATACTGCCGTCGTAGGACAACTACTCGCAAGTCGCCACAAAGCCGTAGAATTCCGGCGACATTACGTCAACAAGGGACATATTGCGACCTACAACGAAGGACTGCTCGACTGGTCAACTGCCGATTATGTTGTCCTACTTTCAGCTGACGACATGTTGGCACCCGGCGCCCTGGAGCGAGCGATTCGTATTATGGAAGCGGATAAGTCTGTAGGAATGGTCTACGGCCGTACGCTTCATTTTCAGCATCAACACGAACTCCCAAAATCGGCGGAGACGGCTAACGGATTCGATCAATTCCACGGAAATACCTGGATAGAGAAACGTTTACACGCGGGCTATAACGTCATTACATCGCCAGAGGTGGTCGTAAGAGGCAGCATCCAAAGAGCAGTCGGTGGATATCGGCCAGAACTGCCGCATAGCGGCGATCTGGAGATGTGGTTGCGAATTGCTGCAATATCCAACGTCGCATACGTGCATAATGTACAGGCTTATTATCGGGTACATTCCTCAAGCATGCAGCGCACAAAATACCAAAGCAGCTTTGTGGATTTAGTCCATCGCAAGGCGGCCTTCGATCTGTTTATCGAGCATCATCCGTCACTTGCTAACGGTACCAACTTGCACCGAACGGTAAATCGCGCTTTGGCACGCGAGGCATTGTGGGACGCCTGCCGAGCCTATGACCACAACCGCACAGAGGCCGCTCGTACCGCAGAACTTGTTCAATTTGCTGTAAACTCTTGCCCTGATGCTCAATTGCTTCCTGAGTACTCTGCTCTCAAAAGGCGCCAACGCCTCGGAGCCTCCTTGTGCAATCGCACCCAGATCTTTATCGTTCCTGCCTCAATTCGGTGGCTAAGCCGAAGACTAAAGAAAAAACGCATGTTGCAAAATGGGCTATGAGTCTCCAACAAATTTCTAATCAATTTGGCCGGCGATACCGGCAACTCCGAAAGCTTCTGTCTGAGAAAGAGGCACGCAGAACCCTCGATCTTATAAGGGCGACTGCCGCAGAGCATCTTAGGCCAAAGAGTGTTCCGCTACCTGTTGGGCGCGATCAAGTCCTGGCTGCAGATTTATCTCACCCAGCTCAATTTCTGATCCCTGATGTCTTGCCGGGAGAGCCTATACAGCTCAATTGGGTGATGGTTCCCCCCGGTCCAGGCTCCGGCGGACATACGACAATCTTTCGCATCATTCGCTATCTTGAGGCCCACGGGTGTCTAAATCGGGTTTATTTCTACAACATCTATGACGCGGATCATCAATACTACGAATCGATCGTCCGCGACTTCTATAATTTTCACGGATATGTAGGAAAAATGGATCGTGAGATGGAAGACGCGCATGCGGTGATCGCTACCGCATGGGCTACTGCCTATCCTGTCTTTAACTCTCGTTGCCGCGGCAAACGCTTTTATTTTGTTCAGGATTATGAGCCATATTTTCATTCCGTCGGCGCGATCAGCCTGATGGCTGAAAACACATACCGTATGGGCTTTCATGCAATTACAGCTGGAAGATGGCTGGCGCAAAAGCTGAATACTGAATTTGGCATGTCGGCCGACTCCTTCGATTTCGGTTGCGACACATCTACGTATCGCCGTTCAGAGGATTCAGTCCGCTCGGGGCTTGTATTCTACGCGCGACCGGAAGCAACGCGCCGAGGCTTCGAACTGGGCCTTATGGCGATGGAGATCTTTGCTGCTCGTCGGCCCGATATCGACCTACATTTCTATGGCGACAAAATGGGGAAGCTTCCATTCCGCTTCATCGATCACGGGCACATCTCGCCTGCCAGGCTAAACGAGATTTATAACCAGTGTTATGCCGGCTTGTCCTTGTCACTTACAAATGTGTCGCTTGTTCCACACGAGATGTTGGCAGCTGGTTGCATACCTGTCGTCAACGATGCGATCCAAAATCGAATCGTTCTCGACAATCCTTTTGTACGATATGCATCCCCTTATCCCCAGGCTCTGGCAGACGAGTTGGAGGCACTCGTCACGAATCCAGCCTTCGATTCGCTCTCTCAGTCCGCAGCTGCGAGTGTTCGTGGCACAACTTGGGATCAGGCGGGCGAAGCGGTCGATTCAATTTTTAGGCGTACACTCACTACGCCTAAATTCGCTGACACCTGTGTCAATGGCTAGTCAATGACGCAGTCTCAGTTAATGGATCGTCTGCAAGACCATCAAGACTATGCGCCGGATATAGATTGCCGTCGAGGGAATTCCCTTGCCCGCCCCCGTCCAGTTTTCTACTCTCCCTTATAGCCCTCTGCCTCTTTCGTGCAATCATAGGGAGACTTATCGACATGGAAATCAGAATCCAGTTCATGTATCCCTGCTGCCCCCAGCTGTAGGCCGCAACACTCACCATGAGAAAATAAAATCCCGCAATCGATATAAAGAGCACTCCACTAAGCGTGCTCTCTGGTTTGGGCAACTTCCAATAATTCCTGAAGGCGAGTATCAGCGGCCAGAACAATAATGCGCCAATGAGAAGGAGACCACCATAGCCAGTCTCATAGAGAAATGACGCCCAGTTGTTGTCGCAGGTATACCATCTTCTATGCTCGCCTAAGAAGTCGACCTCAAGCCCTAGCACGCGAAATGTGCCCAACCCGTATCCTAAAAGAAAGCGTCCAGGCTCTTTTTGAACCGCTTGCTCAATCGAGTCTGCCAGAGCATGACGGTAAAGATAGGATGTGCCCACCGGTTGGGTTGGGTCAGTGCTCGCCTGATATAAAGCGTCGATGGACTGCCATACCCCGGGTCGCGCAAGCAAAACTATAAGCGCCATAACGGCAGCGGTAATCAGATACTTTCTGATCTCCCGTTTAACCATCAAAAACAGAAGGAAGCAACAGACGATCGTGGCAAGCCAGGGCCCTCTGCTTTGCGTCTTGTAGATCGACCAGAACATGAGTATCAGGCTCATCCACAAAAACAATCGACGCTTACCCTTAGCCCAATACCCCAAAAGATACAGACTTAGAATGATGCTGATAGCAAGAGCATCCCCGAATAAAATAGGGTGGGGAAATGTTGATCTGACTCTCAACCCTCTGCCCAGCTCGGAATACAACGGATCTAATCCACCGTTATAGGTGATCCAATTACTGGCCGGGAATATTCTCAACACGCTCCATGAAGCATAAACTTCAAAAATTGAAAATATGCAACAAATGCCTATCGCCATCATCATCGCGTAAAGCATCTTATGAATCGTCTCTATATTGGTGATGATGTGGACGAGCAAATAGTACATCAGGTAAAACTCAATGAGTTGCGCCAGTAATTGTTTGATGCTCGTGGCAAAAGACAGAGAATACATCGTAGAACAAAGCGCCCACGCAACATGCATATACATCAAATGAATGAGAGGCAATTTCTCCCGGGAGGCCTTCTTTCTCTTGATTAAAAACAGTCCCAATAATGTGAGCAGGGACACCCTCATAATGTTGATATCAAATAGGCCTGGGATCACAAGCTTTGCTTCCAGAGGCATAAGTGTCAGGAAGAAGCAAAAAAGAGGCAGAGCGTTCTCAAGTCGGCGCCTTCCAGAGACAATTAAAGCGATCACTATTACCGATTGCATCAAAGCGATAATAAGCATTTGCTGGATTTGCCTCTCTGCTCACCAAGAGCTGATTATTCTACCGTCGACTTAAGTTGAGGGACCAGCACAAAATAGCCGACCACTTGCTGGTTCTATTCGACCAGAATCTATACCCCTTGACGCAAACCACAACAGGGAAAGACCCAAGGATCAAAGCCATCCTGCAGAGTGAGACAACGGCAGTACTTGCTCTATACATGAGGGAATAGGCGCGGCCGCGATGTAGTTCAAAGAATTTAGAGAGCGATTCGCGTTGCATCACGGAGCTGAAATTACTTTCCGAATGAGATGAACTGCTGCCTCCGCCGTGATGCACGATTACAGCTTCCGGAACGTAGTAGATCTTGGATCCTGTTTGGGTGATTTTGGCGCAGAGATCCATGTCTTCCGCGTACATAAAATAGTCAACTGTAAAACAACCAACTCGTTCCAGGAGATCTCGTTTGGCCATCATGCATGCACCCGAGACAGCCTCTACCGCAGCCACAGCTTGCTTTTTCATGTGCAGTGGGCGCATACCCCACAATTGCCAATTAGGAAAACGCTGACGTAAATAATTGGACGCGAGCGCCTGATTCAGTATCGAAGGAAGAGCGGTAATGCAGGTAGTTTGTAAGGTGCTGTCGGAGTTCAGTAATTTAGCCCCGACCATGCCTGCGTCAGGTATCGATTCGAGTGCGTCAATAAGTTTCTGAATCGCGGATCCCTGGATCTCCGTATCCGGATTGAGAAACAATACGTTTCGCCCGCGGCTCCGGCTGTAAGCAGAATTATTTGCTCGCGCGAAACCAAGGTTTTCGGCGCTTTGAACAAAGATCACATCGGGGAATTTAGTCCTGAGCATCTCCTCGCATCCATCATAGGAAGCATTATCGATCACGATAATTTCATAGTTTATTAGCTTCGCATTTGCCTGGATGCTTGTGAGGCATTGCTCCACAAACTGCTTTGAATTCCAGTTAACAATCACGATAGATAGATCAAGAGAATGCATAGCCGATTTACCTTACAGAAAAATTGAGCACGAATAAAGAGGTCGTATCTCCGGATGTTGCTTATGTTTGATCTTTTGCTTGCGGCATGACGGAACCAATAAGGCTTGTGATGCGCCGAAGAAAGGGGTGGCTCTTGTCCAGGGACACTAGCTTCATCAGTGTCCGAATCGAATGGATGCTACAAATAATGACCGCTGCAGTGCCTATGCACAAGGCCGGGATGAAAGGCAGCCAATAAAAGCAGAAGAAAACAAGTGCCATCAGCGGGAGATAGAGTAGCAAAATACGCCTGTTTTCGGAGGACCATCCAAAACCCGTGAGCCGTCGAACCACGATATACATCATGACACCGTGAAACACGTAGGATCCAAAAAATGCAATGCCTGCTCCTGTCAGGCCAAAGGTGCTCACGCACGCCCACGCAAGAATCAAACTGATTCCGGCCCAAGCCGTTTCGCACAGAAAAAATAGCTTTTGTTTAGCTTTTGCTATGACAATAAATCCAATCGGCCAGGTGATGACCTGCAGGACGGTTCCAAGGCTTAGCCAGCGAAGGATCGGGACAGCCTGGATGAACTTGGAGCTGTAAAAGATCCCAAGCACGAGCGGTGCAAACGTGAGAGTCGCCAACACTCCAGGGCCCGCCAAAAGAATGCCGATCTCAGTCTGCTCATTCACGAGCCTGTTGCACTCGTCGTTGTCGTTAGCGGCAGCGGTGAGTCGAGGATAGAAGTCCGCTCCCATCGCCTGCAGGATGAATCCCACATATAAGCCGCCAAGCGTCCAGGCCGATTGATATAAACCGGTTGCTTCAAAACCTACCTTGCGCAGAACCGTAAGGCGGACGACATAGGCGACCCCCATAGTCATCAGACCACTCGACATGAACGCAAATCCCAGCTTGAGCAAGACACTCGTCTCTCCCCACATAGCTGGAATATCTAAACTCTGAGACTTGATCTGTATCTTCCTGCTATACCACCATGACGCCAGTGACGTCATCGCCGCTACCGCAATGAGTGCGGGAACGACTCCTTTTTCACGAAATAAATAAACTAATGGAATACTGAACAAGGTGGCCGAGATCGCGCCAAACGTATTCATCCTTGCCAGGTCGGCAATCCTTCTTGTTCCCTGAATAAGGGCTCCCTGGCCGACAGAGATAAGCATCAGAAACACGGCAATAGAAAGAAGTGAGATTTCCGAAGCGTTCTGGCGACTGCCAAACGTGATCGCCGAGATCTGCCCGGAAAACACAATCAGGAAAGCGGCACCTAGGACCCCAAGAAAGACCGAGACAAGACGCAACACAACTGTCGTTCGCGCGACACGGTCCTCATCTCCCGAGCTCGCGGCATCAGCGATCTGTCGAACCCCACTGCTGCTCACCCCCATACCAGCTAGAGTCTGGGTTATGTTCGCGACTGAGTTGTAGAGACCAAACAGGCCAAATCCCGCCGGACCAAGCAGCATTGCCATGGCCTTCGTGCGAACAATTCCGATTCCGATATTCAAGAGCGAAGAACCGCCCACGAGTGCAGATGACTTTAGAATCTGTCCGTGAGTACTCTTCTTCGGCGCTGCTTGCGTAACGTCTACTGAGGCTTCCGGTTGAGTTTCATCTATCGAATTGGAGCATGGAATAGTAGCCATAAATTAAGATCCAGCCTGTTGCATGACAAATAAGTCAGCAGGCTCCACGGCCAGAAAACATCGCAGAGGGAGTTTGAAGAATAATTTTCACGTCAACCCACAGGGATCGCTCAATCGCATATCGAAGATCCATGCGGACCATCTCATCGAAAGTCGTACGAGATCTGCCTTCAACCTGCCACAGACCCGTTAATCCGGGTTTCAATTCAAGTACTCGGCGTTTGTGCCAAGTTTGATACCGTTCGAACTCATACGGTAATGGTGGCCGTGGTCCGACAAGAGACATGTCGTTCTTCAATATGTTGAAGAACTGTGGAAGCTCATCAAGGCTGCTCTTTCGGAGAAACCGACCTACAGGCGTAATCCTGGGATCATTGACGATCTTGTAGACCCCACTTGATTCATTCAGGTCTCCCGCTATGAGCTTCGTAACATACTCTTGATGAATCCGCGGATCGTTACCTGTGTACATCGTTCGGAACTTATAAAAATTGAATTCCTTGCCGTAACGACCGACTCTCTTCTGGCAGAACAGTATAGGTCCGCGGGACGTCAACTTCACCAGTATGGCAAGAACCAAAAACAGAGGCATGAACAAGGTGAGCGCGAAGAGACTTCCCGCGATGTCAAGACCTCTCTTGAGAATGTGACCGGAGGAATGTTTCGATCGGTGCCGGCGTGAGAGGTCAGGGTAATGGATATGGTTGTCGTCGCCGTTAGAAGATTTGTCTATCTCTTGCGGAAAGAGACGAAACTGAAATGACAGCTCACGAAATCGTTCCGGTGAGACGACCTGTTGAACTGCCATCGAAATCTTTTTGGAGATCGTGTCGACCGTCATTGCATTGGTTTGACCAAGCTCCGTCATCAAGATGCCCAGTGTCGCTCCGTTCTGATACCAGCCGAGGATATCGGTTTCGCGTGTCACTCTCGACACCGCGGTGACAACATGGTCAAGCAAGGTGCACCCTACATTGGTCTGAAAATCCTCATAACTTATGAGAACGAGCATGAACTGCCTGCCTGAACGTTCTGTCCTGCGCCGCTCAAGCCGAAGCATACGTATGAACGACGCTTCTGGTATGACGGCAACATCCAGTAGCGAATCGAGGGCGCTGTCGGGAGTTTTTTCATAGGACGAATCGCTTTCCCATGTGAGAAGAGCCGATTTATGAATAGCCATCTAAAATTCCTTGAAATGCGAAACTGACTGAAGCACTCTTTTTTGGTAAACAGTGGTAGTACTTTGCACCTGTATCTCGACTACGTTGGAGGAAAGACATACCTCAATAAATTTGGCTTGAAATTTTCTGCTACGGTCTTTTCATGACACAGACTGAAATGCATTTCTCCTAACCAGAATCAATGGAACTCGTCCGTGACGGATTCCTAAAACTTTCAGCTGAAACCACCAATCGGTCTACTTGCTCGGAGACATCGCATAGACCCTAAAGTCAAAGATAGATAGGCAAAACGAGTTTTCAATGCAGACTACTCATGGATTAAGCAATTGAAATGCCAGCTGCCCTTTAAAGGTTTTCCTACTTCACAATGACACTCATGTGCATTTTATTGCGAACAAAATGCCGTGTTATGCCCCAGGTGCTATTTTCCTGAGGCCATATTGCCTTCACCCGATGCAACCAGTGCAAAATCGGAGGAGAATTTCGAGCTTTTAGTCGGCGATCAAATGGCATTACTTCACCCAATGAATCATGTGCCTGGGACTGGTTCCGTATAGCGAACGAAAGAATGGTAATTCAGGTGGAAAACTAACAAATGTTTGCAAACAATATGCACAAGCTCACAATGCACAAGCTCACAGCGCCGCCTTACGAGCAAAGTCTTGCAAGGATCGTTCTTTATAGAATTTGAAATGAGAGGCTTCGGCTTCTCTTTAGAAATCAACCAACGTCGTAGGTTCCTAAGGCAATAAATCACATGCTGAGGCTTAATCCCTGCGGTTTCCGTAGTTTCCGTAGTAGGCACTTCCATTGATCGGGCAATCATTTGCAACCACGCCCCAAAGCTTGGGACCTATTGCTTCAAGGGCAGGTGCAAGCATATCCTTCTCGGTTTTTCCGTTTCGAATAACCAGAATGGCGCCGTTTACGTGAGGAATCACCTCGGAGACGTCCGCCATGGGGATCACCGGCGCAAAATCCAGTACAACCCACTGAAATCTGGCGCGAAGATCAGCTATCATGGAGACCAATGCCTGAGAATAAAGAAGATGTCCGGGCGAAGTCATGCGTTCTTTGATTCCCAAGACATGCAAGGGACACTCGCCAAGCCGGCGGACCAACTCATGAACTTCACCCTTCCCCTCGAGCACCTCCTTCACCCCTCCATCTTCGAACTTGCAATTCAATGCTCGCGTGACACCGGGTGCTCTGAAGTCCAGATCGACAAGGCACGCAGCCTGACCCGCTTCCGCGAGAGCCCAGGAGAGATTGACTGAAGTTAGCGTCTTCCCTTCTCCGGGGTTCGGACTTGTGATCAATACAACGCCGCCCTGAGGATAAAGTGTGCATAAGCGACGTCGAAGCAGCCTGTATCGCTCAACAGCTAGCCCTGCTGGCTCTGTTAGGAATACGAGGCGTGAATTGCGGGTGGGCTGTATTGTTATCCGTTTCTCGGAAGAAGGAAATTGCCGGGCAATAGTCGCAACAGGACGCGCGGCACCTGCGGTGTTTAATCCAAGAATGGCACTCATAAGATTGGCCTAACCTTGAAAAGAAAAATTGCGAGCGCAGTAAACGTAATCACAAGCAAAAGACACGTCTGAACTGCCATCAGCCTCGCCCGGCGAAGGTCTATCTGATTCGCGATAGGAGGAATCGTTCCGAGCACAAAAACTTTAGGTGGCAGCATCTCTTTTAGTTGAGCTTCACTCTTGATCGCGCCACTAAGGGCTTCCATTGCGATCGTAATTCCTATAGGAAGTAGAAGCGATGCAAGAATCGTGCCCACGAAAAATGGGATCCTCTTCGGCTTGATCGGCTTTTCCGGAGTTTTAGCCGGATCGAGAATCGTGAACCGTTCTGCCTGCTGTTTCCGTTCCAACTCTTCCGACATCCCTGCGGAAAGTGTTTTGTCGAGGAGCGATTGATAGTTCTGTCGCGAGACCTCATAATTGCGCGACAGCTCCGCGAGACGCGTTTCAAGAACAGGTACCGAGTCAACCTTTCCCTGGAACGACTGTATCTGTTGCTGTAGCTTGGCCTGCGACTCGCGATGACGTTGCAGGTCTTTCTCAATTAATCCAAGACGCACCTTTGTATTGGAATCAACTTGCTCCACGGGATTCGCCGAAGACTCAGGCATCGTGGCAAGACGAGCGTTGACAGTCTTCAGCTGTTCCGTAACCGAAATCACGTCTGGATAGGTGTCGGTAAACTGTCGCTTTAAATTCCATAGCTCCGTATCTAATCGCCGCTTCTCCTGTAGAAGTCGATCGCGATCGGTCAGAGGAGCTTCACGGGGATCCGTGGACCTGACCTGGCTCAGCAGAATTCGTTCTTGATCGAGTCTGCTGATCGCATCTGCATTCGATTCGATCTCGCCCTGCAGACGCGAAAGTGCCTGCAGATTCCCTGTCAGAGCATCGGGTGTCGCACCGGCGTGCTGCATTCGGTAAGCCTGAAGCGCGCTTTCCTGTTCTTCGAGGCTTTTCTTGGCTCCTTCCAGTTCACTTGAGAGAAATTGTGTAGTCCCTAGCGCCTGTTGCTGGCGGGCCTTCAGGTTCCACGCGATAAAGCTCGATGCCAGCTGATTCGTTATCGAAGCCACCTGGTCTCGGTCCGTGCTGTCATAAGTAATAGTGAAACTGCTCAATCCCTGCTCGGGCTCTGGACTTGGCTTGATATCGACTTTTGTCTTCGAGCGCATATAGTCAAGAACTTCTTCTCTTGAAGCTTTCTTTCGCATCCCCGGATAGAGATCATTTTTCTCAATGATCTCTTGTAGGCGGCTCGCACTCAGGACTTGTTGCGCAAGAGTATTCATCCGCGCATTGGGGTCGCTCGTAATTGTCGATGCAACATACTTTTCCGGAATCTTCTGTGGATCGACGAGGATCGTCGTCGTAGCGCGGTATACATTGGGCGACAGAGACGTCCCTACGACTCCCACCGTCAGGATGGCGAGACCGGATGCAACCACCAGGTGAATATGCCGCCACAACGCAGCAATGCATTGCTTGACGGTGAACGATGATCGGGGTGAATCCGCTTCCTCTTCTGAGATCATGACTCCTCAATAACTTGACTGCTGAAATATCTGGCCCGCATTGTGCGTCCAGGTGATCGAAAATTGTGCGAGGTTCCGTTTATAGTTGGTTTCCCCGCTATCGGTTATATATCCCCGATAGCTGTAGGACACCGCGATTCCATGGCGAAGTCGAAAGCCATAATTCGCTCCCCAGAATGTCCCTTGATAAGAGCTCACGGCAGTAAGGGTATCGCTGCTGACATGTCCTGCATCCGCTCCCAGCACTCCGATACGGGTCACCTGATACTGATACCCTCCGGAAACACTACGCTGCCATAGACCGGGCCCAAGATAAGACACCGTCGGGAGATAATCCGACAAAAGATAGAATTGCGACTTTCTCGATACTCTAGAGCTGAAAGCGGCGCTATAGGTGAATCCCAGTTTCTGGCTGCTACAGGTATTTGTGCTGATCTGTGGACCCGCACTTACTGAAAGGAAGGTCCTTTCTTGTGGCTGCCACCTCATCCCGGCACCCACCCCGGAACTTTCGCAATTTAAATCCCCATAGAAATGGGAATCCTGAACATAACTGGTGAAGCTCAACGACGGCGAAAGGTCCCGGATATAACTGAGTTTCACCCCAGCCACACTTCCCTGCTGGTTATAGCCGCTGATGCTGCTGAAAGAGTTCGACCCGCTCAAAACAAGGGTGTCTTTCGCCGACTTTCTATAACTCAGGTCAATAGACCCAACGATGTAAGTGATATTTCCTGCATTCGACAGATAAGATGCGGAACCCGATCCTGTACCTGGAACCTCGCCTACCACCACCGTCTGCTGCGACGTAAGGAGTCGTGTCCCATTTGGCCCATAACTGCCCGATACATTCACGCCCCACTTCCATCGTTCGCTCGGATTGCCAATGAACGACGCCGATGTGCGATGCAGGGTTTGTCTGGAGTAGAGACTGGACATATAGCCCAGCATGGTCGGCTGATACTGCACGATGTATTGCGTCTTCGGGGAGGCGCCTCGAAATCCGATATACGGACTCACGCTGTACAAGCCGGAAGAGCCGCCCTCCGTCGCATTGCTGGGATTGCTGTCCCATCCTCCGCCAACTGTCGTAGAAAGCAGCACGCGCTTGCTCGCATCATCCAGCGAGATCAAACCAGTTCCGTTCAGGGCAGCCGCATACTGTGGCTCCTGCGAATTCTGTGTCTCCTGCGAATTCACTGCGGGCGCCGTAGTCGCCGTATCGTCAACGTTCGAGACCGTGGACTGAGGCGTATCCGCACTGCTGCTTTCGCTCGAACTCTGGGCTAACAAAGCTCCAGAACACAGCCCTGCAAATAAGGCAGCTGCACAACGAAGATGGCCTGATTTCATCATGTTATTTCCCTAGGGAACAATGACCGTGTCGCCCGGCTGAAGACTGATATTTTGCTTCGGGTCGCCGTGCACTGCGTTGTTGTAATTGAATTTCAACCGCTGAACATTGCCGCCAACATTACGAAGGATCACGATGTCCTTGCGATTGGCAAAGGTATTGAGCCCGCCTGCCTGAGCGATCAACTGCAACACAGTAATCGGTGCAATCAGGGGATATCCTCCGGGCTTCCCAACCTGGCCTGTCATGTACACCTGCCTGCTGCGAATATCCACGACGCTAACCGTAACCTGCGCATTCACCACATAGCTCGTCAGCTTTGACTTGAGTTCCTGAGCCAGCTGGTTCGAAGTCATTCCAGCGACGTGGACGTCCCCCAGAAGCGGAAGAGAGATAAACCCATCCGGCCCGACGGTGACGGTCTGCGACAGGTCCAAGTTCTTCCAGACATTGATGTGAATGATGTCCGCGGGCCCAAGGATCAGCTGCGATGTCGCGGCTAAGGCGCTGGGAATGGTGTCCGCAGATGCTGGGACATTCGCCGGAACATGCGCCGGGTTTGGCTTCGCGGCAGCAATATTCTGCCCGTAACTGCTGGTTGAACTGGCAATGAGTAGGACCGAAATGCCAAGCCGTAAAGTGGATGTAAGTGTTCGCATCGTAGCTCCGCCTAGATCCAGTGCAAATAAATGGCCAAAGCCAGCCGCTATCTGGAGAGTGTCTTTTTTGCACACTTACGCAGCACGTTGCTCAAAAATGTCTAGATAGACTGCAGACAGTTCGCAAAAAAGTGCGCACTTTTGCAAGAGGCCAACACAGGTATCGAACCCGCGAAAGGAGAAATGCATACCATCGCAGGCCGAATCCTGGGCACGAAAGTTCCGTTCACCCCTCGTCTAGAGCCTCTCCTGAAACGGAGGCCATGATCGAAGCATCTCTCCACGGAGATAATCTGGGTGGTAAACCATTTGTTTAGTGACGTTTAGAAAATAGAACCCTTCGATCCGGCGACATAGTCCCTTTTCATGACGCTCCTAAGAGTTAGGGAACCGTGATCGTCGTCTGATTGGACGGACCGCTCTCCTTACCACTGGCATCAAGGGATTTGACCACGTAGACGTATGTGTTTCCACTGACAACCGCATTATCTGTATAGACTGCAGCTGTGAGCGGGGATGAGTTGATCAATTGAAGCGCCCCACTACTCCCGACCGCCCGATACACGTTGTATCCCACCACCGGAACCGGCGAGTTGGTGGGCGCGCTCCAGCTTAGGTGGACCTCTTGAACCCCTCCTGTACCGGTACCGCCTAAAGCGACGATTGACGTACCACCGCTGGTTGAGTTGCTGCTGATCGTGATCTGGCCCGACTGGGCTCCCGCGGTCGTTGGCAGAAACTGTAGCTGCAGCGTCATCGACTGCGTCGGATTCAGCGTTACCGGAAAGCTTCCTCCAAGCAATGCGAATCCAGTCCCCGAGACCATGGCTGAATTCACCGTCAACGGCGAAGTTCCGGTTGACGTCAGCGTGAGAGTCTTTGTTGTCGATGTATCGATTGCAATACTGCCGAAGTCCAGACTTGCCGGACTGATCGTCAATTGAGGGCTTGCCGCAGTACCCGTGCCCCTTAGAGTGATCACAGCGGTACTACCGCTTGTCGAATTGCTGTTGATTGTTACCTGTCCGCTAGCCGAACCCGTCGACGCAGGACTGAACTCGATCTGTAACGTCACCGACTGCGTAGGATTCAGCGTCATCGGAAAACTCAGCCCGGGAATAGTGAATCCGGTCCCACTAATCGCTACCGAGTTCACCGTCACCGGTGAGGTTCCAGCCGATGTCAGAGTCAGAGCCTGCGTCGCCGCGGTGTTCACCATCACGCTGCCGAAGTTCAGTCTTACAGAGCTCACTGCCAGCAGCGGACTCGGGGCTGCAGTGCTGGTACCACTCAGGGAAATGAAAGTCGTGCCTCCGACCAACGAGTTGCTGCTGATCGTCAGTTGTCCGTTCGCTGACCCTGTCGATGCAGGGTCGAACTGCACCTGTAGCGTCATCGACTGCGTCGGGCTCAACGTCGCCGGAAGACTTCCGCCAACAAGAGTGAAGCCAGCCCCCGTTACACTAGCGGAATCCACCGTCACTGGCGCCGTTCCTGTTGAGATCAGAGTGACAGATCGGACAGTCGATGTGTTCACCGTCACGCTGCCAAAATTCAGCCTTCCTGCACTCACTGTCAGTTGTGGGCTCGGCGCTGCAGTGCTGGTCCCACTCAGGGAAACAATGCTAGTGCTTCCCGTCGACGAGTTGCTGCGGATCGTCAGTTGTCCGTTAGCTGATCCCGCCGCTAAAGGATTAAATTCCACCTGCAGTGTCACGGATTGTGTTGGATTCAACGTTGTCGGAAGACTGGCGCCAACAAGACTGAAACCAGCCCCCGTGACTGTGCCTGAATCCACCGTCACGGGTGCAGTTCCTGTTGAAGTCAGAGTCAGCGACTGCGTAATCGACGTATTGGTGATCACGCTGCCGAAGCTCAGGCTTCCGGCGCTTACCGTCAATTGAGGACTTGGGGCAGCGATACTCGTACCACTCAACGCTACCGTTGCGACGCTTCCTGTCGATGAATCGCTGTCGATAATCAACTGTCCATTTGCTGAGCCCGTGGTGCTTGGGCTGAACTGTATCTGCAGGGTCGTCGACTGAGCTGGATTCAGAGTGATCGGCAGACCGCCTCCGACAAGCGTGAATCCTGCACCGGTTATCTCCGCTGAGTTCACGGTCACGGGTGCTGTTCCCGTTGAAGTCAGCGTCAGTGACTGTGTCGTCGAAGTGTCCACCGTTACGTTGCCGAAGCTCAGGCTTCCAGCACTTGCTGTCAACTGCGGACTCGGTGCCGGAACACTCGTTCCGCTCAGCGCTACTGTCGCGTCGCTTCCTGTCGACGAATCGCTGCGGATAAGTATCTGTCCATTTGCTGAACCTGTGGTTGCGGGACTGAATCGAACCGGCAGAGTGATCGATTGATCTGGATCCAGTGTGATTGGGTAACTCTGAGCACCGAGAGAGAAACCGGCTCCCGAAACTGTCGCTGCGTTTATCGTCACCGGAGCAGTTCCCGTCGAAGACAGAGTGAGAGACTGTGCCGTCGTCGTGTTCACCGTTACTCTGCCGAAGCTCAGGCTTCCAGCACTTACTGTCAACTGCGGACTAGGCGCAGCGATACTGGTCCCGCTCAACGCAATTTCTGTGTCACTTCCCGTCGATGAGTTACTGCTGATCGTCAACCGCCCGCTTGCTGCACCGGTCGCCTTAGGGTTGAATCGCACCTGAAGCGTCAACGATTGCGTTGGATTCAGCGTCGCTGGCAGGTGGCCACCAGCGAGAGTGAAACCGGCTCCCGTAATCTCTGTGGAATTCACTGTCACCGGCGCTGTGCCCGTTGATGTCAGCGTCAGCGTCTGCGCCGTTACGGTGTTCACAGTCACCCTGCCAAAGCTCAGGTTTCCGGCACTCACCGTCAGCTGGGGACTCGGCGCCGCTGTGCTCGTCCCGCTGAGCATCACCGCCATCGTGCCGTCAGGCGAAGCGTTGCTGCTGATCGTCAACTGCCCGCTTGCCGAACCCGTGGCCGTAGGATGGAACTGCACCCGTAGAGTCAGCGACTGCGTGGGGTTCAACGTTGCTGGAAGAATCCCTCCCACGAGGGTAAAACCTGCTCCGGCAATTGCAGCGGAGTTGACCGTCACCGGAGTAGTCCCAGTCGAAGTCAAGGTGAGAGACTGTGCCGTCGTCGTATCTACAGTTACCTTGCCAAAGCTCAGGCTTGCCGCACTCACCGCCAATTGAGGACTCGCTGCCGCGGTTCCCGTCCCGCTCAACGCAACGACAGTAGCGCTCCCCGCGGAGGAGTCACTGCTGATGGCGAGTTGACCGCTCGTTGATCCGATCGTTGTGGGGTGGAACCGCACCAGCAGTGTCAAGGATTGCGAAGGGTTTAAAGTTGCCGGCAACGAGCCACCGGCAAGAGTAAAGCCGGCCCCGGCGATTGTGGCTGAGCTTACCTTCACCGGCTCTGTTCCTGTTGAGCTCAGCGTCAGTGCCTGCGTCGCCTCGGTGTTCACCGTCACTCCGCCAAAGCTAAGGCTTCCAGCACTTACAGTCAGCTGAGGACTAGACGCTACCGTGCTCATCCCGTTGAGCATGACCACCATCGTGCTTCCAGTCGAAGCATTGCTGGTGATTGTGAGTTGACCGCTGGCTGGTCCGATACTGGTTGGGCCGAATAAAACCGGCACCGCGGCCGACTGACCTGGACTGAGTGTCATCGGCAGATTGCTTCCTGCAATCGCAAAGCTCGCCCCGGTAACTTGGGCGGGATTCACTGTTACCGGCGACGTTCCCGTAGAGGTCAGTGTTACTGTCTGCATCCTCGAACTAAGGTTTGTAACATTGCCGAAGTTCAACTGGTTGGCGCTTTGCGACAACTGCGCAGTCAATTGCACATTGTTATGGGCTCGTCCGCGTGTCGATAACTGTGCGATCGGCCTCGAAGCCGCATCCGCAAAAGTAATCTCTCCTGAATAGTCGGATACAGCGGTGGGCACAAAGCTGACTGAGAACGTATGACTGCCGCCGGGAGGAATACTGAGCGGAAATTTTTCGGAACTATCGACGGAAAATACCGGCGAAGAAAGACTAAGTTTGGATATGTCAACAGTTATCGAGCTCTTATTCGAAACCGTAACATTGGTATGGGTCGCTTGCCCGACAATCACATCACCGAAGTCGAGTGTGCTGGGTGAAACTAGAACGGAGCCGGTCGGAGACCAAACGACACCCGATCCACAACCAGCTATCACGATCATCAGACAAACGATCGAGAGAGAGAAAAAGGCAACAGGGCCAATGCGAAGGCCCTTTATCTCTGGCGCTGGAAAACGAGCAGAACTAACTAGACGACGGGGGGAGGGACCGTACGTACTCATCTTAAATGTTTACCTCTTCAGACTTAGAAGCGTGCGTAAAGCAGAGAGGGTATTACCATACTGAATAGTCTTTTTAACTTATTTAAGCAGTTTACATAATCACATAAATTGGCTAGTTGGTAGCCACAATTAATCATCCTTTGTAAAATTCATTTGTAAGTTCACGTTCAATTATTGAATGGGAACTCCATAGATCCAGGCTCAACAGGGTACAATCATATTCGTAGTAAGCCTGATTACCAGGCTCTGTTTTGACAAATTTTACAGATCAAACACTCAAACCCATTCGCTAGTAGTGTGGGTAATCTACTTATCCGCGTAAGACGGACAATGAATTGATCTCTCGCCCGTAACATTTTTTTTGGGCTGGGCTGCCGATGTGTAGGGCCTTTCTGGTTACTAGAGATTTTCAGAAAGGCAGGCACCATGCGTAAACTTTCGACGCTTGTTTTCGTCGCGCTTTCTCTCATCCTTCCGGCACTGAGCTTCGCCCAATCATCCTCCCCAGTCTGGTTTACCCTCAACGCCCCTGAGGGATCCGTCATTACAGCTTCAAGCTCTATAACTCTCCGCTTCGGCCAGGTGGCTTCTACCTGTGCCGCAATAATGAGTAGCGGCCCCTGCAGTGGAGTAAGTGTCGGGGCACCTAGCCCTGCAGCATGGACAAGTCCCAAAACCTTCACACCGGCGTCTGGCTCAGCCAGCGTAAGTGTCGTCGTGAACGCCGCCACGTTCGGCGGTGTCGATCCCCTTCCTGGCGTATACAAGACCGTAAGTATCCAGGAAAAGACCACCGCACAAACCATCATCGCTAACGGTCAATCGGTCACCGTACCCGGGACTTCAACTCCATCGTCGTCTCAGGTATGGTTCACACTCTCTGCTCCCGAAGGAGCCGGCATAACCGCACCCGCGGCGATAACTCTTCGCTACGGTCAGTTAGCTTCCACCTGCTCCGTTGTCTCGGTAAGCAGCGGCCCTTGTCAGGGAGCGAGTGTAGGAAAACCTACCCCCGAGACATGGACCTCTCCCCAAACATTCAATCCTGCCGGTGGCGCCTCCAGTGTGAAGGTCACCGTGTCCACAGCCACATTCAATAATGTGGACCCGCTTCCCGGCGTGTACAAAACTGTGCAGATCCTGGAAAAGACCACCACTCAACCCATCACCGTCAATGGCCAGTCGATTACAGTCCCTGGAACCTCATCGCCAGCCACTTGCCAGCTGGTCGCGACTCCAGCCGCTATTACCTTCCAGAACACCACCGTCGGCTACACACTCTCCTCTACGGGCAGCATTACAAGCAACTGTCCTACAACTGTCACAGTAAGTTCCGTCCGACTCTCCGGGCCATACACCATATCCGGATTTCAAACTCCATTTTCGTTGGCTTCCGGCCAAAAACAGAACTACACCGCTGTCTTTGCGCCAACCGCCACCGGAACTGCAAACGGAAACATCACCTTCACCAGCAACGCATCCACAACTCCCAACTTGTCTGTGTCTCTTACTGGAACAGGTGTCGGCTCAACCCAGGTGGCGACACTCACAACCAGCGCAACCTCGCTCGCCTTCGGCAATGTCGCTGTCAACATTGCTCAGTCAAAGACGGTGACGATTACAAATTCAGGATCCTCATCCATCGCCGTCTCGGCCGTAAGAGTGGCGGGAACCGGATTCTCCATCAGTTCTGTCACCACTCCCTTTACTCTTACAGCCAACCAGACTCGACAAATCACCGTTATCCTTACTCCCACGACGAGCGGTTCGGCCTCGGGAGCCTTGACCATCACCAGCAACGCATCCAACCCTACCCTGACAATCCCTCTCAGCGGTACAGGTGTCTCATCCACAAAGAGCGCCGTTACGTTGTCGTGGAACCCAAGTTCTTCCCCGGTTTCCGGCTATAACATCTATCGCTCCACCGTCTCCGGTGGACCCTATTCAAAGATCAACAGTTCGACCATAACGACCGCCAGCTATACCGATCAAACTGTAGTTGGAGGATCAACCTACTACTACACAGTAACGGCGGTTAGCGCAAACATGCAGAGTGGATATTCCAACGAAGTAAAAGTCGTTGTTCCAACTCCATAAACCTTGTCCGTTTCAATGCATGAGAAGAGGCCTCGCTTCACCAGAGAGCCTCTTCTCATGCATATCTTTTTAATAAAGCAGTTTCGATTTCAGGATATCGACGTCGTTGTCCGAGAGATGGAGCGCGTCTCTTCGGAACTTATCGAATGATCCATAGTGTTGGTCGATCATGACAAAGGCGCTTCGAATATACGCCGGATCCGCAGCCATCAGAACCTTCTGCTGTTCGGGAGAGAGTCTGGCAAGAAAGGAATTAGTCTTCGCCATCGCTTTTTGGCTTTGTAAAGGTTGAGTGGTCCCCGAGCGGAAGTATTGGTTCGTGAGGGCATAGTCTGCGACGATTGTGTCCATGGGTACACCAAGGACGCGCAGCAGAATTGCGCTGAAAACTCCTGTACGATCCTTCCCTGCTGTGCAGTGATAGAGCATCGGTAGATGATCGTTTTCCAGTTGAGTGAAGATGCTTGCAAACTTGGGAGCCGCATCAACCACAAACTTGCCATAAATCTGTTCGAGATGTTCGCGGAGTTGAGCCGGGCTTGGATTGCCGGCTAGCAGCTGTTCGAGGTCTTGATTCACATTGTTGTTGGAGTTGGTTCCAATGGGTAAGGAGACTAGATCCACCGAGGGATCATCGACCCAGCGTTCCGGAGACTCCTTATTTTCTTGTTGTGTGCGAAAGTCGCAGACGACACGAATGCCAAGATGACTAAGATAGGTAAGATCGGCGGGAGTCAGATAGGTAAGTACTCCGGACCTGTACAGAAGACCCCAACGCGTGTAACGACCATCGGTAGTACGATACCCGCCGAGATCACGGAAGTTGGGTGTACCGGTAAGAGGCAGGCGGCGCAGAGAGACTTCGCGCTGCTCACCGTTATCGGGATGCAGAAAGAAATACATACGTTCTCCAGGAAGACCGGCTGAGACCGTGATGGTTTTCTCGCGGGTACTTCCGACTGACTGCATTCCGGATTTTCCGGTGGGATCGGATGAAGCAAAGATTTGAACCGAACGAGTGTCGCCGGTGAAGTCATAGCTCAGGGTGTAATGGCCGGGTGAGTCTTCAACACAGTTAAGGTTTGCAACCTCGGCAGAAACGGCTAGAGTTGAAGCAAAAAGGGCGACTGCAGTTAAAACGGATCTCATGGATTCCTCTACTAGAAGTTGAGTCGCAGACTCATCTGAATCTGGCGAGGTGTGTTGTACTGCTGCAGGAAAATCTGGCCGAAGCTGGACGACGAGATGTTTACATTCGGGCCGGCGAACTGCACGCGGTTGAAGGTGTTGAAGAATTCGGTCTTGAAATCGAGCCCCAGGCCCTCACGCAACTGGGTATGCTTAGCGACCAGCATGTCGAAGTTGAGTGTGCCAGGGCTGCGGATGGAATCGATATAACGCGGAGCATTTCCGAAGGCGAAGGCGGGCGTCTGGGCGAAGGCGGCGGGGTTGAAATAGAGACCGCCGTTCTTCATCTGGCGGCCACCGGCAACGTCTGTTGAAACTCCTGTAACCATGGGCCGCTCCGTGCCGCTGCCACCTCCGAAGGAGTTGGAGTTATTGGGCGAACTCAGAGTATTGGGCAGGCCATCGTCATAAGTGAAGAAGGTTCCGACAGAGAAGCCGCCAAGGGCATATGCGGCGACGCCACGATTGAGAAACGGCTTATTTTTGCCAACAGGCAGCTCGTACCGACCGCTAAGTCGGATGACGTTTGGCAGATCCTGTGAAGAGATCGAGCGATCGCATTCGTGACAGTAGTTGTCCTGAAATCCCTGCTGGGCGCCGACCCAGGCGCCGATATCGCCTACGTTGTCGATCATCTTGCTATGGGTGTAGGCGAAGAGCAAGGAGAGCCCATCGGAAAAGCGCCTCTCAAGACTGATCTGTAGCGCATGGTAGGTGGAATTGCCGACACCTGCCTGCAGAGCAGTTACGTTCTGAAACTGTGGAAAGGGACGAAGGAGCTGTCCGCGTTGGACAGTGGCGCGACTAAGAACAGAGGTGGGGTCTGTGATGATGCCGTAAAAGGGATTGGGGACAGTGGCGAGCAACGCACTGCCCATGCCGAGGTAAGAACTGGGAAGTTGATTGTAGTTCTGAGGAGCCATCAGGTGAACGCCGTTGTGACCGACGTAGCCAGCTGTGAGCACGAGCTGAAAAGGAAGTTGACGCTGAACGTCGAGTGAGAACTGCTCGTCGTAGCTGACAGCCTGTTTCCGCAGTGGACCGGAGATATTGAGTCCGATGTTCTGAAGCAGGCCAAGTGAGTTCCCTGTGGGCTGAGTAAGGCCACTGGGAAAAGGGCTGGAAAGATTGAACTGAGGCGTGAAGCCGTCAGCAAGCGCAGGGTTGGAGGTGGTAACGGCCGAATAACCGAGAGAGTTGTCGATAAAAGTGGGGGCCGGTTCAAAGAAGATACCGAAACCACCTCGAATGACGGTGCGATCGTCGATCTGGTAAGCGACACCAAAGCGGGGATGGAAGTGTGCATATTGTGCTTGCTGGACACGAGGCCCGACGCCATTTGTGTTGACGAAGCCAACGCCGCCCTTCAAGCCGGTAAGGCCCGGGACGCTAAGCGGTGAGGGCGTGTCGAGATCGAGATAGATGTAGCGATTGTGGATCTCGACATCAGGGGTTTCGAAGCTGTAACGCAGACCAGCGGTCACTGTGAGCTTCGGAGTAAGCCGGTACTCATCCTTGAAGAAGGTGGCGAGATAGTGATGATGATAGTCGTAGCGAGGCGTGATGCCGCTGGTAACGGTAGCTGCGCCGAGGAGTAGATCGGCGATACCGCGTCCAGACTGCGCACTGGCTGCCGCCGGATTAGGACCGCCGGTGAAGTTACTATTGGCGGAGACATTGACCTGCTGGATGGTGTTGAGCGTGACAGCGAAATAGCGGTAGTCCGCTCCCACAGTTATGGTGTGATGCCCCTTCAACCAGGAGAGGTCTCCGGCATACTGCCACACAGTGGATCGGTTTCGCTCGAAAGCACCTGCCGTCGTACCGATGGCACTTGCGCCGGCGAGAGTCGTGTAAGGGAAACTTTGAGAGGTAAGCCCAGCCGTGATGTTCTGGTTGAAACCTAAGCTGGTGACGTCGTAGCCGAGGGTAGGTGAGCTGCGGTTCGATTCGCTGTGACCGTAGGATAGATGGTGATCGAGGATGA
Organism: Edaphobacter sp. FHG110511_03; assembly: GCF_059115365.1. NCBI lineage: Bacteria > Pseudomonadati > Acidobacteriota > Terriglobia > Terriglobales > Acidobacteriaceae > Edaphobacter > Edaphobacter sp. FHG110511_03. The sequence goes on along the minus strand of NZ_JBZYWL010000004.1, from coordinate 209,682 downwards.
GCGAGTTGGAAAGTACCCACGTGTGCGAGACCATCCAGCTGACACCGGGAATGCGGTTATTACCCGGTTGTGGCGAGAGATGATTGCCGTAGGGGTCGGGGTTGTTGATGTGATTGGTGAACCAGTCATAGCGGCCAAAGAAGGAATGCTTATCCGAAAACCGGTGATCGATGCGCAGGTCCCAGCGGTTATTGTTGTTGATCGAGGCCACCGAGGAGAAAAAGTTGTTCGTTGTGCTCGCACCCTGACCCGCGCGGTTGGGCAGGGGGTAATTTTTTAGAATGTTTAAACCAGCAGCGTTGATGTCGCTCGACGGAATGATATCGCCGGAGTACGGCGACCGGATGTATCGAGTGGTTCCGGTAGGGGCAGTGGGATCAAGCCTCGTAGTGTGAGGGTCGTAGATGACGATGACGTTGCCGTTCGTGTCGAAGGTCTGAGAAAAATTGCCCTGCCGTTCCAGCGCTGTGGGAACAGTTGCGAAAAAGGAACCGGCTGCCGACTGGCGAAGACCTTCATAGTCAGTGAAGAAGAAGGTGCGATTCCGGCCTTCATAGAGCTTGGGAAGCCATACTGGACCGCCGACAGCGTAGCCGAACTGATTGCGCTCGAAGTGCTGTTTCTTCTGTCCGGCATTATTGGCGTTGTAACCATTCGCATCGAAAATGCTATTTCGTAGATAGTCGTATACCGTACCGTGAAGCGCATTCGTTCCGTGCTGAGTGGCAAACGTAACGACTCCACCGCTCGTGCGTCCCCACTCCGCACCATATGCGGTGGTCAGAACCTTGAATTCACGGACGAACTCTACCGACGGAACCGCAGCGGCCTGGTTGGCATAAGCGACAGCATTGGCGGCGCCATCCAGTAGATTCTCGGTCGTTGCGCCCTTGCCGCCGTTGATGCGGAACGAATTGGTATAACTCTGACTAAGATCGTTCGTGCCGGAAGCGTTGGTCGCCGCCTGGGTGACCCCCTGAGCGAAGTTAATCGCTTGAAGAGGATTGCGGATATTCAACGGAATATTACGGACAAACTCGCTTTCCAGAACATTGCCACGATCTGGACGATCGACGATAAGTTCAGGCTCGCCTGCAGTCACAATAACGCTCTGAGAGATGGCTTCAGGTTTGAGTGTCAGGTCAAAGTCTCGGGAACCCCCTACTTCGATACGAATATTTTTAACGGTAGTGGCGGCGAAAGTAGGAGCAGTAGCCTGAAGCTCATAGATGCCAGTTGCCAGAGGCGGAAAGAGGAAGTATCCCGAGCTATTGGTTTTTGCAACCGTGACCTGGTTGGTAGAGAGCAATCTGATTTCAGCGGTCGCGTCCGTGATCGGACTGCCTCCACTATCGTTGACATGACCGCTTACCGATCCGTTCTGAGCGAAAACATGCGGAGCGGAAAAGAACACTGTCGCGATTGACAGAAGGAGCTTGCAGAGGTGCCCCTGGAGATAAGGTTTTGATTTCGCCATGAATGCAAACTTGCCACTAAGATGACCGAAGATTCGCCGTAAAGGGAGTTACAAAGGGTTTCGTAGGGTAACAAGCTGTTCAAGGCCCATTAATACAAGCTCGATAAAGTGGCGAATATGCTGCAGGAACGCCAAATAAGTGCGCAGTTGCAGCGAATCCTGCAGTCACCAGCTTTCCGAAACTCCGCCAGATCGTCACAGTTTCTGCGCTTCTGCGTGGAAAGAACGTTGACGGGGCGTGCGGGGGAGCTTAAGGAAACCACGATTGCAGTCGCATTGTTTCAGCGGGCGACCGATTACGATCCCAAGCGTGATCCCATCGTGCGTGTGCACGCGATGCGTGTGCGCGAGAAACTCTCGAACTATTACGGTTCCGATGGAAGTTCCGACAAGATTCGCATCGAGTTACCCAAAGGCGGATATGTTCCGCAAATTTCAGATGCCTCACAAATCTCTTCCGTAGGACTCGCCGTCCCGGAGATCGTAGAAAAAGCAGACGTCTCTGCGACTCTGATAAAAGGTCACCAAGCCGAGCCAGAGAACAAAACGGACTTATCTTCGTCTCCCGTATCGACAGCGGAAACAAGAGTCCATGGAACGAACCGATTTCTATGGCTCACTCTGTCAGCCATACTTTTGTGCGTTGCGTTGACGTATCCCTTGTGGAGGCGGTCGAGCGCGGCGACACCTTCGGGAGAGATGGTTCCGATCGATGGGGCGCCGGTAGTAGTGCGGGAACCTGCCTGGTCGCCCGATGGAAACTTTTTAGCCTATGCGGCACAGGAGATGCCGGATGAGCCGATGCACATCTATATCCAGGATGTGCGACACGGTGGAGCGGCCCATCGGTTGACTGCGGAGAACTCAGAGGAAAGTCGGCCAGTCTGGTCGCCGAATGGCCGGGAAGTTGCATTTGCACGAATCGTTGGTCTGTCGCGGTTCGACATTATGCGCACCACCATGGGGCAGCAGGATCTGCACACCGTAACGCAGGTACGCCTCTTCGGGCACATCATCGATCTTCATCCCGCATTGGACTGGTCGCCGGACGGAAAATTCTTACTGACCTGCGAACAGTCGTCACCACTCACTCCGGTGCGACTCGTCGTGATCTCTTTGGCGACAGGAGACAAACGGCTGTTGACATCGCCCCCCTCTCTATCCTCCGGAGATCTGGATGCGAAATTTTCGCCCGATGGCAAAACGATTGCCTTTCAACGGGGAGGCCTTGGCGACCTGTACACGGTTTCGCTGGAGGGTGAAGGTGCTGTGCCAGTGAAGCAATTGACCTCCGACAATCCCGGGGTACGTGGAATCGCCTGGACCGATGGAGGGCGCTCGATCCCTTTTGGAAGTCAACCGGATCTCTCACCCGCATATCGCATCTGGAAGATCGCTGCGGAAGGAGGGCACCCGCAACCGGTAACTCCCCAGGGATTTGATGCAAGTATGCCCTCGTTTTCCACTCGACAGGGATTGGCACTCTTGCATGGGCAGAGTGCACCACAGATGGTAGAGCAACGTCTCACAAACGCATCTCCATCACGCACTCTCCTGTCTTCCGAAGCCGGCGCCGAATGGCCGCGATACTCTCCCGACGGCAACTCGATTGCGTTTGTTAGTTCACGATCGGGCACACAGGAACTATGGCTGGTCCGCACTGAGAATGCCGAACCGCAGCAATTGACACACTTCAACGGCACCGGGAGAGTTTTATGGGCGTCATGGTCACCGGACGGCCAATCCATCGTCTTTCCGTTTCGACGAGATGGCGCGACAGTACTCTACACATACAGCTTGCAGACTGGTACCTTGCGACAGCTTACGCATACGGTTCACCGTCACTTCAGTCCCGTCTACAGCGGCGACGGACAGTATATCTACTACTCGTCGAACGACGACGGCACACCGCGCATCTGGCGAATACGCGCTGACGGATCGGCGGGAGCGGAGGCACTGTTTTGGGACGGACTGATGCAGTTCACCGTGTCGCCTGACGACAAGTGGTTCTACTCCGTGATGGAGCAGCCCGGAAATATCGAAATTGCTCGCCGCAACATAAAGACAGGGGAGAGCGAAGCCTTCGTGACACTGCCTGGTCAGTTGGCATCGCTCAACGATCTAACGATCGATGGGAATACGCTCTTCCTTGCGACGCGCGAAAGGGCTGGTACGAAGGCGAATCTCGAGCTCGTCGATCTGAAAACACGGAGAATTACAAAGGGAGCGGAGATAGAGCTGTCTATGTGGCCCGAGCCGACCACTTTCTCGATCTCGCCAAGACGGCAACTACTCATTGTGGCGCACCCCCAGATGAGTAAGACACTCTTGTACCAGTGGCTCGAACGATCCGGATCGGTTAAATAGACGGTATCTCTGTCACCGCAAAATTGGCCACAACCACGCCGCCCCTCGGACACCGCTTGAATCTCCAAACCTCGCCTGCAGAATTGGCGTATCCGCCTCTCCCCCGAATACGTATGTGGAAAGACGCTTCGGCAAGCTTGTATAAAGATGCTGCGCTAACGAGAGTCCTCCGCCCAGAACAAAAGCATCAGGGTCAAGAATATTGATTATGGTCGCCAGCCCACGCGCCAGGCGATCTTCAAGACGATCGACAACCTCGACCGCGTCTCTCTCTCCCGCCTCGAACGCTGCGATAATCTCTCTGGCCGTTCGCTGTTTTCCTGTCGTCTGTTGATAGTCCCGTGCCAGGCCCGTTCCAGAAACCCACATCTCCATACAACCCAGCTTGCCGCAGTAGCAAAGCGGCCCGGGATTCTCCTCCGGCTTCGGCCAGGGTAGAGGATTATGTCCCCACTCTCCCCCCGTGCCATTCGGTCCGGCATGCACACGTCCATCGATGGCGACTCCTCCTCCGGCACCTGTACCGAGAATTACGCCAAAGACCACATGCTTTCCTGCAGCTGCACCATCGGTCGCCTCCGACACCGCCAGGCAATTTGCATCGTTTGCAATCCTCACCACTCTCCCAAGTGCAGCAGAAAGATCCTTGTCCAGCGGACGTCCGTTCAACCAGGTCGAGTTCGCGTTCTTCACTAGCCCGGTCTTTTCCGAAATGCTCCCAGGAATCCCAGCCCCCACACTACCCGTCTGCCCTGTCTTCGATTCCAACAGCCTGACGAGTCCGACCATGGCCGCAATCGTGCCGTCGTAATCGTCTCGCGGCGTATCCACCCGATGACGAGCCAGTTCCTCTCCGCGCGAATCGATCGCCAGCCCCTCGATCTTCGTTCCCCCCAGATCGATCCCAATGCGCATCCCACTATCGCTCGACGGACGCAGTTCTCTTTCAGTTCGCAGCACGTTCTCCCCTTCCTCTTCGATCCCGCGACAGACCACCCCGTCGCTCTCTATCCCGTCCACTCTTATTGCACTTTTCCAGAAGGTCGCAACCGGCGCAATTCACCCGCGCACGCAATCGCATGCAGAGCCATGAGCTTAAGATTATCTGCAGCCAGCCACAACCAGAACCCGGTGCCGCCCTCAGTCTCTTCAGAGGCGCTCTTCACCTGGATCATGATCTCTTCCTGCCCTGCCGCGCTCAGATTGCTCGGCGGCTCCGATCCATCTGTGACGATATCAATATGATCTCCCGCTAAAGCTCGTTCCACTTCGCTTGCAGTCGTCGGCTTTTCTGTCTCCAGAAACACGGAGACAACATAGCCATGAAACACAGGAGCCTGCACCATCTGAATTGCAAGCGCAGGCAGCGTCCCATTCGACAAAGCCCCATACTGCTTTCGAATGCGTTGCTCGGTGGCTCCAAACTTCACCTTCGCCGCAGCTCCAAGAGATGGCAGCAGATTGAACGAAATCTGCGCATCGTACTGATCTCGCGGCAGCTCCTGAAACGACAACAGGCTCACCGTCTGTTGATGCATCTCGTCCATTGCGGCACGGCCATGCTCTGACGCGGGTTCCATCACCGTTGCCGCTAAAGTCTTTAATGGCAGCCGGGCCTGCATCCTTGCAGCCACCATTCCCAGCATCAAGGCCACAGGGTGTGCTGGAATCACGGCCTGTGTCCCCAGGTGCAGCTCGACACCGATAGGCGCCTGCTTGCCCAGAGCCTCCGTAATCCACGGCGACATCACCAGCACGTCCTTCTCGTCTTCAAGCGTATAGGTAAGGTCGACAATGCTCGCACCCGCTCTCCGGGCCTCATGCCAGTGCCTTGTTGTGCTGTCGTGATCTCCCGTAAAAAACACGAAATCCATATGCTCAAACGAAGCTTCCTCGATCTTCTGAATGAAAGCGGCTTCATCTCCGGTAGCGGTCAATTGCCCCGCGGTCTCGTCCTCATCTTCCAAGAGCACGACGCTCGAGGCCGCCAGCAGAGACTCCCCAAGCTCGTCGCTCAGCTCTTTACCCAGCAGCGACGAAGCTCCTACCACACCAATTCGATAGACCTTGCTTGTCATCTCCACCTGCATTCCATAGATTCGTTCGCCTGGGTCAGCGAGGCACGCCAGCCTTTCGCCTCTTCTGTCCCCACGAATACGCCAGCCGCGCCAGAACTCCCGAAACCAGGTATCCCAACGCAATAATGATCAGCACGTGCTCCGAATAAAGCGCGACCAATGCCCCTATGGCGACAATCACCGCAACCAGCTGAAAGGGATGCCGCTGACCAAGGCTAATCTCTTTTCCACTCCAGAACCGCCATGTGCTCACCATTAAAAACCCGGTGAACAGAATCAGGCCGAGCCACACAATCGACCATCGTGGATCGGCGATGGGAGCTCCACTCTCAAAGTGCACGACCGAGGCAATCACCCCAGCACCCGCCGGAATCGGCATTCCCACAAAATACTTCTTTCCCGGCCTGCCTGGATTTCTCGGCTGCGGATTGACGCTGATGTTGAACCTCGCCAACCGGCTTGCCCCGCAAATCAGAAAAAGAAAGCAGACAAAGATTCCCAGGTGCGTAATGCGATCCCGCAGATGCGGATACTCCGTCATCGGAAGCATCCGAAAGCCCCATAGAAAAGCCAGCAGGCTCGGAGCCACGCCGAAAGTAATCACATCCGCCAGTGAATCCAGTTCACGGCCAAAGTCGCTGGCCGTATTCGTAAGCCGCGCAATCATTCCATCCACGCCGTCAAACAACACGGCAAAGCCGATGGCCAGAGCGGCTCGATCGAAAAACGCCGGCTCCGCAGATGACCCCTGAATGCTCTGTGTGATCGCATAATAGCCCGCAGCGATATTGCCTGCAGTAAACAGCGATGGCAAAACATACATGCCCCGGCTCGGCCGGCGTCTCTCTCCGCGTCCTGTTCCGCCCTGCATCAGATCAGAAGATGCCGTCCCCATTAAGCCACCACAGCCGTGGCAGAGCGGTCGCCAGGCTGCCCTATCTCTGCCAGCACGGTGGAGCCTCCCCGGACGCGCGATCCCCTCTTCACTTTAAGGTTTGATTCTGCTGGCAACAATACATCCACGCGAGATCCAAACTTGATCAGGCCCACCCGCTGTCCCCGTTCCACTCTGTCTCCTGCCTTCACATTGCATACAATGCGGCGCGCCAGCAGGCCGGCAATCTGCTTGAAACTCACCTCGTAATCTCCCGCGTCGATCACGATCAGCGTCTGCTCATTGTTCAGCACCGACTCGGCCTTCATCGCATTCAAAAACGCGCCTTTGCGAAACTCGACCAGCTTTACCGTGCCGGCTACAGGAGAGCGATTCACATGCACATCGAAGACGTTAAGAAAGATGCTCAGCCTCAGCCGGCTTCCGGCAGTCGTCTCGAGCCATTCCGTATCGGTTACCAGTCCGTCCGCGGGCGACACAATCTGTCCCGCGCCAGCAGGAATCGGCCGCTGAGGATCGCGGAAAAACCATAGAAAAAAAGCCGCAAGAAGTACCGGGAGCGCTAGTAAAAGATAGGAGTGCGTCAGCAGCCAGACCATCACTGCCACGACTCCTAAACCAAGCGCGTACAAATATCCATCTCGAACCATAAGTGACTCGATTATACGGCCCATGCGCACACACTACCCCTGGCGCATGCGCCTGAGTCCTGCAGGCCGGATCACCTTCTAAATTAGAGTTGCGATTCCATGCGCCGAAGCCTCTCCATCTCATCTTTCAGGCTAAGCTTCAGCTTCTTCAAACGTACTTCTTCCAGTTTCTCCGGTTCCGTGAGAAATAGTTTCGAGCGCAACGTGTCCAGCCTGCGATCGTACAGGCTGTGCTCCTGCGCAAGCTGCTGAATGGATGGATGCGGGGCGGAATTCGGGAGCTCCGTATATTTAGCAGTCTGCATCAGACAGATACCTCCAGCTGAATCGACATCCCAACGCTGGCTCAACAAGCTACCACAGCCCCACAAAGTGAGGCAAAGCCATTTCGCCACACCGTTCAATCGAAAAGCCCAGCCTTCGATGAACAAAGCCCCAACCCCACCAACCCTCATTCCGAGCGAAGCCGAGGAATCCCTGTATTTCTTTTCAGGATTTCTCCCCAACCCAAAACTCTTCTCCCGAAGCACCGAGTGCCCACATCTGTCTCTAAGACACGGGAACGTTCAACCAGGATCGGCTGTCCGGATCTCAATCCTCATTAACACGGCGTCGTCTTCCGGAGCCTGATAATAGCGCCTTCTAAGACCCACCTCGACAAACGCCATCCTGCGATAAAGTGCAATCGCAGCGGAATTTTCCGACCGAACCTCCAGCTCCACCTCTGCAGCTTCCATCTCCCTGCACCAGGCAAGCACCCCTTCTAAAAGCGCTCTGCCAATCCCCGCACGGCGAGCCTCCTCAGCCACAACCACGCTCTCCAGCTCCGCCATGGTATCGGGGCCGCTCCCGATAACCTTGCCAACCGCAAATCCCACGAGTTGCTCTGCGCGCGCCGCTACAAGCAGGCATCGTCGTACCGACGCACCCGCATCCGCTCCTAAAATCCCCGTATACTCCGCCTCGGCCCAGTGCGGAGCCTCCGCAATGCTTCGCTCCAGCGCAACTACCGCAGGCAGATCGTTCGGTCGCGCCGACCTGACCTGAAATTTAAGGCTCACCCAACCGATCCCTTCGCCGCCTTCGCAGAGATCTCCAGGTCCGTTCGTCTGAGGTAGTTCGCATCGATCGTGGCCGCGTCGTCGAAGTTCCCCTGGGCGACCCTCTCCCTTACGAACGGCAACGCATCCGCTGCCTTGGGCTCACCTACTAGGCGCACCCCAAGAATCCCCAATGCCTCCGCCACCCGCTCCTCGCAGGCAATCAACGCTCGGACGTTCTCTGCGGTCCTGGCAATCTCCTCGGAATTCAAGAGTGTCTCGACAATTCTTTGCCTGCCCGCATAAACCCCGCAGTAAAACTCTCCGCGGCCTGCGTCGAGCACCGCGCATACATCGCCTTCAGCTTCCCTTGCACAGCCAGCCAGAACCGCCAGCCGTGAGATCGCAACCAGCGGAACCCCTCCAGCCTCGCTCAACCCTTTGGCGGCGCTCAATCCCACCCGCACCCCTGTAAACGACCCCGGCCCATGCACCACCCCGATCGCCGTAACCTCGCGCAGCTTCCATCCTTCAATCTCCATCATCTGGCGAATCACCGGCACCAGCTTCTCCGAAGCGCTTCGCCCCGGAAGCACCTCCGATACGACAATCCTCGGCTCAGCCTCACCCTCCGCCAGCGCAACGCTGCCTTCGGCCCCGCATGTGTCAATCAAGAGCAGTCGCATCATCCTTCACCTACAATCTCCACCAGCACGCCGCCTGTGCTCGCTGGATGCACAAAAAAATACCGGTGCCCTCCCGCCCCGATTCGAACCTGATCGCTCGCCAGCCTCACTCCGCTCTCCTTCAACCTCAGAAACATCGCATCCACATCCGCTACCTTCATCGCGATATGGTGCAGACCCTCCCCACGCTTCTCCAGAAACCGCCCAATCACGGAGTCTTCTGCCGTAGGCTCCAGCAGCTCCAAACGGCTCTCTCCCATCGGCAGCATCGCCACCCTCACCTGCTCGTGATCCACCGTCTCCTCATGCGCAACCGTCATTCCCAGCATCTCGTAAAACCCGCGTGCTCCGGCAACGCTCTTCACCGCCACTCCCAGATGATCGAGACGCAACCCACTCATCCACCCTCGATCCGCCTCCGAGCCGGTCCTCCCGCGCTTCGCCTCTCCGCATCGCGCAATTGCCCCCATCAGCTCCGCGATCCCCTCGCCTGCCGTCGCCACCGTCTTCACCACCGGCGGAATCCATCCAGCCGCCCCGCTCGACAGCCCCTGCATCGCGAGAATCTCCCCCACCACCTGATCCGCACCTGCGCAGTCGCTCTTGTTCACCACGAACACATCCGCGATCTCCATCACGCCCGCCTTCAGGCTCTGTACGTCGTCGCCCATGCCCGGCACCAGCACCAGCACCGTCACATCCGCCAGTCGCGCGACCTCCACCTCGTCCTGCCCCACTCCTACCGTCTCGACCAGAATCTTTATTCTTCCGGAAGCCGCGATCACATCGCACACATCGCGAACCGCTCGCGCCACGCCCCCCACCGCGCCCCGCGAAGCCATACTCCGCACATAGATTCCCGCGTCGCCCACCCTCTCCTGCATCCGGATCCGGTCCCCCAGCAGGGCTCCGCCTGTATAAGGACTCGAAGGATCGACCGCCACCACCCCCACCGTCTCCCCATTTTCCCGAAGCCACCGCGCCATCTGATCCACCAGCGTGCTCTTCCCCGCCCCCGGCGGCCCGGTTATCCCGATCCTCAAAGCCTCCCCTGCATGCCTCCTGCACTCTGCCAGCAGCTCTTCCGATCCGGCAACACCGTCCTCCACCATCGAGATCGCCCTGGCCAAGGCGCGCACGTCGCCACCCCGCAGACGCTCCAGCATCCCCTGCGCTCCTGCCGTCTTCGTCTCTCCTCCGCTCACCAGTGCGATAATAACCCCGCCTTGAAAAACCTCCCGAATCAAGCCACAAATACATTTGCACCCATGAACAAATACTTTCACCTATAATTCCCGTGCCGTAAATTAACCCAAAGGAACGCCCGTGAATCTTCTGCACCGAAGCATCGCAACCGGACTCCTGCTCGCATCCGCATCGCTCGGCTACGCCCAGCTTGAGGGCAGCAAGCCGGACGCCACTCCCACCAACCATCCGGTCCCCTCCATCCAGGACAAGGAGACGCCCGCTCAACGCGACGCCCGCATGGCCTGGTGGCGTGACGCCCGCTTCGGCATGTTCATTCACTGGGGCCTCTACTCCATCCCCGCCGGCGAGTGGCACGGCAAGCGCACCGACCACATCGGCGAATGGATCATGAATGACCTCTCCATCCCCGTCGCCGACTACAAGGCCTTCGCCACGCAGTTCAACCCCACCGGCTTCAACGCACATGACATCGTTGCCCTCGCCAAGAACGCCGGCATGAAGTACATCGTCATTACCGCGAAACATCACGACGGCTTCGCCATGTTCAACTCCAAGGTCGACCCCTTCAACATCGTCGCTGCCACCCCCTTTAAACGCGATCCCCTCAAAGAGCTCGCCGAAGAGTGCCGCAAGCAGGGCGTGAAGCTTGGCTTCTACTACTCCCAGTCGCAGGACTGGACCGCACCCGGCGGTGGCGCTGCCGTCCGCGGCGACCACAACAAGGAGACCGGCCACTGGGACAAGGCCCAGGACGGCTCCTTCGACGACTATCTCCACAAGAAGTCGATCCCCCAGATCAAGGAGCTGCTCGAGAACTACAAGGGCTACCCCGTAGTCGTCTGGTTCGATACTCCCGGCAAGGCCATGACCCCCGAGCGCTCCGCCGAGGTCGTCAAGCTGCTCAACAAGTACCCCAACCTCATCTGGAACAACCGTCTCGGCGGAACCTATAAGGGCGACACCGAAACCCCCGAGCAGTACATTCCACCGCAGGGCTTCCCCGGCGAAGACTGGGAGTCCTGCATGACCATCAACGACACCTGGGGCTACAAATCCTTCGACACCAACTTCAAATCCGAAGAGACCCTGCTCCGTAATCTCATCGATATCGCCAGCAAGGGCGGCAACTACCTGCTCAACATCGGCCCCGACTCCCATGGCATCGTTCCCCAGCCTGAGGTCGAGCGCCTCCAGGCCATGGGCAAGTGGATGAAGGTGAACGGCGAGGCAATCTACGGCACCTCGGCAACCATCTTCGACGTACCCACCGGAACCTTCAGCAACACGGAAAAAGACAAGCGTGGAAAGGCGAAGTTCACTCCCAACTGGAACTGGCGCTCCACCACCAAGGGCAACAAGGTGTACGTCGAAATCTTCGACTGGAAGGGCAGCTTCCACGTCGACAAGATGCCGCGCAAGGTCACGGGAGCCTATCTGCTTGCCGACTCTGCGCACAAGCCGCTCAAGTTCACCCAGAACGGCACCGCGCTCGACGTCCAGCTCCCCGCAAAGGCGCTCGACCCCATCGCCACCGTACTGGTCCTCAACACCACCAAATAACCAGCAAGACAAGAACCGACAGGACGCCGGAGTGCAGACAACTCTCCACCCGGCGTCCGTCTCGCCTCTGAATCACCTTGTCACCTCTACCGTCATTCCGAGCAAAACCGAGAGCCTGCCCTGATCGAAGTCGAATGGGCATCCCTGTATTTCTTCGCAGGACGCCCACGCCATACCCTCACCCATACGTCCTTCCGAGCGAAGCCGAGGAATCCCTGTATTTTTTGCAGGACCTCTCCCCCATAAACCAAAGCCGGGTATGGCCATCTTCGGCGCGAAACCGGGTCTTCACCAGACAATCCGTATCCTCTCCCGACCTCAAAGAATCCAAGCTCACCATCACCCACATCGGCAATAATTGGATGGACCACTCTTCTCGCCACCTTTTCGTTTGGTCCTTGACATACCTGACCGTTCAGAAGCTATCCTCATGCAGAAACTAATCTCATTGACATCCAACGGCCTTCGCGGCCCTTTTCCAGCAATGGTCCGACCAGCATTGCCGCCGGAGCTTTAGATTCATGTCGACGAATCCTGCCATCCGCCCGTCCGATTCGGGCTTCACCATCGCCGCTCCAGAGAAGTCCAACGTTCGCTGGTTCGTCTGCTTCCTTCTCTTCCTCGCGACGACCATCAACTATATGGACCGCTCGGTCTTCTCCCTCATCGAGCCGCTCCTGCACCTCAGCTTCATGGGCTGGATCCCCGGCGTTGACGCTGCTCACCAGACCGCCTACAACATCAACTTCGGTCGCGTCCTCATCTACTTCCAGATCGCCTATGGCATCGGCTTCCTCTTCGCCGGACGCATCATTGACAAGCTCGGAACCAAGACCGGATACGCCATCGCCATCCTCGTCTGGGGATGCGCCTCCATCAGCCACTCTCTCGTCGGCAGCGTCGCCGGCTTCTGCATCGCCCGTGTCTTCCTCGGTCTCGGCGAATCTGGAAACTTCCCCGCCGCCATTAAAGCCACCAGCGAGTGGTTTCCGTCCGAAGAGCGCGCCCTCGCCACCGGTCTCTTCAACTCCGGCTCCAACGCCTCCGCCTTCATCGCTCCCATCCTCATCGCTGCCGTCACCATGCGCTGGGGATGGCACGCGGCCTTCATCACCACCGGCTCCATGGGCCTCGTCTGGTGCGTCATCTGGCTGCTCTTCCCCTACAACAAACTCCGCCGCGGACTCACCCAGACCCAGGCCGATCTCGCCCCCGTAACCCAGGGCAAGCCCATCTACTCCGTCCTCCTCCGCCACCGGGGCTTCTGGGCCTTCTTCCTGGGTAAAGGGCTAACCGATCCGATCTGGTGGTTTTATCTCTTCTATCTTCCCAAGTTCCTCAACGACAACTACGGCCTCGATCTCAATCACGTCAAATATCCGCTCATCGTCATCTACACCATGGCCAGTGTCGGCTCCATCGCAGGCGGCTGGCTCTCCGGCTTCCTCATGAAACACGGTCGCAGCGTCAACTCAGGCCGCAAGACGGCAATGCTCATCTGCGCCATCTGCGTTCTGCCCATCATGCTCGTGCCTCACATGCACACTCTCTTCCCCACCAATGCCTGGCCCGCCATCGCTCTCTTCTGCCTGGCCACTGCAGCCCATCAGGGCTGGTCCGCCAATCTCTTCTCCACCCCGCCCGACATGTTCCCCTCCACCAGCATCAGCACAGTCGTAGGCATTGGAGGAGCTGCTGGAGCTGCCGGAGGAGCCATCTTCACCTGGATCGTCTCCCACTACTTCTCCCTTCATCCGTTACCCATCTTCGCCCTCGCAGGCTTTGCCTACGTCACGGCGCTCCTCATCTTCCAACTGCTCGTCCCGCGTCTGGGAGCAACACGAACCGCCTGATTTCCGAACCAGCCAAACAGGTTCACTTCAGAGACACGCAAAACTGCACACCCCAGGTCCCGCTCCTCAGACCTGGGGTGTTTTCACATTCCGAGCGAAGCCGAGAGCTGCCCCGAGCGAAGCCGAACGGGACCTGCGGCTCCATCGCCAAAGCAATCCAACCAAACCCGCGCCATATCCCCCTTCACGCCAACATTTGGAGCGAAGCCGGGTGCCCCATTCATGCAGCTCCATCGCATGAGTGGGCTATTTGAGCGAAGCTCAAACCGTCTCGTTAAGGGCACGGCTTCAGCCTTGCCAAGAAAAACCACCCCGGAAAAGCGGCTTCAGCCGCTGAGGTACCCGGCGCCCCCTTCATCACCGCTAAATCGCCCAATCGCACAAACGCGGCCCAGCTTTCCACCACTCCGAAGTACCCCCGATGACCTTCCAGAACCCGAAGCGTCGTACCATAGAACCCAGAGCATGCGCACCCTCACCCCATCACGACTGTCCATGCTGATCTGCCTTGCTACGGCCCCCCTCTGCGCACAAGCGCCGCCGCCGGTCTCCCCTCCGCAACAGGCTCCCGCTCAGGCAACGCTCCCCGCAACCACACCCACCACGGCAGAACAGCCATCGCCACTCCCCCCCGTTCAGGCTCCCGCCAATCGCGCGAAGATTACCTATCTCGATCACCAGCTCACGGTCGTTGCACAGAACTCCAGCCTCAACCAGATCCTCCGCGAGATCTCCCAGATCACCGGAATCACCATCACCGGCGGTGTTGCCGAGGAACGTGTCTTCGGAAGCTATGGTCCCGACATCCCTTCGCAGGTGCTTGGTCAACTCCTCGACGGTACAGGCAGCAATGTGCTCTTCGTCTCGAGCATCGAAAACAAACCGGCGGAACTCATCCTGACTCCGCGTGGCGGTGGCCCCACACCTCCGAACCCCAACGCCATGCGTGCGAATGACAATGCCGACTCAGATGACACTCCGGTTGATCCTTCCAACAATCCGTCAGAGTCAGTGCCCGCCGGTCAGGCACCTGCTGCAGCAGGGGCTCCTGGCGCCATGCCCGGAGCCCCTGCACCTGCCACCGATCCCGACCAGCCGCCCAACGGAACGAGAACGCCACAGCAGATCTACGATCAGCTCATGAAGCTCCGTCAGCAACAACAGCAGCAGCAGCCTCACTAAGCCTAGGTCCATCTGCCCTCGCTGCCTAGGTCCATCTGCCCTCGCTCAAAATACGTCATTCCGAGCGAAGCCGAGGAATCCCTGTATTTCTTTGCAGGATGCATCCCCACCGACAGAACCCAGGCCAGCCTCATCAGCACTGTCAAGTCCCAAAATCGCATAAACTACACAAATCAAAACACATCCACACTGCCGAAGAGTTCCACGCAAATCGATATACTAAAAGCAGCCGCAGAAAAGCCCCGAAACCCTTCGGGGCTTTTCCATGCCAACTTCTCCCATCGACGCGCCACCAACGTCATTCTGAGCAACCCGAGCAAGCGAAGCGCTTCGAGGGAGCCGAAGGCCTGCCCCGTGCGGAAGTTGAATGCAGGATGTCCCAAGGAGCCCGACACAGAGGTCCGGACCTAAGTTCTATCAATTGAAGACTTTGACACAAAAGTAGGGGGAGGGGGTCACCCCTCAAACCGTGCTTGGCCCTGACACAACCGCACGCGACTGCTTCTCCGCCGCGACCTGCCGGGCATGGATCCGGAAGAGGCGAAACATGGTCATGCAGATTCCATAGGCTGTCAGCACCCCGGTTGCTAACGACGCCAGAACTGCTGAGATAAGAACGATCGACGAATTCACTGCTGCTCCTGGATCACTTCCGTCCATTTATTTTTACAGACTGCAGGCCGATTACAATCCCCTGTGCGCTTTTCGATATTGTGTTTTCGGGTACATTCGCCCAATTCGGAACTACCGCGGGCACTTCGGGGCTACACACGCCAGACGTTCAAATGCCGTATCCTAGAACCTTGGCCATAAAGCCTCACTCACTGTCTATGGGCACGACACAAACAACTCCACGAAGGTCTCAGGGCATTACGCACATCACCGTGCGCGGAGCGCGGCAGCACAACCTGCGCAACGTCTCGGTCTCCATCCCACGCAACACCTTGACCGTGGTCACAGGACTCTCCGGCTCCGGAAAATCCTCGCTCGCCTTCGACACCATCTACGCCGAAGGCCAGCGCCGTTACGTCGAAACCCTCTCCGCCTATGCGAGACAGTTCCTCGACCAGATGGAGCGCCCCGACGTCGACTCCATCGACGGCCTCTCGCCCGCCATCTCCATCGAGCAGAAGACCACCTCGCGCTCCCCGCGCTCCACCGTCGGAACCATCACCGAGATCTACGACTACCTCCGCCTGCTCTACGCCTCCGTCGGCCAGCCTCACTGCCCCAGCTGCGGACGCACCATCTCGCGCCAGTCCGCCGACCAGATCGTCGAGCGCATCGTCTCTCTCGCCCCCGGCGAGCGCATCACTGTCTTCGCCCCCATCGCGCGCGGCCGCAAAGGCGAATTCCGCGAAGAGCTCGAGGCCATCGACAAGCAGGGCTTCCGCGTCCGCATCGACGGAGAGATGGCCGAGATCACCGAAGGCATGCGTCTCGAGAAGCGCAAGAACCACACCATCGAGGCCATCGTCGACCGCATCATCCTCAAAGCTCTCCCGCCGGAAGACACCACAGCCGCGCTCGCCGACGCCGCTCCACGCTACGACACCCGCCGCCTAGAGGCCGCCGTCGCGAAAGCCCTCCAGATGGCCAACGGCCTCGTCCTCATCGGCATCCAGGACCCCGTCACTCGCAAGCAGGAAGAGACGCTCTACTCCTCCTCGATGGCATGCCCCGACTGCGGCATCAACGTTCCCAAGCTCGAGCCGCGCAGCTTCTCCTTCAACTCCGCCTACGGAGCCTGCCCCGAGTGCCACGGACTCGGCAGCATCTACGACTTCGACCCCGCCAAGACCATCACCGACTGGTCCAAACCACTGCTCGATGGAGCCATGGGTCCGGGCTCGGCTTCGCAATATCTCCTGCGCCTTATCAAGCTCGCCGCCGAGAAGTACAAGATCGACATCCGCAAGCCCTTCGAGCAACTCACGCCGGAGCAACAGAACCTCTTCCTCTACGGTCCTCCGAAAGGCGAGGCCGGCCGAACCGGCTTCCACGGCATCTTCGCCTATCTTCGCGCCAATCTCGAGGACACCAAGTCCGAAGGCTATCGCGAGTACATGATGCAGTACATGTCCGCGACCACCTGCCCGCGCTGCCACGGCAAGCGTCTGCGTCCAGAGTCGCTCGCTGTCACCGTCAACAACGAGAGCATCGCCGACTTCACGGGGCTTTCTCTCGAGCGCGCTCTCATCAGCGCTCGCGGGATGAACTTCACCGGACGCGAGCGGATCATCGCCGACCGTCTCCAGCGCGAGGTCATCGAACGACTCGAATTCCTCAACGCCGTCGGTCTCGGCTATCTCTCGCTCGATCGCTCCGCCGCCACGCTCTCCGGCGGCGAAGGCCAGCGGATCCGGCTCGCTACGCAGATCGGCTCGCGCCTTCGCGGCGTCTTGTACGTCCTCGATGAGCCCTCCATCGGCCTGCACCAGCGCGATAACCAGCGCCTCATCCAGGCACTCGAAAACCTGCGCGACCTTGGCAACACCGTCCTCGTCGTCGAGCACGACGAAGACACCATCCGCAAAGCCGACTACGTTCTCGACCTCGGCCCCGGAGCAGGCAAGAACGGCGGCCACCTGATCGCCGACGGCACCCCGCAGCAGATCATGGACAACGATGCCTCGATCACCGGCAAGTACCTCGCTGGAAAGATCGATATCGTCACGCGTCCCACGCCCGATCAGGCTCCGCGCCCACTCACCGGCAACTGGATCACCGTCGAGAACGCCCACGCCCACAACCTGCAAAACGTTACCGCGCACTTCCCTCTCGGCGTGATGACCGTCATCACCGGCGTCAGCGGCAGCGGCAAATCGACTCTAGTCAACGACATTCTCTACCGCGCGCTCGCCAAGGAGCTCTACGGCTCGCGCGAAGAGCCCGGCCAGCACGGCAAGGTGCGCGGAATCGCGCAGCTCGACAAAGTCATTCAGATCGACCAGTCGCCCATCGGCCGCACACCGCGCTCGAATCCCGCGACCTACACCGGAGTCTTCTCCGCCATCCGCGACATCTTCGCCATGCTGCCCGAGTCGCGCGAGCGCGGCTATAAGCCCGGCCGCTTCAGCTTCAACGTGCAGGGCGGACGCTGCGAGGCCTGCCAGGGCGAAGGCCAGCGCCGCATCGAGATGAACTTCCTGCCCGACGTCTACGTTCTGTGCGAGGTCTGCAACGGCCGCCGCTACAACCAGGAGACGCTCGCCGTAAAGTTCAATGGCTACTCCATCGCCGACCTGCTCGATCTCGCCATCGAAGACGCCCTGCCCATTCTCAAGGACATCCCCACCGTCAACGCCAAGCTGCAGACGCTCGTCGACGTCGGCCTCGGCTACATTCACCTCGGCCAGTCCGCCACCACACTTTCCGGCGGAGAAGCCCAGCGCATGAAGCTCGCCCGCGAGCTCTCCAAGCGTCAGACCGGCCGCACTCTCTACCTGCTCGACGAACCCACCACCGGCCTCCACTTCGACGACGTTCGCAAGCTGCTCGAGGTGCTGCACCGGCTCACCGACCTCGGCAACACCGTCATGATCATCGAGCACAACCTCGACATCATCCGCAACGCCGACTACATCCTCGACCTCGGCCCCGAGGGCGGCGAAGGTGGTGGACGCATCATCGCCCACGGAACCCCGGAGCAGGTCGCTACCGTCGCCGGCTCCTACACCGCCGAGTTTCTCGCCCGCCACTACACTCCTGCACAGCTCGCCGGTACCCGGAACGGGACCAGTCACGCCGGACCGCAGCCCTCCAGCATCCGCGCCGCCGCCGACCCCGAAAAGATGGTCCGCGGCAAGTTCGCCCCTCCCGAGAAGAAAACCGGCGTTCCCACCCCTCGGGCATCTAAACTGGCCGAGACGGAAAGATCCGCAAAGCCGAAGAAAGCGACCTCCGCAGCAAAGAAGGCCACGAAGACCGAAGTAAAGAAGACCGCTGCCAAAGCAAAGAAGAAGGCATGAGCGACCCCCTCACACCTCCGCTTCACCCCGCCACCGAGCCAGGTACCCCCGGTACGCCAGATGCTCTTTCTCTGTCCAAGGCTTTAGCCGGAAGCCAGCCTGACCGTCGCATCCCGGTAGCTGCAGCCACCGAACCGACTCCAGGCATGACCCTCCCGCCCAACGGCGAGGCCATTATTATTGAGGCTCCGCCGCCGTCTGATGCTCCCGGCCCCGGCGTCCCGGCTCGCGTCCCCAACATCGGCCACGCCATCCTCTTCCTCTCCTTCACCTTCCTGCTTCTGCTCTTCGCGCAGGTCTCGCTGCTCGGCCTAGCCCACCCGGTCGCCGACCCGCACAAGACCGCCACCGGCGTCATGCATCCCAAGCTCATCGTCGGAGCCGAGGCGGTCACCTACGTCGTCTCGCTCGCCGTCGCCTTCTTCTTCTTTCCTTTTTTATGGCAGCGAAGCTTTGCCAACGGCATCCAGTGGGACTTCGCCACCGCCCGCCGTAACGCCTACAAGCTCATCCCCATCGGCCTGATTACGGGCTTCGGGGTTCAGGCGGTCTCGTCTCTAATCCCCGTTCCCAAGTCCATTCCCATGGACAACTTCTTCCGCACCCCCTCCGACGTCTGGCTGATCACCGCCTTCGGCACCCTGCTCGCGCCGATGTTCGAGGAGATCGCCTTCCGCGGCTTCCTCTTCCCAGCCTTCGCCATCGCCTACGACTGGCTCTCGTTACCCAAAACCCCCGCCGCCCGCGAGCGCTGGCACAACACCACCGGCTTAACCCTCGCCGCGGTCATCTTCTCGGCGATCCTTTCAAGCATCCTCTTCGCACTGCTGCACGCCGAACAACTGGCCCACGCCTGGGTCGCGCTCTTCGTACTCTTCTGTGTCTCGCTGGTGTTGACGATAGTTCGCATCAGGACGCGCTCTGTGGCCAGCTCCACCCTCGTCCACGCCTGTTACAACCTGTCAGTTTTCCTGACGATGTTCATCGCCACCGGCGGCTTCCGGCATCTAGAGCGGCTGACGCGGTAAATCCGGCCGTTCATTCCGAACGATGGAAAGTTAGCGGTACTACTGAGTTTGCATAGAACGAGAAAGACTCTTCGGTGCCTCTTGCGGAGTGGCTTCAGCAGCCCTACTATCTAAGCCGCAGCAAAGTAACCTCGCCACCCAATGAAACTACAAGTGCTTAGTTGCCCCTCGATCGGCAGAGCGCCTCTCATGGCCGCCGTTCTTTCTCTTTTACTTCTTCATCAAGGCTTTCAAAGTCGGGCATGGTCCCAAAATTACAGGGTGGGTTATCCTTCTGGCCCACTGCCTATTCCCACGTCTGCAGACGAGTTGAGGGGTGAGTTCCAATTAGGCGAACCGGAGCAACGCGAAGACCTGCTCAAGCGTCTTGGTGTGAACTCCGATATTGCACACGGTGCATCCGTCGCGACCGTCGAGACGGCGATCAAGGTTGATAGCCTTGGTGGTTCGGAGATGAGTGTTCTGTTCTTGCCCTGCATAGGCCCTGGAGTTCCGATAGCTCATCTGTTTCTTCTCCAGCCAAATGCGAAGCAAGGCTGGCGCGTTGCTGACGACGTTCCACTCGATTGCTGGTACGGAGACGCAACTTATGAATTGATTTCAATTCCCGGACACGTCCAGCGAGCGGTGTTGGCCCATCAGGTCAACTATGGCCACGGCTCCGGATATGTACAGAACGATATGTTGCTGCTACTCGGCATGGACATCGGACACCTGTCCACAGTTCTCAGGACCGCTGAGTACAAGCGAGCACAAATCGCCGGAACCGACGAGACTGTCGAACAGCAAAGCACGCTTCAATCATTCCCGGATGGCAGCTTAGAGGAGACCCGCGCGACAACTTTGCAAACTTTGCAGGATGAGGGGAAAGAAGTGAAGAAGACTCTGACCCGCATCGAACGCCGCCGTTGGAGATGGGACAAAACATCTCTAAGCTTCGTTGCAGGGGAGTTCACATTTGTGACAGATTAAACGGCACTGGTGTTTGCATACTCGTAGATCTAGATCCCAGCCGACGCCACATAGAACACTCAAGACCGCTCGTTCAATCGGCTCTCTTATACGACAAGCTATAAACAACCGGATTCGAAAGCCGCGAACTCATGACCGTCACCTTGAGCGTCAAGACCTGCCCATCCTTCGACAGCGTGAACACGTTCTCGCGCTTCCCATCGTCCGACACAAAAACCTGCGTGAGCCGATCGCCCGCTAGCGCCTGCGTCAACGTACTCTTCTTCCCTTTATAGACATAATCCGCAGGCTCTCCCTTATCGCCCGAGATCATCTCAGGCCGCGCCTCGGGCAAAATTTTGATCTTCCCTGGATCGAAAGCGAACGTATAAAAGCTGGGAATCTGCGTCGTCGCCATTATTCGGTTCCGGGCAATCGATCGAGTGAAGGAAGACATGCTCTCCACCGCATGATCGATTGCCGCCTTCCTTGCCTCGTCCTCCTGCGCACCACCTGCATACCGATATGTCCCGGTAAATCGCTGTCGCTGATCGGCCGAAGCCGCAGGAGCATTCACCGCTGTCTGCGCTCTTCCCGCAACGGCAAACATCACACAAAAAGACAATGCGACGATCGAAGATCTTCGCCAGAATCGCATGCCGTATCTCCCGAGGCTTACAAAGGGTTTGTAAAGTTCACTTCAGCGGATACAGCGTCATATCCCGAAAATAAACCTCTGCTCCTTCGGACTGAAACAGGATCTTCCCGCTCGTGGGTGAAGGATCGGTCCCCTCATTCACCAGCTTCCCATTCACATATTGCTTCACATTGTTTCCCTGGGTCACTAACTCCAGAACGTTCCATTCACCATGCGGCTTCTCCACCTCACCCGTCGCGGAACGAAACCCAACACCGTTATCACCCTCCACTGGCCCACTGCCGAAGCGGCCAATCCTTAACGCCTTGCCGGGAGGCCCCGTTACTCGCTTGCCGTCCTTGCCGGTAATTGCTGCTCCATCGGTTAGCCAAAAGTCGCCTGTGCCGCCCTCCTTGATCTGAAACTCGACCGAACGCGGCCAGACCTTCTGCTCACCCTGCACATCGTAGAGGATGCCGCTGTCCCGAGCCTTTCCTTCGCGGCTCCCATAGGTTCCTTCTCCCCACTTGAACTCCGCACGCAGATAAAAATCCTTGTACTCGTCTTTGGTAATGATGTAGCCCATGTCTTTGCCGGAGACGTGAATCACGCCCTTCTCCACCTGAAAGACATGGTCCGGATCGGAGTTCAGTCCTTTGCTCTTCAAAAACACATCGAAGTTTTTCAGATCTTTTCCATCGAACAGCACAATCGCAGACTTGTGTGGAGGGATCTTCTGCGCGGACATTCCAATCGGACCTGCTGTGCAAACCGTTAAGAGAGCGATACCCTGCAGCCATACTCTACCCATAGGAACTCCTAAAAACCGGCCTTAGATGAACGAACTCCATCATAGCCTTCGATTCGTGACGAACGGTCTGCCCAGGACCTCCATTTCGCAGATCGTCGTTATGCGCTACACAGATCAGCCTGAAGAGTGTCGATGCGATTCATGACCATCCGCAAAAAAGAGAGCAAGGATCATCCAATCTCGCCAGCCTCGCATGATCCTCTCAGTCTTCTATTGAGCTACGGCATCTACAAGTCGAAGTTTGCTCGGAACTGCCCGGCATTGTCCCGCAGAAGACGCATGCCACGAGGAACCATCGGCATACTTTAGCTCCGTCACTTCAGCCCAGCTGACGTGCGAAAGTTCTGTCACCCAGACG
Organism: Edaphobacter sp. FHG110511_03; assembly: GCF_059115365.1. NCBI lineage: Bacteria > Pseudomonadati > Acidobacteriota > Terriglobia > Terriglobales > Acidobacteriaceae > Edaphobacter > Edaphobacter sp. FHG110511_03. Next base: position 186,929 of record NZ_JBZYWL010000004.1, on the reverse strand, counting down.
CTGGTATCCGTCAGCCCTGTCGCTCCACCTAAATCGAAGGTCTGCGTCCCGTTCTCGCCCGAACGTTCCGTTACCGGAAGGTAGCGGCTCGAAGAGACCAGACCGTGAACTTTAAGAACAGCACCCATAATCTTCGCCGTACCGTGACGCTCGAAGGTCAATTCGAGTAAGGGACTATTGCTATTTTTTCCCAAGTCCTCAGCCCGGTGCTCTACAGCGCGAGCATTGACCTGCGCTCCAAATCCAATGGGACATCCTTCGGTTCGCAAGGCGTTGTTTGACGAGATCTGCTGTGCCGGCATTGAGATGCCTGCCGACAACACCATTAGAAGAAGAAAGCAATTTCGCATGGAGAACCTCAGCAATCCCAAACCCAAATATGGGATAAAGGCTACGCCTGGACTGTATCCATTTCAACATCCACCGCTTGTTGTGCGTCTGGCGATTTGCTCTCCGTCGGCTCGAAGGGAAGAGCTAACAGCTCCTTCACAAGCCCCGACAACCTTCCCAGATCGTTGTCCAGATCCATAGCGAGCGCCTTCACCTCGGGTGTGGCACAGTTCTGCGTCGCGAGATAGACGACGTTCGTAATGCTCTGCAGCGGGTTGTTGATCTTGTGGGCAAGGTCGTTTGCCATCGATGCCGCTGCCGACGCGCGTTCCTGATCGATGAGCAGCTTCTGCTGGTGAAGCTGCCTGAATCCCATCGCCGCAAAATCCGCCAGCATCTGCATCACTTTCACGTCTTCGCTGTCGAACGCCTCATCCCGTCCATGGGCCATCACGAAGATCGTTCCTCTGGTCCCATTTACCTGCCACGGCAGCAGGATGCCATCGGTCACCAAAGGAGCCTCAACGCCCAGGATCTCGAAGAACCGTTTCGCGACCCGGAACAGCTGCGGCCGGCCGCGCTCCAGGCACACCCCGCACGCGCTCGGATAGCGCGGAAGAATCGCGTTCAGAAAGCCTGAATAATCTCCCGCGGTCGCCACCCAATGGTAGAAGTCCGCGTCGCCGCGACCCTCTCTTTCGATACTGATGCCTGAGCTGTCTGCGCCGCACAGGTCCACCGCCGCATTCACCAGCTCCTGGAGAATCGTCTCAGGCTGCTCAACAAATGCGTGCCCCAGACGCTGCAGTCCAGCCAGTTGTACCGATGTATCGCGGATATGGATCTTCCGCCTCCGGAACTCCGGATCGCTGAATATATCGATAACTTCGAGGCCGGTACCTTCCAGGTTTGGCGCGATCATAATTGGACAACCTTGGGTACAGATTCAGGGAGAATTTCTAGAGTAAACCTAACCGCGGCTTTCGGCGCAGAATTATCGCCTCCGGCAATCCCCTTCCCAAATGCGCTTTCCCTCTCCACGCGATAAACTGGCGTGGGCTCAAATCTGGGCAGAACAGGCGACTTCCGATGCGATTTATGATCCTCCGCAAAGCCGACAAGACCATGGAACAGGGCGGCGGCCTTCCCGACAGATCCCTCCTCGGCGCCGTAGGCCGCTACTACCAGGAGATGCGCGATGCCGGCATCCTTTGCGCCGGGGAATGGCTTCAGCCCAGCGCCCGCTCCTCCCGCATTCTCGTCGAAAAAGGTAAGCAGACTGTCGTGGACGGCCCCTTCACCGAGCTCAAGGAGCTGATCGCAGGCTTCATTGTCATCGACGTCCCCACAAGGGCAGACGCCATCGCATGGGCGCGCCGATGCCCCACCCTCACCGGCGACTGCGATGTCCAGGTCGAAGTCCGACAGCTTATCGAGGCCTCGGATTTTCCTGCTGATTATGCGAAAGAACTGACGATGCATGCCTCTAAGACCATGGCCGCCGATGCAGAAAAGATCCTGCAAACGACTACTGTCGCCTAACAATCAGGCTTGAGTCTTAAATCCCTACGTTGCGCCATTTGGACAATTGAATAACGTCCAAGCCGTCCCAATTCGCAAAGGGTCTTTCGACTTTGCTTGCTCGGGATGTCGCTTCAATGCGTGAATTTCAGTTCACCGCAGTTAGCATTCGAAAAAAAAATTTAATTTCTTTCAGAGACGTGTCGATTTCCGTCACCTCCATCCGACGTATAGGTAGAGCGGCAAGAAAAACGCCGTTATATGACGCGAAGGAGATCACCATGCAAATCCAACCCTATCTCCTCTTCAAAGGCGACTGCGAAGAGGCCTTCAAGTTCTATGAGCGTGTCCTGAAGGGGAAGATTGAGGCTATGCTTCCCCACGCCGGAACCCCAGCCGAGCAACACACCGCTCCTGAGTGGCGCGACAAGATAATGCATGCTCGCCTTACCGTAGGCGACGCTGTTCTGATGGCCTCGGATGCTCCGCCACAGCATTACAGTAAGCCAGCAGGGTTCTCAGTCAATCTCCAGATCGACGATGTCGCAGAGGCCGAGCGCGTCTTCAAGGAGCTCTCTGCAGATGGCAAGATCACCATGCCGATTCAACCGACCTTCTGGGCCACGCGCTTCGGAATGTTCACCGACCGCTTCGACATTCCCTGGATGGTCAACTGCAACCAACCCAACGCTTGATCCCAACAAATCACTATAGGAGTTTTTCTGATGCGATTTCTCATGCTTTTTCGTCCCGCCGACATCGCCAGCGTAGAGGCCGGCGTTCCACCCACACCCGAGATGATGGCCCGTATGGGTGACCTCATCCAAAGGAAGATCCACGAAGGAAAACTGCTCTCCACCGAGGGCTGCGGCGCTACCCGCCAGGGAGCGAAGGTCCGGCTCTCCAATGGAAAGCTCAGCGTGACGGACGGACCGTTCTCTGAGGCAAAGGAGCTGATCGCCGGGTTTGCGATGTTTCGCGTGAACTCCAAGCAGGAAGCCATCGCCGAAGCGCGCGAGTTTCTCGACATCGCCGGAGACGGAGAAGTCGAAATCCGCCTCATCCAGGATGGCGACAACTGCATCGAGTCCATCCAACTTAGCCACCAGGCACAACCCGTTTAGGAGAAACTCATGCGATTCATGATGCTGATGATCCCCAAAGGCTACGAAAGCGCCGCGCCGGACACCATGCCCAGCGCCGAGGCCGTATCCGCCATGATGAAGTACAACGAGTCCCTCAAAAAAGCAGGCATTCTTCTTGCGCTTGACGGCCTTCATCCTCCCTCGACAGGAGCGCGTGTAACCTTCCCCGACGGTAAGCCCCATGTCACCGACGGCCCCTTCGCTGAGGTGAAAGAGGTCCTTGGCGGCTACTGGATGATCCAGGTCCGCTCCCGCGAAGAGGCTATTGAATGGGCGAAGCGCTGCCCCGCCTCTCCCAACGAAACCATCGAGATTCGCCAGGTACAGGAACTCGCCGATTTCCCACCCGATGTTCAGAAAGCCGCCGCCGGATATGCCGAGATGCAACCCCACGCCAGAAAAGCATCCTGACCCTATAAACTTCTATTCCCAGAAAAGGACCTCATTCAAATGCGATTCATGATCATCATCAAAGCCACTCCCGACTCCGAGAAGGGAATATTTCCCGACGAAAAGCTCCTCACGGAGATGGGCAAGTTCAATGAAGAGCTGGTCGCCGCTGGCATCATGCTTGCCGGCGAGGGACTTCAAGCCAGCTCAAAGGGAGCGCGTGTTCACTTCAGTGGCAACAAACGCACTGTCACCGATGGGCCCTTCGCGGAGACCAAGGAGCTCGTCGCCGGCTTCTGGATCTGGCAGTGCAAATCAATAGAAGAGGCCATCGAGTGGGTCAAGCGCTGCCCCAACCCCTTCAATGAGGAGAGTGAGATCGAGATCCGCCAGGTCTTCGAGCTCGAAGACTTCGGTTCTGAACTCCCCGCCGAGGTCCGAGAGAGCGAAGAGCGTCTTCGCGCCGAGCTCATCTCGCGCCAGAAGTAATCACCCCCTGAAGCCAACTGCCGCGGCGCACCGAAACGCCGCGGCCTGTTTCCCAATTTCCTATCGAGAGAAGATCGCACATGACAGTCGACATCCAAACCGCCCCATCGAAGGCCCGGCTCTATACCGGCTATACCCTTACCGCGCTCGCCATCCTCTTTCTGCTGATGGATGCGGGCATGAAGTTCACGACCAGCCCGCAGGTCGTTGAGACGCAGAGACAGCTCGGCTTCCCCATGCATCTCACGCCGGGCATCGGCGTCGTCGCGCTGGTCTGCCTCGCCGTGTACGCGATTCCCGCCACATCGGTGCTTGGCGCGTTGCTGTTCACCGGCTATCTCGGCGGAGCCATCGCGCTGCACCTTCGCGTCGATAACCCACTCTTCTCCCACATCCTCTTCCCCATCTACATCGCGCTCTTTATCTGGGGAGGCATCTGGCTGCGTGACAGCAGCCTCCGTGAGCTCTTCCCTGTGACCAACCGCCCAGCCGCATCGACCCAATCGAAGAAACTCCTCTGGACCGGCTATGTCTGCACTGGCCTCTCCGCGCTTCTCATTCTCTTCACCGCCGTGATAAAGCTCACCTACACCCCTCAGGCCGGATCGCCGCCGCCACTCTTCCCTCTACACCACATTCATCATCTCGCCTTCATCGAGATAATCTGCATCGCGCTCTATCTGATCCCGGGAACATCGTTCTCTGGCGCCGTCCTGATGACCGCCTATCTCGGCGGGGCCACCGCCATCAATCTCCGCAGTGGCGAGTCGATCGCCGGCAGCCTGGTCCCAGTCCTTATTGGCGTCATCCTCTGGGCCGGCCTCTGGCTCCGCGACGAGCGACTCCGCCGGCTTTTCCCGATTCGCTCTGCTTCGTCTCGCTAACGCAGACGAGGCCTCCAATGAGAGCATCCTGACAGTTGACCTTGCGATCCTGCCACGATTCGCAAGGTCAAGGTCACGGTGTGCCTCGGGCCAAAAGCCCCTCCTTCATGCTCCTCGCGCCATAAAAGTGCCGTCCTGATCGGGACAATTTCCTACACGAGAAGAATGTAGGATGGATTGCACCCAGAATGGCTATGAAAAAGAAATCGGCGCAAATTAAACAAAAAGGCAATCCAATGCTGATTGAGGAACGGCGTCAGCACGTGCTCGCCCAGATCCAGAAAGACGGCAGGGTCCTGGTCGCCGAGCTCTCGGATGCACTCGGAATCTCACGCATCACCATCCGCAAAGACCTCGATAATCTTGAGGGCAGGGGGTTAGTCCAGCGCACCCATGGCGGAGCGCTCGCTCCCCAGGTCACCACCCTGATGGACCTGACCCTGAAGGAGAAGCAGCTTCGGCGGCTCAAGGAAAAGCAGCGCATCGCTGAAGCCGCCGCCAAGCTGGTGCACGACGGCCAATGCATCCTGCTCGACTCCGGCACCACCACCACGGCCGTCGCACAATCCCTGCGCCGCTTTAATCGGCTGACGATCATCACCAATGCGGTCAACATTGCCTCCGAGCTCGCCAGCACCGAATTCGAGGTCATCCTCATCGGCGGCGCCCTGCGGAAGAACTCCTTCTCGCTCGTCGGTCCGCTGGCGGAAGAGATGCTGAGCGAGATTCACGCCGATATCCTGTTTCTCGGCGTGGATGGATTCGATTCGACCGTCGGCTTAACCACGCCGAACGTTCTCGAATCGCGCGTAAACCGCGCCATGGTTAAAGCTTCCAGACGGGTCGTCGCAGTGTGCGATTCCACGAAGTTCAACCGCAGAAGCCTGGCGCTGATCGTTCCTCCCTCAGCCATCCACACGGTCATCACGGACAATCAGATCTCGGAGCAGGATGTAGAGACGCTTCACAGCTCCGGCATCGAGGTGATTCGCGTTTGAAAAACGGAGCAACGTCTGGCGCAGGATCCGCCATCCTCGAAATCGTTTAGCCTACCTCGAACCGGTCGCCTCGTCCCGGACAAACCACCTCCAGCCCATAACGCCGCTGGATCTCTTCCTGCAGAGCCTGTTGCGCCAGAGGCTCCCCATGCACCAGGAAGACCTTCTTCAGGCTCTTCACCGCAGGCTCCATCCATGACAGCAGCTCGTGCTGGTCGGCATGTCCGCTCAACTCGCCGATGGAGTCGACCTCCGCGCGAAGCCGCATAGGCTCACCAAAGATATTCACCTCCGCAAGCCTGTCCACCAGCTTGCGGCCCAGCGTATTTGCAGCCTGGTAGCCGGTAATCAGGATCAGGTTGCGGGGATCTTCAATCCCGTTCTTCAGGTGATGCAGAATCCTTCCCGCCTCGCACATTCCCGAAGCCGACATCACGATGAACGGGACATGCAGGTCATTCAGCGCCTTGCTTTCCTGCACCGTCTGCGTATACCGCAGCCGCTCCCAACCGAAGGGATCGATTCCCTTCTGAAAATGTTCGCTGATCTCCTGGTCCCAGTCTTCCGTATGGTTGCGAAACACCTCCGTAACCTTGCTTGCCAAAGGACTGTCCACAAACATGGGAAGCTCGGGAATCTGCTTCTCTTCCGTGAGCTCGTGCAGCAGCATCACCAGCTGCTGCGTCCTTTCCACGGCAAACGCCGGAACGATGATGCGCCCTCCACGAGCCGCAACACGGTTCACCAACCTGGCCAGCTTCTGCTTCACCGGCCCGGGCGGCTGGTGCAGACGATTTCCATAGGTGCTCTCCATGATCAGGTAATCGGCCGCAGGAGCCTCATCCGGATCCTGGATAATCGGGAGGTTCTTTCTTCCCACATCCCCCGAGAACAGCAGGCGCGTCTTCTGTCCTCGTTCCGCAGCCTCCACCAGCACGCACGTCGAACCCAGCATGTGCCCCGCGTTCGTCAGCGAAACGCTGAACCCTTCCTCTTTGGTCGAACCTGTTAGTACAGTCGGCTCGTGCAGCTTTACCGGACGCATCTGGCGCAAAACCTGTTCGGCATCCTCCTGGGTATAGAGGGGCTCGACGGGCTCCGCTCCCGGAGGAACCCCAACCATCTTGCGGCGCGATCTTCTCCGATTCATAAAGTCAGCGTCGCCTTCCTGAATATGCGCACTGTCCTTCAACATCGGGTCGCAGAGATCGATCGTCGTCTGCGTGGTATAAATCGGGCCGCGATATCCCTGGTTCACCAGCCCTGGAAGATTTCCGCTGTGATCGATATGCGCATGGGAGAGCACGACCGCGCTCAGCGCGTTTCCGTTCTGGGCCGCCAGCTCCTCCGGCTTCAACGCCAGGTGCTTGTTGATCGCCTGGGCTTCCTGCCGTTTGCCCTGAAACAGGCCGCAGTCCAGAAGAATCTGACGTCCCGCACACTCCAGATGATGCGACGATCCTGTAACCGTCCGCGCTGCGCCCCAGAAATGCAAACGAATCCCCATGCTGTCTCATCTTCCTTCCGGTCAGATACCTTCAAACGCATACAAGCAATGAAGATAGACGGAACTCCCTCTCCTGACAAATTGCTCATCCCACACAGACAGACCAATTGCATCTCCCACGCCTGTCCCATACACTGGTGATGTCACACTTCATCGAAGTGGGCGGATAGCTCAGTTGGTTAGAGCGCCTGCCTTACAAGCAGGATGTCGGGGGTTCGAGTCCCTCTCTGCCCACCACTCATCAATACCGTAACGTGAATGAGTTACAAGTTTTTTTGGTTCCAGCACAAGGACTGAAAAAACCATTGGGTAGTGATTCTGGTAGTGACCGGGAAATTTACTCACTTGACCACCTCGGTGGCCATCTGCCCAACTGTTGAGCAAACCAGACCATCATCTTCGACCGGAAAGTTCTCAGGGGTCGTGCTCATTTGTCCGATTGTGTGCCCGATTCGATGAGGGTCATAACGGCTGTCACTCGTTAGTCACTCTGTGTTGAGACGGCTAAAACGTCACCGCACACGCAGCGATTCGCATTTTTACCAAGGCGAGATCTTTCGTTTAGGCCGATATTTGACGTGGTAACCGGACTGAGGCTGACCATTTCAGCCAAAGCAAGTCTCATCGATTCGTCGTAGACTGATTGGCAAAGGGTTCGGGCCAGAATGAATTTCAGACCACTTCTTGAGAGGTGTCTAAATGCCGATTCTGAGTCGCCGTACTGCGTTCCAGGCCTTTGGTATCGCTTCGATCACGTCGTTGTTGCCTGCACAGGCGCCGGGATCCCGCAAAGTCGTTGTCACAAAGCCTGGCGAGAACCGCTTCGCCTATACCGTTCCCGAATTGCGAACGGGGGCGGCGTGCAAGCTTACCAGCGAGGACAGCCTCGGTGTGTGTTCATTGTTTGAGTTGAGTGCACCCCCTCGAGGCGGACCCCCGAGACATATCCACCATCGTGAGGACGAGTGGTACTACGTTCTGGCCGGTGAATATTTGTTCGAAGTGGGCGATGTGAAATATACATTGCCTGTTGGCGGAGGTATCTGGGCACCACGGGATATTCCGCACGTCTGGGCCAACACAAGTACAACCGAGGGCAGGATGATTCTTATGTGTCAGCCCGGTGGCTTTGAAAACTTCTTCGACGCATTTGTTAAGGGGATGATGGACAAGGTAAGCCCTGCACAGATGGAACAAATCATGAACAGATACGGGATGGAGATGTTGGGGCCGCCTATCTTTCCTCCAACCACTGCCGTTCAACACTAATGTCACGCCGAGAGCTCATAGCCTCAATCGCGAGATCAGGTCTGTGTGTCTTGATTGCTCTGCTGTCGGCCCCGCTGTCGCTGGCCTCCTAAGACCGCCCCCCCAGTCACGCCAAGTTGCCCCGTGTGCGGCCGGAGGCGAATGTCAGAGAAGCGGTCACCGTTTCTTCCTGCCTTTTTTCTTCACCTCTTTCGTCTCTGCTCGCCGCTTCTTGTCCTTTGGCTTCTTTTTCTTTTCCTTTTGGGTAGCGCGTTTCGGTTCCGCCAGGATCTCCGCGTGATAGGTAATTTCGCTCTCAAACCAGCACAGCATCTCCACCCCGCAGGAGCATAGCTCCCGGTGCGGCATGCTCTTCACCCAATCGCCGCATTCCCCGTGCTTTTCTCCACAGGCAGGACAGACCACCCAGTTCCTGCTCACCGTCCTCAAAACCATGCTTACGTCTCCCCCTGCCTTAGGATGCATGAATCGTGTCTTAGATACTGCATCTGAGATCCGGTCCAATAACTCAAAAAACTCGTCATCTCGACCGGAGCCGCGTAGCTTCATCGCGCGGCGAAGTGGAGAGATCCCTGTATTTGGCCTTTGCTCTTGCTGTTGCCTGTTTCTCTCATTCCGAATCGATGGGCCAGAGGTTTTTGGGCAGGTTTCAGCTTCGCAGCAAGCGAACCTTCCTCGGCCATCACGGCAACCGAATCCCCTCCAGCTCATCAAATCAGAAACGCAGGGAACGCAACATCGGTCTCCTGAGCGCGTCTTATAGACAGGAGCAACGGCGGTGGCAATTGAATTAGAGCAAACGTCGACGTCCGTTTCTCATTTGGCGCCATCGAAGCGCCGGCCCGAGCTGGATGCGCTGCGCGGGTTCTTCCTGGTCTGGATGACCCTCAACCACCTTCCCACACACCTGAGCGACTATTTCAATCAGCCCATCGGCTTCGTCTCCTCTGCCGAGGGATTCGTCTTTCTCTCCGGACTTCTGCTCGCGATGCTTTCCATTCGCCGTGCGGCAGACGACCCGCAGCAGATGCGCGACAAGATCTGGAAGCGCAGCCTTCGCATCTACGGCTATCACCTCTTTATGTTGCTGTTTGCCTTCACCATCGCGGCGTCAGTGGCCTCTCACGCCCATCGTGCCGCACTTGTCAATCTGCTGAACTATTACCTCGCGCATCCGTTCTCGGCGATTGTCTCTTCTCTGCTGCTGATCTACTGCCCGCCGCTGCTCGACATCCTGCCGATCTACATCGTCTTCATGGTCGCCACGCCACCGCTGCTTATCTTCGCGGCTCGCAGAGGATGGGGCTGGATTCTCATGGCAAGCGGCAGTATCTGGCTGCTGGCCCAGTTTGGCCTAAGAACCTGGGTCCACGATCTCGTTGTACGAACCACCCATCTTCATATTCCCCTGCAGGAGACCGGCGCATTCAATCTCTTCGCCTGGCAGCTTGTCTGGGTTCTCGGCCTCTGGATCGGCGCCTCCATCGCCGACCGCGACCGGCCCTTCAACCGGCTTCCTCGCGCAATCTACTTCGTCAGCGCAGCGGTCTGCCTCTTCTTCATGGGCGTACGACACTCCTGGTTCGGGCCGCATCTCTCCCCGCAGTTCTTCGGCCTCCAGCTCGATAAATGGCAGATCGGTCCCCTTCGCCTGCTCAACCTGGTGGCCTTCGCTATCTTCCTTTATGGATCGCGCAGCGTCGTCAAGCGTCTCGTCACCGTCGAGCCGTTCCTTACCCTGGGAAAGGCCTCGCTTGAGGTCTTCTGCGCGCATCTCTTCTTCGTCTTCGTCGGGCTTGCCTTGCTAGCGGGAGATGCCGGACACCTTCACGGCGTGCAAGCCGCGCTCCTCATCCTCCTCACCTTCTCGGGAATGTTTCTCGTGGCCGTTCGCGAGAACAACCGTCAGCAGCAAAATGGCACTCCCAGGGTCGATCCCTACCCCAGCGACGCACCCACTCCGGGCTAGCCAACCCTGGCAAGCATTATGTGCGCTGCTGCATCAACATCTGGACTCCCAGGCGAAGAGCCCCACGCTCCCCCCAGAACGCCAGAGGAGATTCCCCCACATGTACCGACAGCATCCGCTCGAAGAGCTCAGGATTGCTCTGGAAGGTTGCCTGCGTCCAGCGGCGGATTGGCCCAAAGCGATCCAGCAGAAGCATCGTCTGGGACATGAAGACCGGCACCTTTCGAATCCGCCGATGAGCCTCCTCGTAAGACCTCAAATTGCCGTTCTTTAAAGCAGCTCCAAGTGCTGTCGCCTGAAAAAACGAAAGCGCCAGGCCCTGCCCTGCAATTGCATCCACGGAGCCCGAAGCATCGCCGATCAGTGCGGTACATCCTTGTGTAACCCGATCGTAGCGATGCCCCTCCGTCAAGGCTCCGCGCTCCCCACTCACGGGCTCCCCACCCGCGAGTCGCGACGCCAGCTCGGGGAAGTACGACAACGCCGCGCGAACCGATCCAAATCGTTTACGACCCACCACCACCACGCAGATCTCCTCTGCGCTGACAGGCGTCACATAGGCCTGTCCCAGATCGCACCAATGAACCTCCATGAACTCACTCCACGGTCGCACTTTGAAGTGTTGCCTCAAACCAATGCGCCGGCTCAGACGTTTGCCCCATCCAAGCCCGGACCATTTGCGAATGCGGGACTGCAGCCCATCCGCGCCTACAATCCAGTCCGTCCGAATCTCCTCTTCCCCGGTCCGAACTACATTCTTCCGCACTCCCAGGACCTGCGTGGACCATAGAAACTTCACCCCCAAAGCAAGCGCTCTCTGGCGTAGCAGCTCATGAAGAACAATCCGGCGAATTCCCCTCCCCGGCCCTCGAGGAAAACGTGCTTCCATGGATCGGCCGCCTTCCACAAATCGAATCCCCTGAAAGACACCGGTCTCATCCACAGGCAGTGTCACACCCAAAGCTGCGAGAGCGGCCAGACCATCCGGCATCAATCCTTCCCCGCATGCCTTATCGATGGGTGGCTTGAAGCAATCCGCGACCACAACATCGAATCCCTGGCTTCGCGATGCAATCGCGGCAGCTAAACCTGCTGGCCCTCCCCCACAGACAAACACCTCGGTCTTACGCATGTAGATTCGACTACACGGCCATTTAGAGCGATAGGCCTCAAATGTAACTTTGCTGTCGAGAGATTGTGAAGTTGTTGCATCTCCCGTCTCTCACTCCATTTCTTCCCCTGCTAAAGTAGTGCAAGCGGCACAACAACGGTTGCGCCTGCCGTCTCGCTTTCCATGCCTTCCCGCCTCATCATCAACGCAGACGACTTCGGCCTGACCTCAGGCATCAATCGCTCCATCGCCGAGCTCCATCGCGCCGGCGTTCTCACCTCCGCAACCCTCATGGCCACCGGCCCCGCCTTCAAGGACGCCATCGCCATCGCCCGCAGCCTCCCGTCCCTCGGCATCGGCTGCCACATCGTCCTCACCGACGGCGTCCCCGCCTCCCCTCCCGAGACCATTCCCTCCCTGCTCGGTCCCGATGGAAAAACCTTCCGCGCATCCCTGATGAACTTTGTCCAGGCTCTGCTTCGCGGCCACGTCCGTGAGGCCGACATCGAGCGAGAGGCTGAGGCCCAGATCGACAGACTCCGACAGGCCAACGTCGCCATCACTCACGTCGACACCCACAAGCACACGCATCTCTTTCCCGCTGTTACCCGCCCACTCCTTCGTGTGCTCGAACGCGCGAAGATCATGGCCATCCGCGATCCCTTTGAACCGGCGTTCACGCAGCGGCTCGCACACGCTGATCTCAAGCGGCGCTTACAGATCCATCTCCTCAATCGCCTTCGCCCTACCTTCGAGCGCCACCCGCAGCTTCAAAACAGCCGTGTCCTCACGACTGACGGAACCCTCGGAGTCTCCGCAACCGGCAATCTCAACACTTCTACCCTTGACGAGATCCTGAAGGCGATGCCCGCAACCGGAACCTTCGAGCTGGTCTGTCATCCCGGCTACAACGACCGCGATCTCGACCGCGTCACCACGCGCCTCCGCTCCCATCGAGAGATCGAGATGCAGGCTCTCCTGAGCGCCATCCCCGCAAGACTCTCGCAACCAAACGCTCCCACGCTCATCCACTACGGTAGCCTCAACGCAGCTAAGCTGAACGTGGCATCCTGAGCGAAGCCTATGGCGTCTTTATGCCATAGGCAGAGTCGAAGGATCTGCGGTTCTCCGCCACTGCCCACCCGCCATTCCGGCGCAACGTTCTGGAGCCACGATGAAGATCGGCATCACCTGCTATCCCACCTACGGCGGCTCCGGAGTCGTCGCCACCGAACTCGGCATCGAACTCGCCGCACGCGGCCACCAGGTCCACTTCATCACCTCGTCGCAGCCCTTCCGCCTCACCGGGCGCGAGGCCAACATCCACTTCCACGAAGTCTCCGTCGCGACCTATCCCCTCTTCGAGTACCCTCCCTACGATCTCGCCCTCGCAACCCGCATGGCCGAGGTCGCCGACTTCTACTCGCTCGATCTCCTCCACGTCCACTACGCCATTCCCCACTCCGTCAGCGCCCTGCTCGCCAGCCAGATGATCGCCTCGCACTCCCTCCCGGAGCGCCGCCGTAATCTTCCTTTCATCACCACGCTCCACGGAACCGACATCACCCTCATCGGGCTCGATCCCTCCTACCTTCCCATCACCCGCTTCGCCATCGAGCGCTCCCACGGCGTCACCGCCATCTCCGCGCACCTCGCCGACCGCACCCACGAAGCCTTCGGCATCACCTCCGAGATCGAGGTCATCCGCAACTTCGTCAACTGCGACCTCTACACCCGCAAGCCCGACCTCGTCGCCGAGATGCGCCCCCGCTTCGCCTCCCCCGACGAAAAGCTCTTCGTCCACCTCTCCAACTTCCGCCCCGTCAAGCGCGTCCTCGACGTCGTCGAAGTCTTCGCCCGCGTCGCCAGCACTCTTCCCGCGCGCCTCATGCTCATCGGCGACGGTCCCGACCGTAGCGCAGCCGAACACCTCGCGCTCCGTCACGGCGTCCAGGACCGCATCCACTTCCTCGGCAAACAAGACAACGTCCACGAGCTGCTCCCTCTCGCCGACCTCATGATCATGCCCAGCCAGATGGAGTCCTTCGGCCTCGCTGCCCTCGAAGCCATGGCCTGCGGCGTCCCCGCCATCGCCACCCGCGTCGGTGGAGTCCCCGAACTTATTGACGACAACGTCAACGGACTTCTCTTTCCCATCGGAGACGTAGACAGCATGGCCCAGGCCGCCATCGCCTTACTCAACGACACCGCTCGCCTCGAAGCCATGGCCCAGGCCGCCCGCCGCACCGCCCAGGATCGCTTCTGCACCACCCGCATCATCCCGCTCTACGAGCAGTACTACCAGCGCATCCTCGATCAGACCCACACATAGTTCAGGTTCAGCCGAAGCTCAAACCCACCCATCTATCCCCGAGCCTTCGCCCGTCGCATTACATCGTCCATCGCGCTCACCGCAACTTCCAGCACATGCCTTCCACTCTGCGTCCAGCTCTGCGCCTCCAGCACCGGCATTCGCAGCGTTACCTTCGTTCCCCGTCCTGGCCTGCTGTTCGTCTCCACGCTTGCCGTGCTGCCGTACTGAACCTCCATGCGCTCGCGCACATTCTTCATTCCGATCCCGGCTCCCTGATGCACCATCGACTCCGCCCCCGAAACCTCGTTGCGCTCGATCGACATCCCTACCCCGTCGTCCTCTACTTCGATCACCATCATTCCGTCATCGTCGATGCGACTCCGCACCGTGACCGTCCCTCCGCTGATCCGCGGCTCCAGGCCATGCTTGATGCTGTTCTCGATCAGCGGCTGCAGCAGCATACCCGGCACCACCACATCCAGCGTCTCCGGAGCGATCTCCTTCACCACCCTCAGCTTCGCGCCAAACCGCACCACCTCGATATCCAGGTAATCATCCGTAAACGCCAGCTCTTCGTGGAACGGGACAAAGGCATCGCGATCCTTCAGCAGCACGCGCAGAATATTCGCGAGCTTCACGATCATCTCCCGCGCCAGCTCCGGCTGCGACCGCACCAGTGAAGTAATCGAGTTCAAAGTATTGAACAGAAAATGCGGATTGATCTGCCGTTGCAACGCATCCAGCCGCGCCTCCAGCAACAGCCTTCCCTGCTCCTCCAGCTTCCTCTCCACCCGGATCGCATTCCAGATCTTCAGCGGAATCCCCACCACAATCGGTGCATTCGCGCAGATCAGCAGCTCCACCCACCACTCTCCCGAGTGCAGGCTGAAATATCGTCGCGGGTTGAACCACGAGAGCAGGCTCGCGCAGAACTGCATCCCTGCAATCACCACCAGCAGCAACACCTGCCGGTCCAGGTGCGGACGCTTCAGGTTTCTCCTGATCCAGCGATAGATGCTGAGGTCGATCATCGGCGAGAACGACCACACGTCCTCGGGATCGGCGAATCTCGCAAACGTTCCTGCCACCGCCGCCACAATCAGGTTCACCGGCAGCGCCCAGTACTCGTGATGCATCAGCGCCGGAATCGCCAGCGCCGTCCCTCCTGCCATCGCCGTCACCGGCCCCAGCAGGATTCCCAGAAGAAAGGTAGTCTCGAACGAAAGATCTGCCGCAAGAAAGTTTGGTACCTTTACCCGGACCAGAACGCCCAGCACCAGCGGAGCGCAGATCATCGCCGCAAGCTCAGCCTTCTGAAGCGGTGTCTTCCGTGGAGCCAGCAGCGCATCCTTGAACTTCTTCGATCGCGCCAGCGAGCTCGACATCGCCGCCGCCACGCCCAGCTCCACCAGCAGCGTAATCAGAATCAGGGACTGTGAAATATGCACCACGTCCTTACTTTACGCCGCCTTGGGACGGGCAAAGTCGTCAGAAGACTAAGGTGACTATTCGAGCGAAGCTCGAACCGTCTTCCAATATGCATCGCTGCCCCACCCACAGGAATCTAATTGAAGTGAGCGCCAAAACGTATAATCCAAAAGAGATGCCTTTTACTGCCGTAAACAAGGTCGCCAACGCTGACTTTCCTACCCGATGGGGATCCTTCCGGATCCTCGGCTTTGAAGGTATTATCGACAACCCCGAGTCCTGTAACGACGCCCTGCCCGCCCCGACGCGCCGCGTCGAAGGGGCCGTCGCACTCGTCATGGGCGACATCCACACTGCTCCCCCCATTGTCCGCATCCATTCCCAATGCCTCACCGGGGATGTCTTCCACTCCCTGCGCTGCGACTGCCGTCAGCAGCTTGAGCTTGCCCTGGCCATGATCGCCGACGCCGGCTCCGGAATCCTGCTTTACGAGCAGCAGGAAGGCCGTGGAATCGGTCTGATGGCCAAGCTACGCGCCTATGAGCTGCAGGATCAGGGCCTCGACACCATCGAAGCCAATCTAGAGCTCGGCTACAAGGCCGACTGCCGCGAATACGAGCTTCCCGCCGAAGTCCTCAAGCTCCTCAAAGTTCCGGCCGTCCGCCTCATTACCAACAACCCCGCCAAGGTCGAGGCTCTCGAGCTCGCAGGCATCCAGGTTGTCGAGCGCATCTCCGCCGAAGTTCCCCCCGAACCCACCAACCAGCGCTATCTGCAGACCAAACGCGAAAAGATGGGCCACCTCGTAGGCTAGCGCCTCGCACACCGATTCAGGCGTCGTCCTGGGCACGTCATCCTGGGTACATCGTCCTGGGCACGTCATCCTGGGTACATCGTCCTGGGACGTCATTCCGAGCGAAGCCGAGGAATCCCTGTATTCCGCTTGCGCCGCCACCCATGCCCCCAGAGGCACCCGTCTCAAACCTCCGACGACCAACCCCTCGAACCTTCCGCAAAACCTGTCAACCTCCGTTAGGGGCTAAACTACTCCCCATCAGGCAGATCCATCTGCCGATCAGTTTCACCCTTTTCGCTAAACTGGTAGAAAGAAAAAAACTGGGCTCCTTAGCAACCACGCTCCTCCCCTTTACGCGTCTAAGTTGGCAGGTCCGGGCCTAAATCGTGAAGAATGAAGACTTTGACACATTTAGTATGGGGGGGAGGGGGGCCGCCACTTCCATCCGCCTCATCTAAATTCGCATCGCAACGGAAAGCACCTTTAATCAGCAGTCAGCAGGAGGAAAGCTCATGGCCGCCCGTCACCGAACTCTTCTGATCATCCTCGGAAGCCTTCTCGCCCTCATTGTGATCGCCGTGGTCGCGATACCGCTCTTCCTCAACGCCGACACCTTCCGCACCCGCATCGAAAGCGAGCTCACCACTGCGCTTGGTCGCAAAGTCACCTTCGGCAAGCTCGACCTCTCCGTCTGGTCCGGCAGCCTCGTCGCCGAGAACAACACCGTCGCCGACGATCCCGCCTTCAGCAGCCAGCCCTTCCTCCAGGCCGCCTCGGTCAAAATCGACGTCGAGATGATTCCCCTCATCCTCAGCCGTCAGGTCCGCATCACCGGCTTCGCCATCGACTCCCCGAAGATCAACCTCATCCGTCACGCCAACGGCACCTGGAACTACTCCACAATCGGCGCAGCATCTTCAAAGGCCCCCTCCGCTGGCGATGGTTCCAGCTCCATGACCGGCGTTACCGTCGGCCATGTCAACGTCACCAACGGACAGCTCACCGTCTCCACCGAATCCGCCCCCGGAGCCCCTGCGACTCCCAAGCGGACCTATGACCAGGTCAATTTGCAGGCGAAGAACTTCGCCTTCTCCAAGGCCTTTCCCTTTACTGTCTCGGCTCATCTTCCGGGCGATGGAACCGTCGCCCTCAACGGCAACGCGGGGCCCATCAACGCTGCCGATGCCTCGCTTACTCCCTTCGGAGCCAAACTGACGGTCAAGCATATCGATCCCGTCGCCGCAGGCTTCCTCGAGCCCGCTGCCGGAATCACCGGCACCATCAATGCCATCGACGTCGAAGCCACCTGGAACGGCAAGCAGCTTCACGTAGCCAACCTCACCGTTGATACCCCCAACCTCAACGTCGTCCGCAAAGGAACCCCCAAGGCTGCGCCCACTCCGCAGAAGGCTCCCGACAGTAACGACATGCTCAGTACTCTCACTGCGGATCATCTTCAGGTGAAGAACGGCACCCTCTCGCTCAGTACCGCGGGCCAATCCAAGCCAGCCGTCTACCAACAGCTCAACGCGGAGGTCACCAACCTCTCGCCCACTGCGTCCTCGCCCTTCAAACTCACCGCCCAGGTTCCCGGTGGAGGCTCTCTGACCGCAGACGGAAACGCCGGTCCCATCAACTACGACGACGCCGACTCCACGCCTCTCAATACCCACGCTGTCCTCAACCATATCGATCTTGCTTCGAGTGGCCTGGTTGCGCCCGAGACCGGAATTAAAGGCATCGCCAACGTCGATCTCAAGGCCACCTCCGACGGCAAGGCCCTTAACGCGAATATCTCGGCCAACGCCCAGAACCTGCAACTGGCACGCAACGGCTCCCCCTCTACCCTGCCCGTCAATCTTCAGATGGCGCTCGTGCAGAACATGCAGGCTCTCACCGGACAGATCTCAAGCGCAACCGTCACCATCGGCCGCGTCGCAATCAATATCAACGGGACCTACCAAACCAGCGGGCCTACCACGGCGATTAACCTCAAGGTCAACGGCCAGTCTCTCTCGATCGATGAGCTCCAGGCCTTTCTTCCCGCTGTCGGAGTGCACCTGCCCACGGGCTCACGCCTGCAGGGAGGAACCCTCACCGCGAACCTCAACGTCACGGGGTCCACCGCCAATCCCATCATCAACGGCCCAATCAGTCTCAATAACACCAACCTCGCTGGGTTCGATCTCGGCTCCAAGCTCTCCAGCATCACCGCACTCACCGGAGGCAAGCCCAATACCGGCTCCGGCACCGCCGTCCGCTCCCTCAGCACCAACATCCGCGTCGACGGCGGCAACGTCCGCACCGACAACCTCGCCCTCGATGTTCCCGCTCTCGGAACCGCAACTGGGGCAGGAACTGTTGCCGCATCCGGAGCGCTTAACTACAACGTCATCCTCAAGCTCACGGGTCTCCTGGGTGGAGGCAAAGCAGGCAGCAGCGCTGCCGGAATCGGCGGCATCGCCGGCTCACTCATGGGCATGATCCCCAACAGCGGAGCCGCGGGCGCAATTGGCGGCGTCGCGACCAGCGCACTCCGCAACGGCGTCCCCGTCGCCATCGGAGGCACCACCTCGAACCCGACCTTCACTCCGAATCTCAGCGGAGCCATGAAGAGCGGAGCCTCCGCCTTTACAGGAGGGGCGAAGAACGCTCCCGCGCAGAAGCCGGCCGACCCTCTTGGCGATGTCCTCGGCGGCCTTCTCAACAAGAAGCGCTGAAGAAGCACTCGTCTGGCGGCACAGCTTCAGCCGCGCCGCCAGACTTTGATATGGGAATGGGCTTCGGCCTCTGGATTTACTTCCTGCTTTTCTTGTTGATCAGCTATTTTCTCGCGTGGCCATTACGACCTTCGCAGTCGTGATGGCCTGTCCCACATGGCGCTGCGTATGATCCGCGCAATGCACCAGCAAACCGCCCACGGTGGTGGGGAGCTTCTTTCTTCCCACCGAGCGTGGTTGCTCATAACTCTTATCGGAGAACGCGAGAACCCGTGTGGTCGAAACCTCGATCGCCTCCGCGAACTCCATCAGAGTCGCTTCACGATCGACAAACTCGTCTTCTGTCTTCAACAGCTTCAGCTGCCGCTCCGTGAGCTGCTGGCCGTCCGCATAGGTCAGCAGCCGATCGAGCGAGCGAGCGATGTGCCGCAGCTGAAATCCCACGGAAGGAAGCCCAAACGGACGAGCCTCCATCTCTTCGCCATTCAAGCGATCGCACCATAGCGCAAGATCCTCAGCCGCAAGTTCAAGCGCATGCAGCACTCCGCGTCGAACCGCATCCACCTCGCCCCGCGTGCCCCTCAACCACGGCTCAACCCTCTCATCCGTCATCAGGCCACCTCCATCCTCTCCACGCGGAAGTCGAAGCAGCCCGCCTCGCCATCCCGCACCAACACATACTGCACCGAAACATCTTCAAAGATCTTGGCGATCTCTGCCTCCTGATCGCCTGCTGCCGCACGCCGTTCCGTCAACAGCCTCTGCTCTCCATCGTATCCATCGAGCACCACTGGATAAGGTACAAGCTCGCTCGGATAGCCTGCTTCCTCGTCGAACCGCTCGCACAGATCCGAATGAATAAACACCGGTCCAGGGGCTGGCACTGGAGCCAGCCCGTAAAACGGATTGCAGGTAAACAGCGTCCTGCTCTCTTCTCCGATGCGGAACGGACGCAGACAGTGCCTGCAAGGCCCGTGCCCCTTCGCTACTTCCGTATGAGCCGGATGCCCATAGCCGGGCGAGCTCTTCGTCTCCAACATCTTCTTCGCGGTCTCGGTCGGCAATGCAATCACTCGAATCTCAGTCATCTCACACTCTCCTCATCAGGTCTGTTGACCCTGAGAAAAGTCTGAACCTTGCTGGCTGCAGCTACACTCCGATCTGTTCACCCAAACTCAAAGGCCCTTGCTCTTACGGAACTCGCGGACCACTTCTGCGACATCCCTGTGCTGACCATCCACGGCATCGTTCATCCCGCGAACCTCATCGGCGGTCAACTTTCCCGCCAGCCTGTCCATTGCGGTCTGGATCTTTGGATGCCGCCTCAGAGAGTCCTCCCGGATCAATGGGACTGCTTCATAGGGCGGGAAGTAATGCTTATCGTCCTCGAGCGCAACCAGTCTCAGTGCCCGGATCGGTCCATCAGTCGAATTTCCGGCAACCATATCGACCTGATCTGCCGAGAGCGCCCGGTAGAGCAGTCCCAGATCCATCGTCCGCGGATCGTCGTTGAACTTCAGCCCATAGGCGGCTTCCAGCCCATGCAGGCCATCGGGCCGCTCCTGAAACTCGTACCCTACACCGAGCCGCATCTCTCGTGCGTGTGGCACGGCATCCGAGATGGTCGTGAGGTTCATCCGCTTCGCCTCGTCTCCGCGCACTACCATGGCGAAGGTGTTCTCGAAGCCCAACCCCGGCTCGACGCGAATCTGATAGCGCTGCTCGTACAGACGCCGCACTGTCTCAAAGACCTGGGTTCGCTCGCGCTGCCCAATCGGCGGCAGAGGCTGCTTGAGGATCGCGGTCAGCGCCGTCCCCGTGTACTCCACGTAGCCGTCGATTCGTCCGCTCACCAGCGCCTGCTGGCAGAGGTAGCTTCCGGCCAGGTAAAAGCGCCGTTCCACCGGCTGGCCGGTGACGGCCTCGATCTCCTGCGCCAGCAGCTCGCCCAGCACAACCTGTTCGGTAAAGTTCTTCGCCCCAATGGTCACTCGCGAAGATCGCGGTGGAGCACATGCAACGCACCACAGCAGCAGGCAGATTGCGGCGCCGCTCACAAAAAGACCCGGCCGCAAGATACGCGATTCGACTCCCCGCCTGGCGGATCCGCTCCTCATGACCGCCGCACCGCCAGTCTCTTTTCCACCCATCCCAGCATTGCGTCTGCGATAAGCGCCAGCAGGGCGGCTGGAATCGCCCCGGCCAGTACCAAGCCGTTATCCACGCTCGCCACCCCGCGGAAGATCAACTCGCCGAGACCTCCTGCCCCAATCGCCGCCGCGATCGTCGCCACACCCACACAGATCACTGTCGCGGTACGCACACCTGCCAGAATCACGCTCGCCGCCAACGGCAGTTCAACTTTCCTGAGCCGCTGCCAACCTGTCATCCCCATGGCGTTGGCGACATCGGTCAACTGCACATCGACGCTGCCGATTCCCGCGTACGTGTTGCGCAGGATTGGCAGCAGAGCGTAGCCGGTGAGCGCCACAATCGCTAGACGAGCCGCATTTTCTCCCAGCCAGGGCACCGGTAATAGTAGGCCGAAGAGCGCGAGGCTCGGCACAGTCTGCACCACATTCGCAAACCCGATAACGGGATTCGCCCAGCGACGTTTTCGAGTCAGCAGAATCCCAAGCGGCAGCCCGATCGCGACCGCAAACAGCATGGCGCTCAACGTTAGCCACAGATGCTCGAAGGTCAACCGCCCGATCTCCCACCCATGCTGCCTGATGAATTGCATCATGTTCTCACCATGCGATGTACGGCAGAAACATAATGTTTTACATGAGAGTTATCGGAGCCCTCCACATCAGCTGGAGGCAGATCGGCAACGACGACTCCGTCTGCCAGTATGAGAACGCGGTCGGCCAGGTAAAGCGCCTCGTCCAGATCATGCGTTACCAGCAGAACGGTCTTGCTCATCCGGCTCAACAGCGCCTTGAGCATCGTTTGCATCTCTGCCCGGGTCAGCGGGTCCAGCGCCCCAAACGGTTCGTCCATGAGGAGCACAGGGGGATTGAGCGCGAGGGCCCGTGCCAACCCCACTCTCTGACGCTGGCCACCGGAAAGCTGCCAGGGAAACCGTTCATGCAGTGAATCGAAGTCCAGACCTACCTGCAGGATTACCTCTTGCGCACGTGTCGCTATCTCAGTCTTCGACTTTCCCGCAAGCTCAAGACCAAGCCCGGCGTTGCGTTCCACCGTCATGTGGGGAAAGAGACCGGTTTCCTGGATCACGTAGCCGATGCCGCGCCTCAGGGCTGCCAGTTCGTCGGTGCCGTGAATCGCATTTACCGTCTGGCCGTTCACCGTGACTTGGCCCGAGGTCGGCCTAACCAGACCATTCACGGTCCGCAGCAAGGTGGTCTTGCCCGATCCACTGCGCCCCAGCAGCGCCGTCGTGGTGCCGGCGGCGAGCGAGAGGGAGATCTCACGCAAAACAAGAGGCCCACCTGCCGGCGTATAGCTCACCTTCGCGAACTCAACGCCAGCCGTGGGCATGTGGTCTACTTTACCGCGCCTTGCAGATTACTGCGCGGCGTCGGGGTCCGACTCGGCACTGGCCGGCGAACCAACCGCGGCAGGCTCGCTGCCGTTTCCGGGTTGCCCTTTCACCCGAACGATGGTGATCTTGTCGAAGCCTTCTTTGAAGTTCGGCGGCTTCAGACGCTCCGCCATCTTCTGCATTACCTCGTCTGAGACGGAGCGATCGCGTTTGCTGTTCCGCTCCATGCACACAGCCAGGGGAACGTCGAAGAAGACGGCCTGAACCTCATAGCCGAAGCTCTTCGCCATCCGGATCCACTGCCTGCGCTCATGCGGCGACAGGTTGGTCGCGTCGACGTAGTTCCAAGGCATCTTGGCGATCAAACGCGCGCGCAGGAGACTTCTCAGGGTGGAGAATACAAGGCCCTGATAGCGCTGTTCCGTAATGTCGTCGAACAGGATCGTCCGAAGCAGATCGCTCGACAGGGGTGTGACTCCGCGGCGTTTGTACCAGGTCGTCTTGCCCGATCCCGGGAGGCCGATCGTCAGCACGACGTATCCCTTCGGAGACTTTGCAGCAGGCTGCTCGGCTGGCGCTACCGCAACCGAATCCGGCTGGGTCTCCACGACGAGCTTCTGTTCCTGCTCTGCGGGGGAAAACGGCGGTGCCGGCTCATCGGGGACCTGGATCTCAGGCTCCGCCGCCAAGGGCCGTGGCTTTGGCTCGCGGGCTTCGACCGAAGTCTGATCCGGGTAAGAGGGCCGGAGGGGTGCCGGTTGATTTGCGGGCAGTTCCTGCCCGCTCTTGCCCGTGGACTCCGAATCATTCGGTCCACGTCTTGGGCGTCGTCTCATCTTTTCGCTTATCCATTCGCGCAGATCGCGCATACGTCGCTTGTAACACACGGCTAAACCCGCTCGCAAATCAGGGAACCCATGACGGCAACGCTTTCTCGATTTTTCTCGATATCAGTACATCGTCCATTCATCCTGCGCAGCTACCTTGCCCGGTACGAGGTGATGTATGCAAACAGAGACCGCGGAACTCGATCAGCTTCAGAATGCCTTCAAGGAAGCCGTCGAGGCTTGGATTACGACGATCCGTCAGGAGGAAGCCCTGGCTTCCTCAGAGCACTCCGTCGCTGACATCGATCAATGGGAGTCCGCTGCTGATCTTCAACAGCAGGCAGGCGAAAAGGTGAGCGCCGCAAAGCGTCTTTACGAGGACGCATTGCGGGAGAAGTTCTTCAGCTTCTAGGGCTTCGACCTTTGCGGCGGCCCGTACACCGGTGGTAGCATCCGGTGTTGATGATGTACGGGCCATTTTGGCCGTTCTACAATAGATAAAACGAATAACTACTCAGCACCACACGACAGGAGCAACGGTAAACATGGCTGTAAAGGTAGGTATCAACGGCTTCGGCCGCATCGGACGCAACGTCTTCCGCAGCGCTCTCGGAAACCCTGAAATCGAATTTGTCGCCGTCAATGACCTGACCACGCCGGCCACACTCGCGCACCTGCTGAAGTACGATTCGATCCTTGGCAACCTGCACCACGACATCAAGCATGGACCGGACTTCATCTCGGTCGATGGCAAGCAGATCAAGGTCTTCGCCGAGCGCGATCCGGCCAAGCTCGACTGGGCCTCAGTTGGAGCCCAGGTGGTTGTTGAGTCCACCGGCTTCTTCACGGACGCGGAGAAGGCCAAGGCCCATCTCGGTTCGACCGTGAAGAAGGTCATCATCTCCGCTCCGGCCAGCAACGAGGACATCACCATCGTGCTGGGCGTCAACGAAGGCAAATACGACGCCTCCAAGCACAACGTCATCTCGAACGCGAGCTGCACCACCAACTGCCTTGCCCCCATCGTGAAGGTGCTGCACGAGAACTTCGGCATCGTAAACGGCCTGATGAACACGATCCACAGCTACACCAACGATCAGGTCGTTCTGGATGCTCCGCATAAGGATCTTCGCCGAGCCCGCGCCGCCGCACTCTCCATGATCCCCACCAGCACCGGTGCCGCAAAGGCCCTCAAGCTCGTCATCCCCGAGATGGCCGGCAAGCTCGACGGCTTCTCCATTCGCGTCCCAACCCCGACGGTCTCGGTAGTTGATCTTACGTTCGTCTCCGAGAAGCCGATCACGGCTGAGAGCGTCAACGCCGCCATCAAGGCTGCCGCCGAAGGCCCGTTGAAAGGCATTCTCGGCTATACCGAGGAAGAGCTCGTCTCGAGCGACTTCCGTGGCAATCCCCTCTCCTCGATCTTCGATTCAAAGCTGACCAAGGTTATCGGGAATACCGGTAAGGTTATCGGCTGGTACGACAACGAGTGGGGTTATTCCAACCGCGTCAAGGACCTCATCCTCTTCCTCGTGAAGAAGGGCCTGTAATACAGCAACCAGAACCATCACTCCGGGAAAACGACCCGGGCTTTCGTGCCCGGGTCGTTCCGGAATCGCAACAGACAGTACTTCGCAACTTCTCTGTACCCCGTTATGGCTTCAAGCGATCTACGTTTCGACCTTTCCTTCTTTCGTTTGCTTAGGGACAGCTACCATCGTCTTACCGGGCTTTCTCTTACACCGGAGAAACTCGACGAATCCCAGGCATCCGAATGGCTCTACAAGAGCGCTCCCTTCGGTGTTCTTGCCCACAACACTGCGACGGATCCCGTCTTCGTCTACGGCAACCAGACCGCGCAATCTCTGTTTGGATACAGTTGGGACGAGCTGACGGCTCTGCCATCGCGTCTTTCCGCCGAAGCTCCCGAACGTGGCGAACGACAGCGTTTTCTCGAACAGGTCCAACATGACGGTTTCGTCTCGGGATACTCCGGCATTCGCATCACAAAAGACGGGCGACGCTTCCGCATAGAGAATGCAACCGTCTGGCAGCTGATCGACGATCACGGAACACATCATGGACAAGCGGCGATGCTTCCGACGGATGCGATGAAAAGCGTTCTGTAGAGCAGGAGATTGTTAACATCCAATCCCCTGCCCCTCCGCTTATATCGCTTCTAGGTACGAAAAAGGCCGGTGCTTTCCACTCCGCAGAAAGTAAACGCAGATGATGATGCTCGCCACAGCGGCATAAGCGCACCACACCGATGTAAACGCATAGCGCTTCACCGCCATCGTAATCAGCAGAATCCCAAGGTTTGCTCCGCCGAAGATCACCATGTCTCTCACCTTTGAGAAAAACAGGGATCCGCATGTAGCGATTACATAAAGGACGGCAAGAACCGTATTGTTCGTTCCGTCATTGATGTAGACGATGCTGTTGCCCTGAACGAAGATTCGCAATGGGTATGCCACCAGCCCCCAGAGCATATAGAGCGTTGTTCCTGTGCCGATAGCTAGAAACGGCAGCATCCGCCTTCGACTCTTCAGGTCCGGCTCAAACAGCAATACGCTGAGCGGCAGCAGAAATGGCAACAGACCCTGGGCGTATAGCACGAACGCCGCACCCATTTTGTGAGTCACCTCAGGGGACAAAACACCGTCCAGCCCGAGCCAGACAAACCCCTCGATGAACTGATGGATTGCAAACAAGGTCGGCAGCGATGCGAACAACAGCTCTCGTTTATGCTTCACCCGGGTGAATGTGGCCACTCCGATTGCACCCAACACAGCACTTCCAACAAAGTTCGCTGCCGCCGAAAAACACACTGATCTCTCCTCCTGGTGCCAATCCTGTCTCCGACCGCAGCAACAGCAGAAGCAGGCTTCGTTGGAATACTTTCTTGACCTTCCAATCCTCCCACACCCCGGAAACATCATGCCGGGAAAAGCCCCTAAACTCGGTTGGGATTTTCCAGGATGGGCACTGGGCGGATGCACGCCTATTGCTCCCAAGTGTATGAAAACTCGATGTAACAGCCCGTAACATAACTGATGGAAACGTGCCAAAAGCCCCTCTCGCATGTCAGCATCTTTCACCATGAGATCTTTGAGTTGCGTGGCCTCTGCTCTATTCCTCGCCTTTATTGCCGTTTCAGCTTCTGCCGCTGCACCCGCATCGTCAGACCTTGTCGTTTACGGAGGTACAGCTTCAGGCGTAATGACCGCCTATTCGGGTGCGCGTGAGGGATTGCACGTCATCCTGCTGGAGCCGGGCACCCATCTCGGCGGTATGGTTACAGGAGGCCTTTCGGCCACCGACCTCGGCCACTTTCAGATCATCGGCGGCTATGCCCATGATTTCTATCTGGAGGCGGCCTCTCATTACGGCGTCCGCGATCTGTTGAGAAGGTCGAACTGGCTCTCGGAGCCGCACCTCGACGAGGCGATCTTCGCTGAATGGTTAAAGAAGGCAGGCGTCGAAGTTCACTTCAAGGAACGACTGCGCGAATCAAACGGAGTGGTGAAAGCCGGTACACACATCACCGGCCTTACGACGGAAGATGGAAAGACCTGGCGAGCGAAGGTCTTCGCCGACTGCTCCTATGAAGGAGATTTGATGGCGCAGGCGAAGGTTGCTTACACCGTCGGGCGCGAGTCGACCACGGTGTATGGCGAGAACCTCGCAGGCGTACGCGTAGAGACGCCAAAACACCAGTTTCTGTGGAAGATCTCGCCTTACGACGATCAGCATCACCTGATGCCCTATGTTGACCCCGGTCCCATGGGAGCTGACGGCGAAGGCGACAAGAAGGTCCAAGCCTATAATTTCCGACTTATCCTCACCAACGATCCAGCCAACCGCCTTCCCTGGACGAAGCCAGCTGGCTACGATGCCTCTTTGTTCGCCCTGCTCGCCCGTTATTTGCAGCAATTTCAAGAGCACATGAACCGTCCGCCTGTGCTGCACGATGTGATGAATCCGGTAGCCATCCCTGCCCACAAAGCGGATTTCAATAACAATGGGCCTTTTTCGACCGACTATATCGGGAAGAGCTGGACGTACCCTGACGCCACGTATGCCATACGCAAACGGGTATGGGAGGAGCACCTGCTCTATACGCAATCCTTTTTATGGTTTCTATCGCAGGATTCCAAGGTACCCACCTCCCTACGCGCCGAGGTCAATACCTGGGGCCGGGCCAAAGACGAGTTCGCGGACACTGATCACTGGCCCAACCAACTTTATATCCGTGAGGGCCGACGCATGGTCGGCGAATACGTAATGCACCAGGCGGACCTGCAGACCGATCGTACCAAGCCGGACTCCATCGGGATGGGCTCCTACAACAGCGACTCGCACAACATCCAACGCGTTGCCATGCCCGATGGTTCGGTTCGTAACGAAGGCGACGTGCAAGTTTCGGTGCAGCCCTATGAGATCTCTTTCCGAGCCATTCTCCCCAAAACTTCAGAGACCGACAATCTGCTTGTTCCGGTATGCCTCTCCGCCTCCCACGTTGCCTATTCCTCGGTTCGCATGGAGCCGCAGTACATGATCATCGGACAGGCTGCCGGGGTAGCGGCCGCTATGGCGATCAAAACCCACGAGCCAGTCCAGAAGATCGATGTGGCAAAGCTGCAGAAACTCCTGCGCGACCACGGCGCCATTCTGCACGTGGATCAGGAGGAAAAGGCTGAACAAAGGTAGCTGAAAGACTAAGCCTCTTTCTGCAAAATCAAGGGAAAGATGGATGCGTAGCCACACAGAGCCGGACGGGACATTAGTGATGATCTAATAATTGCCGACCGAAATCCAAAAGACACGAACTTGGCGGTGCGAAAAAAGACGAAGCCTCTCGGAGTGGTTCGTGCCCCCGGGAGGATCTTCTCCCGTTCCGCATTTCAGAATGACGGCACACCTTCCCCAGCCATAAAATATTCCCCCATGCCGTACTCTCTGTTTCGATATGCCTGCTAACTTACGGATTTAATGAAGTTATAAGGCCGCTCGGCGTCTTCATTCCGCGTTTTGAAACAATCCAAGTTGCGGCACAGCTGAATGTTGCGGCACAGCTGAATGTTGATGACGCTTATACAAGAGCCTTGACAGCTCTCCAGCCCCTCAATAGCGTGACCACTCGAGCTCGCCAGTTTGAGTTTTTCTCGGCGAAAGAAGATTGATCAACGCTGAGAGGGAGTCCGATGATCCACCGGAGCAAGCTATGGTTTCTAACCATCGTCATGATGATGTTCAGTGAACTTCTGTATGCACAGAACACCTCAGGAACAATCACAGGTCGCGTTACCGACACGACTGGCGCGACTATCAGCGGGGCGCGGGTCTCGATTATCAACATCGGCAGCGGCGACAAGCGCGATATCACTACCGATGCTTCAGGCAACTTCACCGCCACGCTGCTGTTGCCTGGCTCCTACAACGTCACGGCCGAAAAAGAAGGCTTCAAGACACAGGTGCGGACCGGCATTACGCTGCAGGTCGACCAGACCGTTCGTGTGGATTCGTCACTTGAGGTTGGCAGTACCAGTGAGCGCGTAGAAGTCACGGCAAACGCGTTGAGCTTGGACACCGACTCCTCGACGATCGGGACTGTCGTCGATCGGCGCCAGGTAAGCGAGCTTCCTCTCAACGGACGCAGCTTCGTCAATCTCCTCTTCCTCGAGCCGGGCGCCGTGCAAACCGGTGGCGAACAGTCCTCGTTCCGCTATGGCGTCGGCGACGCCATCAGCATTGGCGGCGGCGTCAGCGCATCGAACAGCTTTACGCTCGACGGAACCACCATAACGGACACCAGCTACGTCACACCCGCCTTCACGATCTCCGTCGAGGCCATCCAGGAGTTCAAGGCGCAGACAAAGAACTACACTGCAGAGTTTGGATTCGGCGCCAACCAAGTCAACCTCAGCACCCGCTCCGGGACCAACCAGTTCCACGGAAGCGTCTTCGAGTTCATCCGCAACACCGCCGTCGACGCGCGCGATTGGTTCAACAAAATTCCGCAGTCCCGCGCGCCTCTAAGACAGAATCAGTTCGGGTACTCTCTGGGTGGCCCAATCTTCATTCCCAAGATCTATAACGACCGAGACAAGACGTTCTTCTTCGCCAATTATGAAGGTCAGCGCATCAGTTCTGAGAGGGTGCAAACCGGTTTCATGCCAACGACTGATCAGCTTAACGGCATCTTCCAGACTTCAACCTTGAGTTCCAACCCCAATAACCCCACCATCGTCGACCCCTATACGGGAGCGCCGTTCCCAAGAAACTCGGCTGGAGCCTTCGTCATCCCAGCAAGCAGAATCTCGCGCCTCGGCAAGCTGGCTGCAAGCAAGCTTTTCGCCGCACCCAATGTCGCCGGAGTTACGGCATACAACTACACGACGAACGCACCTTTTACCGTCAACGCAAACCAGCAGACCTATCGCATCGACCAGCTACTCAGCGCCAAAGACTCCTTCTTCGTACGCACAACGATGGCCGACGTCTACGTGCTCAATCCTGCGCTGACCCCCGCCAATGCGACGCAGCAGAACCAGGTCACCCGCAACTACCAGTTCACCGAGACACACATCTTCACACCAAATCTGCTCAACCAATTTCGAATCGGGTATCTCGAAGCCCAGGTGCTTCGTCTGGGAACACTTATCCCTGCCGACGACGCCACGACTCTCGGCTTCAACAATATCTTCCTTATGAATACGGCCAACTATCCTGTCATCGGCCTCGGCGCGGGACTCGCCCCTAATGCCCCTGGAAGCGCAACCCAAAATCTCAGTGGCGCCGGTGGTCCAGCGAACCTGCCTACCGGAAGCCTTCAGCCCGCATGGGATATCTCCGATTCTGTCTCTTATACCCACGGCAAACACACTCTCGGATTCGGCTTCGGGTGGAGAAACGTCGTCCTCGACCGTCAGAGCACAGTCAATCCCCAGGGCAACTTCTCCTTCAACGGCACTCTCAGTCATAACCAGATCGCCGACCTCTTGCTTGGCACGGCGTTCACGGCTCAGGCGGCTCAACCTACCCCTGTATCCAACGTCAGCACCGGCAACTCCGTGCATCTCCACTTCAAAGCCTGGGCTCCCTACGTCACCGATGATTGGAAGATCAGCTCGAAGCTCACTTTGAATCTCGGCCTACGCTACGACTTCTCAACCATTCCCTACGAGGAGCAGGATCACCTTGCATGGTTCAATCCTGCCGGCAACGGCAGCCTCTTTCAGGCAAACCAAGCCATCACTCAGCAGTACGGGGGCAGCCTCTACATCTACGATGGCCGCCGCGGTCCGGGGCCAGCACAGAAGAACGTTCTTGCCCCACGCATTGGCTTCTCTTTCCGTCTCTTCGATAATGCAGGTATGGTCGTTCGCGGTGGATACGGCATGTTCTATGACTCGTTCCAGACCAACGAGTGGGTCTCCTCAACGGCCCTCTATCCATATGCTCCCATTCAGGCCTATCAATCCTCCGCCGGCACAGGCGTCATCTACAACACGGACAATCTCTTCCCGCCGCTCACACTTGGTCCCGTCACCACCGCAACCTTTGCCAACTCGCTTGTTCAGGTCGCAGCCCCCCGGAAACTTAACCCTTACGCACAGGACTGGTCTTTCGGCATCGAGCAGCAACTTGGGCCGAAGACAATTGCTACCGCGGAATATGTCGGCAACAAGGGGACTCATCTCAATATCCGCACCAATGCCAACCAGCCGACTCAGTGCATCCTCGCCAACGGTTGCGATCCGAACAACGCTGCGAACGGACTGAAGGTGAATCAGGTGGCACGCCGCCCCTACAAAAACTTCGGCCAGATGATCATCGAGGACTGGAGCGGATACTCCAACTACAACGCCCTCAACCTCAAACTGCAACGCAGCGCGAAAGATGTCACGGCCACCATCGGCTATTCGTGGTCGAAGATGATGGACATCAAATCGGCCGCTGCCGCCGTCACCGGAGACGCGGGCGGCCCATTCGGATTTCAGAACTATCGCTGCCCAAGCTGTGACTATGCTCGTTCGTCCTACGATGTAGGACAGAGGATCGTCGCCGCCGTTCTCTACAATCTTCCCTTCGGCGAAGGACAGCACTTCGGAGGCGGCACCGGCGACTTCACCCGAAGAGTCATCGGCGGGTGGCAGGTTAATCTCCTGGGATCGGCGCAGAAAGGATTCCCATTCTCTGTCGCCGGCACGGATACCAACAACGTAAACGAGGCCACATCGCTGCGCGCAGACCTCCTCGGAAATGCTCAACCCAGCGGCTTCGTCCAGAACATCGACCATTGGTTCGATCCGGCGGCCTTCCGCAACCCTGCTTCTGGAAACTACGGAACAAGCTCAAGAAATCTCCTGCGCGGACCCGGCATCGGAACACTCGACGCCTCCGTCTTCAAGACCACACGCTTTGAATGGCTTGAATTGCAGCTTCGCTTCGAATCGTTCAACGTCCTCAACCACCCCGCCTTCTCAACGCCAAACACATCGGTCACCAGCACAGCCCTGGGGACCATCTCATCGACAAATGGCAAAGTTCCCGCCCGCCAGAACCAGGCGGCCATCCGCATCATTTTCTAATCACATCGCAGTTGCGGGCCTGTCATCTAGAAGCTCGCGTTATAAGGTATCTTTCATCGGCGTGTCATTTCCGGGAATGGTTGGGTTGAGCCATGTTCCACTTACAAAAAGGAGATCCTGTGCCTCAGACTCTTGCCCTGATTCATACCAGCCCCACCCTCACCCCTCTCTTCTCCGATCTTTGCGCCCGGCAAATGCCTCACGTCAAACTCTTCCATATGGTTGACGAAAGCCTTATCAAAGAGACCGTAAGAGCCGGCGCGCTTGAAAAGCGAACCATCCGCAGGCTCGTGGGAATGATCGAATCAGCCTCTGGCGCAGGCGCCGATGCCGTTATGGTCACATGCTCCTCCATCGGCGAAGGCGTCACACTCGCTCAGCAGCTATTCGATTTCCCCATCATCCGCATCGATGATGCCATGGCCGAGGCAGCGGTACAGTCTGGCAGCAGAATCGGTGTCATCGCGACGCTCAAGACGACAATGCTTCCAACCGCTGCGCAACTGCGCAGCAAAGCCAACGCCATCGGCAAATCAATCGAATTGGTCGAATCCCTTTGCGACGGGGCATTTGAGGCTGTCCTGGCAGGCGATACTGCCACTCACGACCGCATCGTCGGCTCCGCACTGATTAACGATATGGCCCATGTCGACGCCATTGTGCTCGCCCAAGCCTCCATGGCGAGAATCGTCAACGCAATGCCACCTGAAACCATCAAGGTTCCCGTCTTCGCCAGCCCGGATCTCTGCGTACGTCGCGCGCACGATATCCTTCAGCAACTGTCTGGAGCAAAGGCTTGAAGAAGCGCCACGGCGTCCTTGCTCTTCTCTGCTGCGTCTCTGTCATCACCTTTCTCGATCGGCTTGCCATTCCGGTAGCCGAGCCTGGCATTCGTGCCGAGCTACATCTCTCGCCCGATCAGTGGGGATGGGTTCTCAGCGCGTACATCCTCGCAAACGCGCTCTTTGAGATCCCCTCCGGGGCCTTCGGAGATCGCCGGGGCCAGCGTCTCGAGCTTACTCGGATCACTGCATGGTGGTCGGCCTTTACCGCGCTCACCGGATGGTGCAGAACCTTCTGGCAGATCGGTCTATCGCGATTTTTCTTCGGCATGGGCGCCGCTGGAGCCTATCCTAACGCGGCTGGCGTCATCGCGCGGTGGTTTCCGAAAGCCGAACACGCTCGCGCGCAAGGCATGGTCTGGGGAGCCAGCAGGCTTGGCGGCGCACTCGCTCCACTCATCCTCGTTCCTTTGTCCGCGCGATTCGGTTGGCGGGCCAGCTTCTGGATGCTGGGATCAGTCGGCATCGTCTGGGCAATCACATGGTGGTCCTGGTTCCGCAACTATCCCGAGGAGATGCACGACATAACGTCTGGAGAATTGGCCGAGATCGGCCATTCTACTGATCTCGAATCACACGTTGCCGTGCCTTGGCGCCAGATGCTCCGCCTTTCCAATCTCTGGCTCATCGTGCTCGCCTATCTTCTGTATGCCTTCGGAAGCTGGTTCTATTTTGGCTGGTTCACGACCTGGTTGGTTCGGGGAGCAGGATTCTCCGTTTCGCAGATGAGTCTCTTCGCATCCTTCCCCTTCGTCATGGGAATGATCGGCAACCTCGTCGGCGGCCTGCTCAGCGAGCGCGCTGTCCTGCGCTATGGGCGAAAGAAATCCTATCGATGGATCACCTTCTGCTGTCTGCTTGTTACCGCATCCTCCCTGTTCGCCATGTCTCTTGTCAAAGACCACGTCGCCATCGTAGTACTCGCCACGCTGGGCTTCGGTGTAATGGATCTTATGCTGCCGGCGGCATGGGCCATGTGCATGAGCCTCGGGGGCCACTTCGGCGGAACTGCCACTGCAATGATGAATACCGGTGGCAATCTTGGAGGCTGGATCTGCACTGTAGCCTTCGGCTATATCGTCAAGATCACCGGCAACTACGATCTTCCCCTCAGGGTCATCGCAGTTGCCGTCATCCTCGCCGCTCTGCTGTTCGCCATGGTCGATTGCACAAAGGGACTGCAGGACGATGCACGTCTCTCCAGAAACGCTTGATCTATTCAACCTCGATCAAAGATCTCGAACCACCTCAAAGAAATCTCTCGACCCTACCTGCCCTCCCTTCAGCACCAGCTCCAGCCCGTCGATGTCTGGATCGTCCGTGTGGATGCGGCACAGCGGCGCCCCCGGTTGCGTCGGCCGAATCGCCGTCAATGCATAGCATCCCAGTTGCTGAACCGCATGCGAAGATGTATCCCCACCGCATAGAACTACTCTGCGCTGTCCTGTCTCCTTAAGAATCTTTTTCAACAGGACACCCAGCGCATAGCCCAGCTCATTCCCTGCGGAGGAGCGGTCTTGCGGACCCAGCGCCGTGTACAGCACCGTGCTCACACCATCGGCCAATGCCTTCGACACCCCCTGCGATATCTTCTCCACCAGTTCCCCGGCGGTCTCCGAGTTGCAGAGCTTCGGCGCATCCACTGCGATGCTGCGAAACCCGTGTTCCGCCGCGTACTGAACCTGAGCCATCGTTACTAAGGAACACGACCCGCTGACCACGAGAAGTGGTCCTCTTTCATTCGGGCCATCTTTTTTCGAAACTTTCGCCGCAGCATTGCTCGCCTTCCTCCGCGCCGATAGTACGGCGGCGGTCACCCCCGAGCTTCCCACCACGAACAGCGGAGACCTGCCCGCCTCCTTCATCAGAAGCTCACCGGATCGCCCCATGTCATCGTCGTCTATTCCATCAAACAACACCGCTCCCGCTCCCCCCTCGACAAGCGAGTCGAGCCGTTCCTCCGCGCGATGCTCTCGCAGTGCAGGCAAGTCCAACAGGTCGATCCTGATCCCGGTCTGCGCCGCAAGATGTCTGCGCAGATCCGCCTCCCGCATCGGCGTTGCAGGATGCAGCGACATCGAGTGCCGGTCGATTCTCTTTACTTCACCATCGGAATCGCGTGCAAACAGATTGCCGAAGACAACGTAACGCCTCAGATGAGGAGCTACAACGATAATCGGTACGAACCGCGGGCTAAAGACCCTGTCACCGATCTCCATCGCTCGTCCAATACTTCCTCGGACCGCGCTGCTGTCAAACGTCGAGCAGACCTTGTAGTGATTCACCTGCGCGTTCATGCTCTTCAAGAACCCAAAGATCGCCGGCAGATTCTGATCCATCCATTCTGGAGAACGTGATCGACTATCCCCCGCGATTCCCAGCGCATCAACTCCCCTGAATCGCGCAAGCTCAGCGTCTGTCGGCATCCTTAGGAACAACACCGCGCTTACGCCATAAAGCGCAAGCTGCTCCAGCACATCTGTCGAGCCGGTGAAGTCGTCGCCATAAAATGTATAGAACATGGGTCGAATCTAGCTACCAAACATCTCAAGCGCGGCCTTCAGCTCAGGTCTGTTCCTTGCGTGCTCAACCAGAGGAATCTCCTTCATCGCCGCCTCCCATGCCTGCTGGAGACTCAGTACTCCTGCCGCCACGCCCATCGTGTGACCCATGATGCCGCCGCCGCATGCAAAGATCAGATCGTTAGAACCCAGTGCCTTGTAGGTGTCAGCCGCTTGTCTCGCCGATTGCCCTGACGAAAATACCGGCATCACCTCGCAACCTGCATAGCCGTTTCCAAACATTGGCGTCAGACACTCGCGCGCCGACGCGAGCACGGACTCGTCGGTCTCACAAAATTTGTTGCGCAGGCCATTGACGTGAAGATGGTCTACCCCCGCCAGGCGCCAAAGCTTCTGAAATGCAACAAAGCTCATCCCGATCGCGGGGCTTCTGCCTAAAAGGCCCCAGCCGTTGCGATGGCCGTGGATGACCACTTTCGAATGAGCCCGCACCATCTTCATCGCTGGCAGGCCGATCGAGTTGATGCTCACCATCGCGCATATGCCCTCACATGCCGCAATATGCTCCAGCCTCTCCAGCATCTCGTCCACATCACCCGTGATGTTTGCCGCATACATCACGCGTCTGCCGGTCTGGGCGCAATATCGATTCAGCACCTGTTGCACCGCGTCCACGCGGTCACGGAAAGGGCATCCCGGCCCGTCAGACTGCAGCTCGTCATCTTTAATGAAATCGATCCCTGCCTCCGCCAGAATCCTCACCTGCTCGGCAGTTACGGCTGGTGTCTGGCCGATGCTCGGCTTGATGATCGTTCCGATCAACGGCCTGTCGTATACGCCGGTGACCCTGCGCGTGCCTCCCACTCCAAACTGCGGCCCTTGGTAGACCGAAAGAAACGCAGGCGGAAGCACCAGATCCATCAGCCTTATGCCGGAAAATGGTTTCAGCTCCCACAGGTTTCCAGCCACCGTCGCCAGAAGGTTCGGCAGGCTCGGGCCAATATTATGCAAGGGCCACGACAACACGAGCTCCGCCGTGCGCCGCACTCCGTCCCAGTTCTTTGGCGTTCCCGCACCGGGAAGACCTGGAATCGCACTCACTCCCGTCTCTCGAATCTGCTCCACGCGTGCCGCATAAGCGACGCGCAGCTCATCCGTCTCGCCCGGCACGCGAAGAAAAGTTCCCGTAGACTGCTCGCCGGCCATCGTGGCGGCGGCCTGCATCAATGGATACGCCGTCTCGATCCAGTAACGCGCATAAATGCGCTCGGCAGAATAATCGATTGCATCTTCGTTCATCGAGATCCCGTCCTTACGCCTTCGAAAAATATGTAGTGTATGTCTCGTTCTGAGTCCGGAAGAAGGGCACAAACACAACCTGCCGTCCTGCATAGTTCTCGGTAAACGTTGCATCTCCTGAGCCCTTTAGGCTCGCGGGCAAAGCCGCTGTGTTGCGGCTTACGTCAGCGGAAAGATTCAGTGCCACATACTGTACGGGCCCGCGCATCAGCGCCACGGTTTCCGGATGCATGTCATCGATCGCCTCTGTCCGAAATGCCTGCGGGACATTGAACTCGACCGTATCCCCCGAAGACCACACTCTGCGAACCGTCGCGTAGGTTCCGGGGCGGCCCAATGCGCTTGACTTTCCGTTTACCTTGAACGGAATCCTATTCGCAACCCACGAAGGCACACGAACGTTCAGAGTGAACTCTGTCGGCTTCGACGCCTTGAATCGCAACAGCACACGGTCTCCGGTGGGATACTCCGTCTCCTGCCGCAGCGTAAGAGTAGCGTCCCCCTGTTGCCATGAAACCTGCGATCCGGTGAACAGGTTTACGTCCAGCCCCCGATCCGTCTGCATGTAGATATTCAACGGATAATCGGCTACTGTCTGCGCCAGAGTCCCCGAACAGCAGGGCCATTTACGCTGGTAATAAACCTTGTTCGCAGCCGCAGAATACGTTGAATAATACGGGTACCCTCCATTCGAGTCAGGCAGCTTCACCGCCAGGATCGTGTTGTAGAGCACCCGCTCCAGATAGTCCGCATACTGCACTCGCTTCTCCGCATCCGGGGTTATCCGCATAAGATATCGCGCCAGCTTTGTTGCTGCATACGCTCCGCACGGCGTCTCAAAGTGGTCCACTGTCGAGGACAGCGCAGCATATAGCTGCCCTTTATGCGGTTCAATGAACGTCTCGTCCGGACCCCACCCGCCCGAAGAAAACTGCTGCTGAGTCGTCAGTAGCCGGAACGCCTGCTCCAGTGCCGCCCGATATTTGCTATCGCCCAACGTCAGATATGCCTTACCTCCCGAACTCAGCGCAATCGCATGCGAATACGCATGCTGGCCCGGTAGAGGATTGCCACCGCGTGCCAGCGGGTCGAAAAACTCCTGGTCCAGCAAATAGCGGACAGCCAGTTCCTTGAACGCTGCATTGCCCGTCACTTCCTCCGCGGCAAACAGATTCTCCGGCATCACGAAGGTCTCATCGTAGGGAGGGTTCTTCTTTCCGATGCGATCCCGTCCCTTTGGCGGCAATAGCGGTCGGGCGCCCTCAAATACGCGATTCAGCAGTACCGTCGACTCTTCGACTTTGCTCAATCTGGAGGCGTCGATTAGACCCACGAAGTGCTTATCCAACGTGTAGCACACCCATAGGTTCGTTTCCGGACGCAGAACCGACACGTTCTTCTGGCCCAATGTCGCTCCAAAGCCGGTCACCAGCTCGTGCACTTTCTCGTGGCACGCGTTGTCTCCTGTGCTCGCACCCATCCGAGACAACCCCGAGATGTACTGCCCCAGCGTGTGACCCGGCACGAATCCGTCCAAGTCATACCATCCGCCCATGTCCGCACCAGGCGCGGAAAATCCAGCGCGCTGGCGATACACCTTCAGTAACCGATCGTTATCCAGCGCAAGATAGTGGGAGCGTAGTTTGTCGTATTGTCGTTTGAAAGCTCCATCGCACAACTCCACCGCGGCATACGGCAACTCGCGCACGGCCTCCTGCCCCGCTCCTGTCGTTGACGTCCATCCCGACGACGACGCAGCCGTAGCCGCCTTCAGGAACGTTCTACGCGATAGTTGTTGAAATCCTTCGATCATTCCGCGATGAGTCTAACGATTCTCTTGCAAGCTCGCCTATAGCGAGATTGTTCTGACCTAAAAATATTCCGCATACCGGAATCATTTGTTGCACCACTAAAGACGCCCGCTTGATAGCTTTGGTTTATCCAGCGGATAAATCAGGTCCACATTCCGCGGCGTGATGATCTGGTGCTTCACAAATATCGTTGGCAGGATCGACTTCTTTTGCAGAAGCTGCAACGCCAGCGGCACTAGTTCGTCTCCGTAGCGTTCAGGAAAATACGCCACTGTCCCCACCAGGCGTGTGTTTGGCTTGCGCAGTTCGTTGCGGGCGTCGAGAATCGCGTTTTGGCCTACGACTGCGCATCTCTCGCTCGCTCCTGCCTCCTCGAAGGCCCGCACCGCAGCCAGCGCACACACGTCGTTCACTGCGCCGACCAAGGTTCGCTTCTTCGCCTTCGACCGCCGCAGATACTGCCGCAGCACTTCCAAAACCTGCTCGAAATCCCCCCTGCCGTTCAGATGCACCATTGGCACCGATGCCAGATGCGGGAGCTCAGCACGAAGACCATCCACCATACCGGTGGTGCGAAGCTCCAACAGTGATCCTGCGATCGGCAACTCCAGCAGCAAAAGCTGATCCACCTCGCCGCCCCAGTGATCACGTGCCCATCTGCCCAAGGCCCTTCCCCCGATCAGACCAGCCTT
This sequence comes from Edaphobacter sp. FHG110511_03, assembly GCF_059115365.1. Lineage (NCBI taxonomy): Bacteria > Pseudomonadati > Acidobacteriota > Terriglobia > Terriglobales > Acidobacteriaceae > Edaphobacter > Edaphobacter sp. FHG110511_03. The sequence goes on along the minus strand of NZ_JBZYWL010000004.1, from coordinate 147,960 downwards.
ATAGTTGTTCGCACCAAAGTAGATCGCCCCCGGATGCGGAATCTCGATCGCAATCACTGGCGTATTCGACTCCAGAAACTTCGACGAGATAATCGGCGCTACGCGCTCGTATGTCTGATACTCCAGGATCAAGTCCACCCGTTCCCGGATCAGCTGATCCGCATTCCGCAGCGCCTCGCGGGCCGAATAACGATTGTTCACCAGGACCAGCTCGATATGCTCGCGTGCTGCTGCCTTCTCGATTCCCTGCACTACAGTGCGGCAGAACTCCGAGTCGCCCTGTGCTGCGAACCCAATGCGAAATGGCCTAGCCGTTACCGGACCGAAGCGATTTCTATAAACGGCTGAGCTCGAACGCTCCAGCAGGCCACCGTGAATCAACGTCTTCAGCAACCGAAACGTCGTTGTCTTCGGCAGCTGCGACCGCTCGACCACAGCTGCGAGCGGCAGCTCTTCTCCCACGTAACGAAAACTCTTCAGCACCTCGCACGCTCGTAGAACAGTCAGCGATTCATTACGGTCACCGCGACGCGCCGGCTGTTCCTCCCCCTTCGACGCACCCTGATGATGTTGATGCTTCTTTGCCATCGCCCGCCCGTCCCCCGATTCGTGGCACATCATATATTCCGCATTACGGAACTCGCAAGGACGTCATTCACACTTTTGCTCCTCGCAAATCCCCGACTTCGCGAAACTTCAACAATCGAAGGGGGGCTGGCCTTGGCTGTCTCATACTCTCTAACCTTTGGGAAATTCGTAAACTCAATCACTTCGCTGTTTTTATGATCATCCACTACACAGAAGAGCTATGCAGCATTTTTATGCATGCTCGACATATTTTGATTACAGCCTCCGTTTCTTTAACGTACGATCTCTTTCACGATGCAGGCAACGACGACTTTATCTGGTGAAGAGCTCGCCCTTCGCGCGAACAAAACTCGTATCACCGCGAATCATTCGCAGCTCGGCCACACAGGTGGGGACCTCTTCTCAGCCGATATCCTTACCTGCTTGTATCTCGGCGGCATCCTCAATCTAGAACCCGAAAATTCCGCGTGGCCCCAGCGCGACCGCTTCATCATGTCCAAAGGACATTGCTCCGGCGCCTTCTACGCCACGCTGTCTGCTCGCGGCTTCTTCCCTGCCTCGCACCTCAAAACCTTCATGGATCCGCTGTCTATGTTCAATGGACATCCCGATCGCAACAAGTTGCCCGGCGTCGAAGCCAACACTGGTCCGCTGGGCCACGGTCTTCCCATCGCAGTGGGCGCAGCACTCGCCGCCAAAATGAGAAAGGAACAATGGCGAGTCTTCGTGCTCACAGGCGACGGCGAGTTGCAGGAGGGCTCCAACTGGGGGGCGGCCATGACCGCACATCACTACGCACTCGATAATCTCATCGTCATCGTCGATCGTAATCGCATCCAGCAGGGCGATTTCACCGAGAACACCATCCGCATGGACCCTCTACCGGAAAAATTTAAGGCCTTCGGTTTCGCCGTCCACGAGCTTGATGGACATAACCATCTTGAACTACTCGAGGCCTTCGCCTCTGTTCCCCTCGAGCGCGGGAGGGCCACATGCTTCATCGCCGACACAATCAAAGGTAAGGGCGTCAGCTTTGCCGAGAACAAACCGGCATGGCATCATGGCGTCCCAACCCGCGAACAGCTCGCGCTTGCTGCCGCAGAGCTCAAGGTAGACCTGCCATGGTAGACACAACCGCTATGGAGCGAAAGATCTCATCCAACATACAAACCGCGAGGCTCTTCGACTGCCGCGATGCTTACTCCTCCGCGCTTGAGGCCATAGCCGGTGCAGATGTCCGAGTCTGCGCTGTCGTCAATGACTCCGTCTCTTCCACCAAGCTCAAGAACTTCAGCGCAAAATTTCCAGATCGCTTTGTCAACGTGGGGATCGCCGAACAAAACATGGTCGGCGTCGGTGCCGCCCTCGCCAACGGTGGCATGGTCCCCTATGTCTGCGGTGCCTCCTGCTTCCTTACCGCCCGCGCCATGGAGCAAGTCAAGGTCGATCTTGGCTACTCGAAGTGGAATGTCAAGCTCTGCGGCATGTCCTCAGGTATGGCTTACGGCCAGCTCGGCGCACAACCCACCACTCCATCGAAGATCTCGCATGGACGCGCGTGATTCCCAACCTCACCGTCATTGTTCCTGCCGACGCCCAGGAGACCGCGCAGGTCATGTATTACTCTCTCGAACACCAAGGCCCAATGTTTCTCCGCATCAGTCGTATGCCCGTACCCGGTGTTCATTCACCATCTGATACCTTCACCCTCGGCAAGGCATCGGTCCTTCATGAAGGAGATGACGTGACCATCATTACGAATGGTGTTCTCGTCTCGCGCGCAGTCGACGCAGCTGCCGTTCTGGAGGAGCATGGGATGCACGCGCGCGTTCTCAACATGAGCAGCATCAAACCTATCGATTCCGATGCCATCCTACACGCTGCCCGTACCACACGTGGCATCGTTACAGCCGAAGAAGGACTCATCGCCGGTGGACTCGGTGGCGCCGTCGCCGAGATTCTCGCGCTCCACCATCCTGCCCCGATGCGAATTCTCGGGTCCCCGATGTCTTCGCGCCCACCGGTTCGGCCAAATTCCTGCTTGAACACTTCCATCTCACCACGCAGGGTATCGCGTCTGCTGCTCTCGATCTAATGGGAAGAAACTCTAACCGCTATGCCTGGCTTCATCCTCGCCATCGATCAGGGAACCACCAACACCAAGGCGCTGCTCGTCAATCAGCATGGCCGGCCCGTCTTCCGCGCATCCAGTCCCATCCAGCTCTACACTCCTTCGCTGGGGCGCATCGAACAGGACCTCCTCGAGATCTGGCAGTCTGTCCTCAACGTCATCGACAGTTGCGTCGCACACGCCGGCCGTCTCCCATCGAAGCTGTCGCCATTACCAATCAGCGTGAGACCGCCGCAGCATGGGACCGCACCACCGGCGTGCCTATCGTCAACGCCATCAGCTGGCAGTGCCGTCGTTCAAGCGATATTTGCGCAGCGCTTGCGACGCAATCCGACTTCATCAACCAAACAACCGGGCTTCCCCTCGATCCCTTGCTCTCGGCAACCAAATGGTCCTGGCTCCTGCAGCACGACGTTGATCTCAAACTCCGAGCCTCCGCCGGTGAGATCTGTTTCGGCACCATCGACAACTGGCTCCTCTACAAACTCACCAGCGGCGCCGTGTATGCCACCGATCACTCCAACGCCTCGCGCACCGCGCTTCTTAACCTCCAGTCGCTCGACTGGGACCCCCTGCTCAACAGCGGCAACGTGTTCTCCGCAAGCGAACGCGCTTCGCTCGCCACCAAGGGTGCTGTCGGCGATATCTGCCTGCAGTATTTCAACTCCGACGGCGAGCTTATCCCTACACTGCTCGCCGACCGCGTCATTGGCATCAAGCTCCAGCAGCTCAAGCGCATTAAGCATGTCATCGGGATTGCTGGAGGCAGGCGCAAGGTCGATGCCATTCGCGGTGCCCTCACCGGCCGCTGGATCAATGTCCTAGTCACCGACCGCGCCACCGCCAGGGCCGTCCTCGATCGCAAATCCAGGCCGTAATCCCCATCCCCAGAGAAGGATGACGATGTCCGAAAACCGCGAGTTTCTCGAATGCTTCCATGAGAGACTGCACTCATGGAATTACCCGATAAAGCGACGTGCTATAAGGCTCTCGAGAGCCGCGACCCTCGTTTCGACGGCTTAATATATGTTGGCGTCAAGTCGACGGGGATTTACTGTCGTCCGGTTTGCCCGGCTCGTACAGCGAAGTACGCGAATTGCACTTTTTACGGCTCTGCCGCTGCTGCCCAGGAAGGGGGGTATCGGCCATGTCTTCGTTGCCGGCCCGAAACGGCGCCTGATTTTGCCTCGTGGCGTGGGACTTCCAACACCGTCTCCCGCGCGCTTGTGCTTATAGCTGAGGGCGCTCTCGATGGCGAGGGAAAGAGTGTAGATTCTCTTGCGGGTCGCCTGGGTGTAGGCGAGCGGCAGCTACGAAGATTGTTCCTTCAGCACCTTGGGGCTTCGCCAATTGTTGTCGCACAGACACGGCGGGTTCTTTTCGCGAAACATCTTCTTCACGAGACGCGTATGCCCATGACCGAAGTGGCGCTCGCAGCTGGGTTCAATAGCTTGCGACGGTTCAATGAAGTCTTTCAGAACCTGTTCCACCGCCCACCCAGCGCGTTGCGGCGCAAATCATCCGCAGGCCGCGAGAGCTCAGATGCGGGAATCGTCCTCCGCTTGCGGTATCGTCCCCCGTATGACTGGGAATCGATGCTTAGCTTCCTCGAAGCTCGCGCCATTCCGGGCGTAGAGGTAATAGAAAAAGGATGCTATCTCAGAACGGTTGAAATTGACGGCGCAATGGGGAGCATCGCAGTGACGCACTTGCCGCTGCAGCATAGCCTGAGCGTTACCATCCGCTTTCCCGCAGTGCAATCTTTGCCAGCGATCGTGAATCGCGTGCGGCGGCTCTTCGATCTTGGGGCGGACATCGAGACAATCGACGAGCATCTTTCCAACGATGTTCGACTCGCGCCTTGGGTAGCGCTTCGACCAGGTCTGCGCGCCCCCGGCGGCTGGGACGGCTTCGAGCTCGCGGTGCGCGCGGTCCTTGGCCAGCAGGTTAGCGTCGCAGCGGCACGCCGGCTTGCAGGGCAACTCGTTACGCTCCACGGGAAACGCCTGCCCGGGCATGCCGGCGGCCATCCGGGTCTTACGCACGTGTTCCCAACGGCGAAGCTCCTTGCTACCGTCGCATCCATTGGATTGGGAATGCCAGCGGCCAGGCTGAATGCTCTGAGTGCACTAGCCCAGGCCGCCGCACATGACCCCAATCTGTTTCGACCTTCTGGAACGTTGGAAGAGGCAATTGAAAAGCTACAGTCCGTACCTGGGATCGGGGAATGGACTGCGCAATATGTCGCTCTGCGAGCAGTGCGCGAGATGGACGCGTTCCCCGCGTCGGATGTTGGATTACTTCGCGGAGCGGCAAGAGTGGATGGCGCACCGGCGACGCCGAAGAGCCTTCTGCTTCGCTCCGAATCGTGGAAGCCGTGGCGCGCGTATGCGGCGCAACATCTGTGGGCCGCCAGTTCCGCTCAGAGTTTTGAGACCGACGCCGCTAGCAGTTGAGAAAACTTCATGCAAAATCGGATCGAAAAAGTCCTCTCCGATTGCGCGGATGAATCATGAAGTCCGGCTAGCAGCCTCCAAACTCGGAAGCTTCCAGTCAGGTCGAACGAAATGGCATGTGTAGCCATGAGGGATCCGCTGGAGGTAATCCTGATGTTCAGGCTCAGCCTCCCAAAAGGGACCTGCCTCCGACACCTCAGTGACAACCTTTGCCGGCCAAAGCCCCGATGCGTTCACTTCCTTAATCGTCTGCTCGGCAATGGCCTTCTGTTCCTCCGAAGTATAGAAGATAGCGGAACGATAGCTCTTCCCCACATCGTTGCCCTGACGATCGCGAGTCGTTGGATCGTGTATCTGAAAGAACACCTCCAGGATCTGTCTGAAGCTGATTTTCCCCGGATCGAAGATGATCTCAACAGCTTCCGCATGTGTGCCATGATTGCGGTAAGTCGCGTTGGGAACATCGCCACCGCTATACCCGACACGTGTGGAGAGGACTCCGGACCGATGGCGGAGCAACTCCTGCATGCCCCAGAAACACCCTCCGGCGAGGATCGCGCGTTCCGTCTTTGTTTGCGTCATGATTGCTCCTTGCCACGCTCTTTGAATAGGTCAGCATACGTGCCGTACCCTTCTCCTTCAAGTTCATCGAGGGGAATGAAACGGAGAGATGCCGAATTGATGCAATAGCGGAGGCCGCCTTGATCCGGTGGGCCATCTGGAAATACATGACCAAGATGGCTGTCGCCATGGTTGGATCGAACTTCGGTTCGCTCCATGCCGTGACTCGTATCTACGTTTTCGACAACGTTCTCCGTATCGATCGGTTTGGTGAAGCTGGGCCAACCGCAGTTGCTATCGAATTTATCGAGGGAGGTGAAGAGTGGCTCGCCAGAGACGATATCGACGTAGAGACCTGGTTCCTCGTGATCCCAGTATTCGTTTTCGAAAGGGCGTTCTGTGCCATTCCGCTGGGTCACCTGATACTGCTCCGGAGTGAGACGGGCTATAGCGTTCGGGTTCTTTTCGTATTCGGGCATAATCGCTCCCTCGAGAGCTGATGGCGCAGCTCACTTCTCTATTCTGACACTCGGCCCCGTAGAATGCTCTCGCCGAGAATCAGAGACCTTTTGGAAACTCGTATATACAGGCTTTCAACCTGGTTCGGCCATACACCACTACTCGCATCGTAAATAATCTTGGATCGGAATGGAGATTTGCTTCAGTGGAGTGGACAGATTCGTTTTAATGCACACACAGCCAACGGCTCACTGACGTAGCATTGATAAATTTCTCTGCAGAACCGCCAGGATCGTAATCGCTGTCGCGTCTACAATATAAAAACAACTGTTATGGCAAACGAAGACGCTCCAAACACCCCTCCCGACATCATCAACACCCCCGAGGCCATCGACGATTCCACTCAATCGTTTGGCACGCTCCTATCAGAGTTTGAAAAGACTCATGCAGGTCGATCGAAATCAGAGAACGCCCAGAAAGAGGGCGTCGTGGTGTCGATCTCGTCAGACGCTGTATTCCTGGATATCGGCTTCAAAATCGAGGGCGTTCTCTCTCGAGAAGTGTTTGAGAACAATGCCGAAGGCGTTAGGGTTGGGGACAGGTTTCCAGTCTCGGTCAAGGGACGCAACGAGGAGGGATACTATGCCCTCTCGCGTCTGAAGATCGCACAACCAACGGACTGGTCATCCCTGGAAGAGGCCTATGCACAAAAAGCTACGGTCGTGGGAACTGTCACTGGCATCGTCAAGGGCGGTCTTACGGTCGATGTCGGCGTCCGTGCCTTTATGCCTGCATCTCGCAGTGGGACACGCGATGCAGCCGAGTTGCAGAAGCTTGTTGGTCAGGAGATTACCTGCCGCATCGTCAAACTCGATACCGCCGAAGAGGATGTCGTCGTTGACCGCCGCGCCATCCTCGAGGAACAGACCCGTCAACTTGAACAGAAACGTTATTCGGAGATGAACGAGGGAGACATCGTCAGTGGCCAGATCCGAAGCCTTACCAGCTATGGCGCCTTTGTCGACCTTGGCGGAGTGGATGGGTTGCTGCATATCAGTGATATCGCCTGGAGCCGAGTCAATAATCCCGAAGAAGTTCTCACCATCGGTCAGCAGCTACAGGTCAAAATTCTGAAGCTTGATGCCGATAGCAGGCGTATTTCGCTTGGACTCAAGCAGTTGCAACCGGAACCCTGGGACTCTGCTGCGGATAGGTATCAATTGGGTCAGCGCGTTAGCGGTACCGTGAAACGCCTTACGGACTTCGGTGCGTTCATCGAAGTTGAGCCAGGCATTGAGGGGCTGATTCACGTCTCCGAGATGTCGTGGGTCAACAAAGTGAGACGGCCTGCAGATCTTCTCAAGCTTGATGACACGGTTGAGGCCGTCATCCTCTCAATCGCCCCGGCCGAGCACCGTCTTTCCCTGGGGCTCAAGCAGGCACTTGGGGATCCATGGGAAGCCGTCCCGCAAAAATTTCCCGCAGGCTCTGTTGTCGAGGGCCCGATCGCGCGACTTACAAAGTTCGGCGTCTTTATGCAACTGACGGAAGGCATTGAGGGCCTGGTTCACATCAGCGAGATTAGCGCCGACAAACGCATCAACCATCCGCAGGATGTGCTGAAGACCGGGCAAATCGTCAAGGCCCAGGTGCTCGCTATCGATATCGAGAAACGTCAGATCAAGCTGAGCATGAAGCAGCTGATTCCTACTGATCTGGACGAGTATCTCAAGGAACATGTAGTCGGTGACCTCGTATCGGGCCGTCTCATCGAGCAGACAGGGAACAGCGCCATCGTGGAACTTGGCGAAGGCATTCGCGCTAGTTGTGCGCTAACCGCAAAGACCGAGCCGGATGCCCCAAGTCAAAGCGAAGCCAAGCTCGATCTCTCTGCTTTGAGCTCCATGCTGAACGCTCGATGGAAGGGCGAGACGAAAGCTTCGAACGCGCAGGCCGACCCACTTCGCGTTGGTCAGATGCGCAACTTCAAGATCATTACGATTGATCGCGACAACAAACGAATCGACCTGGAACTGACGTAGAAGGAGATACCGATGAGGGTTACGTTCCCTTGAGCCCATACAAAATTGCGGAGAATTGAAGAAGCTCAACTAGAACGACCAGAAATATCGCAGCAAAGTACACGCAGGCACGCAAACTCTGGTGCTCCAAGACAAGACTTGCATGCAGAAATCGGTATTCTCAGGTCGCCCTGTATCTACCAATATGTATTTAGGAAAAATCTGGCTGTCATGCAATCGGTTGCATGAAATGATCTACCTTATGCACCAAGTGAGAGTCAATCGATGGGCCTACTAGGGTGGTTGGTCCTTGGAGCCTATTTCGTCCTAATGATTGGGGTCGGTTCTTGGGCTCGTAAAAAAGTTAAGAACGTAAGCGACTTCTTCACAGCCGGCGGCTCGATGCCGTGGTGGCTCGCCGGCATCTCCCACCACATGTCCGGATATAGCTCGGCGGTCTTTGTGGGATATGCAGCACTAGCCTATACATCAGGCATCACTGTGTACTTCTGGTGGGCTTCTTCGATCGCGCTTTCACTGCTGCTGGGACTGAATGTTTTTCCGGGGAAGTGGGCACGCATGAGGCAGCGTCTCAACGTGATCTCGCCGCTCGAATACTTGAAGACCCGCTACAACCTTCCCACGCAGCAATTGTTGGGGTGGAGTGGCGCATTTTTGAAGATCTTCGACGTGGGCGCGAAATGGAGCGCATCTGCAATTCTGCTGCACGCATTCGCAGGTGTACCGTTCCTGTGGGGAGTTCTGCTAACGGGCGGTGTGACCGTAATTTACTCCGTGATGGGAGGACTTTGGGCGGATGCGCTCACCGACCTGAGTCAGTTTGTGATCCAACTGGTAGCAGGTATTTCCATGTTAGTAGCGGTCCTGATCAAGCTGGGTGGCGTGAACTCTCTCTGGCGCATGTGGAAGCTTCTGCCACCGGACCATCTGAAGCCATTTCATGGAGACTACACGGTCTTATTCGCAGCAACGTATTTTTTTGTAAACATGCTTTCATACAATGGTGGGAGCTGGAGCCTCGCGCAGAGGTTTCTTGCCTCGGCTACTCCGGCAGACGCTCGCCGGTCGTCACTGCTTTCCGCACTTCTTTATCTGCTCTGGCCGCTGGTTTTATTTTTTCCGATGTGGGCAGCCCCACTTATCTTTCCCCATCTGCAAGATCCTTCGGAATCCTATGCGCTTCTTGCCAAAGAATTGCTTCCCTCTGGCTTGATTGGTTTGGTCCTGGCAGGGTTGTTTGCGCACACGATGGCTATGACCTCATCTGATGCCAACGCAGTTTCAGCAGTAATTGTTCGGGATATTCTTCCAGCCCTTCGCGGCGGACGAGCAAAGTTGCTGGACTCGCGGCAGCTTCTGCTGGGCCGCATTGTGACGTTCTTTTTCTTGCTATTCAGCATGGTGCTTGCACTGTTTGCGTCGCACTTTGGCGGAGTCATCGGGATTGTAATTCTCTGGTATGGAGCATTGAGCGGGCCTATTGCAATCCCGATCCTGCTCGGGCTGCTGCTTCCCTTCCGGAGAAGCGGATCTGCCGCGGCGATCGGATGCTGGATTGCTGGCGCAGTGACGTTCGGCACTTTCAAGCTGTCCCCTCTGCAGGACTGGCTTGCTCTAAATCCACGCTTTACTAATGCGTTCACTGTGGGAGCACCCATGTTTGCTGCGTTTGTCACTTACATAGTGATCGGCTTCATCTCGCCTGCACCACGTGCCGCTCCTACAGCATTACTTATGACCCTCGATTCCGATATCGAGGAAACTGCAACACTTCGATAGGAAACCTTACAGGAAAACTTGATTTCATGAGCATCACAGCAGAGACACCGAAAACTCCGATGGACATCCATATTGCTAGCACACGCAAGGACCTGGGCCAAAAGGCGGCGGCAGATATTGCTGACGCAGTTCGCGCCGAGCTTCAGAAGAAACCAAGCCTTCGCATTGTTTTTGCGGCAGCCCCCAGCCAAAGCGAGATGTTGTCCGCTCTGATCGGTGAATCAGGTATCGACTGGACTCGTATCACAGCGTTTCATATGGATGAGTACATTGGACTGCCAATCAGCGCTCCTCAACGGTTCGGCAACTGGCTGCGTAAGGCTTTTTTCAATCATGTTCCTCTCGCTGGCTATTATTTAATTGAACCGGGAGATGACCCAGAAGCTACGTGCAGGGAGTATGCGCTCAAACTTATTGAGGCTCCCATTGACTTTGTTCTTCTCGGCGTTGGCGCAAATGGGCACCTGGCGTTCAACGATCCCCCTGCAGACCTGGAGGATCCGCTTGCAGTGAAGGTGGTCGAACTGGACGAAGTTTGCAGACAGCAACAGGTAGATGATGATTGCTTCGCGACGCTGGACGATGTGCCTCGTACGGCAATCTCACTGACGGTGCCCGCGCTGCTGAGTGGGCGAAGGCTTTTCTGCTGCGTCCCTGGGACGAATAAGAGCGCAGCGGTTCGAGCTATGATTAAAGATCCCATCAGCGGTGAGTGTCCGGCAACCTCACTGCGAACACATCCGCACTGCACTGTGTATCTAGATAATGATTCGAGTGCCAGACTTGACCGATTCCCGGGAGGGAATGCGCTTTGAGCGAAAGACAGATCCTTGGTCGTGATCCCCGTACTGGCCAATGCATTAGGGTCCTGGTCGAAGACGGACTGATCATCTCGATTGAGGAAAGCGAAGAGGCAACTGATCTTTGGATATCGCCGGGACTAGTTGATCTGCAGGTAAATGGGTACGCGGGGCTTGATTTTAATGATGAAGGCATCGTTCCGAAGACCGTTATAGAGCTGGTACGGGCGATGCTCAGGACCGGGGTTACCTGCTTCGCGCCAACCGTGATTACTGCATCAGAGCCCATGATTCTGCGCAGTCTTCGGGCAATCGCCGAGGCACGTGCGAGCGACATGCTGGCTTCCACCTGCATACCGTTTGTGCACATGGAAGGGCCCCATATATCCCCGATTGATGGATACCGTGGGGCTCATCCTCTAGAGTTTGTGCGTCCTCCTTCTCTTGGAGAGTTTGATCGATGGCAAGAAGCCTGTGGCGGACTGGTTGGGCTTGTTACTCTTTCGCCGCACTTCGATCGATCGGATGAGTACATCGCCGCTCTTGCAGCTCGCAATGTTCATGTCTCGATTGGGCATACACATGCTTCGCCTGAGCAAATTCGGAGCGCGGTCGACGCCGGTGCACGGTTATCGACGCATCTCGGAAACGGGGTCGCTACGCAGATTGCTCGGCACCCAAACCCTATCTGGAGTCAGCTCGCGAATGATCAGCTAGCCGCATCCTTTATTGCAGATGGACACCATTTACCTGCCGAGACGTTCAAGGCGATGGTACGGGCAAAGGGCCTGGATCGATCCCTGCTGATCTCCGACACTGTCTCCCTTGCCGGTATGCCTGCTGGAACATACACGGTACCAGTTGGAGGTAGGGTGGAACTTAGCGCTGACGGACGGCTCTCGATGGAAAGAATGTCTACCCTGGCAGGCGCTACGATTCCGCTTGTGCAATGTATTGGAAAGGCTGTGAACATGACCGGGTTGTCGCTTGCTGAAGTACTCACAATGGCTACCGTGAATCCTGGCCGCTTTGTCGACGGACGTGGTTTACTGCAGACGGGCATGCGAGCGGACCTCATTCGCTTCCAATGGGCCGGTGAAGTAGCCATTCAAGAGATATGGCTGGCCGGCGAACTAATTCCTAACGCGGGAACTGCTCCATATCTGGTCTAACTTCAAGTTTTGTAGTTCCTACTTTAGACCACTTTCAAGGGGTATCGATGGGTTTCCTGGATCGGCGTAGCTTCATCCAACTTGCTGGCGCCAGTTTGTCGAGCACAGCTTTTTCGTCATCAGCGCAACCGAGCAGGGTTCCAGACTCTGCAACTCCACGGCTCGGACTGGTCGTACAAGTGAAGAAAGGCGGAACGTCCGAAGAAACCATCAAACATGTCCATGACTTGGGATTTCCAACCTGTCAGATTTTCTTCAATGAGTTGAGTATGCGCGAAGCTGCTCCTCTAACGGCTGCAATGAAGAAGTATGATGTACAGGTTTCTGCGCTAAGTGAGCATAATCCTGGACCTAGGATCTTCGACTTTGACCAGGGCCCGTCCACAATCGGCATCGTTCCGCCAACGTTTCGCAGGGAGCGGATTGACGCCCTGAAGCTTGCCGCAGATTTCGCCAGGACTTGCGATATTTCCGCTATCCATAGTCACCTCGGCTTCATTCCAGAGGATCCAAATGATCCCCTCTATACAGTGGCAATTAATTCCATCAAAGAAGTTGCACGCCACTGCAAGGAGCAGGGGGTAATGCTTCTTTGCGAGACAGGCGAAGAGACTCCCATCACGATGCTGCGGATGATCCAGGATGTTGGCGTAGGGAATGTTTTCGTGAATCTCGATACGGCGAATCTGATTCTTTACGGCAAAGGTAATCCGTTGGATGCGATGGATGTCTTCGGGCATCTGGTGCGCGGAACCCACATGAAGGATGGACGGTTCCCGACGAATCCGCACACTCTCGGTGACGAGGTGGCGATTGGAACAGGGAAGGTTGACTTCCCTGCCCTCTTCAGAAAGCTGAAGGAAGTGAACTATACACGGACCATCGCGATCGAACGAGAGATCTCTGGCCCACAGCAGATCGCTGACATCATGCAGTCAAAGACCTTCCTGCAAAACCTCATCGACAGAACATTTCGCAATCCTAACGAAAACATATCGTCCGCCCCTTAGAAAGCACTGCAAAACAAACCGAATCCTTCGCTTTTTCAACTGATTTAAGCGATCTTAGACTGAAAATGTATGCCACTAACCAAGCCGTTGCCTGCCCCCACTATTAGTGATGTAGCGAAGGCAGCTGAAGTCTCTACGGCAACCGTATCCCGGGCATTCAGCCGACCCGAAAATGCTTCGCGAAGAGACGGTGGCACAGGTGCGTGACTTGGCTACCCAGTTGGGCTACCTGCCTAATCCAATGGCACGTGCTCTCAGTACCGGGAAACAAGGCAATATAGCTATCGTCGTTCCCGATATAGCAAACCCGTTCTTCCCACCTCTGCTTCGTGCCGCGCAAACAACTGCAGACTCAGCGGGGTTCAGCGTGTTTCTTGGAGACTCTGATGAAGACCCTTCGAGAGAGCTGCGGCTGGTGAATAAGCTACTGATGCAGGTGGAGGGATTTATTCTTGCCTCGTCACGAATGCAGAATGAGCAGATCCTGGCGCTGGGACAGCGACAGCCGGTAGTGCTGATCAACCGTGATACGGCTGGATTACCACGTGTCTTGATCGATCCTGTCGCGGGAATCGATGCCGCAGTGACGCATCTTGCGAACTTCGGGCATAAAAGCCTGGTATACGTCAGCGGACCTGCGGTGTCATGGTCGGATCAGCAGCGACATCGGGCGGTGGAGCAGGCTTCGACGCGCCACAGGATCCGTATTCAGAGCGTCCACGCAAGGCATCCAAGCTTTGACGCCGGCAGAGAGATTACGGGAAGGATTCTTGAGTTGGACGCTACCGCGGCCATCGCGTTCGATGACTTTGTCGCTCACGGATTGCTCGCTGGTCTTGCGGAGAAAAAGATTATTGTTCCACGCGATTTCAGCGTGATTGGAAGCGATGACGTGCTTGGTGCATCGACTTATCCAGCCCTTACCGGCGTTTCAGCACGTTGTGACGAGGCGGGACGCATGGCGGCCGACCTGTTGATTGGTGTGCTACAAACGGGTAAACATGGTGACGTCCGGTGCCTCTTGGAAACGTGGCTGGTGACGCGTGGCACCACGGGTCCCGCTCCTCACCGTCGTACGCCAAAGGTTACTAAGTCCGGCCGTATCCGATCCTCCTCAACTGCGACTACGACCTGAGTTTTCTCCTAAGCCGTAACCAGCTTCGGCAACTGAGATTTCGTCTCCGATCCGACCACTCAATAAAAACGCGGGGCTGTATCCAGTTACTCCCGTTGAGAGCAAATTACCAGTTCTCGTTGAGGTCGAGTACACCCGCCTGCATAGTTCGCCACCGAATTAGAAAACAGGGAGACTTGCGAACCGCTAAGGGTGGGTGCGGTAGGAAAGGATGTGGAAGGGGCCGGCGTTGCCGTTGACGCTATTGGATTCGACGAGAACCTCGAAATGTGGCAGGGTGCCGTCTGGACGTTTGACCTGATTAAGAAATGGAAGGAGGGCGTCGTCGTTCAAGAGAAAATCGGTGATCGCCTCGGTACCTGCCATGGAGTTGCCTTCGATGACTAGGGCGTTGCCGTTCCGGTCGAGGTTGGAGATGAATGCCAGGACACCGAGGACGTGTTGCTTGGGGTCTGAGTCGGAGGCGAAATAGCGGTCGGGCTCTCCGGGCTGAGGCTGGCGGTTGATGAAGCTATAGATGTGATGGACGCCGTCGTTGGAGCCGTAGAAGTTCATCTGGGGCTCGTAGAGCTCGAGCCAGGGATTCGCGCCGCGGGCTCCAGAGAGGATGATGTTGCCCTGCTTGAGTTCTTCCACGCTCAGATCTCGAGAATACTTCAGGATGAGGCGATCAGAAGAGGCAAAGGGAAGCTGCTGAATGCGGCGAAAAAGGTTGAGGTCGACGAAGGAGGTGTAGCGACGATTGGCGATGTTGCGAATCTCGTCGGCCCGATCGCGTGGGAGGCCTTGGAGCTCCTGATTGAAGTCGTGACCGAGGTACTCGGCCAACGTGGTGTCCTTCTTGGTCATCCAGTGCAGAAGCACCAGGCCATTGTCGGCAGCAACAAAGGTCGTCGGACGAGAGGGCTGGAAGATTCGGCTCCAGAGAGGATGGAGTGGCAGCGAAACGGAACGCTGGGCGCGATAATGCAAGGACCATAGAACAAGTGAGAGGCCCACGACGATGAGTCCCAGGAGACAGAAGGGGAGAAAAAGAGGGTTTGTATTCCACTTGGTCCGCGAGGGGACCTCAGCGGTTATAAATGGCATCTCTGTGATGAGCTGAGGAGCGGGAGGAACTTTAGAGATGGGGACCACCATCGGGGCTGTGCGATCGAAGCGCACGATGTACTCACCTTTTGGGACGGTCACACGAAAGGTGTCCATGGGGAAGTCCGAGGCATACTGCTCAAGTCTCTGGCGGAGGCGCACCATGTGTGAGCGAACGATGGTATCGACACCGGGATTGAATTCATCACCGCGTTTAAAGACCTCGACGGCAATGTTCTGTTCGTTGAGAAGCGCGGTGTGTTTAAGCAGCGTCTGTTCCGCCAGATAGAGCAAGAGCTGCGATAGGCGCGAAGACTTGGAAAAGCGTGAGGAATTGACGATCCGCAAGACCGCCTGCCAACGCTCATCTCCCATTAAAGAAGATGATGTGTGCGAAGAGAGTTTTGGCAAAAGCGCTGACACTTTTTTAATTATGAAGAATACTCATGAAATTTCGGTAAACCGTAATTCGAGACAGGTATGAAGTTGATTTGCTTTCAATGACTTCCATCCTTGTCACATTGTGAAATCACATTGTGACGGTGAAATGAGACTGTCTTGAAGGTTATTGGCTCTCTAGCGTTGAGAGCAGTAGGAGCGAGTTGGCCGGCAATTCTGCCGTGCGATCGCTCGAATTGGAGAGCCAGCGTGAATCGCAAACTTTATCTTCTCTTTATCGTCGTCTTTCTGGCGTTTTCCAGAGTCTCTTTCGGCCAGGCAAACGCTGTGGACGCTGCAGTCAATGGCTATGTGCTCGATCCCTCGAGGAGTTCAATTGGCGGATCGCACATTACTCTTATCAACGTCGGCACAGGGATTTCACAGGAGACTACAACCGATGCCAACGGCTACTATCGGTTTCCCCTGGTGCATGTAGGCACGTACCGTCTGGAGGCTACAGCGGACGGCTTCCAGAAGACGACGCAGGAAGGGATTCTACTCAACGTGGGCCAGGAGGCTCGGATCGACATCTCTCTCGCAGTGGGGAATGCCTCGGAGACGGTGCAGGTGGATGCGGGCGCGAGCTTGATGGATACGGGTACCTCAACCATCGGAGCAGTGCTCGATCAGCATGAGATCGAGAATCTTCCGATCGCGTCGCGCAACCTGTTCAATTATCTTCTGCTCTCGCCGGGGGTGATCGGCATTCCAACGAACACGTTCTCGACAACACAGTTCACCTTTGGCGGTACGGAGCGCTCGCAGTGGAACCTGGACGGACTGGACAATACGCAGCACGGTTCTAACCGGCAGATTCGACTGATTATTGTTACACCGGAGGCGGTGGCCCAGACCCAAACACTATCGAGTGGTTATTCAGCGGAGTTTGGCCGCGCGGCGGGAGGACAGATTAACGTGGTGCTCAAGTCGGGAACGAATCAGTTTCACGGCTCAGCGCTGGGCCAGTGGCGGCCACTGGATCTGCAGGCGATTCCGACGCTGGCGAAGGCGCAGCCCGACCGCAGCTGGTGGGACGTCGCCTTCACGCTGGGAGGTCCAATCATTAAGGACAAGCTCTTCTTCTTTGGGCAATATGAGAACAATCCCTATACTCTTCCCCAGGCGATTACGATCACTCCGACCAATGCCGCGGCCTTGGGGCTGGCGTCGGATCAGATTGGGACCGCCCCCTTTGGGGAAACCTATCGAACTCTTGTAGGAAAAGTGGATTTCAACCTGAATGCGAAGAACAGCGGCTACGTTCGCTATGCGCGTTTCACCAATCAACAGCCCAACAACGCAAGCGGACTGACGATCGCTGATCGTGGATCGCATTACACCGATCACCAGAACGGCGGCGGCCTGCAGCTGGCAACCGTGATCTCCGACCATCTGCTGAACGAGGTACGCTTCGGCATGATTCAGCG
The DNA here is from genome assembly GCF_059115365.1 of Edaphobacter sp. FHG110511_03. Taxonomy (NCBI): domain Bacteria; kingdom Pseudomonadati; phylum Acidobacteriota; class Terriglobia; order Terriglobales; family Acidobacteriaceae; genus Edaphobacter; species Edaphobacter sp. FHG110511_03. The sequence continues at coordinate 130,870 of NZ_JBZYWL010000004.1, read as the reverse complement.
CGATACGGGGAACTTTCCTCTGGTGAATGGATCGACTTACGGCAACGCGCTGATCAACATCAGCAGTGTAGCTAATATCGGATTCAGCCCATTGACCACGACGACCACGACCGAGCGCAGCACAAGTGTGGTCGACAACGTCACCTGGACGAGTGGCCGCCACACCATCAAATTCGGCGGCGAGTACGATCATGAGCTCTTTGCCAATCTTTCCGGAACAGCTCCCACCTTCAGCTTCAACGGTCTGGCCGCGGACGATGCGACCAAACGTCCGGCGGTGAGCTCGGTCGATCAATTCCTCAATACGGTTGCAGGCAAGGTTGACCCTGCAACAGGCATACCCTATACCTACAGCACTCTGACGACGTATGGCGGAAATCCGGCGATCCGAATTGCCTTCAACTTTCTGAACTTCTTCGCGCAGGACGAGATTCGCTTCAGCCAGAACCTGAGCATCAACGTTGGCGCACGTTACGAGGCAATCCTGTTTCCGACCTTCGATGCGCAGGCTCCGTATCCTCTGTCTCGTAGCGTTCCCAACGATTACACCGATATTGCTCCGCGCATCGGTCTGACCTGGTCTCCCTTCGGATCATCGAAGACGGTAGTGCATGCGGCGTATGGAATGTACTACGATGTTCCTGGGCTTGGTACTTTCTACAACGCCGCTCAAGTGAACGGTCATCGTCTGCTGAACTATCTGGTGACGGGCGGACAGGCGGGAGCTCCGGTCTTTCCGAATGTGCCGGACCTAAGTGGATCGACCTCCCCGGTCAAGCCAAGCATCACGGCCTTCAACCCGGATTTTCACAACGCATATCAGCATCAGGCTAACCTGCAGGTCCAGCAGGATCTGGGGCACAACTATCAGCTGACGGTGGGGTATCAATTTGCCAGCCTGCGGCACGGTCTCTACTACACCGACACTAATTTGACTCCTAAAGGGACGACTCTCGCTGATGGGCGCCCGGTCTTTTTAGGAACGAGTAACAGGCCCAATACAAACTTCGGTGCGATCAATCTGATCCGCAGCGGAGCGAATACGAGCTTCAATGGAGGCTTCGTCAGCCTTCAGAAGCGGCTTTCGCACGGCCTCGAGTTTACGGTGAACTATATGTATTCGCATGCTCTGTCCGACAACATTGGTGAGGGCGGCAGCACCAGCGATCCGACCAACCTTCGCCGCGATTACGGCAATGCGGACAACGACACGCGGCATAACCTGGTCATCCAGGGGATCTATCAGACATCCTTCGCTGCGCGCTCGCTACGCTGGGCGAATGGCTTTGAGTTTTCTTCGATGACCTTCCTCAACTCTGGCTATCCAATCAATCCGATTGCTGGCACGGACTTGAATCAGGATGGCGTGACCAACGACCGCTTGCCCTTTGTAGCCCGCAACAGCCTTCGCGGCAGCGGACTGTCGCAAGAGGACGCGCAGATCAAGCGGTACTTCAACTTCGGCGAGCGGTTCCATCTGGCCGCCTTCGCTCAGGCAGAGAATCTGCTGAACACCAACAACCTGAACTGCAATACCACGAGCGGGTGCACGGGCTCGGTTATCAACGCACAGAATGCGAGCAACTTTCTCACGCAGACCTCGGCTCGCACCTCGCGTAACACACAGTTCGGACTGAGTCTGAAGTTCTAAGACTCGTAACCTTGGCCGACGCAGAGGACCAGCGGTCCTCTGCGTGTAGTTCCTTATCTTCTGGGAGTTTTGCACATGCGGCTTCGCTTCATCGCGTCTTCGATTGTGACGGCAACCTTTATGTTCGGTCCGGCTGGATTGTTGGCTCAGGTTGCCCAAACGCCGCTTCATGTTAAACATGCGATTCAGGATAAAAACTTCTACCTGTTGTCAGTGATCGAGAACGCCCCTAAAGTATCGGCTGCACTTTTGACCGATAGAGAGTTACAGGAGATCGGCGCGGAGCGGAGAGAATATCTCAATCTCGCACTGCGATCCTGCAAAGGAAACGCAGTCTGCACGATGAGGAGTCTTCTTTGGACGGAGGAGGAGATTCGCAACGTCTCCTTTGCTCTTGAACGGCTTTATCGCGAGAACGCAGTGTTGCGAGAGATGGTTGACCATGATCTTCGCCCCAGTGGGGCATATGTTCTTTATCAAAACAAGAGTGGAGATGAGCTTCTGGCTGCTGCCTGGGAGATCTGCGCTCGTGGGACGAATAACGTGATCGCGGTCTACGGGCAGGGTGCGCTTCCTCGCTACCCTTTAATCGATTCCATCTCCTTTGATGTGAGCTCGCAGGAGTTTCAGCAGAAGATAACGGCTCTGGCGCAGAGGCTGGGAGCAGAGCCTGCGGACTCGGAGCTCTTCTTCTCCTCCTCACTCAAGGCTGCGCTTAAGTTGTTGGCGATGAACCGCCGCGATGAGGCAGGACGAGAAGAGCCGATGGAAACGGTAGGGAACGTCGCTGCAATCAAGACAATTCCCCGTGTCGACTGGAGTAGGTATCCATACTCGGCGATTGTGGTTCCGGGGGCAGGACCGAGCGATCCGAATACGGCTCTTTCCGAGTCCGGCCGTGCTCGTACAAAGCTTGCGGCGGAGGCCTATCATGCGGGTAAGGCTCCGTTCATCTTGGTCTCTGGGGGCTACGTACATCCTTCGCAGACGCGTTTCGCGGAAGCGCTTGAGATGAGGAGGGCTCTGCTGGCGGACTATCACGTTCCTGAGGCGGCGATCCTGATCGATCCCCATGCACGGCATACGACAACGAATCTGCGAAACGCGGTACGGGAAATCTATCGCTACAGCATTCCCATGGAGAAAGCGGTGCTTGTGATTAGCGATAAAGGACAGATCGACGGGATTGCAAACCAGGCCTTTGCGTATCGATGTCTGAAGGAGATGGGATATCTGCCTTACAAGATCACCGATCGTCCGTCGGAGACAAGCGTGGTCTTTCTTCCAAAGATCGAGTCACTTCAGCAGGATCCACTTGATCCTCTTGATCCGTAAAGAGATTTGGGAGATATAGCTTTTCGAGAACAGATTGGAGATGAAGATGAATCGTAAATCATCGACCGCAGCACTATTAATCGCCATGCTGTTCTTTCCGCAGGCGGCTTATCCCTGGGGCGCTCGCGCCCACTCGGTAATTGATCGCACCGCGGTGGATCTGCTGCCGGAGGATGGACCGGTCTTTCTGAAGAAGTACGTGGACTATATCGCAGGATCGGCGAGCATCCCCGATACATGGCGTGGGGCATCGGAGCCATTCTCGAAGATCGAAGAAGATCCTAACCACGGATGGTTTCGTGAACAGTTTGCTTTTATGAAGGTAATTCCTCGCTCAAGGTATGAGTTTGTGCTGGAACTGTACCGTGAGAATCTTCGAATTCGAAAGAGCGATCCTGAAGACGCAAAGCGAATGAACGTGCGCTGGACTGGCACGTTGCCTTACGCTGCAGCCGAGGTCTACGGACACCTCGTGGCGGATATGGGTCTGCTAAGGCGAGAGCGAGCCGCGGGCAGAGATACAACGTTCCTAGAGCAAAACTGCGCTTTTTATGTTGCGTGGATGGGGCACTACATCGGCGATGGGGCGCAGCCGCTGCACGATACGATTCATCACGATGGATGGCAGGGGCCGGATCCGAAGGGATATACGCGCGATACCAAAATTCATGGGCGTTTCGAGTCAGCCTATGTGGATGCAATTGGCCTCACAGAACAAGACATCGCTCCCCGTATAGGCACGCCCGGACATCTTCAAGGGGACGTGTTCGAGCTGATCCTTGCTCATCTCGATGAGTCGGGAGGTAAAGTCGAGGGTATTTATCAGATGTATAAGCGAGGCGCCTTCAATGATGCGCATGATCAGGATGCGAGGGAGATGGTCTATAGTCAGACCGCGGCTGCAGCCAGGATGCTTCGCGATCTGGTGTACCGCGCATGGCTTGAGAGCGCTCTGTCTACAACGCTTGAGAAGCCAGGTCCAATTGACCCGAATCATCCGCATTACAATCCGGAGACGGGTTCGGCTCCCGCTAGCGTATCGCCAGATGTGGTGCACCGGTAGGCGATGCCGACTGGCTTGCGCTAAGAACAACTGTCAGTGAAATCTACTGTGAAAAGCGAAGGCCGTTGAGAGGTTTGCGCCCTTCAGGGCTGCCACCGCCTTTCGCCAGAGGCTTAAAGTTCCAGATTGTCAACCATCTCAGAGTTGGGCCGTTCGCTCTACACAACGGTGCTTTTGGGGAGTAATAGTGCAAGCGCGGTGTTCAGTATCCATGTATGTCTTCGCTTTGTTCCAGCTTTTGAGGTAAAAGATTGGTACGTACGATCAGGCGGGAGACGCCGTCTTTGTCTATGATTCGTTCAAGATGAGGAACCTGACGCATGAATAAAGCGGATGGTCACGAGACAGCAAACCGCCTCTCTGCAATTGTCGCGAACTCTCTGGACACTCAGGCGAAGACGCAAGATTTGGCGCGCCAAGCGTATCAAAGCCGCACTCAGTTCCACAGATTGTTCCGAACAGTGATCGAAGACACTCCGGGAGCCATGCGACGACGGCTCTTGTTGGAAAGAGCGGCATATCAACTGGCACATACCGGACTGTCGGTCACGGATGTCGCCCTGGACGCCAATTACGGTTCGTTGGAGGCGTTCACTCGTGCTTTTCGAAAAGCTTTTCGGACCTCTCCCAGCCTTTACCGGCGCATACGTGATCCGCATTTTCATCTGCCGGCGTCCAACAAAATTCACTTTCTTGCACCTGGTTCCCCAACAAAAGGAGGGGATATGGATTTATTCGATCGCTTTGCAGGCAACGACTCCTGGCATACGCGGCGTTTGCTGGAGTACGCCAATACTTTGACAGAGGAGCAATTGGATCGGCCGCTGCCCACCGTCATAGAGCTGCTGCCCTGGCGGGAGTCGAATAAGACTCTGAGGCAGTTGTTGGAAAACATCATCTTCACGAAAGAAGTCTGGACCGCCGCGCTCTCCGGAGTCGATATGGATGTGAACGGCCCACCTAAATCGCAACGCTCCCCGCAAGCTATGCTGCAAAGGCTCGAAAAGACCGATGCTGAACTACATCGTATTTTAAGGGACGTCCGAAATCGCTCCGCATGGGATGACACGTTCGTTGATGCTCTCTGCGAACCAGCTGAGACCTTCACGTTCGGTGGCGTCTTTGCCCATATCATGACATTCAACGCACATCGTCGATTGATGGCCTTAGACGCTCTACGCCAACTCGGCGTCCAAACCGAAGGTTTCGGCGATCCTATGGAATATGAGGAAAGCGTGGCGCCTTGGAACCGGCAGGTCGCTCTCAAAACTCCCTAAGAGCCACGACGCTCCTCAAGTTCCTCCTAAGCAACTGCTCTCGGGAAGGTAAGGGACCAGGTCATCACAAATCTCAAAGATCTGGGAGTTTAGGCTCTACGAGGACGGAACTGCTGCTGCGATTCAACGGCGCACGTCGAGCGGGATCCGGCCATCGCGCCTTTGCTCATATAACCAAAGCCACTCCCATGATTCGCACCATCAAAATCGTCCGAGTCGGAAAGTAGACTTGCTTGAAACATCGTATTGCGACATAATATACATGTACGGAAAGATCAAAGTTATCGATGAAATCGGATGAGCACGAATTCGACCACATACTTTCCGAGTTGGCATCTTTCCGCTATCTCCTTCGTAAATTCCTACGTTTCAGCGAGAGCGCTGCGCGTGAGGTAGATATCACACCGCAACAACATCAACTCATGCTTGGCATCGCCGGTTTTACCGGCAGCGGCAAGGCCACCGTGTCTGAGCTGGCAGAGTTTTTGCAGGAGCGACATCACTCCGTAGTGGGTTTGATCGACCGGGCTGTTCTCAGCGGCTTGGTTCGCCGTGAGAGCGACTCGTCCGATCGTCGTATCGTCGTCGTCTCTCTCACATCGCGGGGCCGCGGCATCTTGAAAAAGCTTTCGGTTAAGCATCGCGACGAACTGAATCGATTGCACGAAGAACTACTCAGGTTTGCGACAAGAGGCAAACTGAAGTCGGTTTCTGAGTCCTCAACAACGCATACATCTGATAAGGAAAGTCATCGTACTGTGACTCATTTATGAAAGAACATCAAGGCTGGAGAAGTTATCTTCGGCATCCATTACTTCGCAAATACGCTCCATTGGTCCACGAGGACCTCACTGCTGTCTATGCTCGCGACCTCCAGAAATGGCTCATCATTGCACCCATCATCGGAGTCACTACCGGGCTTGCGATTACCGCAATTGCGGTTGTCATCCTGCAGAAGATGTGGCCTCCCGTTCTGCACTACTACCTCGCCCATCATTGGGCCATCGTTCCAGGGCTTGTTCTGGCATTTCTGTTGGCCGGCCTCATCATGCAGTTCCTCACGCCCGATCCCGATGAGCATTCCACCGAAGAAGTCATCCGGTCGTATCACGAGCATCAGGGCCACATGAATCTGCGCCCTTTTGGAGCCAAAATCCTGGCCGCTGCCGCAACTGTGGGTCTTGGAGGCAGTGCTGCTCTTGAAGGTCCGAGCATCTATGGCGGCGGCGCCATCGGCTCGTGGATCTGGGCGCGGTTCCGTTCCTTCCGCGGCTTTCATCTCGACGCCCGTGATCGACGCATCATGCTCATCTGCGGCGCTGCAGCGGGCATGTCCGCCGTCTTTCGCGCTCCACTCACAGGCATCGTGTTCGCGCTTGAAATGCCGTACAAGGATGATCTCGCGCATGAAGCTCTCTTACCCTCGCTTATTGCGTCCGTCGTCTCCTTCATGACGCTTAGTTCTTTTCTCGGCAGTGATCCGCTCTTTGACTTCGCATCTGCCACATCCTTCACTCGCAAAGATCTGCTCTGGAGCGCGCTGCTTGGCCTTATCATTGGCCTGTTAGCGATGGCATTCGTCATCACCTTCCGCCGCGTTCGCACCTTCTGCGTCGATCTGGCATGGCCGCACTGGGCTAAGATGTCTGCCGGCGGTCTTCTCACCGGCTTGTGCGGTCTTCTCTTCCTGCAGTTCTACAACGGCGGTCTGGTGCCCCTCGGCCCGAACTACGAAGCCGTGGACATCATCCTCGCCAGTCCCCACAGCAGCCTTGAGTTGGTGACCTTTGGCGTCTTCAAGCTGGCAGCCACCATCTTTACCTTGGGCGTTGGCGGCGTCAGCGCCATGTTCGTACCTCTCTTCCTCTCTGGGGGCGCCTTCGGTCTGGCCTTCTCACAGTCGATCGTGCACAGCACGATACCTGCGCTCTATGCGGCGGTCGGCATGGCCTGCTTTATCTCCGCAGGCTACAAGACTCCACTCGCCGCCGTCGTCTTCGTTGCAGAGGCAACAGGTGGACATGCCTTCATCATTCCTGCACTTATCGGGTCGGCAGTCGCCTACGCGGTATCCGGCGATGCTTCGGCCTCTGGGGATCAGCGCCTGCATGAGGCGGTGCGCGTCACCGAGCTGCAGGATCTTCCAGTCAGCCAGATCATGCAGACCGAAATGATCTCAACTTCCGCCGCTATGACTCTGCGGGAGTTCACCGCCATGCTTTCCCCGCATACACGACATGAGATATTCCCGGTTATCGACGACGGCAAAATCGTCGGCACCTGCAGCCTCTGGTCGCTCAGTCAGGTCCCACCAGAAAAATGGGGAACCACGCGTGTGCGCGACATCATGCAGCGCCGGGTTCAGAAAGTTCCTCCGGACACAAACGCGACGGAGGCGCTTCGATTGTTGCTCGCGCAAGACTGCGAGCCTATGCTCCTGGCGGTTCAGGCCAGAGATAAAGTTGTTGGTGTCGTAACCAAGACAAACATATTGCAAGCATTGAAACTGCGAAGCGAGAGTATGGCGGAGACGGCAGAAACCTCGCTTGTCTCTACTGGCGTTGAGGTCCTCTGATACTAAGTTGACCTTCAGCTGAGCCGGGTGTCTGCCTCGATGAGTGCTTCTTTGCGAGCAAGAGGAAATCTCCATGGCGGATACTCCGGTTTCAAATGCAACAAAACTGAACTCAGGGGACTTCACAAAACATCAGTTCGGCGTTGCTCTAGAGCCGCAGGTCATCAAAATATGCTGCATCGCGGTCATGGTGGGCATCATCGGCGGTCTTGTCGCCCAGGGCCTGCTAGAGCTCATCTATTTCTTCACTAACCTTATTTTTTACGGCAGGCTATCTTTCGCGGTTAGCAATCCGGCCAACAATCATCTCGGCCTCCTGGTCATTCTCATTCCGCCAATCGGTGGCCTGATCGTCGGCCTCCTCATCTACTTTCTTGAGCCCACGCTTAAGGGCCACGGCATACCTGAAGCGATGGAGGCCGTACTCTTCGGTCACAGCCGCATGCGCCTTCGTGTCGCCATCCTGAAACCCCTGGCCACAGCCTTCGCCATCGGCACAGGTGGTCCCTTCGGCGCGGAAGGTCCCATCATTCAGACCGGTGGTGCCATCGGCTCTCTCCTAGGCCAGGCCCTCGGACTCACACCCTATTATCGTCGTGTCTTGTTGGCTTGCGGTGCTGCCGCCGGCATGGCGGCCACATTCACTGCTCCACTAGCTGGCATCCTTGTCGCCGTTGAATTGCTGCTCTTTGAGCTGCGCGCACGCTCCTTCATCCCTGTGGCGCTAGCTTCTGCGGCAGCTACTGGCGTACGAATCTACTTTGCCGGTTGGAACCCGCTGTTTCCGACGCCGGCATTCAAGCTCACAGGCGTCAGCGAGCTGTGGCTTTTCGCGCTCATGGGAATCCTGATGGGTCTGGTAGGTCTGTGCATGATCCGCACCCTCGACTGGCTCGAAGACTTCTTCGATAAACTTCCCTTCAAATACGCGACCGTCTGGTCTCCGGCAATAGGCGCGCTCATCCTGGGCGTCATCGGATATTTTGTTCCGCAGGTCTTCGGCACGAGTTACGACACTATCCGAGAAATGCTCAACGATCACCTTAGCGTGGCCAGCCTCATCAGTATTGCTGTGGCCAAATTCTGGGCGCTCGTCATCTCACTCGGCTCAGGCACAACCGGCGGCGTCTTTGCGCCCTCCCTCGTTGTCGGCGGAGGACTCGGTTCTGCTTACGCCACAGTTTGCCAGCATTTTTTTCCGCGTCTCGTCAGCGACCCGGCCTTCTATTCGCTCGTAGCCATGGCCGCTGTCTTTGGCGGCATTGCGCGCGCGCCTTTCACCAGCATCGTCTTCCTCTTCGAACTCAGCCACAATCCCAACTCTCTCCTGCCCCTTGTCGTCTCCGTCATGATCGCCGACGGATTCGTCCGTCTCTGCAGCCGCGATTCCATCATGACCATCAAACTCGTCAAGCGCGGCCTTATCATCAGCCAGGACTACTCCGTCCCGGTGCTGATGCGCGCGAGTATCGATCAAGTGATGAAAAGAGAATTCAATATCGTTCACAGCGATGAGACATTACGATCCGTCATCGAAAAGTACAAGCCGAGTGAGATCGGTTTCGTTCCCGTCGTCAACGCGGATAAAACGCTGCTGGGCATCGTGGAAGCACATGACCTTATGCGTATCGAGCCGCCCGATCATCACTTCACGATGCAGGAGCTCGCACGTCAGGACTACGTGCTCGCCTACCCTGGCGAATCCGTCGATCAGGTACATCGCTCCATGATGCTCAAAGATGTTGAGAACGCCGTGGTGGTTCAATCCCGGCAAACGATGAACGTCGTCGGCATCGTTCGAGCCAATGACATTCTGCAGCTTCGCCGCTGGCTGCTCGAAGAAGAGACAGGGGATTTGCGCCGCACCACTCTCGAACAACCCGCGCGCAACCTCGAGTAGCAGGATCGCAAATCCGTCGTACTATTGTCTCGTATCTGAGGAGATGATCTAACCAAATCGCTCTATTTCCTGCTGAACGCCTATCGCGCGCTCTATATAGCTACCCTTTGTTTCCTGGTTTCAGCACAAATGGGATCTGGATTCCCTCTCCTCTTGCGCTGCGAGGCAAGTCTGACAATCGAGACGGTAAACTGATTTAGATACCTCCGTTTCATAAGGGATCAAGCTTCCCAAGTGATTTGTATCGAACAGCCGATGGCGAACAATACCACGAGATTGACTACAACACGCCAATTGATTCTCCGCGACTCCATTACTTTCCTGAGTCTGACGGCGATCACCGCCGTGCTGTTCGTTGTCACTCTATTTTTGTTTCGTTCTTTCCAGGAACACCGTGCGGAGCTCGCAAAACGCTGGTCGGATCGTGGCAGAGCAGCCTTGCGGACGAATAGACCCGATCAGGCGATCACATTCTACCGAACTGCGTTGTCCTACGCACCGGGAGAACGGAGCTATGAGTTGATGCTGGCTGAGGCTCTGGCGCAGGCGGGCAGGACCGAGGAGGCCTATAACTACTTCATAGGGTTACGAGAGGAGCGCCCAGGAGATGGCTTCATCAATCTGCAACTCGCTCGTCTTACCTCAAGAAAGCATGACGTACAAGGCTCGATCAATTTCTATCGTGCTTCTATCTATGGAGATTGGGAAGGAGATGGGGCCAAACGGCGGCGCGAGGTTCGACTTGAACTGGCACGTTATCTCATCGAGCAACGACAGCTCGAACCGGCGAAAGCCGAACTGCTAGTAACCGCAGGGAACGCTCCCGAGGATCCGGAACTCGACGTGACGCTCGCTAATCTGCTGGAACAGGCTGCCGCCTCGTCAGAGGCGATGGACTTTTTTCAGAAGGCTCTTGCACGCCAACCTCACGATCAAATCGTACTGAGTGAGGCTGGCAGACTTGCATATCGCCGCGGCGACTATACGATGGCCTTCGCATTGCTCGAACGAGCAGTGCGAGAGCAACCCGGAAATGAAGAAAACGCCGTACTGCTGATGCAGATCCGACGCATTCTACAGCTTGTACCCAGCGAAGCGTTGTCAGCGCAAGAGAGAGTGGATCGTATTCTCACTGATCGAGCAATCGCCAAGACCCGTTGGAATACATGTACTGCTCCGAGCGACGGATCGCAATCGTTAGCCGCCCGTTGGGCGGGCCCAGATGCCACGACGAGCCGCTCCGAACTTCTCCATGATTCCGACAAACAAAAAACGGCAATGCAGTTGATCTACGATACCGAGGTCCAAACTAGCCAACGTTGTGCGGCTCCCACTGGAGACGATGCACTGCTTCTTTTGCTGGCGCAAGGGTCCGCAACGAAAGGGGACGGCCATTAGCGCAACATCACAGCTACCGAGACCACCAATCGCTTCGGACTCAGAGCCATCTATCCCGGGACGCGAGGAGCGGATCTTGCTCTTGCTGTCCATCTTTATTGGCATCATCTCCGGGTTACTGGTTGTATCTTTCCGCATGGCGATAGCCTGGGTGAATGTGCTGTTGCTCGGCTCTTCGCCGGGGCCCCGGCAACTGAGGCTGCTGATTGCGCCGACCGTCGTCGGGCTTATCGTTGCAATACTGACCCGCTTCGTCTTTCCAGAGGTGCGGGGCAGTGGCATCAACCAGACTAAAGCCGCGATGTATATCCACAACGGATATATCTCGTTCCGTACAGTCTGTGGTAAATTTCTCCTCTCTGCCTTAGCGATCGGTGGCGGTCATTCCCTCGGCCCAGAAGATCCTTCGTTACAGATCGGCGCTGGCGTGGCTTCACTCATCAGCAGGAGACTCCAGCTCTCCAAAGCACGCCTTCGTATCTTTGCGCCGGTGGGTGCGGCAGCAGGCCTCGCTGCCGCGTTCAATGCACCCATCTCGGCAATTTTGTTCGTCATCGAGGAGGTAATTGGGCAATGGAGCGCAGGTGTACTGGGGTCAATAGTGCTGGCGACAATTTCGAGTGTAGTCGTTGCACGGTGGTTTTGGGGGGCGGAGCCCATGTTCCGCGTGCCTACCGTTACTCTGCGTGATCCACGCGAGTTGCTGGCTTACGCAGTTTTGGGAATCTTCGGAGGAATTGCCTCGCTCGCCTTCTCCAAGTCGCTGGAATATCTTCGACCCAAGTTGAAGAGTGCAGCGACATCATCGCAGATGTTACAGCCCGCGGCGGCGGGATTCCTCGTAGGCTGCATTGGCTACTTTGGCCTGCCTCAGGTCATGGGTGCTGGCTACGATGTCATCGATCAGGCGATGCACGCGCAGTTTGCATGGAAGATGCTACTGGTGCTCGCCATTTTCAAAATTATCGCGACAACTTTGTCATTTTCCAGCGGAACACCCGGAGGTATGTTCGCTCCGACGTTATTCATTGGAGCAATGCTGGGAGCGTCCGTCGGTTCGTTTGAGAAGCTCTTCTTCCCGCATCTTACTGGTTCAGTTGGCTCCTATGCCCTAGTCGGGATGGGAGTTCTTTTCGCAGCTTTTCTGAGAGCGCCGTTCACCTCGGTCTTTATGGTGATGGAGGTTAGTGGGAATTATTCAATCGTAGTGCCGGTGATCCTTGCGAATACCATCGCTTATTTGATCTCGCGGTCCCTTCAGCCAGTCCCTATCTTCGAGGTTTTGACCCATGAGGATGGCCTTTATTTACCCTCCATGGAAGAGCAACGCGAAGAGCGGGATCTTCATTTGGAAGATGCTCTGCAACCAATCGTTGTCCCGATCATTCAAGGCTCGGAAGTGATATCAGAAGCGATGCGCTCGTTGACGAAATATGGGGAGATTCAGGATTTATCTCCAATCTTGGTCCATTGTCGCGATGGCCTTTGGTATACCGCGACCAAACAGGAGCTGGATACGTTGTCGGCCGAGATGTCGATGCACCAGGTCGCCTTCAATACCGCTCGCCTCGATGAGAAGCTCGGAGCGGAACGAACTCCTTTACTCTTTCCCGATTTGCCCTTATCGAGTGCCCTCCCACATTTTCAGCGCTGGCCCCTGCTTCCTGTAATCAATCGAGCTCTTCGTGGAACACTCGAAGGAGCCGTTTCACTTGAGGATGTACTCGAACGCTACCAACAGCGTTGATACATTCCTTGGCGCCTACGCCTTTTTGTGGCACCCGTCTGATTCAATTGTTTGCGCATATCCAGAACACTCGCAATCAAAGACGATCGTCAGGCTGCTTGGCCCAGTCCGGCTGTTGCCCGCCAGAACGCGAGCCGTAGCGCCGGGGGAAGTAGTGACACAAGTGACCTTCTTCTGCAGGGGCAGTGCATGTCTGTTGAACCTCCAGAGAAAACGCCGCGATCTCGTGCTCAAGCTGAGCTTGCAATTGTTGGACGATCTCCAGATGCTTCCTCTCCACATCATCGGCCTCGAACGGATCGCGATCGAGATCGTAACGTTCGGGCTTCGGAAGCTGGCAATTTGCGCTCGCTGATCCCACCCAAAGGCCTAATACATTCGCGCAGACTTGTCTTCCGCCCAAACTTCCCCTTGCAGTCGCGTGGTAGACCATACATTTATCGGCACTAATCCGGTAAGATTTGCCACAGCATCAATTGTCCCAGACGGTACCTGATTCCAAGGAGCTGACGCAGCCATATGAGAATGACACGGCGCGAGTTCAATGCACTAAGCGCAGGCACGCTTCTCTCATCTCTTACATCTGTCGAGAATGTTGCAGCGGTAGCTATGGACGCAAGTGATTCTTCAGTCTCTCTCCCGTGGTACAGGACAATCAAGCGCATTGGCCAGACGAATTTCAACGAGCATGATGGTGATTCGCAGAATGTAGAGCAGTGGGCAAACTTCTGGACGTCGGCGAAGGTGCAGGCCGTAGCTCTATCCGTTTCGGGACCGGCCGCGTTTTATCCGTCGAAGGTTCCATACTTCCACCACAGCATCTATCTGAAAGGCCGCGACCTCTTTGGCGAGTGCGTAAGCGCTGCTAAGAAGCGCGGACTCTATGTGTACGGCCGCATGAGTCCTGACATTCAGTGGACCGATCCGAAGTTGCTGGAGGCAAATCCACTATGGTTTCGCAGAAACGAAGATGGCAGCCTGCAGCAGCCAGCGCCTGATATCGCGTACACGTGCATCTTCAGCGATCACTATGCGAAGCAACAACCGGCGATCATTCGCGAGCTGAACGCGAACTATGACATCGATGGCGTCTACATGAACGGCTGGCCGACGATGCAGGTGTGCTACTGCGAAAACTGCAACAGGATCGGTGATCCGCACTCGCAGCGATACCGTGCAGCACTGATGGATAAGGCGTTTGAGCTGATTCAGCTCTACAAAGCGACGGTGTTGGAAAAAAGTCCAAACAACTTCTACTCCTGCAATCTCGGCGGAGGTCTGAAAGAGTCTGGGCTGGACCAGTGGCGGCTGACCCGAGAGGCCAGCTGGTACACCGCAGACAACCAATCGCGTTCGGGAGTCGTGGCTCCGGTATGGCAGGACACGCAGCAAGTAAAGTTTGCGCGCGCATTGATGGGAGATCGCTCAGTCGCTGCGGTGAGCGCAAGCTATGGACGCTCCGGCAGAATCTCATGGCGTCAGACGACGGACACTTCGGCTGAGCCTTCGTTTCGCATGGCGCAGACTGCGGCCGCGGGAGGCATCATCTGGTATCACTGGCTGGGATTGGAGCAGGGATTTAAGGAAGATCGCCGCTGGCAAGCCCCGGGCCGCGACTTCCTCTCGTGGCATTCGAAGAACGATGGACACTTTCACAATAAAAGGTCACTCGCGAGCGTCGGTGTCGTGGTGTCTCCACGTTCGGTGAATCTGTACAAGGCTCCTTATACGGAGGATCGCACAGATCACCTGGAGGGTATCTATGCCGCGTTGGTAGAGGCCCGGATCCCGTTTGATTATGTCCACGAGCTGGACCTTGACCACGAACGCATTTCGCAATACTCAGTATTGATCCTCCCCAACATGGCGCTGATGTCAGATGCTCAGGCGGCAGCAATTCGCCAGTATGCCGAGCGCGGAGGTGCGGTGCTGGCCACGTTTCAGACGGGACTGTTCGACGAGACGGGGAAGGCCAGAAAAGATTTTGTTCTGGGAGCGCTGTTCGGCATCAGCAAAGCGGCCGAACCAACGCGGGCGAATGAGAAGGCTCATGAATCGATGGGTGGAATTCACCTCCAATACATCAGAGAGCGCGGTGCGCTAACGGAAGGTTTTGAGGAGACGACTTGGATTGCGGGTCCGGAGTGGCGACAGCCGATCGTGCCACATCGCGACGCGGCGATGACCTTTATTAAGCCGTATCCTGTGTATCCGCCTGAGGCTGTGTACCAGCGCGAACCGCCGAGTGACATTCCTGCGATGGTGTCGCGTGAGGTTGGCGCCTCAAGGCTGGTATATATGGCGGGCGATGTGGACAGCTCATTCTGGCGACTGGATCATATGGATCTTGGCAGACAGATAAGCAACGCGGTGAATTGGCTCCTGAAGGGAAACAACTCAGTAGACGTGGAGGGCGATGGCTTGATGGAAGTGATCGCCTGGGAGACGCAGCGGGGGGTCGCGGTGCACCTGCTTAACTACAACGGCGCAAATGCCTTTCGCGGCCACATGCGAAAACCAGTTGCACTTACCGCCCAGATTGTACGAGTGACGCTCCCTGCAGAGAAGAAGATTCGCCAGGCTTCATTGCTGCACGCAGGCACCACGGTTGCATTTCAGCAGACAGGCAACCGGGTATCGCTCACAGTGCCGAAGGTAGAAATGTATGAGGTTGTTGCACTTGAAATATGAGGACAATTCGCACGAGAATGAATGAACGTCGATTTCCATTCTGTAAGACGGACCTGGTAACCCGTAATCGCACCACTTGTCGTCGTTCTTGTCCCCCTGTGCATGAGTGGGGCCGGCGTTGAAGTTCACTGTGCATTCATGCGGGATGGAAGCAAAAGTGAACCAACGCGTTCACTCAAAACGCGGGGACGGGACGCGTTAGCGGCGACTGCGCCGGTCTCGATCAAGATCTCAAATGGACGGATGATCCGTTGGGTGCTCTGGCATGCTCGAGGACAGGCTGCATCAAACCAGGATCGAGGAGAAAGTCAGCAGCTGTCTGGGTGCCTGCCATGTTAAAGCCGCCGACCAGCCTTCGCATAGCAATCGGGGTACAGCGCAGTGACGTTCTCGACATGGTCCTAATCGTCGCATCATTCGCGATTGCCCGATTTACTATCTAGCCTCGTTTTTTGGCATCACTGACCTGTCACATTTGCTGGAGCAGCGGTGCTTCTACGCACTCCCGTTGGCAACCTTACCGGGGTGTCATCGTTATGCGCGATTTTTTGGAAGATGGAACTTCAATTTGCGCACACATGCCGAGTAAAACATGCCCTTCAACGGACGTAACTTTTAGCTGCTTTCTCGGGTTCATCTGCGGAAAGCACCTTGCAAAATCGTATTCGAGTCGCGAGTCTTGGACTTTTGTGGAGTAGTCAAGCTGCTGAAACCGACGGTTCCCGGGAAGTGAACTTCAGACAAATAGCTATTTCCTCCCCTTCGACTGAAGACGAGAAATCCAAGTTCAGCAGGGAGAAAACTATCTTGGGGTCTTACGGTGATGTATTGTTTATTTCCGGTCTTTAGATTAATCACGGACATTCCAAATGCGTCCGGTGCCAGATTAAACTTGTATGATCCCGCTTCGAAATGCAGATGGTTCACTGAAAAGTCGAACGGAATACTAGCGATGAACTCTCGCCCATCCAGGGCGTGCGCTAAGGAAGTGAAGAGCGGAGCGGAGACCACGATGGCTGCGGCGAGGGTGCTTTTGAGGGTTATGTTAGATTTCATGAGAACCTCCATAGATGCACCGATTTTGGAGCGCTGCATTTTTTGCAGCTTGTGCATCTCTCATCTCACTTCATCAGTACGGCCCTCTGAGTGCGATAAAAATTGGTCAAACATTGAAAAGATACGTAAAGCCAGTACTGAGCCCCCACTGCATTTCCTGCATTGAAAAACGTCGTATTGAGGAAGTCTCGAAGGACTTGTGACGTCGTGAAGACCCCCGCGCTAGCTTAACAGCGAGGGAAAAGCTCGTGGCTACCTCGATCAGGTCGTCAGTGGTAGGAGAATGTGCACCGCTAGGCCATGCGGCGTGGCGTTTGCGGCATAAACTTCGCCGCCATGCATGCGGATGGCGCGTTTGGTGATTGCAAATCCGAGACCTGTTCCGCCTGTTTGTCTGTCGCGTTCAGTTCCGACGCGTTTAAAATGGCTCAAAAAAAATTTGCAGATCTTCTGATGGAACGCCGAGCCCATGATCGCGCACAGTAATCTTTGCGGAAGATCCCATATATCGTAGATGGCTTCGATCGTAAAGCCTTCTGGTTGAAGCCGCTCACTGAGCAATCGGCAAAGCTCTACATCATCGTCGATGATGAGCACGCGATCCTGTTTCATCTCTAACCCCCCGCGATCCTATGCTAGATCAACTTTCTGTACGGAGTACCAGCTTTACAAAACTTTGCATGGCTTGACCGTTCTTTATGGCACTCGCTGTGTCTGATTGTTGGAATGGGGTTGAAGTGAAGGGACAACCCGTTATGAAAAGTAGAGTGTTCATCGTTGCAACCGTTCTGATTCTGCTCGCCGGTTTATTTATCGCTCACGCAGAGACACGTGGTTGGTATAGAGGATTTTGGGCATAGAGGATGGCGCCATAGTCCTATAGGCTACGTGGCGAGAGAGCTTGATCTGACTGACACCCAAAGACAACAGAGTCGAACGATATGGGAAGGTGATCGACCAACCCTGTCTAAGCTTGCGAAGCAGTTTGCAGAAGAGAACAGGGACTTGAGCGCCGTGACTGCAAAGGGGCTGTCAACGAAGCCGAAGTGTCAAGGATCGCAGGCTTGCAAGGCGAGACATTGGCGCAGCTAATCGTAGAGAAAGAGCACTTGAAGACAAAGATATACGCGGATGTTCTCAGCTCGGTGCAGCGAGGTAAAGCGGATATGCTGCTGTCACGTTGGCAATCGCACCTGGACCACTTGGGATCTGTGACGAGATGATGATTGTGTAATATCGCCAATGCACTTATGGATTCCCACAAGGTCAAATCGTCCGCGACTGTCGATTAACGGGGTTATATAAAGTTACTCTTCCGCCATGATTTGGCTGGTCTGCAAACTTCATGTGTACAGACGGTTCACCCAGAGCCATGTCTTTCGTTTCTGACGCGTTCAGGCTTCACAACGGAATTTGTAAAAATAAAGTCACTAACCCTGCGGCCCAGAGCACGAGCGCGCTGCCCAACCCGACTACGACCCGGCGCACATCAATGCCGCCGTTCTCTATTACGCCAGGCGAGAATGCCGCGACGACGCATATGGCGCATTGCGTTCCCGCCACCCAGCGGAAGAGCGACATATCTGTTGCTTTCCATAACCCCATGAAATGAACCCAACGACTAATCCAATCGCGGCCAAGAGAAACTGCTGAAGGGAAGATGCCTTAGCGACCATACCGCGATGCCGATACCCGCCGCCTCGAGGGCGACAGCCACCCCGTACACCTGCCCACGAAAGGCAACAGACTTGCGCCGTGCGGGAAGCATCACCAGAGCTGCGACGAGGGCAGCTGAAATTCCAATGCTGAGTCCCACGCCCCACACATTCCAGGGGCTGGGCAGCGCGATCGCCCCTGCAATTCCCCAGACGCAACAAAACGCGACACCCACTGCCACTCTGATGCTCCCCCAATTCATATTGTCATCTCGATGGCCGTCCGAACGAACTCACTAATTCCAGTTTGAATATAGGCTTCAAATTCTCGTTAAATTCGTTGACAGGAAGCATATCGCGGTATTTGCACAAGCTCAATTGACGCGGAGCCGATGCCGGGGCGGATCACAGGCAAACCGGAAGTAATTCTCGATTCACAAGAACAGGGCGAGTCACTCATCGAGACATCTAGAGCGATTGATATCTTCGGCAAAATGCTGAATGATCGGCCTCTCGGACAAATGCCGGTCCGTGAATTTTCGCATCCGAGCGCTACGCGCAGAGAGCAAAGGCGCTTCGGCAGAATCATCGTGAAGGTTTCCTTTTCAGCAAGAACACAAATTCGGAAAAGAATCTTACCTACCTGCGGACATTTAATATCTATCTCCGCGAAAGTTTCTCCATGAACGAGTTGAAAACGGGTTAGACCCTCCCTCGGTAGTGACATTTTCGGGAAGATTGAGCGGGGTTGAACATATGGATTCATGGCCGCGAGGCGAGCGAGTCTTTATTTTTTTCAAAATCGTTCGATGAAGAGGAATAAAAGTTCTGGTCGAAAGTTGTTACTAGCAGAAAGATCATATTCAACGGCTGAATCTGTTTCAGATAACGGCCTTTACAAGGAGATTCAAATGGGCGCGATCGCAGGATTACTGGGCGGTATGTCAGGCATGGGAGAGATGGGTGGACTTGAGCAGGCCGCGGGCAGTCTGGAGCAGGCCGCGGGCGGATTGGAAAAGGCCGCTGGCGAACTCCTGCAGGGCGTTGGCGGATTGGAGCAGGCAGTTTCCGGCATGATGGGCGGAGGCCAGGGCCAAGGCCAGTCAAGTGGCGCAGGTGCTACTGGAGGTCAAAGCGGTCCACAGGGTCTTGAGCAAGAGCTTTCTCAGGCATTGCAGAAGCTTTCTCAGGAACTGCAACAACTGACTGGCGGGCAGCAGGGTGGGGGAGGTCAAGCTTCCGGATTGGGCGGTGGACAGGCGGGAGGCAGTGGACAGATAGCGGGAGGCAGTGGACAACCCGCAGTAGGCAGTGGACAGCCTACAGGTATCTCCGGCAATGCGGCTGCCGAGATGCCCGACCTCATGAACCTGGAGGTCGATTCGGCAGGAAATGCGCCGAGCTCTCGCCCGTCGCACGTAGGTGGCGATCTCGATCGTCTGCGCGGCGAGGTCCAAGATCAGATGAAGGACGGCAACATCAGTACGCAGGCCGGATCAAAGGTTTTGGAAGACATCGGCAGCGGAAATGTTAAAGCAGTCGAGCAGGATCTGTCCGGCACTTCCGGATCTACTGCCGGTGTGGACAACATGAGCGGAATTGAAAAGGTTCTGAGTGGTAACGGCGGGGCATACTAGCGAAATAACAAGAGTGGATGAGATTTTCCGAAGTCTCATCCACTAATCAATAAAGCAATGCTTACTCGTCGTCAGGCCGCTCTCACATGGGAACATCGTCGGCCACTTTCGAGAGCTGCCACGTGCCGACGGCGCGGAACCGGAGCCAGCTCCCGCGGATTCAATGAGCTTCCGAAGAACGCGGATTATTTTTTCCTTGCCTGTGTTGTAGTCAGTGCAAGCACGTTCCGGCCATAACACCCGGAAGCAACTTCGAGGGGGAATCGCTACATGGCGACTGGCAAACAATTAGCTGCAGACAAAAGCCAGGCCAAAAACCAGGCGATAGAGAAGTGGCGGCGGGCTCGTCCTCTTGCTAAATGGATAACAGACGAACCCAAACCGATTGCGGAACTACTTCCCCTTATGGTGAGCGTTCTGGAGGCCATCGCGAAAGCCAATGTGACGGAAGCGCGTTTCTGCAGTCTGAATCCGAGCAAGATCCTCGTTCGCGAAGACCAAACTGTTCAGATCGCAACGCACAAGCCCTTCGAGCTTGGCAAGACATTCGATTTGGACTCTGCGAAGTACACCTATCCTGAATTTTTCGGAGAGGTAGCGCCTGGAACACCTGTAGGAGCGAATGCCTACATCGCCGGCTTTGTTTTTTATGAGCTTCTGCTGGGCCGCAAGCTGTTCGACGCGCAGTTCAAAGATGTAGAGAAGAACAGCAATCTAGGCTGGCTCACTTGGCACACGGACGTAACGAAACACGCGACCTCTTTGAATGAGATGAATCGGTATCCAGCGTTCATCTGTAGGATAGTCGACCGGATGATCGAGAAAGACCCGAAGAATCGGCTGACAGATATAAATGGCATCACGCGCCTGCTCGGAAGCGTTTCGAACGCCACAATGGTTTATAAGGTGGTCCGTGATCCCTCGCCCGCGGGAGCCTCGGGCATAATTGCGGCTACCCCCAGCAACGAGCCGCGACTATGGCTTGCCAACCTCGGGCGACAGAGATACTGGACGTCGCTCTGGAAACACGTTGCGCCGAACGAGCCTCAGCTGCGCCAGCGCAGTATCGAGGAGCTGGAGCGTATGTTCCGAGCTGTCGAAACAACGTTTCAGAAACTCTTATCGATTTTCAGCTTCAGCCAGTCAGCAGCACGAAAGACACGTAGCTAGCGACTTTCCAACCTCTGCGACACATACACCCAGTCGTTGAGCAATGTGTATAGCAACAGGACTTGATTTATGGACCCAATTCTTACTAAAGCAGTAACTCCCACGGTCAGCGATTCCTTCAACGGGACAGGAGGAACACAGCTTCCAAAGGATGGCGCTTCGCAATTCGACAAGATAAAGGCGCAGCTCCAGGACACTGCTGACCAGTTGAATTCCCACGCGTCGCAATCCGTCTCGGCCGCTGCTCCTACGCCACCGGCATCAGTTGCTTCGCTACAGCCATCATCGACGGCAGTACAACCTGCTGAATCCGTTACGAGGATTACCACTGGAACAGCGCAAACAAAGAGCATCAATGGCCTTTCTTCCGGGGCAGAAAAGGTGCAGCAAACTATGGCAACGGGACGCTATCACCTGGATCGCGTCCAGACGACAGTGAAAGCTAACTCCTCAACCGGAACGATGAACAAAGTGAAAGGTAAGTTGAACAGCATCGAGGCCCAGTACAACCAGCTCGATGCAACCCTGCAGAAGATCTCACCGAATGCATCGCCGCAGGACTGGCTGAGATTGCAACAAATGGCCAATAGCATGAACGAGAACATCAGTGTGCTTTCCAAACTGGTCGACTCAGCCTCCAGCGGAGTCAAGACGATTCTGCAAACTCAAATCTGATCGGATGTAAGTATGAAAAAACACCTGCTGTCCTCATCGTTCTTGCTCGGTAGCGTTCTGTTCCTTACGGGGTGCTCAAAGCAGCTTGATTCTGGCCTCAACGAGTATGACGCGCAGCAAATTGTTGTTCTACTTCGCGAAAACGACATCAACGCCTCGCTCCAGCTGGACCCAACCGCCAAGAAAGATGCGGCAACTTGGATCGTGAGCGTACGTGGCCGCGACGACACACTTATCCGTGCATGGAAACTCCTCCAAGAAAACGGACTCCCGCGGCAAAAAGTAAAGGGGCTCGACAGCGTGTTTCAAGATGCGGGTATGATTCCTACCGCGTCGCAGGAAAAGGCTCGCTTTCTCTCCGGTCTCAACGGCGAAATCACCCGGACTCTGGATTCTCTCCCCGACGTAGCGGACGCTCGAGTGCAAGTGGTTTTACCTGAAAACACTCCCCTACTCGACAAATCGCAGCAGGCGCAACCCACAGCTTCCGTACTGCTCCAATACCGCAGTGAAACCCCTCCGCTCAGTGAATTGGAAGTCCAAAACCTGGTCGCCAAAAGTGTCGAAGGACTCACGCCGAGCAACGTCGCCGTGATCTACAAGAAGGTCACGATCCAGCCCATCCCAACCGAGATACTTGGTCCGTTATCTTTGAGCAGATGGATGGAAATTGCCGCTGTTTTTCTCACGATTGTGGCTGCAATCATATCTCTTTTGGTCACATCCGTGAGCAAGATTCGCAAGCGGAAGATTCAGAGCCTCGAGAAGCAGCTTGAGGAACTGAGAGGTGGCACCGCAAAGCAGAAGCAAATAGCTCCCGCAAAGGCGTAATCAGCAATGGATGCATTTGTTTTCGCTCACGCGTTACTCCTTTACAAAGCGGACTCACGCGTGGACATCCTCGCGTTGCTGCCTATCAAAAGCCGGGACGCGGTCGAGGCAGAACTAAAACGGATTGGGGATTTTTCCTCCGAACAAGTGCGTGGAAGTCTCCGCGCGCTTCGGGAGACGCAAGCCGCACGTGAACTTAAAAAGGCTGAAGATAAGTTCGGCTTCCCTCTCAAGCATTCCTCGCCACGCCTCATCGCGTGGCTAACTCGACCGTTTTAGCGAAAGGACGAAACACAGTGTCCGCAAACATCATCAAGGCGAAACTAGGTACGGGTCTGCCTCTCACCTCCCGTATTCCCAAAGCCCTATCGGACGCTTCCGAGCAAGCGAAGGAGACTATTGCAAAAGCACGCGATGAAGCTGAAGAAATCGTTCGTGCTGCGCATCTCGAACGGGAAGAACTGATCACGGAGAGTAGGCAGCAAGGCTATGCGGATGGCCTGGACAAGTGGCACAATACTCTCGTCGAAGCCTGGAACACTCGTAATCGTTACCTTGCAACAAATGAAACTGTCGTCGTGCAGTTGGCAATGGCGGTAGCGCGCAAAATTGTCGGTGAAACAGCAAACATCGATCCCACCGCAGTTCTGCAAAGCGCCCGCGAAGCAATACGTTCCGCGCGCGGTGAACAGAAACTCAGGCTGCGAGTCCGCCCTGAAGATGAATCGATCGTGCTTCAGCAGACGATCGAGCTGAAGCGCTCCAACTCTGAGATCGGCGAGATTCAAGTCGTCGTCGACGAATCCATAGCCTTGGGTGGTTGCATCGTTGAAAGCCCTTTGGGCACCATCGACGCCCAATTTAACACGCAACTCCAATCGTTGGAGCGCGCAATTTTGCGAGGTACTGATGCCGGAAGTCTCAGCGTTTAGCGTCGCTCCGTATCTGGCCGCCATCGACAAGTGCACCCCATTTGTCGTGAAGGGGCGCGTGAAAGGGCTTGTCGGACTCCTCATCCGTGCCACCGTACCTGACGCCTGGATAGGTGAGCTTTGTATGATTCATAATCACCGATCGGCAACGCCTCTCAAGGCCGAAGTCGTCGGTTTTGAAGATGGCGACGTGCTATTGATGCCGCTTGGGCCGCTCGTGGACATCGGCCCTCAGAGCGAAGTCCTGCCTACCGGCAACTATCTGACCGTCAAGGTGGGCGACGAATTGCTAGGCCGAGTGCTGAACGGACTCGGCGAGCCCATGGATGCGGAATTCAAGGGGCCGCTCCTCGCAAAGGAAGAGTACGCCGTCTACCAGGAAGCCCCTGACCCGATGCACCGAAATCGCGTGCTCAATCCCATTTCGGTCGGTGTACGAGCCATCGATGGACTGTTGGCATGCGGTGAAGGACAACGTATTGGTCTCTTTGCAGCCGCCGGCGTTGGAAAAAGTACCCTCCTCGGCATGATTGCAAGGAATACAGAGGCCGCCGTCAACGTTATTACTCTAGTGGGCGAACGTGGACGAGAAGTACGAGACTTCCTGGAACAGGATTTAGGCCCTGAAGGATTGAAACGCTCCGTGATTGTTTGCGCGACCTCTAATGAATCGTCGCTCGTACGCCTGAAGGCCGCGTACGTAGGCACAGCTATCGCAGAATACTTCCGTAACAAGGGGAAAAAGGTCATGCTGATGATGGATTCCGTCACACGTTTCGCACGTGCACAGCGTGAAGTAGGCCTCGCCTGCGGAGAGCCGCCGGCGCGGGCAGGCTACACACCTTCCGTATTCGCCGAGCTCCCACGCCTATTGGAACGAGCAGGCAACTCCGATCGCGGCTCTATCACAGCTTTCTACACGGTGCTTGTAGCCGGTGACGACATGAACGAGCCAGTCGCCGATGAAGTACGCTCGATCCTCGACGGCCATATCGTCATGTCTCGCGACCTTGCGGGAGCCGGTCACTTCCCTGCGATAGACGTTCTAGGCAGCGTAAGCCGTGTTATGAGTGCCGTTAGCACGAAACAGCATCGCGCGGCTGCAACTGCAATGCGAGGCGTGCTCGCAACCTACAACAAGAACAAGGACATCATTGCCCTCGGTGCCTATCAAGCAGGCAGCGACCCGAGGATCGATGATGCAGTTCGTCGAATTGACAGCATCAATGACTACCTAAAGCAGGCAACAGACGAGTCCATGCCGCAAAGCGAATCTGTTGAGAGACTCTGCGATATGTTCGCCAACTAGCGATGCCATTTGTATTTCGATTGCAGGCGCTTCTCGATCAGCGAATCGATCTGCGAAAACAAGCTGAAGACGAGTTGAAGGCAAGAGAGAATGAGCTCTCGGCGGAGAAAAAAACGCTACAAGAACTGGAACAGGCGGTAGTGATGACAGTCGCGCTCTATCGCCGCAGACGAACAGAGCGTTCGAAATCTGGAATGAGTCTAGGCGTACCGATTCTCATACAGAATGATGCACTGATCGGACTCGAGATGGATGTGCAGGAAGCGCGTTCTGCCGTTCTCTCCCAGCAGATCCTGGTGGACCAGGCGCTGGAACTTGTCAAGAAAGCAAATGTAGTCCTAACCTCTCGCAGGGTTGATGAAGAGGTTCTGGAGAAGTACCGGCAAAAGGCCAAAACCAGATTTGAGCATGAAGAGAACTACAAGGAAGAACTCGAACAGGACGAGATTGGTAGCGTCATTTACCTGGGCAAGCGAGCACGGACATGATTATTACGAATCAAAATACGGTAGACCCTCAGCTGACAGAAACCCAACAACAGCGACAGGAAAAGAAGGATGTCCAGAGATCCTCGGATCGCTTTGAAAGCTTACTGGACAGCCAGAGGAAGCAACAGCAGCAGTTTGACAAAGTTGCGGAGAAAGCGGAAAAAAAACAGGCGTTGGAGCTCCGGAATAAAGCCGGGTTTGCTCCTTTGGCTGGCTTAGGAGAGGCCGCCAGTGGCGTCGATTCGTCGTCGAGCCGTCAGGTCGCGGCAGGCAGTATCACCAAGCCCACTCCCACGATTCCACCTGATATCCAAAAGCTCGCCGAGGAATTCGGCCATCAGATCCAACTTCATCAACTGGGTAACAACACTCAGATGGTCGATATCACATTTCATTCAAAAACGCTTCCGGGACTCAAGGTGCAGATTCAACAGTCGAAGGGACAGTTAGCCATACGCTTTCTGTCGCAATCAATTAGCACCACACAGCTTCTCGCAAAACACACTGCCCGTCTGCGGGAAGCACTCGAAAGCAAAGGTCTCAATATCGCAAGCATCATCCTTGCCGGCAGTCGGTACCCCATGAACATTCCAGGAAGCTCCAGTGCCACGATCTGAAGTAAAGCGAAAACCCGAGAAACTGAAGCTGTTCGCCGAACTAACCCGATATTCGTCGGCGCAAGTGGCAGAGAACAATCTTTATCGCAAGTTCTTTGCGGCTCTCCCAGACTGCTCTTCGTGGGCAGAGGACGTTCTGCGTGAATTGTTACCAGTTTCCAGTGGAAATGAGCTTCAGATCACGCTCACAAATGAGCTCAACAGTGAGCAGAAACAAACCCTCGTTTTCACGCAGAAGGAGATATCCATCGGCAGGGCGACAACAAGTGACATTCCGCTGCCTCTGCAATCCATCAGCCGCCATCATGCACGTATTGTCGAGCGCGATGAGGCTTTCTACATTGAAGATCTGCATAGCGTGAGCGGCACCTTAGTCAACCGGCGCAAACTCGATGCTGCGCACCCATGCCTGTTAAGCGTAGGGGATGAAGTTCGAATGTACCCCTATGTCATGCGTATCGTGCCGAATGCCATGTGGACCCGTGACGACACGGTTCGAATTAAAACTCCACCTTCGCCTGTCTACCTGGACTCGGAGACTTTCGTTTCCAGCTTTGGCTCGGATGCCTGCATGTTTGAGGTCAGCATCAACTCCAACACCGGCAAGGCCGCCCTTGCCATCAGTCGCTCGCTGCTCACAGTAGCGCTTGCACGTCTGCTGCGTAGCAGTAAAGAAGCAGGATTAGTCGATGCTGATGGAACCCTGGTAGAGTTCGTGGCCGTCTGTATCCTCGAACGGATGAATCGCACACTGCAGTTCCCTTTCGAATTTTCGCTTTGTCCACTATCTAGGAAGACAGCGCAGCAAGAGTCAGGGCTCATGCTCGAAACTGCTATACAACTAAGCAACGAACATGGATATACGCGCCTCTTCCTTCCCAGGAGTGTGTTGGAAAAGCTCGCACATGAGCGCACAAGCCTGCCACTTTTCACCAGGACTCTTCTGTCCTGGGAGCTCTTGTTGTCCATTGGCTCCGTGACGCTGGGTGCAGGCGAGATACACCAGGTAGAACCTGGCGACACGCTGATCTATACGCCAGCATGTTGTCTTATCCTGCCCCCCGAACAAAGATCCGGAGCTACGCACAGGGGCTGGCAGATGAGCAGGAGCGAAGAGGAACCGTTCCACTTTGCTGTTCAAACATTTCACAAATGGGGTTTAGAAATGCCGCAAGAAAAGAAATTGCAAGAGCAAAATATCAAAGCGGGAGAGGTCGATCTATCGGCGCTTCCAGTCCACATCCATGTTGTGCTGACGCGCGTCGAGATGAGCTTGAACGAACTGGAAACACTCTCTGCCGGCAGCATCATTCAACTCGATAACGAAACTAACAGCACAGTTCAACTAGCGAGTGGAAATACCGTGATTGGCTCCGGTGAGCTCGTAAATATTGACAGTGGACGAATGGGTGTGAAGATCACACATTGGCGGGAACAGTAGATGACAGCTTCGTTTGTTCTGCAACAGACTGTGCCCCTTGGCTCCCTCTGGGGAGACTACGTGAAGACAATGGCCTTACTAATTGGCATCTGCCTGTTTGCTGTCGGGGCTCTGAAGCTTCTCGGGCCTCGTCTACGGGCCAATACAGGTTCCTCCTCAGGAAGTATCAGGGTGCTCGCCCGCCAGGCGCTCGAACCCCGGAAAAACCTATATGTCGTGCGCGCCGAAAACACAACCATGCTGATTGCTACAAGTGGCGAATCCATGCATTTTATGACGCTCCTTGAACAGACGGATTTCCCCGAAGAACGGCCAAACGAAGTCAACTTGCTCGCAAATGCACCCATGTTTCGGAAACTTACCCAACTTGTGAAAGATCGTTAGGCAGCGAAGATATGACACCGGACTCGTTACCCAATCCAGTTGTAATGGTCGTTATTCTCGGCTCGTTGGCCCTTGCGCCATTTGTGCTGGTCATGCTGACCTCCTTCGTCAAAATGTCGGTCGTTCTTTCCATGTTGCGAAATGCGCTGGGAACGCAGAACGTTCCACCGAACCAGGTCATCACAGGGCTGGCATTCGTCCTGACGTTTTTCGTGATGACCCCAGTCGTGAAGCAAATGTACAAGGATGCGGGATCAATCGCAGGCACGAAGGACATGATATCCGAGGCAAGCATAAAGAGTGTCTTCGACGCCGTTGGGCGTGGCAAAGAACCTTTGCGGCGCTTCCTCATCAAGCATGCTCACAACGAAGATCGCCTTCTCTTCGTAGAACTTGCTCGGCGTCTGGATGAATCATCGCATTCGCAGTTGAACGGAGTTCCCGCGACGCCCTCGCCATCAACTACAACCAACGCTCCTGTCGGCTCAACGGCTTTGACCGTCACACCTGTGGCTCAGGTAGCCGTCACAAACACCGCACCTGGCTCTCGCAATGCAGCGGCGCAACTCTCTTCGGTGCAGACACCAAACGTGTCTGCATCACAACCGGTGTCTTCGGTCCCCTTTTCGCAAGAAAAGTCGCCGCTTTCGAAAGATGACTTCCAAGTCATCATCCCTGCGTTTGTCACAAGCCAGTTGAAAGAGGCATTTCAGATTGGCTTCCTGATCTTCCTGCCGTTCATCATCATCGACATGGTTGTCGCGAACATCCTGCTCGCCATGGGCATGAGCATGCTTTCTCCCAGTGTTGTCTCGCTGCCATTCAAGCTCCTGCTCTTTGTTCTTGTCGACGGCTGGTTCCTTATTGTGCGAGGACTTGTCCTCAGTTATGTATAGACCGGAACGGAGCGAACTATAGATGGATACGGAAACAATAGTTTCCATTTTGCGCCAAGGGCTTTACCTCGTGCTGATGGTATCCGCGGGCCCGATGGCAGCAGCACTGGTGGTTGGTCTCTTCATCAGCATTCTGCAGGCGACCACGCAGGTACAGGAGCAGACTCTGAGCTATGTACCAAAGATTGTTGCCGTCTCGACCGCGCTCGCCATCCTTGGTCCCTGGATGCTGAAAGAAGTTGTGCAGTTTACGCAAATGATTCTCAACTCGATCCCTTCGGTGCATTGATGGATATGTTGGGCGCTCTGCAAGGCATCCTCACGAACCTGGGCCTTCATACGAATATCCAGGACTTTTTGATGTTGTTTTTCCTGATCTTCACCCGCGTCGCCTCAGCACTAAACCTGACACCGTTTCTCGGTGGCAAGACTCTGCCTAGTCAGATCAAGGTGGGGCTTGCGGTGATGATCGCAGCTTTACTCTTTCCCGGACTAAACAAGACTGCCGGCCCAATGCCGGACAACTTCTTGTTCTACTGTGCTCTCTTGGGGAAAGAGTTTATGGTTGGCATGATAATCGGTTTCATCTCACAGATGGTGTTCTTCGGGGTGCAGATCGCAGGCACCATCATCGATACACAAAGAGGGCTGAACCAGATCACATACCTTGCCCCCGAGCTCCCCGGCAACGTCTCGGCTACTGGCAACCTCCAGATTCAGGCGTCGATCGCCCTATTTCTCGTGTTGGGGGGCCATCTATTTTTTATCCGAAGCCTAGGGCTTAGCTTTCTGGTCATCCCTCCAATTCAGCTCCCACACCTGACTCCCGGCTGGGAAGCTCTGGCGGAAGAGTTTACAAGAATCTCGGCCTCTGCCATTCGCATTGGCGTACAGTTGTGCGCTCCAGTTGTGCTTACCATCTTCCTCGTCGATATCTCGTTCGGCAGCATCCAAAAAGTGGCTTCATCGCTCAAGATTAGTAACGACACAAACACTGCAAAATCATGGATTGGCCTGGCTGTATTTTGCCTGTCGGCGCCTTTCTTCTTCGAACAGCTCCTCCGTTATCTAGCTTCCATGATCCCGATGATTGACCACTTTATAAAAAGTCTTGCTTAGCGCAGATTCAAGAATCGCAGTAGCTAGAAAGTCCTGAAAATGGCCGATAAAACGGAAAAACCAACACCCAAAAAGCTAAAGGAAGCCCGAGATAAGGGGCAGATTCCCAAAAGCAACGACCTTACGCAGGCGGTGTTGTTTCTAGTTGCCGGCGCCATGCTTTCAGGTTGGGGCCCGAGCCTCGTCGAACAGCTCAAGAAATTTATGATCGACTCGTTCGATGCAAAACTACTTTCAGGTCCCCTCGATGGCTTGCTGTTTGCCCAGAGAATCGGTAACGCCGAACTCAAGTTCCTGCTGCTGATTATTCCGTTTCTGGCCGCCCTTATGGTCGCTGCCGTTGCCGTCAACTTCGCTCAGACCCAAGGATTGATCTTCTCCCCCGCGGCCCTGGCGCCCAAGTTCTCAAAGCTAAACCCCGTCGCAGCTCTTCAGAGTATGTTTCTGAAGCCGAGGACCTACATCGAACTCGTCAAAACTCTACTGAAGTTTATTATCATCGCGTGGCTCGCCTATTCCACGCTGATTCCTGAGGTTAGGGATCTTATCCTCTCGAGCAGAATCGGTTTGCCCGAGGTCGCGTCGTTCGCCCCTATGCTTCTTTTCAAGTTGCTCTTCAAAGTAGGAGGCGTATTCCTGCTCTTCGGCGCTGCAGATTTTGCTATTCAGAAAAAGCTATTCATGAATGAGCTGATGATGTCAAAGGAAGAGATCAAGCAAGAATTCAAAGAGCAGGAAGGCGATCCTCATCTCAAGGGTGAGCGCAAGCAACTACAGAGGAAACTCCTGCAGGAAGCCGCAACAAAGCGAGTTCCTGAAGCAAAAGCGGTAATCATAAACCCCACGCACATTGCGGTCGCCATCGAATATGACGAGCAGATCATGAACGCTCCGCGATTGGCAGCAAAAGGCCAGCTGCAGATGGCAAAGCGGATCGTCGAGATCGCAAAAAAACATAAAGTCCCGGTTATCCGGAATATTCCACTCGCCAGAACCCTTTTTACATTAGAGCTCGATCAGGAAGTGCCTGAAGACCTCTACGGAGCGGTCGCAGAGATTCTGAACTTCGTCGAAAAGCTGGAGAACATCAATGAAAGTCAATAACGTTAATACGCAGTACGAGATTCCGGGCTTTGATATCGCACCCCAGGCGTTCGAACCAGGGGAAGACGATGATTTCGAAGATGCGCCCTATAGCCGCGATCCCGGTCTCATCTCCCCCCCTTCGGCAGGTGGATGGCAACAGCTTCTCGGCTTGTTGCAGCCCTCCCCTACACCTACGAGCATTGAACCCCCTACCCGTCAAATGACCGGCCGGTCGCGTCTCGGCGACACGGCTTCCTATTCGGTCGGGGGAAATCCGGAAGATCGCAACGACTCGCAATCGTCAGCGCTCTCGCCGAAGGTCAGCAGGATGATGACAATGCTCGCAGACCGTCAGGAAATCGTCGTCAAAATCCGCATCCGTGCTGCGGAGGTTGGTCAATGAGCTCAATTCCAGTAGGTTGGAACGATGAGGTAGCCTTCGCTGCAAGCGAGCGCGCATACCTTCTGCACTCGGAAGGTCGCTATCAAGAGTCGCTTGCCCTCTTCGAGGGATTGCTGGACCTCTACCCCGGCAATACTTACTACATGGATGCCATCGGGGCGATCTATTTGGCCTTGGACCGCCCCGAGGTGGCAGCCCAAATAGTGACGGAACTACTTCGTGACGATCCGTCCCATGTGCAAGCGCTTGTACGTCGTAGCGAAGCGTATATTTCGCTGCGCATGTCCCATGAGGCTGAAGCGGACATTCAACAGCTTCGAAGATTGGGTGCCCGAGATCATGCGAACCGCATGGCAATGCGCCTTCTGGCCTCCCGCGGAACGGGTCTTCGCGTGTAACTAAAAAAATTGCTTATTTCGGGAATTACCTCATCGGAAACGCGTTATTCCAGACAGAGCAAGAAAGCTCAACCAATAGGAGGAAACAATGGGTATCAGCGGTTTATTAGGCGGCATCCTGGGTAGTTTGGGTGGTGGGAACGATCAGACCACAGGCTCAGTGCCGGACAACAGTCAGAATCTCGCGAACTTGCAGAATTCCGACTCGCAGTCTCTTCAGCAGCAGCAGGCCGAGGACAACGAAGATCTCGCTTTCCAGCAGGCCAGCAAAGAAGAGCAGGATCGCGCTCAGAACGACAAATCGGCAATTCAGGCAATCATTTAGCTTATTTCCGGTTCTCTTTGATCACCGAATATGGTGCGGCGTTGATTAGTTGAAGCCGCACCATATCTCTTGGCAGAGCATAAGTTTTCGATACAGGCTTTCTCTCAATGTTAAAAAGCATCCTCGCACAATTCGAAAACGTTAAAACGGAGGTCCGGGGCGGCAATTTTAGTAGCGTCGTGACTCGATTCAGCGACTTGCTGTTGGTGGCCTGTATCGTTCTTATCGTTGGCCTCATGATCGTTCCGTTGCCAACGTTTCTTCTGGACATCTTCATCACAGCAAACATCACGATCGCCATTACGATTTTGATGGTTGCGCTCTACGTTTCCAACGGTGCGCAACTTGCTTCGTACCCTACCCTGCTGCTGCTTACGACCCTCTATCGCCTGGCGTTGGAAATTTCCTCGACCCGTCTAATCCTGCTGCGGGCCGATGCTGGCGATGTCATCAAAGCATTCGGAGAGTTTGTGGTCGGCGGTAACTTTGTCGTCGGCGCAGTGATTTTCCTCATCATTACCCTTGTGCAATTCCTCGTAATTACAAAGGGTTCCGAACGCGTCGCTGAAGTTGCCGCACGCTTCACCCTCGATGCGATGCCGGGCAAACAGATGAGCATCGATGCCGATCTCCGATCCGGTAGCATCGACTTCAAAGTAGCGCGTAAACGTCGTCAGGCGCTTGCCAAGGAATCGCAGTTCTACGGTGCCATGGATGGCGCTATGAAGTTCGTCAAGGGCGACGCCATAGCGGGCATCATCATCACCGTCATCAACATCGTCGGCGGTCTTATAATCGGCGTGGCCATGAACGGTATGCCAGCATCCGAAGCCCTGCAGACCTATTCCATACTCACAATCGGCGACGGACTTGTCTCGCAGATTCCCGCGCTGCTGATCTCCATCTCTGCTGGTCTGGTTGTTACACGCGTCGCCTCTGAAGATGAAGAAACAAACCTGGGCAGCGATATTGCTGTGCAGATTCTCGCGCAGCCGAAAGCGATCGGCATCGCATCCGTCATTCTACTGATCCTCGGCCTTGTCCCCGGCATGCCGAAGCTCGCCTTCCTTTTGCTTGCAACGGTAACCGGCGGCATCTCCTACGGGCTCTATCGGGCAACAGGGCTTAAAAAGCAGGCTAAAGACCAGGAGACAGAGAAGCTTAAGCAGATTGTTCCTCCGCCTTCGTCTGATCCTTCGATTACACGCACTGTCCCGCTCATCATGGAACTCGGTAAGGAGCTTGCCCCGTACGTTTCGTATGAGACAGCGACGGGCAAGGAATACTTCCGCAAGCTGGTCGAACTCCGAGACACACTGTACCGGCAG
Organism: Edaphobacter sp. FHG110511_03; assembly: GCF_059115365.1. Classification (NCBI taxonomy): domain Bacteria; kingdom Pseudomonadati; phylum Acidobacteriota; class Terriglobia; order Terriglobales; family Acidobacteriaceae; genus Edaphobacter; species Edaphobacter sp. FHG110511_03. Next base: position 97,483 of record NZ_JBZYWL010000004.1, on the reverse strand, counting down.
CTTGGGGTTGTCTACCCTGCTCTGCGAGTCAATCTTGAAATGCTCGCATTCGAAGGCAACAACAACTATCGCTTCTGGTTGCAGGAGTCGCCTATCGCCACTGGACGCATCATCAGCGACAGGCTTTTGGTAAACACCTCCGCGCAACAGCTATCTCAATACGGAGTTCAGGCAGAAGCCACCATGAATCCGGCGGATTTCAAACCCGCTGCCTGGATTTCGCGTGCCGATAGAGCGCGTGTTGCTTCTTTACAGGTCAAGATTTGGGAAACAGACGACATCCTCCTATTGCAGACTTCTCGCTTCCTTCGCTCGCATGCCATGGACTTCATCTCGGTGCAGGAAGTGCAGTGGATGATTAACGAAACACGAAAGCTCTACCCTGCTCTCGTAGAAGAGATCGTACCGAAGACAATTAGTCTGCAACAGATAACGGATGTGCTTAAGCGTCTGCTCAGCGAAGAAGTCAGCATCCGCGATCTCAAGGTCGTCTTGCAGGCAATCGGAGAATGGTACCGCATCGATGGCGGCGACACAATTGAACTCGTAGAACATATTCGTATGGCGATGCGGCGGCGGATTTGCTTTGGTCTCAGCGGCGGAAAGGCGCGCCTCCTTGTCTATCAACTCGATCCCGGCATTGAAGACATGCTGCGCGATGCAATTCGCCAGGGGCCGGCAGGTCCATTCCTTGCCATTGAATACGACCAGCGCACAAAACTGGTTCAAACGTTGCGCGAACAGATTGCCGATGTTTCCACGCGCACCCAAAGTCCCGTACTGCTTGTCGACGCCTCCGTTCGCAGATACATAAAGGTTGCGGTTGGCGATGACTTTCCTGAATTACGTGCCATCAGCTACAACGAAATCGCCCCGGAGGTCGAAGTGGAGCCGATTGGCACCATCACGTTCGCGCCTACGGAGGCGGTCGATGAAGGTCAACTATCACTAAAGTAGGTACGCTTCATATGACCACTGCACGGAGAACGACTACACTTGACAAACCGGCTGGCACCACCGACAAGCAGACGCTACTGCCTGATTGGATGACATTTCCAACCCTCAACGAGGCTTGGATTCAATCTGCCGACGGCACTATCGCGCTTATGGCTGAGCGCATCAAGACCTTTCAGGCGCTAACCACTTCGGCGCATCCGACAGAACGGGCACGAGCGCGCCTGATAGCTCAAAGCTATCTCCAGGTCCACGCTGTGCTGCAAGAGCTAAACACCACTTACAAGAAGACGGCTTCCGCCGAACGCAAAACTATCTAGGAGTCGCGAGTATGGATACAATTTCCCCCAATACTGGATTCTCCGCTCCTAACGATAGCGATCAGGGCCTGCAACAGGAGATTCAGCGGGTTCGCTTGCAGCAAGTACAGCTTTACTCACAGGCACAGGCCCAGATGTTGAAACAGAGCAAGGGGCCAAGCAACTTCCGAAAGATCATGAGTGTCGTCGCTGGAGCAGCGGCGGACGTATTCGCTCCTGGCCTAGGGGGCGCCATCGGAAGGATGGTAATTGGCAACAGCCAGTCGAACTCGGTAAATAATCTGGTCACGCTCAACGCCGTGAACACGTTTGCAGCTAATGCAGGGCTGTCTGGAAACCTTGGTGGATCTGCAAACTCTGCCAGCATCAACGCTGCGAACAACAGCACCGCTGCCTTGCAAGAAGCGAATACCGAGCATCTGAACGCGATTCAGCAGGAACTCTCCGATCTTGCGGGCCTACCCAAGGGACCCGACCCTGTATCCTTCCTCGCGCTCGCTGAAAAGACCAACACCGAGTCCGAGATCTTCCAAGCGACAACTGCAATCGCCAAAGCTAAGCACGAAGCTGCGATGGCGGCGATTCAAAACATCAAGGACTAAAGGACACGGAATGGAAAGATTGAACGTGAAGATTCCCACAAAAGAACTAGCGCTGATAATGGAAGTGGGACACCTTTGCCGATATGCACAACGCTTCCGCGAAGCCCGGGACATCTTCCAGGGCGTTGGCGCTCTCTTGCATGTACGCGATACCGCAGACCTCGCGTTAGCTGCCGTAGCTTTCGATCAGCAAAAGTTTGGCGAGGTAGAGACGCTCTGTCGGCGTGTGCTAAACAACGATAGGCGAAATGTATCGGCATACACGCAACTGGCGGAGCTATATATCTGTCGCAACGAAATGGCAGAAGCTCTAAACCTCCTGAAAGTGGCACGCGATCTGCGACCCGCGGAACCCGTCGCCTCATTTGTAAATTCTCTACAGCGGTTTACGGAATTGCGTCTCAAGCTCGAACAGGCTACCAAGCAAAGGGCTGCGACGCGCTGACCGCTTTTGCGGCTTACTCTCAAACGTTTCACACGAAGGACCTGAGTTATGCAAGTAACGCTGATACGCCTCAATACTTCCACGCAGGAAACAGTCGAAGCTCAGGTTAACCTCGAAGATCGAGTGGTTTTGGGGCGAAATCTTGGTAGTCCACTGTTACTTCAGGGTGAAGCGATTTCGCGGCAACACTTCGCGCTCTTCATAACTGACGAGCAACTCATGATTGAAAATCTGAGCGGTAATGGCACCCGTCTCAACGGTGAGTCCCTTGCTGTACAGAATCCCTTATCTCTGCAATCTGGTGATTTGGTGGAGGTGCCCGGTTATCAGATCCGCGTGGAACAACGGGAAGCCTCTCAGAACGAAGCGACGGCGGAAATAAAGATTCCAGTCTGGCAAAGCTACGGCAAAATGGCTCTTAACTTCTTCGATCCGCTTGAGATCACTCTGTTGCTCTGCGCTGTGGCATGTGTCTGCCTCTTCACTTATTACATCGCTACCTAGACAGATTTTAAGGCGAAGCATAAAAAGAGTTCCGCAGGGAATAACTTCCTTCGGTTTTCGATTCCTAACCATAGGACTACAAACCGGTCTCCACTTCTCGGACCTACTCGAAGAGGACAGCATGCCTATCAACACATACGGACCATCTGCACAGAACCCATACCTTACACAAGCATTTAACGGGGATGCCCCGCAAGAACCGTTGCGGGACGATCCTCTTTCCTCAGCGAACCAAGAGCACTCGAACGGATCAAACAACGACACGGAACTTACTGCCCACGTAGCAGACATGTATGGCAGTACCTCGGCACTTCCTGAGCAGCAACATCCCACTACAATTTACGGCTATCCCACCATCGGCCCCGGTAGTGCCGGCGGAACTTACGATCCTCACGCCATTTTGAAGAGGAGATATGAGCAGCAGGAGCAACACTATCCCATGGAGGAACAGGCCCCTCATGCGGCAGGACCGTATCAGGTTCACCAAACTGATGCAGGGCCATACTCAACCCGGCGTGGGTGGGGAGGACAACCCTTCGTTCAAACTCAGCAAGCTAACTTCAACAATGTAGGGATGCGGGGTGACTATGACTCTTTGGTTGCCACATTGAATTCGGCGGATCCGATACGGCAAGAGAATATGGCACAGGCCATGCTCACACACATGCAAGGGCAACCCGTAAATTTCGGCAGATTTACAGACGGGGAGCGGCATGCGATGACCCTCATGATGGGCATCACTCAGAACGCAGAGGAAAACCGGACTACTGGAAGTGCAGCTTTCGCGCGAGCTTCGCTCAGAAACATAGCCGACGGCGTATCCACGTTCTCCGAGGAATTCAATCGCCAAAATGGAGCCTATGTGCCTGCACATATAGGAGGAACCGGGCAAATGCGCGAATACGCTCCGGGAAGGCATATTGATCCTCGCGCAGACGAGACCGCAGCAAACATGAGCGATGACGAGGACTTCTCCTAGGTGCTTGGGCGCCTCTTAGTTCGGGTTTGATTGAACCGAGGGTCACAACCTGCCGAATTACGAATGATATCGAAAGATCGGTCTGGCCAGGAAGGCTATGGCTACTGCTTTGGCCTCCATCACTCGACTTCAAAACGCAAGCACAAGCCCAAATGAGTACTCACTTCTACAGGAAAGTCATCCTTCACAACGAAGCACTTTGAATACAAAAAGAGGCCACTCTGGTTTAGAGTGGCCTCTTTGCCGATAACCAGTCAACTTTTACTGAACGCTTAGATTGATCGTAGCCGTCTCCGTGATGTTGCCGGATGACGCTTTGATCGTGACCTGCTGCATTCCCATTGGCGTAGGGGTTGACGAAGGCGAGTTGGACGACGAGCATCCTGTAACCAGACCGGCAATCGTGAGGAAGAGCACGAAGGCTCCAAGGGTACGCAGCTTTCCATTCCCTGTTCGCTTGCATGAGAAGGCAAGAATTGAACCGAATGGGAACAGGGCGGCAACAGCAATGCCAGCCGCTCCGTTGTACAGAAAGGAACCCTGACCTTTCGCCATTGTGCCCGTAGTCTTGATCTGGACATTTGCAGTGCCGACAGCCGTGGCGCTCAGAGAAATCGAGCTGGGAGAGAACGTGCACGAAATTCCTACAGGCCCGCTGCAGGAGAGCGCTACATCACCGCTGAAGCCGTTGGTTGGGACCAGGCTGACGGTAGCCGAAGTACTCGAACCATCCGTCACAGTCGCTGCCGAGGTCGACGTACTGAAGCCGAAGGTGGGAGTGGAGGTTGTGTTGTTTGCCGAGGTAATTGTCGCAAACAGGCCGTGGGCCGCGCCGGTTAGTCCGGACGTAAAAAATAGCGTATTTGGGTCTCCGGTTCCGGGAGGAGTCGCGCTGCTAGTCCCGAAGGCAATCTCCCACAAAGATGGATTTGCTATGGCCTTGCCGTCAGAGTCGATGAGTTGGCCCAGGAAGGCATAGGTGGTCGGGTTATAGACGTTGATGACCCCGTCGCCAAAATTGCCCACCAGCAGGTCGCCGCCAAAGACTCCGAAGGTGCTCGGCGCGATCGCTACACCCCATGGAGCGTTTAGGTTGCCTCCATTTACGGCGGTCGCGACAAAGTTTCCGTTGAGGTCGAACACATCGAGAATGCCGTCCCCAGCGCCGACCGTCTGCCTGAAGGCCGTTACACCGTTCGTTGTGGTCGTCGAACGCAAGGCATAAGCAACATAAACCTGGTTGCCAATGACGTGAACAGAGAATGGAGAATAGCCGGCTGGGAGCTTCGGATCGGTAAAATTGCCCGACAGTTTATCCTGCTTGAAGCCGGTGTTATATACCTCGATGTCGCTCGCCTGACCGAAGTTTGCGGCAAGCAGGTAAGTGCCGGCTGAGTTGTTCAGCAGAGTCAGACCTGTATACGAAGCATTACCGGCGCTATTATTGACAACGACTTGTGCTGTACTACCGTTCATTCCAAGCACAGCATTCCAGCCCGAGATTGTGCCGTCTTTCGTAGCAAAGAGGAATGTTGGAGGAGCGCCGACCGGCAGCACAAATCCCGTCGCAGCGCCGGAAAAGATCACTCCCGTCGGCTGTCCCAGGGCGTTGCCCGAGGCCGGAGGAACATTGACGTCGAACTTCTCGGTACCGGTAGCCGTAGATACGATTTCAAGTCCGGACTTTTGGCCGCTGATCCAGGCCGTCGATCCAATGCCAATGCCCCAGGGATTGATCAGGTTTGGGTCAGTAACTGAAGCGGCTACAGAACCGTCGGAGATCAGATTTGTTACTTGATAGCTATTGCCAACCTGTGCAGATGCGACTGCAGAGACGCTTCCGAGCAACAATGCAATAAAAGCTTTGTACGCGTTCATCCGTCGCCAAGAAGATTCATTCGCCGCAATTTCACCGCCAAGGGTGCTCCGAAAAAATCTGCCTCTATTTATGATGCGCGCTGTCTCTCTCGCCTCAGTTTTTGTAACCGAGATCGTTTCAATCTCGGTCGGTCGTTCATTGCCAATCATTTCGATGATGCTCCTATTTGGATTTCTGTTGTACACAACAAGAAAGGCAAATAGTTATTCCCATCTCATTCGAACAAAACTTGGTCAGTTATAGTTTCATTCGGAAACGGTGAATCACAGGAATTCAAAAATAACTAAGTCATGGAGCGACTAACGGCTCAAACTGTCCTGAAACACAAGTGCGATCGCACGTAACCACACACTAGAACGTCTCAGTCATTTGGATTTGAAATTTCGGTTCCCTTGCACTACATTTTCTCTGTTGCTCGAAATCATCCGCTCCAGATCCGAGATCGAGTAAAAGAGAGAGTTCTTAGGCAATGGGAAATTATTGTTCACCAAGGGAATAAGGGGCCTTGTTAGCGTGTTCCACCATCAGCAGGTCGAAAACGGATTTATCTTATGCTTTTCAACTCGACCCGAAGATTGCACTACTCCTCGCATCTAACAACGAGACAGCTTCAGAATTCGATTTGGGATCAACCACTATCGATTCGTGGAAAACATGTTGGACTTTAACTTGCTCTTCCCTCTCCGTGCTCTCCTGCTTACCGCATGTGAATGCTCAAGGGAATAGGAGCGCGATCGAGGTCCCCGTTGACTTACCACTGCTGCGGAAAGCAAAAGGAGAAGGAGTCCGGACTATGAATGTATCAACGGAAGTTGGGTGTTCCGGGCGCCGGCAGCTGATTTGGGCGAGCAGAGAAAAGTATCGGACGCCATATCTGCGCTCCTACACGGTGCAGGTCCCATACACTACGATGTATTCGCTTATTGGGAACCGCGATGATCCATCCGCAAGCGTGAAAATGTGAATGGAGGGAAATCCCATTTTTTGTTCCTTGGCAAGGCGACTTGTAATGATATGAAAACAAAGAGATGTTAGTTCATTACTATTCAATTTCGTACAATACGAACATGTCTGGAAGTCCGGGTGAAGCCTTCGCTAAAAACGAACTTGGCAGTGAGCATGTGGATGGGCTGTATGGATACGCGATGGTTCTCACCCGCAACCGTGCGGAAGCGGAAGATTTGGTGCAGGAGACCTATGTTCGGGCGCTGGGAGCCGTTGGACGTCTTCGCGAGAATAGCAACATCAAGGGATGGTTATTTACAATTCTGAGAAATCTCTGGTTCAACGAATTACGAAGACGTCGGAGTTCGCCCGCAATTGTGGATATGGATGGAGATGACCATACAGCGGATAGCCTTGTTGGGAATGCGAGAAATGCACATGAGCTTTTTGTGAGCAATGAGGACTCCAGCATCGTAAGGTCTGCCATTAATGATTTGCCACTGGAATTTAGAGAGATCATCCTGCTACGGGAGTTTGAAGAGCTTTCTTATCAAGAGATTGCAGATGTGCTTGGCTGTCCGGCGGGCACTGTTATGTCGCGGTTGGGAAGGGCGCGCGCCAAACTTCGTGCGGCGCTTGCCGACATGTGGAGCGCCCCTGGCCGCTCCGAAAAGAGGAATCAATCATGAGCGATTGCGTGGATCGCAGCTCACAAATACAACTCTATCTTGACGACGAGCTGACCGGGAGCGACATGGAGGAGCTGCTCGCTCACTTGAAATATTGCGCAAGCTGCCGAAATGCGATGGAAGAAGCCGAGGCATTCGCTCGAAGAGTAGCGCAAGCGCGCCCATTTGCAGTTGCCCCGGCTGCACTGCGTGAGCGCATTGAGAACTTGGCAGCGACTCAGGCAGTACTCAAGCCGGAGATGCCGCTCCATGTGAGCAAAGGCCTGGTTGTGAGTTCCCGCAAGAAGACGATTCGGTATGCTCTGGCATTTGCAGCGATGCTCTTTTTTGTTATCGGTGGCTTGCTCCTTGTGTCACGTTTGCGGGTCGAATCGAATGCAAACAGTTTCGTTACAACTGCCATCGATTCCCATCGCGCGCTCTCAGACGCAAACCTTCAACTCGACGTGCAATCAGAATCGCCAAGCGTAGTTTCGGCGTGGTTCTCTCAAAGAGTCTCATTTCCATTTCGTATGCCAAATGCTGGCATTGCTGCTAACGATTTGGCCAAGTACAAGCTCCTCGGTGGGCGTTTGGTGACGTTTGGAGGAGAGCGAGCAGCGGTACTCGTCTTTCGGCTGTCAAAAGACTTGGTCACTGTACTGATTGTTCCGGACAGACATGCTCGAGCAATCGGTGGAAATGTGATGTACTCTGACGGAATTAAATTCCACGCCTTGAACCGAGATCGGATGCATGTCGTGACCTGGGAAAACAGGAACCTCACCTATGCATTGACCTCACACATCACGGGAGGCACAGCTCGCAGCTGTTCGGCTTGCCACGAGGGCGCTTCTCCTGAAGTAGTGAGTTCTCAATCTATTCGATGGATTCGGGAGGCACGGCCATCGCAGGATTTGCAGCAAACTCACGCCTACGCCGAGGTAGCCCCGGCAACTCGATAACCGACTTCAGAAACATTCTGAACAAGACCTTCCCTAGGCTTGTCGACTGGGCCGCTTCGATTTCCTAAGCCTCGAGATGCATCGCATCACGAAGGTGGTTGGCAGCAGGGGTGTAAATCGACTAACGCTTGTTGACAAGCGGCTTGCGCGCATGAGATCGGCTGTAGGCTCACGACGATGAACGCGTAGCTAGTGACACGATCGCCAGTAAGCTTTCCTCTCTCCGAACTTAGTACGATCTCGACGCGGGACGGCAGCGTCGTTCGTGGCCGATCCTGCCACTCAGGTTACGTATCCGGAATGTTCCGTTTGGGCTTCTGATTAGCGGCCAAGAGTATTGACCCATTCTCCCGCTCATTCGGTCACTAACAGACCCCACGAATCATCTTTTTTTGAGCTGCAATGGAATAACGTCACAAACAATACGTTATCCCTTTCAGTCCAGTTACGAACGACTTGAGTTGGTATCGAACATTCAACGTTCAGCGGGACGGAAGCCCTATGATTGCAGAATTGTCAAATAACCCAATAACGAAAATCGGAAGATACCGCATCACCGGCGAACTCGGACGCGGCGGCATGGGTATTGTGTACCAAGGCGAGGACCGGCTGATCGGAAGGCGAGTCGCAATCAAAACACTGACGGAAGTCACGCCTGAATTGCGCGAACGTTTTTACCTTGAAGCCAGATCGGGAATTCTCAGCCATCCAAACATCGTGACCGTGTATGAGTTGGGTGAGCATGAAGGAAGCCCATTCATTGCAATGGAGTTCATTGAGGGCGAGTCTCTTGAGAAGCTCTTGCGCGAGCAGAAGCGCCTGTCGTTGCTTGAGGCGCTCTCCATTGTGGAACAGATTTGTGCTGGTCTGGGCTATGCCCACGGACATGGCGTGGTGCATCGCGATGTGAAGCCCGCGAACATCCTTGTACGACCCGATGGGCGAGTCACGATCGTTGATTTCGGAATCGCCCGTCTGGCCGATCAAACAAAGCAACTTACAAAAACCGATACGCTGCTCGGAACCTTCCATTACATCGCTCCAGAACGTCTGAAAGGCGAAGCCAGTGACGGAAAAGCGGACATTTGGTCGGTCGGCGTCATGCTTTACGAGATGCTGACTGGCGAGTTGCCGTTTAAAGGCAGGGATGTTTCCGCCTTATATCGTGTGATCCACGAGCCATATGTACCGCTTGCCGAACATATACGGGACATGCCAGACGATCTCAGCCATGTTCTCGATAAAGCTTTGGCGAAACAGCTTAACGCACGGTATGCAACCGCGGAAGAGATGGCCTTTGATCTCCATGTGCTTGCACATGGTTTGAAGCACGATCGGGTTGGCTCGCTGCTCGAAACAGCTCGGCGGTTGACAGACCAAAGTCAGTTCGCCAGTGCACGAACAGTATTGTTGCAGGCGCAACGGATCGACCCAGCTAATACCGATGCCAAATCACTCTTAAGTGATGTGCAGGATCACCTCAGTCACGTGCACCGAGGCGAACAGCTGCGCCAAATCATCGGACAGGTGCAGGACGCTGAGAACGGCAGACGCTGGAGCGACGCAGTCCTATTGCTTCAGCAAGCTCAGAAGCTGGACACGGAAAATGCATTCAACCTCGACGAACGACTGAAAAATGCTCAAGAAGAGAAGAGCCAGCAGCAGAGAGTATTGGAACTCTGGAAGCGAGCTGACGATGCGCGCAACTTCGGCGACTTGACGGGCGCGCAGGATTATCTGGGACAGGCTTTGCAAATCGATAGTCGCAATACCGAGTTGCAGAATGCCTACTCAGATTTGCTCCGGGAACTGAAGCGTCAGCAACAACAGCTGCGCTTGGGCGAACTATTGCGAAGCGCCCAGGAGGAGAACGAAAGGCAACTCTACACTGAGGCAATCTCGCATCTGCGCGAGGCAGCAGAGATCGATTCTGCTCATCCTGAAGTTCAGAGCCTCCTGGTCTTCGCAATGACCCGGCAGGAGGAAAAGCGACAGCAGTCTCCGAATCTCGTTAAGTCAAAGGTGCAGGAGTCGCTCGATCAGCCGGACTCTGGTGCAGCGGAGGATCACGTGACCCGCTTACTGGAGACACTGCCCGTGGACGTATCGCCACTTAAACTTCCGTCCGAGATTGAAGATAAGAAGCGAAGGGGCGATATCGACCAGGCAGTTACGGCGTCGGTAAGCAAGCCAGAACTGATCGCGAATGCTAACGATGGCACCGACCCGACGAGGCTGCTTCAAATGCCGCAGCAACCGCCCGACGGGAGAGAAGGCGAAAACGACCTAACTCTCCAGTTCTCGGAGGCGCTGCTAAAGGCACAGTTGGGCGAGACTCCGATTATTGGCCAGGATCTGTCCCGGGAACTTCGCGCGAAGCAAGATGAACTTGCCGCCAAGGCAAAGTATGAGGAGATTCAGACAGCTGTCGAAAGAGCCGTCGCGGCCTGCGACACTGCAATCGCCGCAAACAAATTTGAGCACTGTTTGCGTTCACTGAACGATTTGGAAGAACAACATCCCCGGAACGTTGTGCTCGCTGCTGCCAGAAAAGCATGCGAATTGAATCGTAAACAGAAGGCAACACAATTACTTCAAGGGGCCACTCAGGCGGCGCAGCTGCAACTGCAGAACAAATCCGCCAAACAAGCTGAAAAAGCTTTGAGGGAGGTGGAGTATGCCTTGCCGTACGCAGCTCTGGATGTTCGTAATGATTGGAAGCGGCTGAAGGTTGAATGTGAACCTCCTTTGCCCGCAAAGCAACCGCCTTCAACAAGCGGCATTCCTGTGGAGCGCCGCAAAGTCGGGCTGTACGCCATGGGCGTTACGATGGCCGTCGCCTTACTTGCAATTGGGAAAATCTTATATCCCTGGCATGGAATTCCAGCTCAGGTTAAGCCCGTAGTCGTCAGTGCGCCGACATCCGCGCCGGCAGCAAGCGCTGCAATTTCGACAGATTTGGAGATAAACGCCTCACCCTGGGCAACGGTGGTGAGTGTTCAAGATAAATCTGGTAAGAGTATCGCTCTGCCTGGTAAAGACTCAACTACGCCGCTGCGATTGGATGCCGTTGATGGTGGAGTTTACGAAGTCACACTCGCCGGACCAGACAACAAACAGCAGACTGTGGCATGCAGAGTGTCCTCGAGCGAGCACCTATGCTCTGCGGATATGGAATCACCAAATGTGGAGCAGGTACTGAGGGGAAAACAACCATGAAGCTGAAATGGGGTGGAATATTACTTCTGGCCGCAACAACGATGATGGCGCAGACCTCGAATCAGGACAAGAGCGCCGATCAACTCCGCGATCTTGCCGGCATCGCGAAGAATTCCGGTGACCTTCTGGCCAATGCCAACTATATTTGCCAAGCGGCTGCTCTTGATAGCAAGAAGTACGAGAAGAAGTGCGCCCGAGCAAAAGAGGATGCCAACAACGCGCTCTTACAATTCCAGATAGACCTTAACACTGGTCGCACGGAAATACAACATAAAGACTATGGTGGCGCATTGCGTGATCTCGGCAAGATCACTTTCGGCACTAACAGACCTGAAGCACAGGATCTGATGCAACTCGCTCGGATCGCAAGCAACGGAGGAACGCCGGTTGATCTGACTAGCTACGAAGCTTTCAAATCTGCTCGCGCCGCCTATGGCAGTGGTGACTTCGACGTAGCTCAATCCGAAGCAAAACGCGTTCAGTCCCCTCCTCTCCAGAATGCCACCAACAAGCTGCTAACAAACATCAATATTTACCGCGATATGATGAAGCAGGGAGAGGCCTTGACTCGTAGTGGTGACTTGAAGGGGGCAGAGCAGAAGTATCAGTTTGCAGCACTCATCAAGCAAAATGGACCAGGCCAGCCTCAGGATCGCTTACAAGAACTGCGAGCGACGGAAGCACAAGCCGCAAACGCGAAGCCTGCTCCTCCTCCTGCACAACCGCCTGTTCCAGTTCAGCCGCAAGCCCTGAGCAAAGCGTCGCAACCTACCCAGACGAGCAATAATCGAGCGAGGACCAAGATATCGCCGATTCCTGCCCCGCATGAGCGAGGGCTGGGTTTAGGGGACGATGCGCGGCAGCTACCGAAATCGTCGCAGGCAAATGCACGAAAAGCTGAAGACGCCTCCGATAAGAAAGAGGCACCAGGGAATATACAGCAAAATTCCGAAGCTGTGGAAGAGACGCTGACACAAGGGGTAACCGACTTTTACGCATCGCATTTCTCGCACGCCGATGACGCAATCGAAGTGTATTTGCAGGGCGGCGGAACCCACTATGCTGGTGCAGCTCATTTCTATTTGGGCGCATCGCTTTTCACCCAGGCACTCCTGATGTCTCCGAATGATCGGCCTCGCGCCGAATCACTTCGCCGAAAGGCGCAGGCTCAGTTTACTGCCGCAAGACAACTGCACTACAAACCCGTAGAGTCGGCCGTATCGCCTAAGGTGCTCGCCGAATGGACGCAAATAGGTAATCAGCAATGATGGATCAGCAGGCTAGAAAGGCAGATGCGCAACAGCATGGCCTTCAGTCGAACCATTCCGCAACAATGACAGAATTGCGGGTGGAGGTGGCAGCACTCTCAGACGTGGGCTACAGGCGATCGAACAATGAAGACAGCTTCGGATATGACTCAAAGACAAATATCTTCGTAGTTTGTGATGGAATGGGAGGGGTGGCAGCTGGCGAAATTGCGAGTTATAAGGCGGTGGAGCTGACCCTCAAGACCTATAACGACCTAAGCAACCAGGAAGTGAATATCGAAGAGCGACTCCGTTCCGCTATCGCCAGTGCCAACGAGACCGTCTGGAACATGTCCCAACAAGACCACAGGCTCCGAGGTATGGGAACGACTTTGGTCGCGGCATCCATACTCCGAAATAGGCTTCTTATTGGTAATGTTGGCGATAGCCGGGCGTACTTCCTAAGAGACGGCAACTGTACACAAATCACGGAAGACCACTCGTATGTCGCAGAACAGATGCGCCATGGAGGGACGATCATAAACGATGAAGCATCTCACCGACTACGGCAATTCATCACACGGGCGGTGGGAGTGCAATCGAGCGTTGAGCCTGACCTCTTCACTCTCGACCTGGAACAAGCCGATATGATCCTGCTCACAACTGACGGTCTGACCCGTTACGCCGATGAGAACAAGCTCGCGCACCATATATATATGCACTCAAACATAGAAGAAATCTGCCGAGGGCTGATCGCTTTAGCTCACGAAGGCGGGGCGGAAGACAACGTAACTTGTATGTTGTTGCGCGTCTCTTGACTGGCAGGCTGTGGGACGACTCCGTAAGAAAGTCGCTTCAACGAATAATCCACATTCCTTAGCTCACGGTTTTACCTCTTGTTCACGGTCAGACGCTAATAATTAAGAATTTCTCGGACGAGAGCGCACTTAGATCCGATTCACGTTGAATCGTCAGCCCCATATCGCGTCTGTTGCACTCGTCAATACACCGTCTGCGAGAGTAGAGGGCAAGCTCCGAGTGGAAGAGATATATTATTGCGCTGCTCCAATCGATCCGAGATAGAAGTTCGTTTGCGGAAGCATGCTCTCGAAGAAACGAAAAGGAAGTTTCTACCCGAAAGCTCAACCGATTTCTCCACACGTAGAAGTCAGTGAGAAAGAATTCGCCGTGACGGCGACAAGAGCGTAGAAGGCGGATTTTGGTTTTCGCGGCGAGTGGCGAATCGGCACAGCAGAACCAACCAGCCCACAGTTCTTTATGTCGTACCTAGGTTTGGTAATGTCCTCTTCCTGTGTCATTCCCCAGCGTGCAGGACGAATTTGTTGAGCAAAGAATAGATGTCTAATGAAGCTGTTTATTCAGAGTCGTTCTTTCCTGTCTCTTACAGTAAAAACGATCACTGCCTTACGCCTAACGACCTCTCCTGTGATTCATCTGGTATTGCTTGGCAGGAATCGTGCAAATGAAGCTCACAGTCGCGGAAAATCACATCGATTGCTTTTTAAGCGTTCTACTCTTCGATTTAGTAATATTCGATGAATCGCGGAACAAACCATTTGTGAAGGTGTCCTAGTCTTCATGAAGCCAAACGCGTTCTCTGCTGAAGTATTTGCGTCTCGAAATATCGAAGATAGTCGAAAAGCATCAAACAAAACGCAGTCTCGTTATGCCTGGCAATGGGGATCGATGGCATTTTTGCTCGCCGTCGCCTGGATGACGCCGAATTCTGTTGCCCAAACGACGAAAGAGTCGATCGACGTACCTGCTCATTCCAGGCTTTTGCTGCGGGCCGTTGGCAATGGAGATCAAGTTTATGGCTGCGTCAACGGCGGTTGGTCATTACAGGGCCCAGATGCCAAGCTCCTCAATCAGGAAGGAGCCGTTATTGGGCGACACTTTGCGGGCCCTACCTGGCAGCTCAATGACGGTAGTCGGGTAAAAGGGAAGGCCATCGCTAAACAAGTTGCTCCCGATGCGACTGCCGTGCCGTGGTTGTTGCTTGAGTCGGTTGGCGGTACCGGAAGATTAGCGGCGGTACGATTTATCCAGCGTACCGAGACGCACGGAGGAAATGCGCCTGACGGGAGTTGTAGCCAGAACGAAAAGCGCAGAATTTCTTACACAGCGACATATTCTTTCTATGAAGCGAAACCATGAAAAAATCGCGCTCACAGTTAGAAGGATGCAGGCATCGGCAACGCCTACATTCCGAGAATAAGTCGAAGCCAGACCGGCTAAATTTTTGCCCAAGGACTCTGCATTCTGCATCAACCGCCCCCTGTGCCTGCATCGTCCCAACCGATGAGCCCATTCTTCTTCGCATCCCCATAACTCGCCCACGAACTATGCCCCACGGTTCTTCGAAAGACCTCGACCCTGTCCCTCGCCATCCGCAATCTTCCCAATCGGACCCGACAGGGCTCATCATCCCGTGGCAACACCGCGGATCCCATCTTCATTATTAAGAGCGCCGTCGACACGCTTACTTATGCCCCGGGAATAAAAGCAGCGGCACCGTGTTCAGACTTACCGGGAAAGCCAGCGAGGTCTCGCTTTTCGCCAGACCTCGTACGTTGTGTCTGTGGCCGATGTCAAAAGACTCTTCCTCGCAGGAACACCACCGGCTGTTATTTGTTTTCTTTCGGGCCCGCTTGTACTGACTCTGCCGTTCCAGAAAACCTGTTTCAATTTTATCCTCGCTAACCACCAAAAGGTTTTATGAGAATTCTTATTGCGTCTACACCGGCGCCCGGACACCTCAATCCACTTCTGTCCATCGCCTCACCCTTCGTAGAGTCCGGGCCGCGAGGTCGCTGTGCAGGTCAACGAAGACTTGCGTCCCGCCGTCGAAGCTGCCGGATATCGCTTCCTCTCAGAGATTCCCAATGCTCAAACCTCAATAGGCTATTACTTCGAGAGCTATCCCGAGCGTATGCAGAAGTCGCCCGATATGGAGATGACCGGTTACGATCTCGTCCATTTTTTTGCCCGCGTCCTTGCCGCCCAGTTCGCCAGCCTCAAGATGTCGCTTTACGACTTCCAAGCCGATCTCATTCTCACTGACTCCCTCTACTGGGGCACGCTGCCCATGCTCGTCGGCCCTCGCGCTGCACACTTCCCTGTCAGCGACGAGTCTGCATTCCTAGTCTCAACTAGAAACGGAAAGCATCATGTCTTCGACCTCCGTTGAACTCCAGCCTCTCGAACTCCAACCCAGCGGTCCTCTCCGCCACTCGGCGCCTTTGAGGAGCTCTTCTGCCTCTTCGACTAACACTTTCCTACCAACGCTGCACTTGCAGCACAAATCACCGGCGCCACAACCGTCCGGCAGTGGCGCGATGCGCTCGATGCAGTGCAGCAGCGCCAACCGTTTCTCTCTTCCTGCATCGACACCACCCTCAACCGCGTCCCTCACTTTCGCCGCGTCACCGGTTCTAACATTCCCCTCCGCGTGGTTACATCGCCCGGTGCACAGTGGCAGCAGGAGATCGCCGAAGAGGTAAACGCACCTTTTACTCCCGATCAGACTCCTCTCTTCCGCGCTGTACTGCTCCATCAGGAGACGCACTGCACCTTTATCCTCTCCTCTCATCACGCTGTCTGTGACGGCTCCTCTCGCATCTTTCTCCTTCGCGACGTCCTCCTCGCCCTCAGCGGACATCCTCTCGAGGCTCTGCCTCTGGCACCATCGCGCGAAGCTCTCTTCAGAGCACAACAGCGCATCTCCGCCGAGCCCGGCCTGCCATCCTTTGCCGCGCAACGCCATCTCATGCCGCATGTGGAAGGGATTAGACTAACGCCAGAACACACTATTGCACTCCAGCGTCGAGCCCGCGAGCAAGGCGTTACCATCCATGCCGCTATCTCCGCCGCGCTTACCGTCGGAGGCAGAGCCATCGATAAAAACTGGCGCAATAACCCGCTCCGCATCATGTCGCCTGTGGAGATTCGTGACGTCCTTGGCCTCAAAGATCAATGCATCGTCTCTTTCTGTGGTGGTGAGATTTCTATCGCGCCAGGCAGTTCGATGACGTTCTGGGAGCTCGCACGCTTCGCGAAAGATGGCCTCTTTGCCGTCAAGAGCACAGAGAGTATCTCCAGGATGATCGATCTTCAATCCGCAGTCGTCTCTTCCAACCTGACCGTCGATCAGGCATTTCAACTCAAGCGAAACGCGTTCAACGCACAGGTCATGTTCTCCAACCTCGGCCGTCTCCCATTCGACAGCGTATTCGGTCCCTAAAGCTCGAAAGCCTCTGGGCACCATGTGCTCTCCGTGGAATCGACGGGGAACAGCCCCTCGGAGCGGTCACCGTCAACGATTCGCTGCACCTGGCGCATACTAGCCCGGTGCCAATCCGCGGCCTGCTCGAACGTATGGAAGAAGTACTCCGCAAAGCCTGCACGATCTTGCGAGGGGCTTCCAGCATAGCCAACTAGGTTTCGTCGAGAAAAAAATTGCGTAGCAAAGCTCGATTGCTGAAAGGGTCGGCACCTAATCGGAGACCGGCGATCTGCTAATCCTTCTGTCTTCCGTAATGCATCTATCCCTTGATCTTGGCACACACAATAGCCAAGTCACACAAAGGGTCCGATTCACTTAAGTTGGATAGTGGCTAATCTTCGAAATGTCCACGAACTCAAATCGCAGGAGTGCACAATCCATACAGTGGAGTTCCGGAGTTCCTGGTACGAGCACTCTCATACCTCAACCTCTGCCGTGTAAAATCTCCAAACTCGACAGCATGAGCGAGCAGAAAACAAGTAGGTAACAACGGGTGACAGCTCTTATTCCTATGAATGTTCCCTGACCACCCGTTCTGAACGCAACTTAAATGCGGTATGGACGGTGCCCATTACCGCATCGCTTTCTGATTGTCTTCTGCCTTCATGCAAAACCTTAGTGTGTAATACCGAAGCTCTGCGGATTCTCTCCAATCTTATTCAGATAGTTGCTCAGTTCTGTGGTGTCGCCGCCAGTCTTCTTGAGATGATCGGCTTCTTTCTGCATGTAATTATTGAATTGATCTTGCGTAATCGGGTGTCCATGGTCCGTGCCGTCAAGCCGGATGTAGGGAGTCAGCTCTCCCTCAGATGCGCCGATGTTATTACCGAATTTGTGCACAGCCGTACCGTTAGCATGTTTCGTTTCATATCCGTTTTCGAAGGCCTGTGCTTCAAGTTTGTGAACGTCTTTGGCAACACTCGTGTTGTATTTCGCTGGCTTGCCATTGGAGGACTCTTTTTTGATCTGACTATTAATCGCGGAGTCGCTCATCTTCGTGGTATTGAAGCCAGGCTTGTGTTTCCCTTTGTGCGGGAAGACAGCGTCTGATTTCTCCGGCCATTTCCGCACCTCCGCGTTTTGGCCCGCTTGGCTGCTCCCCGCATGCTTCGCGTCTTCCAGCGCATCGTTCGCGTAACCGAGGTGTTCCTTTGCAAGCCCAAAATTCCCTTGTTTAAAGGCCGATTCCGCATCCTGAGTGTGCCCCTCTACTTTTCGCCGGGTGTCGTTTGGCAGAGTCTTTGCTTCACTGCCGGCACGGTTTAGACCTTCTGACAGTTCTTGATGCGCCTGTCTCACCTGCTCTTTCTTGACATCGCCTAATTTGTCGTAGCCTTTCTGCATCTTTGGATTGGAACTCAACCAAGTATCAAAATTGTTTGGCTCGGGAGTTGTCGTATTCTGCGATGTCCCCCCCGCTGTCGCTTGCGGAGAACGCGTCGACCCTCCTGGCGCGTGAAATTCCGACGCGCTGTCGTTTGCATAGGACTTCAGAAAATCTGAGCCCTCCGTTGGGCTGCTATTGGTAGCTGCTGCGCCTTCAGAGTGCGAAGACCCTGGAGCGACTGCCCCGGAAGATGTTTCCTCATACGAAGGGACATGAGTTATTTCGGGGCTACTTGTTACATGAAGGGGACTCATCAATTAATCCTTTGGACCAGTGAACGCCGGTCACCAAGAATAACTTGTTGCAAGCAGAAATATTCCCTCCTTTAATTCCATAGAACGGCTTGCTGCAAAGCACAAGCAAGGCCCTTAGACTCAGGGTGCCATCGCCCAGTCGACGTAGCAGACAGTCAGCGCGACAAGGCATTGTCTGCCCCAAGATCCAGTCCCCGAGTCCGATCCGCTGAGCGCCCATGAACCAACATCACAACTCGTATATTTTGAGGCTGCTTGGAAGCTTTAATTTCCGAAAGAAGATCGCAACAATCAAACTGCGGTAGATCCGCTCCAAAAATGACGACGTCGGGTGCGAAAGCGAAAATGGCCTCCAATCCCTCGCTGGGAGTCAGTGGAACCTCATATCCCGAGTCTTGCAACAAAGGAGGGAAAGCTGCTCTCAGAGCGTCGTCAGACTCCACAATTAGCACTCTCCCAGTTTGGTCGTTCATAACATTCTTTCTTCGCGGGCCGAACCGGGGGTTAGCTGCCACAGCAACGTCGAAATCTGCCCTTCGTTCACGCGTTGCCCTCTGGTAAGAGACGATTAACGGCAAGATTGCAGAGATGGGCTCGTCGCCGCCCAACGGACCACCTGGACTCTTCAAACTCTGGCGTCACTCGATTTCATGAGCAAGAGGGGGTCCAGGCGACGTCCTTCTTCAATAGATAGAACGACGCCGCCAGTCGGAACCACATCTCTTCTCAGGAAGGCGACATTTTGACTATTAGGATTTCTTTTGGGAAAGAATTGTCTTCTTGCCGAAAGAGCTGATCAGGTAAAAAGACGCTCCAAGGGCTATAACATCCTTGAAAAGGAACAGGCCCAAGTTATTCATGTACCGCATACCGTGGTAGGAAATAGTTGCGTCCGGGGTAGTGATGAGCATCGTACTCGTCGTAAAGAACATCACCGTTAAGATGAGCCCTCCTACGATACCCGCCTTGGGTCTGAAATAGCCCGCGATAAGCAGAACTGCCGCAATCCACTCGGTAAGGCCGATAAGATCCGACCCGATATAGGGACCGAATACCTTAAAGTGCCACGAGATCAGCGGACTGTTGGAAACCAGCGGAATGATGCCTTCCGCGCCGGGAGCTGTCATCTTAAAAGACCCGGCCCAAAGCAGCATAACGATCATGCCGATACTAGTGACCAGGAAGGGGATATTGTGATCATTGATCCATGCAGCCAATCTGGTCAAATTGCTTTCTGTTCCCGTTAGAAACCCGCTAAGCTTGTACATCGTTCTCTCCTCTCGCTCCGGAACTTCCGGTGTCTTCGCTAGAGACTTGATAAATCTTTCCATCGTGCTCTCCTTTTGCTCCGGGACAACAACGCTTTTCACCCGGCTCACAGCTCCACTTCCACAACAGGAAAATCGATCTCAGTATCCGCAACTTCATTGGCATAGTTGGTGAAAGTATTCAGCGCAACATTCGCAACGACCTCCATCACCAACCCATCGTCGAGCCCCGCTTTCCGCGCTCGTTCCAACTCCTTGTCCGAAACATGTCCGCGCTGACGAACGATCTCCTTCGCAAACATAGCCACAGCGCGATCAGACCCGTCCTCGCCGTCTCCATTGCGTGCCTTAAGAGCACCGGCATCATCCAGTCCAGCACCCTTCGACGAAGCCGTATGCGCCGAAAGGCAGTACCGGCATTCGTTCTCCTGACCCACGGCGAGGGCAACAATCTCGCGCTGACGAGCCGTAAGCCGGCCACGCGAAAGCGTCTTCGACAACGCCAGAAAACCATCCAGAGCCACAGGGGCATTCCCCAACGTGGCAAAAATATTTGGGACCATCCCCAGGCTCTTCTCTACCAGCGAGAGCGTCGTGGCAACTTTATCGACATTCGAAAAAGCAACTGCGGCAACACGTGACATCGTCTCTCCAATTCTCCTGAAGCGCCTCAGCGGCGTTCAGGATCGGTTCTATTTATAAGATGGGACGGATTGTTGCGCAGAGTATTATAGAAATACCTTATAGTCTCACCTTTGGTTTTTTATATGGATCTCCTCGCCCCATTCTTCGAACGATTCGCCCTCTCTGCCCGCATGTTCTACTCCGGAGCCTTCTGCGGCATCTCTCCCAACCTCAACGAGCAGGCCGGTTACCTCCATGTGCTCAAAAAGGGACGGCTGACCATCACTCACCCCAAGGCTCGCCAGGTCGTCATCGATAAGCCCAGCATCATCTTCCTTCCGCGCCCCCACGAACATCGCCTTCACGCTTCAGAGGAAGAAGACACCGAACTCGTCTGCGCCACCATCGAATTCGGCGTCGGCATGCTTAACCCCCTCACCGCGTCTTTCCCTGAGCCCTTCGTCATCCCGCTCGACTCCCTCCCCGAGCTCGCCCCCACCCTCCAGCTCCTCTTCTCCGAGTCCGCCTCCGACCTCCCCGGTCGCCAGACCGCCCTCGATGCTCTCTTCGAGTACATCCTCGTGCTCCTCTTCCGCTCCGCCATGAATTTGCGCCTGGTCGATTCCGGAGTCCTGCTCGGTCTCAGTGACCCTCGCCTCTCGAAGGCCATTGAGCTGATGCACAAACGCCCGGAGACCTCCTGGTCGCTCGAAGCACTGGCCCAGCATGCCGGAATGTCCCGCGCGCGCTTCGCCGCCCACTTTCGCAAGGTCGTCGGCATAACGCCATTTGATTACCTGACGAACTGGCGCCTCGGAGTTGCCCAGACCATGTTGCGCAAGGGCAACTCGCTGAAGCTGATCGCATCCGCCGTGGGATATGCAAATGCCACAGCTCTAACGCGAGTCTTTACGCAACGTTTGGAAATGTCCCCTTCTGAATGGCTCGCTCGTAGGCAGGGACACAGCAAGTAACTCGGAAGACATCTGCTCCGGCATGTCGGACCGTCCAGCGAAACGCCGGCTGGCGGAGAAAGCAGCCTCCGTGGGCCCGTCCTGGTAACAGAGAACAACTACTCTTTATTGGCCGCAAGAGGCATCTGCCGTCCCTACTTTGCGTAATCTCTGAAACGAGCTGTAACGCTTGCGATCGTTGATCTTCACTCTACTTCGCGACTGGCAAGTAAAAGGCAAGTAAAAAGCGATGGATTTCTAAGGTGGACGAACTCCTTCTCTTCTAAACTTCTTCGTTCGACTCACACCTTATACGATAGAGATATGAAACCCAGCGAATTCAATGGGCGATGGCCAACTTCGAAGTCCGAAGAAAACTTTGAACCACTGGCCCGCGACACCCAATGCTGCAGAAAATCTCAGGCGGCACCGTGCTAAATAATTGCGTGACGAACAATTGAAGATCCGTCTAGCACCCTTATTTCTCCCCACGAAAGATTGAGATCAAATAATTCACTAACGTCCCATCAGATATACAGGAGACAGGTTTGACTCGCCTTCGCCCGACAACCTTTCAAAAAGCGCAATCCGAGCCAAGAGACAGATCTAGCGTCATCATCGCTATCTCCGTGCTCTTCACCTTTCTCACATGCTATCTCCGCAATTTCGTCCTACCCAATGTTCCCACCATGTCCTGGAACGATCAGATGCTCTTTGCAACAAATGGCACCAGGATACTGGCGGGACAGTTGCCATACCGAGACTACTTTCAATTCCTCACCCCAGGCACGGACCTGGTCTACAGCTTTTTATTTCGATGGTTCGGCGTGAGGCTTTGGGTAGCAGACTTAACAATGGTGTTTCTGGCGACGGCGGCAGCCTGGTTGATGATGCTTGCTGCACGCCGTGTTTTGCATGGCATGGCTCTCGCGATGCCACCCCTCTTCTTCATTGGATTTGCCCTGGCCAGAAGTCTCGATGCAACCCATCACTGGTTCAGCACCATCTTTGCGATGGCTGCAATGTTAGTGCTGATGCGCGGGCTGCGGCCTCGAAATATCGCGTTCGCCGGAATTTTGTGTGGAGTGGCGACAAGCTTCACTCAGACTAAGGGCGCATTCATAACAATTGGCTTTGTAATCTATTTGCTTTGGATTTCGATCAACCGGAAAGAACCGGCGCATTTTTTTTGGCGTAGATCGTCTCTGCTCGGAGCCGCCGCCGTATCTACCTTCCTTGCCCTGAATCTTCGCTTCATTCTCCTTGTAGGTTGGACGAGTTGGGTTCAATCAGTAATCGTTTTTCCGATGCGTTATTACCCCAGCATCCCCAATCAGACCGGCTTCGCCTTCGGGAGTCAGTTGCACGGTCAGGGAATCCTGACCTGGATCTCGGTTTTGTTCATCTACGGTATCGTGATCGCCGTCTATCCCATCTTTCTCCTGATAGTAGTGCGTCGAAACAGGATTGAAAGAAAAGAACCTTGGGACCAGCTTCTTCTCCTCACAATCACAGGCATCGCCATGTTTATGGCGGTCGCCCCCGGTATGACACTTCTGCGAGTCGCCCCAACGAGTCTTCCAGCCCTGGTCCTTCTCACATGGCTTTTGAGCCGCGTCAGAGGGCCGATCCTTCTGGTTGGTCAGGCGTTGGCTATCCTCTCGCTTGCATTTGCTATCTACTCGACGATCCACGTCCAGCGGCAACCATGGAACTATCTCACTCTACCCGCAGGTCGAACCGCGATCCCAGACCAAGGTAGGTATGAGCTTTATCGTTGGGCGGCGGCGCACACCAAACCAGGAGAGTTATGCTTTGGAGTTCCATATATCTATCTCCCCTTGTGGTTGCACTCACCCGCTCCGATTGACTCACCAGGACCGTGGAGCTATTACCGTCCCGAGCAGATCCAGGCATCGATTAAAGCGTTGGAAGAACATAAGGTTCGCGTTCTGATTCTTAGCGCATATACGGATGATCAATTAATGTGGAGCTATAAGGCTGAAAGTCTGCGTCCTCTGCGAACCTACCTCGATGCCCACTATCGTCATGTGAAGACCTTCTCGAACGCTCTGAAAAACGAGGCATGGGTAAGGATTAACGACACGGATTCGTCGGCGATTTTGGACGATCAGCGACCTCAAAAATAGAAGTACTTGAGGCGCTAGGTTGTTGCGCAAGTCCACCGTATGCGTAGACTATTGTTCTCTCGCAGTATCTAAGGTTTTTCCGGCCATTCATGCCTCGGATAGCGGCGCATCAATTCTCGTCGAACTTGCGGATAGAGGCTCTTCCAAAATCCGGCAAGGTGTGTCGTCGTTTGTACTGCGCGATGATTTGGCGCCAATAGATGAATAACGAGCGGGGTCTTGTTCGGACCGATCTTAGGCGTATCCTGCATCCCGAAGAAATCTTGGAGGCGTGATGAAATCCACGGTAGTCTGCCTTCCTCGTAATGGACTTTGATTTGACGTCCATTTTTCAGGCGAACGCTGAGCGGGGCGATCTCATTGAGGAGTTCCGTGTTTGACTTCTGTTCTAGCAATGGTATGAAGTTTTTGGAAACATTTTTAAGATCCCCGAAGCTTTGAAGTCCTAGACACAGTTCACGCAGCGTATCTTGGAGATTTGGTAGCTCGAAACCCGCAAAGGTCAATCGAGCCAGGAAGTATTCCAGAGACGCTTTCTCTACAAAGTGATCTATGCCTACCTCGAATGCCTTCTGAGCAAGCAGTTCAGCAGCTTGGGCCTCCGGCGCGGCGCCTCGCGATTCCTCAATGACGAGTTTGTCGTACAGCAATGCGCTTAATCTTTCGACACGCTCCGTCGTGCGATTCCATACCACGCTTAACCTTTCTTCAATGCGATCAGGAAAAAGTTCGAGCAGCCACTCCGGCTCGATTCTCGCGGTCATGCGGATAAGTGGCAAGGGATTTTCCTTACGATTCTCAGCATCGATGGCAAGCATGAATTCGTAGCGTGGCATCTCGCCGGTTACCTCGGCAAAGATGCCCGTCGACAGCTGCACTTGATTACCGATTCGCTGGCGGGCCACACGATCAGGAAAACCAACCAACAGGGACAGAAGCAATGCCTCGTCATCATGGCGAGCTTGTTTCGGTGGTCGAGCCATCCTGAGCAGTTGTTCCGTGTGCTGCCGCAAACGATGATCCTGAGGCAGGTCCATGGCCACAAGCAGATCATTCTTCTCACTGCGAGTGCCAAATCCAAGCATTGCTGCAGCCAGACATCCATCCTCTCCAACGCCTCGATCCAACGCTTCGATTAAGATGCGGGACAAGCGGGGAGATAAAGGAAACCGTGCAAGGCGTTGAACCATTCCTCCGCTTGTGCCGCCGTTTGCGCCAATACGATCGAGCAACAATTCAGCACTCCCAACGTTCTCTATAGGTGGGGCATCCAGCCAATCAAGATCATCGAGATGCGCGACCTTCATAGCCCGAATGCTAAGTAGAAGCTGCGACAGATCTGCGCGTGCAATCTCAGGAGGATCGTGCTCCGGTCGTAGCAAATAATCTTCTTCAGAATAGAGGCGTATCACCTGGCCAGGTCCGGTTCGGCCTGCTCTTCCGGCTCTTTGCGTGGCGGATGCCTTACTGACCCGGCCGACCTGCAGCGTCGGCAGTCCAGTCCAGGGCGAATAGGTTGCGATGCGCGCCAGACCAGTATCGATGACTGCGGTCACTCCTTCGACCGTTACAGAACTTTCAGCAACATTCGTCGCGAGAATGAGTTTTCTTTCCGCAGACGGTAAAACGGCGCGGTCCTGCTCGGCGGGCGAAAGGTCTCCATGCAAGGGTAGAACAAGCAGATTGGACTGCCGAGCAATCGTTTCGCACTCGCGCATCGTTCGCCGGATCTCGGCGATGCCAGGAAGGAAAGCCAGAATATTGCCGGAGTGCTGCCAGATATTCAGCAGTTCCACTGCCTTCCTCGTTTGAACATGAAGCGGCTCTCGGGAATAAGGTAGATGCCTAATCGATAACTCGAACAGCCGTCCCTCTGATCGAAGAATCGGACAATCTTCAAGATATCGAGCTATCGGCGCCGCATCGAGCGTGGCCGACATCACAATGATGCGTATCTCCGGCCTGGTGCGCTGGAGACGCTTCAGCAGCGCCAGCGCAAGATCGCTGTCCAGGTGGCGCTCGTGGAACTCATCGAGGACGATTGCATCGATACCCTTAAGCGTCGGGTCAGTGAGCAAGCGTCGGGTCAGAATGCCCTCTGTGACAAAGCGCAGTCGCGTGCGCGGACTAACCCTTTCTTCGAAACGGACTTGATAGCCAACTGTTTCGCCAACCTCTTCCCCCAGCTCCCACGCTACCCTTCGTGCCGCCATCCTCGCCGCGATTCTGCGCGGTTCGAGCACAATGACTCCGCCGACGACGAGACGGAGAATGGTCGGCGGGATGCGGGTGGTCTTGCCGGTTCCCGGCGGCGCTTCGATGACGAGGTTGGGCGTATGCTGCAGGGACGCAAGAATCTCCGGCAGAATCGCATCCACCGGAAGTGCTGGCTTTCGATTCACTGCATTGATCGGAACACAGCGTTCTAGCGCCGTCAATGCGGCGGTATACGGTTAGTCGTGTCTACAACGGTGAGATCTGGACGAATATTTCGAGGAGCATTCGGTCAGCGACATCGTATCGGACCGCCTGATCGAGCAGATAAGGGACAAGGCCATTGTGGAGTTGAACCTGATTAGAGTCTGACCGATCTCAGACGCATCTGCTCTTTCTCTATCTGGCGCGCGCGCGAGAGAGAGAGAGAGAGCAAAAGAGCGCCGGCTATTTCATTCTTCCCTCTTTCATGACTACTCCCGACGGGAGACGTCCGCACGATGTCGATCAGAAAATCATTGAACTATTTCTAATGACATTTATATGAACTTTTTCCGGTCTTGTAAGGGCCGCCAGTTATGTAATCGCGATGTCGTAATCGTTTTTGCCTCGAATCTCCACGCTCTGATGCTTACGAGATGAAATCCGGTTTCGTATTCGCGATCTGAGATTACTGGGGACCAAGAAAGGAAAGCAATGCTCATGTGGGATATTGGCATCATTTTCGCGATCATCATGTTCTTCGTCATCGCCGGAGCCTATGTCCGGGGATGCAGTTGGCTTAGCAGAAAGGGCCCTCATGATTGAGATTTTCGCTTTGTCGACTATCGTTCTGGCTTTATTTGTCTATCTCGTTTATGCGCTTCTGCAACCAGAAAAGTTTTAAAGGAAATTCAATCCATGACTGTCAATGGCTGGTTTCAAATTGTTTTTTTCTTCGCGCTCGTGCTTGTCTGTGCGAAACCGCTGGGCGTTTATATGGCACGGGTCTTTGAACGGGAACGCACATTTGCGGATATCATCTTCAGGCCCATTGAGCGTCTAATTTATAAACTCACGGGTATTGATGAAACGCACGAGATGCGATGGACCGAGTATGCCGCGTCAATGCTTGTCTTCAGCCTTGTGACGTTGCTCGTTACATACCTGCTTCAGCGAATGCAACAGTATCTTCCCCTCAACCCGCAACACCTTGCCGGAGTCGCCCCTGATCTGGCCTTCAACACCACGGTTTCGTTTACTGCCAACACGAATTGGCAGTCTTATGTTCCGGAGACCACGGTCAGCTATCTAACCCAGATGATGGGGCTTGCCTACCACAACTTCCTTTCCGCGGCTGTCGGAATCGCTGTCGCCATCGCTTTTGTGCGTGGCATCTCTCGGAAAGAGTCGAAGACCCTGGGTAATTTCTGGGTTGACACGACCCGCGCCTCTCTTTGGGTCTTGCTCCCTACCGCGTTCATTTGCGCTCTTCTTCTTGTCTCGCAAGGTGTCGTTCAGAACTTCCGCCCTTATGACCAAGCCAGGCTTTTGCAACCGCAGACAGTAACAACCACCGGCGCGGACGGTAAGACGTCGACGCAGATAATCACGACACAGACGATCGCTCAGGGACCGGCCGCTTCCCAGGAAGCCCCCAAGATGCTCGGCACTAACGGGGGCGGATTCTTCAATGCCAATAGTGCCCATCCATTCGAGAATCCAACGCCCTTCTCTAACTTGTTGGAGATGTTTGCGATCTTTCTCATCCCAGCCGGTTTGACAGTAACCCTCGGAAGAATGACTCGATCTCCAACTCACGGCTGGGCCGTATTCGCCGCGATGTCAATCCTGTTCTTTATCGGTGTATCCATTGCATATTACGCGGAGGCCCAGCCAAACCCGCTCCTTCACAGTAGCGCAATGCATATCGATCAGCGCTCCACGGCTCTACAGCCTGGCGGAAACATGGAAGGGAAAGAGGTTCGCTTCGGTATCGCTAATTCGGCACTCTTCGCTACCGTGACTACCGATGCAAGCTGTGGCGCTGTCAATGCGATGCACGACTCCTTCATGCCACTCGGCGGAATTGTGCCGCTGGTGAACATGATGCTAGGCGAAGTCATCTTCGGCGGGGTTGGCGCCGGTCTCTATGGAATGCTTAACTTTGTCGTTCTGGCTGTCTTCATCGCCGGTCTGATGGTGGGCCGAACCCCTGAGTACCTTGGTAAAAAGATCGAATCGTACGACATCAAGATGGTAATGCTCTACGTGTTGATCTTTCCGCTATCGATTCTGGGTTTTACCGCGGTCTCTCTGTTGATGCCCACTCTTGGTCTATCGTTGCTGGCGAACGCCGGGCCTCATGGTCTGACTGAGATTCTGTACGCCTATACGTCAACTACGGCCAATAACGGATCGGCGTTTGCAGGCTTGAGTGCCAACACTCATTGGTACAACCTGTCCCTAGGGACAGCTATGCTGGTCGGCCGTTTTCTGATGATTATCCCTATGCTTGCCATCGCTGGAAATCTTGCAAAGAAGAAGGTTGTCCCGCCCTCGCCGGGTACCTTCCCGGTTCATACCCCGTTGTTTACGGTGTTGCTCGTCGGAGTCGTCCTGATTGTGGGAGCCCTCACATTCTTTCCCGTGCTTTCGCTCGGTCCCATTCTCGAACATCTCCTGATGCAAGCCGGGAAAACCTTCTAAGAAAACAGAAAGAAGAGCAGACACGTATATGGCTAATACACGTAAACGGTCCCTGTGGGACACGAAGATCATTCGTCGCGCATCGGTCGATGCATTCGTCAAACTCAATCCTCGCACAATGATGAAGAATCCTGTCATGTTCGTGGTTGCGATTGGCAGTCTTATCACGAGTATCTATCTCTTTAGAGATCTTTTCACCCATCATGGCTCCTTCCGCTTTGATCTTCAGATCACTCTTTGGCTTTGGTTCACTGTTCTCTTTGCGAACTTCGCAGAAGCGATGGCAGAAGGGCGGGGCAAGGCGCAGGCCGACGCTCTTCGTCGGGCCAAGTCAGAGACGACTGCGCTTCGCTTCAAGGCAAATGGTCAGACGGAAGAAGTTCCCAACTCTCAGCTTCGGTCAGGTGACATCGTATCCGTCGTCGCAGGCTGTATGATTCCGGGCGATGGTGAAGTCATCGAGGGAGTCGCATCCGTAGATGAGTCTGCAATTACGGGCGAGTCGGCACCAGTGATCCGAGAGGCCGGCGGTGACCGTTCTGCCGTAACAGGTGGGACACGGGTTCTCTCCGATCAGATCAAGGTAGAGATCACATCTAATCCTGGCGAGACTTTCCTTGACCGTATGATCGCCTTGGTCGAGGGCGCAGAACGCCGAAAGACGCCGAACGAGATAGCGGTCAATATTCTATTGGCGGGATTGACGATCATCTTCTTGCTGGCGGTAGTTACGTTGCAGCCGGTCGCCATCTATTCGACCGTTCCGCAATCTGTCTTCGTCCTGATCTCTCTTCTGGTTTGTCTGATCCCTACGACGATCGGCGGTTTGCTTTCTGCCATA
This sequence comes from Edaphobacter sp. FHG110511_03, assembly GCF_059115365.1. Lineage (NCBI taxonomy): Bacteria > Pseudomonadati > Acidobacteriota > Terriglobia > Terriglobales > Acidobacteriaceae > Edaphobacter > Edaphobacter sp. FHG110511_03. The sequence continues at coordinate 68,071 of NZ_JBZYWL010000004.1, read as the reverse complement.
GGGATTGCAGGTATGGACCGTCTTGTACAACACAACGTTCTTGCGATGTCTGGCCGCGCAGTTGAGGCTGCGGGCGATGTAAATACGTTATTGCTCGATAAGACGGGGACCATCACTCTGGGTAATCGTCAGGCTTCGGAATTTATATCGGCTCCCGGTGTTAGCAAGGATCGTCTAGCCGATGCGGCACAACTATCGTCCTTGCCGGACGAGACGCCGGAAGGCCGCAGTATCGTCGTCCTGGCGAAGGAACTGTATGGCCTCCGCGGTCGTGAACTCGCCGACTTAGAGGCTGAATTCGTTCCTTTCAGCGCAGTGACCCAAATGTCTGGCGTGAATCTCGACGGCCGTATCATCCGCAAAGGATCTACAGATGCGATAGCTGCGTTCCTCAAGGAGAATGGCGGAAGCCTTCCCGAAGAGGTTCGAGCCGATGTCGAGGCGGTGGCCCGCAGCGGAGGTACGCCCCTTGTGGTGGCCGAGAATCGTCAGGCACTCGGGGTCATTCACCTCAAGGACATCGTGAAGGGGGGCATGAAGGAACGATTCGCTCAACTACGGGCGATGGGTATTAAAACCATCATGATCACTGGTGACAACCCGCTCACCGCCGCAGCGATATCGCGCGAAGCAGGTGTAGACGACTTCCTTGCCGAAGCTAAGCCCAAAGACAAGATGGATCTGATCAAACGCGAGCAGGCTGGAGGCAAGCTGGTCGCGATGACGGGCGACGGAACAAACGATGCTCCGGCGCTGGCCCAGGCAGACGTAGGTGTCGCCATGAACACCGGAACCCAGGCTGCTAAGGAAGCGGGCAATATGGTCGACCTTGACTCCAATCCGACCAAGCTGATCGAAATCGTCGAAATTGGTAAACAGCTCCTGATGACCCGGGGCGCACTCACAACCTTTTCCATCGCCAATGATGTGGCGAAATATTTCGCAATTATTCCGGCTATGTTTGCAGGGGCGTTTCCGGTGCTGAACGCGCTCAACATAATGCATTTGAAAAACGCGGAATCGGCAGTGCTCTCGGCGGTGATCTTCAACGCGATCATCATCATCGGCCTCATACCGCTCGCCCTGCGGGGTGTGAAATGCAAGGCCATGTCGGCAGAAGCTCTTCTTCGCCGCAATCTCATCATCTACGGCGGAGGGGGTATCATCGCTCCGTTTCTGGGTATCAAGCTCATTGACATGCTCATTACAGCCCTTCACCTGGCCTAAATAAAGGATCGTTTATGCGTCGTTATCTTATTACTGCAATCCTCTATACCGTCGTTACGACTATCATCTTCGGCATCGCTTACCCCTATCTAGTGACCGGAACTGCTCAACTGATCTTCAAAGACAAAGCCGATGGGCAGCTGATAAAAAAAGATGGTCATGTCCTCGGTTCGCAAATCATCGGGCAGCCATTTTCAGATCCGAAATACTTCCATTCACGTCCGTCGGCTGCCGGCAACGGATACGATGCTGCGAGTTCCGGCGGTTACAACTTTGCACCGACAAATAAAAAGCTTACCGATCGCATCACAGGGGATGCTACTGCGGCACAGACGGATCACCCCGGCGTCGACGTTCCTGTCGATCTGGTGACAGCCTCTGCTTCCGGTTTAGATCCCGACATAACTCCTGCTGCTGCGGAGTTTCAGGTCGCTCGCATCGCCAACGTAAGACATCTGCCGGAATCAGTTGTTCGTGAACTCGTCGCGAAGCATACGTTAGGACGGCAGTTTGGGTTTCTGGGCGAGCCGCGTGTTAACGTTCTTCAGCTCAATCTCGGCCTCGATGACGTAGCGTCTGCAAAATGATCGATTCAACACATAGGATGGTGCACAAGGTCACCAGAACCAGCTGGAGTTCCCTGATGGTTCTGGAAGCAGCATGGACGGCGATGATCGTCGGCTTCCTTCCCCTTGCAGGTAGCATGGTGGAAAGGTTCGGGTACGAACATTTGGTTCTCTTCAGCGCAGCCTATGCTGGGATTCTTCTCTTCCTTCAAGACAGAGCAAGTCGTTGGAAATGTCCGCGTTGTTCGAAGTGCTTCCTGCGTACAAACGGGTCCGGTAGGGCCTCGCCGTTCCGGTCACGATGCGGGACTTGCCGCCTGACGAGGGGCAGCGAAGATCTTTGACGAGCGCGGGATCCTACTGATCGTTCTCTTCTGAAGAGTTTAACGTGTAGCCGACCCATGGGTCGGTAAGTAAATAACGTGGGTGCAGTGGGTCAGGTTCGATCTTCTTTCGTAGCGCGGCAACCAGCACTCTTAGATATTCCGGTTGGTGTGTACTGTGTGGCCCCCAGATCGAGCGAATGACAATTGAGTGTGTCAGTACCCGATCCGCATTACGCAGAAGAAAGAGCAGGAGATCATACTCTTTCGGGGTTAGTTTTATCTCACGCTCTTGAATGGTTACATGTCTCTTAAGTAGCTCAACCTTGAAGTCTCCAACATGAAGGAGAGATTCATTCTCCGCTGGCTGAGAGGCCATGTTTCGGACCAGCTCCAATCTACGAAGTGCAGTGCGTACTCGGGCAAGGAGCTCTTCGATGCTGAAGGGTTTGGTGACATAATCGTCGGCGCCGGCATCGAGAGCACGAATCTTGGAATCCACGTCTTCCCGTACGGATAGAAGAATGATAGGCAATGCCGAGGCAGTTCTTATCCTTTTGCAAAGTGCTACGCCATCCATTTCCGGCATCGCCAGATCGGTGATGATTAAGTCAGGCTTCCAGTCCTCCAGAACGTTCAATCCCGAGATACCGTCTTGCGCTGTCCGGATGTCATAGCCATTTGCAACGAAGCTTGCTCGGAGAGCCCGCGTGATCGTAGGCTCATCGTCTATGACCAGAATTCTGCTACGGTGCGATGGTACTTGAATATCTTGATTCATGATTCGCCGTCTTCTCTGATGGGTATTCGAAACGTGATTGTGGTTCCCTTTGAGGCAATGGCCTCTGCTATCCATATGGATCCGCTATGCGCTTCCACCAGTCCCTTCGCAATGGATAAACCTACACCAAGCCCGCCTGGACTGTTGAGGCGTGAATTACTTCTATCTGTGCCCCGATAGAACTTGTCGAACACTTTGGACAAATCGTCTTTTTGTATTCCGCTGCCATGGTCCGAAACAGAGACCTCCACGTCACGCTCTATGCGTCGGGCGTTGATGCTGATTTCAGAGTTATCAGGAGAATACTTTCGAGCGTTGTCCAGGAGAGTATAGATAACTTCCGCCAGCGCCCGGACGTCGATGTGCATCAGCGGAAGGGTCTCGGGAATGTTGACGATTACACGATGCTTGAGCAGCAAAGTTTGAGCCCGTTTAATAGCCGCCTGCGCTACGTCGTTCAAAGAACCCCATGTTGTTTTGAGCATGAGATCTCCAGCCTCGATACGCGCAAGTTCTACGAAGCTGCTGATGATCTGATCGAGGTGAAGGCTCTCTTCGTCGACTAATTCGACTAATTCGCTGTTGACCTCAGGATTAAGGGTTTCTCCCATCCGTTGAGCTTTTCGCAACGTGGTCGCTGCGGCTCGAATCGATGTCAGAGGAGTCCGAAGATCATGAGTTACGGCGTCGAGGAGTGCCGTCTTCATCAGATCACTCCTCTTAATTGCTTCCGCCTGACTGGCCTTCTCAAATGCGGTTTGCAACTCTGTATAAAGACGGTCAGTTTGTTGTTTCGCCAACAACGCCTCTACGGCTCTTTCCTTCGCTTTCGCCGAGAGCTGGCCAGCGACGAGAGCCGTGACAGAAAATGCCGCAAGCGCGACCCAGTTCTGCGGGTCCGAAATAGTCAGACGCAAAATGGGAGGAAGAAAAAAGAAGTTGTATCCAAGCATGGCCACGACGGATGCAGCAAGTGCTGGCCTGCTTCCCATGTGAACAGCGGAGAAGAGCACTCCGAGTAGCAAGGCAAATCCTATTGTGGTCGTGTTCACGATGCCTTGGAGTGGCGCCAGTGCGAACACCAGAAACGCAAGACAAACGGTCGATGTTAGTGTGCGCCTCATCACGTTTTTAGAGATGAAAGACTCAGCACTTCGGAACATTGTGGCCGGCCGCAGCATGCTGATCTTAGTGTAGTCGACATCGCCCAAAGTCTTGCTCTTCTTCGTGCACTTTTCGAACGTGTCGCGTGTTGCGCTCCTTATGACTTTTCTATGATCTTTTTACGAGCAGCTAATTCCCGTCCGCGGTGTAATCGCCTTGGAATAAGGCGGTGATTGGAATGGCAACAGTATCAACGGGCGTTACGATCTTAGCGATTGGAACAGGTGGAGGAGTCGTCTTCTTTCTTTGTGTGCTTTACCACTTCATAAAAGAGAGCGGACGCCGGACAAGAAAAAGCATCTGTGCCTTGATCTTTGACTCTGTCCAGGAGGACAGTCGGCGCGATCATAGGACACTAACGATCGCCCTAATGTGCGCAGTCCTCTTCCTTGCATGCTCCGAGGCGAACGCCCAGACGTCGCCTCAATCTAATCCCGAAGTGGAAACACTCCAGCAGAAAGTGCTTTTGTTGCAGCATCAACTTAAGGAGATTCAAGGTGAGCTCGATAAGCTGAGGTCGCCTGCGACCTTACCGCCAGCTGCAGCGGAGAACGTTCCATCCGAGCCAACGAAGGCCGCGGAGGCGAAGACAGTCGATGTCGCTTCAGACTCGACAAGGCAATCCATTTTGCCAGCGAATTCGACATTGAACGTTATCTTTGACGGCTACTATGGCTACAATTTCAACCACCCCATTGGGCGCGTCAATTCACTGAGGGCTTATGACGTTCTAAGCAACAGTTTCAGTCTCAATCAGGCTGCCGTCATTTTCGAACTGCCAACGGATGTAGCGGCAGGCCGGCGCTATGGTATGCGCTTTGACCTGCAATTTGGGCAGGCTACTTCGACCCTCCAGGGAAATCCCTCCAATGAAAATCGCCCAGACATCTACAGAAACATCTTCCAGGCCTACGGAAGATATGTGGTTCCTGTGGGGAACGGTGTGACCGTAGATTTTGGAAAGTGGGCCAGTTCGCTTGGCTACGAAAGCAACTATACGAAAGATCAACTTAACTACAGCCGTTCGTTCTACTTTTATTACTTGCCGTTTTACCACACCGGTGTGCGCGTTAATTATCCGGTAAATGACAAAATTGCAGTCAATTACTGGCTGACAAATGGAACACAGCAGACGGAGCCATTCAACTCTTTCAAAGACCAGATGATTGGCCTCGCGATAACACCGCGAAAAACGATTACATGGAACGTTAACTACTACTATGGACAGGAACACCCGGATGTCACCCCATCCACCAATTGTGGTACAGCACCCATTCAGCCTGGATTGTGTTTTACTCCGATCAACCCCGCGCCAGACGGCCGCACCCACTATATAGACAGCTATGTGAGTTGGCAGGCTCGGCCTAAACTGCTGTTCGGGCTCGAGGGCGACTATGCCATCCAACGGCAGTGGAGAACTGCCGGTCCAGGGCGCTCCTCCGCTCCTTCGCACGTAGATGGTGGTGCGGCCTACACGCAGTATCAGTTCAACTCACGTGCCTCTTTCGCTGGTAGAGCAGAATATCTTTCGGACCGCGGCGGTCTTTTTAGCGGGACGACTCAAGCCTTGAAAGAGACTACCGGCACCTTTGAATACAAGTTTGGTTCTGGGTTCATAGGGATGGTGGAGTACCGGAGGGACTGGTCGAATAAGAATTTCTTTCCGACAAGTATCGAGGGAACAATGAAGGGGCACCAGGATACGGCAACGATAGGCCTGGTCTGGTGGTATGGGAACAAAGAAGGGGCGTGGTAATGCCCCACAGGGATCGTAGGTTGTGGCCTGGTTGGCTCAACTCATTGTTTTATTTCTGATTTGTCCCGGAGTAGTCGAGGATCGTAACGGAATGGCTCCGCGCGGCCAAGTGTGATCTTCTGGAACTCAGGATGATTAGGGTTTAGAAGCCAATTGTTCTCAGCGGGAGCCACGACCGAAGGAATGATCAACACAGCGGCTTGGTTCTCGCGAACGAATGTTTCACCGATGGCCGCAAGGGACTGAGGAGCCGGATAATCCTGCCATACTTTCGGCAGGTCATCGATCTGCAGGTGACGCCTGGGGATATCATCTGGAACTTCCGCCCTTGCAGGTACAAGGTCTCTTGGAGACTGGTCAGAGTCGAGATGCACAAGGTACTCAACCATGGCTAAGGAGAGATGCTCGGCTGTGTACACAATGCGGGTTCCCGGTGCCGACCAGCGGCCACCGTAACGGTAACTTCCCTCTCCATCAAACGGTGTTGAAGCAAATGGCTGTCTCAGCAGGCGGTACACAAAGGTCAACTAACACCGCCGTACCCAATGCGACCCAGTACGTTCTCCACCTCACGCGCCCCAAGTTCCGTGTCTACGATACTCAGAGGAGCTACGCCGCCCAACGCGTGATTCGGCCTCTTCATCCAGTCGATGGCGATCTTGTGGTCGCCGAGAAAGTATGCGGCCAGCGAGACTAGGCGTGCCAAACGATAGAGACGATCAGACTCATACCGAGCGAGACGTCCTTGACTCTTACGGCGTTGCAAGCTTCGAAGAGAGAGGTCGAGACTGCTGGCTATTTCCTGCAGCGAAAGTCCCGTTGAAGTGAGAGCGCTCACAGCTGCTTGCGGAAACCCCTCCCGGATGGCCGCACTCAGGTCCTCCGAAGTGCGCACCCTACGACCGACTCCGGCTTCGCCACCCAGTTCATCAACGACCGCAGTGAGCTCATTCACCATAATGTCATCTATTATACCGCCAAATGGCGCGAGTAGAGGGTCGTCAATTGTGAGCCACGCGATGGACACTCATTCATCTGAAGCTTTTGAGGCATTTACATGTAAAGATCCCCTGATCAGCCAACGTCCCCGGCAACAGAACGGAGCCGTTCTTAAAGGCCCAGTTTTCTACCGCTCAATGATTTCTACCGTCATATTGGTTCGCCGCGCCAGGAGTTGGAACGTTGTCGGAGACCTGTGCTCCATTGGTATGAGTCCGGGATAGTGGAGTGGTGAGGCTAATGCCGCTACCCGAGATCTGCGCGCCAGCTGCGTGGGCACGAGCGAGGGGTGCGACGACTGTGATAGTGGCCGCGCCACGGGCTCTACTCGAAGAAACAACTGCCGTTTCAGAATTTGCTCCTTCATCAATCGTGATTGTCTGACCTTTACCAAAGCCAGTCACGCTCACGACAGGCAGAAGAGTTGCTCCAGCATCAGTGGAAGTGCGGACCGTCGTGGCGCCTGCTGTTCCGACTGCGGCGATGACGGCGGATTCAGTATTTGCACCAGAATCAATTTGAACTGTTTGCCCAAGCCGAAACCCTTCCGTACTGGCAACCTTGATGTTCGTTGCACCCGCGGCCGACGTAGCCGACAAAGAGGCCGCCGCCTGCGTTGAAAAGTCGGTACAGTTGCTGTCGGTATCGGAACCGTCAGGGAACCGTCCTGCGCTCGTATTGATGGCAACAGGCGCCACAACTGTCGACCAGGGATTGAACACTGAACCAGGTGCAGGGGCGTAGCAACCGCTTAACTCAGCTCCTGAGACAGCTTGATCTCCTTCGGCGGCCCATGGATCGACGAGGCCTCCATAGTTAAGACTGTCGGCAACCACTCCCGAAGGGTCACGGAGTACGATGCTGCCTTCTTCGACGATGAGGGGACGGCCGAATTGCGGGGACGTCGTGGTTAATTCCGGTCCGCCAAACCACTGGTTGGGCGTTGGCATACCCTGGTATCCCGCGGTCTTGACTGCGGCATCGCGTACGGCCGCGTGGATCGCGTGATTGCTGGTCAGTGGCCTGTCGAGCGTTATGCCAGTCCCAAGCGCCTGGACTGGCTCATTGCTCGAATGGGCAAAGGCAGTCGCAGGCTGGAAGCTGATTCCTGTTCCACGATCGCTGAATGGAAGGTTGGCAGCATGCTGGAATCGTAAAGGATCGGCTAGGTCCAGTCCTGTGCCCGGGGATACAACCCACTCACTGACGACATGAGATTTGGCAAGAGCGGGCGTAAAGTCGATGGGGGTGCCATCCGGCCCTGGCGCGCCCACGGCGGTGACAGTGACGACCTGCTGACTTGCAGGCGTGCCGACCGTGATCTTGTCGCCTGCGGCGAAACCTTCAGCCCGGCGCACGCTGATTCGGGTTGCTCCGGCGCTCACAGGAGCTGAGAGATTGGTCTGGCTTGCAGGCGTGCCCACATGCGCCACCGTCACGGTTTCGATCCCATGCCCCACGCTGTCGATATCCAACCTGATCTTGTCACCGGTGGAGATATTTGCGAGGGATGTCAATTGGATATTGGTGGCTCCCGCAGGCGCGTCCATTGCAAGGTACGCCTGTGTGCCAGGCTTGCCAACCGCGGTCACCGTCGCGATCTCATACTGCTCCATCGTATTTGCAACAACCGGATAGGTAGAGCCATAGCCAAGCGCAATCTTCTGACCAACAACAAAACCGGATGCGTCCTCAACCGGTACATTGGTCGAACCGACAGGAATTGTGATCACTGGTTCTTCTGGCAGTGATTGACACAACGTTGTATGGTTGCTGGCAGCCGTCCCGAGGCTGGCGATCTTGCGCGCTTCCATGCTGGACCCTGTGCCGATGTTGATCGTATCGCCAACCGACACTCCCTCGGTGTTTCTAACATGGATGATGCTGTCGCCTGCACGAGCGGGGATCGCCAACCCGGAGTTGGAGAGGCCAAGCAGGTAGAAACCGCCCGCAGCAAGCTTCGTTCCAGGCAGGATCTTTACCGTCGAGGAGATGGCCTGATGGGCTGGATGCTCGGTCAACGTCCAGTTGGAGAGATCGACGCCTTCGGAACCTGCATTGTAGAGCTCAATAAATGAATTCGTCAGGTTACCTGGAGCGCCGGAGGTGACTCGAAACTCGTTGATCTTGACTGGTATGGCATTACGAACCTTTGCAACTGCCGTCTCAACTTGCCTTCTGCCTCCGGTCGCATTTGTCCACGATGCATGAGCGACGAGATCGCCGTTGAAGGCTGCTGGCGCAGAAGTGACTTTGAAAGTCGCGCTCACGCTCGCACCCGACGCGACCTGTTGAGCGAACGTCTTCGACGGCTCGGTCGTGCCTGAAACTACAGCGGTCCACTGTTTGCTCGGTACAGAAATGCTCAACGAGACTTGTGCTGCCGGAGCTCCTGTTGTATTCGTGAATGTGACGGTGAAATCTTGCGAAGATCCCGGAGTGAAGGTCTGCGGGCCCGCATGTTTTTTTGATGTCGCAGCCGGAACCAAACGAAGTGGAGCTTCGTCGTACTTGGCAGCCACAATGTTCGCCTGGACAAGCTGGTCGGTAGCGTTCGATGGAAATGTACCAGCTGCAGTCATCGCTCCTTCGTAGAACGTTCCTTGCGAGCCGACGCTATTGTCACCGCCGTTGCCCAGGAGAATCGCCCCCTGCTTGCGCATCGGGTCATAGGTTGGATTCACACGGTGCCCATCGAACATGACCGACAGAGCGCCCTTTTGAGCATCGCCACCCATGGATGTCCAATGATGTGGCTCTCCTTTGCCGATTGCGGTTACAAAGCGCCAGGGGATACTGGGTAAATTGGGGCAGCCTTTGGTCCCATCATCGTTGACGCAACCGACAAGGTTATTTTCCTGATCGGTCATAATCCACGGACCGTGACCAGCCCCGCTATACCACGGTGTGGCGTTACCGAAGTAGAGGGTCTCCATGGTGCCGTTATCATCATCGCGACTATCGATCTCGGCATTGCCGTAGTCGAAACAGCAACCGGCGTTGAAATGCTTCCCGTTGACCACCCAGTATTGCCCCTCTGCCTGGTCGTCGACCGCGGTGCCTTTCACATCGTTCTGGCGAAGCCCCATGCCCGGTTCGATGAACACGCCATAGACCTTGTGCCCCATGATCGTGATCGGGGCCATGTCCGCGATCGGAAGGGTGTTGAAGCCTCCCAGGGCCGGACCGCTGAATCCGCCACGGGGAGCCTGAATCAAGTCGTTGTGTTTGGGAGACTGGTCGTAGATGATACTGATCCAGCAATAAGTACCGGCGCAGAACTTATCCTGTGCGGCTGCGTCAGCGTATCCGCCTGGATCCGGAACTGGCGTGGCAGTCGCTCGGACAACGTCAATGTCAAGGGTCTTGCCGTCCGACTGGCGCAAAACCTGGTAGAGAGGACCGTTATAGGTCGCATATAACGCCCGGGTCGTACTATGTGCCGCGGCACATGGGTCCCCAGCAGCCGCGTAAATGTCGCACGGGCCCTGCAGCCTGTGTGAAGAAACGATGGCACCCGTAGGAGATTGTTGCGCTATCGTCGAGGTGACGCCAACAACCGTAAGTACAAGCGCGAGCCTAAGCACAAAATCGATTCTCGTTTTCATTCTTATCCTGATCTACTGGGACGAAATTGTCTTGGGCTCTGAAGAAACGAAGTCTCTCCGTTTTTGGGACCCAGTCTATTTTGAATTTTCTGTCGGGATACGTATACCACTTGGCAGTGATTCGTTCCATCTGCTTCTCCAACCCTGGCGTCCCGGTTGATGCGGACACGGTGTGCTTGTCCGGGTAGAAAGCAGCAGGGCACCCGTGAGCGTCGAGATATCCGCGCAGCCAGTCGAAGTAAGACAACGTGCTCTCGCTGCCACGAAGATTAGCGAACGCGCGTTTCCTCGACCTCATTGTCGAATATTGCCGTGAACGCAACTCTCAAATTTCTGTTCGTTGCCTATGCAGCGACAGAGCTATATGGTCAAAGCCTTGATCTCCGGCGAAGGTGGCTCATATCTCGAAATTCAGCGCAACTGATAAGGAGCTGCAGACGCAGCGACCAGTGCTGCCTCCGCAGGTGCCGCTGCCTTCGAGGCGTTCTCGATCCCTTTTCCTGAGACGTTCACAGTGCTCAGTAAAGGCCCGCTAAAGCCGGCGACCTGAATGCCACGCAGCCTCGCATTTCGTACGTTGGCGATCGTGATGCCTTTTTGACATGTGCCGGAGATACCCTCGAGAACAAGACCGTCGAGAGGCTTGCGTGCATCGATAGCCCTGGCATCTACAAGAACAGGAGCATCCTGCACACGAATATCTTCGAATCGGAAGTTTCGGTATAAGGGGAGTCCCTCAAGACCAGGCACAGGGTTCGCGTCCTGGATGCCTGCGCTGGTCTGGTTGATGCTGAGAAAGCCCATGCGCATCTTTGTTGCCTCCATATCGCGGACAGCAATGTTTTCAATGAAGGCGCCGCGGCCGATGCGACTCTTTATATAGATTCCAAATTTAAACACACTGGTGATCCGGCAGCGCTCGATGACCACATCGCGGATACCAGCTGACGTTTCGCTGCCGATGCCGATGCAGGCATAGCCCCGTCCTTCCAGCGTGCAGTTCACGATTCGCACGTCTTCAGTCGGGCGATTCATCTGACAGGCCTCTTCGCCCCGGCCGGATTTGAGCGAGATGCAGTCGTCGCCGGAGGCGATATCACACGAGTCGATAAGAACGTGCCGGCAGGAGTCGATATCGATGCCATCGCCATTGGTTTCGGTGCTCCGGACGGTCAGGTTGCGAAAGACAAGATTGTCGCAGCAGGTGGGATGAATCGACCACATATGCTCGTAGTTGGTGCTGAAGCCTTCCAGATGCACACCATCGCAGTAGATTGGTTCGATGAGCGCAGGACGACGCAGAGGGTTGTCTTTGGTGGGCCGTCCACTAACAGCTGGATTCCCTTCAATGCGCCCCTCACCAATAACAGCGATGTTTCGAGCGTCGAAGGCATGAAGAAGAGCTGTGTAACCCGGAATCCATTTGCCCTCCCAGCGCACTTCGGAGACTTTGTAGTCGGAAAGATTCGGTGACCCTACAAGAGTAGCGTCCTTCTCCAGGCGAAGCGTCACGTTACTCCGCAAGGTGAGGCCACCGGTGAGGTAGCGGCCAGCGGGAACAATGATCTGACCTCCTCCCAAAACATGACAACGGTCGAGTATCCGTTGCAGCGTATCCGTTTCGAGCGTAATGCCGTCGCCCTTAGCCCCAAAATCACGAACGTTCAATTCAATCTTCGGCGCTGCAGGCGACTGAGAAGCGGACTTCGAGGCAAACGAGCGGGGCGCCAGTGAGGCGGTGGCCGTTAAGCTGAGAGCTCCTTTGAAGAGGTCTCGCCGGTTAACCTCGATCAGCGACTGCGGCATTTTCATGAATTCCTTTCATCGTTTCGCGAACGCGTGCCCTTTTTGAGCGCATGAACCATTCGCTCTCAAAGGGGGCATATCGATTGATTTTTGCGGTGCAGAAGTGCTCTCTGTTCGGAGATGCCTATGTGGGTCTCTTCCCTGCCCAAAAAACCAAAAAGAAAAAAAGAGAGAGCACAAACATCGAAAAATTCCGTAAGTCCATTTATACCGCTACTTGACAGCTATTTCAAAAAGGGACTAGTTTCATATGTGAATTTCTAGTTCAATATCAAAATAGAGGCCTGCTTTGTCCCTATCAGTTATAAAGGCCGCGGTATCGCGTCAATTCGCCCAGTTCCTCGTTGTCGTTGTGCTGCTCGTGTTGCCCATTCGAACGCTTGCCCAAGAGTTTCGCGGAACTATCAGCGGCACGGTCACAGACAATACAGGCGCGGTGGTCCCCCATGCTTCTGTCGTCGTAACCAATATGGACACAGGCGGTCAGGCTCGGTTGCAGAGCAACGATGCCGGCGCATATGCTGCTCCCTCGCTTACTCCAGGTCCGTATTCAGTACGGGTGGAAGTACCTAACTTCCAGTCTGTTTTACGCAACGGCATTACGGTACAAGCGGGCGATCATCCTCAGATTGATATTCAGCTTCAGCTGGGCGAGGTTTCGCAGAGCGTTGTTGTCGATGCAGATGTTCCGTTGATTGATACCACGAACTCCGCGATTGGCCAGAGCATCGGCACCAAGGAGGTCGAAGATCTACCGCAGAATGGGCGCACACCAGTCGTGCTGGCTCAGCTTGCCCTTGGTGTTGCCAGTACGCAGCCGCCTGGGCAGGTTCGTCCCTTCGACAACGGCGGAGCGGCTTCTATCACGATCGCAGGCGCAAAGAATCAGACGACGGAGACACTGCTCGATGGCTCGCCCGATACCGACAGCCAGCTGAAGGTAGCCTACAGCCCGCCGCAGGATGTGGTGCAGGAGGTCAAGGTCTATGCCTTCCAGGCGGATGCGGCTTATGGTCACTCGGGCGGCGGCGTGGTAAATCAAGTCACGAAGGGCGGCGCAAACAAGCTTCATGGTTCGCTCTATGAGTACAACCAGACTGCCGCTTTGACGGCGAATAACTATTTCAGCAACCGAAACGGTACGCCTCGCCCGAATACGCACTTCAATCAGTATGGCCTGTCGATAGGTGGTCCCGTGTGGATTCCTAAGGTCTTCAACGGCCGTGACAAGGTGTTCTTTGAGTTTTCGTGGGAGGGGATCCGTGATTCGCAGCCGGCGGGCGGTTATCTGCACGTTCCCACCGCAGCGGAGAAGCAGGGCGACTTCAGCGACCTTTTGGCAAACGGTGGTTCCGCTTATACGGTCTACGATCCAGGTTCGGCTGTGACGACGAATGGCGTAACCCGACGCACTCCGTTTTCCAACAACAAGCTGCCGAACGTGAACCCGATCGCGGCAAAGCTGCTTTCGTACTACCCAGACCCGAACGTTCCGGGGGCGAATGCCCTCGCGATGAACAACTACTTCAGCAACTTCAACAGCACAGATACCTACGACAACCAGTTTGGACGTATGGATATTAACATCGGTGCCAACAATAAGCTCTTCTTCGATGTTCGCCACAACCAGAGAGTCCAGACGACCTCAGACTACTTCCACAACAATGCGACCGGCGCTTTGCTGACGCGCACCAACTGGGGCGCTGTTGTGGATGACGTCCATACCTTCAACGCAACGACAGTCGCCAACGTGCGATTCAACTGGACACGCTATGCTTCGCTGACGGGCGGACCGTCGCAGGGCACGGATCCGGCTTCGGTCGGCTATTCCGATGGGCTGAGCCAGGGCGCAAATATTCAGCAGCTTCCAAGCGTTGCGCTCAGCAGCACAGGTTCCTGCAACTCGCCTGGAAAGCAGACAACTTTTGCTTGCCTTTTCACTCCGAACAACACTCCGAATGCAAACTGGAACGATGTGTTCCATATCTTCGGCAGCGTCAATAAGTTGGCTGGAAATCATTCGCTCAAGTTTGGTGTAGATGCTCGTGAATACCGGATTGAAAATATCTCCTACGGGTATCCGACAGGACAATTTGTCTACGGTTCGGATTTCACGCAGGCGGCCAGCAACTCCAGCGCTGCACCGTTTGGTCAGGACCTCGCCGCGTTCGAATTAGGTCTGCCGACCTCTGGCGCGATCAACAGGAATGTCTTCACCGCGACGTGGAACCGCTATCTCAGCCTGTTCGCACAGGATGACTGGCGCATCTCCCGCACGCTGACGATTAATGCAGGTCTGCGTTTTGAGCATGACTTTCCGATGTACGAGCGTCACAACCGCGTGATCAGCAGCTTCGATCCAACGCTGACGACGACGCTCTCCTCGGCAGCAACCGCGGCCTACAACGCGAACCCGATTCCGCAGATTCCTGCGGGACAGTTCGCTGTGCCGGGAGGTGTAGTCTACGCCTCGAGTGCGCGACCGCAGATCTACAACACGGATTCCTACACCTTTAGCCCGCGCGTTGGGTTTGCCTGGAACCCGGAGCTCTACGGTGGCAAGACCACGATTACAGGTGGCTTCGGAATTTTCGTCTTCCCCGTCCAGAATCTCGCAACCATCAACAGCACCGGCTTTAGCCAGAACACTCCTTATGTTGCGACAAACGATAACTACGCAACGCCTGCCAGCACACTGGCAAATCCATTCCCCAACGGGCTTCTTGAGCCACAGGGCTCGGCGGGAGGAGCTGCAACCAACCAGGGACTAAGTACCGGTACGCTCAATCAGCATATGAAGAACGGGTATTCAGAGCGCTGGGCTCTGTCATTGCAGCAACAACTGGATGCCAATACCATCTTCCAGTTGGCCTATATCGGCGCCCAGTACATCAAACTGCAGGTCAGCAGCATACCTCTGAATCCAATTCCGGCGCAGTATCTGAGCTCCAGCGCTGTACGGGATCCGAATGTCGTGGCGTTACTCAACAACTCGGTGACGAACCCATTTCGCGGATTGCTTCCCGGAACCACACTGAATGGCAACACAATCGCCCGAGGTCAGTTGCTTACAGCGTATCCGCAGTACCCGATCAACGGTCTGACCCTGCAGGACATCCAGAACGGAAAATCCAGCTACAACAGTCTGAATGCACGCGTGCAGCGCAGGCTTTCGCATGGCTTGACGTTCATCGCGAACTATACCTGGTCAAAGAATATCGAGCAGACCACGCGTCTGAACGACTCCGACCTTCGTTACGAGAAGCGCATCGCCAGCTTTGACTACACCAACAAGCTTTCGATTGCGAGTGTGTATACGCTCCCGTTCTCTGCGGCGGGCGGGGACAGTGTAGCCGGTCACCTTGCACACGCCGTACTCGGCGGTTGGGCTGTGAGTGGCATCTATACCCTTCAGTCGGGCGCTCCGCTTGCCTTTGGCAATCTGATCTACTATGGCGGCGATCTCCGGTTGAACCCTCGCGAGACCAGGTCGAATGTTGCAGCATTCGATACGACTCAGTTTGATCAGAAGGCAAACGATCAACCAGGAATTTCTGTCAACGGCGTGGCGATACAGACGAATATCCGCACGTTGCCGTCAACGTTCTCGCAGTATCGTGGAGATCGCACAAACAATCTGGACACATCGCTTGCACGTCAGTTCCATTTTCGAGACACCCTGACCGCTGAGATACGAGGAGAAGCCTTCAATTCTCTTAACCGTGCTCAGTTCGGCGGTCCCAACCTTTCGCCGACGTCGACGAGTTTCGGTTTGATCAGTTCTCAGGCGAACCAACCGCGCGTGCTTCAGATCTCGGCGCACGTACGCTTCTAGCCAGCATTGCCAGAGAACAAACCGGAAAAGGCCAGATCGATCCGATCTGGCCTTTTCGCAGCGAGAAACATTCTTCTCTGGAGGAATGTTTCTGCGCCACTCACGTTAGCGCTAAAGCTTCCTTTGTGAGTAGAGAGAATCCCAGTATCCATTGCAGGGTCAAGGAATAGCTAGGCCGTTTTTATTTTTGAAACTATTTTTCCATTGACAATGACGGTCAACGGTTCCTAAGATTGGCGCGGTCAGAAAAAATATATCTATAGAAATAACCTTTGCGAGGAATGGTGCTTAACAAAAGTCTGTTGGGGTCTCTTCGTTTGTTTTTGTATCTTGGTCTGGCGCTCACAGCGACTCGCATAAGAGCCCAGATTGCTGGACAAGGCGCTATTTCGGGTACGGTGACGGACAGCACTGGGGCAGCCATTCCCAGCGCCAACATCACGGCCACAGAAAACAGCACGCATATTGCAACGGCGCGCAAGTCAACCGGAACGGGATACTACGTACTCTCTCCGCTTGCTCCCGGGACATATACGGTTATTGTCGCCGCACCAGGATTTCAGAATTTAAAGCAGGACAAGGTGACAGTTAACGCTTTGCAGACGGTGGGGCTGAATTTACAGCTCACGGTCGGAAGCGTTGCCGATACGGTTACCGTTTCGACGGAGCCACCGGCGTTGCAGACGACGAATGCAACCCTGGGCGCCGTGATGGAGAACAAAACATATTCGGAGCTGCCAATCCAGATGACGAGCGGAACTCCTCGCGACCCAACAGCATTCACGGGCCTCATGCCTGGAGTTCAAAGTGGAGGACGTTCTGGAATCTTCAACGGTGTCGGTTCGGGAAACTCGAATGAGATGTACGTGGAAGGCGTTCCGCAGACCACCGTGGACTCGCAGGGCGACAACCGTAAGCTAAACCAGAATCTATCGATTGAGGCGGTCGATCAGTTCCAGGTGCAAACCAGCGGTTCCTCAGCCCAGTATCAGGGTATCGGCGTGGAGAACTTCTCGATCAAACAAGGCACCAACCAGTTTCATGGAAACGCCTACGCTTTCTTTCGTAACACGGCGTTCGATAGTTGGGGATATTTTCAGCCGTGGACTCCGGTAGTGCATGCGGACGGCACAAAGGGGCTTCCTACAGCGAAGAATCCCGAACACCAGAACGAGCTTTCGTTTTCGCTGGGTGGACCGATCAAGCGAAATAAGCTGTTCTTCTTTCTAAATTACGATCGCTATCACTACACGGGTGTCGCCAATCCTTCCTCGCAGACGATACCGACGGTAGACGCGCGGAATGGCGACTTTTCGGCCTATAGCGCAAGCACGGGATACAACATCTACGATCCAACATCCGCTGCGGAGTGTACTGCCTCGAATGGCGGAGTTCCTTGTGTTCGCCAGTTTATGGGAGTGAAGAATGGAGCGCCTACCCCGAACGTGATTCCTGCTTCCAAGATCTCTTCCATCGCACAGGCCATGCAGAAGAATCTGCCCCCGGTTTCGAATTCGTCCTTAACCAATAACTACCTTTATGGACGTCCCGTGGGAAATGACGTCTGGGGAGTTACAGGACGGTTGGACTATACGATCAACGAGAAACAGCAGATATCCCTTATCTCCACGTCGGGAGATAAGAAATTCATTCCTTGTGATTACGGGTCAACGTCTGTCCTGCCAAATCCCTATACAAACTGTACGTTCGTGGACGAGCGTACGACGACCGACATCGTTAAGCACACGTACACGATTACGCCGCATGCGGTGAACCAGTTGCGGTATGGATACACGAGATTTGCGACTCCCGTGCACAATCTGACGGATGGTACCGACGATACTGCCGCCAACTTGGGGATCGGGAATCTGCCGGCGGGGCAGGCGTCTTCGACATTTCCTGGTGCAAGCTTTTCCGGTGGAGTCGACAATCCAACTGGATTCTCTTCGCCGACCGGGCAACATGAGGCGGTAAATACGTACACGATTGGAGATGAGTTCCAGTGGGTACGCGGACGCCATTCGATCACGTTCGGTGGAACCTTCCAGTGGTTGCAGTTCAATCAATCCGCAGCCGATAGCCAATCAATGCCAGTTACATTCACGTATACCAATAACTCGACTGCGGGCTTTACGAAGGGCGATATCAACGTAAAGAGTGGATTGGCATACGCAAGTTATTTGCTGGGAGCGGTGGATAAGACCTCTCTGTATATCCAGAACTTTTCGACGCTTGGAGCGAGATACAAAGCCTTTTCACCTTATGTCCAGGATGACTTCAAGGTAACGAAAAATCTTACGCTAAACCTTGGGCTGAGATGGGATCTCTACACGCCATTTACAGAGACCAAAGATCGTTGGTCTGGCTTTAGTCCAACGCAGATGAATCCTGCAACTGGATCGAATGGAGCGTTGTTCTACTATGGTCGCGGCGACAGTACTTGCAATTGCAAGACAACCATAAACACGTGGTACAAAAACCTCGGCCCAAGACTGGGCTTTGCTTACCAGGCCGGTTCCAAAGACGTTATTCGCGGCGCATTCTCCATCATGTATACGCACAGTGGAGGTGTGGGAGGATCGAGCGCAGGAAATTACAACGGAACAGGTCAGGTCGGTCTCACGATCAGCCCGGCCTTTGCGTCCTCGAATCAAGGAGAGCAGCCCGCATTCTTCCTGAACCCGGCACTGGGCAATAGCAGTCTTCCGGGTTATGCAACAACGATTAATCAGACACCGACTGCTAACGCCGGGAACTATATTGCAAGCGATGGATCGTCGGTTGTCGCCAGTACGGTAAGCTTCGCAGACCCATATCTTTCGGGGCGTCCCCCTTACGCGGTCAGCCGGAACTTTGGTGTGCAGCATCTGCTTACAAATACGCTTACGTTGAGTGTCGACTATGCAGCCAATCAGGGTCACTTTCTTATTGCTGGATTAAGGGGCTACTACAACAATCAGTTGGCTCCGCAGTACCAGGTATTGGGAGGCTTACTGAAGCAACTTCCTAGCAATGTAGATAAGGCTACCGGTAAGACCTATCTGCAGGAAGCGCAAGCAATCATCCCCGGAATCGGGCTACCTTACGCCAACTACGGTGGATCAACCGCTACGCTGGGGCAGATGCTCAAGCCGTTTCCGCAATACTCCGGAGTAACCGATACATATGGCAACGTTGGAAACAGCAACTATAACGCCCTGCAGATCTCTCTGTCGCAGCGTGAGTGGCATGGGTTGAGCTATACGCTGAACTATACGTTCGCGAAAACCATCGATGATATCTCGGGTTCGCGCAGCGGCTATGCCATTCCTGCCAGCGTCATCGATGGAGGACACGGAACGGTCGAGGCGAACAGAATCGATCGTTCCGTGAGCTCGAACAACGTTCCAAACAACCTGCATATCTTCGGAGTCTATTCATTGCCATTCGGACAGCGGGATCAGCCCGGAGGGCAGCATTTTGTTGTGCGTGCGCTTACAGGTGGATGGAAGCTGTCGTTTATCTTCTCGAAAACCTCGGGCGCTCCGCTTTCAATCAGTGGCGCTAACTGTCAAACACCGGGAAGCTGCTATCCGAGTTATAACCCGGCGTTTTCCGGACCAGTGCGAATCAATGGAAACGTCGGCAAAGGGATTACGGCGACGACGGTCAACGATGTTTCGTATATCGATGCGAATGCGTTTGTGACTACCCCAGGAAATGGAGGGTTCAATTTCGGTAATGTTGACCGCAATGCCCCCTATCATCTCTACAATATCGGGACTTATAACATGGACGCTGGATTGAAGCGTGAGTTTCCCATCTGGGAGCGGCTAAAGTTTACCTTCCAGGCGGATGCCTTCAATGTAACCAACCATACGCAGTTCGGTGGCCTGGGTACATCACTGTCCAATCTCAGCGCCTTTGGAAAAGTCACTAAACAAAACAACAGCGCTCGGGACTGGCAGTTTGCTGGCAAGTTCAACTTCTAAGGACGAGCAGTGAGAAGGGGACGGAATGGATGTCCTCTTCTCGCTTAATTTTCTATAGAGACATGGACCTGCAATCTTATTGGAATCGTCGTCGCTTTCTGTCGCATGCTGCAGCTACAGCAACGCTGGGGGTTCATCGGCCACTGCTATCGCTTCAGCAACGCTCGCATCCTCCTCAATCTGCAGCGAGCTCTCCAGAAGAGATTACGGGAAAGACTCGTGGTCTGATGGCTGGTCAGACTGCTCGGCCTCTTCGCTACCATCCTCAAGACAGCGGCTTCGCTATTCGGAATGGCCGCGAATTTTTTAATCGTCCTCTCTACGGGCCAAACAACGCATTTCGTGTCGATGCAGGCGACCTCCCTGAGTTCTCCCTTTATCTGCCCGGGCACGGCGGCAATCTGCGTCTCGGCTTTTCCACCGAGACAACGGCTAAGTGGCTCATCGAAGCTAGCGACGTCGTTGCTACCTACCGCATGGGACGCATGTCCTACGAAGTTCGAGATCCTCTACTTAAGCAGGGTTCGATTCTCCTTGAGCTATCCACGATGGGCCAAGGGGAAGGGCTGCAGGCCAGGATTCAGTCTCGGGAAATTCCTCAGGGGACCAGACTGATATGGATGTTTGGCGGAGTCAGCGGCCGCAAAGGAAAACGCGGAGGCGACATTGGTTGCGAAAGTGAGCCTGTAAGCCAGTTCTTTCAGGTTCGACCGGAAGAATGCAAGGAGAACCATTACTCCATTGAGAGTCATAAGGCTGTTCTTAGCAGCAAGGCCGCAAGGCTGCTTCTAACATTTCCAAGTGGCTCTGATCTTTCTGTAGGAGATGGAAAACACTGGAATGATGCATGGCAGGCGGTAAGCCGCTTCGGCAAGGCTCTTACGGAGGAGCCCGTACTGCTTGGCTCAGTGGATTTGAATCCCGGCAAGTCCCAATACATAGAAATCAAGAGAGCGGATGGCACCACATCTCCTTCCACACAGGAAGACGTGGCCGAATCTTTTACAAGACGCAGCAAGCAGCTCGAAACTCTGGCGAGCCAGATAGCTCTCTCCACTCCCGATCCATATATTGATGCAGCCGCCGGAGCTCTATGCTTTGCGGGAGATGCCATCTGGGATGACCGACAAAAGTGTGTCATGCATGGAGCGGTAGCCTGGCGTAATCCTCTAGCAGGTTGGCGAGGTCCTTACGTACTCGATTGCCTGGGATGGCATGATCGCTTTCGAGAGCATGCGAGGCATTGGATTGCAAAACAGAATAACTCACTAGTAACAACTGCGACGCCAACAAAGGGAGGCCCCGACCCTGGTTCGCACCTGACCCGTTCGGAAAATCTCCTGCACAGTCGAGGAGATCTCTCCCACAACCATTACGACATGAACCTCGTCTTCTTCGATGCGTTACTGCGTCATCTGCAATGGACGGGAGACAAGGAATTTGCGCAAGAGATATGGCCTGCGCTGCTCATGCATCTGGAGTGGGAGCGACGTCTGTTTCGGCGGACGTACCAAATTGAAGAGGGGCGGGAGCTGCCGCTGTACGAAGGATATGCCTGCATCTGGGCAAGCGATAACCTGCAGTACAACGGTGGTGGCGCTGCCCATTCCACGGCATACAACTACTACGCGAACATAATGGCGGCACAGATTGCGCGATGGCTGGAACAAGATCCTTCCGTCTTTGATCGCGAGAGTGCGCTGATTCTTGAAGGAATGCATAAGCTGCTGTGGCTGCCAGAAAAGGGAACCTTTGGCGAATCCAAAGACATTCTCACGAATCAACGCGTATACACTTTTCCGGCACTATGGTCGGTCTATCACACGATCGATTCTGAGGTAGGTTCTCCACGAGAAGCATGGCAGATGGCGGCGGAAGCTCTGGGGCGTCTGAAAAAGGTTCCCCTCGAGGGACCAGATGTTCCTCGCGAGGGCCTGTATATGCTTCCGTGCTCTGATTGGCTTCCGTACATATGGTCCTTGAACCTTCTACTGCTTGCAGAGAATATGCACATGGCCTTGGCTCTCTGGCAGGCAGGCATGGCAGAAGAGGCCTTCACCATCTTCAAAGGCAACATCGTTGACTCGATGTTCCAGGGACTATGCCCCGGAAACTTCCATATGACATCCGCTTTGGATGATCACCGTCAGGAAGCACAACGTGATTTTGGTGATCCTATCGGCATCACATCGCGTGCCTTGATCGAAGGATTGTTCGGTATCAAACCCGATCTTCTTCATGACACCCTCACAATCCAACCAGGATTTCCAAACAAATGGAATGATGCATCCCTGCATCATTGCGATGTCGATATGAAATGGCAGCGCATGGGAACGCGGGAAGTGCTGGAGGTTACCTCCAACTTCGGGAGGCCGGTTCAACTCCTCTTGAAGTTACGCTCTCCTCGGACTGGTAAGCCTTTTGTGCGGGTCAACCAACATCCAATTCACAACGCGAAGTTCGACCCCGAAGCTGTTGGAGCTCCACTGTTCACCGTTCCAGCTGGTGCAGGGGAACGTTGGATCGTGGAAGTGGAGTGGACGGGAAAACAAATTCTCTCCCCGGCCCCATTTCGCTCTTATGCCCTTGGAGAGAAGATCGTGCTTCCAAACCGAACGACGCATGCGATGGAAGACCCGCAGTCCTGCTTCAAGGATGGCCGCGCGATCCGTTCAGGGCAACATACGATCTTCATCCGTATGGAAGATAAGGATTGTCGATGGTGGATGCCGGTCTCGTTCGAAGTGAAGGCTGCCATTGGCAGCGACATATCGCAAAAGTTACCCAATAAGGCAGTGATCGAACCGCTGGACCTGACGGTGCATCTCAAGCACAGGGTTACGGATATCTTCCAGCGGAATTATTCTGCTCCTCGAGCTCCCTACTGTTCGCTTTCCATTCCAGAGCAGGGTGTGGGCGCATGGGCGGCTTTCGACCTGCACCCAGTTATCGACGACACCGGCCTTCGTGCTGCAGGCGGAAGCCTGGCGACTCCTATGGGTGTCTCCTTCCGTACGCCATCAGACCCAATCATTCCTAATTGCCTCTATCTGTCACAGTGGCAACAGGATCAAAACAGTGTCGAAGTCGCCCTTACTGGAAAGGCAAAGAGCCTATTTCTGCTGCTGACAGCGAGCACGTTCCCTCAATGCAGCCGCATGAGGCATGGAATGGTGACCGTGCGCTATGCAGATGACAGCGCTTCCCTGCTCGAGCTTCGTACACCGGAAACCTTATGGCCGATTGAACAGGATTTTCTCCTCGACGATTACCTGTTTGTGAGTGACGCCCCCATTCCTCCAAGAGTCGACCTCCGCTCCGGAAAGGTTCGGGTCCTCGATCCCGTTTCCTTCAAAGGGAAGGGTAAGTCCGTCTCCGGCGGAGCAGCGTCTATCTTGACGCTGCAACTTGATCCAGCCAAACAGCTCTCATCCTTGCGGGTTGAAGTGGATCTATACGGTCCTGTTATTGGTCTGCTTGGAGCAACACTCGTACGCTCTCATTAGTAAGAAGCTAAATATCATCAGACGCGACCGACTGTTGTTCATGCTCGACACAACAGAGGCGCTACGGCCGAGCGAGTTATTCACTCTGCGTTGGCATTCTTTTTGATGACCAAACACCCTGACACTATCCGAAACCGTCTACTGGGGCGCTCAGACCATTTGGCAAGACTCGGGAAAGTTCACCAAGGTCTATCTGCCGAAAGGGCCGGCTGAGAGTGTTCAGGAGAGGGTCGGATCAGTGTACGCTCCTACTGAAGCTCCAAGTCCCACTTCACGGGGATATCGACCACCTCTTTCAGTCTCCGAAACGATTGAGAAAGTACGCCGTCTTCCCAGGTTTCCAGAGATCCCATTGCGAGGAAATTGTAAAAAAGGAGATTTATGCAAAAATTTCCTGGACGATTGGTCGAATTCGGGTCCAGCCGTTCGTCGAGATGGTAGACGCGGCGTAACCAACCCGCCTGAATCGAGGTCGAGATGTTGTTCTTTCACGATTTGAAAATTGCCGTGCGGTCCCTTGCGCGAGTCCCTGCGCTGTGGACCACAGTCGCCCTTACCTTGGCATTGGGTATCGGAGCCAACGCCGCAATCTTCAGCGTAGTACGCGCCGTACTGCTGCGTCCGCTGGCGAATCGCGACGAAGATCGGTTGCTTTACCTGCGCCAGAGCGCCCCCGGTATCGGCCAGGACAACGCAACGTTCTCGGTCCCCGAGATTCAGAACATTGGCAGCGGGCTTAAATCCATTAAGGAATTGGGCACATTTTCAGAGGTAGATTTCACGCTCGTGGGTCTGGGCACGCCCCGCGAGATTCCAGCGGGTGTGGTGGACGGGCATTACTTCGAGGTGATGGGCCTGCGGCCCGTGCTTGGACGACTGCTGACTCCGGCTGATGACGGTCAGAATGCTGCCGGAGCCGTGGTGCTGACCCATCACTTCTGGAGGGCATCGCTGCATTCCGATCCCAGCGTGATTGGAAAGACGGTGCGGCTGGAGGGTCCCACCGGCGCGCGCACGGCTACCGTCGTTGGTGTTCTGGAACCATCCGTTCCCTATCCTGTGGCGACGGAGATTATCGCGAACCTCGTCACCAGCCCGCATCATCTTTCCGCCACCATGGTGACTGGACGCGAGCATCGCATGACGGAGGTCTTCGGCCGGCTGGCACCGGGCGCCAGTGTCGACGCTGCACGGGCTGAACTGCGCAGCGTATACGGCGGCATGCTGGCGGCACATCCGGAGGTTTACAAACCGGAGGACCATTACACAATCGACGTAACACGCATGCACGAGCAGATCAATTCGCGCGCCAATACGATCCTATGGATCCTGTTTGCGGCTTCGGGCCTGCTCTTCGTAATTGCGAGCTCGAACGTTGCGAATCTGGTGCTGGCGCGAACGGTACGCCGCGAACCTGAGCTGGCTATACGCTCGGCGCTGGGGGCAAGCAATGCGGTGCTGCGCCGTTCTCTGTTGGCGGAGAGCTTCGTCCTGAGCGGGAGCGGGGCCCTGGCAGCAGTAGCCCTCGCTATACCAATGGTGGCCGTTTTGGGCCGTTATGCATCGCGCTTCTCAGCGCGCGCCAACGATCTCACGCTCGATTTCAGTATCGTGTGGTTCGGGATTGGGCTGGCGCTGGTTGCGTCCATCTTCCTGGCATTCATTCCACGACTCCCTTCGGCTGACTCTCCGCAAGGCGGCCTTACCGGCCGCGGAGCACGTGTTGCCGGAGGGAGCAGCCGGCGTCTCCGCATCTTTGCTGTGACACAGATAGCGGCTTCCTTCCTGCTGCTCGCCGGAGCGTGTGTGTTGATGAAGACTCTGTTTGTACTGGAGCAGACGCGGCCGCCGTTCGATTCAGCCAACGTTCTGGCGGTGAATCTTCCGCTGATGTCGTATGGGAAGACACCCCAGCAGGTGGATGCGTTCTATCGGGAGGTGCAACGCCGCGTCAGCGCGCTGCCGGGCGTTGAGCACGTGTCTTCAGGTTTCGGCACCCCCTGGCGAGACGATCGGGGCCTGAGCATCAGCTTTCAATTCGCCGCGCAAGGCGCAAAGCGCGCAGACGGACAGGATTTTCGAGCCAAGTTCCGGGTGGTATCGCCGGGTTTCTTCAATACGTTCGGGGTTCCGATTCAAGAAGGGCGCGACTTCAACGACGCCGACAAAGACGTTTCCGAACGCGTCGTGATCATCAGTCAGAGCCTCGCCAAGTTGCTCTACCCGGGGCAGAACGCGGTGAACCATCAACTGTGGTGGACGGACGGGGTCATAAAGTTTGTCGGCATCAGCCCCGAGCCAAGGCGAATCATTGCCGTGGTCCCTGACTTCGACGATGAAAATATCATCCCGTCACCGGCCATGACGATCTATGAGCCGGTCGAACAAGAGCAAGGATGGACCGGCCGCCTGTTTGTACGCGCACATCAGGATGCTTACGCTCTGGTCCCGGCCATCACGCAGATCGTTCGCGAGCTTTCAGCAGATCAGCCCGTAGAAAAGGCCAGCACCCTCGAAGACGTTCGCGCGGAGGTGCTGACGCCCGACCGCCTCAACGCGATTGTTTTTGGAGGATTCGCCGCCGTGGCACTCTTAATCTCTGTGGTGGGCGTGGCGGGCGTTCTTGCTTTTTCTGTGAGCGGGCGGACGCGCGAGTTCGGAATCCGCATGGCCATGGGCGCTCTGCCGCGTAACATTCTCACCATTGTCCTTGTAGAGGGCGTGGCGATGGCCGGCATCGGAGTGGGCGCGGGTGTGGCGATCGGTTTTGCGGTCTCACGCATAGTTGCCAAATACGTCTCGGAGATCCACCAGCCTGGCTCACTTGCGTTTGTTGCGTCCGCTGTAGCCATCCTGGGTGCGGCTGTAATTGCTTCAGCCGTTCCCGCTATGCGCGCCGCGAAAGTGGACGCGGTCGAGGCATTGCGTTCCGAGTAAACCGCTGCTTTCGACGGCATAGTTTGGAGGAATCACTTCAGGCGTTTTCTTCGAGGATCAGTCATGATGACCCTTTATGTCTACCGAATCTCTTCGTTCCGGAAAGCACCCAGCATTCAAGGAGTCTTTTTGGATCAAAGGACATTCACTCAGAGACCTAACGACCATTCAATCTCAGCTGCTCGACCGGTCGTAACTTGTCAAGCCTGCCGGAATCTGCAATGGGATGAGGAAATCGCTAGCGAGAACATAGCTGTAAAGATGACCGAGTGGCGGTTCAGGATGAAGTTGATCGGCAGAAACCCATCCGTTCGAATCAGTCCAATGCCATCCAATTGTTGAATTGTTTGGAATCGATTGCTGGAGGTTGCTGGAGCTCATCGGATAAGCGTAGATGCGCACGTTTTGCGCCAGGAGACGAGACATACCTTCAAGGAAGCTACCGGTGAGATGAGCGTAGCGATATTCCCAGATGCGAATCAGAAGAGACAGGCCTACGACGAAGCGGACATGTTCCTTGGTGTACCGGTTGACGAATGCTGTCATGGTGTAGAGTTCTCGCTCACGGAACACCAACACGCCACCCCCACGCCCCTGAAGGGCATCAATACGTTCCAGCAGGCCAGCGGCTCCCGGAGGCGGATCAGCTTCTGTGAGCGGCTTTGCAGACAAGCAGAAAAAGCCGCTAGGCGCAGGGCCTTCATTACCCGATTCTCGACGGAGCTGGTCGACCCCCGAAGTCAACAGTTGTTCATGGATACCCGCCTTAATGGGATCTATGTGTTCGAACGATCCTGGAGCAAGCACGACAGATTTTTTATGAAGAACTTCAATGGGCGGCACGGGCAACCCATCAGGCGAAAAACAAACCGCTTCAGCAAGACCTCCACGCACTAATTCCGCCAGCATTGCTCGCTGATCCCACCCTTCGAAAGCGACCCCACGCATTTCCACATAGTCGATTTCAATGCGATTTTCGACATCCTCAGCAACATTCACGAAAAAAGATTCTTTCGTCAATGGTTGAAGCAAAGCAGCGTGAATGAGGTTCACACCCAAGATGCCGATCGCCTCTTGCTGCAGGGGGTTGGAAGGATCTCGCATGTTGATATGGAGAATGATGTCGTTCGGTTGGCTGCCGGGTTGCAATTGAAACCGCAAGCCGACCCAACCGTGAGGCTCATTTGTTCCAGCGTAGTTGCGAGCGGAGATAGTATCGACAAAGGAAAAGAATCGAGTTACCGATCCACGACTCTTGTTCAATTGGTTGATGAGTTGGGACCACTCGCTATCCAGCATGGCTTCGACGCGTTCTTTGGCAACGTAACGCGCCCCAGAACCATACAGATCGTCGCTGACCTCCTTGTCATACGCTGAGATTGATTTAGCGACCGTCCCGGAAGCCCCTCCGACAACCAGGAACCATCGCACAACTTCCTGGCCAGCACCAATTTCTGCGAAGGACCCGTAACTGGTCGGATCAAGGTTTATTGTTAGCGCTTTCTGGTGAGTGTTGAGTTTTTCCGCTGATGCCATAGAACGCCCCTTATCGCTTGAGTGATTGACATTTCATCGTTAGCAGCAGACGGCTTTTTTGGCCATCAAGCGCGTGGGTAATTTTTGTAGTCTCATAAGTATTTACGACGCTGTCGTTCTTCGTTGTCGCGAAGGCTGATAGATTCTTCCATTCGTCACTAGGCCAACATCGGGCAGCGTCGAAACTCAGGCCCGGCTGACGAGCAACTTTGTTGTTCAGAGATAGCAAGAAGCAATGTTTCGCGTGACACAATCGGCCTGGGAAGAAGCTCGCACGAAGAAAAGCGCCGGAAGAGTTGAGAGAAACCTCCCGGCAAATACCACATATACGTTAATGTTGGCCCGTAAGGAATAATACGCCGGGAAGGATCCTGCATCGAAGGACTTTGAGAGGGGCGCAGCAATTCTCTACAACCCTTGATACACGTTCTTTTGGGAATTATCTACATTCGTTTCCTCTGCGGTGATGCTCAACTCCGCATCGAAATTCGAGGCATCCGCGACAGGCGCATCGCTCTCGAGGCATAAGCGTTGAACGCTTGCTTCAGCCTGGTCTTCTGACTGGCGGCAGATTTGCAATGCGACCTCTTTCTGCGAACGGATAAAATCTGGAGATTCCATGAGCCTTGCCCAAACGCCATCTCACAAACGGATTCGCCTGATATATTCGGACGATTCGTATTCGGACCTCTGCGAGAGTCCATCCGATGCAAACGCTGCGATCCAACGATTACAACAACTACGGATCGCCCTGTTCGATGAGTGTTAGCAGCAGTCGACAGTCCTTTCTTCTTTGCCTGTGACCAGATTAATTTGACGGTTTTTAAGACTCCGCGTTGCGTACATCTCTGAAAGCTGGCGAGATCTGAAAAAAGCGTCTAAGCTGGTGCACAGAAACGGGCCTAGTGAGACAGCTATTCGTGTGAGAGAGACGAAAGCGAGGATTCACGATGGGCAAGAGATGCGAACGCTCTGTCCTCAATAGCAAGCCAATCAAATCTAGATCGATCTCCAGGCGGATTCGCGCTTCGCCTGCCCTCGTCTGTTCTGCTCGGCTCCTGCTATTACTCTCTCAAACTGCCTTCCTTAGCGGCTGCAGCGGAGCCCCTTCGCTGACCTTAGCCGGCGCTTACTTTCCTGCATGGCTGGCCTGCGCCGTCATCGGTGTGATAACAACTGTCATCGCACGTGGTCTCATGGCTTCAGCCCATCTGGCAACGGTTATACCTTTTCAGCTTGCGGTCTGCTCGGCTGTCGGTGTGTTGGTCGCACTCGCAGTATGGCTCTTCTGGACGGTGCACTAACGATGGAAGCTCGGGGTATCAACAAACGCAAACCGCTGGGCATTCTCATTGCTCTGGTTATCATAGGCGCTGCTGTCGGGCTTGCTGTAGAGGTAGCCTCCCGTGCAAAGCTCTCAACAGACGATGCCAGTATCGATGCGGAGGTCATTCACGTCGCCTCCGCAGTTGGTGGCCGGATCATCGAACTGCCCATCCATGAGAACGAGTCGGTTCACAAGGGCGATCTTCTCTTCCGAATCGATCCGATGGTCTACCAGACCAACGTCGCCGCTGCAGAAGCGCAGCTCGCTCTCTCCCGCGCCACGCTGGAATCCAAGCGGCGGCTCGTCTCCGCACAGCGTTCGAATGCCGAGATCGCAAGCGAACAGACCCGCAGGGCGCAAACCAACCTCGAACTATCGATGCGCACCGAGGAGCGCCTGAAGCCCCTGACTGCGAAAGGCTACGTCCCGAAGCAGCAGCTCGACCAAGCGGAGGTTGCAAGACAGAACGCCACGAGTTCTCTCACCGAGGCCGCAGAACAGGAGACTGCCGCTCACCATCTGGTCGATGATGTCGCAGCTGCGGAAGCTGCCGTAAAGGCCGCTGCCGCGGCGCTCACCAATGCGCACAGGGCCTTGGAAGATACGGAGGTGCGCGCTCCACATGAAGGACGCATCGTTGGTCTATCAATATCAACAGGAGAGATGGTCATACCATCCCAGTCGCTCTTCACACTTATCAATACGGAGGAATGGTTCGCGTCGGCCAACTTTCGCGAAATCGATCTCAAGCGGGTCAAGCAGGGTGATTGCGTGACGATCTACTCTATGATCGACCGCCATACTCCGATAAAAGGTGTTGTCGACAGCATCGGATTCGGAGTTTTGTCGGAGGACCGCATCAATGTTCCCAGGTCGGTTCCCTATGTCGAGCCGTCTCTCAACTGGGTTCGTGTTGCGCAGCGATTTCCCGTACGAATTCAGCTACAGGAGCCGCCCGAGCAGCTCGTACGCATCGGCGCTAGTGCCATCGCGGAGGTCGATCATGGTCCCGCCTGTAGATGACGCCACGTCTCAAAATAATGCCTGGATCCTTCTTACACGCTACTCTCCGGAACGCCTTTCGTTCGCGCTGAGGCTCGCCTTTATCTGTGCCCTAGTCGCTTTGATTGCCGAGACCTACAAAACGCCTGAGATCGCTCTGACCACCTACGTCGTCTTCTTCCTCAATAAACCAGACCGTGTCGAAAGTATCGTTCTCTCGATCGCGTTCACGATCATCATCACCATCATCGTCGGATTCCTGCTCGTAATCTCATCGCCTGTCCTCGCAAGTATTCCTCTGCGGGTGGGAGCCATGGCGGCAATCTCATTCACCCTCCTGTTCCTGGTATCTGCGAGTAAGCTCAAGCCGATCGGGTCAACTCTCACGCTAATCATTGCATACGCCTTGGATCTACTGGGCTCTGTTCCTCTTGGCGAACTGGCCACAAGAGCCTTCCTCTACACCTTGCTATTCGTCGCTATCCCCGCAGCAGTCTCCATCGTCATCAATCTCTTGTTCGGAGAGGCCCCTCGCAGCCTCGCGCAAAAGGACCTCGCAGCAAGGCTTCGTACAGCAGCAATGGCTCTGGAAACCGATGAGGAATCGATTCGCGAGTTGAATCAGCTCCTCGCCGAGGGAGACGAAGAGACGCAGAAGGGACTCAAGCTCTCCTCCATCGAACACAGCAGCCGTCCAGAAGATCTTGACGCACTCAAGGCCTCATCCGACGGCGTAATTACAATCCTCTCCGCCGTCCAGCTCATGGTCACCGAACCCGAGGCGCTCCCATCGACTGAGACACGATCGGTAATGCAGTCAACCCTCCTCGATATGGCCGCAATCTTCGAGAAGGGCGGCTATCCGGCCCTTGTCGAACCGATTCCAGTAGAAGGTGACTCCGCCGATCTCGTTGGCTCCTCCATCATGTTCTTCAACGCCGGGCTGGCCCAGTTTGGAGAAGCGCGACCCGCTCCACCCAAGGAGAAAAAAGCCAAGTCAGGATTCTTCCTTCCCGATGCGTTCTCCAATCCGGAGCACGTGCAGTACGCGTTCAAGACAACTCTGGCAGCGATGACCTGCTACTTCATCTACTCCACCCTGAACTGGCCCGGTATCCACACTGCTCTGATCACCTGCTTTATCGTATCGCTCGGAACCGTCGCGGAAACCGTAGAGAAGCTGGGACTGCGAATCCTCGGCTGCGTGGCAGGAACCGTTGTCGGACTCGGCGTCATGATCTTCATCATTCCCCAGACAACCGACATCGGGCACCTGATGATAGTCGTCTTCGCAGGAGCGTTCATCGGCGCATGGATAGCTGCTGGAAGCCCCCGCATCTCCTATGCGGGGCTCCAGTTCGCCTTCGCCTACTTTCTTTGCGTTATTCAAGGATCATCCCCGTCCTTCAACATGGTCGTCGCTCGCGACCGCGTCATCGGAATCTTTCTCGGAATCCTGGTCTCGTACTTCATCTCGACGCGTCTCTGGCCAACAAGTATCGCTCCGCAGATCGACGAAGCGCTTCAGACCGCACAGAAGCAACTGCAGGAGATCGATCAACTTCCCGATCCATGGCAGCGCCGCCGCCTTGCCGCAGAGACACAGGCTCTCCTCCACAAAATCGAAACTGACATTCAGTTGGCAGGTTATGAACCTTCCTCCATTCGCCCCACTACAGCATGGCGTCGCGCGCGCAGGAACGCAGTGCAAGCCGCGCAGCAACTGGACACAACACTCTTCGCACGTTCTGAGCTGAGAGATTCCGGGAAAGAGCCTGGGGCCAATAACGCCGCTCTATCGGAATTGTTAGACGTCAGATCGCATTCGTTCCAGCTTGCATGGTCGAGAATCGACCAGTCGGAGGAACATGGATAACACTCACCTGAAAACGGCCTCAGTGCTACTCACGCTATACGCCATCGCCGCAAAACCGCAAAGCACGTCTTTGCGCATCGCCCCCTCGGCTCTGGTGTCTTCCGAACAAAGACTCCCCACCCAATCTCCGCAGGAAACGCCGCCCGCCGTCGGACAGAGCTACGCTCTCACACCGAATCCCTCCGCTGCGGTTCTGCCAAAACCCCACGTCGATCTCGACGCCGAACACCCATACACCCTCCCCGAACTGATCGATCTTGCAGAACGCGAACATCCTGAAACGCGAATCGCATGGGAGACCGCGCGGAACGCTGCTCTGACTGCCGGCATAGCCAAAAGCACTTACCTCCCGCGTATGTCTGCAAACGTCATAGGCGGCCATCAAGCGTCATCCGGGAGTAGCAGCGCTTTTGGGGTCAACACGCAGGGGTCGGAGTCGGTTACCGGTTCTGTTTCCTCCGTCACACTCGCATGGCTCTTGTTCGACTTCGGAGCACGCAGGAATGCCGTGGACGCTGCCCAGAAGGTCTCGCTCGCCTCCAACATCCTCTTTACCGGAGTCCATCAAAAGATCATTCACGACGTATGTGTCGCATATTATTTCTATCTTGCCGCCTCCCGGCACACGGTAACCGCCGCCAAAGCGTTCCAGAATGCTCTGGAGATTCAGAAGGCCGCCGAAGAACGGTATCGCGGTGGAATCGGGACGGTACTGGAGTCGACCCAGACCCGCCAGGTGACTGCCCAGGCCCAGCTCGCCCAAATCCAGGCCCATGGGGCAGAGCGGAATGCCTATGCCTCTCTTCTCGAAGGCATCGGTTTTTCTGCTCTTGAAAAGATCAAAATTGCTCCGCTGGAGCGGCACACATTCACCGACGACACGCGCCCTGTAATCGAGCAGGTCGTGACCGACGCGCTCTCTCGTCGCGCGGACGTTCTCGCCGCATATGCGGCAGAGCAGGCAAGCCAGGCCGCAGTCAAGGCGGCGCAGACCGCCTACCGCCCAAAGATCTTCCTCGCTGGCACAGGGGCCTATGTGAGCGGACAACTCGGACTCACAGCAATTCCCGCGATTGGCGAGCAGCAATTGCCGACGCTAAACATCACCGGCAATCACTGGAACTCGACCGTTCTTCTGGGACTATCCGTTCCGATCTTCGACGGCCACGCCAGAGCGAACGCGATCAGCGAAGCAAAAAACAACTCAGCCAAAGCCTCGGCGACGCTGGATCAGACGCGAATCGTGGCGATTCGGGAGATCGTAGGCGCACAGAACGCGCTGGAAACCAGTCTCGCCGCCGATGAAGCGGCTCGCACCCTGCAGGACGCATCACAAATCTCCTATGACGCGGCTCTCGATGCCTATAGGCATGATGTGGGAACTATTACAGCTGTTGTTGCCGCTCAGACCCAACTCTTGCAGGCCACACTCGCCTCAGATGACGCCTACAGCTCCACGCTTTCTGCTGCGGCCACACTGGCATTCGTTTCTGGAACACTTGTGAGTTCGCCTCGATGACACCAAAAAATCAAAATGCACTTTGCCACAGGTTCTTTGTAGACGGGGCGAAGAAGCTCGCTCTTCTGTTTCCATTCCCTGGTACTGACGGTTTTGAGGGAACGGCGCAGAGATCCGGCCTCGCCGTCAGAAGACTCTGGGTAGTGCTTTCGAGCTAACTTTTAGAAGTGCCCTCTACCAGCAGCTTTCGAAGGAAGACCTTCGTGGCTGGCCAGTCCCTCTTCGTAAAGGAATAATTCACCGTGTCGCGAACAAAACCATCACGCATGATTGTGTGACAGCGCAAAACTCCATCCCGCACAGCACCGAGCCGCTCTATGGCACGTTGCGATCGGACATTTCTTGCATCAGTATTCAACTCAACTCTGTTCGCTGCAATCGTTTCAAAAGCGTGGTTGAGCATCAAATACTTCGCTGCAGTATTGATATGTGTCTTCCGATAGGGTGCTCCGAGCCAGGTCTTTCCCAGTTCGAGTCTCTTATGTTCTGGCACGACCCGATAAAAGCTGGTTGTACCAACTGCAGACTGGCTAGCTTCGTCGACGATCGCGAAGTTCATCTCAATTCCTCGCTTATTGGCATCCATCGCGGCGCCTATCCAATCCTGCAAGGCGTTTTTCGATACAAGGCGGGCGAAGGTCATGTACCGCCAGATATCCTCTTCTGCTGACCAGACAGCAAGCTGGTCGAGATGGGAGAAGTCGATGGGGACAATACGAACTGAAAAAGCCTGAAGAGTTACTTTTTGCAGGGGCCACTGAAAGAGCCTCTCCGAATGTACCGTCATATTGATACCTACCAAGTTCTCTTGCAGGCAGCGGTTCGTGACCGAAAGAAATGTTCCTTATCGTCAATCTGTGAAGAAGCTATCGTCAATTGAGCTTCTGCCGAACGCTTTCTAGAATCTCATCCGAGAGCTGCGAGTTTTTTACAGCCCGTGCCAACACAACTCCACCTAATAACGCAGCTGTCTGAAAGATAGCCTCTTTACGATCTGCGCCACTCGTGGCGAAAATCTCCTCGAGTCCCTTCTCGAAGGTTGCCTTCAGATCTGACGTGGAACGAGCTACATCAGGCCCTAGTGTAGCTATGGTGCAGCCGCCACCAGGATTATCGCGGTGATGGGCAGCCAGGTAACGTTCGGCATATGCACGTCTACCTTTTTTGGTCGCGCCGGCGCTTTGAACACGGTCTCTCGAGACTTCCAGACCGTATGCAACTGCAGCCTGCTGAAGCTCTTGCTTGGAATTGAAGTGGGCATAGAAGGCGCCGTGAGTAAGACCTGCAGCCTTCATCACCTCTCCCACAGTGACGTTTTCAAATCCCCGTTCGCGGAAGAGGCGGGAGGCTTCTTTCACGATGAGTTCATGCTTGACGGCGGTTTCTTTGGCTGGGTAGCGCATCTTTTCTGAATCCCCCATTCATGATAGCCATCATATCAAAATGTATGACGCTCATCATAGATGGGCACATGGAGGAAAAATGGCCACCATCCATCTTCACCAAACCACATCTCTTACACCCAGGCAGTACATCGCGGGTCTTACCGATTTCGGCCCTGGCCGATCGGCGCTTTTCGGAAAGAGCTCTGATGACTATCTCAAGGTCCATCAGTTAGGCGAATTACAAGCCGATGTCACTGAAGGTTCTGGCGGCATATGGGAACGACTGCACTATGACTGGACCGATTCGCATCATGTTGTTCTTACAACCGTCGACTCAAACGTATGGGGAGGCGCGTCTGGTCACACCTACACATTTACCACGCGACCGAACGGCACTACTGACATTGACGTGATCGTTATACGCGAAGGAAAGAACCTTTTAGGGCGCCTGCTCGGACTTGTGTTGGGATCCGTTGGCAAGCAAGTTCTGGAAAAGGCATTTGATGACAGTGTGAAGGCTATCGAAACCCTGAACGGAACAAGGCCTAAGGCATGGGCAGCATAAGTGAGCTGCCTCAAGTTGTCGAGTTCGACAGCGATGAGAAAGCCTTCGCAGCCCGCCAAAGCGAGGCGTACCAAAAGGCGCTTCAACCGTCCTTGACATGAGATTCTGCTATACACAAAAATCCCGGACAGAACAGTTCTCCTTCATCATTTCCCACCTCTTGTTTCTGATTGGTGGAATATCCGGGCTGGAATCAAGCACCGTACCGAAGACTGAGGAGGAATCGATGAAAGCACTGATCTTTCACGAGACCGGTGAACCGAAAAGTGTACTGAAATTGGCGGAGATCCCTACACCGCCGTTGGCACCTGGAGAAGCGCTCGTCCGAATGCTACTGAGCCCAATCAACGCATCAGACCTGCACATGGTGCGGGGGCGCTATGGCTATCAGCCGAAGTTGCCAGCCAGCCCGGGCATCGAAGGTGTTGGGATTGTGGAAGCCTTAGGTCCAGGAGTGCAGGCCCCGGCCGTTGGCACTCGTGTAGTCATCATTGACACGTGGAATACCTGGCGCGAGCAGATTGTATGCCCAGCGGAGAAGCTCGTGCCCGTTCCGGACGGCCTCGACAACGCGGCTGCCGCCGCTTCTTACATCAATCCGTTGACGGCATGGGCATTGACCATATCAACTCACAATCTTAAGGAGGGCGACTGGCTTCTGCAGACGGCGGCTGCATCCAGCGTCGGGAAGTTCGTGCTCCAGCTGGCGCAGCAGCACCGATTTAAGACAATCAACGTCATCCGACGGCGTGAGCAGGAGTCGATCATACGCAACCTCGGAGGCGATGAGGTTATCTGCACAGCCGACGAGGATCTGAGGGTACGCCTGCAGGAATTGACCGCAGGAAAAGGCGTTGAACGAGCGATTGACTGCGTCGCCGGGGACCTTGGCGCCGAGATTGTCCGCAACCTCTCTCCCGCTGGAACCATGCTTGTGTATGGTGCCCTCTCCAGTCATCGACAGACGGATCCCGCGAAATTCCTAATGCCGCTCTTTGCTCCTCGTTTGATTTATTCGACAGCAACGGTTCGCGGGTGGTGGCTTCCGCGCTGGGTGCCTTCCCAGCCGCTCGCCGAAATACGAGCAGCAGTAAGCGATCTCCTCACCATGTTGTCGAAGGGAGCACTTACGCCGCCAGCGAGCGTACGGTATTCAGTTAATGATTTCCGAGAAGCAGTAGAGCTCGCCGATGGTGAAGCAGGACAGGAAAAGGTTTTGCTCGATTTCTCCAATTAGTCTGTTGATAACTGGCCGATTCGCCTAGCGCCCAGCAAATCTTGGACTTCAGGGTAGATTTCGAAGAGCCTACCCGGTTAGTCGTATAAGCCTTCAAAACCCGCTCAACTCTCGCGCATCTTCGGCGGAGCAATCTCGCAGAAGCATATGCCTCCGTGAAAAAGACACAATCCGTCACATCGCCTAAGTTATTGAAAAGATTGGTGGGCGCAGCAGGATTCGAACCTACGACTTCCACCGTGTGAAGGTGTGCTAAAGGTGGACGGCTGAACATTCTAAAGGGGTTAATAGCCGGTATTGCTGGTAAAAACCGGCATTCTGGGCTCTGTTTGGCATCAAATTGGCATCAACTTTCTAACCAGTGGGCGTGGGCTGACCGTGGGGGTTCAGCCCATTTCTTTTTGCCTTATTAGCTTAAGAAGTCGGGGCGCGTGTTCATCTATCCATGTTGTTCACGTTACGTGAACAGGGTACAATCATGAACGGTAAGGGGGAGAGAGCATGGAGTTAGCAGGACGGGAAAATCAGACTCTTCAAACTGCGATTGCCGCCCTTCAGGCCACCGCTGGCTTGAAGACGGTTAAGGTTGACGTCCGCCCGCTAGCTAACGACCACCCAAATCCAGGGGCTGATGCTGTGCTGACGATCACCCTGAATGGGCACAGGCAGCTCTTTGTCGCAGAGATCAAAACAATCGATCGGCGTCTCGCCGTTGCCCAGATTCGTGCTCAGTTGCAGGCGTTTATTACAGAACGCTATCCCGGTTATCTTCCACTCCTCATCACGACGTTCGCTACACCCGATTTGGCTGAAGAATGTCGAAGACTTGATCTCCCCTTCCTCGACACCGCCGGCAACCTGTACCTCCCAACGGACACCTTTGTAGCCGACATACGAGGCAAAGCGCGCCCCCCTCGGCCCTTCAAGGATGAACATCGCGCCAACAATCCCGCGGGGCTCAAGGTCGTCTTCGCCCTCCTGTGCAGACCGGCATTAGCCGGTGCCCCATATCGGGAAGTTGCCAAATTTGCGAAGGTCGCCCTTGGAGCCATCGGCCCAGTTCTCAACGACCTCACCCAACGCGGGTACCTTCAAAAGGCCGAAACGCTGAATGGAACTCTTCTCAGAAAAAAGGAACTGCTCAACGAATGGGTCACTTACTATCCTGCAAACCTGCGTCCCACACTTAGACCGCGACGATATCAGGCTGATCGAGAGCAATTGACTCACATCGGCCTCGAAGCATTTGGAGCCCATTGGGGAGGAGAATACGGTGCCGAAAAACTCACTCGCTATCTAAAGGCCGAACATTTCCTGATCTATGCTCCCGGCACACCTCCGACCGCACTTATGACGAAAGCCCGAATGCGCTTGGCGACGGACGGGAACACAGAGATATTGGAGATGTTCTGGCACCCGGAGCTAATCGGCCTAGTGACGGACATCGCTCCACCGCTCCTGGTTTACGCTGATCTGATGGCGACCACCGATGGGCGCAACATAGAAGCAGCCAAAGAGGTCTATGAGCGTTTTCTCGAACCAATTGTTCATCAGCCCTAAACGTCCTGTCGATCCATTCACGCTCAGCATCTTGGAACTCATCGATCGGCTCCTTCGCGACGCGAAG
Organism: Edaphobacter sp. FHG110511_03; assembly: GCF_059115365.1. Lineage (NCBI taxonomy): Bacteria > Pseudomonadati > Acidobacteriota > Terriglobia > Terriglobales > Acidobacteriaceae > Edaphobacter > Edaphobacter sp. FHG110511_03. The sequence continues at coordinate 29,518 of NZ_JBZYWL010000004.1, read as the reverse complement.
ATACGCTACATGCTGGTAGGTGCCACCGCGCGAGATCTGCTGCTCTATCACGTGTTCGGCCACGCTGTGACCCGCGCCACCTATGATCTAGACCTCGCCATTCTTGTGGACTCGTGGGAGCAGTTCACGACTGTGAAACAGCTGTTTCTCGACGTTCCGGGATTCACAGATAAAGGACGAAATGCCCAGCGGCTGTACTACCAGCCGACTGGCGCATCATTCGAAACAATAATTGATATCATTCCGTTCGGAAAGCTGGAGACAGCTGAGCGAACAATCGCCTGGCCACCCGATGCCGATGTCGTCATGAATGTGGCGGCCTTCTCGGATGTATTCGAGAACTCGCTGCGCGTACAGGTTCGCCCAGACCTCATCATTCCTGTTGCTTCCCTACCCGGACTTATTCTCCTCAAACTCTTCGCGTGGCTTGATCGGCATGAGGGGCGAGACGTCCAGGACATTCGAAGATTGATCGAAACGTATACGGACGCTGGCAATGTCAACAGACTCTACGACGAAGAGGCTGTTGAGCTGGAGCGGGTTGGCTTCGACACTATCTTGGCCGGAGCTTTCCTCTTGGGGAAGGACGCACAGCGCATAACCGATGAAAATGTGCGTGCCCGACTTTCGACCTCGTTTTCGGGCAAGGAACTCCCTGAGCTGGTACTTCAATTAGCCCGTACAATGAGCGTCTTGGATGATCGCACTGAGTCGGCGGAAGCCCTTCTCAGCAGTTTCTTTCGCGGAATGGGACTCGTTGATCTTCTGTAACCATTGAAATACCGATCCGATCACCTTGTCAGGAATCACGGTTGGCCGCTTTGAATGAGCCTGAAAGGCTGATGCCTATAACCAGTGACACCAGCCTCCAGGAACTGTCATCGGACAACCATCATCCCTACCAGCTTCGAGGTCTATTCCATGTAGTCGCGGCGGTTCTTGCGATGTCTGTTGCCCACTTCGACTGCGCAACCTGCATCTTAATGAAGATGCGATAGAAATCTGCGTGATCTCGAGCTCGCCTCGCATTCGAACTTACAGAAGAGGCCAGTCGCGTTTTATTTTCCCCATGGGCTTCAAGTGTCGATCTTCTATTGAGCTGCGTAATAGGTCTCCACTCTGGTGAGAATCGAGGACCCGCCACGAACTCGATGAACATTCTCTTCAAGAGTTTCTGTTTACCTTGGAAAACGCCCGCTCCGCATACATGAAACCGACCGAGATTCCTGTCGACGACGACGTACTCCCTGACCTCAGCACGAAGAACTGGATTGTTCTCAATAAATGTTTGGGGGGGGGGAAATCTGGGGCGGTACCTGTAATGCGCTTCTTCTCGAATCTGTTGAGACAGAACTTGCAAAAACTGCCCTCCAATCTCAAATTTCGCCATCGCACACATATGTAAGCCCTCGCAAGCTGTCACAAGGATCAAGCTAGATAACGATAAACGCCTTTGTGTTTACTGATCCCGCCGCGCGGTTCTAACAAGGTTCGCTAGGGATCTCAACAACAAAGGCTGCACCGCCGAGGACGCTATCCGTTTGCGAATGAATCGTGATCGACCCTCTGTGCCGTTCAATAATTTCCTTCGTGACCCACAGACCAAGCCCGTTACCGACGTCAGACTTTGTTGTGAAGAACGGCTCGAACAATCGATGGACATGTTCCGGTGCAATACCTGGACCATCATCTTCGATCACAGCACGAATCGAAATTCCGTTGGTGTTTTCAACGCACGACAACCTGATACAAATGGTGCCGTCATCACCTACCGCATCGGCAGCATTTGAAATAAGATTTGAGAGAGCCTGCTTCAACTCGCCGGACAACCCAGTCACAGGAGGACATTCTTCGAACTTACGCTGTACTGTGATTGATTTCGTTTTGAGTTTGTTCGAGTGTAGTTTAAGTACATATTCCACAAGTTGAACAAGGTCGATTCGTTCGGGAGTTTTGGTGTCTCGATAGAATCCGAGTGTCTGCTTCGTGATATGAGAAACGCGTTCCAACTCTTCTTCGGCAACATTGAGATGCTCTACCGCTGCCTCCGGAATACCAGGCGTACCTTTGACGATGTACAAGAGATTTCCGATTGCTTCCAATGGATTGTTGATCTCATGTGCGACCGTGGCGGACATACGGGCCGCCGAAGTAAGCTTTTCGCTTTCGCGGAGAGCTGCCTGGGTCTTACGCTCAATCGTCGCATCGCGAAACACCAGAACGACGCCTATTAATTTGTCCTGTTGGTCACGAATAGGCGCAGCGCTGTCCTCAATCGGTGTATATATTCCATTTGCATTTCGCAGTACGGTGTGATTTGCCAGACCCACGATTCGGCCCAACTCCATCACCTTTGCGACAGGATTTTCTACACGAAGTAGTGTCTGTTCATTGAAGATGGGAAACACATCTTCAATAGGATGGCCCTTTACCTGGGTCAATTGCTTTCCGATCAACTGCTCCGCGAGAGGGTTCAAATAATTAACGATGCCACGATCGTCGGTTGCGATGACCGCGTCTCCCAGGCTCGTCATCGTTACCCGAAACCACTCCTCTCGCTCAAGCAGTTGCGCTGCATGTCTTCGCCGAATCTCTAGTTCGCGGAGGATGTAGTAAGCCAATAAGATGAGACCAATGGCTGCGGCTGCGCTCGCCAGATAAACGCAGAGAATGGTTGTCTCGACGCTCTTCTCATAATTTGAAGAACGCTCGGCGTCGAGACGGTCTTCTTCTGCTTGCATCTGCACCACGACAGTGCGGATCTCGTCCATCAAATGAAGGCCTACATCTGATAAAACCAGCTGCTTCGCGATCTCACTCTTGCCAGCGCGCGCCATCGCTACCGTCTTTGCCAGTTCGTCCAGCTTCCTCCCTGTCAATTCACGCAAGGTACTAATGCGCATCTGCTGACCGAGATTGTCCGACGTCAGTCGCTGAAGTAAATCGAGGTGCCCTGTGATCTCGCCGGTCGCAGCTTTATAGGGAGCCAGATACTTCGAATCGTTCGTATATAAGTAACCGCGCTGACCGATCTCCGCATCCTGCAATAAAGACTCGGTCTTGACTAGTTCGAATTGAACTCGTCGAGTATGGGCCACCCAAACCTGGTTGGAGAGCTGCGTTGCGAGTTGCTTGCGAATAATGAGTGTGTTCGTCAGTAGCAGCGCCATCATGATGGCGAAACCAGTCAGAACACCAAAGCGCTTCGTCCAAATCTGCATAAGAGAATAGGGGATCCCCAATCTCATAGTATAGAATCGGGATCATTTGGTAGCCTAGTTAGTTCATAGACGCTTGTGCAGGAGCCTGTCTTCCCGGCTCTTTTGGGCAGAGTACTTTTCTTTGCCCGTCTGAGGTCCTTCTTCGGGCTGATTCGCGGACTCTTGCTGCGGCCAAAATCTTTGCTGCCGCCTGCTGTTCCTCTTTTAAATTCTTCGTGAGAAGCGCCGAAACATTTCTCAAGGCGAGCGCGTCCGCCATCTCGATTGCGGTAGTATAGCCAGCGATCTCATAGTGTTCCGTTCGAAGCGCCGCTCCGACAATTCCGGAATCGACTGACGCACCTTCTTCATCCTCCGAAATCTTAGAGTTTATGTGCAACCTGCAGGATCTCTCCGGCGCGTTCGCCGATGATGACGCAGGGAGCCATTGTGTTGCTGGTGGTGACGCGCGGCATGATCGATCCATCTGCGATGCGAAGGTTATCGATCCCATAGACTTTAAGATTGCCGTCGACTACGGACATTGAATCACGTCCCATCTTGGCAGAACACGTTCCATGCCAATAAGTGATAGCTCCCTCGCGAACGAAGCTCTCCAACTCTGCCCCATTTAAGTTGCCAGGCATCACCTCGCGTTTGACGTGTGGGCTAAGAGGTGCAGAGTTACCAATCTCTCGGCAAAGTTTTACGGATGTGATAGCGACCTTCAGATCATCTGGATGGGCCAGAGTATTGGGGTCGACGAGAAGAGGATCATTAGGGTTTGCTCCAGAGAGACGGATCTGGCCTCGACTTTTCGGAGCAACAACCCCTGCACTCAATCCCCAGGAACCGATGGGTGGCTTGAATCTGGCTGCTGCCTCCGCACTGCACACCGGTAATTCAACCTGGCAAGTCTGAATATCAGGACTGTCGAGGCTAGAATCACTCTTCCAGAAGAAGGTAGCCTCCGCCCCGTTGTTGTGCATAGGAAGAGGTTGCTGGTATTCCCAAATACATCCAATAGCAACATGATCTTGAAAATTCTGCCCAACACCTGGAAGATGCTGAACGACGGGTATTCCCAAACGTTGCAACTCACTCTGATCGCCGATGCCAGAGAGCATCAGAATTTTTGGCGTGTTCATTGCGCCCAGCGACAGAACAACTTCAAGCCCCGCACGGATGCGTTGTACTTTTCCTTCATACGCAATCTCCACACCCGTAGCTCGCTTGCCCTCCAATGTAAGCCTGGTGACCATTGCGTGAGGAAGTACCGTTAGATTTGGCCGGTCCATAAAGGGGAACACATAGGTACGAAAGATAGAGAGGCGCTTTCCATCGCGTATTCGCAAATCGAAGAGAGATGCGCCACCATCGGATTCCATCAAAGCGCCATTGTTACTGTCAAAGGCAGGCATTCCGATGGAACGTGCCGCCTCCACCATGGCCGGAGCGATTGGATTCGGCTCCGGGGCAGACTGCACAAAAACCAATCCGCCTGTTCCGCGACGTGTGGGGTCTGGTGCGCCCTGCCAATCTTCAATCCGGCGGTAGATATTAAGCACCGATTCGTAGTTCCATGCTGGATCGCCCGACTCGGACGCGAAGAAATCCCAATCGGTCTTATGTCCGCGTGCCCAGGCCATAATGTTGATGCTCGATCCCCCGCCCAAAACCTTACCCATACTAAGCGGAATGGCGCGCCCGTTGAGGTTCTGATTGGGCTGGCCCACAAAGCCCCAATCGCGCTCGGTCCCAAGATTCTCAGCCCACCTGAGCGATTCGGTCACGCTCGGCATATCGTCACTACCGCCTGCTTCCAGCAGGAGCACACTGACATCTGGATTTTCAGCAAGGCGACGAGCCACCACCGAGCCGGAGGAGCCTGATCCGCACACGATAAAGTCGTACTGGGGTTTCAGTTCGGCCGTGAGCTTCTCTTGACTGAACCGTACTTCCTCTGTGAAACTCGCGCGGGCATTCTGTTCAAGATGTGAATCAATCTCTGGGGTTCTCATGAATAGATCTCCTATATAAAATAGGACGATTTCCGAGTGCCATTTATTCCCAAGTCTAGATGCTTTGCAACGCCAAATTGCAACCGCTTGGAAATATCGGCTCGTTGCGGTAGTAGTAGGGTGTAGCGTGAGGAATTATTTGTCGTATGCGGCGAGAATCTCAGACTTGTCCCGATGACAAGACTATCCCTGGCTGCTTCGACGATCTCGACGGAGATGACCTGACATCGTTGACGCTCAGCGCTAGAGCGACGAGCGTGAGGTGAATGGAGATGTCGAGATTCAGCGGAATCAAGACAGAAAAGGCATGCAAAAGTTTTGACAGAATCCTTTGCTTCAGCCCAAGGTATCTTAGAGTCGAATAGGTCCCCCAATCGAGGATTGGGACTAATTGGCACTTTCCTGTTCATTGGGATTGGCACTGACAAGTAGGAAAACTCTGTACCAAGAACTGCCTGACGCGAATCATGGTTCTCAGGAAACAAGTTTTCGGAAGACTGCGATATTCCCTCATGACCGCCTCACAATCGAAATTTCGTGTATGGCAACTTGAGCATTCGCTACAGGCTGGCAACCTGCCAGTCGGTATTCTATCCCGCCGTCCGAACTACGCCTCTGGGGTGGTTCCTGCCATGAAAAACGCACGTGCAATCGTTCGACTGGTTGTAGGAATATTTCTACAGGCTAGGGCAAATTTCTACACCTTTAGGAATAGCGCAACCTGTCTGTAAATCAAAAAAACCGTTCTATAAGTAAAGGAGTAACGACAGCCGCAGGCATGACGTCGACCCTCAACTCTACCTCACCCAGTTGCTGATCAACCTGCCAACGCTATCCAGCGCCAAATATCCCAGTGGCTCCCAGATCAGTGGAAGACCAATCATGCCGTTCGACTTGACTGCTTGCAAAAGCCCAACGCGCGAATCCCATAACAGATAGCGCTCACGTTAAGTTAATTAGATGATGCCGCCATTCACCCGAATAGTCTGACCGTTCACCCAGCCACTCTCGGTTCCGGCCAGAAAAGAGATCACAGAGGAGATGTCTGCAGGTTGACCAAGGCGCTTAAGCGGAGTCATGGCTGTGAGGTGATCAAGAGACTCCTTCGGCGCGCCTTTGAGTAGATCCGTAGCCACCGGCCCCGGCGCGACTGCATTGACGCGGATCTTTTTGTCTCCAAGTTCTTTCGACAGAATACCGGTAATGGCTTCAATCGCAGCTTTTGTGGCACCATAGACCGTCATGGCAGGTTGCAACAATTTGGTGACTGAGGACGACACATTGATAATGCTGCCTCCCTCGCGCATACGGCCCGCGGCTTCGCGCATGCAATAGAGTGATCCCTTGATGTTGACGTCGAGAAGCTTGTCGATCGATGCGTCATCGATTGCGGTAAGGGGTGCGATAACCATTGCGCCCGCGCTGTTTACCAAGACGTCGATACCACCGAAGGTCTTCTCACCCTGGTCGAAAAGATCCTTCGCGACCTTAGGGTCAGCGATGTCACCGCCGACGGCGAGAGCCCTGCCCCCGGCCCCTTTTATTTTTTTGACCAGCTCATCCGCAGGTTTTGCAGCCGTCGCATAATTCATGACGACGGCGAAACCATCACTTGCCAGACGCTCCGCAACGGCCGCGCCAATTCCCCTTGAGGCACCTGTAACGATTGCAACTCTATTGTTATTGCTGCTCATCTTCTTACCGTCCTTTCGTAATGATGCCCCCCGGTTCCCCGGGGGTGGGAGTCAATTTATATGCTCCATTTATTTGATGGCGAGCAACATTAAGTGATTCTTCCGAAAACGGCGATTTATTTAACAAAATATGCGCCAATAAGTTTTGGCTTGATTTACCACGCTCGATGTATTTGTCAGGACTGAATTAGATCAGCAAGATGACGGCTTACATTTCTGAACAAAGCCTTGCAGCCACTTTGCAGCAAGCGGTTGCCACGGTCAACTTCCCAGGGGTAACTCTGGTGTGGATCAAACGGCCCTGGAAAAAGTTGGATGAGGTGAATGGCCACCTCTTCGAGCTTGGCCACCCAGTGAAGACTCTTCGGTTTACAGAGGCGCGGCGTTGCGCACCGAGGTTGAAGCCTCCATTGAATCCGGGTTTCCGATATTGCTCCAGTATGCGGAGAGCGAAGGAGACTTGGCCGAACTGCGGTCCAGACATATCGACGCTATGAACCTGCTGCCGAAAGAGATCACATGAGCCTACTACTGCGTGCATGATGTGGTCATGATGCCCAGCCCCAACCATCGTTCTTTGCTTATCACTTTTGATGAATGCTTGGTGGGTTTGCCGGTGTGATTCCTTTGCTCTGGGAAGAAGCGGAAGACTATAGCCATGCGTTCGAGCATACCCGTTATCTCCTTCAAAAGCGGGATCCGCAATGACCTACCAAGAGATCTTCTACGACGTCAGGTCTACAGGATGGAGCGTGAGATCTACAGTGGTCCACACTTTCAGATCTACCTCGCGCACGCAGAGAGAGAGTTGCTTCCAATGATGGAACATTCATCCTTCGTAGTGTCACTAACCCGCCCCTTCACGTTAATCGTGATTCTTTCGAGCTTCGGCCCGTTGACGACAGGCCCGGTTCAAAGGGGAGTCTTCATTGACTATGTATTCATTGTCGGGGCAAATGCAGTGTTCTTCGCCATAACGATGCGTAATCGAGACAATAGTGGCTCTTGAGTTGGCTAGTCTATCGGTCGAGTCCCGTTATACCGCAAAGAAACTCCGATTCAGGGCTGGATGATCTTGGTGCAAGGTATTACGCATCAACGGTGGGCCGATTTATGTCACCTGATCCGGGTGGTGCAACTGGATTTGAGCACATGGGTGATCCCCAGGGATGGAACGGATGCGCTTACGCGCGAAACAATCCTCTTCTCTATTCTGATCCAGATGGTGAGAGTTACCACGTCTGCGATCAGAATGGTCACTGTAGCGATGTATCAGATAAGGATTTCGATCAGATTTGTGCGAGGGAATTGGGTTCCTGCGTAGCGTCCGGAGATCATTCAGTTTGAGCAATACCTTCAAACCGAGCCGTGATTTCCGGCGACGAAAGTCGCCTAAGTCCGGGCCGTACTCGGCAATAAAACTTAGGGATGTAAGCGGTGGTTGGCTCCTGCAGCGAGCCCTGAGTATTGTCTGAATCACCGCCTTCTCGCTAGCGACGTAGTCGACGTTACACATGAGCGCGCTGAGGGTTCCCGCTAGAGCCTACGACGATAGTCGTTTGGGCTAACACCTATGACCTGTCGAAACACGCGGCTAAACTGTTTGTGACTTGAAAACCCACATGCAAGGGCAACATCGATCAAACGGACCGACCTATGCTTCATCATTGTCTGAGCCCTCGCCACTCGGAGTTGTAACAAGTACCGGTATGGAGTGTATCCCGTAGCTGCCCGGAACATCCTCAGAAAATGGGTTGTGCTGTAGCCGCTTTCTACCGCCAGTGTCCGGAGGTCGAGATCTTTGTCCAGAGCCGACTCCATTCTTTCTACAACACGCTTCAGACGAGGATGCGATAAAGGATTGTTCGAACGAGGCAGATCTTCCTTATTCATTTCAAGGTTGAGAAGACGCAGCGTAAGTGCAAAGGCTAAATGGTTCGAGATAGAGACGACCCGAGGCTCCGCCCGACTTGGCCTCGCCTTCTATAAGGCGTATGAGGGCGCCGACTGGCTCATCATGAAAATTCGTTCGGTCTCGAAGTTTGATAGCGAACGGTGACTTCTGCTCTGCGGACACTCCTTCAACAAATACCGGGTCCAGCGCACACAATATCATGTCTATTTGCGTAGATGGATAGACAGCGGGAACAACTCCCTCCGAGTAGAGATTAATCGCACCAGGAGTTTTTGCATATCGCAAACGACGTCCATTCCGAACGAACTCTCCAGATGAAACTTTCAATCCCGATGCGAGTGAGACTATTTGATGAGATATAGCGGCTTGTGGTTTTTCGCTTGAATCTATGAGATGGTGTTCGACTGCGATGCTCTCCCACCCAAGACCACTGCTCGATGATCGTCGTACTGAAGCGCCTCGTACACATGCATCGATCGAGCTTTCACCTGGAGGTTTGACAGACATCATGTATCCCAATAGTCTTTGATGCGCAATTTGCTGTATCGACTCATGGCGGACCGAGATCAGCAACCTCGTTACGGCTGTACCCGTGAACCAAATTTAAAAAGCGACTTACCTCAAGAATCTCCAATATTTCACGAGAGCTAGTTGCATAAATGTCTCAAGGTGATGAGGAGGCACGTGCAGCTGCGCTCAACCATCCAGGGTGCCACGAACAAGAGTGAGGCCACAACCGCTTCCTCAAGTGGACCTTCTTCGGCTGCGAAAGGAATCATCTCTGAAAACGGCCGCGATGAGCAGAGGAAGACACTTAAATAGCCACCTGTTGGCCAACTGCCTCATCTTCCATGACCTGTGCCACTAACCCGACTTGTCCAAGACCTGGAATAAAAGGGAGAGACGGTGTTGAAGACACCATCGCCTCTCAGTGCCTACCTTATCGAGCACATCAGCCGCTTCGGCGATTACATCCTCAATCTCGGCAGAAAACCTCCCTAACCCGACTATGGCTCATACCCTAAAGCAGGCTGCCTCCAGCGGCTAGCAAGCTCAGTTGCTGAATCCGTCGTCCCCTCCAGGAGGAACTGCCCATCCGGAGATACTCAATTGAAACCCGTGAATTGAAGAACCGATTTCATTTCTGCCTCTCTGGCCGCATCGCGTATAGCCTCCGGTGTGGCCGGCAGCAGACCAATGTACTTCACAGGCATTGGGCGATTGGTCGGGATACTCGAAGCTGCTGATTCCAAGATGCGATAAAGATCGCGCGGGTGGACGGCGTCACTGGTTTTGATCGGCTGTTGAATTGTTCCGGTCGAGCGCTTAGGCCAACTCACTCTCGTGCTTCCTGGTTGCTTGCTGCCGCAACCAGGGTACACATTAATCGGGCGCCGAATGCGCCATCAAGCCCCTGCTCGACCACTAGGGAACGCCAAACTTGGAACGCAAGTGCATGGCCGATCGTGGCACGAATACGACGCCGTGCTGGCCCATTAAGCTTTCGGCCTTTCATTAGAATCTCACACGCGCCACTAAGAAACCGGCGATAACCAGTTAGCATTTCCTTGACGAGGGGCATGGTCTCCTCATCGCGCAGGATATTGAACATCATCCGCTCTGTGCGCGCGTAGAAGGCGTAGAGGTCGCGCAACGCAACCCTAAGGCGCTCGTCCACATTTTCCACGCTTGCCCACTGCCCGAGGACGGGCAGTGGGTTAACCTCTGCCCAGTGCGTACTACAGGCGGTGAAAATGGCCCTCTCGTCGGGAAAATGGCGATAAACGGTTGCCCGGCGAACGCCTGCGTGTTCCGCGATTGCACTGACCGTGGAGTGGGAAGGGCCCAGGCTTCCATGGAGTTTGACGGCACTCTCAGTAATTCGCAGACGCGTCTGTTCTTCCGTCTCGGCGCGTTTCTTCATTCGGTAGGTGCGCTTTTTGATAGAACACGACTGTACATCCAATATTGACACCCCCCACAGTTCTGCGTATGTTTGGTTAGTCAGTAGCGTACTACCAAATCAAGGAGGGTACCAATGGAAACAGTAGAGAAAACGGCAGCAAGGGTCCTGGGTCCGCGTGACGGGAGGCTCGGTTTTTTGGGAAGTATCGGGGTGCGTTTCATGATCGATGGCTCCGACTCAAGAGGCGGTTTCTCGCTCGTCGAGCACCCGATGTCACCGTATGCACTGGCTGCCCCACTGCACAGGCATGCGCGCGAGGACGAATACAGTTTTGTCCTGGAGGGCCAGATCGGCGCGCTGCTCGGTGACGAGGTGCGGATCGGCAAGCCTGGGGACTTGATCTTCAAATCACGTAACCAGTGGCATACATTCTGGAACGCCAGCGACAAACCCGCGCGGATTCTTGAGATTATCTCGCCTGCCGGATTCGAGCAGTACTTTCGCGAGCTGGACGATCTTGGGGGAACGACTAAAGCCGAACCAAAGCTCCTTACCAATCTCTGCGAGCGCTATGGTTTGGAGATGGATATTTCCAGTGTGCCCGGTCTGGTCTCACGGTTTGGACTGCGCTTTCCCGGTGAACCGGTCTCTCCCTTTGCGGTCGAGGAGGATGCAAATTCATCTTTCTAACTGAACTTGTAAGGTGCGAAGGAAGATCACTCGCTTTTATCCATACCACCTCACCGACGATATGGAACAAGATCACGTTAATGGCTGACGACGGCCAGGCGTGCGTCTTCACCTATCTCCGGCCGAAGTTGATAGAGCAAAGGATTCTGGCCGACGAGACGGGGTTCCTCGCGCATTGCACGAATGAAGCTCGCGCGCGCATTGGATTGTCTGGCGCAATGTAGTCTGCGATGGCCTCGAGATCGCTCTCGATGTTGAAAGCTCAACGCGCATTATTTGCTCGCACGTGCTGCGTCCGCCAATGCGTGCAGGATAAGCTGAGGAGTTCTATCTAAGGTGGGCAGCGCCGCACTTTGGAGGGCGCGATCTTCCTACCCTGTTTCAGTAAGGGGTATCGCGTCAGCGCAACTTTCAAAGCCCTAAATTGTCATTCACCGCGATCTCGATATCCTGTTCGGAGCCCAGATTGTGGTTTGTGGAATCATTTGTCGTAGGCTGTGGCCGTGCAGACGTTCGCAGCGCGGTCCGAGATCGAGCGAAAGCTGGCTCTCGAGCGATTTCGGCTCTTAGAGCCTCACTTGCAGAACGGACGGGGCTCCGTTCCGTATCTGAGCAAAGGTGAGTACCGATGTCCCACACCAGGAAGCAATAGGATGAACCAGAGCGGAACCTTTGGAACGATTACCTCGCCAACCTCCGGTCGCGAGATTCAGCTTGCGCTCAAGCTACTCTCTAAAAACGAAGTTCATAACTCAGGAAGAACGCGGGAGACCAGGAATGGTTTCCCGCGTTCTTTTGAACAAGCAGCGGCTACAATTCCGCCGGTGCGTAGCAATTGATCTCACAGCCCAATGTCACCTCTTCAAAACCAGGACGTGTCCATACATTCATTTTCATTTCTCACTCTCCAAAAGTTCATGTTTCGGTTTTACGTTTTCCTTCCAGTGGGGACCGCACGCGCGTTGTAGTTGTGGGAACAAATACCACTTGTTCCGCCTCTTCTAATTAGGAAGGCTAAAGGCGAACAACTTGTTGTTTCCAGTACCCGGAAGGTTGACGATGTGGTATCCCGAACCCCAGTAAACCCACTCCATTCACGATGGAGGGTCCATCAATGACGGATCCCTTGCTATCGAAACGGATACTCTTCACACATTTTCTTCTTTCGAATAGTGAGTTATAACCAGCTACTTATGGTTGGCTGAAGTCGGGAGAGGGCGGTGCACACTATCTCCTATAAACAATCACAAGAATCAAACTAGTGTTTGATTGAACGGTACTTCTTATGGCTTGAAGGTGGAAGAAATTTACGGGTGGGCCATTAAATGACGACCAAGTTAGGTCGAATCGTTGATGGTCCATTCTATTGCTAGAAATATGAACGCGCGGTGCCGCAATTTATTCCCGCCGATAGGTATAACTGTCTACCGGAACTTAATAATTGGCAGTCATCCTTATCCTCCCTCAGTACGGGGCCTTTATATAGCAAGCGAAATCAAGCGGGAGGTACCAGGCCGCTCTGATGGCAGCAGGCCTGCTATATGTTCACGGAATAGAAAAGGAGTATCGACGAAGTTCTGTGGCGTGATGTGTTGGAAGGCCCGTGCTGTACTAAGAGGGCTTCTTGGGGTTAGGTTACTTTCGTCAGATCTGTGCGGGCCTGAATGCATCGCTACTCATCTGAATTAGTAGCAATTAATAGGCAATAAGGTGTTTATCGTCCGGCAAGCGTTTGCTAGATCCTTTACGCTTGCAAACATGAATCGGTCTAATGCACCAGCATTCGCAGAACGCGTCAACCAGGAGACACTTAATTCTAGTTTGAAACCACATTACGTCTTCATCCTCTGCGGATCAGGTTCGTCAGGTTTGCTTGCAATATGAGAATTGGATTTGTTTGCATGCCTTTTTCTGGGCACCTCAACCCCATGACAGCGCTCGCGCGCAAACTTCAGTCGCGCGGACATGAGATCTCGTTCATCTCTGTTCTGGACGCTGGCCCCATTGTTCAAGCCGCAGATTTGAACTTCGTTCCCTTTTGCGAAAAGGAATATCCCCCAGGATCTATCACCGCAGTTTTAGGCGACATGGCCAGAAATGCACGGCTGGGACGTCATCCGATATTGGTACAAGAATGTGACACCTGGACTTTCCCAGGCGGGGTTGGAGCACCTTCCGGAGGTGTTGGCGAAGACAGACATTGAGGCCTTTGCATTCGACACTACCTATCGACTTGAATTGGTACCGATCCATTTGCGCATACCCTATGCACAAATCTGGAACGTGCATCACATGGATTTCACGGGATCGACGCCTGCCTCCCTATTCGATTGGCCCTACGATCCGACTCCGGAAGGCCGCGTGAGGAATATGGAAGGACTTCGAAAGATCAAGGAAGTTTCTGCGGATATGAGAGCAGTCGCCATCTCTTACGCGGACAAGGTGGGGCTTGAGATCGACTGGACCGATCCCACCGCAACCTCTTCGAAACTCGCCATCATCTCGCAAACACCCAGAGAGTTCGACTTTCCTGGCATTCCCTGGCCAAGTCAATTTCATTATGCTGGCCCCTTCCATGACGATGAAGGACGAAAGCCAGTGCCCTTCCCTTGGGAGAAACTGACAGGCAAATACCTCATCTACGCATCTTTAGGGACACTTGTGAACGAGGGCGACAATGTGTACCAAATTATCCTGCAAGCAGTAGCAAATCTCCCTGGTGTCCAGATGGTGCTCTCGATAGGCCACAACGTCGACCCTAATTACCTCGGCACGATTCCATCGAACACCATTGTCGTTCCCGTAGCTCCTCAGATCGAATTGTTGAAGCGTGCGGAACTTTGCATCACGCACGCCGGTCTGAATACAACGCTTGAATCGCTTGCGCACGGAGTACCTATGATCGCGATTCCGCACGCATTCGATCAGCCGGGGATTGCAGCTAGAATCGCATATCACGGGGTGGGTGAATCCTTAAATTTAGGCTGTTTGACCGCAGAAGCCCTCTCTGAGCTAATCCAAAAAGTTCGAAGAAATTCAGGCTACAAAACCAAGGCGGATTACTTTCGGGCTCTGATCGCTCGGACCCGCGGGCTAGACGTGGCTGCAGACGTTCTCGAAGAGGCGTTCAGGAAGGCTTTAAGTTAAAAGTTATAACAATGGGTAGCCTGAGGGCTCTGTTGCATTCAAGAGCAGAAGCACAGCGTTCCTCGGCAGATATCTATGGCAAAGCATAGATGCAATCAAAGCGAAGTGTCCACACTAAAATGTGCAGATGATACTGTTGCAAGGACCGGCTGTCCGTGGCTGCAGCCCAAAGAAACTAATTGTCTGATCCTGACAGACACGTGAGCAGCCGTGCCTTTGTTCTCGCCTTACCCAACTGCGTTATCCCCAACACGTTATCGAACCGAATACACTTCGTCTGATAGCGGGTGAAGCGCACGTTCAAGCCGGGTGAGGCAAACCTTCGGCGATCAGTTTGATTGCTTCGGCAACCCCTGCGCCATACGCTAGGTCTGCCTTGGAACAGTTTGCGACGTGCCTTTGCTTGACTGCTTCGCTGGCATCACCGAGAGCTCTAGCGGTATTCCAGAAGAGTCTTTGCTGTTCATCCGGCTTCAGCAAACGGAAGAGATTGCCCGCTTGGGAGTAGTTGTCCTCGTCGACCCTATGATCCCAGTGATCCGCGACTCCGTCGATCGCAAGAGGCGGGTCGGCGTAGTTTGGTTGTTCTAGCCACTCACCTGTGCTGTTTGGTTCATAACTAGTAGTACCTCCTAAATTCCCATCAACCCGCATCTGACCATCCCTGTGATAGCTGTGAAACGGGCACCTGGGAGCGTTGACCGGAATGGTGCTGAAATTAACCCCGAGCCTATAGCGTTGTGCGTCGCTATACGCAAAAAGCCGCCCTTGGAGCATCTTGTCTGGTGAAAAACTAATGCCCGGAACAACGTTCGCAGGAGAGAACGCCGATTGCTCAGTTTCCGCAAAAAAATTATCCGGGTTTCGGTTCAACTCCATGATCCCGACCTCAATCAAAGGGTAGTCGTTATGTGGCCATACCTTGGTCAGGTCGAACGGATTGATGTGGTACGAAACAGTGTCTTTCTCTTCCATAATCTGCACAAAGAGTTTCCACCGCGGAAAATCCTTTCGCTCGATACTGTCGTATAAATCTCGTTGATTGCTTTCGCGGTCGCGGCCCACAACCTCTGCAGCTTCTGCATCAGTGATATTCTCGATGCCCTGCATCGTTCTGAATGTAAATTTGACCCAGTAACGCTCACTCCCAGCGTTGATAAAGCTGTACGTGTGACTGCCAAACCCATGCATGTGCCGGTACGATCGGGGAATTCCCCTATCGCTCATCACGATGGTCACCTGATGAAGTGCCTCCGGTAACAGAGTCCAATAGTCCCAATTATTTTGCGCACTGCGCATCCCGGTTTTAGGATCACGCTTGATTGCATGGTTAAGATCTGGAAATTTCAAGGGGTCGCGGTGAAAGAACACCGGGGTATTATTACCAACCAAATCCCAGTTCCCCTCTTCCGTGTAGAACTTAAGAGCAAAGCCACGGATGTCACGCTCCGCGTCCGCAGCACCGCGTTCACCGGCTACAATAGAAAATCTCGCAAACATCGATGTGACCTTGCCAATCTCAGAGAAGAGTTTCGCTTTCGTATATTTGGTGATGTCATGGGTGACGGTGAAAGTACCATAAGCACCAGCGCCCTTCGCGTGCATACGTCGCTCAGGAATTACCTCGCGATCGAAGCGGGCCAGTTTCTCTAAGAACCAAACATCTTGAAGAAGTGCTGGTCCGCGCCGTCCCGCAGTCTGGATGTTATTGTTGTCCACCACGGGTGCACCGAACTCCGTTGTTAGCTTTTTCATATTTATCTCCTGCAAGGATCGTTGGGTTAGATTAAAGGCACGATGTTCAGGCCTTTATTAGGAATTCTCGAATGGCGACTTTTGAATTTGGTCGTAGAAGTCGCTGTGCTCGTAGTTGCTTATGAAATGTGAGCAGATATCCTCATTGCAGGTGGCTTCCGTCGTTTGGGCTTTATACCCAAACCCGCCGAAAAAGGCTTCTGCTATGCCCCGTTTGAAGTTAGTCCTCGGATATTCCGCAACGACCCTCTCTCGAATGTCCTTTGGAAAGACATCGTATCCGATACCTAGAACATCGAGGCCAACCCCGTTATAGAGAAGCTCCACTTCAACCGCCTTGTAAGCCGCGATACCAGGGGTCGTATGGAGAGCGATCGCGTCCCATGCTGTTTGAATCCGATAGCTAGGAACTTTATGATGCTCGAGAAACTGACGAATTGCGTTTGCGCTATCGACCTCGAAACGATCGGTTTCACTTCGGAATGTTTTCAATAGCCCGAGATCATGAAATGCGGCGCAGAGAAAGAGCAACTCAACATCGAACTTCCATCCCGACTGTCTGCCCTGTTCGTTGGCCCAGAAGAACACTCGATGCGAATGATTGAAAAGGAGGGGCGTGCTAAACTCGCGGAGCAACCCTGTAGCTTCGCGCGTCATTTTGCTATCGGGGACTCCTGCTTGAACCCTCTGATATTGCGCAGCCGGCGTCGGAACCTTAATCATAGTCAGTGGACGGCGAAAGCTTATCGGAAGGTTGGAACCACCCAGTGGTAGGCCGGCTTCGGAAAATCCGACAAGTGAGGCGGAAGGAGTGTTCTTGGAACTTTTGTGATGTTTGAGAAACATGAATGATCTCCTTGAATGCGCTAGTCTCTATGAATGTTGTATTTCTGAATCAACACAAGCGGTTTGCGTGAGGATTCACCCGAACGAGGGACGCAATATGACCCCAGTTAGAAATGGAAGGGGATTGGACAGCGACAACAGAATGGCCCAGCTTCTAAACACTCTCTCCAACAAAACCATCTACTCAACTCTTTATCGAAGGGTGTGAATTCATATGAACTCCTTGGACGGTACACCGGCTGCCATATTCATACGCGGATGCTGCTCTTCAGAACTCATCCGTGACAAAGCATCGATGGAAATAACCTATTCTTCACCATGCCCTCTCTAAGAGCACGCCATCTGCCATCCACAAGTCCTTGGAAATATGCGAGGTTCGCCGTCGATCCGGCTACTGACTTCTCCAAATATGCGAGAACAGCGATTCTCACGAAAGCCAATCGGCTTCGAAGTCACGTTGAGCACTATTCAAGAAGTTCAGAAAGGCCTACGCTTGAGCCGAAATTCTAGTGAAGCGATTTGGCACTGATGACCTGCCGGATTCTCCATCACATTCCTCATGTGGCTCTTCCCTGGTTCCTGCGTTCCTAAGGCACATATGAATTCGTAGAATTACGTAGCACGGGCTTCCCTCAAACAGCCCCTCCCATAACGATCGGGATACGTAGTAGGAATAACTTTACGGCTGGAACGTCATCTTCTTTATATGACTCTCCAATCCACAATCAAAAATATCTTTTTAGCGGCGGCCGCCACCTTCGGCATCATTTGCGCCCAAGCATCACCATTAGAAAAGAACGCCTTAATAGTACAGAAGCTTTCCACAGACCCCGCTTTTGTCGGAAACACTAGCGAGGATTTATTGCTGCATGATGGTGGCGACGGTTTCACCTACCTATATGTCGAACAACAGCACGGGACCATCTTGGCTGTCTTTGATATCACTGATCCGGAACATATGAAATTCACCGAGTCAGTGCGAACAGAAGGCCACGGGGGCTATGATTTTGTTGGTGCGCTCAGCGCTGGTGTTGAGCTTATCGCGTTTCGTAACGGCTCCGGGACCGGGATGCTGGATTTGCACCGTACAAAGAGGCCGCGCTTGACTCCGGTGACGGGATCATCATCCACTCCAACTCAGATTTTAGGAGCCGTAGGGTACCTTGCGTTTCGACAGCAAGCGCCGGGAGCTGCAATAGAACTTCACCGCGATCTGCATCTTATAGATGCTAACCAGTCCGGATCTCATGAAACGACGATAACTGGCGTGACTAAACAGGTCAGGCGCGCAGACACGGGAACCATCTTTGTTTTGGCTGATAGTGGGATTACCGTCATTCGGCGCTTAGACATCGAGCGCGACTATAAATTTCAACTGCTGCTCAATGAGAACTAACGTATTTCACAGCACTTAAGTCTACCGACGAATGTAATCTCCTCGAGGAGGATTGACTTGACATGACGGCCCGGACGCACTGACCGCCAGTGCTTTGAGCACTTCGGAATGCTAAACATCGTTTACGACACACGAGAATCTGAAACTGCCCGTCGACGTCCCCATTAGGAATGTGATGCAGGAATCTATAAGCGCTAGATGATTGGCGGTTACTTCTCCTTAGGGCCGAGCCTAGCTCCGAGGTTATACTCGAAATCGCCTTTCTGTTGCAATCCACAATTCAGAAGTGACGCAAAGGCTGCTTTTGTCTCCGGCCATGTCGTTGTGTTAATGAAGTGCTGATTGGAGGCCCAGCGATCGGCTTCCTGAGTTACTCCTGCACGCGAATTGACCAGCTTCTTCGCGAGCTCAAGAGGTCGTCGCTCGAAGCTAGCGATACGGCGAGCGAGGTTATCTACAAACTCGTCCAGTTCAGAGTCGGGTAAAGCGCGGTTTATCCACCCGTAGCGCTCTGCTGTTTGAGCATCGAAGTCATTAGCTCCAAGTAAAATCTCGAGTGTCCTTGCCCGCCCGGCCAACCGCGATAGTCCTTCAGTCGCCCCCCCACCCGGTACAACAGCAACACCCACCTCGATTTGGCTAAACACTGCCTTTTCAAGGCTGGCAAAGCGCATATCACATGCGAGGGCGATTTCACTTCCGTGCCCGCGGGCCCGGCCCCGAACGAGCGCGATGCTCGCGACACGAGAATGGGTCAAACGCGTGACAAACTCGGGCCAGTGTGAAAACTCTGCCGCACCTGGGACCTGTGGGAGATCTTCGCCGCGAACTACATCGTAGTGGGCCACGAAATAGTCTGGATTTGCGCTGTCGAAGACAACTACTTTTAGGCCTGGATCGGAATCGATGTGGTCCATAAGTACTCGCAGCTCCGCAAACATTTCAGGGTCATAGAGATTAATGGGAGGGTTGTCTATTGTTATGCGCCAATATCCAGGTGTAACGACTTTGATGTTGAGACGTTGCTTTGTTGTGTTCATATAATCTGCCTCACTCGCAGAATTGGGTTTGGTAAGATTCCGGGACTTTGCTGGGCCGATGGTTACTCGTATTTCATGCATCCATAACATTGCGAAAACGCGTTGACGGTTAGCACTCGATGCAGAAAACAGATTCTCTATGTTTTGTCCCGCGTGGAACGAGTCATACGTTTTCACACCTTGCAACACTGCAAATCTTCAGAATAAGAATCACTACTCTCATACGGGCTTAGAGTACGGCCAGTATGAAACGATTCCACCTTTGTCAAAATTCTGAAAATCTTATTTGCGTTTGTATGAAGCATGAGATCACCGGCCATCTATTGGAATTCGCGGGCAGCATGAAACATCTGCACTGGCTATCTAGTGCCAATTAACTTCCATGCATTCTTAATACTGCTGTCCAGCAGATTGCACGCGGCAATGTTTATAGATGAATGGGATTGTCCTCAGTTGGAACTATAGGGAAGCAGTAATCATCTCGCCAAAGTCTTTAGAGGCGTTGGATCATGGTTCCGCTTGGCGTTTACCAACGATATTTTTCCGTTAGCTCGTGATTTAGCTTTGGACCACTTGCATCTCTGGAGCAAGCTAGCGAGCGAACTGAGGTCGGGGTCTCGTGATCTCGTTGCGTGCATCAGCCTTGATCAATAGGACAATTGTCGATACGACTGCGTGCCGGCAGGTTCTCCCAAGTGTATGAATCTCGATCTGCCTAAAGCTAGTCCCAAGATCGGGCTTCACTCATATCCCATGGGCAACCTTCAGAATCTCTGCTGCGCGCTCACCGATGACGACGCAGGGTGCCATTGTGTTCCCAGTCGTCACATGGGGCAGAACAGAACCTTCCGCAACACGAAGACTTTCAATCCCGTGCACCTTGAGGTCGCCGTTTACAACCGACATGGCGTCGCGGCCCATCTTCGCCGTGGAACACTGATGCCAGAAAGTCACAACACCGTTTCGAATGAAGTGCTCCAAACTCTTCTGATTAAGCTCTCCTGGAGCAACCTCGCGCTTTGCGTAGGCCAGAAGGGGGACCGAATTGCCGATTTCGCGGGCTCGCTCAATACCAAGGATAATACTTCCTATATCTTTTGAATCGGTGAGGTAGTTGGTTTGGATTTGCAAAGGATCGGAGGCGTTTGAGCCAGTCAGATGAATTTCACCTCTACTAGCGGGGCGCATGCCGGTAGAGAGAGACCATGAAGAGTCAGGAAGCGCGAATTCTGTCTGGTTCGCGGGAGTAATTGCTGCGCCCGGACGCGCGTAAGTGTAGAAATTGGGCGCATTCATGGCCGAGTCGGTCTTCCAAAAACAGACCGCCTGACTTCTTGGTGCTGTCGGCAGTGGTTTATCTGATGCCTCCCATATACAGCCCAGCGCTATATGGTCGTGTAGATTACGTCCGACGCCAGAGAGTTTCTCAACTACAGGAATATCGAACCGTCCAAGTTCCAAATCGTCCCCAATGCCAGACTGCATCAGAAGTTTTGGCGTTTGAATGGCACCGAGAGAAACTATGATTTCAAGAGACGCTCTCACGTTGACAAGCTTCCCTTGATAGAAAAACTCAACGCCCACAGCCCGCTGGCGTTCGAAGAGAATCCGGGTGACCATGGCCCCTGTCAACACTGTCAGGTTCGGTTGGTCCATGCGCGGATACGTGTAAGAGCGGAATATCGATTGCCTTTTTCCTTCGTGGACGATCTCGTCGACTAAGGCGCATCCATGTGCGGCCTCCATCAAACGTCCGCTCGAGTTTTCAAATCGTGGCAATCCTGCCGATACGGCGGCTTCTAGTAGAGCGCAGAAAAACGGATGAGGCTCGGGCGGGGACTGCACATGTACGGGCCCACCTGTCCCCCGATATTCCGGATCGGGTGTTCCTCTCCAATCCTCAATACGATTGCGATACAAGTCCAGCACCGCTTTGTATCCCCAAGACGGATCTCCTACTTCAGCCGCATAGGCATCCCAATCTACCTGATGGCCACGCGACCATGTTCCGACATTGACGCTTGAACCCCCACCTAGTACCTTTCCCATGGAATAGGGTATGGCTCGTCCGTTCAAGTGAGGGTTAGGCTCGGCGACGAAGCACCAATCCAGTTGGCTGCCAAGAGTCCTCACCCACAGATTCGGGTTCATCACTATCTCAAGCTCATCTGTATCACCGGCTTCAAGCAGCAACACTTTGACCGTTGGATTTGCTGCGAGTCTTCCGGCAACAACGGAGCCGGACGTACCGGCGCCGCATACGATAACGTCAAATTGTCTTTGATTCTCCGAAAGTTTCCTTTGATCTTCGGGGATCTGAGATGCACCCTCAACCGGCCTATCGGTGAAATTCCCGTGAGAACCCTTCATACTTCCCTCCCCTTAACCGTCGCGTAGCTGGCAAAACTATTGCTTCTTCAAATAGAGACGTGCACGAACCCACGGATATTCCCTAAGTTCACGGAGATGAACCGGCTTCTGAAGTGCCGAGGAGGCGTCTGGGGTCTCCAAGCTGCGGCTACGGCAACAAACTAACTTCCTTGAGATCGCCTCACAGAGTCCCTACGCAAGTCTTTTCGGGTTAATGCCACTGCTATCAGCCTTCTTGCCCTCCACAAACGCGATTTTGTCGCGCTTATTGAAGCTCCCGTGCAAGCAGCAATCTCCGGAACTGAACTGTCTCCTGTGCGCCGTATCTCAATGCATTCGCGAAGGGCAGGTGATAGCAGCCGGATCGCCTCTTTCAAGTGACGTCGCCTTTCATTCAGGAGGTACAGGCACTCTGGATTCGGCGTCGAGTCCGCATATTGCGTGCAAGGCGAATCATCATTCTCCAAGTCCGTGTCAAACCCAACTTCGGGATGCCTCCTTCTTTTGCGTAGCATCATAAGAGCACTGTTGATGGCAATGCGCGTTAGCCAAGTCGAGAAACTAGATCTGCCATCAAATGTGCTCAGGTGAAGGAAGGCCTTCATCAGAGTCTCCTGCAGGGCATCTTCAGCGTCTTCCTTATTCTTAGTTATTCGCATCAGAACGCGCAGGACCTTCGACGTAGAACGACGTGACAGTTCAATAAATGCGGAATGCTCGCCTTCTTTCGCCGCAGACAACAAGTCTTCATCGCTGTGGCGCTCCAGTCCTCCATCTATTTCATAACGATTCCAGCTCATGAAGCCTCCCTGAGGATCAATCTTCTTTGCTAGTCATAGGCCGAGTGTTGAGTATTGTCGAAATGTCACGCATGATAGGAGCATGGCCTTGTGTGTTGTAGACGCTCCTGGTTTTTTAAATAATGATGATTCCGTAACGTTGACCGTTGAGGTCTCATATAAAAAACAATGTTCGGCATACGTAGGCGGCATATCCGGACGACGGAACCTTGCCACGAGCTCATCCACATACGACTAATGCGCTTAATGTCTACGCGTTAGATCGCTTCTTTTGGAAACCGTGGACCGGAGAATCTCTCAAACGACTAATCACGTTCCCAATTCTTGTCTCGAGATGAACGAACCGACATGACCCTACCCTAAAGGCCTAATATCGCTACCGGACCCCCAGTAGCGCACAAGGAACTTCTTCAGCAATTTTTTGGGCAGTATGGCCCACGATCAATCTGTGTTTGGGCATGCCGATCACAAGAAGATCAGATTGATTGTGTCTTGCAGCTTCGATAATTCCCTCAACTTCATCTCCATTTGAAATCGTGGCCTCTAAAGTAAGCCCTGCATCTTCAGCTAACTCGCGGGCCCTTGATTGCAGGTCGGTGTATCTGGTTTGCATTTCATCCGTCCAACGAACATACGGTGCAACCAAGGTTGAAAATGAGAAATAAATAGGTGGAGGCTCAATAATACTTATTACGCCGAGACTGGCATTTAGTATTTTCGCTAGTTCTACGGCTGTTTTCAGTGCCCTGCCTGCCTCCTCTGATTCGTCGAATGCGACTGTGATTTTTTTGTACATACTTCTCGCCCTCTCGTTTCTGCCTTCAAAAAGCATCTACAACGCAATCGAAC
This sequence comes from Edaphobacter sp. FHG110511_03, assembly GCF_059115365.1. Classification (NCBI taxonomy): domain Bacteria; kingdom Pseudomonadati; phylum Acidobacteriota; class Terriglobia; order Terriglobales; family Acidobacteriaceae; genus Edaphobacter; species Edaphobacter sp. FHG110511_03. The sequence continues at coordinate 5,889 of NZ_JBZYWL010000004.1, read as the reverse complement.
GTTACAAGCTGTATGGAGGGCCGGCTCCACAGAATACAAAAGCGATCGACCCAGTTCGCTGGAAACCACGCTAACGACGCAATTGCGTTAAGTTCATTTATTTATCCGCCCGGCGCATCAAATAAAAACTCGTTCTTACCATATGAAAGCACGTGAATAGCCATGTCGTAAGCGATTGAAACGGGAACATTTCGCAAGCCTTGGCTCGCGAAATTCGCGAGCCTCGCAGGTTTTAGCGGATTCAACAATCCTGCCCCGACCATGACGTGGTGCTCGTCGACAGAAACTCTTCTGCCTTATAAGGGCTCCAGCTCACGTCAATGCTCTGATAAAAACGGATGCACGTAGAATCAAGAATGTCTACATCTCGTAGCCTGCGCCCGCGGCGCTGGACATTGATCGACAACAGAGAGAGCTGACAAAGCACAAACGCAAACAACCTGTTTCTCGTTAGAGTGATACGGGATCGCGCTCTTCACAGACCTACAGAATGGGATTTTACTTGGGAAGTACAGCCTAAAGGCACATCCTCTGTCATTGTCCAACATACTTTCCGCTATGCGAGTTCCACCAACGTTTCAACCGTTAGCTTCAGGTCGGTCAGCATACAAAGATGATTGACCGGGAGGTATACGACTCGAATCGCCGGGTCTCGTTCCATCCTCTCAGCGGCGTCTTGGAATGAAGGAAATCCATTTCTTTGGCATCGTATGTAGCTCGTCGGTTTACTGGGAACTCCAGAAGGTATTTGAACTTTCTGAAAGAAGGTGCGCCAAGGCTGGCTCACTATTCTTGATTTCGTGAGCTCGCGAATTTCCGGTGTCGCAGCTTCAAAGTATTCCAGTGGAAGAGGCGGAATAGCAGAATTCTCAGCTTTTAATTTTTCCAATGAGGTCAGAAGCTCTGAAGCTGGGTAATAGTCCGATACCGACTTCCCATTTTCGGGGACGAACGCGTCAAGATATATGAGGGATTTGATCCGGTTCGAGCATCGCGCGACCACGTTCGGAACGACCATGCCTCCATAGCTCCAACCCACGAGAGTGACTCCCCAAAGATCATCCATCTCAATGTGATGACGATATCCTCGATGTGTGTTGACAGATCCAACGTATCGTTGACCAAATGTTTACGCTCGCCAAGTCCTGTGAGCGTCGGATTGCTAACGCGGTGGCCAAGCCCCCTCAGTGTCGAAACGACGTCGCGCCAGACCCACCCCCCGTACCAAGCACCTTGGACCAGGACAAATGTATGTCTTTTGTGGGATTCCACAGGGTCAGTGCCCGGAGCATCGGATACTTCTAATTTCGAAATGTTTTGCATTTAACTTCCTCTACAGGTTTAGACGAACACTCAAGGTTTCTATTCCCCCAGATTGGGGGACCACGTTGGTTTATGTGGCGTTACCGTCCTGACCTCATACTCGGCAAAAACATGATCCAGGGAATTGAAAATCTAACGATTCAGTATTCCGTAAAGTGATGATGGAATAAAAGGCTAGTTTTAGTGTCTTGACCATCAGAGGACTAACCACAATTGGTGGTTTCCAAGATACTGGTCGAGGGACATTCCACGCTGTGATCAAGACACGCTCTATATTTTTCTCTCAGTTACTAAGCTTCGCGCTGGCTTTTAATGCCTTTCTCTCCTCACGCACTGCGAATGCCCAGTTGGAGGTAAGAGTCAGCCAGGCAACGATTCCCTTTGCCTTCTACGCAGGGAACGAGAAGATGCCAGCAGGAGTTTATCGGTTCGAGAACAACTGGAATCATCTTCTTATGCTTCATGGACCAAACAACAAGTCGGCTTACGTATCTGTATACGATGCTTCACCTCCCAGGTCCGACGAAATGGGAACAATCGCGTTCCGGCGTTATGGAGAAATTTATTTTCTCGGAGAAATTAGGTACAAAGGCATTCCATTTGGAGTAAAGTGCGCTGCGAGCCGTGAGGAGGCAAGCATACAGGCATCAAGCCAAAGGCGTTTCAACTTAGTGACCTTGGCTCATGATTCCTTGCCACGATAGAACTAACGTTGTTCATCGCTCCTGAGCGATGAACAACTAGGCCCATCTTCCATTCAACAAACTACCTCTTAACGGGCGGCATGGCTGCTAGAAACAATAACCAACGAAGATCATCATCGGCTTCTCGCAGACGAGATAGCACGCAGATTGATTTATCCTCTCTCTAACCCCGCTCTGGTATGACGACAAAAGCTAGACTCCACAGGAATTCTTCAAAGATCTACAACGTAGGTTTCAAGCATGGTTCCAGTTGCTCATAGTTCGTGGCATGAGGTCTATCTTTCTCAAGCTCTACCGCAGCAGGTTATAGAAACTTGTTTGTGTGGCATCAATCGGATACATGCCATTCTTTTATGATTCAGAGATGCTTACAAAGCCTTCTTGTACCAGTTGCGTTATTCTCGCCATAGCGTCCGTGTCGATCTTGATTTCAGGAAGTAGATCTGCATTTCCCCAACTGTGAACCTTGGCTGTAGCCCCGCAGAGTTCCACTTTCACGCCACGCTGTATTAGTTCCGCAAGAAGCTCCTTGTACGGATTGCCGGTTACGATGTTTCGCTCGGAATTATAGGCCAAGTCATGCAACGTCACGTGGCCAGCATTAGTGTGGAAGACCGCAACAACTTGCGATTTTGCATGCCAATCAGCAATGTCATTCATAATGAGCTGAAGATGAAAGATAGCCGCCGGGAGATCTCCCTCAAACGATAACGAGGCGATGCTGAAGACGATCTTTACCTCTGCAAGCTTCACAGGGATATCGATGTGAAGCAATTGTTCTGACTTGGACATTTGGAGTCTCCTTTTAGCTGATACATAATCTGATCTGGTGCTTTAGTCTGTAACAACGATTCCTTGTTTCTTCTGAACCAGCGCCTCACTCGCGTTCTTGGTTCCTGCGAGATTCTGCTGCAAGTAATGCTGGATGAAATGCCATTCAATTGGAGTTAGGACTGGCGTAAGAGGGCCCTGCTTTCCTTCCCCGCATCTTCCCCCAAAAGCTTAGAGAGATCAGTATCCGTAAAGGCGAGTCAATCCTCAGGAGGATCTGCATCCTCCTCATCTCCACTAAGGGTCGATTAGGGCGAGGACCTCCATCCTCCTTGCGCTAACGACCTCTCTAGGCGTGTCGTCGTTTCCGAAACCGCCTATGGACTAAATCAAATGAACCAGGCTGCGATCTAAGCTGCTCCAATAAAACGTCCGATTGGCCGGACCCTAAACTCCGAAGTAGACCAGTGTTGTGAAGAGGGTCGGTGTGATCAGGAATTGTCCGAACTTCGCGTCATAGGCCACCGTCGGTTTTGCCGCGATCGTCTCGGACAGGGAGTTGCCTTGTTTCTTAAGTGTCGCTACGTTGTCCCGAATGGTGACTAACATGTCCTGGAATTGGACCAACCCCGCTCTCTCTCCCACGGGTCCATGGCCTGGGATGACAATCATGTTGTCCGTGATCACGCTTAGGTTCCATTCATTGGCGCGGATCATTCCGTCGATGCTCCCTCCGGTTGAGTAGTCGATAAACGGATAGATTCCGTTCCACCAGGTATCTCCGACATGGATGATGTCCGCCTCCTCGAAAACCACGGAAATATCGCTATCGGTGTGAGCTGGGTCGTAATATTTCAGGGCGATATTAGTGTCATTGTGATGCACGTCGTGTCTGTCGTCAAAGACGGTTGTGGGAAGGCCTCCTGCTGGAGCAGCTGGAAACGTCCATTGCCATCCCTCAACACGGGTTGAAGTAGCAAGATATTTCTTGGTGTTCACGTGCGCTGTGATTGTAGCTCCCGCTGAATGCACCCACGGATTTCCATCTGTGTGATCCGTATGCCAATGGGTATTTATCAGTTGGGTGATCGGGTCGGAGCTCAGACTCGCAAGAGCCGCTATTATCCTCAGCTTAGATACTGTGAACCCAGCGTCTATGAGGAGCTTACCTTCGTTGCCAATGAGCACCGCAATATTTCCGCCAGATCCTTCCAAGACGCTGATATTGCGTCGAAGCCGATTCATTTTGATGTTCGACTGAGCTGCATCATCGATCATCGTGGGGACGATGCCTTTGTTCTCCGCGACGAGAATATCTGGAACAAATATCATCGATGCAACACCAGCACTAGCATCAACGATGAAATCACGACGAGAGAGAGCCGATGGTCTCACAAGGTCCATAAAAACTCCTATCTACTCCACTCTGGTGAAATGCGTAAGGTGTCCGTATGCGGTGGCGGTTAATTCGCTCCATTCATCACGCTGATCAAATGTGCCAAACTCATTTCGACTGTCGAATCTACGCAGGAAAAGAACCAAGCTGTATGCCATCTCTAAAGGCAACCTCAGGAGAGCCTGGGTGATTGTCCGGACGCCGACCTAACAACCGTCACGGGTGAGCGGCGATACAGTGCACGCCCCTTCATCAGGTTCTGAGATGTCACCTACATCCATCCACAGGTGCTATCGAATACATCTCTTCTTATTGCACGCTGGATGCCATTCCATAACCTCTTGAAACAACGACGGATCAGCGTTCCGCTTCACTAACGGTGTACTCGAAGATTCGCGAAAGCTGCGATTTACTCGAAATATTTCTTTCAAATGCGAAATGTGACTATCGAGATACAGCTGGCCGGCGTAGCGGTATTCCTGTCCGCAGGTAGAATGCGCCGCTGCGATACGCTACCTTTCTCTTGTGTCCGCTGACGAATCTTCTATCTATGTCGGTCTCATCGTTTCTTCCTATTCAACGCTGGGAAGTAGGCGGCGTTGGAACGTAGCAGGGTTCGCAATTTGGCCCGCGCTCTCGCCAAACGAGACATCACTGTTCCAACGGGACAGTTCAACGTAGTCGCAATTTCTTCATAAGACATATCGTCGTATTCGCGTAGCACTATGATTTCCCGGGAAGACGGAGGGAGTCGCTGGAGTGCTTTCCTCACTGCTTCACCTTCAGCCTTGTTCAACAGACGTTCGCAGGGATCTGTTGGCATTCTTTCGGCAGGTCCTAGCATGTTGATTTCATTGTCAATTTCGATCATTGTCGGAGTAACGCGCTTCTTTCGTAACTGACTAATCCAAACATTCCGCAATATGGCCATTAGCCAAGGTTTTAGTTTGTTTTGGTCGGCTAGACTTGCAAGAGATTTGACTGCCCGCAAGTATGTCTCCTGGACTAAATCCTCCGATTCAATGCGGTTGCGCGTGAGAAACAATGCGTACGCATAGAGGTCATCTAGAAAAATGATCAACGATGCCACATTGCACATACCTGTGCACTCTACAGTCTCATTCTCCACCGGGCCGTTACGGGTTTGCGTTGTTGAGAGAGCATGGGACAGTTTCTTTCCAACTTCTGACATAACTTCCATCTAGGAGCCGCTAAAGAAGCCGGCCTTACGCTGACGTTGCTTGTCTTGAATCTGGCCAACCCAAATAGAGAGTGATTAGGTGGGTAGTCTGGCTTTGAATCAGAGACTGCGGATCATTCCTATCAGGAAGGGACAAGGCGGCTTACTGACAGAAAACGAGTCGATTAGAAATTCCCGATACGTCATCGCTGATGTCTCACGGGCATCCGTCGTGCTCGAACGCCTCTCTATAAACAGAATTGGTTTAGATCATGCATCAGTGCTCGGACATTCAGTATCGATGCTTGCTAGGCCGTCGAGAACGGTACTCGTGATAGTACCGACAAGGTGATTAAACATTGTCAGTACTATCAACTGGGTCAAAAGAAAAGTTACAGGATTCGACAACTTGTATATCTCACCATGCTACGAATATGAACGTCTTTTGCTTACCGCATGGACTTCTTTACGAGTGTTTGTTCCGCGCCTCAGGAGGCAAACCAACTTCCTATTGA
>NZ_JBZYWL010000003.1:0-898748 GCF_059115365.1 Edaphobacter sp. FHG110511_03 | reverse complement strand
TATCGCTCCTTAAGACTTGGCGTGTATCGCTGGCTAGTAGCCAACAACCCAAGGGTAAATGGCGAGAACTGCGTTCGTTAGTACCTACCGACGAGCAAGTCGATGCTGGTTTGAGAAGTCACTAAGTGGGCACGATGTGGGAAGTAACCTCTATCTGCAAAGTAGAAATCAACGTCCAATCTGCTCGTACGCAAGCAGATGACCCTATGTCATAATGGCTGCTTGTGTCACGGATTACGACGAATGCGGCAGCAACTCTTGGCAGTGCGGTTGTAGTGTCGGAAAAGGAGTCTGACGTTCTAGATACACCCGAGTGGCACCTGATTCAGCGGATCGCAGGCAGCCCGGGCTTTCACAAATCGCCTCTGCTCACGAGCTTTTTGCTCTACATCGGTGAACAGAAACTTCGCGGCCGTTTAGAGGAAATTTCGGAAGTTCAAATCGGGGTTCGAGCCCTCCGGAGACCGTCTACCTACAATCCCGGTGACGACAACATCGTTCGAAATTACGCTCGAAGATTACGGCAGCGCCTGGATGAGTATTTTGTTCAGAATCCCAATGAGCAGTTGCGTGTTTCGGTGCCTCTGGGCAGTTACGTCCCGGAGTTCGAAGAAGTCAAAGTCACTGCCCAGCAACCAGTTGAACAAATTGACGAGAAACTGCCCGCGGCCAACTCGAATCGTACGCCCATCTCAGGGCCTTTCTGGTTCATGGCGGGAGTTCTCGTCACGATCCTGATGGTCGTTGGCCTAGGGGCGTTGGTGCACAGGTGGAACAGAAGCCGTCCCGAGACGTTATTTCATCAGTTTTGGAGCCAGGTATTCGACTCGAAGCGGACGACGTATGTGGTGACAACTGACACCGGTATAGCAATGTTGCAAGATATAAGCGGCCATTACATTCACCTACAGGAGTATGTAGACAACAGCCTTCAAGAAAAGCTCTCTGGACTCGACATCCTGCCTGATCCGAAGCGCGGAAGGTTTGGGGTAGACCGCTTCGAAGGGTTTACGAGTATGGCTAATTTTGACGTTGCTCTTCGCTTAGCCGCAACGCCTGAATATACGTCAGGTCATGCCGTGATGCGTTCGGCGCGCGACATCCGCATGGATGATTTGAATCATGCCAATGCTATTCTCCTTGGTGGTCCACATGCGAATCCGTGGGTAGAACTGTTTGATTCCGTAGCGGATTTCAGAATTGACTTTCCGCAATCGGACGATGTAAAGCGCATTGGCAAAAAGTGGATCGTCGACACCCATCCGGAGGCTGGTGCAAAAGCGATCTACTCCAACGATTCCCATGGTTATTTGCATGGAACGTATGCCATTCTTGCGTTTCTGCCAAGTATCGACAAGCGTGGATATGTTCTGCTGTCTGAGGGCGAGAACATGCCCGGCACCGCAGCAGCGGCGGAATTTGCAATGAATCCGACGGCGATGGCGCCCATCCTGAATAAGGCAAGGTTGCCGGACGGCACGATTGGACCCTTTCAACTTTTGTTGGAAACCGCAGTAGTCGGGGCAAAAGCGCCGGAAGCTCACGTTGTTATTGAGCGTTACGGGCTTCGCAAGTGAGATCGGTACCCAAAATATCGCTCTGAGGCCGATTGCGAGCCTGCTCAACTTCAATCAAGCTTATTGCTGCCTGTCGATTTGTTTGTCTTAGTCCCCCACCGGAAGACTGACAAAGCGTAATATCCTGGTCGTTCTTTTCCGGCGTCAAAGCCCACGACGCTATGAGCTCCATAGGAACGACCCTAGCCTGATCTTCCTGAACATGCTTCTACTGCCCCTGATTCTCCTCTCCGGAGTAGACACGTGAGCAGATGAAGTCACAGCGGAGCCAGCCCTTCCTAAAATGCCGAGTTGGTTGAAATCCCCAGCGCTACCCCATACCAAGCTGTGCCGTAGCCGGATTGGGATCGTGTCCACGGTGGAAAGTGTTCATTCCACATTTTTACAAACTGCAGACATGGAACAAGTTATCTCGCGGCATTGCCCAACCACTGTGTTTCCACCTTGTCAGCTTGAATCGTGACGCCAGATGATCGGCTCGCTTTGGGAGGACTCCGAAGTAACTGCGATTATGCATCTCCTGAAGGGATAGACGCTTGAATCGAAGAACCTTTCTTACGCGGTCGTCTGCGGTTGTTACGACTCTGGGAACAGATTTCCTGAAGGCCGAACCCAGGCCAAAGCGGCGACCGAATGTACTTCTCCTGATGTCAGATCAGCACAAGCGCAGCTGCATGGGTGCCTATGGAGACCCGGTGGCTCATACGCCAAACCTTGATAGGCTTGCTGCTGACAGTACCCGGTTCACACAGGCATATTGCACGAATCCGGTTTGCACACCGTCCCGTGCCTCCATCATGACGGGACTGTACAGCCACCATCTTGAGGCGCAGAACAATACTACGCCCTACTCGCCGAAGCATCGGACGATCGCGCATCACTTCAATGCCGCCGGATATATGACGGCCCTCATCGGCAAGATGCACTGGGTCGACGCCCAGAGTCACGGATTCGAGTACCGACTGGAATTCAATGATTGGTATCAGTACCTCGGGCCTAAGACCCAGCTTTACGCCGACGAGTTGGGGCAGGCGAACTCGGGTTCCGGCCTACCGGAGATAGATGACCTCTGGCGAGATCAGGGTGATCCGTGGAAGGGGCACCGCGAGAAGGATGGTCGCGAAGGAGCGGTGGCTGTGGGACGCGTCTCCCTGCTTTCAGAAGAGGATCACTTTGATTCGTTTGTGGCCAGGGAGTCCGTAAGGTTCCTCCGTAACTTCGGCAATGGCGATCAACCCTTCTTTCTCGTCGCATCTTTTCTCAAACCCCACGATCCGTTCATGCCAGCGGAGCGATTTGTCAGAGTGTTCCGTCCGGAGGACATGACGCTGCCCGCGAGCTGGGGCAAGGCAGACAAATCGAAGCTGCCGAAAGAGGTCCAACGTTCGATTGATTACAACGGACCAACGCCTGAACTTGCCGATCCTGCCGAGGCAAAAAAACGTAAGGCCCTCTATTATGCGAATCTTGCCCAGATGGACGACTGTCTTGGGCGAGTTGTCCATGAGATATCGGCCCTGGGGCTGGAGAACGACACCATCATCTGCTACACGTCAGACCACGGCGAGATGATGGGCGAACTCGGACTGTGGCAGAAGTTTCAGTTCTACGAAGGTTCCTGCGGAATACCTTTGATGATCCGAGTTCCCGGACGCTCCTCCTCTGTTTGGAGCGAGCCTGTGAGCCTGGTTTCCCTGGCTACAACGCTCACCGACTTGGCCGGCGTTCCCTTAGTAACTCCGAACGACGGTGAATCTTTGCGGAGTGTGATGTGGCCAGCTAAAGGTCATGTTGACACACCTGTCTATGCGGAGTTTGCCCTCAACACTAAGCGCGCCAAGACGATGGTCCGCGATGGCGAATGGAAGTACACGTTCTGGGAGAACGACATCCCCGAACTGTACAACCTCCGTGCCGATCCGATGGAACTACAGAATCTGGCAGCGCTTCCCGAATACCAACAGAGAAGCGAACTGCTCAAGCAAAAGATACTCCACTGGCGACAACTACCGATTACGAAGAGCAGAAACAAGTCGCCTTTACTACCTGTTTTCTAACTAGATGAGGTCATCGTTTATGCGAAGGATTTATGAATCTATCGTTATGCTGCTGATGAGTATTACGCTGCATGCGCAGCAGACCGGCACCATTGTAGGCAATGTCAAAGACCCTTCTGGTGCATCAGTTCCCGGGGCGAACCTCATCTTTGTGAATGCCTCCACTCAGTTGCAGCGAGCGGTCACATCCAATGAGCAGGGTGAATACGTGGCTTCGGCCCTTCCAACCGGCCAGTACTCCGTTACCGTCGAGAAGACAGGGTTCCGTAAGCTCGAACGCACCGGACTTACACTTACGACGGCCAGCACTCTGACAGTAGATCTTGATCTGCAGGTGGGCAGTGAGATGCAGACCGTTGAGGTCACAGCGCAGGCCTCGCTGCTGCAATCGCAGAGTGGATCGGTGTCTGCTCTTGTCGACAGCAAGCAGATGGTGAATCTGCCGCTTGCTACGCGGAATTTTACCGATCTCGTGCTACTTACACCGGGCGCGCATGCCGGTTCCGCTTCCAATCTCAGTGAGGGCGGCAGCGCGTATTCCATCCGGGGCGGCGCCAACTTCAGCGTCAACGGAACGACCGCTGCGACCAACTCCTATCTCATCGATGGTCTGTATAACCGCAACCAATGGCTCAACACGCTGGTTGTCGTTCCTGTCGTTGACTCGATCCAGGAGTACAGGGTGCTGACCAGCTCATTCAATGCAGAGTATGGTGAGTCTGCGGGTGCTGTCACGCTGGTCACGACGAAGGCCGGATCAAACCAGTTTCACGGCGCTGCGTGGGAGTTCCTGCGCAACGATCTTCTGAATGCGAACACCTATTTCGCGAAACGGAGTGGACTCCCGCGGCCCAAATACAATCGCAATGTCTTCGGCGGTAACGTTGGCGGCCCGTTGTGGCGCGATCACACCTTCTTCTACGCCGACTACCAAGGAATTCGCCAACACACGCCAGTCACCAGCACCAGCACAATTCCGACACAGGCACAGGTCAACATGGTGAAGACCGGCGACTTCAGTGGCGCTCCTGTCACGATCTATAACCCCTATACGACAACCACTGTCGGCGGCGTCAGCAGGCGAACGCCGTATTTGAACAATCGGGTGACGCCCAATCTTGACCCAGCAGCTGTGCGATTCATCAGTTTGCTACCCGATCCCACCAATAGCAACAGCACGGGTAATTACACTATTACTCCCCCCCTTACTCTCAACGACGATCAGTTCGACACTCGCGTAGACCAGAACATCGGCGCGTCGGACCGTCTGTTCTTCAAATATTCTTATGACAATGCCAAGCAGATCACTCCTGGCTCAATGTATTCCAACCTCGCAACTGACATTCCCATCGGACCGTATTTCTCAAGTGGAGGAAATGGTGCTTTCGAGACCACTGCATTCGTTCAATCTGGAACGCTTGGATACACACACGTTTTCTCGCCGAATACAGTCCTGGAGCTTCATGCAGGAATCTTGCGCTGGAACGGGGACGTCTCGCCGTTAGGTATCGGCTATGAGTCATCCACTGCGGTGGGAATCCCGAATATCAACTACAGTCCTCAATCAGGCGGATTGGCGGCCGTCACCCTCAGTGGATTTGCCGCGATGGGAGATAACTCAACCTATCCGGAGATAAGTCACATTACAACCTTTCAGTACGACGGCGACATCATTCGTACAGAGGGAAGCCATACCATCAAGGCAGGTCTTCTGTTTCTTCGTCACAGGTTGAATGGGTTCTCCGCGTTTCCCGTACGAGGAACGTTCGATTTCAACGGACAGTACACACGATTGAATAATGCCACTGCGGTAAGCGCCACTGCGCTCCAGTACTATGCCCTGGCAGACTTCGCAATCGGCGCTACGGATGCAGGGAACCGAAATATCCTGACAGGCTCTTTCGGCATGCGTACCTTTCAGCTGGCCCCTTTCATCCAGGACACATGGCGCGCCTCCGACCGTCTCACGGTGGACTATGGGCTGCGCTGGGAGATAAGCGCGCCACCATACGAGGTTAACAATCACTGGGCAAATCTTGATATCACTACTGGACAGCTGCAGGTCGCTGGACTCAATGGCAACGGTCGCAGGCTGCGGAACTTCGATCTAAAGACACTCTCTCCAAGAGCAGGACTAGCTTATACGCTCGATAAGTCCAAGAAAACAGTCCTGCGTGCAGGCTTCGGGATATCTTACGTTGACACATTGGCCGGAGGAGCCCAGCTATACAAAAATCTTCCGTATTACTTTGCTCAGAACATTACGACTTCCGTCGACTCAGTTCCAACAGCAGTGTTGAGTCAGGGCTTCAGCATCCCGGTTGCGCCTGATCCGAACAATACAGCGGCTATCTCTACTGGAAGTCCGACCGTCTGGAACAGAAATACGAGACAGTCGGGTGTTACCCAATACTCGTTAGGCATTCAGCGCGAGTTACGTGCGGACACCATCCTCGACATAAGTTATGTCGGAACCGTGAGCCGGCACTTGCTTGCAAACAGCCTTAACCTGAACCAGTCTCGTCCTGGTCCAGGGGCACAGGGGCCTCGGCGTCCTTACTACACGATCAACCCAAATTTAGTAAACGTTGGCTACAGAGATTCTTCCGGCGATGCCTCTTACAACAGTCTGCAGGTACACGCGGAGAAGCGGCTTTCGGGCGGGCTAAATTTCGGTGTGTCGTACACCTTCGCGAAGTATCTAACGGACATTGGAAATGCCAACAGCGGCGGGAATAACGACGTACAGGACAATGCCTGTCTGCGCTGCAACTGGGGCCCGGCCACGGATGATCTGCGCCACAATCTCGTCGTCAATCACGTCTATGAGCTTCCCTTTGGCCATGGTCGCAGATTCGTGAAAGATGGCGTCATGTCATATCTGCTCGGTCCCTGGAACCTCAGCGGTGTATGGAGCCTGCATTCGGGCTCACAGTTTACTGTCTTCTATGGCACAAACGTTTCGAATTCGTCCGGTGGCGGAACACAGCGTCCTGACCGTATCGCTAGTGGCAAACTCCATTCGGGGCAATCCATCAACCGCTGGTTTGATACATCTGCATTCGTTGCTCCCGGTCAGTATCAGTTTGGCAATTCAGGAACGGGCATCCTTGCCGGTCCTGGATACTTTAATGTTGACCTTACCCTCGAGCGCCATATTATCTTCCGCGAACGGTACGACTTGAATATTCGCGGCGAATCCTTCAACTCCTTCAATCGTGCAAACTTCAATAACCCCGGTGCGACAATCGGCACAGCGACCGCCGGTGTTATCTCTGGTACGCAGGCTGCTCGAATCCTGCAGGTTGCCGTGAAGCTCGCATTCTAAGCATCTCCCTGAATACCCGGCAGCCCAATCCACGATTGGGCTGCCACTCTTCATGAAGAGGACCTATATGCCACGCACATCGAGACGATCATTTCTGAAGGCAGCAGCTGCAGCAGCTCCTATGTCGGTCTATCGACAAAGTGTAGGTGCGCAGATTGTGCCGAACATTCTTTACCTGCACTCTCACGACTCCGGGCGTTATCTGCGTCCTTATGGACACAACGTACCGACGCCAAACCTCATGCGGATCGCCAAGAGCGGTATCCTGTTTCGCAAAATGTACTGTGCCGCGCCCACATGCTCGGCGAGCAGATCAGCGTTGCTTACGGGCCAAAGCCCTCACGCCGCAGGTATGAACGGCCTGGCACATTTGGGATGGAGTCTCCACGACTATAAGCAGCATATGTTGCACACTCTCCGCTCGGCGAAGGGTTACTACACCGTGCTTGCCGGTCTGCAACACATCGCGACTGATCCGAAAACGATCGGCTTTGATGAAGTCCTGACCGACAAGAATCAGCACGCGGCTCACGTGGCTGACCATGCAGTCGCATGGCTCAACAAAGCGCCCAAGGCCCCGTTCTTTATGGACTGCGGGTTCTTCGAAACGCACAGGGAATTTCCGAAGCCGACAGACAATGCGGACTATATCCTGCCTCCTGCGCCGCTTCCAGACAATCCTTCCACGCGATATGACATGGCTGGATTTCATCAGAGTGCGCGCGATATGGATAACGCAGTTGGTCGTGTGCTGGATGCGCTCGAGAAGAATGGGCTAATCGAGAACACGATCATCATCAGCACAACGGACCACGGAATAGCATTTCCAGACATGAAGGCTCATCTTCGTGATGCTGGCATCGGTGTCTCGTTCATGATGCGTGGGCCGGGGATCTTTTCTAAGCCTGGAGTCTGTGACGCATTGCTCTCGCAGGTCGATGTATTTCCGACCCTGTGTGAGCACCTCGATATCGCGAGGCCCTCGTGGCTTACGGGGACCTCGTTTCTTCCTGTCCTGCAGGACGAGAAGAGCGAAGTGAACGACGCTATCTTTTCCGAGGTTACTTATCATGCGGCATATGAACCGAAGCGCTGCGTTCGCACACTTCGATACAAGTACATTCGCCGTTTCGATGGCCGAACACGAGCAGTGCTTCCAAACTGCGATGACGGGCCATCCAAAACCTATTGGATGAAGCAGGGCTGGAAAGAACTGCCCCTTTATCAGGGAGAAGAGTTATACGATCTCGACTTCGACCCGTCGGAGCATCGCAATCTCGCTAACGATCCCGGATACACGCACACGCTCGATCAGCTGCGGGGGCGTCTGGCGAACTGGATGGTGAGCACGAAAGATCCATTGCTCAAGGGGCCCGTCCCGGTTCCCGCGGGTGGCCGTGCATCTCCCGTCGATGGGGATTCACCAAAAGAGAAGAGTCCTCTCAAGTAATAACCCCGAACACTTACAGCCAATTTACTTTCTTGCCTACTTGAATGAGCAATGCTAGGGAGAGGGATCTCAACGATGTTGTGCTGCATGTCGAATATGAAAGACGATGCAGAGACAGCATCTCTACCATGCTTGATCGTCGGGGCAATGAAGAGACGACTAATCCAACAGAATGCCGTTGATTGGGGGACAAACAGAACCGTTGAGTTCTCTCTTCCGCGGATCGATTATCCGCTGCGCATTCCGTAATCAAGCGTAATCGGGAGTATTTATATGGATGGCTGCAAACTCGTTCGGATTGTCCGCGTCTGCAACTTATTGATGCTAAATAGGATCGGCTCTGTACCCAAATCTGTACCTCTTTGCCAATTCCCTGCTCGGATCCATAGCTCCGCTGGAGCCGTAAACTATATTGCTTTCAAAGAGTTACAGGCGATTCTTTGGTGCCGGGAGGGGGAATCGAACCCCCATGGAATTGCTTCCGACGGATTTTGAGTTTCGCAAGAATACCGTAACTCTATGATAAGTATGCGTAATTGACTGTATGGCCACAAACATTCAAGTGACTTATTGTCAGTGGTTTAGGGAAATTGGTGGTAAATAAGCCAAACTGATATCTGTACCTGAACTTGTACCCGAAATTACAGGGGTAATTTGCACTCACAAGGCAACGGTTCCCAGCCACCTCCTTGAAGAACCTGAGCAGCGCAGCTAGCTAGATGCCGGTTCGGCATCAACCAAGGATGATCGCGCTCCTAACTTTCGAATGGTCGACAATTCACCTTAACGCAATCTTGGCCTCGATGAGTGCATTGCCCTGATATGGAGTGACCGTGTCAACCTGCGCCATCGGTGGGGTTGTTTTTGTAGTTGCTCTTGTTTTCCCGAGGACAGAGCGAGCAGCAGCCAGGGCAGAAATGGCGACGATTGATCAGTCTGATATTCGCGGGTCGGAACCGCATAATCATGATCCGTCGGGAGCTGCCTCTGACTGTTAGCGCGAGTCCGGTCGAGCCTGTCGCATAGGCCAAGCGAGGATTCTCCTTCGTGCTTGCTCTGGCTGCTGCTTGCTCTGTGCTCGAGATGGGTGACAGTGTTCATGAGTGGGATGTCTTTGCTTTTTCCTTCTTAGGATGTTTTTGTTTTTGCTTCTGGTTCTTGTCAAGCGGCTTGCTGCCTGACGACCGTTTCGGCTCTGGTTCCAATAGCCCAGACGAAACCAAGTAGTTCCCGAGCGACCGCGGTGACGATCTTTCTTTGGTCCTTGCCGGCTGCGCCCAGTTTCATATAGCGCTTATGCAGTCTGTGTTGCGCCTTCCATGCAATCTCCTTGGTCTCTTCTGAAATGCTCTCCTGTCGTCTGCGCAATCCATACCAGACACCTGGTGGACGACGATAGCTCCACGCTGCTTCGACGACGATTCGACGCAAGTGTGCGTTGCCGGTTTTAGTGATGCCTCCGCGTCTTGTTCGTTTTCCGCTGGAGTCTTCGCTTGGTACAACCCCGCAGTAGCCCATCAGCTGTCGAGCACTATCGAAACGGGATACCTGGCCCAACTCGGCAGCAATCGTCACAGCAGAGATGTCCGCGATTCCGCGCAATGCCTGCAGATCGTTGATGACTTGTTGTAACTCCGGCGAGGCCAGCTTTACAGCCTCTGTGATGGCTTGCTCCAGACGTGCTACCCGTTCGCGCATATGCTCGACCTCGTGCAGATAATCCTGTCGCGTGAACTCTTGAGCTATCTGCGAGAAACGTAGCTGTGCAACCCAGATCAGATAAGGGCGCGTCCACGATCGCACTCCGGAAGGTGGCCTCTGGCCTGAGCGTAGAAGGAACTTACTCAACCGATGCCGCGCTCGCGTCTGATCCTGCTTCGCTGCTTCTCGAGCACGCACCAAATCTCGCAAGGCCTCGGAACCCTCGTCCGGAACCCACACCGCCGTCAGATCTCCGGATCGATAGCAACGTGCCAGCTTCTCAGCATCCCGCCGATCCGTCTTGACCCGATCGCCTGCCTTGACAGGCACCAGCGTGGGCGCTACAACCTCGCACTCGACGCCCAGCTCCGCCAGCTGCCAGTACACAACGTAGCCCGTCGGTCCTGCTTCGTAACAGGCTCTCAACTTGTCTGCCGGACCAAGCTTTTTGATCAGCTTGCGGACAGACTCAGCGCGGTTCGGAATCGTTCCCAAGCTTCGCACTTCCCCGTCCGGCTCCGCTACCGCCACGGCGATCGTCTCGGCATGGACATCCAAACCCAAAAATCGTAACTTCTCCTTCATGACCGGCTCCCTTCCGCTTGTGGCTCTGAACTGCGCGTCCTTCGGACGCTCACAGCTTAACCCACGGTCGGCGCATCGGCGCCGGTCACTCCATACTGACTGTTCGCAACAGTTGAGGATTTACGAGATTGGTCAACACAATCCAAATTGTCGTCAGCTAGAAGTGCCCTCTTTATTGAGTCATGCCCTTATTAACATTGATCGCGGGAAGATCAAGCTCGCGTACCGCATAGTCAAAGTTCGCCTTGTCGCATCTGTTTTGTTGCATAATCGCAGGCTCGTGCGGTCATTGCCATATACGTAAGGGACGGATTCTGACAGGCCGATGATGCCATAAACGAACCATCGGTTAGGAAGAGGTTCTTGACATCGTGTGCCTGGTTCCACTGGTTCAAGACTGAAGTCTTCGGATCGCGTCCCATGCGGGCGCTCCCCATCTCGTGAATGCACTCTCCTGGCAGGGACGGTGTCGTCATCAGCGTTATATCCTTCGCACCTGCCGCCTCCAGCATCTCGGCGGCGGTTGCCGTCGCATCCTTGAAGATGGCAAGCTCGTTTTCGCGCCACTTGTGGCTGATTCTCATGGCAGGAATACCCCAGGCATCGACCTTGTTCTTATCAAGAACCATGCGATTGTCCGGATGCGGAAGGCACTCGCCCCAGGCGCCGAAGGCGAATCGCCACGGTCCAGGCTGTCGCAGCTGATGCTTAAAGTCCACTCCTAAACCCGGCATATTACTCCCACGTCCCCAGTCCTCGCGTGCGGCGCCACCTTGGTAGCCATAACCACGCACGAAGTCCGGGTGCTTGTCTTTGACGTTGCGGAAGCGCGGCATGTAGATGCCGTTGGGCCGATTACCCAGCTGCTGACGATCCTCGTGCCCCGACATGATGCCACTCGCCCCGGCGTGGAAGATGTGGTCCATCAGATTGCGTCCCACCTGGTCGCTCGAGTTGGCTAGACCGGTCGAGAACTCCGGCGTCGCCGAGTTCATCAGGATGCGCGCCGACTCCAGCGTCGAAGCGCAGAGGAAGACGACCTTCGCATGAAACTCAATCGCCTCCTTTGTCTGTCCGTCGATCACACGCACTCCCGTAATGCGTCGCGTCTTCGAGTCGAAGACCAGGCTGTGCACCACGCTGAAGGGACGAAGCGTCATCTTGCCTGTTGCCTCGGCCGCAGGCAGGGTCGAATGGATACTACTGAAGTATGAGCGCGTGATACAGCCGCGTCCGCAGGGCCCGCAGTAGTGGCAGGCTGCACGTCCGCGATGGGGCACGGTCAAGATCGCTGTACGCCCCATGGTTAGGCGACGATCAGGAAACTTCTTCGCCACGATGTCGCGCATCTCCAGCTCGGCGCAGTTCATCTCAAAGGGTGGAAGGAACTTGCCATCGGGCAGCTGCGGCAGACCCTCGGCCCGGCCGCTGACGCCGATGAAGTCTTCCACGTAGTCGTACCAGGGCTCGATGTCCTTGTAGCGGATTGGCCAGTCAACGCCGTGACTATCTTTCAGGTTGGCCTCGAAGTCAAGATCACTCCAGCGGTAGCTCTGCCGTCCCCACATCACCGAACGTCCGCCGACATGTCGTCCACGCAGAAAGAGGTACGGCTGGTCAGCAGGCGTGGTGTACGGATTTTCAAGATCGTCGACGAAGAACTTCGCGTTCCACTCATCGGCGATGTGCCGCTGCATCGGTTGGTGGACCTTCATGTACTGCCGGTCCTGCATGCCGCGGAACTTCACGTCCCACGTGGGCACATGCTCCACGTAATCGCGTTCCGGCACGATGGTCTGGCCTGCTTCAAGCACCAGCGTCTGTAGGCCCTTCTCCGTAAGCTCTTTGGCCGCCCAGCCGCCAGTGATGCCCGAGCCAACCACGATCGCGTCGAATGTATTGGTCTTCTGTGTCTGCATGTTCATCGCGCCACACCCGAGATCTGTACGGGAGCGCAGCCCGCATGCTCAGATGGAATGATGTACCGGCCAAGCTCCTTGCTGAAGCCGATTTCCGAAGTGTAGTACCCGGTTAGTGTCAGCTTCTTCATCGTGTAGAAGAAGTGAGTAGGAGGAGGTGTCGTCTGCTGAAGCAGCGGCTTCTTACTGTTCGTGACCGCAGCTCTCTGTTTCGCAGCGAAATCTATCGCCTCAGCATCCAGCACCTTCAGCAACTGCGTCTGCTGATCGCCAGAACAAGAGACAAAGTCTCTCGAGAACTGCTTTTTGCTGCGTGTGTCTACATCGCTCAACCCGGCGAGAAACTCCTTCGTTTCCGTGGGTTCATACCACTCGGTAAGCAACAGGTCGATAAACTCGTTGACCTTCGCTCCCTTCGCGCCGAGAGTGTCCGTCTCCGGAATGATCAGCTCCGCGATGGTAGTCACCGTGTCGTTCTCGTGCCGGCTAAGGGTTCTTACGCCATCAAGGTGCGTGGCTACATGGTTAGCCTGAGCAAGGAGTGCGAACGCCTCCTGGGGCAAAGCAGAGAGCGCGGCCGCTGAAGCCAGCAGCTTCAGGACATCCCGTCGTTGCATTCAAACTCCTTTGCGAGAAACGGGCGAGAGCACCGTCCATAACTAGTATTCTTGATCAGCTCATATTGTTCATCTTTTTATTAGTTTTTCAGTGTAATAGCGAGTCAAAAATTCACTTGAGACCATGCCTTGCCTGAGACCGAGGCTATATCTGGACCGGAAAATGTTGCACATGAGATCATCTGCTCTTCTTGCGGTGCTCCAAACACATCGGTTGACATCTCTGCGGCATCAGATCCACGGGATTCTGCCCAGCATCGGTGTCGATCTGGAGTTCTTTAAATTGAGTTTGACGATTGCCCTGTACCTCATGCTCTAATTGACAGCTGACAGAAAATGTCCTCGGTTCCAGATTGCCTGGTGAGAAAGAGAACGACATGCGCGTGTTAAGCATTGGTGAAGTTCTTTGGGACCATTGCGGCGCGGTGACAACCATAGGAGGAGCTCCTCTTAACTTTTCTGCGCACCTGTTGCGCCTGGGACATACTGCTGCGATCCTGAGCGCTCTCGGACAGGACGAATGGGGTGCGAAAGCTGTTCAAAAAATCGGGGAACTCGGAATCGACCGCCGGTTTCTTCAGAGCACCTGCTCTGCTCCTACGGGCAGTACTCGCGTCACCACTGGACCGGCGGGCGAGCCTTCCTCGATTATCATTCGCCCGGCAGCCTACGAATACGCAAGCTTTTCCCTGGCAACCGTCCGCGAGATCCGCGGGTTCGCCCCTGACTGGTTGTATATTGGCACGCTTTTCCATTCTTCTTCTCATCTTCTCGAGCGCACTTTGAACCTACGTCAAAGCATCAATCACCTGCGTGTGCTTTATGATGTCAATCTTCGGCGAGATAACTGGAATCTTCGTTTAGTGGAACGCCTGTCGCATCACGCCGACGTAGTGAAGATGAATGAATCGGAAGCGCGGACGTTTGCAGACGCGATAAACATTGGCGATCACCAGAACTGGCTCAGTGAATTTTGCTGCGCGTGGCTCAACCGGTTCAATCTGGAGTGCATATGTGTAAGTCTTGCCTCACGAGGCTGCGCAATTGCCACGGTCAATACCGCCTGTGTCATTCCTTGCATTCCGATTGCTTCAGTGGATGCTCTCGGGGCAGGAGACGCTTTCTGTGCAGGTCTTCTACATGGCTGGCATCACGGCTGGAACATCGATGATATAGGTGAGCTAGCCAATTTCCTTGGAGCAGTTGTTGCCAGCAAGGTCGGCGCAATTCCGGACTGGTCGACGGAGGAATACCGTCTGCTTCAGGAGCAGTTCGGCATTTCTCCGCCTGATTATGTTTCCGGCTAATTGAGCCGGAACGCGTATAAGGTGTCAGTCGCGCCGACGATAATGTACTGCTTACCATCCAGAAGGAAGGTCTGGACAGGACCGGAGACGTCGCCGATGTGTGCATGCCAGAGTGGGTTTCCGTTAGCGGGATCGTAAGCTACGAGATTCCCTTGAGGATCGCCCGTAAAGAGCAGGCCGCCAGCGGTGTTCAGCAGCGCATGTCCAACGTTGGTTCCTCCCCATCCACCCGCTTCCGGGTACTTATGGCGCCACGCGATCTTCCCCGTCTTGTAGTCCATCGCCGTAAGATAGTTGCCTATCAGGCCGACGCCTAGTTCGTCCTTACCTCCGAGCCCCATAGCTCCACGGGGATCCGTCTCCGTAAGGTAATACATCGAGTAAGCATCTTCACTGGTGACATAGAAGAGGCCAGTCTGGGGGTTGAAGGAGGGCGGCATCCAGTTCGTAGCTCCTGCATTGACCGGCGAAACCAGGGAGCCGGCGATGTCGAAATCCTTCTTCGGATTACGGATGGGGCGACCTTTCTCATCAAGACCAGTCGCCCAGTTGGCGGTGGGCGAGAACTTGCTGGTGAGCAGGTGCTCGCCTGTGGTGCGGTCCAATACGTAGAAGTAACCGTTTCGTGTGGCTTGCAGAACCAGTTTGCGTTGCTTGCCGTTGAAGACACCGTCAACCAGAACAGGGGTCTGCGTGGAATCCCAGTCGTGAGTGTCGTGCGGCGACGTCTGGTAGTACCAGACGAGTTTGCCGGTATCGACGTTGAGCGCTACCAGAGAACAGGTATATAAGTTGTCGCCTTCACCGCGGCTCTGTGACGTGTAGGCCGGAGTCGGATTTCCAGTGCCGATGATATATAGATGTGTCTCCGGGTCGTAGGAACCCGGAATCCACATGGGACCGCCTCCGTATCTGGCTGCACGAAGGTTGGCCCAGGTCTTCAGTGCAGGATCGTCTTCCGTCTGTGGCGTGGCGTACCACTTCCACTGCACGTCACCTGTATCCGGATCGAAAGAAGTGAGTGCCTGGGGGGCGTCCAGATCGTTTCCGGTGCCAACCAGCAGGTGATTGCCGATCAGGATAGGAGCACCGGTGGAGAAATATTGCTCATTGAACGGAGCGATTACTTTGTGCCACTTTTCACTGCCGTCTTTGACGCTGAGGGCAACCAAATAATCGTCCGGCGTTTCAAGGAAGAGGGTGTCTTTGTATAGCGCCATACCGCGGTTACCAGTATGCGTACCGCCGCGGGTCTTCCAGACAAAATGCCAAAGGATGTTGCCATCGCGTGCATCCATGGCCCAAGCGTTATCCGGTGTCGAAACGTAGATTTTTCCATCCCATATGATCGCGGAGGAGACGATACGACTGGAACGCGAGGTCGCTCCGCTTTCGTTCAGACTACCGTTACCTTCACCGCCAACGATGGTCGGAACTGGGGGAGGACCCCCAAAGAAGCTCATCCGACCGCCGCTCGATGGCAGGCCTGAGGTAATGCGGGAGGTCCAAGCCAGCGAAAGGGCCTTCACATTAGCGGCATTGATCTGGTTGAGCTGGCTGTATCTTTGTCCAGTGTAGTCACCGGAGTATGTGGTCCAGGAATCGTTCAGGCGCCCAAGCATCTTATCCGGAGTTAGCATCTGAGCAGGTAAAGAAGAAGATATACCCGCAACTAAAACAGCTGTAAGAAATAGGTTCTTCTGCTTCATTTGATCGATACCATGTATGCGGTGATGTCGTGGACTGACTTATCGGTGTAGGTAGACAGCAGATCGAGGTGCCCCTTCAAAGGATCTGTCACCACGACCTTAGGCAGATTCCCATTGCGAGAAAAGCTGCGAATCTCTCCATCGGCGGTCTTGAGACGCACGATGAAATCGTCCATGCGGAGAAGTTCTCCGCTTATCTTCCCTTCAGCGGTCTCAACCGCAACCTTCTTCTCCGGAGCTTTGACAGAGGGATCACCGCCTCGCATTCCCGGCATCATCCACGATTGTTGTAGAGCCCGCGGATCCTTGATTCTTGAGCCTATCCCCTTCAGATCGCCAGTGACTGAATGGCAGGAAGCGCACTTCTGATCGAAGTCTTTTTTTCCGGAGCCAGCATCACCGACAGGGATAACAATGTGGCCGTTTCGTCCGCGTTCATTTCCGCTGACCGGGAGGCTGTGCAGGAAATCCGCGATCTGTTTAATCTGCTCGGCAGACATGTCAAAAGACGGCATTCCCTGCTGTGGACGCCCATAAAGAATGACCGGACCGATCTTCTCTCCGTCCTGGTCGTTGAGGACGATCTCAGATCGAAGAAGATTTGGCCCACTCTCTCCGCCGCGTGCATCGGATCCGTGGCAGAAGGCACAGCGAACGGCGAATAGATTCTTGCCTTGCTCCGCCAACGCTGGATCAACTGCCTTTCTGGCGTACGGATTTGGCCGCACTGGAGGAGCGTTCGGCGCCTGCTGCGCCGAACCATCCTTCAGCAGAAGAAAACCGGTGAAACTGACAAAAAGACCTACCCCGACAGCCACCATTGGGTTTGACTTTCGTCCGTACCTGTTCACTACGCCTCCTCAACCTCGAAACTAAGGTCAGGCTTTTGATTCAGAACAATTGCAGTCTCATGACTCATCTCGCGAACGGTGTCGGTGATACTTTCCCGGCCGATACCGCTTTGCTTATAGCCACCAAAGGGAACATTGCCGGGACGGAAAGAACCCGGGCCGTTTACTACTACTCCACCCACTTCCATCCGGTGCGCAACTGTGAGCGCGTTATGAATGTTTTCTGAAAAGACACTTGCCTGCAAACCATATGGCGATCCATTGACTACTCTGATTGCTTCGCCAACCGATTTAAATGGGACAATCGGCGCGACCGGGCCGAAGACCTCGTCGAGCAGGCAGGGCATGGAGTTGTCCACCTCGAGCAGCACTGTAGGCTCATAGTAGTTGTCTCCGACGCGCTTACCGCCGACTAGACATTTGGCTCCCATTGCAATGGACTTCTGGACTTCCTGATGGACACGCTCCGCTGCCTGGGGAGTGATGAGAGGTCCGAGGTCGGTCTCGTCCGAAAGCGGGTCTCCCATCTTGATCGCCTTGGTCTTATTGACCAGGGCGTCAAGGAAGGGGGACATAATCTTTTGGTCAACCAGAATGCGTTTAACCGCGCAGCAGATCTGCCCTGCTCCATTGGTAAGCCGCCCGTCCACGACTGCAGCTGCCGCCGCGTCAATATTGGCATCTTCGAGCACGACCATCGCATCCACACCGCCAAGCTCGAAAGCAGTACGCTTGATCGACTCCGCAGCAAGCTTCGCAATCGCTTTGGCAGCCGTGACGCCGCCGGTAAAGCTGATCATCGCAACTTCAGGGTGTGTGATCAGGCGGTTGCCAAGTTCACGAGGATAGCCCGTCAACATCTGTATTCCTCCAGGCGGCAGACCAGCTTCGATCAGAATCCGGCCGAGGCTCAATACTGTGAGCGGACATTGTTCCGGAAGTTTGACGATCACCGCGTTGCCGGCGGCCAGCGCGCCAGGAATCTTGTGAGCGAACAGTTCGGCCGGATAGTTGAACGGTACGATTCCTACGACCAGGCCCATGGGATGGCGAATGGTATAGGCGATCATATGCTCGAGTCCGGCGACCGCGTCCATGGGAATTGTTTGTCCACGCATCCGCTTCGCCTCTTCGGAAAAGTCAAGGAAGAGGCGCTGGGTTGCCGTCATCTCGCTGCGGCACTGCCGGATCGTCTTACCATTTTCGCGACAGAGGAGCTGGCTGAGCTCCTCATGGCGCTCGGCGATCATATCGGCAGCCTTGCGCAGAATGTCACTTCTGCGGTGCGCCGGCAGCCTGCGCATCACCTCGCGACCGTGTAGGCCAGCTTCAAGCGCGCGTTCGACATCGGCCTCGTTCGCCTGGGGAACAGTGTCGACCAGCTCACCTGTCGCAGGATTACAGATCTGCATCTTACGTGCGCTGAGAGAATCAACGCATTTTCCATCGATCAGCATTTGCATGATTCGAATCTCCGTGTGTGTTGCAGGCAAGTGCCTGGCTCTTGGGATAAACTTATGGGCGCTTGATCGCGTCCTTGCAGTACTGCAGACAGCTCGCAAGCTCAATGGCAGGACCGGCCGGGCCGACGTACTCGATGCAGGCAGGGAAACCCCATTTCTCGTTCTTGAGCAGCTGAAAGACCGGAATAAGCGGCGTCTCACCATCTCCGAATGGAACCGACTCGCCACCGTGGCTCAGTCGGTCTTTGATGTGAATGTTCGTGATGCGGGCATGGTGCTCTTTGAGATAGGCAACCGGATCGTAGCCGCTGGCAAAGAAATGGCCCACGTCGAGGTTGACCCAGAACTTGTCGGAGAGCTCCATCGCCTGCGCAAAGTCTTCAGGGCCGATGGTGTGGTTGTGCAGCGCAACGATGACGTCGTGCTTCTCAGCGTAAGGTTTGAGACGTGGAAAAATCTCTACAGGCGAAGAGGCCGTAATGATCTTTGTGCCGAGGGCCTTGGTCATCCGAAAGGCCTTTTCGATCTCGTCGTCCGTATAGTATTTATCGAAGCTGATGTTGTAGGAGAAGAATTGAAGACCAGCATCGGTAAACATCTTGCCGACCTGCTCGAATTTTTCGAGAGCGACATTCAGGCGCCACTGGCGTAGAGCTTCACGCTTTGCAGGGTCCGGCGTCGGAAACATCGGATGACTCCCCTTGGGGCGTGGAGGATGCGGAACCCATGGACCAGGCCGGCCGGTTCCGGGCAGAGGAACCGGCGCTCCAAGGAAGTTTTCCACGTGCTCAGACATCGTATCGATTGTGGAAAGACCGACAGCTCGCATGGTGGCAATGATTTCCCTAATATCCATGCCACTAAAGGTGAAGCTTGCTGACTGAACTCCCATCAGCACACCATCAATCGTTGAATCGATTGGCTTGGCGGCCTCCTCCGCTTTGGCGGATGTACCGTATTTCGCAAAAGCCATCGCTGCAAGCGCTGAGGCTGTAAATTTTCTGCGAGTAATCATGCTCTCTCTCTTTTTCTTGTTCAATCGCGGTTACTCGATGGAATTATGCGGTGAGGTGTAGGAGTTCCGTAAACATCGTCGTCTGGTGGTAGGTTCCCCACTCCGGTCCGTCTACTGCACCTTTGATATATGCCCGCTCACCGAGAGCTTCACGTGGTTTACCCGGGATGACGCCTTCAAACCAGCCGCCATACTCGTGATCCATGAAATTCCCTTTCACGAAGTCAGTGGCTTGATGGAAGATCGGCCATAGATCGCTGCGTCCATGCAGAGTGGCATACCGAGCTGTGGCCTTTACGGTCTCACACTGCGTCCACCAGATCATGTAATCACGGGCAGGACCGCTGCCATCAGCGTTGGCGATCATCCATGTACCGCCGGTACGCTTGTCGAAGCCCACTTTAAGGCCGAGATCGACGCTACGGCCACCGAGTTCGATGAACTTCTTATCTGCTCCTAGTTCAACCGCGCGGCTGAAGAGCGTGCCCCACTCGAAGAGATGGCCGACGTTGAAGGTCTTCGGCTCTGGAGCCTTCCAGTTCTCGTCATAGCCCTCCGGCAGATAGCCTAGCTTGTAGTCGTACATCTTCTCGAAGGCAGCCATCTCCGTCTGGATTTCGTTCCAGACCTCCTTCGACTTGGTCGTCTCATAGAGGGCCAGCAGTGCCTCGAACATGTGTACGTTCAGACCGTGGCGGCGAGCCATGAATCCGGTAGCGCGGCCTCCCGCACGAGGAACTCCGGAAGGATTTCCAATCGTCATCGGAGCGGTTCCGCTGAAGTCGCGCTTCATGCTGTTGTAGAAGAATTGACCATCACGCATCTTCGTACTGACCTCGTGCCACGATTGCATCGCTGCATCGGCATATTCTTTCTTGCCGGTAACGCGAGACGCATGCGCGAGCGAGAAGATGGTGAAACTGGTGTAGCCGGTCTTGGTATCGTCGATGACCTTTAGGTCAGGAGTAGTGCGGTTGAAATAGCCGCCAAACTTCGGATCGCGCATCTTGATCAGGAAATCGGCACATTTTGTAACTGCGTTCAGATATCGCTTGTCGTTCGAGTATTCATAGCCCGCAACCATACAGTAGAGCTGTCGGCCCTGGCCGTTCAGACTGGCCTCACGCTGGGTACCGTAGGGCTTCCAATGCCGATCGAGGTTCTCTTGAATAAAGCCGTTCGGCATTACGGATGCCTTGAGCCAACAGTCCAAGAGGTCTTTGATCATCGCCTCTTTTACCCATGCGCGATCAATATGCTTTGCCGCCGCCGTTGTCGAATTTGCGGCCCCCTTCGCAGAGCCTCTGGCGGCCTCCGCCCAGCCATACCCAGACAGGAGAGTGATTCCCCCCAAAGTTAGCCTGCTGAATTCCCTTCTAGTGATCATGCCCTCTCCTCTTGAATCCGCTTACAGAATGGCAACCGAAATCGGCCGCGAACCGTGGTAGAAGCATAGCGCAACCGGTAGTCCTATTACTACAGGTTAGTTTTTAAAAAAAATGATCGCCTCGTGTAAGTAAACGTTTGGTTTTTAGGAATGCGCGGCCGTCAAGCGGCTACGGAAGACAATCAGAATGAGTACAACAATCGTCGACATGCCGGGCAGCAATAGTAGTCCTTTTCCCAGCCCTTCAGCCTCGGAACCAGAAAGCCAGCCAATCACTGGAGAGCTGACCACAAGGCCGCTGAAACCGCAGGTGATAGCAAAACCGATCGCCGTCGCCGCCTGCTGCTTGAATAACCGACCGACGAGCGCAATAGTCGTGGGGAAGATCGGAGCCATGACGAATCCGGCGAAAAAAACCAGTGGTGCACCACCGGCAAAAGAGGGAGCCTTGAGCATGATAAACGTGATAACGCCCATGAGAATGCAGCAGGTAAGCGTGACGTAGTACGGCGATGCCTTGGCGAGAAGCTTGCTGGCAACCATACGGCCTACAAGGAGGCCGGAGGCGAAACCAAAGGATAGGATATTCAGAGCCTTCACGGTGGGAATACCTGTGGAGATAAGGAACTTCGGAAACCAGTTCCAGATACCGAACTCGCAGGCGGTATAGAGAAAAATGATGGAAGCCAGCACATACAGGCTGCCGGAACTGAAGATATTTTCCTTCTTCTCATCCTTTTCGGATGCGTGATCCTGCCTTTTTTCCGGCATCGAGGTAAAGACAGTCACTGCAAGCGCGAGCGCGGAGATAGCGATACCGCAGTAGGCGCTCTTAACCGCATCGGAACCCAGGAGATTCCCGGCGACAAAAGGGGTAGCGAAACCACCAAGTCCCGCAAAGACATTCAGAAAGTTGATGGTTGAGGCGCGACGCTCGTCAGGCACATCGCTCGCAATTGCGTTTGAACCTACAATCACCAGGCTTCCACCGCATCCCAGAATCACCATTGCGAGAATACTGAGCACTAGACTCACAGGATGCGACAGAATAGCGAGTCCGACCAGGCTGGCGAGCAGACCGATGATGATGCCTGCCTTTTTCCCTTTCGCATCCATGAATGCTCCGGCCACAACTGACGTCGAAGCAAGACCAAGCCCCTGCGATAGCGCCAGATATCCAACCTGAGTATTTGATAGCGAGAGGATGGTGCCGAGACTGGGAACAATGGTTCCCAACAAAGAAGCCAGCATCCCGTAGATAAATATTACAAGGCACGCTACAAAAATAAGCACAGACAATGACCTCACTCGCCTATATAAAATCTCAACGAATCAATTGAACTTCGAACTCCGTATGATCTCCGCGATGTTTCGCCACGAAATACTCGAGTGCTGTTCCATCGGCCAGGAAACCCACGCTGGACAGCAACAGCGCGGGACTTTTCGGTTTGACTTTCAACAATGCCGCTTCTCTTGCATTCAGTGCGATGGCGCGAATCGTACGAACTCCTTTCGCTATTACCAACCCAAGCTTCTGGTCCAGCAAGCGATAGAGGGACTTATCGGAGAAGTCCTCCGACAAGAGAGAGAAACAGTGCTCATAATTTAGATAAGTCTTAACAAAGACCTCGGGTAGGTCTCCGAGATAGCGCACGCGGGTCAGCAGAATGACCTTTGCACCCTCGGCAACGCCTAGTTTTCTGGCAACATCTGCGTCAGCTGGGATGGCCTTCAACTCGAGAACCTTGGTTCGAGGATTTTGCCCTCCACGTTCCGCTTCTTCATGAAAGCCCCTGAGGCTCTGCATGAGCGCTCCACGGTACTCTGGATGTGAGATCGTCGTCTTCTTGCCGTTTCGTTTTTTGAGAAGACCACGATGTTCTAGATCTGCAAACGCCTGACGTACTACGGTCCTGCTCAGGCCAAAGTGGTCACAGAAGGCCTGCTCACTAGGCAGGCTTTGACCTGGCAGCCATTTGTTGGCGCGGATCTTCTCTTCAATAAGCTTGATGAGCTGAAAATAGAGCGGGATCGGGCTCGCTTCTACTATTGTTCCAAGTTCATCCAAAGTTACCGTAGCTGTAGGAGTTGTACTCATGCGGTGGCACCATCGCAGCCATGTGCCGCGATGCCTCTCTTGCTTTATAACGACACTCGAAGTGCCGCCATCGATGTGGGCAAGGCAAAGCGAAATATGCGAGCAGCGTGCGCGCCAACGCAACCTTGGATCCCCTAAGCGATGACGACCTTCCGCTAGATGGTATCCTATCCTTATAGGAAGCAAGAAACTTTCTCCGCTTTCACTGACTACCGTTTGAAGTCCGCAAGTACGAATTGGCGAGCCATCAGCTCATTTCCGAAATCATTCGGATGGATATGGTCTCCGGGGTCAAGGTCTGGACGGAGCTTCGCTGCGTTTCCCGGAGTACACAGAACTTTATCGAAATCGACGACTGCATCGAAATTACCGGGGCTGCGGATCCACTCGTTGACCGCTTGCCTAGTAGCTTCACCGATTGGCCCAGCGAGCCACACTCCTTCTTCCGGAGTGAGTGTAGCCCCCATCACTTTGATACTGTGCATGTGAGCCCTCGCAATCAATTGCTGATAGCCAGCAATTAAATCCCCCGCTTTCAACGCCTCCGCACCCTCAATCTGGCCATGAATGTTGATGTCATTGATGCCTTCCAGCAAGACAATCCACCTGACATTGGGGCGGCTTAGTACATCTCTGTCAAAACGAGCTATTGCGCTTACCCCGGCACCGTCCTGAAGTACCTGATTACCGGAGATTCCCTCATTTAGGACGCTTGCTCTGGGTGAACCCGCGGTCGAAAGCAGGCGATCCTGCAACAATGTCGGCCACGCATGATTCGTATCCACCGTGGTTTTGAATCCGTCCGTAATCGAATCTCCGAGAGCGACGATCGTAAATCGATCAATGGGGGCAAGCACGTCAATACCCGAGAGCCACATATAGGACGTAGTCGTGGTAGACGAAGTGGGCATCTCTGGGCTGGCGGTTTCGTTGCCTTCGGCGAGATAGGTGGTGTGAAGCCCGAGGGCATGCGTGGTCGCGATTCCCTCTGAGTTTCTGACGTAAAGCGAAACCGCTACATTCGATGCATCCGGCAACGATAGGTCAACGGGGTCACTGGTTACGACGACTCCAGGAGGAATCTTAATCTCCTGATGACCCGAGAAGGTGAGGCTGCAATCTGAGCCAATGACTATAGCTGAGCCTTCCCCCTTCCTGGCGATATGGACAGCGCCAATAGTGACTGGTTTCTTGCCAAATGCGTTCGAGAGTTCGACGCGGATCTTGTAACCACCGACACCGACCCTCGCCGTCATACGAATTGTCTTGTCGCGAATATCCGTCGGGGGCTCAGGCCGCGCATTCGCACGACTTCCTCGGAAGTTCGGCCGCCTAACTGTTGGCGGGACATTCGGCACGTCGGGCACGGTGGGTGCAAGTTCCTGCGCTGTCGCCCATGTGGCAATCCAATGGGTCTTCGGTGCTCCATGCACGATGGGCGTTCCGATGTTAAATACGAGCGCCATCAATATAGCGCTCCAAGCCTTCCTCATGCCAATCCTCTCAGGCTAACGAAATATGGACTCGGAGAATGGAGTGGGAAAAAGGGAGCCGCTCGCGCGGTCCCCTTATCCTGGGAGTTAGTAAGTCAATCTCAGACCAAACTGGATCTGCCGTGGGTTGTTGGCTTGCGCCGTAACCTTGCCATAGTTGCCACCGTCGTAAGCTGCCGTCGATGGAGCCTGAAACTGAACACGGTTGAAGATATTGAAGAACTCCGCCGTGAAGCTCAGGCTTACCGATTCGCGAATCTGAGTTGCCTTCAGCAGCGAGAAGTCATAATTGTTGACACCGTGGCGACGGATAGTGCCATCAACACGAGGTTCATTACCGAACCCGAATCTTCCGGGTGCCGTAAAGCAGGATTTGTTGAACCAGGACCCACTGTCCACACGCTTGTGCGCATCAGACTCAGGCACTTTGGCACAACCAGAAACAACATTCGGACGCGTTGTGCCCTGACCGATGCCATTCTGGTAATAGCCACCACCACCAAAATAGGTAGCTATGTCATTGGGAGCCGCAAGAATCCCAAGAGGAGTGCCGGAACGGAATGTCGAAATGCCGTTCACCCTCCATCCAGAGACAAGGACCCCGACTGGCCCTTGAGCATTTGAGAGCCACATCTGCTGCTTGCCGAAGGGCAAATCAATACCATATCCAACCACGGCAGAGTGACGGTAGTCGGACGAACTGACTGACCACTCTCCCGCAAGGTTGTTGTTATTCTGAACCGTTCCCTGATAAGTGCTGCCGCCTTCAAGGAACTGCGTTACGGAATCAGTATTGGACATCAGCTTGCCCCATGTATAAGCAACCTGCAACGTGCCGCCCTGCGAGAAACGCTTTTTGAACGAGGCCTGAAGCGAGTTGTAACTGGATGCGCTGTTTCGGCTGCCAGCGGCTGTTACATAGTTATATTGGGGGAATGGCTTGAGCAAGAGTCCTTTAAACACGGTCGGCTGAGAAAGTACGCCAGAGGCGATCCTTCCATAGAAAGGATTCGGGACCAGCGTTTCGAGATCGCTTCCCATCGACAGATATTTGTCTGGAATCTGATTGATGTTTGAAGCGGACCAGGTGTTCGCTCCCTGAGCCTGCAGGTGAACGCCCTTCGATGCACCATAGGCAAGGCCATAACTTGCTGATGAGCCGAGTTCGTGCTCGAAGGCGAGATTCCACTGCTGAACATAGCTGTAAGGCTGGCTGGGAATACGAGATTGGATATTCTGCCCGTAAAGCGCCGTCAAACGCGATGCATCACCTCGGCTCGGAGTCAGAACGCCGGCAGGAAAAGGGTTCGAAACTGTTGTATTGGTTTGGCTGAAGGTATTGTTGCCTTTATAAGTATTGGTGACCAGGGTCGCCGCCGTATTGACGCTTGCACTATTCGGACCATCTTGCGAAAGAGTCGATGGCAGATAGGAGACGCCGTAACCACCGCGTACGACCATCTTGTCCGTCAAGCGATATGCAAACCCGACACGAGGCGAAAAGAGCAGCCAATGCAGATCTTCTTCCCGACGCGAGTGACGGTCGCTGCTTCCTACAAGAGCAAGGTTCCCCACCAGGTTCTGGTCCGTGCCGAGAGCGGGATTGAAGATCGTTCCCAGGGGGCTGGGGGCATTAGGAAGGATCACCGTGTTCCAATTATTCGCTTCAGAGTATGAGCCGGGCTGATCCCAACGCACGCCAAGATCAAGCGTTAGCTTTTTCGTGGCCTGAAAATTGTCCGTGAGGAAAAAGCCATAGTTATGCAGGAACGCCCGCGACCCGCCAATGGCCTGCGCCGAGGTGCTGGTAGGAGTGCCAAGCAAACCGGAGGCCACAGAATAGCCTGAGCCGGCAACGGCTGGGTTTGCCGTCGTCTGTGCGGAGAAGGTGAAGACGTTGCCTCCGCTGTCTGGATCGGCGATCCACTGCACACTGCGCCATGATGCACCGGCTTTGACGGTATGGCGTCCTAAAATCTTTGTAACACTGCCTGAAAGAGCATAGACATTGGTATGCCAGTAAAGCTGTCCAGGGCCTGTGCTTCCGTTTATGCCGGTCCCGGCGAAGCTGAAAGCCGTCGGCAGCATCTGGCCAAGCGCGGTCTGCATTGCCGCCAGGCCCGGCGAAATGCCGGAGATGTCCGTTCCAAGTCCACGGGGAAAGGTGTACTGATAGACCCGGAGATAGGATGCTCGCCCATCGATAATGGTGGTTGGGTTAAGGGTAAAGGTGTCACCGACGATTGCAACATGGTCCGAAATCCCACCAGGAGCCGGGGGTTCGAACGCCGGCACACCCGGATAGGGATTGGTCGTCAGGCTCTCTACTTTGAATTTGGCGTATTTTGCGAATGCAATGTTGCGAGTGCCAAAGTTTTGATCGACACGAGCGTTGATCTGCTCGTTAGTGTAGCGTGTGCGAGTAGTTGTGATGTAGTTACTGGCGATGGCGTTCGGATTGGTTGCCTCCGCAGGGTAATCCTGCTTCAGCAGCGCAGTAACCGCCGGGTCAATACGGCTGGGGCAGATGACATTCAGAACACCGTTGCACTGGAACTGAACCCCACCATTGGCATTGTCATAGATCTTTGGGTAAAGAGGCGAACTGAAATCTCCGCGAAGGGCGGCCGCCGTTGGAACCGTAGTGGTGGACAGGTTTCCGCTGACAACCGGCTGCCGTTCATAACCTGCAAAGAAGAAGGTCTTATCGTGCTTGATGGGGCCGCCGACCGTCCCGCCGAACTGGTTCTGGATATACGAAGGACGCGCACGGCCAGCACGATTGCTGAAGAAATCATTCGCGTTCAAAACGCGATTGCGATGATATTCATAGAGCGAACCGTGGAAGGCGTTGCTTCCCGATTTCGTGCTGATATTAATGACGCCGCCAGCGAAGCCTCCGAACTCTGCACTTACATTGCTGGTCGATACGCGAAACTCCCTTACGGTGTCCTGGGAAGGAATGAACGAGGTCGCGTTATTGGCTGGAATATTAGCCTGCACGCCATCGACAAACGAGATACTCTGATTCCCGAAGCCGCCACCGATCTGGTAATTGCCATACGCGATCAGGTTCGTGGACATATTGCCGCTCGTACTGCCCTGTGCGATAACACCGGGAACCAGCGTAAGCAGGTTATTGACATTGCGCCCATTCAGCGGAATGTCCTGAATCGTGCGGCCTTCGATCACTCCGCCGAGATTAGCAGTATCGGTCTGGATGAGCGGAGCCGCGCTCGATACTTCTACTGTTTCGCTGACATTTCCGACCTGGAGAGCGGCATCGGCACGGGCCGTGCCTCCGATCTGTACCTGCAGTTTGGAGAGTGTGAGATGTTTGAACCCGGTCAGGTCAACGTCGACCCGGTAGTTTCCAGGACTCAGGTTCACAAAGCTATAGGTTCCCGCTTCGCTTGTCTCCATGAAATGAACCTGATTCGTTTCCTGATTCGTTAGCGTGACCTTCGCTCCGGCAACCGCAGCTCCCGAGGCGTCGGTTATAGTGCCCACCAGGGAACCAAAAGTCGTCTGCGCCCGCATGGCGCCTCCAAACAAGGCCAGCACGATCATCACCGCGGACAGAAAGCTGGCGGTATGCAAAGTGCCTTCCTTCATTCTTCTTCGAAATTCGTCTTTCATAAATATCTCCCTACGCTGCCCTGCTGGCCTTGGAATAGAGGTTTAGCCTGTGGTGCTGTAATGATAGGTGGACAGCTTGGCGGAAAGCTTATGAAGACTGCGCAACTTCTGTCAAGGAGAATTTACGGTGGAGTGGAAAATAGAGGATCCGGTAATCATTTTAGTAGTGGGGCCGAGGGCTCGGGTGTCAGGTCGATTTTGACGGTTACCACACGATATTTCCCGCAGGCACTGTTTGTGCAGCAGCTGCAGAAAAACAGCGTGCCGCCGAGCAGGAGACCGGCAGGCATTCTGATTTTCATTCGAACTCCTCCTGTTCTCCTCCAGCAGTTGTAAAAAGTCATTGACGCGAACAGGGAAAGCATATACTCCTATCCTTATAGGTGCATACTAAATGGACGTTCGCGGGGGCAATCTTTGCCAACCTGTCCTATTTCCTTAAGGAATACTCACCATGTATCGCGTGTTCTTCTCTTTTTTCCTGTCGGCTCTCTCGGCAATTCCCTTTGCCTCGGCGCAATCCCCTTCCGCTCCTCCCCCCTCCCAGTCCCCTTCCGCTCCTCCTGCCCCTGCCGTCGCACCCGCACAGACTCCGCCTGCACTCTCTAGTGAAGAGCGCGCCGCTCGGATCAAGGCACACCAGGAGCAAATGCTTAAGGATTGGCCCAATCTCACTCGTTTTCGATCTGCAAACGCTACCATCGGCACTGCGGTTGAAGTCGTGTTTATGGGGGACTCAATTACAGAGTTATGGGGACGCCAGCCGGAGCAGTTCTTCCCCGGCAAGCACTATGTCAATCGGGGAATCGGCGGGCAAACAACCCCGCAGATGGTATTGCGTTTTCAGCAGGATGTTGTGGACATGAAGCCCAGGGTAGTCGTCATTAATGGCGGCACGAACGATATCGCCGGAAATACGGGCCCATCGACCCTGAAGATGATTGAGGAGAACCTGAAATCAATGACTGAGATCGCACAGGCAAACGGAATTCAGGTAATCCTTGCCTCAGTCACACCGGCTTACGACTATCCGTGGCGAAGGGGCCTCGAACCTGCCGAGAAGGTTGTGGAACTAAATAATTGGATGAAAAGCTTCTGCCTGACAGCCGGATGCGTGTATGCCGACTACTTCACGCCTATGGCGGATGAAAAGCATGGCATGAAAGAAGGCTTGAGCGTAGATGGCATCCATCCAACACCTGAAGGCTACAGAATCATGTCTCCCATTGCGGAGAAAGCGATCCAGGATGCCCTAGAGAAAAAGCTGGCCGCGCAGTAAAGATTTGGCTTTCGGTGTTTGAGGTTACCTCCAGTGTTACGAGATCGCGCTTTTGCATTA
Source organism: Edaphobacter sp. FHG110511_03 (assembly GCF_059115365.1). Classification (NCBI taxonomy): domain Bacteria; kingdom Pseudomonadati; phylum Acidobacteriota; class Terriglobia; order Terriglobales; family Acidobacteriaceae; genus Edaphobacter; species Edaphobacter sp. FHG110511_03. The sequence goes on along the minus strand of NZ_JBZYWL010000003.1, from coordinate 869,213 downwards.
TCCCTATTCATAGGCTTAATCCTTCCGGCCAACGCACAGTCCGCCCAATCAAACGCTCAGCAGACGCCGGCAGGTGTTGAGCGCAGACACCGGGTCGCGTCCAACTATCCGACCAACACGCTTCTTTCCCCCGAAGTACATCCAGACCGTACGGTTACATTTCGCTATCATGCGCCGAATGCGAAAGAGGTTTCGCTGATTGGCGAGATCACCCAGAGGAAGGGTCCCCTTCCGATGTCCCAAGACGAGAGCGGTATCTGGACTCTTACGACTCTCCCGCTCAAACCGGAGATATGGATCTACAACTTTCGCGTCGAAGGCATTGATGTACTTGACCCTTCGAACCCTGCCATCAAGCCTGTACCTCCAGGGCAACTGATCTCAAATTTCGTCGAAATTCCTGGAGATTCCCCATTCGATTACGATTCGCAGGCCGTGCCACATGGCGAGGTCCGCATGATGCTGTATGAATCGAGAGCAATGGGCTTCACGCGGACACTCTGGGTCTATACTCCGCCGGGATACGAAACGAATAGAAAGAGATATCCGGTGTTGTACTTACTCCACGGCAATGGAGAGGAAGTCTCAGGCTGGGTGCGCAATGGCCGCGCCAACATCATTCTGGACAATCTCCTGGCTCAGGGCAAAATCAAGCCGATGATCGTTGTAATGCCGCAAGGCCATGCACTTCAGGCTCGTGGCGTCGAGCCGCTGAAACGTGTAACCGGCGAGACGAGTATGTTCTCCCCACTGTTTCCGAAGGATCTACTGGGACAGATCATTCCATTGATCGAGAAGAGCTACCGCGTTAAAACCTCACGAGACTCACGCGCTATCGCGGGTCTGTCCATGGGCGGAGGTCAAGCCCTTTCAATTGGTCTGGCGCATCCTGAACTGTTCAGCTATGTACTCGGTTATAGCGCAGCCATCGGACCTAACTTTCTGGATATCCACGACGTCCTGAACAAAGTGACTGCAAATCCACAAGCTGCCAATCGAGACTTCGGCATGATATGGATCTCCTGTGGGCGGCAGGACTTTTTGTATAAAGCAAATGAGTCGCTCCACGAAGATCTGACAAACCATGGCATTAGCCACAAGTATGTTGAGACGGAAGGGACGCACGTATGGAGCGTCTGGCGGAAGAATCTGAGCGCCTCTCTTCCCTTACTTTTCCGGTAGGCAGATTGTATCGGACCCCATGTATATAGCACGTTCAATGAACAGTCGTTACTTTGCCTTGGGATGCCTGTTCACATAGACGGATCTTCGAAAGGTATAAATCATGTCCAACAGGCGCAACTTCATCAAGCTGCTTTCCAGCATTCCGTTCGCAGAACCACTGTTCGGTTCGACACAGGCTCCTGCCGCTTCTGGGGCTCCCGTTCCCGGCCAGATGCCTCCGGACCAAATGGCGGGAAGTCCTGTAGGAGATCCTTTGCCCGGCCAGCCATGGAAAGTGCACGACCGAACGCGTCCACAGGCACGTAAAGTTACCCCTGGCATGCCCCTGCCGACACCCGCTCCAGCTTCAGATGCGATCGTACTTTTCGATGGAAAGGACCTGTCTCGATGGGAGAGCATAGGACGCGATCGCAAAGTATCCGAGCCGAAGTGGACGGTCGAAAACGGTTATATGGAGATGGTCCCTCGATCCGGCAGCCTGATCACAAAAGAGGCGTTCGGCGACTGTCAGCTTCACCTGGAATGGATGACTCCGACAGGAACCCCACCTGAACGCCGCGGCCAGATGCGAGGCAACAGCGGTGTCATCCTAATGCGTCGCTATGAGATTCAAGTGCTCTCGTCCTACAACAACATTACCTATGCTGATGGAGCCGCCGGCGGTATCTACGGCCTGTATCCGCCGATGGTTAACCCATGCCGTTCCGAAGGCGAATGGAACACCTATGACATCGTCTTCAAGGCTCCCCGGTTCAATGGCAACGAACTGACCACGCCTGCCTATCTGACCTTGTTCTTCAACGGGCTGGTTGTGCACGATCATGTGGAATTGTTAGGCAGCACCGATACCCTTCCAATTGCCAAATACGAACCCCATCCATCAGAAGAGCCTTTCCTCCTCCAGGGTCATGCCGGTCCTATACGTTATCGAAATGTCTGGATTCGCCGCCTAAAAGGCTACGACGCTTAGATCTATTTAGCCTAGCGACTTGCTTTATAGATCTTCCCGCCAGCACCTCTTCCACGTGCCGGACAAACGTTGTCAAATAAGAGAGCTCCAACGGAATGGCCAGAGCGGGATCCTCATAACACCTTGGTTCCAGGTTCAAATCCTGCAGGCTCGGCAAGTTGCTTCTCAGAGCTTGAGGCGCAGTGCCTATCTGTGAGGTATCTGGTTCAATGCGGAGCTATCCTAGCGCTTGCCTTAGAACGCATTGCAACCAGCCGCTTAAAAAAGCGGTTCAAGATCCACATATTCGCAACATCTGGCTATAACGGGGCTTATCACTCATTCAAATGTCTACCCGCTTGAGCTTCTGATCGAAGTCTATCTAGCCGAACTGCCTGGACTTCCCTTCTCACCCGAATCGACAGTCCGTGTTATCACGAGGTGCTGCGAAATGGTTATCGCGCGGACCGATTATCCGCTATGCATTCCGTAATCGAGCCTAAACGAGCATAACTATAGATAGGTTGCAGCCCAAGAATGAGCGCCAGAGATCGTCAACCTATTGAAAATAAGCAGGATGTGCACTGTACCCGATTTTGTACCTGGAATTATTCGAGAGGAGCAGCTCAATCCTCCCAAACTGCTGAAACTAAACAGGATCGATGGTGCCGGGAGGGGGAATCGAACCCCCATGAAGTCGCCTTCGACGGATTTTGAGTTTCCCGATAATACCGTAAGTCTATGAAAAATAAGCGAAATTGAGCGTAATGTTGGATTCCCACAAGTGCCGGTCTTTCAGCAATTTAGCGTAATTGAGCGTAATCAAGCCAAACTGATGTCTGTACCCGAACTTGTACCCGTCTTTTGCAGCTTGAGACAGACCAAAGGTGCAGGAAGCCCATAGAAATTTGCATCAGCGCGTGAGAAGACTGAGGGCTACATGCGCGTTTCCCACTATTGATTCGATCGTGATGTGCCGCTGATATTGCTCAAGAGTGCCGCAGTCTGTGTCGCCACTCGTAGTCGTTCCGCTCGTGTTTAGTCGGGAACGAGGCGCCGAACATCGGATTTCCGCTCTTGGGCTGTAGCTCGGTACCCATTCATACAGTCAATTGGCGCAACCATACAGTCAATTGGCGCAACCTCGTACAGGAGCGTGGACTTCGCGACTCATTTGAGCAGCGATGTCCCCATCCTGCATCGAAGTGGTGTCCCCGGTTGCGTTTATGCGCTTTCGTTGCCGAAGCTACTCCGGCGTGGTATTCCGGCTTGTAGACATGTTCGCGAATGAACACGACCATATCTGCGGGACGATTGACACGGGCGAGTCCCGAGTCGAAGACCAGCTTGGCCACGCACGCTGCGGTCTGAATCTCGATCTCCAGAATGTCTGACTGCAGCGGGTAGGTGTTGAAACGAACGCGAATATTAGGCCGATCCAAAACGAAGTGTGCTCTGTCCAAGTCCAAGTCAGACCCTTCATTTGAAGCCGAGTTATTTCCCAAGGACCAATCTTTCTCGCCAGAAAATCGACACTGGATCCCGCATCCGTGAGTGATGCTCCTGGCGATTACACGGCCTGCCAGTGACCGCTACCCACATTGTTCGAGAATGTATTTTGAAAACAAATTTTTCGTTGACCTTAATCGAGGCGACGGCAATATAAGAAGCAGTCAACGTTAGGTATAAACCGATATGTTGTAATCGAACAGAAGTTCTAGGTTTTTTGTTTAGAAGCAGCGGCGGCTGTGGCCGCTATATTGGCCAAGTCATCTTGCGTCATGATCGTTCGCAGTCGGATTTGTGGCTGCAGAACTTAAGGCGTTCAAATTCAAAAAGACGAACCTGGATGTTTCAGCTTCGTTCATCCGATAATCTCAGATGTTGGCCGTGTTCATTTCAATTCAAATGCGGTGTATTACATCAAGCTCGTCAACGATCTCTCGTGGAACTTTTCGTTCTCTGGAAGCTGGGACAGTCGCCCTTCTGCCACCTTCCCAAAGAGCGATTACGGCACTGGTTAGGGACTCAGTTTGACGTCGGCAAGATAAGAAATCGGCGCACTTGAAAGTTCAACTTCACGGCTAGCACTTTTGCCAGTGGCCGTAGAGCCGCGTGGATTGCACAATGCTTGTTACAACGGTGATAGTGACAGCTTCTTGTCGAATATCCGCGGTTTGCGGGCCCGTGAGGAATACCGAACAGGAGAGGTGGAAGAAATGCCATTCAAGAAATCCGTCGAGATCACAACCCTCAAACTAGTGAACACATGTGCATCGCTCCAAAGTTAGAGGAGCCACTTGGTTGCGGCATTCGCGCCGATCATCAGACAGAATACGTCTGCGTCTCGAGAAACCGTCTCTCATGATTCTGGTGACTCATGCCTATCGAGGCGGTGCTCTTCGTCAAGTGAGACGGCCCGGATCCGAGTCTCCACACTGATGTTTGTTTTGTACCTCGTCTCAAGAAAACAAGAATTTTAAAGTACGAGGATTCGGTTCTGTGATAGAGTCCTCGTTCTGTACAAATTGTAAAAGGCATCACTTCCCCCGGGTCCGTCCACAACTACTATATCGAGGGCGCATGTACCCCAACTCACGACCCGTGGGGACCGGACGATCGACTTCGCCTCCGGGCGAGACTCCTGCGAGTGCGCCTCAGACTTCGGGCATTTCTGCTCCGTCGATCAGTCTTCCCAAAGGTGGGGGGGCAATCCGCGGAATTGGTGAGAAGTTCGCTGCAAATCCTGTAACCGGAACCGGATCCCTCACTGTTCCCATTGCCGTTTCGCCAGGACGTTCGGGATTCGGGCCTCAGTTGAATCTCTCCTACGATTCGGGTGCCGGCAACGGTCCATTTGGAATCGGTTGGAATCTATTCCTTCCCTCTATCACACGAAAAACCGACAAGGGTTTGCCCAAATACCGGGATGCGGACGAGTCCGACGTGTATATTCTCTCCGGCTCAGAAGATCTAGTTCTCGCCTTTGAGAGCAACCTGGATGGAACCTGGGTCCAGGACAAACAAGGGAACCCCGTCTACGACGAAGAGCAACGCGGCGGTTACTCCGTAAAACGCTACAGGCCTCGAATAGAAGGACTCTTCGCCCGTATAGAACGCTGGACCCGCATAAGCGACGGCGACACCCATTGGCGCTCGATATCGAAAGACAATGTTCTTACAGTTTACGGCAGCACGTCCGAGTCGCGCATAGCAGACCCTGCGGATCCCAATCGTATCTTTAGCTGGCTGATCTGCGAGAGTTACGATGACAAGGGAAACGCGATCGCCTATACATACGCCGCCGAGAACAGCGACAATGTTGACCTTTCCAGGCTCAACGAGCGCAACCGCATGCGTTCAGCAAACCGCTACGTTAAATATATTCGGTACGGAAATCGCACGCCCATCCTCATCGATCCCACTTTGCCTAGTTTCCGTCGCGCTCATCTTCCTGTGCCCGATTTCACTCCTGCAGATTGGATGTTTGAGCTGGTCTTTGATTATGGTGAAGGTCACTACCTGGAGCAGTCGAGGGGCGCAGACGGACGGACTTTCGCATCAGCGACATTGGAAGTACCGGCCATTGGAAGTTGGCCGGCGCGGCTGGATCCTTTCTCCGTGTACAGGTCTGGCTTTGAGGTGCGCAGCTACCGTCTATGCCGGCGTGTGCTGCAATTTCACCACTTTCCTGACGAGTTGGGCGTCCAGGACTATCTCGTCCGATCTACCGAATTCGCCTACTTGGAAAAGCCCACCGGCTCGTTCATCTCTCATGTCATTCAATCAGGCTTCAAACGAATTGCTTCTTCGATCCCGCCTTACCTCAAGCGGTCACTGCCACCGCTAGAATTCCAATACTCCGTCAGTCCGCTGGACGATTTGACTTTCGACCGACTTTCGCTCCAGGAGGTCGATTCTGTCAGCCTTGAAAATCTTCCCTGGGGTATCGACACCGGAAAGTGCCGTTGGGTGGACCTTGACGGCGAAGGAATTTCGGGGGTCCTAACGGAGGATGCCTACGCATGGTTCTACAAGCCTAACCTGGGCGGTGGCCGCTTCGGTCCCGTCGAGAGCCTTCCCATGCGTCCTTCCCTCGCCGCGCTAAACAGCGGACGCCAACAGCTTCTCGATCTCGCCGGAGATGGGAGACTCGATCTGGTCGACTTCGCATCGAGTACACAAGGATTTTTTTCCCGTGCCGATGACGCCACCTGGGATAGGTTCCGGACCTTCACCACCCTGCCCAATATCGATTGGCAAGATCCCAACCTGCGTTTCATAGACCTGACTGGCGACGGCCATGCGGATGTCCTGCTCACCGAGGATCAGGCTTTCTCCTCTTGGTTCGAATCCCAAGCCGAGGAGGGCTTCGGCACAGCAGTTTACGTTACTAACCCCTTGGACGAAGAGGCAGGGCCGAGGCTTGTGTTTGCCGATGGAACGCAATCAATCTATGTCGCCGACATGTCCGGTGATGGCCTTTCCGATCTGGTTCGCGTTCGCAAAAGCGAAGTCTCCTACTGGCCCAACATTGGATACGGCCGCTTCGGCGCAAAGGTAACGCTCAACACCGTTCCATGGTTCGACGATACCGAATCCTTCGATCAGCGTCGTGTTCACCTGACTGACACTGATGGATCGGGACCTACCGACATCATCTATCTCGGCCGGGACGATGTTCGAGTTTATTTGAACCAGCATGGAAATAGTTTGTCTGAGGCGCGAATTCTTCACCGTGTGCCACGCGCTGACAGTCACACTACGGTATCCGTTGTCGATCTTCTTGGGCGAGGAACCGCATGTCTCTTGTGGTCGAGCCCTTTACCCGGTGACGCACGTCGGCCATTACGCTATCTGGATCTAATGGGCGGAATCAAACCGCATTTGCTCACGTTGATTCGCAACAATTTGGGAACGGAGACGCGGCTTGAGTATAAGTCGTCCACTGAGTTCTACCTTGCCGACAAAGCTGCGGGAACACCGTGGATTACTCGGCTGCCATTCCCAGTTCATGTTGTCACCCGCGTCGAGACAAACGATCTGATAAGCAGCAATCGTTTCGCTTCCAGTTACACCTATCATCACGGCTATTTCGATACTGCTGAACGGGAGTTTCGCGGCTTCGGGCGAGTGGAACAGCTAGACACCGAAGGATTCGCCGTATTGGCTCCTACAACAAATCTGGACCAGGCCTTTCACGTGCCCCCGCTACTCACCAAGACCTGGTTTCATACCGGCGCTTACTTCCGGGCCGGCGAACGTGTATCGCGGCATTTCGAAGGAGAGTATTACCGCGAGGAGGGCCTCAGTCCAAATCAAACCAAAGCGATACTGCTGGTCGATACAATCCTGCCGCCAGATCTACAAGATTCCGAACGGCGCGAAGCGGTCCGCTCTCTAAAGGGTACGATTTTGCGTCAGGAGACATACGCGCTCGATGAAAAAGATGAATCCAGCCGCCCCTACTTCGTCTCAGAACGCAATTACACCATCAAAGCCATACAACCGCAGGGGACGAATCTCCACTCCGTCTTCTTCACGCACTCTCGTGAGACCATCGATTTTCACTACGAGCGGAAACTATTCACCACAGCAAGCGGGAACATTCAAGCCGATCCGCGGGTTTCGCACACCATCAATCTGGCCGTAGACAAATACGGCAACGTGCTGCAATTTGTCGCGATCGCATACGGACGTCGACTCGACGATCCCGATCCAGCTCTGACCGCGACAGACCGAAACAACCAAAAACTACTGCACTTCACCCTTACCGAATCCAGCTTCTCGAATGCGGTGTTTGCGCCGGATGCGTATCGCGCACCGTTGGTTGCCGAAGTTGCTACTTATGAGTTGCTGAAGCTGATGCCAACGTCCGCAGAACCGGCCATAACCAACCTGTTTCACTTCGACGAGCTTGTCGCTCTCGTTGCCCTGGCCAGCGACGGCGCCCATGATCTCCCGTATGAAGATTTCAATGCTGCCGGCGCGACAGGCTCAGGTCCTTACCGTCGCCCGATCGAGCGATTCCGCACCCGCTACCGGAGCAATACCCTGGCGCAGCTACTGCCGCTCAAAGCTCTTCATTCCCTGGCTATTCCGGGCGAAAGCTACAAACTCGCATTCTCTCTCGGACTGCTCAGCTCGGTATATCAGCGCCCGCATCCCGGCCAGCCTACGGAGAATCTCCTTACCAATCCTGGCGCCGTTCTACATTCCGATGCCTCAACTTGGTCGGATCGAGGCGGATATGTTGATCTCGATAGCGATGAAAAATGGTGGATACCTTCTGGCAACGTGTTCTTTCATCCCGATCCAAGTGAAAGCACTGCAAGTGAGCTTGCGGAGGCCGTGAATCATTTCTTCGTGCCGAGGCGTTTTCGCGATCCGTTTTCTCACGACACCATCGTCGAGTACGTCAACGACCTCCTCCCAGCAAAAACGGAAGACCCACTTGGAAATTCAGTGGAAGCGGGATACGACTACCGTGTCCTGCAGCCCAAGCTGACGACCGATCCAAACGGCAACCAGTCCTTCCTTTGCTTCGACGCTGTCGGCATGCCTGTAGCTTCCGCGGTCCGAGGGAAGATTAGTGAGACTCTAGGGGATTCTCTGGACGAATTCGGCGATTTCGATACGGACCCCACCCAGGCGCACATTCAACAATTCATCGCGGGTCCCCAATCCCAGGCGCCTGGGCTCCTGAAAAATGCAACCAGCCGATTCATCTACGACTTGGACCGCTTCCAACGCTGCGGCGAACCGCCTTTCGCCGCAACGATAGTCCGCGAAACCCATGCCAGCGACCCGCTCCCCTCACAGGGCTTAAAGATTCACGTGAGTTTTGCCTACTCAGACGGCTTCGGCCGTGATCTGCAATCGAAGATTCCTGCCGAGCCAGGCGATGCCGCCCTTCGAGGCCCGAATAGTGCAACGCAAGCAGGCGACATCAAGCCTGGTTCGCTGACGCTCGATGGCAGCGGCGCGCCGACGATAGGCAATGTCAATCCGCGATGGGTCGGCAAAGGCCGTACGGTTTACAACAACAAAGGCAGGCCCGTTAAACAATACGAGCCATTTTTTACCAGCACACACCTGTACGAGCCAGAACCGGAGATGACTGACACCGGGGTCACACCGATCCTGTTCTACGACCCCATGGAGCGCGTGGTCGCCACTCTACATCCCAACCACACCTACGAAAAGGTCGTCTTCGACCCCTGGCGCCAGGAGACGTGGGATGTGAACGATACGGTGACCCAAGCTGACCCAAAGCTCGACGCAGATGTCGGCGGCTTCTTCAAGCTTCTTCCACTGGCCGACTACTTGCCCACCTGGCACGACCAGCGACGGAACGGGCAAAAGGGTCCGGACGAAAAGAGTGCGGCCGGCAAGGCCGCCGCGCATGCTGCGACCCCAACGGTTGCATACTTCGACACTCTCGGCCGAGCGATGTTGACGATCGCCGATAACGGTCTGGACGCGAACGGCGTTCCGCAGAAGTACGCGACGCGGGTAACCCTGGACATTGAAGGCAATCAGCGCGAGGTCACCGACGCGAAGAACCGCGTCGTCATGCGCTACGACTATGACATGCTCAGCAACCGTATCCATCAATCCAGCATGGAAGCTGGCCAGCGCTGGATGCTGAACGATGTCGTCGGCAAGCCGATCCGCGCCTGGGATAGCCGCGATCACAGTTTCCGCACCGAATACGACGAGCTACGCCGCCCCTTGCGGTCATTTGTCATCGGCGCAGACGCGTTGAATTCGATGCGCGAAATCTGCTTCGAAGAAACCGTCTACAGCGAATCCACAGATAGCGGCCTCACCCCCGCTCAGGTCCTGCAAGCCAACCTGCGTGGCAAGTCTTATAGGCACTATGACACTGCAGGAGTCGTGACCAGCGAAGCTCATGACTTCAAGGGCAATCTCTTGCGCAGCACTCGGCAACTGGTGCGAGACTACAAGTCCATTCCGGATTGGTTGCAAAACCCGCCGCCTGTTGTGGAAACAGAAATCTTTGCCAGCAGCACCCGTTATGATGCGATCAATCGGCCACTCCAGATGGTCGCGCCACACAGCAGCCTGGCGAGCAGCAAGATCAACGTCATCCAGCTCAGCTACAACGGGGCCAACCTGCTCGAAGGCGTAGACGTCTGGTTGGGACAAGTCGCCGTGCCGACGGCCTTGTTGGTCGCGACGACGGCTAACCTTCGTGCCGTCACCAACATTGACTACGACGCCAAAGGCCAACGCACCAGGATTGAATATGGCAACGGCGCACTTACTGAATATGCCTATGACGACCAGACCTTTCGCTTGATTCATCTCAAGACCAGCCACACCGTGTTGGCACCGCAGAACCTGGCGCGGAGACTGATCGGCGCGGCTGCGCCGAAGGTGACGTCGATATTTCAGGATTTGTTCTACACCTATGACCCCGCTGGCAACATCACCCATATCCGCGACGATGCTCAGCAGACGATCATTTTCAAAGGCCAGGTTGTGCCACCGCAATGCGACTATGCCTACGACGCCATCTACCGTTTGATCAACGCAACCGGCCGCGAGCACATCGGCCAACTCGCACAGCCGCAAAGCATTTGGAACGACGAGTTCCGCGCGAACCTTCCTCATCCCAATGATGGTCCGGCGATGCGGAGCTATACCGAGCAGTATTTCTATGACGCAGTCGGCAATTTCGAAAGGGTGGTGCATCAAGCGGCCAATGGCAACTGGACGCGCGCCTACTCCTACAACGAAGGGAGCCTGATCGAGGCCGCCAGGAAGAGTAACCGGCTAAGCACCACGACTGTCGGCCCAACGATAGAGCCCTACACCTACGATTCCCACGGCAACATGACCGGCATGCCGCACCTCACGCTGATGCAATGGGACTTCAAGAACCAGTTGAGTGCGACCTCGCGACAGGCTGTGAACCCGACTCCGCCGCCGAGCAACGTGCCGGAGACGACCTTCTATGTCTACGACGCCGGAGGGCAGCGCGTCCGTAAGGTAACCGAACGTCAGAACAGCTCACGCAAGACGGAGCGGATTTACCTTGGCGGCTTCGAGATTTACCGCGAGTTAAACGCTAGCGGCAATGGCATCTCTCTCGAACGCGAGACGTTGCACGTCATGGACGACAAGCAGCGGATTGCCTTGGTGGAGACGCGAACGCAGGGTTCCGATGGCTCATCGGCGCAGCTCATCCGCTATCAGCTCGGCAATCACCTTGGGTCGGCGAGTCTTGAATTGGATGACAAGGCCAGCGTCATTTCCTACGAGGAGTATTTCCCGTCCGGCAGCACGTCGTATCAGGCGGTGGATCAGAGTATCAAAGCGACGGCGAAGCGGTATCGGTACACAGGGAAGGAGCGGGATGAGGAGACGGGGTTTACGTATCACGGGGCGCGGTATTACGCAGCGTGGTTAGGGAGGTGGACGAGTTGTGACCCAACGGGAATAAGCGGAGGCATCAATCTCTATCGGTATGCGGGAGCGAACCCGGTCTTCTTCGTCGATCATGACGGTATGGCGCCGACGTCCGCCCCGATGCTCGAGACGACAGAGGCCGACAAGAACGCAATCGCTGCATATGCGTCCGCGCTGTCTTCCGAGCCTCCGCCCCGTCCGAAGCCCAAACGCGTCGCCGTGGATCCAGGTTGCAGGCCCGTACCAGGCTTAGACAAGGCCGACACCAGCAAGCCGTCGCCTGTTGCAGAACCCATCACGCCGGCCGAGGAAGGCAGCGTCACCGTAACTACGGGTGGCGTGGTCTTCATGATGACGGAGGATCAATACGATTTGTTGAGTGCACCCGCATTCAAGCAGCAAAACCGGGAGATATTCATCGGTCTCGGGGGCGCCGTCGGCGCTGCGGGCGCTGCTCGGGGCCGCAACGAGCAACTGAACCAGCAGTGGAAGCAAACTACCCGTCCAAATACGGTGACTTCGAGCAGCGGTCCACCGAAAAAAGATGGCCCGCCGTCGAATGGCACCACAGGCGGAAACGCCATCGGTCGCGCGCCGGCGGGAAAACCATACTTGGACTCCGGAGGGCCACCTCTTGGGCCTGCCGATCCCCCAAGCGGAGGCGGGTCGGCAGGGGGCGGATTGCCCCGCGATGTTCCAGGCTTTACCGCAGCCTTTTATGCCTCGCAAGGTCGGATGCTCAACCAGCTGTCCGCAGATGTAGTTGGCATCGCCGCAGATCTTGGGGCAAGAAATCCGCGCCTTACGGTGGCGGTCAGTGCAGCGGCGATTAACGGCCGGATGGAATATCGGGTAACTGTTTCTGACATGAACGCTTACAACGTCCTGAATGCCAACCAGGGACGCCTGCCCGCGGGGTTGCAAATGGGCCCACCGCCAGCGATCGCGCCGGATGGAAACCTGGATCCGATGCGTCACGTCGAGGTCGAAGGGCCGTTGGGGTTGCTGGCAGAAGGGGCACGCGGGGTGGTAGTCGGAACCTCGCGACCGGCGTGCGCTGGCAACTGTGAGCCGCAGTGGAATCAGCCGGGTTCGCCCCCTCACGTCTGGCATACGAACCGCCCGCAGTAGCAACGGACGCGAGTTGTGATCGAGAGTAGTTGGATTTCGGGAGCACATGAGTCATGCCGTCAGAAAACGTTAGCCTCGAAGCCAGAATCAAAACCCTGAACACGGTTTTGACCGACAAACATCAACGTAAAGATGTAGACGAAGCGATGCGCGCGGCGAAGGGCGACATGTCCGCTGCGTTATCTAGCTTGAAGGGAAAGCTACCTAACGCTGCTCTACAAAAAATAGGTTTGGCTCATTCGCTCGCCGATTGGTCTAACGACCACGCCGCGGTCGTGAAAGCCCTGTCCGGGCAAGCGGACATCACCAACCTGCGCGATGTGGCGCTGCACTTCAACGTCGATAAGCTGGCCGGGCTGGTGGACACGCAGGCTTTGCCGGAAAACACCGCCGGCACGACCGCTGATGAGAAGAAGAAGAACTTCGCCATTGGGCTGCAAAACAAGCTATTCACGGCCGAACCCACTGCTGTGTTGCACCGGATGGTGCAGGACGCCGAAGTTCCGATTGCGGACAAGAATCTACGGACAGGCGTGGTGAGCTTCCTAAGCAACCAGCCTGCATTCAACATCCGCACCACGTCGCTCTACACCGCGCTGAAACAGCCTGACGCGTTCAAGGGCATCGCCGACGAACATCGTGCGGGCGTCGTCGAGCAATTGAAGACGCTACAGCGCGTGCAGGCAATCAGCCCCATACCCGCCGCTGTCCCTGTTTTAATGAGTTCGAATTTGACCTCCGCGTTCCGCGTTGCCCAGATACCGGAATCCACATTCTTGAAAGCTTACGGGCCGGCGATCGGCGAACAGGCTGCTCGACAGGTCTACACCACTTCGATCAACTCGCACATCCGAAACGAACACGCCATGATGACCATGCGTGAAACGATGCGTGGATCGGGTCTGGCCATTATCGACGGCCCGGAAACTACGGAAGCCCGAATGGCCAGGTTGCAGCAGGTTGCGGACACGAACAATGTTCCTCTGAACCTCGAAGCCTTGTTCGGAAGCATGGATTACTGCGAATGCGATGACTGCCTCTCGGTCTACAGTCCAGCGGCATATTTCGTGGAGATTCTGCAATATCTGCGGAACAACGATCTAGGTCCTGATCCGACCAATCCGAGCGGTCTCAATCCGGGCATCAGAACAGACCCTAAGGATATTTCCAATACGCCACTGGAAAAACTGTTCCGTCGGCGCCCGGACCTGGGCTGCCTGGAACTGACGTGCGAAAACACATTTACTGTGCTGCCTTACATCGATCTCGTCAACGAGGTGATGGAAAGCTTTGTCGTACACCTGGATAAGTACCATACCAACCCAAATGTGCCCAAGCAGGCGACCCTGGAGGTCTTCAACGTAATGGATGAAACCACCAGCGAACTGCTGGCGCAGCCGCAGCATGTCAACTACCAGGCGTACTGCATTCTCAAGGACGCGGTCTATCCGTTCACGCTCCCCTACCACCAGCCCATCGATGCCATTCGGATCTGGCTCAAGTATCTCGGCACCAGTCGTTACGAACTGCTGGACACCTTCCGCACCGCCACCGAAGCCATTTCCGACGTGGTTCTTACTCCCGCGCGGCAGCAGGAACTACAAGTACTGCACGCGATGATTCTGGACCGCTCGGCAGATGCGGAGTTTCTCGGCATCACGCAAGAGGAACACATCATCCTCACGCGGGAGGCTTTCTGGCCGAAAGCCTATTTCGACTTTACGCTTCAGAAGGTCAATACAAACGATGAATACCAGCAGAAGATCGGCGTCAAGCCGGTTAACGAGTATTACGGGTACAAAGTCGAAGCCGACATGCTCAGCATTGACGAGACCAAAAAACTGGGTCTCACCTTCGTCAAGAGCCAATTCCTGCCGCGGACCGGGGTTCAATACACCGATTTGGTCGACCTGCTGAAGACGCGCTTTATTAATCCGGCTTTCCCGCAAGGCAGAGCTTTGACGATTTTGGAGAGCATACGATTCAGCTACCGCTTCCTGCAGACACTCGTAGACACCGCGAGCACCGACCGCAAAAAACGGTTTGCCAAGTTGATCGATTTTCTGAACGACGCGCAAGCGCTGGTCCCTGAGATTAATACCTTGTTGCACCCAGACCCTTGCCATCAACAGTGCTCCGAAGACCGCCTGGCGCAGACGGATTTCCAAAGCTGGGTGTACTGCTACTTCGAGAGAATCGGAAAGCTGATTGTATTGGAGTCGGGTGAAGGGCCGCACCTGCCGATTGAAGGTCCGTTACGTTTGTTCGATGGAACCTTAGCGTCGATTGGCTCGCTACACAATGACGGCAGGATTACTGGTGATAAGGACGGAACCGTCATTGGCACCGTCACCGCTAATGGGCAGGTAATTGGAAAAGAGGGCAAACCATTTATTGAGGAGTTCGGAGTATTTGAACTGCGCATCAACGATGCAGATGGTGAGCTGATCGGCCTTATCAATGGCAAAGGGTTGATCGATATCAGAACTGACAAGTTAGTCGTCTGGCTCCCGGCACGCGACACCTGCAACCTTGACAAAGTGCGCTTGAGCCACCTTGACGGTAGCCTTCTTTCGGTCGACGAATACGACCGCATACAACGCTTTATCCGGTTGTGGCACAAGTTGGGCTGGACGATATCGGAGACCGATCTGGCTCTGATAGGGACTTCCACCCCCCTCTCGAGCGCTACGTCCAGCATGTCCGGCGGCACAATACCGTTTACCGGCGAAGGTGGATCAGTAGGTTTCGATATGTTTCAACCAGATTGCAACGATTTCATGGATGGGGGGGAGGGCGGATGTTGCGACACATCGGAGGCCAACGATGACACCAGCTGCCCTAAAACTGCAAGAGTACCGGAGAATGTCTCAGTTGGCTTTCTGCATCAGCTCGTGGCAGTTCGGAAACTGCTCGACCTCACAGGATTGCCCCTCGACAAGTTGTTGTCATTCTGGGCCGACGTCAGTAGTTCAGGAGAAAAGTCGCTATACTCCCGCTTGTTTTTGACTCATAACCTGCTCGCTATCGACAAGGTTTTCAAATCGGATGCGAACGGTAACTATTTAACTCAAGATGCCAAGTTATCGGATCACATGCCGGTGGTGATGGCCGCATTGAAAATGAAGGCCGACGACGTGATGGCGGTCGTTGCTTTCCGCAAACTGTCCCATGCCTTGACTCTGGCCAATGTGTCCGCGCTCTATCGCCATAGCCTGCTCGCAAGAAGTCTGCATGTGCCAGTCGCGAGCTTGGCCGAGGTATTTGCATTGTTTGGCGATCCATTCAATAGCGCGGAGGACACACTGGCACTTCTCTACGACTGGGGAAAAATGGAGGATGCGGGCTTCACCTTCCGCCAGCTCAACTACCTGATTCAGGACCACGACGATCCACAGCGCCCACTGGCTCCGTCGGAGAAGACCATCCTGCAAATCAGCAAGACGCTCTACGACGGTCTAAATGCTATCGACATCGACCATCAAGATGTACCACCTGAGAAGAAGGACGTCGCCACTGCTGACCTAATCCGCGCCAAAACGGGGCTATTGTTCGAGGCATCTGTTGTGGAGCGGATCATCAGCCTGTTGGAAGGAGCATCTGTTTACACTACCAACGCGCCGCCCAATCAAGTCATCAAGATTCCAGATACGGATTCCCTGGCAAAAAAGCTGAAGTACATCAGCCAGAAGGACGCTAAGCCGGTCCCGACTGCGTCCATCCAAGTCACGGGCATCCTGACCGATGCAGAAAAGATCCGGGCCAAAACACTTTCAAACGATTCCGGATGGGCCGAAGCGATCGACCGTGTCGGCAAGCAAGCACGACAGTTCTTCAACGATAACCTCGCTGGTATTTTCCCCAACAATAGTGAGCCAACAGCAAACCCGCACATGCTGGCGGGTGACATCAACGTCCCGACCGATCCGAGCAATCCTGCCGCAACCGACGCCAATACGGCCCCAATCAAACGCTACTACTTCCTTCAGTTTTTCCTGCCTTTCCTGAGGCAGCGTTTGGCTCACCGGTTAATTGTCGATACCCTCTCGGGTGCGGCGAGCCTAGCGACCGACGTTACAGATGTGCTGTTGACCGATGTGTTACGAGCCGGTGCAGCAGGGCAGCCTGCCATTACCGCATTGGAACAGATTCACCAAAAACCCGCGATGAGCAGCGGTGACGACTGGAAAGGCTATCTGATCCCATCGATTGATGACGCATATACTTTTGTCGCTCAAAGCCTGGTCAAAGATACTCAACCGCCGGCTATTGCGATCGATGACCAATCGATCTCATTTACGGTTCAGCAGGAAGACCCCACAAATTTCTGGTCTACCGACCCGGCGACCCCATTAAAACTAAAGGGCGGCAAGCCCTATCTGCTGGAGGTGATGGGGCAGCCTGCCACCGGCCTTCTGTGGAAGACCTCTTCCTCGCCCAAGGCACTTATTCCTGCCTCGGCACTGTTACCCGATTACACGTCGAGCGGCACGGAGGAGGTCATCGCAAAGCTGTACAAAGCCGCACTGATGATCAACGGTTTCAATTTGGCGGCTGATGAAGTGAGCTATTGGCAGGACCACGCCACAGATTTCGATGGGTTCGACTTCAATGCCGTCACGCTACAACACGTCCGCCGGTTGCAGGCCTATGCGAACCTCCGCAACAAATTGCCAAAGACCTTAACCAGCCTGCTGGATCTATTTCAGTGGGCAACCAAGCCAGACGCGACGACCGTGTTGAGCGAAAAAATTGCCGCTGCGACGCAATGGGAGGCGGTTTCCATCACCAAGCTCATCGCGCCGGGACACTTCGATCTTGACAAGCCAGACGCGTTTCGAAACGAAGTTAACCTGCTCAAGCTGCAAAAAGGATTGCGGGTTGCTGGCGCGATCGGGACCGATATCGATAGGCTATTCGCCTGGGCCAATCCAGCTTCCAGGTTTTCGGTCTGCCATCAGATTGCAGATGGTATCCGCGCCACCTTGCGCGCCCGCTATGACCAGGAGGATTGGGAGCAGGTGGTAAAACCATTGAACGACCAACTGCGTGAAGACCAGAAGCAGGCGCTAATCAGCTATCTGCTGGTGCAGCAGGATCTGATCGACTGGGGCGCGGTGGATGCCGACAGCCTGTTCGAGTTCTTCTTGATCGACGTGCAGATGGCCGCCTGCATGGAAACGTCACGCATTAAGCAGGCGATCTCCACGGTGCAGCTGTTTGTTCAGCGGTGTCTGCTTGGATTAGAGGCAAAGTACGGAGTTTCCAGTGATGCGCTGGATCGCGGCCGATGGGATTGGATGCAAAAGTACCGCGTCTGGGAGGCCAATCGCAAGGTTTTTCTCTACCCGGAAAACTGGACCAAGTCGGAACTGCGAGATGACAAGAGCCCGTTCTTCAAAGAATTGGAATCGGAGCTGCTGCAGAAAGATATTAACAAGCAAACCGTCGAAGACGCACTGAAGAACTATCTGTTCAAGGTCGACGAGGTGGCCAACCTGAAAGTGGCCGGATTGTTTCTGGATGAAGCGAAAAATAGACTGCACGTCTTTTCGCGAACGCGTAATGCACCATACTTCTTCTACTACCGTTACTTGCAGATAGACGAAAAAAGCTGGTATCCGTGGGAGAGAGTGCAGGTGGATATTCCAAGCTATGACGTTGAAGGGAAACCATGGAACGGTAAGCTGGAAGAGAATGGCACCTATTTAATTCCCGTAGTCTGGAATCGAAGGCTGCTTCTTTTCTTTCCGGAGTTCGTGAAAAAACAGGCACCTGGTTCCTCCCCCGGAAAGATCGATCAAATACGGGAACTTAAGATGGGTTGGACAGAGTATCGCAATGGAAAGTGGACACAGAAGCAGATTTCATCGGCGGCGATTTACGACTTAGAACCAATCACCGATACGTCTTCTCCGTTCCAAGGATACAAGTTCTACCCGCGTGTCGTCACCACCCCCGAACCAGAGCTTGTTATCGACGTATACAACGGCAATGTCAGCTTTGACAAATCCCATTCATTCCATTTTTCTGGGAGCCAGGTTTCGGTTGGCCAAGCATTGATCACTGCTTTTAGCAACTTGATTCCCGAGACCAGCTTTCAATATCTCAAAGTTGAGAATCCAATTCAGATTCACTCCCTGCAGGCGATAGATAAGGGTGTTCCACCATTCTGGAATAGAGAGCCGTACTTTCAAGATACTGGAGTCAGTGTAAAAGCCAACCCCAACGTCAATGTTGAGTTGCCGTTTTCTCACCCGTTCGTTCACAAACTGCTGGAAAAACTTGCGACCGGCAATCTCGATGACCTATTTGATTATTTCCTCAAAACAGTGTCGGACAAGGATGACGCCTTCGGAGGGGAGGACGCCACCTATCACGAACTGAAACGTGCTTATTCTCTTTATAACTGGGAAGCCGCTTTCCACGCGCCGATGTTGCTGGTGGACCGCTTGCTAGCGGCGCAACAGTTCGACCAAGCTCTCAAGATGTGCCAATACGTCCTGAATCCGTATGCAGCAGGCACGAGTGACAAGCGGTTCTGGCAATTCTTCCCTTTCACTGAAATTACAGCGAAGAATGTACTTGAACAATTGTTTCTCGGATTGCGACCCAACACACCAGACCCGCCGAACGGTCAGGTCAATGAATGGCGCAATCACCCGTTCCAGCCTCATGTCGTCGCTCGTTCCCGGCCGTCTGCATATATGAAGTGGGTGGCGATGAAGTATATCGAGATCTTGATTGCTTATGGCGACTACTACTTCCGTCAGAACACGCTGGAAACCATCCCGCTCGCCATTCAATGCTACGTCCTTGCGTCGCATGTTTACGGGCAGCGCGGGCAGAAGATACCGAAACGCGGCAAGACTGCGCCACAGACGTACAACGCTCTCTTGGACAAATGGGATGCGTTCGGCAACGCGATGGTTGAATTGGAGCTGGTGTTCCCGTTCAGCAATCAAACGACTTTACCCATCGGTTCGAGTAATGGCGTGGTGGGGATTGCGAATGTCTTTGGTTTTGCAAGCGCGCTCTATTTTTGCCTTCCCGATAACCCGCAGTTACGGGCGCTGCGGGATACCATCGATGACCGGCTGTTCAAGATTCGGCATTGCGAAGACATTGACGGTGTTTTCCGACATCTGCCATTGTTTGAGCCACCGATAGACCCGGCCCTATTAGTGCAGGCCGCCGCTCAGGGGCTCAGTTTGTCGAGCGTCCTGAATGATCTGAGCAGCCCGATGCCAAATTACCGTTTCTATTACCTGCTGCAAAAGGCGTTGGAGTTGTGTTCGGAAGTGAAGGCGCTAGGTAACGCCTTTTTGTCAGCGAAAGAAAAGGGCGATGCGGAAGCGTTATCCGAACTGCGCGCCAGGCACGAAAGTAGTATTCACCACCTGGTGATGGAAGTGAAGAAATACCAACTTGCCGAGGCCAATACCTCGAAGGATGCGCTGCAACAAAGCCGAAGAGGATTGGAGTCAAAGCTTGCGCAAGGGCTGGCTTCGATCGGGGAGGTTCTCCGGAAAGTGCCTGGGGCCTCCGTGGATTGGACAGATCTTGACTTCGCGGTTGAACAACCCATCGACGAGGGTGGCCTGAAGCTAATTAAGTATGAGAAGGAGGAGATGGATAAGGCTGCCGAGGCCAATGACAAGCAGGAAGACATTGGCCGGACAGAGGTTCTGGCGGGCATTCTGCACGCGCTGCCGAACTTCAATATCCCTGTTCCGGTGCCTTTTACTCTTGGAGGTTCGAACGCCGGGAGCGCAACCCAAGCTGTGGCAAGAGCTAATCAAGTGGTAGTGGGAAATCGCTCATTTTCGTCCACCAATGCGGGCCGGAAAGGCGCCTTCTCTCGCCAACTGCATGACCGAGTGCAGCAAGCCAACCAGGCTGGGTATGACATCAAAAATATCGATAAGCAGATTCTTACGCAGGAGTTCCGCATCAAAAGTGCGGAGCAAGAAATTACCAATCAGCAGAAGCAGATCGACAATGCTCAAGAGGTAGAAGAGTTCTTGCGCAACAAGTACACGAATCAAGACCTGTACTCCTGGATGGATAATCAGATCAGGACTTTGTACCATCAGGCTTACAACCTAGCATATGACTTGGCTAAGCGAGCGGAGAAGGTATTTCGTTTCGAGCGTGGGCTCACTACCTCCAATTTCATCCAATATGGGTACTGGGATGCCGCCTACGACGGTCTGTTTTCGGGTGAGCGGCTGTACATTGGCTTGAAGCAGCTCGAAGCGGCGTATCAGGAAACACGCGGGCACGACTTTGAAATTTCGAAATCGATTTCATTGCTCCAACTAAACCCGTTGGCGCTCCTTCAGCTTCGGGAGACGGGCGCCTGCGAGTTCGCACTGCCCGAAATCCTTTTTGATATGGATTTTCTTGGGCATTTCTCCCGTCGCATAAAGTCATTAAGCCTGCGCATCCCCTGCGTGCTGGGTGCTCATACCGGCCTGAACTGTACGCTTCGGCTGCTGAGTCATAAGTTTAGAACCAATACGATTGCCAAAAGTAAAACTGACTACCCTGAGCAGCCCGGCGATGAGCGTTTTAGCACTTGCAACATACCCATCAACGCCATTGCCGTGAATTCGCTGGAGGACGAGTCTGGCGTATTCGAGCTGAACTTCCATGATGAGCGATACCTGCCGTTCGAGGGCGCGGGGGTGATCAGCACCTGGAGCATCGAGATGCCCGACAAATTTCGGCAGTGGGATTACGACACCATGAAAGATGTGTTTATTCATTTGCGGTACACATCCAATTATGATGGCAAGCTAAAGCAGCCGGCGTCGGAATCCGTCCTCCAATACATCAAAAGCGTTGAAGATCTGAGTCGCGACGAGGGTCTTTTTGCGGCGTTCGATTTGAAAAATGACTTTTCTGACGCATGGTACACAGCAAATCATCCACCTTCCGCTGCCGCCGTGCGAGTGCTGACTATCGACAAGCTCAGCGAGAAACTTCCTCTCTTTACTAAAGGTCGCGATGTATCGAAGATTCGTGCGACCGATCTCTATTTATTTGTCGCGTTTGGCAAAAGTTCTTTGCCGGCAACGGCGTTCACTGCGATTCAAGACCATAGTGATATCTCGTTCGGCGATGGCCCTTCGCCGGGAGCCGGCAGCACACTAAAATGTTTTGTCGCAACGGGGGGTATTGACTGCGCAATGGACAGCATTCAAATCAAGATTAGCGACACGCAAGCTCTGATCGACAAGATGTGGATGGTCCACCGCTATACACTGACATAAGACGAGGACGTTGACATACCCCTCACCAATATCGGTATCCGAATGCCGCAGACAGACAGGGTCTATAGGAATATTCGAGCCAGAGTGTTTTCTGCCAATCCGAGATTCCTGTCGCGGATGGTGGGGCATTGCTGTCAGGTACGGTGACTGCGTTCGGAGTTCAGTCAAGGTAGGCTTTAGCAGACCGATTATCCGCTGCGCACTCCGTAATCGAGCGTAAACGACGCTAACTATACATAGATTGCTGGTGAAGAGTAAATGCCAGAGATCTTCAACCTATTGAAAATACGCAGGATGCGCACTGTACCCAATTTTGTACCTAAACTGTTCGAGAAAGTTCAATTTCACCTCTCCCAAGGCACTGAAACTAAATCGGATAGATGGTGCCGGGAGGGGGAATCGAACCCCCATGGAATTGCTTCCGACGGATTTTGAGTCCGCTGCGTCTGCCAGTTCCGCCATCCCGGCTCTGCACTGCGAGTGCAGTGTTTTACAACTCGTTGGCTACATCACTGCAAGGCTTCAAAAAGCTCCAGTGTCAGTTGGTGTCACTTTCGCTCAAAAGCTCTATTAGTATCGCATAGTCGCTGGATTGTAATGAGCGTAATGCTTGAGGGTGCCAACGTCGGCGAGGTGGGCGATTGCGTGGACGACGATCGCTCCGAGAACAGCTTCTGGCAGGTTGCGGATAAGAGGCAGCAGGTAAGCCAATGTAAGCGCCACGAAAATCGAGAACCTGATCGTCGAGAGATGAGCGATCAGAAGGTTTCCCCAAATAGCCATGATGGGTAAACGACCGATCATCGTCTGCCCTACTATTGCCGTCCTGCACTCCCACGCCTGCTCGCGCGCAATTCACCGACCCGCGAATGTCCAGAACGCTCCTATAGGGGATCAATCAGCTCGAGCTGGCCTATATTCCCTCCAATACTTCGATCGATTCTTCCTTCATCGTCTCAGGAGCAAAATTCACCGGCACCGACATCATAGGATCAACCACCGGCACCAGCGACTCCGGCGACACCGCGGCCTTAGCTCCTCACGAAAGAGACGATCTTCTGCACCTCACATTCATTTGCAATCTCGACACCGCAAGTTCTAGACACCAGAGCTAAAATCAAAATTTGGCCATCGAAACTCGTTCTCGAGCCGAGAGCCTATCGCGGGATGCGGCACACTCTGGGACAGGCCGAACGGATCGTTCAGTTCTACGACTTATGGATCGCTAGGGGTTTCCCTAGTTGATTTGCTCGAGCGGCAAGTCTACGGTTCCCATGTGAAAGTGACAAGTCCGCAGGGCCCGTTCCGTACAGCTCCGTAGAGAAGCTCAGCCTCCAGGTAGTCAACCTCGGTAGAATGGAGTGCGCTCAGGCATCCTACTGGTTTACGGGAGGAATCATGAGTACGAGTCTCACTGCAACGAAGGAGTCCCCGCCCCACCTGTCTACGTGGCATCGATATCCAAGTGTCTACGAGATCAACACGTGGGTCTGGCTTTTTGAACTGAGCGCCAAATATGGAAAGAATGTCACGCTAGCTTCGGTGCCCTCGGCGGAATGGGATGAGATTGCCGCATTTGCCTTCGATGCAGTTTGGTTCATGGGAGTCTGGGAACGAAGCCCGGTGGGTCTTGCGATCGCCAATCAAAATGAGGGACTGCTTCACGACTTTATGCGAGCCCTTCCTGACTTTCGCACCGACGACAACGTGGGGTCGCCTTATTGCGTGCGAGATTACCTCGTTGACCAGCATTTAGGAGGGCCAAATGGTCTTGCGATTGCGCGGCGAGAGCTCTCGAAGCGGGGCATGAACCTGATCCTGGACTTCGTGCCCAACCATGTGGCGCTCGATCATTCGTGGGTTGCAGAACACCCGGAGTATCTCATCCATGGCAATGCCAACGACGCCAGGAATGACCCTTCCTCTTACATTGAGAGCGGCGGAACGGTTTTCGCTCTCGGGCGAGATCCCTTCTTTCCAGCATGGCCAGACGTCTTGCAGTTGAACGCTTTTGCACCGGGACTGAGGCAGGCCGCGATTGATACGGTATCGAGCATTGCGCAGCAGTGCGATGGGATCCGCTGTGACATGGCGATGCTTTTCCTGAACGAGATCTTCGAACGCACTTGGAATGGCCGTGCAGGGCAGCGCCCCGCAACCGAGTACTGGACTGACCTGATCCTCACTGTCAAGAAAAACTATCCCGGCTTCCTATTTATCGCCGAGGCGTACTGGGATTTGGAGTGGCAACTGCAGCAGCTGGGTTTTGATTTCTGCTACGACAAGAAGCTTTACGATCGTCTGGAGCACGGGGACGCAGAGAAGATTCGTCTGCATCTCTGTGCAGATCCACCTTATCTGACGAAGTTGCTCCGGTTTATTGAGAACCATGATGAGCCGCGCGCAGCGGCCACCTTTTCCTCGGCGAAGCAAAAGGCTGCGGCGCTGACCATTGCTACTCTCCCGGGAATCAAGCTTTTTCATGAAGGACAGTTCGATGGACGCACCGTGAGACTGCCTGTGTTTCTCGGCAGGCGTCCGCAAGAGCCTGTGGACCGGGACATGCAAGGTTTCTACAAGAAGCTTCTCGAGGCGATCGATAAGCCTGTTTTTCGCGACGGAGAGTGGAGCCTGTGTGAACGAACAGGGTGGGCCGATAATGTCAGCTGTCTAAATCTGGTGGCCTGGAGCTGGTTGGGAGGCGACGAGCGATACCTGATCATAGTCAATCTCAGCGACTATCCAGCTCAGAGTCAGGTAAAAGTCTCTTGGGTGGATTCAGGTGGCGGAGAGTGGCATCTGCTGGATATGATGTCGGGCGCGACCTATCAGCGTGCTGGAGACGAGATGCAGTCGCCGGGCCTGTACGTGGAACTCGCCCCGTGGAACTTCCACTTCTTCGATTGTCAGCGTGTGAATAAGGCCGAATAAGACATCGATCGCTATCTGGGGATATCAGAAGGGTAAAGATCATACGAGCCGGCATGGCTCACACAAGGAGAAACCAATGGAATCGGACCGTAGGCCTCCACTGAACTATGTTGAAGTGACCGAACAGAAACGGTTGAATGCTGCTCGTGAGCAGGGCGTTCCATGGAAGAAATGGGGACCATACCTTAGCGAGCGACAGTGGGGCACCGTTCGCGAAGACTACAGCAAAGACGGCAACGCCTGGGACTACTTCAGCCATGACCAGGCGCGATCTCGCGCTTACCACTGGGGCGAGGATGGGATAGCGGGAATCTCGGACGACAAGCAACAGCTTTGTTTCGCGCTGGCTCTGTGGAACGGTCGTGACCCGATTCTGAAGGAACGCATGTTTGGGCTAACGAACAGCGAGTCCAACCATGGCGAAGACGTCAAGGAGTACTACTTCTATCTTGATAGCACTCCTACGCACTCCTACATGAAGTACCTGTACAAGTATCCACAGTTGGAATATCCCTATCGCGACCTGATAGAAACCAATCGGAAACGCTCACGCGAAGAGATGGAATACGAACTGCTCGACACCGGGATCTTCGATGAAGATCGATACTTTGATGTCTTTGTGGAATATGCCAAGGACGGTCCGGAAGACCTGCTCATCCGGATCTCCGCCCACAATCGAGGTCCGGAAACAGCTCAACTTCACCTGCTTCCCACACTCTGGTTTAGGAATACGTGGTCCTGGGGCGCCGGAAAAGAGAAGCCTGTTTTGGGTCAGATCGATAAGGACAAAATACAAGCCTCTCACCCGAAGCTTGGCGACTACACCTTGCACTGTGAAGGAGGTCCGGAACTCCTCTTCACCGAAAACGAATCTAATGCCGGTCGCTTGTGGGGACAGCCGAATTCTTCGCCTTACGTCAAAGATGCGTTTCACGAATATGTGATCGCAGGCAAGCGGGACGCGGTCAATCCGTCGAACTCGGGGACGAAGGCTGCCGCGCATTATGTTCTGGAGGTTCCCGCTGGAGGAAGCAAGGCGGTGCGGTTGCGACTGAGTGCCAAGCCGGCGGGCAAAGCGTTCAGCAAGTTTGACGAGGTTTTTGCAAGCCGTCTCGCGGATGCGAATGAGTTTTATGAGCGCATTACTCCAGGAACGTTGAGCGAGGATGAACGTCGCGTCCATCGTCAGGCGCTCGCAGGAATGCTGTGGTCCAAGCAGTATTACTACTTCGATCTCGACAAATGGCTGGAAGAGCATGACACCCATCCCCTACTGGGATCTGGGAAGAAAACCTCTCGCAACACGGAGTGGTACCACATGCTGAACAGCGATATCATCTCCATGCCCGACAAGTGGGAGTACCCGTGGTATGCGGCATGGGACCTGGCCTTCCACACGCTTTCGCTCTCCCTCGTGGACTTCGATTTTGCCAAAGAGCAACTCCTGCTGATGCTCAGGAGTCTGTATTCCCATCCAAATGGGCAGATCCCTGCCTACGAGTGGAACTTCAGCGATGTGAACCCACCCGTCCACGCATGGGCAACCCTGTTTCTCTTCAGGATTGAGACGCAGTTGGGCCGGGCCGACCTGCGCTTCCTCGAGCGCTCCTTCCAGGGACTGATGCTGAACTTCAACTGGTGGGTCAACCGTAAGGATCCACAGGGCCGCAACGTCTTCGCTGGCGGATTCCTGGGACTTGACAATATCGGGGTCTTCGATCGCAGTGCGGAGTTGCCGACCGGTGGGCATCTGGACCAGGCTGACGGCACCGCATGGATGGCATTCTACTGTCTTTGTATGCTCGAGATTGCGCTCATTCTTACCGAGTACGACGCCATGTATGACGAGATGGCCGCCCGATTCCTCGAGCACTTTGCCTGGATCACCTACGCCATGGATCGTATCGGCGATAACCAGGACGAGATGTGGGATAACGAAGATGGCTTCTTCTACGACCTGCTCCATTTCCCCAACGGCGATGCCATCCGCCTGAAGATCCGCTCGATGGTCGGCCTGCTGCCGCTAGGCGCTTCAACTGTATTCGAGCAGGGTACTGCTGCGAAGAATCCCCGCCTTATGGAAATGATTGCCCTTTTCCGCGAGCGTCATCCGGATGTCGCGGCAAAGATCGCCACAGCCGACGATCCAAAACTCGGCGGGTACAAGGGCCGCAGGCTGGCGGCGATCTGCAATAAGGAGAAGCTCCAGCGCATTCTCGCTTACATGCTCGATGAGAAAGAGTTTCTAAGCCCGTATGGCCTCCGCTCCCTCTCGAAGGTTCACCTCGATCATCCCTTCGTGTTCTACCTCCAGGGGCAGGAATACAAAGTTCAATATCTTCCCGCCGAGTCCAACACCGGCATGTTCGGCGGTAACTCCAACTGGCGCGGGCCCGTATGGATGCCGGTGAATGGCCTCATCATCCGTGGGCTGTTACAGATGTATCCCTTCTATGGTCCCGATTTCAAAGTCGAGTGCCCAACCGGCTCGGGCAAATACATGACGCTATTTGAAGTGGCGCATGAGATCGCCCGCCGCTTGTCGAGCATCTTTTTACGCGATGCCAACGGCAATCGTCCGGTGTATGGAGGAACCAGGAAGTTCCAGGACGATCCTCACTGGCGCGATTACATCCTGTACTACGAGTACTTCCATGGCGACAACGGCGCCGGATTAGGGGCCAGCCATCAGACCGGGTGGACCGGGCTCGTCGCTCGCAGTCTTGATCTGTTCGCGCGAGTGACTCCGGAGATGGCTATGGAAACACCAAAGACGGCAGTAGCTCAGATGACTCGCGAGCAGGTTGGCGGGCAGAAAGCGTGAGCCAGGAACAATCGGGGCAAGCGGCTATTTATTCCCCGCAATGAGAAAGGGCCACGAGGAAGCCCGGCTCCTTGTGCAGGACCGAGAACTGCTCGATCTCAGCGGAAACGGACACAGATATTTAAATAACGAACCACGCCGGGGATCTAACTCATACCTAGGTTCGCAGCAGTTCCCAAGTACTTTGCAACGGCGTCCGCTCACCGATCCTCCTCAAAAACAGCCTTCAACTTGCCCTTCCGGACGGCGCGTACTAGGGCCGCGTGATCTTTGTCGTTCTGGTCAGCATAGGCGAGGGAGAACGCTGCTATGGCTTGATCGAACACATCGCTGTTCCCCATGTACCCGCTGAGCATGGCGCGCTGTCCAGACCTGGCGTGACTGAGCGCGAGGGCCCTCCCGCACCATTGGGCGTAGAGGTTCATCTCTGCACATCCGAAGGTTTCTATGCGCGCACTAATCTTGGTGTCTCTGAGCTGACGTATGAAGAAATCGCGCTTAGGCCCTCGACACCATCCCAGAAAAATATCGCCGGCAGGCTGAATAATCCGATAGCCGTCCACTACACGTTGCCCACGGTTAGGAAACACACTCTTACCTGCGTACGGCTCCAATACCGAAGCCCGTGCCTCCTTGATCTGAAGGAAGAGTGGATCGTCACCCGCGGCCATAAAAAGAAATACCCAGCAGGAGGTCCCAACGCTTCCGATTCCAACAACCTTTATTGCAGCGTCTCGGACTTCGAAGCGATCCAACAGAGATTGGTAGGCAGCTGGAAGGGTGGCGCGATAATCGGCGATTGCGTCATGAAGGACCTTGTTTATCTTCCCCGGAGGATTCTCCTTGTTGTGGAAGATTGTGGGGAGTTGATCTTTAATGATTGGCATTTCTTCTCTGTGCTCGACCAGCTTGGGGAAGAGTTCCTCCGCGCGGCTTTTCGACTTTTCCTGTTCGATCCGCTTTATGATCCTCTTGCGAAATTGCGGGCTGCATTGAGCGAGCAGTTCTTCCGGCCCAATCGCGTAGTACCAGAGCTCGAGGGTTTTCATTTGGCTGAATTCGGCCATCGATTCCCGGTAGCTCCTCACGCAAGTCAAGGCGGAATCTTTCGCGGTGCCATTGCCCAATGCCCTGTCCCGGCAAGCGACCACAAAGCTCGCTGCGAGGCGCTTGACATCCCATTCCCACGGTGCGGGCAGTGTCTCGTCGAGATCGTTGATGGAGAAGATGATCTTCCGCTCAGCTGTAGCAAAACCACCGAAATTACTGAGATGAGCGTCCCCGCAACACTGGACACGGACTCCCGTTGAGGGCGTGGACGAAAGGTCAGCTGCCATTGCGAGGGCCGACCCTCGATAAAACGTGAAGGCCGATTGCACCATGCGCCCGTGGCGTAGCGGCAGGAGCTCAGGGATGCGCCCCTTCTCCGACACCAACACCATGTCGACCGGATCGCGCCGGCCCTTGGGAGCCTTCCATTCGGCGTGAGCCGCCCGGGGGCAGATATCTCGCAGCGCCTTTCCCTTGGCATACAGTTGCGCGTGGGTGCTCATTGACTCTCGTGTAATAACACCCGATTCAGCCTTGGTCGTCCTGGCCATGAATCCTCCTTCGCCCCCTGAGTGCACTCGCTTTCGAAAGCGTGTGCCAAGCGTCGTCTCAGATTCAGGGTTAACGGCTCAATGCTAGGTAGCAGGTCCAGTCTCCGCAACTGGGGAAATCCCTAATCGAATTAGCTGGTTCGACGGCTCCCTCTGGTTTGAGGAGGGCGGCTTCCCTTGATCCATAGGAATCAAAAGCTGATTTCGAAACGGGAAGGGTCAAGCGGAAGTTGGTGCCCGGAGGGGGACTTGAACCCCCACGACCGGTTAAGGTCTGCGGATTTTAAGTCCGCTGTGTCTGCCGATTTCACCATCCGGGCACGATAGTCTTCGCAACAACCCTTTTCATGCTAACCCATCGATTGCAAAGAACGGGAACCGGGGTGGGTCTCCCTGCGTATGAAGCAGTGCAGCCGGGAAGGCTGTGGACCCATTCATGCCCATTCGCGAGATTCTGAAGCAGACGCTGGCCGCACTCTGGGAGAACAAGCTCCGCAGCTTTCTCACCATGTTCGGCATCGTCTGGGGCATCACCTCCGTCATCCTCCTCGTCGGCCTGGGCATCGGCTTCAATCTCGATCAGAAAGAACATCTCAAGACCATCGGCACCGATATCGCGATCATCTTCGGAGGGAAGACGGGGATGCAGGCGGGAGGCTACGCTGCAGGACGAGATATCCGCCTCACCGTAGATGACGCGATCGCGATTCAACAGCAGGCGTCTCTGGTCAAGACCGTCAGTCCCGAGTTGCGGCGCAACGTCTCCGAGGTCAGCCAGTGGAACGCGGCGAATCGTCCGATCCGTGGCGTCTGGCCTGAGTATCAGCGCTTCCGCTCGCTGACTGTGGAGCAGGGACGATTGATGAATGAGCGCGATGAAGCTGAGGGCGCGCGCGTCGTCCTGCTGGGAGCCGAAGCGAACCGGCAGCTCTTTCCAGGCAAGCCTGTCATCGGGCGGCCGCTCATGGTCAACGGATACGAGTACATCGTCATCGGCGTGCTCGCGAAGAAGAAGCAGAACGGCAGCTATGGCAGCGGCCCGGACAACACGCAGCTGTTCACAACCTACTCCGCGATGGCCCGGGACTTCCCTCCTCCAGAAAGACCGGGGATTACGAAGGGTTACGTCAACAACATCGTTGTCGAGCCGGTCTCACCCGACCTGCACGAGAAGGCGCTTGAGCAGGTGAGGCGCATCATCGCGGAGCGGCATCACTACAGCGCGGACGACAAGGAGGCGCTGTGGATCTGGGACACGCTCGCTGGGTCGAAGTTCACGGAGCGCATCTTCGGGGTGATGACGCTGTTCTTCGGCGCGGTTGCCCTGCTCACGCTGGCCCTGGGCGGGATCGGCGTCATGAACATCATGCTGGTTGCCGTCACCGAGCGCACCCGCGAGATCGGCGTCCGCAAGGCGCTGGGCGCGACCGCTGTCGATATCAAGCGGCAGTTCCTGGTCGAGTCGGCGATCATCACCATCGTCAGCGGTATCGGCGGGCTGCTGAGCGGTGTTGGACTCTGCCTGCTGCTGCGGTTTGTCCCGCTGCCGGATTTCGTACCGCATCCTGTCATCTCTCCGATCGCTGTCTTCGCCTCGCTGGCTACGTTGACTGCGATCACTCTCTTCGCCGGAACCTATCCGGCCATGCGCGCTTCCAACCTCAGCCCCATCGAATGCCTGCGATCGGAGTAACATCGTGAACTTTATCGAGATCGTTCGCCAGAGCATCGAGTCGCTTCTGCGAAACCGGCTGCGTTCCGGGTTGACGATGCTGGGCATCGTCTGGGGCCTGGTAACGGTGGTGCTGCTGCTGAGCTACGGCAACAGTCTTGGCAGAGAAGTGCTGAACGGGTTTCTCGGGCTCGGGAACAACGTCATCATGATGTGGGGCGGACAGACGAGCATGCAGGCCGGGGGCGAGCGATCCGGCAAGAAGATCAAGTTTCTCGACGGCGATACCGAGGCCGTCCGCGATGCTGTCCCCTTCCTCACCGCCGTCAGCTCCGAGAGCGACGACGGCTTCAGCTTCAAGTACGGACCGAAGGTCGTCAATATCTCAACCAAGGCCGTTGAGTTTCCTTACGGAGGGATGCGCAAGCTGAACGTTGCCGAGGGGAGATACTTCGAGCTGGCAGATTTCACCGACCACCGGCAGGTTGTCATCTTCGGTCCACATGCGGCGCAGAAGCTCTTCAACGGCTTCCCTCCCGTGGGCGAATCCGTCCAGATCGAAGGCCACGTCTTCCAGGTGATCGGCGTGCTCGCGACCAAGATCCAGGACTCCTCCAACAACGGGCCCGACAACGAGAACGCCTTCGTGCCCTTCGGCATGATGCGGCTGCTTCGCGATGAACGCGATCCGGGGAGCATCGTCTTTCAACCCAGCTCACCCGACCTTCACGTCAAGGCGATCCAGGCGGTTCGGGCGGTGCTGGCAAGCCGGCACCACTTCGATCCCAAGGACGACAAGGCGACTCCTACCTGGGATACGGTCGAGGACTCGCAGGAGATCATGCAGTTCTCCATCGCGCTCCAGCTTCTGCTGGGCATCATCGGCGCCATGACCCTGGGCGTGGGCGGCGTTGGAGTGATGAACATCATGCTGGTCTCGGTGACGGAGCGCACCCGCGAGATCGGTCTGCTGAAGGCGCTCGGTGCGCGGCGACGGGACATCCTGACCCAGTTCCTGCTGGAAAGCCTGACCCTGACCTTCATCGCCGGAATCGTGGGCATGATCCTGGCGATCGCTGTCGGATACCTGATTCCGCCGATGCCTCTTTACTCCGACATCTACAAGACTGCCAACCATGAGGGAGACATCGTCCTGCGAGCCTCGCCGATGATCATGCTGGCGGCGTTCGGAATTCTGGCGACGGTTGGGGTGATCTCCGGCCTGCTTCCGGCGATGAGGGCGGCGCGGATGGATCCGGTAGTGGCGCTGCGGCACGAGTAGACGCTGCGAGGACGCGATCTTCGCAAGAAGCATCGATAGGCTCCGCGCCTTCGCTTCGGGCGAGGGTTTCGAGCAGGGCGGCTCCGGTGGCTTTGGAGAGACGGCACCAGACGGGAGGCGGCGGGGTGAAGTCGATGCTGTGCGGGGCGGGTTCGGGCTGGCTGTGGATCAGGTCGGGGGTCGCGCCAGAGCCGTAATGAACGCTGGGCGGAGTGGACTCGGGATGGACTGTTAACCGCAGGTCCCTTCGACTCCGCTCCACCCCAGCTAGCAAGCTCGTCGGGAGCCCCGACGCTTCGCTCAGGATGACACTTTTGTTCAGGCTCAGGATGGGATTGCGGGTGCTTCGACTGCGCGGATTCTTCCTCGACCTGCACTGCCTGGAGAGCTGGTTTGGGTTGTGCGTTCTGGATCTGGTGATGGGTGAGATTGGAGTTTGCGATCTGGAGAGCGTAGAGGAGTAGGCCGGCACGGCGGAGGTCGATGTCGTTGGAGGCGATACGGAGCATGATCTCTCCGAGGGCATGCTGGATTTCCAGGCGAGAGTTTGGGACTGCGAGGGAGAAGGTCACCTGACGGGCACGCCGGAAGCGGAGGTTTTCGACGGGACGACGGGTCTGGTGGTGGTGATAGCAGAAGCTCTCGCCGCGCATGGACGGACTGCCACAGCGGTGGTCTTCGGGGCTGCGATGACGGCAACGGCGGGAGGCGGGTGTGGGCTGCTCGGGGATCTGATCGAGGATCTTTGACATTTCCGGGATTTGAGTGGCTTCGACTGTTTCCTGCTGATTCATGGGCACCCCCTTGGGTTGTTTTTGTGCAAAATCTTGGAAATATGAGGCTTAGGTCCGGACCTTGTGGGCGGACGGTTAAAAACGAAAAGCCCGGCGCGGTGGCCGGGCTCCTTGTTGTCTCTGATTAAAGGCTAGCAGGGGGTGTCAAGGAATTGGGTGTGGAAAAGAGGGTTTGGGGTGCGGTTTTGTTGGGTTTTTAGGGGCGCCGAGTCGGTCGTTTTTCTGGATGGAATTATGCATTTTCGATTCGGGGAAAGTGCATGTACCCCAGGGGCTAAAGCCCCATTTTTGGGGCGGGTGAGAAGGCCAAGCCTGAAGGCTTGGCGTACCTAGAGGCTGTTCGAGCTTCGCTCGAATGGCCCAATCATGCGATGAAGCCGCATGATTGGAGTACCCGGCTTGTGCCGAAGATGGTGCGCCCCGCCCCCGGGCCTCTGCGGCGGCAGAAGCAAAGGCAATAAATAACTTGGCTAACCCAATCGGTTTACGGGATTGGTATCAATAGCATCTTAACTAGGTAATAAAAGGGCGATTGGGGGTGTTGGACGGCATAGAATACTGCCGCGATCAGCAGCATGAATCCAGCCATATAGCCCCAAGAAAACCCACCTCTTTCCATGCTAGCCATGCTCTCAGGGGAAGCAGGTGAGGCGCAAGAAATCATTGCCGAAGCGAAATACAGGGATTCCTCGACTTCGCTCGGAATGACGTAAAGATTAGGAAGCCGGCTCTAGTTTGGCTGGCGATAATAGATCTGTCCGTCGGCTAGAAAATACTCGGCCGAGCAGGTTTCCGATCCGCAGATCATCGCTTCCAGTCCCGCGCACTGTTGCCGGGTGATGAGTCCGAGGGCTCCACAGGAGGGACAGGACAGGACGGCCCAGTAAGGATTGTCCGCCTTTCCCAACTCTCCAGCCTTCTCCAAGACAAACATCGTGCCCGGCTCCATCTGCTCCGGAATCCACTCATCGAGGAAGTTCAAGTCTGCGATCATGTCTACGCCTCTTCTTAAAACGCAAATTGAGTTCGGGTTCGCTGCGGCGCGGATTGGCGCCAGGAATGGTATGCACTTCTACCTGCCAGGATCTCCTTTTGCTGCTGGGATTGCACCAACTATGGTGCAAAGCATATCGGAAATCTGTCGCCTGTCAATGGTCAGTTTCGGTGGAATTCCGGTTGGTTCCCAGAAGAGTTTTTTGCGACTTCTCATCCTGTTGCAGCCCTACCTATGTTTGAGCCGTACCCTCAGCGACGGCTGAAGCTGCGTCCTTAA
Organism: Edaphobacter sp. FHG110511_03; assembly: GCF_059115365.1. NCBI lineage: Bacteria > Pseudomonadati > Acidobacteriota > Terriglobia > Terriglobales > Acidobacteriaceae > Edaphobacter > Edaphobacter sp. FHG110511_03. The sequence goes on along the minus strand of NZ_JBZYWL010000003.1, from coordinate 834,855 downwards.
CGTGGCAGCTCCGGATCCTGCTGTTTGGTGCTTTTGCCGTAGAGCTTCTGGTAGAAGACTCGATTGCGCAGAATGGCCTGCACATACTCACGGGTCTCGGTGTAGGGGATGGATTCGACGAACTCGGGGATGTCTTTATAGTCTCCCGAAGACATCCACTGGCGGACGGGGACGTCTCCTGCGTTGTAGGCGGCGAGGGCGTACTCCTGCTGGCCGCCGTAGCGTGCGAGCACCTCGTTCAGGTTGACGGTTCCCAGCTGGAGGTTGATGGTGGGGTTGAGCAGCTGGGCCGTGCTGAAGCCGCGCATTCGCTGCTTGCGGGCGATGGATTTGCCGACCGAGGGAAGCATCTGCATGAGGCCATAGGCGTGGGCGCGGCTGACGGCTCCGGCGTTGAACTCCGACTCCTGGCGGATGAGGGAGGCGACGAGGAAGGGATCGACGCCATTCTTCTCCGAGTTGGAGACGAGCTCGCTCCAGTAGGGACGAGGGAAGAGGAGCTGCCAGTAGAGAGTAGGAACCTGGTCCATGGGCAGCGCGAAGAAGGAGATCTTGCTGCGCTTGAGCGATTGCAGGGCGCGGGTGTACTCGCCGTAGGAGGCGTAGATGCGGGCTTCGGCGAGCACTCCCCATTCGTCGGCGTCGGGACTGGCCTGAATCTCGGGACCGATGTATTCGTTGAGCGCGGCGTTGGCGAGGAGACGGGCCTTGATCAGGTGCGGCTCGTTTTCAGGGAGCTCATCGGTGAGGGTGGGAATCTCGCGTTGCAGGACGGAGGCGAGGACCGGGGAGTCCGGCACCTTCGGGGCCTGCGATCCCAGCACGGCGAGGCGTTTGCGGGCGAGCTCCGCATAGTAGTAGTTGATGTAGCTGGTCTCGAGAGCGTGGTAGTAGTTGGCGGCCTGTCCGGGGTTGTGCTCTTCGTCCTCGTAGATGCGCCCTCGCCAGTAGAGAGCCGTGGGAGCTTCGATTCCGGCGGAATAGCGAAGGATCTGCTCGTCCATAAGGCGAGCGGCTTCGCCGAAGCGGCGCAGGCGATAGTTCATCCATGCCGATCGCCAGTGCGCGGAGGGCGCGTAGCTGCTGCGGGGAAACATCTGGACGAGGAGACTGTAGTGATGAATGGCCTGCTCGTAGTCGCGCTTGAGCAGATACATGTTGCCGCCGGAGTAGAGCGCCTCCTCGAGCCAGCGGCTGTTAGGAAAGCGCTTGATCATCTGGTCGAGGGTGGAGGCGTGGGCCTGCTGGTCGTTCTCGCTGCGGGAGATCTCGGCGAGGAGGTAGAGCTTGGCGGCGGCGGTGTCGTCATTCGTCTGGGGAAGGCGCTCGACGTCGCGGCGGCTGATGCGCTTGAGCTTGTAGTCGCAGACGGCGGCGTAGATGGCGAGGGCGTCGCGGTCGGACTGGGAGAGGCTGGAGTCGTTGCGGGCGATCTCGTGATACTCCTGCCCGGCTTCGTTGAAGCGCTTTGCGTTGAAGAGGAAGTCGGCGTGGATTTTGCGCTCGGTGGCGTTGAGGGGAACGCTCATGGCGTCGAGCTGCGCGCGGGCCTGGCCAGCGTCGGGGCTGAGAGGAAAGTTCGCGTAGATGCTGCGATAGATGGGGGCCGCGTGACCGGTGTCTCCGGTGAGCTGATAGGCGCGGGCGAGGATGTAGCGGAAGTCGCTGTGGCTTCCGACGGGAGAATCCTGAAGCGGCTGAAGCGAGGTCAGAGCACCCTGGGGATTGTTTTGCTGGAGGTAGGCATTCGCCAGCAGGACGGGAGCGTTGGCGACGAAGATGCTGTCGGGGTGGCGTTCGGCGAAGCGATCAAGCAAGGCGTAAGCATCGGCTCCGCGACTGGCTTGAAGGGCAGCCTGCGCACCTAGATAGTCGGCGTAGTCGTCGAGCGCCTTGCCGCTGGCTTTGGCCTGCTGGAAGGCGGTGTAGGCGTCGCTGTATCGCCGGTCGAGCATGTAAGCGTGGCCGAGCGCGAGCCAGGCGGCGGCGGCTCCTTCACCGGGATGCGAGCGGGCGTAGGCCTGCACTCCTGCGTAGGCGGCGCCGGAGCGGGTGGCAATGAGCTGCTGCGCCATGGGCCGGAGCTGCTCGGTGGCGTGGAAGGCGCTGGTGAGGTGGACGGTCTCGGCGGTGGGCTTGCGCGAGGTGCGTTTTGCTGCGGCGCGCTTTTTGCTACCGGCTTTGGAGGTGGTGGACTTCGAGGTCTTCGACGATCCCGCAGTCTTACGGCTGGAGGATTTCGTGGTCTTCGCAGAAGATTTTGCCGACGGCTTTTTCGTCGTGGAGCTCTTGGAGGACTTCTGGGTGGAGGGGTGCGAGGAGGAGGTCTGGGCCTGGGGCGCCATCTCGCGCACTCCAGCCCAGGAAGAACCTGTCAGCAGAGAACCAAGTAGTACAGCAGCCTGAAACCGGGAAAAAACGTTCAACATTGCCTCTCTTTGCGGAAGCCCACTTCTTTACTGTAAGCCGCAGAACCGTGCCTGAGAGTTGGACTCCGCGAAGTGGAATCTGGACAGGTACATGGATGCTGCCTGTTTTCGAGGCTGCCGGAGGCTCCTGGGGCCTTTGCCCGAAGCGGCCCCGCCATTTACTATGTTTGAAGCGTTAGATATTGAAAAACCTGAGCTATCAAGGCTCAGGGGTAGAATTGACGCACCTTTTGCTCATGCCCGCCATCCAATCCCCAGGAACGGAAGAGATCCACCCAGACGTAGCGCTGGTTGCGCGCGCGAAGGATGGTGATACAGCTGCCTTTGAGCAGCTGGTCCGGCAGTACGAGCGCCAGATCTTCCGGGTCGCGCAGCATATAACGCAAAACCGTGAAGACGCCGAAGACATCACGCAGGATACCTTTCTCAAGGCTTACGAGAAGCTGGAGCAGTTCCAGGGAAACTCCAAGTTTTCGACCTGGCTCGTCCGGATCGCAGTCAACGAGAGCCTTATGCGGCTGCGCAAGCGCAAGACCAGCAAGACCGTCTCCATGGACGAAGACGTCCAGACCGACGAGGGATCGATTCCCCGAGATTTCGCCGAATGGCGGCCCAATCCGGAGCAGATCTTCGATCAGAACGAACTCAATGACATACTTCGACGGACGATCCAGGGGCTTCCTCCCGGATTCCGAACCGTCTTTACGTTACGGGATATTGAGAACCTCTCTACGGAAGAGACTGCGGAGGCTCTCGGCTTGAGCATCCCCGCGGTCAAATCACGTCTGTTGCGCGCTCGTCTACAATTGCGCGAACGCCTGAGCAGGTACTTCCGGCAACGGAAGGAAGGACAACCCGCATGAACTGCACCGATTTCCTGAGCCAGCTTACCGATTACTTCGACGGCCAGATCAGCCCTGAGCTTCTGAAAGAGGTTCGCACCCATCTTGCAGGTTGCCATCACTGCGAGGTCGTTCTGAACACGACTCGACAGACGATCGAGGTTTATCGCGGCAACGAGGTCTACGAGATCTCCGACGATCTGCGTGAACACCTGCATTCGGCCATCATGGCCAAATGTCTTGCGAAGAAACGCGCCTGAGGTTCTACCGGGTGGGGGTTTCCTCGGCTGTCTTTTCCTTTTAAATTTTGGCCGGACTCTTCGGAGTACCTAGATTCGTCCTGCCTGGCGCAGGGCGTTGATCTCTTCGTCCTGAAAGACTCTTGAGCGAATAAGGAAGCGCACGCCCTCCGGTCCCTCCAGCGAAAACATCCCTCCCCTTCCCGGCACAACATCGAGGAGAAGCTGCGTGTGCTTCCAGTATTCAAACTGGGAGCGGCTCATATAGAAGGGCGTGCCGTCGATCTCTCCTAGCAGTACGTCGCTGTCGCCGGTAAGAAACTCTCCGCGCGGATAGCACATGGGGGAGCTGCCGTCACAACAACCTCCCGACTGATGGAACATCAGCTCCCCATGTTTTGCCTTCAGCGTCTCCATGAGGGTGATCGCGGCCGGAGTCGCGATCACCTGGAGTGGAGTCTCGGTCGTGTTTGCAGATGACATGAACGATTGCCTCAATCGAAAAGATAGGCAGCACAGAAAAATACAGGGATTCCTCGGCTTCGCTGCGCTCCGCTCGGAATGACGTCTTCTCGAAAAAATGAGGCGGGCGAGGTCTTTAGAAGTAGCCCATCGCCTTGGGGCTGTAGCTGATGAGCTGGTTTTTGGTCTGCTGGTAGTGGTCGAGCATGAGCTTATGGTTCTCGCGGCCGATGCCGGACTGCTTGTAACCTCCGAACGCGGCGTGCGCCGGATAGAGGTGGTAGCAGTTGGTCCAGACACGGCCAGCCTGAATGGCACGGCCGAAGCTATAGGCACGGTTAAGATCGCGGGTCCAGATGCCGGCACCGAGACCATAGAGGGTATCGTTCGCGATGGCGAGAGCTTCTTCGTCGTCCTTGAAGGTGGTGACGGAGACGACGGGGCCGAAGATCTCCTCCTGAAAGATGCGCATTTTATTGTTGCCGCGAAACACGGTCGGCTCAATATAGAAGCCTTCGGCAAGGTCGCCGTTGAGTGCGGCTCGCTTTCCGCCGGTCAACACTTCAGCGCCTTCCTGCTTCCCGATGTCGAAGTAGGAGAGGATCTTCTCCATCTGCTCGGTGGAGGCCTGCGCTCCGATCATGGTGGACTTGTCGAGCGGATTGCCCTGCTTGATCGCCTTGACTCGCTTGACGGCGCGCTCCATGAAGCGGTCGTAGATGGACTCCTGGACGAGTGCGCGCGAGGGGCAGGTGCAGACCTCGCCCTGGTTGAACGCGAACATGGCGAAGCCTTCGAGGCACTTGTCGAAGAAGTCATCGTCCTCGCGCATGGTATCGGCGAAGAAGATGTTCGGTGACTTACCGCCGAGCTCGAGCGTGACCGGGATGATGTTCTGCGAGGCGTACTGCATGATCAGGCGGCCGGTGGTGGTTTCGCCGGTAAAGGCGATCTTATTGATGCGAGGGCTGGAGGCCAGGGGCTTGCCTGCTTCAAGACCGAAGCCGTTGACGATGTTCAGTACGCCCGGAGGAAGAATGTCCTGGATGAGCTCCGCGAGGACGAGGATGCCAAGGGGCGTCTGCTCGGCGGGCTTAAGGACAACGCAATTGCCGGCAGCCAGTGCGGGAGCGAGCTTCCATGTTGCCATCAGGATGGGGAAGTTCCACGGAATGATCTGGCCGACGACGCCTAGAGGCTCGTGATAGTGATAGGCGACCGTGTTCTCGTCGATCTCGGCGATGGAGCCTTCCTGGGCACGGATGGCCCCGGCGAAGTAACGGAAGTGATCGATGGCCAGGGGAAGATCGGCGGCCAGGGTCTCGCGGATGGGTTTGCCGTTGTCCCACGTCTCGATGGTCGCGAGCAGCTCAAGGTTCTCTTCCATCCGCGACGCGATCTTTTCAAGCAGGCGTGCCCGCTCGGCCTGTGAGGTCTTGCCCCACGCCGTCTTCGCAGCGTGCGCGGCATCGAGGGCGCGGTCGATATCGGCTGCGTTGGAACGGGGAATCTCGCAGAGCACCTGCCCGGTAACCGGGGTCACGTTCTCGAAGTATTGTCCTGAGGCAGGAGCCACCCACTCACCGCCGATAAAGTTGTTGTACCTGGGTCTAATCGATACCGGGAACCCATATTCTCCCGGCCGAAGCGCAGTCATCGTTGCCATACTCGTTCACTCCTCCGCGTCGCCGATTCCCGGCGCGGGCGAAATTGTAGACCTATGGAACGGTCTCTGTCACAGCGAGCCATTTCTTTCTTTTGGCCCAAACAAATCCCAGACGAATCAAGGGCTTCAGCCATCGGGACGATCCCGACAGGCTGAAGCCCTTGGATGATGGTTAGAATTCGACCGGTAGCCTTTAAGGCTTACGCTTCGGCGAGATCTTGTTCAGTTCTGTAAGCAACGTGCTGGCCGAGGGGGGAGCCTTGACCTCGTGCTTGAACACGATGTCCTGTGCCGTTATGTCCTTTCCATACAGGGCTTTATTTGCCCCATTGTCCGCCCGCATGGTGGATCCGGAGAGAGAGATGCCTGCAAAAAGCCCCTGGGCACGCGACCACGAGAGGATTTCAGCCTTCATCACGATGTCCGTCTCCGCGCTGGCATTCCGTCCAACCGGACCGGCAGCCGCCGAGGCGTCGCCGCCAATCTTCACCTTGCTGGAGAGAACGGACTTCGCACCCTTCTCGTTCATGATGAGCAGAACAAAGTCGGTTGCCTGTCCGCCGATCTGGAATCCGAAGCTCGCGCCTTCCAGCGCCATCATTGTCGGTGCGCTCCAGGGTCCCATGAAGTTCTGGCCGGTGCGGCACGTCATCACTCCACGGCCGTAGCTTCCGCCAACCACAAAAGCTGCCTTCTTGACGGATGGGTATACGACGGCGCACTCAGCCTTGTCCACCAGATCGTGCGGGATTCCCTTATCGGGCGATTCAAGGATGTCCCTCAAAACTTCGCCGGAGGCCTTCACGCGGTCTTCTTCCTTGTCCTGAGCGTTGGCCACTACGGGCAGAGCCAGCAGAAAGCCCAGCGATAGACATGCAATTCGTTTCATTCTCGTTCTCCTTGTAGCGTTCTTTTTCTCATTCGCCAGGGCGAACCCTGAGGTGGTTTGATGCGGTTGCGGCCTCAGAACCATGTTGCTGATTTCGGAACGTTGCTGCGGATACGACGTATCTTTCTTTATTCCAGTTGCTTGGTGATGAAAGGCAGGCGGAGATTTCAGTACAAAAACTGAAACGGCGCAAGCTTATCACAGGCGAAGATCTCCGCAGGCAACCTTTCGGAGACACGCGGAATTCTTCTTCTTCGAAGACGAGAGAACTCTCACGCTGCAGTCGGGTTTAGCCCCGGCCACGTTTAGGCAAGCATGGTTCAGCTCTGGCCGTATACGGGCACGGAAGCTCCGTGGACGACACGCGCCTGATCGCTTGCCAGAAAGAGGATGACCTGGGCGATCTCCTCGGGTTTTGGCCACTTGTCGAATGCGGCTCCAGGCATGGCGCTGCGGTTCGCCTGCGTATCGATGATGCTTGGGAGAACCGAGTTGACCCGCACGCATGTTCCCTTCAAGTCGGCTGCGAGGCTGTCCATCAGGGCGACCGCTGCTGCCTTCGAGGCTGCATAGGCCGAGGCTCCCGCGGCATGATCGGATGCGGCTTTTGCAGCGACGTTGATCAACACGCCACTTCCCTGTTTCAGCATTACAGGAATGGCACTGCGCGCGAGCACGAAGCCGCTGCGCAGGTTCAGGTCAAGCATCTGCTCGAAGACCTCGGGCTCAAGCTCCCACAACTTCACGCCACCTGCATAGGCTCCAACGGTGTTGATGACGGCGTCGATCCGACCATGCTTCGCCGCGAGACTGTCTATTAACGCGGCGACTGCGGAGTCATCGGTTACATCGATCTGCGCACCTTCGAACCGTGCTGCCTGGGCGCCTGCGAGAGCTTGAAGCCCGGCGAACGCTTTCGGGTTGCGGTAGGTCGCGATGACGGTTGCGCCCTCCGAGAGAAGGGCCATCGTCACCCCACGGCCAAGTCCACCTGTTCCACCCGCCACCAGCACAACTTTGTCTGCATAACTGATCTGCATCGACTCTCTCTTTCTGAAGAATGTTTCGGCAAAGATTTGCGAGATCGCAAGGACCTTCGGTGAACTTATCGGGAACGCAATCGCCATCTTCGGCGACCTGCTGATAGTCTCGCATCTATGACGACGCCGAAACAGTTCGATGCCATTATCGTCGGGGCAGGCCAGGCTGGCCCCTCTCTCGCAGGCCGCCTCGCGCAGGCGGGTCGCAAGGTCGCGATTGTCGAACGCAAGCTCTTCGGTGGAACCTGCGTCAACACTGGCTGCATCCCGACCAAGACGCTGGTCGCGAGCGCGTATGTGGCCCACAAAGCACGCACCGCGAAGGCCTACGGCATCGACGTAGCCGGGCCCGTGAGCACGGACATGAAGGCGGTCAAAGCGCGGAAGGATTCCGTGCTGCTCAAGTCGCGCAACGGCATTGAAAGCTGGCTACGCGGCATGGAGAACTGCACCGTATTCACCGGCCAGGCGCGCTTTGAATCGGCTACGACGCTACGTGTGGGTGAGGATCTTCTTGAGGCTAAGGAGATCTTCCTCAATGTCGGCGGACGGGCACGGGTTCCTGATATGCCCGGCGTGAAAGAGATTCCCTTTCTAACGAACACCTCGATGCTCGAGCTCGACACGCTGCCTCGCCACCTTGCTGTGGTTGGAGGAAGCTATATCGGCATCGAGTTCGCGCAGGCTTTTCGGCGGTTCGGAAGCGAAGTCACCATCATTGAGATGGGTCCACGCCTGACGCAGCGCGAGGACGAGGATGTATCGGCGGCAATCAAGGAGATCCTCGAAAAGGAAGGGATCCACGTTCGCCTGAACGCGGAGTGCATCAGCCTTCACGATTGCCCGGAGGGGGTGGAGGTCCACGTTACCTGCGATGAAGATGCCAGTCCCACAACTGCCTCGCACGTTCTGCTGGCAGTAGGGCGCGTACCGAACACGGACGATCTTGGATTGGACAAGGCGGGGGTGCCCGTCGATGAGCACGGATATATTCAGGTCGACGATCAGCTTCGCACCATCGTCCCGGGAATATGGGCGATGGGCGACTGCAATGGCAAAGGCGCCTTCACGCACACTGCTTATAACGATTTTGAGATTGTTGCAGCGAATGTGCTGGACAACGATCCTCGGCGCGTCTCAGACCGGATCACGACGTATGGACTGTTTATGGATCCTCCGCTGGGACGCGTCGGTATGACGGAGCGCGAAGTTCGCGAATCGGGCAAGCCTGCGCTGATCGGGACGCGTCCCATGACCAAGGTGGGTCGCGCCGTCGAAAAAGGCGAGAGCGACGGCTTCATGAAGGTTCTGGTGGATGCGGAGAGCAAGCAGATTCTGGGCGCGTCGATTCTCGGTCTCAACGGGGACGAAGCGATCCACTGCATTACGGATGTGATGTACGCACGCGCGCCCTATACGACGATCCAGCGCGCCGTGCACATTCATCCCACGGTATCGGAGCTGATTCCGACGGTGCTGGGCGATCTGAAGCCGTTGGAGTAGATCGCGCCGGCCCACAGCATCAACAACGGAAAAAACTCTATGGTGTATCGCGGCTCGGAGTTATCGAGCGTCAGCAGCAGAGCGCAGCGCAGGATGAAGAAGGCCAGGAGCGACCACCCCAGAGCAGTATGGCCGTCCCATCGTCGGTGCCACCAGCGCCACAGACCAATGCCACCGAGGACGAAGTAAGCAAGGTTCAGCAGACCATAGGCGAAGGCGAAGATGGTCTGCGTCGGATGTGGGTTCCACTTCCACCATTCCAGCTTGATCTCCATCATGTCCACGCGCGGCCGGAGCACCATGTTGGCCAGCCGCGCCAGAGGTAGAGCGAGGTAATACCGCACCGGATCGTCGGAGATGCGTTCTTCGGCCAGCGCTGCGAAGGCTGCATCCAGACCGGGCGTTGCGTTAGAGGTCTCGTTGTACTGGTTCAGCAACGCCTCGACCCGGTTGTATTGCTCCTCCGTGTCGAAGGCGCGTGTCGGAATATCGTCGATGTGGATGGTCGTGGTATTCCAGTTCCAATAGACCTCTTCGGTCGAGGCGAAGTCGATCGCCCAGGTGCGATACCACCGATTGAAGCCCGTGGGAACCAGTTCGCCCGGATCGGTCGCATTGCGGGGAACGAGCGGCTGGAAGACATGGAAGGTCCGCCAGTTTCGCACGGTCCAGGGAATCAGCGGCAGAAGGATACAGAGCGCGACTGCCAGGATGGGTCCGCCGGCTGGGAGGAGGCTACGCGGCTCACGACGCATAGCCAGCCATGCCATGGCTGGGAGGATCGCCGCGGGCAGCAATCCCTGCTCGGGCCGCAACAGCACCGAATATGCCAGCGCCAGAGCAATCACCCACAGCCACCGGTTCCAGAGGGTCGCTTCGGTTCGCCAGCGCTCCAGAGCATAGAACGCTACCACGATGCCGGCGAGCGTGAGGGTCTCAGTAAGAGGAGAGGCGGCGTAGTTCGCAGTGAAGGGACAGAGAGCCGCCAACCATAGCACGACCATCCCGGCACGGGAGCCGAAGATGCGTCGCGCGAGGGCGGCGAGCAAAATGCAGGTGCCGAGATCGATCAGGCACTGGACCAGCATCACCGCGCTGTATTGGTCTTCGCCGAAGAGTTTGAAGCACAGAGCAAGGAACAGCGGGTAGCCCGGCAGACGGATCAGCGTGGGAATGGGTACGCCCGAAGCCGATTCCGCAAAGCCGTAGACTCCGTGATGCATCCAGTTCTTGGCGATGTCGCCGTAAAGGAACGTATCGCCAGCGATGCGGGGGGCGTGCAGAATGAATAACAGTCTGAGGGCAAGACCGATCGCCAGCGCCACCCAGAACTGCGCCGCTCCATTCCGTTGAATTTTTGCCATGCAACTGCATCATACTGCGAAGCTTTAGACACGTTTGCGACGACGCGTTGACTCCACTCATCCCCCTGCATAGGATGTAGCGAAGGCACCCGCCGTGGAACCGCATCTCACTCCCTGATGGCCAAACAGATTTTTTACGACCCGCAACGCAAGCGCTGGAAGCGTTTCCGGGTTCTTTTCGACTCGCTCGCGCTTGCGGGGCTTCTCCTCGGCATCATCTTCCTGGTCGGCGCCATACGTATGAAGCCTCTGCCAGAACTTTTACTGGCCGCGCAGAAGCGCAACTATCGAACGCTCGCCAACCAGCAGTCGACGAAGTTCCAGAAGCTACGCCGTTCCGCGCATCGCAAGACCGACCTGAAGCCTTCGGACGTTCCTCTGAACTCAGGCGAAGGCCTGCGTGCGGCTTATTATGTGGCGGACGATCCGGGCAGCTACTCCTCACTGAAACAGCACATCAGCCAGATCGACATTCTCTTTCCGGAGTGGCTACACGTGGTCTCTCCCGAGGGAAATCTGATGGCTTACACCATCAACAACTCCCCCTACAGGGTGGTCGACAAGGGCGACGTCAAGTCGGTGGATCGGGACAACGAGGTCGGCACAACCATTGCCAACAGCCACGTCAATCTCGATCTCTTTCCGCTGGTCAACAATTACGATCCGATTAAAAACATCTTTACTCCCGAGGTCGGCAAATTTTTGATGAATGACGCCGCCCGGGCGAACTTCATTCATCAGATTGACGTCTTTCTCGCCGCCAATCCCAACTATCTCGGTCTCTCGCTCGACCTTGAAGAGATCCCCGACGAGGCTCAACCCAGCTTCCGCACCCTGGTGGCTGCTCTCTACGCCGACTTTCATCCGCGCCATCTCCGTCTCTACGTCAACGTTCCCGCGCATGATGCGGACTTCGATTACAAGTTCCTGGCCGACAACTCCGACGGTCTGCTGGTCATGAACTACGACGAGCACGAGACCGGGAGCGGTCCCGGCCCTATCGCCTCTCAGGACTGGTTCACCGACAACCTGAAGGCCATCCTTAAGGTCGTTCCCAAAGAAAAGATCATCTGCGCGATCGGAAGCTACGGCTACGACTGGACTACGACGTCTCCTGCCCCCCGTAAAAAGGGGAAGAAGCCTGTTCCTGAGAAGGTCCTCTCGGCTGTGAGCATCTCGACGCAACAGGCCTGGCAGGAGGCTTACGACTCCAAATCGCACATCGATCTTGACGACGACTCGCTGAACGTCCACTTCGCCTATGACGATGACGATGCTCACGTTCGTCACTACGTCTGGTTCCTGGACGCTGTCACCGTAGTGAACGAGATGCGGGCTGCGCGCGAGCTCGGCATCCAAACCTACGCACTCTGGGCTCTTGGATCGGAAGACAATTCGCTTTGGAAGATATGGGACACCCCTCTTAGCGCGGATCCCGCTAAAGAACTGGCTAGCGTCCCCCCGGGCTACGAGGTCGATACAGAAGGCGAGGGCGACATCCTTCGCGTCACCCGTAAACCTCAGATCGGCTCCCGCGATCTGACCATGGATGATGACGACTCCATTCCGGCGCGTTACCGGATGGTTCTGCAGGAACAGATGGAGTCGTACCCGCTGTCCTACACCATCACCCAGTACGGCTATCGCCCCAAGAAGGTTGCCATCTCCTTCGACGACGGCCCAGACTCAGAGTGGACTCCCAAGATCCTCGATGTGCTCAAGAAGTACGACGTCAAGGGCGTCTTCCTGCTGATTGGCGAAGAGGCTGAAAAGAATGTCGGGATCATGCAGCGCATCTATCGCGAGGGCCATGAGATCGGCAACCACAGCTTTACCCATCCTGATATCGCCGAGGTCTCCAAAGGACAGGTCGATCTTGAACTGAACCTGACCGAGCGGCTCTTTGCCTCAAAGCTGGGCGTGCAGCCTCTCTACTTCCGCCCTCCTTACTCCATCGACCAGGAGCCTGACACCAACGACCAGGCGGCTCCAATCGACCGTATTCAGAGCCTTGGCTACGTCATCCTCGGCAACAAGATCGACACCCACGACTGGGACGAGAATCCGCGCAAGACCCCGCAGGAGATCACCGACAGCGTCTTCCAGCAGATCGCCAACATGGACAAGCAGCCATGGACACGCGGATCCATCATCCTGATGCACGATGGCGGCGGCGACCGCTCCGCAACCGTGGCCGCCCTGCCCATGCTCATTACCACGCTGCGTCAGCGCGGATATGAGATCGTTCCCGTCTCCGACCTGATCGGCAAGACCCGCGCGGAGGTCATGCCTCCGCTGACGCCGCATCAACGCTGGCAGGCCCGCGCCGACTCGGTCGCCTTCTTCCTCTTCGGCTTCTTCAATAACTTCGTCGTTGCCGTCTTCTTCATCGGCGATATCCTCATGAGCGCGCGCCTCATCATCATTGGCGTCTTCGCCCTTATCGACCGCCTGCGGACCCGCAAGAACTTCGCGGCCCCCGATTACGCTCCCCGCGTTGCCGTACTGATCCCGGCTTATAACGAGGAGAAGGTCATCGTCCGCACCATCCGCTCGGTGATGATGTCGAACTACAAGAACATCCGCGTGATCGTTATCGACGACGGCTCAACCGATAACACCTTCGAGGCAGCTCGCGATGCTTATCCGGCCGATATCGCCTCGGGCCGTCTTACCGTGCTCACCAAACCGAACGGTGGCAAGGCCGAGGCTCTGAACTTCGCGCTCAACCATACCGACGAAGAGGTTTACATCGGCATCGATGCCGATGGCGTGATCGCCCACGACGCCATTACCCGTCTGGTCAGCCATTTCGCCAACCCGAAGATCGGTGCTGTGGCAGGCAATGCCAAGGTCGGCAATCGCGTGAACCTGTGGACCCGCTGGCAGGCCCTGGAGTACATCACCTCGCAGAACTTCGAGCGCCGCGCACTGGATCTGTTCAACGTCGTGATGGTTGTGCCCGGAGCCATTGGGGCCTGGCGCACCGCCGCAGTTCGCGATGGCGGAGGCTATCATCCGGATACGGTCGCCGAAGACGCCGACCTCACCATGAACGTCCTCGAACAGGGCTACTCGGTCATCTACGAGGATCAGGCCCTTGCCTTCACCGAAGCTCCCGTCAATATGAACGGCCTGATGCGCCAGCGCTTCCGGTGGTCCTTCGGAATTCTTCAGGCGGTCTTCAAACATCGTGGAGCGATCGCGAAACACCGCGCCATGGGCCTCTTTGCGCTCCCCAACATTCTGATCTTCCAGATTCTGCTTCCGCTGGTCTCGCCGCTCATCGACCTGATGTTCGTCGCCGGCTTCATTCATTACTTCATCGACAAGCACTTTCACCCCGATACGGCATCTGCAGCCAGCTTTCATAAACTGCTGCTCTTCTTCTTCGCCTTCCTTGTCATCGACTTCCTCACCTCGGCCCTGGCCTTCGCGCTCGAGCGCAAACATCCCGCCAGCCGCGGCGACGCGTGGCTGCTGGTCCATATCTGGATCCAGCGCTTCACGTATCGGCAGGTCTTCTCCGTCGTGCTGTTCAAGACCATGAAGCGGGCGGTCGACGGCAAGCCCTTCAGCTGGGACAAGCTCGAACGCACTGCGAAGATGTCGAAGCAAACCGAAGCGCTCGCCGAACACCGGTAAGGAAATTTTCTTGTGCTTCGTTTCAGGCCATCGTATGATCCGCAGCCATGAATCTCGCATGCTATATCTGTGATGGTCCCGGGCCCAAGATGGAATTCATTGTTGGCCGCGTGTCTCCGGAGAATGCATGCTGGGGACTCTGCAAACTTTGCAGCATCGCCGTTTGTACCGGACACGGCTTCCGCCACGAGACTCCCGACGAGTACCAGTGTGCTCTGTGCGTCGGTCCCGGGATGAAAAAACATGGCCCGGGAGGGGACGATCCTCAGCAGCCTACCGACCCCGGCCCGACTAAGGAAGAGTTCGTCAACGCCTACAGTCAACTTCGATTCGAGATCCGCGAAGAGGTCGACCGCAAACTCGCGGAGTACTTTTACGACCGGCCAGGGCCGCATCGGATGAATCGTGAAGCTCGCGAGGTTGCCGCCGCTGCCTACGAAGCTGCCTCAGGGGTAGCAGAGTTCCGCATCCGCCTGCTCGAGGCCGTCGCCGATATTGCGGGCGTGTAGCGAATGCCGCTCCTTACTCTCTTTCCTGGACGCGAGTGCAGAATCTCGTTTCGGCCCGACGTAGCCGAGGGCGAAGCCATTCTTACGGGAGACAACACCATCAATGCACAAAAAGACTCCAAGATCCTGATTCAGATCGGCAGCAAAAACTACTACCTGAACGTCACGAAGACGACGAAGATCACCGATCTGGCCAATCGCGACAACGTCATCCTTCATGGGACAGTTGAGTCGGAGACGGGAAGATTCCGTCGAATCTCGGAGACTCGTTACCGCCTGCACAAAGCCATGGGATCAACCAAGGCGCGCACCTCGTTCGTCGCGCTGCTGCTGTCGGTTCTCCTTGCCGCCGGAGCTTCCGTCAATGCTGCGCAGCATGGAGCATCGTCGGCACAGGCTTGTTCCGGCCTGCATTGCGTTTCAACCTTTACGTGGATTCTGATGGGGCTCTCCGCTGTCTCGGCCATCTTCGGATGGTTCAAAGACAA
Source organism: Edaphobacter sp. FHG110511_03 (assembly GCF_059115365.1). NCBI lineage: Bacteria > Pseudomonadati > Acidobacteriota > Terriglobia > Terriglobales > Acidobacteriaceae > Edaphobacter > Edaphobacter sp. FHG110511_03. The sequence continues at coordinate 819,779 of NZ_JBZYWL010000003.1, read as the reverse complement.
CGTCTTGTAACCGCGCGTCGGGCTAGTGATTCCTTTTAGGGTTTCAGGTCGATTGCGGCTCGGGGGCTTCCATCCATGTAGAACGGCACCGACTCGTGCTGATGGGTGATCTTCCATTCGCTGCCCTTCTTTCCGAAGCACAGCGTGTTGCGTACCCAGATGTCCATGTCCGGGCCTTCTTTCTTTTTTGCGGCCATACGGCATAGAAAGTAGGCAAAGGCGATCTCGCCGGAGGATTCGATGTGCAGGTCACGCACTTCGAAGTCGATTCGATCGCCGGTAAAGGTATCGAACCATGCCTGCACTCCGGCGGCGCCCTGAGAGTTTTCAGGAGTCGATTGCAACGGAGGCGACAGGACATACATCGTGTTCGAAGGATCGTAATGGCTGACAACCTGTTCCGTATTTTTGGAGCGCAACGCATCCAGGAAATCGTCGAGAGTCGCCTTCACATCGTCGATGCTCTGCATAAATCTCACCTCGGGAACCCGTTTTGGGACCTCCTCTTTCGACGCGACTGAAGGTCCGCGAGGTTTTGCCGTATCCTCACATTTCCCAAGGCGACAGGCATGAAGTTAAACTTCAATGAAATTGATTACAGAACTGATAACAGGTAGGTTGATTGCGTCATTTATGTTCGCGAAGAAGCGGTTTTCGTGGTGAAGGACTCAATCTTCGAACGGGACTAAAATTGAACTATTATGGCCACCGCAGACATTGCCGCTCCATCGCCGCGCACCGCTGAGACTCCTTTCGTCAACGAGCCCTTTATCGACTTCTCCACGGCTGAGAACAAGCGGGCCATGGAGGCCGCGCTCGCTGAGGTTGAGAGCCAACTCGGGCGCGAGTACGACATCATCCTTGGAGGCCGGCGGCTGAAGACCGAGGGCAAGATCGTCTCGGTGAATCCTGCACGCCCGGCGCAGGTCGTAGGCATTCATCAGCGCGCCGAGGCTGATCTTGCCGAGGAGGCTGTGCAGGCCGCTCTTGCCGCCTTCCCTGCCTGGAGCCGCACTCCTGTCGCCGAGCGCGCCGCACTGCTGTTCCGTGCCGCCGACCTTGTCCGGCAGCGTAGCTTCGAGTTCTGCGCATGGCTTACGTTTGAGGTCGGAAAGAACTGGGCCGAGGCCGACGCCGATGTAGGCGAGACCATCGACTTTCTGGAGTTCTACGGCCGCGAGGCTCTGAAGCTGGACGCCGCGACAACGCCGATCCAGTTTCCCGGCGAACGCAACCAGCTTCGCTACATTCCGCTTGGCGTCGGAGCTGTGATCCCGCCGTGGAACTTCCCCTTCGCCATCATGGCGGGAATGACCGCGGCGGCGATCGTCTGCGGAAATACTGTCATTCTGAAGCCCTCGGTCGATGCCCCTACGATCGCCGCGCGCTTTGTGAGCCTGCTCGAAGAGGCCGGGCTGCCGGACGGAGTCGTGAACTTTTGCCAGGGCGACGGTCCGGGCTTCGGCTCCGCTGTGGTCGCGCATCCTCAGACGCGCTTTATCGCCTTCACGGGATCAAAGGCGGTCGGACTGGAGATTCACGAGAGCGCAGCGCGCACCCAACCGGGGCAGAAGTTCATCAAGCGCACCATCCTCGAGATGGGCGGAAAAGACTCGATCATCGTGGACAGCGATGCCAACCTTGACCTTGCGATTGAAGGAGTCGTCGCCAGCGCGTTCGGCTTCAATGGCCAGAAGTGTTCGGCCTGCTCCCGCGCCATTGTGGATGCGAGCATCTACGACACTTTCTGTGACCGCCTGCAGGCTCGGGTTGCCCAGATCAAGACGGGAGACCCGGTGGAGAACGTCTATACCGGGCCGGTGATCAGCCCGAAGTCGCACAAGAAGGTTCTCGAATACATCGAGATCGGCAAGGGCGAAGGCCGCCTGCTGAACGGAGGAGCAGCCGTCAAGACGCCCGAAGAGGGTTACTACATCGCTCCCACCGTCTTCGCTGATGTGAGCCCTACGGCACGGATCGCCCAGGAGGAGATCTTTGGGCCGGTGCTGGCGGTGATCAAGTCGCAGAACTTCGACGATGCGCTGGCGATTGCGAATAACACCGAGTATGGGCTGACCGGGTCCGTCTATTCCAGCTCGCGTGAAAAGCTGGCGCGCGCCGGGGAAGAGTTTCACGTCGGCAATCTGTACTTCAATCGGAAGTCGACTGGGGCGATGGTGGGAGCACATCCGTTTGGCGGCTTCAATATGAGCGGGACCGACTCCAAGGCGGGCGGCCCGGACTACCTGCTGCTGTTTACCCAGGCCAAGAGCATTGGGGAGAAGGTGGGGTAGGGCGGGGCGGCGAGGATAGGGTTGTAGCCTCATGCTGCATCCCGGGCGGGAGCGGAGTGTGTGGGTGGAGAGCAGGCATCCTGCAAAAAATACAGGGATTCTTCGACTCCGCTGCGCTGCGCTCAGAATGACGTTTTGTAAGTGTAGGCCGCGGAAACTTACGCGGTCTTCATCTCGATCAGGTTTCCTGCCTTTGCGGCTGCCTCGGCGAGCACGCGATGGTGGATTGTGAACAGGGCAAGCTCCAAGCGGTCGGAGACTCCGGTCTTGTCATAGATTCCCCGAAGGTAGTTCTTGATGACCTGTTCCTTGGTCCCCAGCTGGAGGGCGATCTCCTTGTTCTTGCAGCCCTGCACGATCAGGGCGACGATCTGCATCTCTTTTGGAGTGAGCCGGTCGCGGACGCGGGCTCCTACGCTGTCGGTGGAGTGGATGGCGGTAACGTTCGCGCGCTGGATGTAGCGCTGTCCGCGGGCGATACGGCGAACCCCCTCGACCAGGTCGGTTCCTCCGACATTGCGGCACACGACTCCGTCGACGAGCGAAGTTACCTCGTCAGGAACCTGTTCGGTGTTTTCGGCGACGAGGATGATACGGCTTCCCATCATCCTTGCCCGTTCCGCCAGGGCCGGGACTTCCGGATGAAGGCTTGAGGCGATCAGAAGGATCGAGCCGCGCAGGCTATCGAGTGCGCTCCACAGCTTGGGCAGGTCTTCGCACTGGGCGACGATACGCATATCGTCTTCCAGCGACAGAACCCGTGCCGCTCCGGCCCGGAAGATGACCTGGTTATCAGCGAGAATAATACGGTTCATACGTTTCTCCTGCGGTGGGGTCTTTTGCCCCGTATTCTTCTCATCGGCTCTTCCTCGCCGGCGTAACCGCTGTGTCTTCAATTCGGACAAATTACTCTGCGGGTCCGTAGCAACCATTTTTTACGGCTCCATCCTCTCTCACATTGGAAACAGTTTCCAGTTTTCTGAATCCCGGGGGTTCCAGTACCAATCAAATCACAGGTGCAGTGTGCACATGTACCGGTCCGCGAAGTATAACAAGGGTATGCCGAAGCCAATCTTGCTAGCCATCGACGATGACACCAGCGTCCTTGAGGCGGTGGTCCAGGACCTGCGCCGCCACTATGGCCAGGACTACCGGATCGTCCGGGCGGCCTCCGGCGGAGCGGCGCTCGATATCTGCCGCCAGCTGAAGGAACGCAACGACACGGTCGCCCTTTTTCTCTCAGACCAACGCATGCCGGGAATGACCGGCGTCGATTTCCTCTCACAGGCCCTGTGCGTCTATCCCGATGCCAAGCGCGTGCTTCTGACCGCCTATGCGGACACCGAGGCTGCGATCCGGGCCATCAACTCGGCCAAGATTCACTACTACCTCAACAAGCCGTGGGATCCCCCGGAAGAGAAGCTCTATCCAGTTCTGGACGATCTTCTCGAGGCCTGGAAGCAGGGATACCGTCCGCCCTTCGAGGGAATCCGCGTGGTGGGGATGCGCTGGTCGGCGAAGGACCATGCGGTACGGGACTTCCTCTCGCGCAACCGCATCCCTTACCAGTGGCTGAATCCGGAGCAGACTCCTGAGGCCCTGACTCTTCTGAAGGAAAAGGGCGCGGACGATGCGAAGCTCCCTGTCGTTCTTTTCGGGGATGGGACGGCGCTGGTTCAACCCAGCTCGACCGATCTGGCCGCGAAGCTGGGAATGCCGACCCAGGCCCAGCAGAAGTTCTACGACATCGTCGTCGTCGGCGCGGGTCCAGCGGGCCTGGCCGCAGGCGTCTATGGAGCCTCCGAGGGACTTCGCACGCTGATCGTGGAGCCGAACGCCCCGGGCGGGCAGGCGGGCTCAAGCTCGAAGATCGAGAATTACCTGGGCTTTCCCTCCGGCCTGAGCGGAGAAGAGCTGGCCAAGCGAGCGTATCTGCAGGCGACAAGGCTGGGAGCCGAATTCCTGCTGCAGCGGGTGACCTGCATCCGTTCGGAGAATAATTACCAGATTGTCGTGATGAACGACGGTCAGGAGATTACCTGCCACGTCTGCCTGATCGCGACCGGCGTCGACTACTGCATGCTGGATGTTCCGGGAGCCACTGCGTACACCGGCGCGGGCGTTTATTATGGGGCGGCGTTGAGCGAGGCGATGGGCTGCGCGAACGAGACCGTCTATATCGTCGGCGGAGCCAACTCTGCCGGGCAGGCCGCGATGCACTTCTCCCGCTATGCTGACAAGGTTCATATGATCATTCGCGGGGATTCGCTGGCCAAGAGCATGTCGAAGTACCTGATCGACCAGATCGAGGCAACGCAGAATATCGTGGTCGAGACGAAGACTGAGATCGCCGGGATGTTCGGCAATGGCCACCTGGAATCGGTGACACTCAAGACCCCACGGGGCGAAGAGACGCGCGAAACCAGCTCCCTGTTCATCTTCATCGGCGCGGCGCCCAAGACCGACTGGCTTCCAGCGCAGGTTGCCTGCGACAGCAAGGGCTTCATCCTCGCCGGTCCGGAGCTGAAGGCCAAGGCTCCGACAAGCTGGAAGCTCGAACGTGAACCCTATCTTCTGGAGACCAGTGTGCCGGGCATCTTCGTCGCCGGCGACGTTCGCTACAACTCCGTAAAACGCTGCGCCTCTGCTGTTGGAGAGGGCTCCATTGCGATCCAGTTTGTCCACCAATACCTAGCAACACTCTGAAAGGTCTAACGTCACCACCACCATGAGCCAACAATCCCAGGTCGTCCAACAGCCCACTCCAGCGCGTATCAGCGATGCTCTCTTCGCACAGTTGAGAACAACGTCGATCTTCTCCTCTCTGAAAGACGAGGAGCTGCGTTGCCTGAACGGGTTGGAGGAGATCCATCTGAGCAAGGGCGACCTTCTAGTCCGCCAGGGAGAGGCGGCTCATAACTTCTGGGTTCTGCTGGAGGGCGAGCTTCTGCTCTCCCAGACCATGCCGGATGGACGCGAGATGGAGGTGACCTCCATTCCCAGCGGGAATGCCTTCGGCGAGCTTCCGCTTCTGGCGAATATTCCCAATGCGGTCAACCTGAAGGCGGAAGGCCCCTGCCACCTGGTGCAGCTCAGCGAAGAGGGCTTCTGGAGCCTGATGACGACCTGCCCGGATGTGCGCAAGGCGATTTTGGGGAATATGGCGAAACGATTCCAGAAGATGCAGAGCGCAACGATTCAGCAGGAAAAGATGGCTTCCCTCGGAACCCTGGCCGCCGGGCTGATGCACGAGCTGAACAACCCCGGTACCGCGGCTCGCAGGGCGGCTTCGCAGCTGCGCTCGAACCTGATGCGAATGCATGAGCTCTCCGCGAAGTTCAGCAAGACCGATCTGAGCCGGGAGCAGAAGGAGTGCCTCCACGATCTGCAGGAGCATACTCTGGCCGCCAGACAGACCATCGTGATGAGCTCGCTGGACCAGAGCGACGCTGAAGAGGCACTGGCGGAGTGGATGGAGGGAGCCAATATCGAGAATGCCTGGAAGATGGCTCCCACGCTGGTTTCGATCGGCCTCAAGGCGGAAGACCTGGAGTGTGCGCGATCGGAGTTTCCGGGATCCACGCTTTCGGACGCATTGAACTGGATTGAGGCGATGGCATCGAGCATGCAGCTGGTGGGAACCATCGAGGAGAGCATCGGACGCGTCTCCGATCTAGTGATGGCAGTCAAATCGTATGCCTACGAAGGCAAGGGCATGAAGCAGTCTGTGGATGTCAACAGCAGCATCCATGCCACGCTGGTCATCCTGAGCCACAAGATGCGCGAGAAGGAGATCACGGTGGAGAAGGACTTTGCTTCCGATCTTCCTCCCCTGCAGAGCGAGTGCACCGGGCTGAACCAGATCTGGACCAACCTTCTCGACAACTCCATCGACGCCGTCGGGCCGCATGGAAAGATCAGCGTGAAGACCTGGACGGAGAAGTCTCACACCGACGAGCATCGCACCGAGATCTGCATCCGCATCGCCGATGACGGTAGCGGCATTCCGCTGGACAGCCAGGCGCACATCTTCGATACCTTTTACACAACCAAGCCGGTGGGTGTCGGCACGGGACTCGGACTCGGAATCGTCCACCGCATCGTGGATCAATACGGCGGAGTGATCCGCTTCTCGTCGATCCCCGGCAACACGGAGTTCATCGTTCGGCTGCCGGCGCAGACTCCTCAGTCTGTCTGAACCCACGAGCCCGGCTCTCCGGAACATCATCGTATGATGAACCCAGGGAGATTTCAGGGTGCCGCTTACACCATTCCATATCGCACTTCCTGTCGACGATCCTGACGCGGCCCGCGCCTTCCATGGAGGCCCGCTGGACTGTCCTGAGGGGCGAAGCTCCACGCAGTGGAGCGCAAAGTGACTGCGAAGTTTTTGTGGATCAAGCGCTTGCCGGGATCTTCGAGGTTCGCGTTCCTGACGCCGAGACATTACCATTCTGGTGAAGGCACTTAGAATGATCGAGGCGCAAATGTTGCGCGATGGAAGAACTGAAATTTCTGAACCACTCTTGCCAAAGAGGAACGCCAGCCGGGCCAAATGCCCGAGCCAGCACTGGAGCCTGACCTAGATGCCGAATCGCCCCACGCGCCGCCGCTTTCTTGCAACCTCCGCTGCCGCGGCCGCAGCGATCTCGCAGCATAAGGCTCTAGCTGTGCCCTGGCAGGAAGTTGCAACGTCTGACGAACAGACGCCTTACAAACTCTTCTTCGATCAACCGGCGGCGGAGTGGGCGAACACGTTGCCGGTGGGCAACGGCAGACTGGGAGCCTGCGTCTTCGGCCAGCCGGGCAAGGATCGAATCCAGCTCAACGAGGAATCCATTTGGGACGGGGAGCTGCGTGACCGCAATAACCCGCTGGCAGGCGAGACAGTGCAGCGGATGCGCGAGCTGCTCTTCGCCGGACAGGTCGCGGAGGCAGAGGCGCTTGTGCTGACGGATTACCTCTCCATCCCCCGGCGTCTTCCCTGTTACCAGACCCTTGGCGATCTGCACCTGGACTTTGGGCCGATGGATGGCTTCACCGACTATCGGCTGGAGCTGAACCTGGATACCGCCATCGCGACGACGAGCTTCACTCACGGCGGCGTGCAATACCGGCGCGAAGTCTTCAGCTCATCGCCGGACCAGGTCATCGTGATACGGCTTACGTCGAACAAGGTCGGAAAGCTCAGCTTTACCGCCGCATTGGATCGGCCGGCGAACTTCGAGACGGCTGCGCTGGCGCAAAATCGGCTGAAGCTCTTCGGACAGGCTCTCCCGGTCAATGACAATCCGGGGCTGCCGGTCAAGGAACGCCAGGTCGGGGTTCGCTACTATGCGGAGCTTCTGGCGGTATCGACCGACGGCATTACCTCGACCAAGAACAATGCATTGGTAGTAGCCAATGCAACCGCGGTAACGCTGTTCCTCGATTGCGCGACGAACTTTCGCTATCCGGCAGGCGAGGCGATGATGCGGCAGGTCGTCGTAAAGAATATCCTTGCCGCTGCATCGCGCCCCTATGCCGAGCTGCGCGCGCGTCATATCGCCGATCACCAGAGGATCTTCCGGCGTTCCGCCATCACGGTTGGGTCTGCCGAAGATGCGAATGCCGCGATTGCCACCGACAAACGGCTCCAGAAGATCAAATCCGGAGGCGAGGACCTGGGGCTACTGGGGATCTACTTCCAGTTCGGCCGTTATCTGCTGATCTCGAGCTCGCGTCCGGGGACGCTCGCGGCCAACCTGCAGGGAATCTGGAACGAATCCGTCGATCCGCCATGGGGCTCGAAGTACACGATCAACATCAATATCCAGATGATCTACTGGCTTGCGGAACGGGCCAACCTCTCGGACCTGCACGCGCCTTTGTTCGACCTGATTGACCGCACCCGCTCCCCCGGCCACGTCACGGCACGAAAGTATTACAACGCGGATGGCTACGTGGTGCACCACAACACCGATATCTGGGGCGACGCCTCGCCGGTGGATGCGCTGGGCGGCGGCGTGTGGCCGATGGGCGCGGCATGGTTGTCGCTTCATCTGTGGGACCACTTCGATTACACCGGCAACATCTCTTTCCTGCGCGACCGTGCCTATCCACGCCTGCGCGACAACGCGGTTTTTCTTCTCGACTCCATCGTGACGGATCCCAAGACCGAGCGCATGGTGACCGGACCTTCCTGTTCTCCGGAGAACAAGTATCTTCTGCCGGACGGAACCGCTCACAACGTCTGCATGGCTCCGACGATGGATATCGAAATTGTTCGAGCGGTGTTGACGCGACTGCTGCAGGCAGCCGCCGTGCTTGCAGCTTCCCCTGACTGGGAGGCCACGACGGATGCGCAGCTGCACAACCGCGCCCGTCTGGCCCTGATCAAGCTGCCTCCTTTCCAGATCGGCAAGGCAGGCAACCTGCAGGAGTGGCAGCAGGATTACGCGGAGAATGAGCCGGGCCACCGGCACATCTCCCACCTGTTCGCTTTGTTTCCGGACGATCAGATTACGCCGCAACGAACTCCCGACCTGGCCAAGGCAGCACGCGTGACGCTCGACCGAAGGCTTGCGCACGACGGAGGCAGCACAGGATGGTCGCGTGCCTGGATCCTTTGCTGCATGGCTCGCCTGCAGGATGGCGATGCGGCGTATCAGAGCCTGTTGCGTCTTCTGGCGGACTCGACACGCGGCAACATGTTCGATGTCTGCGGCAAAAAGGCGAACTCTCCCTTCCAGCTCGACGGCAATATCGGAGGCCCGACGGGGATGGTGGAGATGCTGTTGCAGTCCCACGCCAGCGGAGGCAGCAGTGAAGCTGCGCAGCTGCGCGGAGCGGAGTCGGCATCCAATGTGATTCGGCTTCTGCCGGCGCTTCCGAAAGGCTGGCAGAACGGCTCGTTTCGCGGATTGCGCGCCCGCGGCGGTCTCGAGATCGACCTTGAGTGGGAAAACGGCAAGGCCACGACCGCGACCCTGCGCGCGCATCTGGATCTGACTCACCACATCCTTTCGCCGAAAGGACAACGGGTGACCTCCGTTTCGCCTATGTCGACGCAACCGATTCCCGGATCTGGCCCTGACGAGCTGTTCCTGCCGGTCAAGGCCGGGGAGAGTTTTACCATTCGCTTCTCCTGAACGGACGCGCCGCGGTCAGAGTTGCGGCTTCTTTGAACTGCCGCTGGATCGAATGAAGGCCAACAGGTCCGCGGTGAACCGTTGCGGTCTCTCCCAGTGCAGTGCGTGGCCTGTCTCCGGATAGGCCTTCAGGGATGCCTGCGGAATGGTGTGGAGGAGAGTCTCCTGGTCGTCGCGATGGAAGATGGAGTCCTTCTCCCCCCACAAGAGCAAGGTCGGGACCTGAATCTTCTTCAGCGCATCGAGAGAATCGCCTGCACTGATACTTGCGCCGAGGCCGTGCCAGGTGGCAGCCGGTACACGCTGTGCCTCGCCCACCATCATCTCGAAGAACCATGCCGGGACCGGATAGTAGATGGTGCTGGCCTGGAAGTCGCGGGCGAAGGTGTACGGAACCGGATCGGTGAGCTTTGCAAATGGGCTGGTGATGGTCTCCTCTGACGATCCTGCCTTGCGAGTCCCGGGACCGGAACCGATCAAGACCAGGCGGTCGAGATAGCCGTTATCCTGTTCGGCGACCTTCTGGGCGACGAAGCTGCCAAGTGAATGTCCGATGAGGGTTGCGTGCTGGATATGGAGCTGATCGAGGAAGTCGAGGATATCTCCGGCGAAGTCGGCGCGGGAGTAGCCGGTGTCTGGATGGTCGGAAAGGCCATGGCCGCGCAGCGTAACTGCATAGACGCGATAGCTCGAGGGAACAAGGGGAAGCACGCGAGCGAAGGAGTGCCAGGAGTCTCCGGCCCCATGCAGCATTACGATTACGGGCCCCTTCGGATCTCCCTGGACCGCATAGTTCAACGTGATGCCGTTCCGCAGCTTGATGACCTGCGAGGAGATGCGATCGTCCAACGGCGAGGGAAGCTTTGCCTGGGCGCCTGAAATCTGCGCGGCGAGCAATACGGCGAACAGAAGAGCAAGGAGACGGCGCGAAGGACGTAAGCGAACCAGGTGCGGCATGCGACACCTTCCACGGTGAGATAGGGCTTGCACAGCATGGAAATTGCCGGTTATAGGTTATATATGTCCGGCAAGGGATTTGGCGGATCGATATCGCCACTCTACACCATCGATGGCCGCTGCCTCGCGAGGGAGAAAAGGTAGAGAGCGGAACGCAGGAGGTTGGCGTGAACAGAAGTACCATGCGGACACTGCTGACGATTCTGATGTATGCGGGCGTGGGAATTTTTCTACTCCCCTATGCGATCGGCAAGGCTTCGACCGCTCCCCTGCTGATGCTGCTGGGTGGAATCATCGCGGTGGTCTGCGGGTTGCTGCGGTGCTATCTGACCGAAGAAGAGTAAGCGCATTGCGTGCATCTGCCCTGCCAGCTCTCATCTATGCTAGGCATAGAGGGCAGCCCACACATGCATGCAGCCGTCGTTGAAAGCTACACTAGTCCGCCACGCTACAAGACCTTTGCCGATCCGGTCCCTCAGCAGGGTGAACGCCTTGTAAAAGTCGTGGCCGCTGGGCTGCATCCAATCGTAAAGTCGCTGGCGAATGGGAGTCATTATGGCAGCACCGGTCAATTCCCTTCATCGCGGGCGTGGATGGTGTGGGCAGGCTCGAGGACAGAACCTCTGTCTACTTCGGGGCCGCGCGTCCTCCCTTCGGAACCTTCTCGGAGCTTGCGCTTGCCGGGGACAGCCTTCTGACTCCACTCCCGAAGGGATTGGACGAGGCTACGGCAGCGGCGATCGCGAATCCGGGGATGTCGTCGTGGGTTGCACTGAAGGCCCGCGCAAAGTTCTCTCCGGGAGAGAGTGTCCTCATTCTGGGCGCGTCGGGCTCCGCAGGCCAGCTTGCCATTCAGATCGCGAAGCGGCTGGGTGCAAGGCGCATTGTCGGCGTCGCCAGACGTGTGAATGAAGAGGAGATGAAGGCGCAGGGAGCGGATTCAGTGTTCTCTCTTACTCTGGAGCGTGACGCTCTGATTGCCGCGCTGCGAAAGGAGTGGAGCGACCATGGCATCGATGTGGTGCTGGATTATCTATGGGGCCAGCCAGCCGAGACGGTGCTTGCTGCGATCGCCCAGAAGGGGCTCAGCCACTCGGCTCCGCGAGTCCGCTATATCCAGATAGGAGGAAGCGCGGGGCCGACCGTGACGCTTCCCGCGGCAACGCTGCGCAGTTCGGGCCTGGAGCTGCTGGGCAGCGGGTTTGGAAGCGCTTCGATGGAACAGATCCGTGAAGCGATCCGTGAATTCTTCACGGTCGCGGCAGTGAAGCCGTTCGATGTGAAGCTCCGTGCTGTACCGCTTCGCGACGTAGAGACGCTGTGGAATGAAACGAGCCAGGGGGATCGGCTGGTCTTTCACCCCTGATCGATTTCAGCTCGCGACGCCTACCGCGACGTGGCTTCGGACGTGGCGGCAGGATTCGCTACCGTGGCAATCTGTGCCGGTTTCAGGACGCGATATCCGTCGCGGGTGCGGATGCGATATTTCTGCGCGTTCTCTCCGACCAGCTTAACTGTGATGGCGCGCCAGCCGCGATTCGGGTTGGGCTGTGGATAGTAGCTGAACGAATAGAGGTGAGCCAGGTCTTCGCGAATCGAGGCAAAGGCATCCTTCTCATCCTTCCAGCTCTTGGCGAAGTAGGCCTTGCCGCCGGTAGCCTTGCTCATGCGCTCGAAGACTGCCGTTGATATGGGCTCTGCCTGCGCATCGCGCGTGCTGACCATGTAGATGATGGTGCCGGTCGATTGCGCGAGCTCCGCGACGTCTTCGGGCGGAACCAGGCTGGCATTATCCGGGCCGTTCGAAAAAACGACGATGGCTTTGCGGCCTGTGAACTGCGCCGCGTCCTTCACCGTCATCAGAAGACAGTTATAGAGCGCCGCATCATCTCCGGCGACCGTGCTGCGCACGCCACGCAAAACCGCCGGGCGCTCTGCCGTAAGCGGAACCGCGCGTGAGAGGTCGCGGCTATAAGAGTAAAAAGCTACGTTAGAGACGCCTTCGAGCGAACGGATAAAGTCGGCGATAGCGTCCTGCGCGAAGACAAAGCCGCGATACATATAGTTGCTGGTATCGAAGAGGATGAAGACGTTGGCCCCGGTAACGGAGGGGCCGATTGCGGCAGGTTGATCCGCATCCGGATTGGAAGGCTGCGCAATCTGGCGCGGCACCATTCGGCCTTCGGGCCCGCTTAAGACCAGGCGCGTGGTGGGTTCATTGCCTTCTTCGAAGGTGGCGATTTTTTCAGGGATCTTGTCCTCGGTGATCGCAAAGTCCTCGGGCTTGAGACCACGGATGTAGTTCCCCTTGCGGTCCGTGACAGCGACGTTCAGCTGCACCAGCACCACGTTGACCAGGATCCGGGAGTCGTCCTGGGCGGCGATCCGACGCCCACCCCCGAGAACCAGTAAAGACGACAACAACAGAACGGAGAGAAGAGAATTTTTCACCGTACTCCTCCAATCGCGGTTTCCTGTGCTTTCCCATTAGGAGTCTGCAACGATGTAGCCGTAGCCGCCATCGGCAACGGAGCCACCTTTCCCTGGCGGAACTCCTCGCCGGTCTCCTGCATGGCTCGTTCGAGCGCGGGCCAGTCTTCGAGATCGGTGGCGAAGATCTTCGCGGTCATGCGACGGGTGAGCTCCGGCACCAGGCGATTCAAGCTGGCGGGCTCGTAGCCCTTCTCATCCGCGAGCCGAGCCCAGTAGAGATTGCTCGACTCCCAGGACTCGCCGAAGAGCCGGCTGGACTCTCCTCCGAAGGACGGAAAGGGCTTCACGTATAACAAGACCGGAGCGTAGCTGCGCGCGAGCACGGGATGGGGGACACCGAAGTCGCGAGAGAGACGTTCTGGCGTCGTCTGCTCCGGATACTTCGCGCAAAGGGCGTCAAGCTGCTGGCTCTGCGATCCGACGGCAGCGTGACCTGGATACCTGCGACGAAATTCGGTTGCAAGATAGAAGGTATCGGCGGGCATCGTCTGAGCGAGCACCGCGATAGCATCTTCGTTATTCGCCAGCGATTTATCGAGCGTCTCCAGCCTCTGTGGCGCCATACGATCCGCCAGAATCTGGGTGACCTGGCCGCGGAGGGCGGCATCAGTCTCTGCCGCAAGCAGCAGCTCTTCGCCTGAACGCTGATAGAGTGTCACGGCATGAAGCTCCTGCGGGCTCACTCCCCACCATCGGGGAACGGTCGCGCTGACGAGCAGGTCAGGGACGAGCTCCTTCCAGATGAGTGCCTGGACGTTTTCAGGAGCGATGAAGTCCTGTTCGGTCGAGGCAAGCGCATAGGGCAGGTCGGCGAGCGAACCCATCAGATAGGCGCCGCCACCTGCCGGGGTTCCGACGCCCATCAGCTCAGGCGACATCCAGGAACGCTCGGTTGAGACTACGGTGAGGCCGGAGAAGTCGTGCGAACGCACGAACAGAGAGTTGTTATGCAGCACCTGCGCGCCCGGCGGCTCGTAGTAGGCGTAGTTCAACCCGACGAGAGCATCTCGCAGAAACGGAGTCAGCTGCCCTCTCGCATTTTCGAGCTGTGCTTTGGTGCCCGGGGTTTTGATCACCTTGGTGAGATCGGTCTTGATCTGCAGCTCGGCGTGATGGCTGGAATATACGCCGGGAGCCCAGCTGACCTTCTCGCTGTTGGTGAAGATGGGGCGAGGCATCTCGAACTCGCGCAGCTCTCCGGCGAGTCCAAGCATGTTGTGCGGAGCGGGCGATCCCTGCGCCATCGCGCCCAGGCCATCGCTCAAGGCAAACAGCGTATCGAGAGAGACGAGCCTTTGATCTTCAAGCACATTTCGAATGCGATCCGCGATCTCCTGACGGGCTCGCTGTGCTTCGGCACTTTGCTGAGGCGGACCCGCCATCAGATTGATCAACGCCTCCTGCGAGAGGCTTTGCCCGCCGGCCGCTTTCACGATATCGCCCAGAGAAGAGCGCGATGCGTCGAAGAGCTGCGACGATGAAGTGATCTTCGCAAAAGGACCCACGGCGTTCATCCACGAAGAGTTCAGGACGCTGGAAGGAATCTCTTCCTGTCGTGCGAGGACCTGCCAGATCCCTACATTCGCCTGGAACGCTCCAACGGCATTGCCACGCAGGGTCGAGTTAGAGATATTGCCGATGGCATCGGCTACGTTCATGAATCGGGCGATGGATTCGTCGGTCAACTCGGGGAATTCGGAGAAGAGCAGATACCAGGTTCCGAACTTCTGAAAGCGGGTGGCCAGCAGACGCGCAGTCTCGGGCGAAAGCTTCCTGCCGGCGGGCCGGCGAGCATCGATTTCAGCGAGGGTGAGATAGGTCTGAAGCGGGCCGGTATCGGAATCAAATCGTGAGATCGAGGCCATCGCCTCCAGCAACTGCTCGTGCTCGGAGTCACTCCAGCCGCGGGCATGCTTGCCCCACGCACGCACGACCTTGGAGTCCGACTTCTGCGCGAGGTTTTCCTTCCAGACGCTGAGATCGCCCGGAATATGAGGCTGGCCGTTGGGCTCCCATTCAACGCGGGTGAAGAGCACCAGCAGACCGGGAGCCTTGCGGAAGACGCTGGCCGTCGCTGGCGGGTCTATTTGAGGAGCGCGGAAGGCTTCATAGACGTGCTTCATGCGCGGGGACTCGGTAAGGTGTTCCTGCTGGGTCTGGCTCACGCGGGAGAGCGCATCGTAGTACGCGGCGAGCCAGCCATTGTCCTTCGCCACCAGATGCAGGACGAATTCACCCGGATTGTCGGGACTGGCTCCTGCGAGATCCTTCCAGACGGGCTCCGCCTTACTGCCTCCCGGCACAATCACTCTGCCGGAACGGATCGAGATCTGGCTTCCATAGAAGTCCAGCACCGGGGCATAGGCCGAGAGTTTCCAGAGTCCGGGAGACTTCGCCAAAGCCAGGTTGGTCTCATCGTCATTGCGGGACAAGGCCCAGTAGAGCCGGGCGATTGCGGGCTCGTGAATCAGGAGATCTACCAGATTGTTAGCGGACCGCCTGCGATTGAGGGACATCCAGTCCGACTCTTTCATTAACACCGGAACCCGCGCTGAAGGAAAGGCGTAGTGGAATGGAGTTCCTTTTTGAAGGGATTCTTCGAGCGTCATCAATGGAAAACCCGAGTCGATGGTCAGAAAAGCGCGGTCCGGATTCGAAGTTGCCAAGGTAAGGTTCTTGTCCTGACAGTTGCCGACCACGCGATATCCGAGGATCTGGATCAGGGTTCCGACGTCGCCGCAGCCATTGACATTGATCGTTCCACTGGATCCGGCAAGGATCTGCAGCTCGCGCGCCTGTTGGACATACCGGTCCAACAGTACCAGGAATTCCGTGGGCTTCTGCTGACTGTAGCCCTGCATGAAAACGTTGCGGGATAGCAGCGGCAGAACCTCATCGGCGGGAATCTTCTGGCTGATACCGGCCATTCGCAAAAATGATCGCAGGGGTCCGGGGATCACGACGCCATCGGCAGCGCGTGAGACCGACTTGCCGCCGGGGGTAGTTCGCGAAGGCCTTCGCGGAGAGGAAGAGCTCGTTTGGGTCCAGGCCGCAAGCGGGCAAGCGAGCAGGCATATCAGGCCTGTGGAAAGGAGCGTAGGCCGCCGAAGAAGGAACTTCATCGCAGACACCTCATCAAACCCCTGAGAGAACTACAGGACACTTTTGCATGCAGCAAGCCCGAAGGATTCAAAGGCTGCCGGCGCGATTGAAGATTACCAGCCCACCACAACCGGCTTTTAGCTGCGACTCGTGAGTGTGTCTCTCGGTTTCACGTTTGTCGGACAAATATATACATCAGGCCCGAACTGCACCAGCGTTTTTCCCTTGCAGGAGTCAAGAGAATGTAAAAACTTGCTCCAGTGGGTGGAAACGCGTGTTAATAGGATGCCATCTTCTCATAAGACGTTGAGGTCTGGCGCGACACCCGGGGTTACGTTAACCCACCAGGATGATGTCCAGAAATCTCGGCCCATGGACGCCCTTGATGCGGGTCATTTCGATGTCGGCCGTAGCGGATGGCCCGGCGAAAAACGTCGTCGGCAGCGTAGAGGACGACCCAAGGCGGGCGATTGCCTCCGGCACCGTCTGCACCACATCCTCAACTCGAACAAGGCAAAGGTGATAGTCAGGGATGAGAGATATGGCGCGCCTGCCTTGCCCCGGCACATTCTGCAACACCACGGAACCGGTCAATGCAATGGCACAGGTCGACGCGGTCAGAATGCCTTCAAAACCGTCCAACTCCGCCGACGAGGCTCCGTCGTCCACGACAAAATCGAATCCCGGCGGCAGCCAGGACGCATCCAGCCCCTGCGGAATCACGATCTTTCGCAGTCCACGTTCCGTGAGCATCGTGGCGACCGTGGCGGCGACCTCTGCTTCGGCTGCGCGAGCAACCGTGGCATCGTAATCGCGGAGGCGATCCTCAAGCAGATCGAGGATCTGCTCGCGCGACAAGCTCGGCGCACGGAGGTAGTTACGGGGGATCTGGCTCCATTGCTGAGAGGCGCGAGCGCCATCGGCAGCTCCTTTATTGGCTGCACGAATTCGCCGCAAAACCTCGGTTCGCGCCGCCGAAGAATCGATGCTGCCGACCTCAGTTGCCATGGCTTCCTCTCTTCTCCCACCAGTCGCGGAAGGTCTCCTTCGGCATCTCTCTGAGATCCCTTACCTGGGTCCAGCCACCCAGCAGCCCGGGAAGCCAGCCGATCCATCCTTCGCCGCTTCCATCTTTACGCACCAGAGGAGTCTCGGCGATCCGGCCCAGGCGCTGCGCAGCGCGGAAGCGGCGTTCCGATTGGAAGATCGCTCCGGCCATCTTCATGGCCAGCGCCTCCGGGTTCAGAGCGCCTTTCTGCTTCACGACCTTGTTGCGCAGGTGAATCAACACCTCGGGGATGTTGATCTTTACCGGACAAACTTCATAGCACGCTCCGCACAGCGACGAGGCATACGGCAGCGTCTGCGCATGATGCAGCTGCTGCAGTTGCGGCGTAAGGATGGCTCCGATAGGCCCTGCATAAACCGAGCCGTAGGCATGGCCTCCGGTCTGCCGGTAGACGGGGCAGGCGTTTTGACAGGCTCCGCAGCGGATGCAGTTCAACGTCTGCCTGCCCTCTCCATCGGCCAGAACTTCAGTACGAGCATTGTCCATCAGCACGACGTGGAAGTTCTTCGGCCCATCCCCCGCATGCACTCCGGTCCAGATGGAGTTATACGGGTTCATCCGTTCGCCGGTGGCCGAGCGTGGCAGAAGCTGCAGCATGACCTCCAGATCCTCGTAGCGCGGAAGCACCTTGTCGATTCCGGCGACGGTAATCAGGGTCTCGGGCAGGGTAAGGCACATCCGGCCATTCCCTTCGCTCTCCACGATGCAGACGCCACCGGTCTCGGCGATCAGGAAGTTGGCTCCGCTGACCGCCGTGTCCACCCGCAGAAATTTTTCGCGAAGAAACTTTCGCGCCGCATCGGCGAGATCCTGCGGCTTCTCGCCCAGATCGGGAAGATTCATCTCGCGTTGAAAGATCTCGCGGATCTGCTGGCGATTCTTATGTAGTGCGGGCACCACGATGTGCGAGGGCCGATCGTGGCCCAGCTGGATGATCAGCTCCGCGAGATCGGTCTCGTAGACCCGAACTCCCTCGGCCTCGAGCGCGAGGTTCAGGTGAATCTCCTCGGTGGTCATCGACTTGATCTTGATGACCTCTGGCGAGGTGGAAGATGCGTGCGCCTTGACCAGCGCCGTTACGATGCGCTTGGCCTCTTCGCCGTCCCTGGCCCAGTGAACCTGACCACCGGCGCGGATGCAGTTGCGCTCGAACTCTTCAAGGTAGTAGTCGAGGTTCGCCATGGTGTGCTCGCGAATCTGGCGTCCGCTCTCGCGAAGCTCCTGCCAGTCGGGCATCTCGCCTACGACACGAGCGCGCTTGCTCTGAATCACCTCGGTCGCATGGCGGACGTTCTTTCGAAGCTGGGTGTCTCCGAGGGTCGCACGGGCCGCTATCGGAAACGTGGGCGAGGTCCGGGGATCGAGTACGTTGCTCGATGAACTCACAGTCCTGCCTCCTCCCCCCCGGCCAGAACCTCAGCCAGATGCACGGTCCTGACGCCGGTGCGCTGCCGGTGCAGCGCTCCCTGGATATGCATCAGGCAGCTGTTATCGCAGGCGGTGCAGGCCTCGGCTCCGGTGTTCAGCACAGCGGTGGTCTTCTCGGCCAGCATCGCACTGGACACGTCCGCGTTCTTCACCGCGAAGGTTCCTCCGAAGCCGCAGCACTGCTCCGGGCTTTCGATCTCGACCAGGTCGATTCCCTTCACCGATCGCAGCAGATTCAACGGCCCATCTCCCAGCTCGAGATTGCGCAGACCATGGCAGCTGGCGTGGTAGGTCACGCGGTGGGGGTAGTACGCACCCACGTCTTTCAGTCCCAGCCGCTTGGTGAGAAACTCTGAAAACTCGTACACGCGCGGCAGTAGCTCTTCTACCTCCGCGATCAGCTTGCGGTCGCCGATCTCTTCAGCCATTTTGGGGTAATGGTCCCGCATCATGGCCACACAGCTGGAGGAAGGGACGACCACCGCCTCGGCGTGGCGAAACTGAGCAACGAACCTTCCCACCAGTGGAAGCGCTTCCGCCTGATAGCCTGTGTTCCAGTGCATCTGTCCGCAACAGGTCTGCCCTGCGGGAAAATGGACCGTATGGCCCAGTCGCTCAAGCACCTTGACGACGGCCTTGCCTGTCTCGGGAAACAAGGTGTCGTTGTAGCAGGTAATAAACAGAGAGACTTGCAGGACCGACCTCCAATGGCTGTGCAGCAACTTGCTTGTTCAATAGAGAGTTTATTTCCAGATTCAATCCATTGTCAGCTACGATAGTACGCGCTCCCCTGGAGCCTTTCTTATCATTCCTCAAATTGGAGACTTCGTGGGACCAAATCCTTTGATCGGCGTGATCTACCATTGGATAGGTGGGTTCGCCTCCGCCACCAACTTCATCCCCTTTCGCGGCATCAAGCGCTGGTCGTGGGAGATCTACTGGCTGATCCAGGGATTTGCAGCATGGATCGTCGCTCCGCTTCTGCTCGCGTGGATCTTCGTCCCCAATCTCTCCAGCGTGCTCCACACCGCTTATCGGCTGGATCCCTCCAGCATCCACTACGCGATCCTCTGGGGAATTCTCTGGGGCATGGGCGGCCTCACCTTCGGCCTCGCCATCCGCTATCTCGGCCTCGCCCTGGGCTACGCTATCGCACTCGGTCTCTGCACTGTCTTCGGCACTCTCATCCCTCCCATCTACAGCGGCGAGATGTCCAGCATCCTGCATGAGCACTCCGGCCAGATCATCCTGGTGGGCGTAGCCGTCTGCCTCATCGCGGTCGCGGTCAACGGAGCCGCTGGCCTTTCCAAAGAGCGCGAGATCACGGAAGAAGAGATGGCCGAGGCAGGTGAGCGGGACTACAACTTCGGCAAGGGCCTCGCCGTCGCGATCTTCGCCGGCATCATGAGCTCGTTCTTCGCATTCGGGCTCAAAGCAGGCGCACCGATCGCTGCGGTCGCGAAGGAACAGCTTCTGGCCCATAACCGCCTCGATCTCTGGCAGAACCTTCCTGTGCTGATCGTCGTCCTGTGGGGAGGCTTCCTGACCAACTTTGTCTGGTCCGTGATCCTGATCCTGAAGAACAGCTCCATTAAGCAGTTCTTTGGCGAACCGGGCCTGAATCCCATGCGCGCCAGCCATGCCTCGGGCGACACGATGGTCGACTTCGATCCGCTCGACCCTTCGACTTACGACCGCCTTTCCCGGCGCACGCTTACGTCCAACTACTTCTTCGCCGCCATGGCCGGAGTGATCTGGTACTTCCAGTTCTTCTTCTACTCGATGGGCCAGACCAAGATGGGCAAGTATGACTTCTCCTCGTGGACGCTGCACATGGCGTCGATCATCATCTTCGCCACGCTCTGGGGCCTCGCCCTTAAAGAATGGCGCGGAACCAGCATGCGCACCAAGGTGCTGGTCACGCTCGGGCTTCTGCTGCTCATCGGCTCGACCGTCATCGTGGGCTATGGAAATTACCTCAAGGTAGGCGAGGTGGCGGGAACGACCGCGATGCTAAGCCGGTAAATTCGGCATGAGGACGGGTCAGCAAGTCGTCACACTTTATCCCGGTTCTTCAAGGGCCGGGAACCTTATCGCTTTCGCGTTGGCTACACTCTCGGATAAACCCAGCTAAGCCCAGCCCGGAGTTTCGTCGATGCGTTTTTTCCTGCTGCTGCTTCTTGCTACCGCAACCGCCTCTACCGCCCAATCCGACTCAGGCTCTATCACGCAGGAGGAACTGGTCCATCGTACCCAGCTGCTCTCCGACTCGGTCGCCATCGGCGATCAGGGTCCCTGGAAGCTCTACTATGCGGACGACGCCCTTTACTTCGATGAGAAAGGGCGCGCGATGAACAAAACGGCGTTGGTCGCTGACGTTGCTCCGCTGCCTCATGGCTACTCCGGCAAGATCAGCGTCGTCAAACCACAGAGCCGCCTGCTGGGCAACACGGCGATCCTCGCCTACGATCTCGATGAGACGGAGATTATCTTCGGCCAACAGCTTCATGCGCGCTACCACGGCGCCGATACCTGGATGTACCGCAACGGCAGATGGCAGATCGTCGTCACGCAGATGATGCGCTACTACGAAGATCCCGCGCTCGGCAGCATCAACCCCACGCTTCTCAACGACTACATCGGCACCTATCAGCTTGCTCCCGGCGTGACCCTGACGATTCTTCGAGACGTCGACAAGCTCTATTCCCAACGCGGCCAGCGGCCTCGCGAACCTCTTCTTCCGGAGGTGGCTGACCTGTTCTTCCGACCCGGCTCCGAAGGCAGGCGGGTTTTTCACCGCGATGCCTCCGGCAGGGTCGATGCCATGATCGATCGCCGGAACAATGAAGATGTCGTCTGGAAGAAGCTATAGAAAGACTGTGAACTTCGCCGGCGCAATACCATATATTCCTATACAGGTATATGTCGAGCGACGATCCTTTTCGTCCTTATTTTTCTGCGATTTTCCGGCTGCACAGAGGCTCGTTAACCCACTGTTTTTTGGCTTTCCTACCCATTACAAAAGTCTTACATCCACAACTCCCACATCCTGTTAGCTTCGAAATAGAAGGAAGCGAACAGACACTATGAGCCCATCATTGATCCCTACTGAAGAAATCACACAGGCGACCATCGCCGAAGCTCCGCATGCGAACGTTGCGCCCGCCGCTCAGACTGCCCGCAAGGTTCGTGAGGACCTCCGCATGGGGCGTGAGCATCAGGAAGGCCGCATCAACTGGATCACGGCCGTGGCAATGACGCTTTTCCACATCGGCGCCATTGCGGCGCTCTTCTTTTTCTCGTGGACCAATCTCGCTGTCGCCGCCGTGATGTACTTCTTCGCGATCAACGTGGGCATCGGCATGGCCTATCATCGCCTGCTGACGCACAGGGGCTATAAGACTCCCAAGTGGGTTGAGTATTTCCTGACCGGCTGCGGCACGATGGCTCTTGAAGGCGGACCTATCTTCTGGGTGGCGACGCATCGCGTCCATCATCAGAACTCGGACCAGGAAGGCGATCCCCACACTCCGCACGATGGCACCTGGTGGGCTCACGTCGGCTGGATTGTCTCCGGCCGCGCCCTGCACTCGGAGACCGCGCTGCTCGGCCGCTATGCTCCAGATCTCACGCGCGACCCGGTTCACGTCTGGCTCTCGAAGTATCACTGGCTACCGCTGACCATCGCCGGCTTCCTGCAGCTCGCTCTCGGCGCCGCACTCGCCGCTCCCGGCCATCGCATCGTTGGCGCTATCGGAATGATGCTCTGGGGCACCTTCCTTCGCGTGACCCTTGGCCTGCATGCTACCTGGCTGGTCAACTCGGCGACTCACCTGTGGGGCAAGCGCCGTTTCGAGACTCGCGACGACTCCCGCAACAACTGGTGGGTTGCGATCCTCACCGGCGGCGAGGGATGGCATAACAACCATCACGCTCATCCGGTCAGCGCGCGTCATGGCCTTGCCTGGTATGAGTTCGACATCAACTACTACGGCATCTGGCTGCTGGAAAAGATTGGCCTGGCTAAAAAGGTTCAGGTCGCGAAGTTCGATCCCGCGGACCCAAAACCGGCTGGCATGTAACGCTTTTTACATCCTCTTCAAATAGAAAGGCGCAGACTTGATCTGCGCCTTTTCTGTTGAACCCGAGACTGCTTGCCGTCAAACAAAACCTGTATTCTCTGATACATACTTGTCTCAAAATCCTGCATCCCATTCGACAGATAACTCCAGCTGGAGTATTGTCCTCCAGCGAACGGTCTCCGGACCAAATGTTCCGCGGTTTGTTGTACTTACTTCCGAATTGAGGGCGTTCATGATTTTAAAAATGCGATTCGTGCCACTCGTCTTCCTTCTCCTGCTCGGTTGTGCAGCCTTCATGAAGCCCGCGACTGCACACGGACAAACCATCTACTGCGCCTCCGATGATGGCCATCGCAATTACTGCAGCGCCAATACGCGTGGCGGGGTTCAGATGACGAAGCAACGGAGCGGATCCGCCTGCATTCAGGGCCAGACCTGGGGCTGGGATAACCGTGGGATCTGGGTCGATCGCGGATGCCGCGCCGAATTCATCACCAACAGTGGTGGCGGTGGCAATGGCTGGGGTGGAGGAAATAACGGGGGCGGTGGCCAGACCGTTACCTGCTCCTCCGACGATGGAAAACGCCATTACTGCAATATGAACACGCAGGGCGGAGTGCGCCTGAGCCGTCAGATCAGTGGTTCTTCCTGCAACCAGGGTCAGAGCTGGGGCTATGACAACCGGGGCGTATGGGTCGATCGCGGATGCCGCGCCGAATTCGTCTCCGGAAGAGGCAACGGCGGTGGCAATGGCGGTAACTGGGGTGGAGGTGGCAGCAGGACGTTTACCTGCTCCTCAGACAATGGCAGTCGCAACTATTGCTCGATCCCGAACGGCGGCAATCCCAACAACGTTGTCCTGTCCCGCCAGATCAGCGGCTCTGCCTGCGTTCAGGGACAGACCTGGGGAACAGACCGCCGCGGCCTGTGGGTAGACCGCGGATGCCGCGCTGAGTTCCGCACGCGCTAATTCAAAAACAAAAAGGCCGGTGTGAGACAGGAATTACTCCTCTCACACCGGCCTTTTTTTATGATTCAAAGCCAATCTGTAGCTCTTGACGATAGAACCAGTAATTCAACGAGGCGAATACAGGCTGGCGACGACATATACTTCGCAGAGAGCCTGGGCATGAACATCACTCGACGCCGCGGAACCATCGCATTCTTCATCACCCTCGGTGTGCTTCTGGTTGGACTCGCCGTTACGCTCAATATCGGCTGGGTCGTCCTGAACGAGCGGACCGTCGCGCTCGCCGTCTTCGGGATTATCCTCTTTGCGCTGCTCATCGCCGGAGTTGTTCTCAACACGGTTTTTCTTGTGCGTGAAGTTCGCCGCAACGAGCGTCAGGACTCTTTCCTCAACGCGGTCACCCACGAACTCAAAACTCCCATCGCCAGCATCCGGCTCTACCTTGAAACGCTTCAGCGCCGCCCCGTAGACGAGGCGCAAAGACAGCAGTTTTATGCCAACATGCTGGCAGACTCCGACCGCCTGCTTGCCACCGTCGAACAGGTTCTCAAGGCAGGACAGCTTGGCCAGCGCCAGCGCCAGCAAAGCCGCACGCTCATCGATCTCGAGCCGCTCGTCACCGATTGCATCGCGATTACCCTCCAGAGACATCACCTTTCCCGTGACTCCATCGTGCTCGAGCCTGTTGCTGGCGCTGTCCATCTGCGCGTGATGGGGATCGCCGAAGACCTCCGAATTGCGATCCTCAATCTGCTCGACAACGCCGTCAAATACTCACCGGAAGGAGTCCATGTGCACTGCTCCCTCTCGATCACGCAGTACACCTGGGCGACACTCAGCATCACCGATACCGGGCTTGGTCTTCCGCCCAATCAGCACAAACGCATCTTCCGGCGCTTTTACCGCGTCCCTGGCCGCTCCATGGTACGCATCAAGGGCACCGGCCTCGGCCTCTTCCTGGTCCGCAATATCGCACGCCAGCACGGAGGAAACGCTGTCGCCACAAGCCCCGGCCCCAACCAGGGCACCACGATCACGCTGACGCTTCCTCTGGCCAATCCGGCATCGGCCACGGAGCCATCCACTGCATCGATCAAAAAGGGACAGCAGGAAGGAGTTGAGGAGAGAGCATGAGCGATTCCCATCCGAGCGACAATGCTCCCCTCATCGCCGTCATTGAAGACGAAGAGCATCTTGCGCAGGGGCTTATCTTCAACCTGCAGGCCGAAGGCTACCGTACCCACCACGAAGCCGACGGCGACGCCGCGCTCGAATACCTTCTTCGTCCTGACGAAGCCATCGCCGCCGTCATACTCGATTGCATGCTTCCCGGAACCGATGGCTTCGAGATCGTTCGAACCCTTCGCAAGGCGCAACGCTTCACTCCCGTTCTTATGCTCACAGCCCGCTCGCGGCCTGAGGAGGTTCTCGAAGGCATCGATGCCGGCGCGGACGACTATCTCCCCAAGCCCTTCGACCTCAGCATTCTTTTAATTCGGATTAAATCCCTTCTGCGCCGTACCGCATGGCATCGCAGCCAGACGTCAGGTTTCGTTGAAACCGGATCACCCAGCCGCACTTCTGAGCCAGCCGGACCTGCGTCCGAATACGCCTTCAATCACCGCACGATTCGCTTCGATGAGCTCGAACTCGTCGCTCCAAACCGCACAACACAACTTACCGTCATGGAAGCGGATCTGCTTCGCTACCTGACCGATCGCGAAGGACAGATTGTCTCCCGCAAGGAGATTCTGGAACAGGTGTGGAGGGTCCACGAAGACACCGACACCCGGGCAATCGATAACTTCATCGTGCGCCTGCGCCGTTATATCGAAGATGATCCCGCTCACCCGCAACACCTGTTGACAGTTCGCGGCGTCGGTTACCGTTTCCTGGCTAATCCATAGTTAAAAACGTCTTCTTCGAAGACGATGAACCGTCCTTTAATCTGGCCGTATTCAAATCGCTCTTGCAGATTGATTTAAGGGGCCCCCCAATGAGCGACTTTGTAAACTCCGGCACCTCCCGTAGTCTCACCGCCAAGCTTTGGCGCGGCGAACGCATGTGCCTTATTGGCATGGACGTCGCTGAGCCCGAGGACGACTTCGTCGGATTCTCCATTGAAGTCAAAAGCCCCGGCAAGAGAACCTACTCGCCTCTGCGCAACCGCATCGCCTTCTCCTACGACAAACCGGCTACCGCTGCCGTGAATGGCTTTCGCAACTATCCTTCGCTTGAAGCGCCCTTTCAAAAATTCCGCTGGACGCACTTTCCCTATGATCCGAAGGACGGCATCTATCGATATCGAATCACCAAGCAGCACATGCCCTCCGATAACAAACTTGTGGCCGGTGATACGAAAACAGTCGACATTTCACTCTCGAAGGAGATTTACAGCGATTTTCTCGACATCGGATTTACCCGCAGCTTTGCATCGTCGCAGGCTTATGTCGATAAATTTAACAATGATCCGAACGTGATCCCCTCCAGCGGGGCTTCAGGGCTCGCCTTCGACAAGACGAAATCCCCTGCGGGAGTCTACGAATGGCTCGGCTTCGAAGCCTACGACCTGCTCTTCTCAGTGCTCGACGAAGTCGCCAACGACAAGACCCTATCGCTCGACGTCTTTGCCTACGATCTCGATGAACCCGATATTGTCGGCAAATTCGCCGGCCTCGGCTCGCGTCTTCGCATCATCATCGACGACTCCGCCGACCATGCGAAGGCAACCAATGATGCGTCGATTGCGGCGAAGAAACTTGTCGCTTCCGCTGGTGCCGCGAACGTTCACCGCATGCACTTCATCGGCCTGCAGCATAACAAGGTGCTGATCGTGAAGAAGAACAAGAAGCCGGTGAAAGTGCTCTTCGGCTCGACGAACTTCAGCTTTCGCGGCATCTATATTCAGGCCAACAACGCGCTGCTCTTCACCAGCAGCAATGTTGCCGGTCTCTTCTCTCAGTACTTCGATCTTGCATTTGAGAACTCGCCCGGATTCACCTCCAACGCATTGTTCACGGCCTGGCACTCCGTCAAGATGACAGGAAGGCCTGATCTCCAGTTCTGTTTCGCGCCGCATGCGTCTGCGGATCTCTCGCTGGGGCCTGTTGGAAAAGCCATCGACGACGCCACCTCCTCCGTGTTCTTTGCGATCGCATTTCTCTACCAGACGAAATCAGGAGCGCTCCGCGAAGCGATCGATCGCCTGATGAAGAGCGAGGTCTTCTGCTATGGGATCTCCGACAAGACATCTTCCCTTGAGATCACCAAGCCTGATGGGAGCGTCGCGCTGGTTCCCTTCAGCTATCTCGCGAAAAATGCGCCGCCGCCATTCTCCGCTGAATGGAGCGGGGGCTCGGGAATCAACGAACATAACAAATTTGTCGTCACCGACTTCAATCTACCCACTGCGCGGGTCTATACCGGATCTTCGAACCTCTCGCCTTCGGGGGAAACCAGGAATGGAGATAACCTCGTCGTCATCGAGGACCAGCGGATTGCGACCTCCTATGCGATTGACGCTCTGAGGATCTTCGACCATCTCCACTTTCGCGCTCGTATGAGCCAGGCTTCCGCGCTAGCCCCGCGCGCCGCGAAACAGGTGCTCACACTACAAAAGCCGATTGCCATCAGCGGCCTGAAACAAAGCTGGTTCGCCACCTCATATCTGGCGGGGGATCAGGCTCTACGGAATCGTCTTCTCTTCGCTCACTAAAGTTACAGTTCCTCTTATTGCCTCTTTAAAGAAATTCGTCACATTTCCTCGTTCTCCTATTGCCATGCCATAGAAAAGCTGCTCATACTCCTATGGTGAGGCAATAGGAGATCTATGGGTGACAAGACCGATGTCTGGCAGGGCACGCTAGCCCTGATGGTTCTCAAAACTCTGGAGAGCATGGGACCTCTTCACGGCTATGGCATTGCGCGCCGCATCGAGCAGACCAGCGGGGATCTGCTCTCGCTGAACTACGGCACGCTCTATCCCGCGCTGCTTCGCCTGGAACAGGAAGGCGCGATCGCCTCGGAGTGGGGCCAGTCGGAGAACAATCGGCGCGCGAAGTTCTATTCGCTCACCCGCTCCGGTCGACGCCTTCTGCACAAGGAAACCCTCAGCTGGGAACAGACCACAGAGATTCTCTCCCGGTTTCTCTCTCCCTCGGAGGATCCATCATGAATCCATTTCGCGCATGGCTTCACAGACTCGCCGGTGTCGTGCCTACGCAACGACAGGAGCAGGATTTTTCCGCAGAGCTCGAGAGTCATCTACAGATGAACATCGACGACAATCTGCGCTCGGGGATGTCGCCTGAGGAGGCACGGAGAGATGCGATCCGGCGCCTTGGAGGCATTGAGCCGACCAAACAGGCCCATCGCGACCGGCGCACTCTTCCGTTCTTCGAGACCATCTTTCAGGACATCCGCTTCGCCCTGCGCCAGCTTCGTCGCAGCCCCGGCTTCACCGTCACCAGCATCCTCATGCTCGCTCTCGGAGTTGGAGCCAGCGTTGCCATCTTCGCCTTCGTCGATGCAGCCCTGCTGAAGCCTCTGCCCTATGCCGACGCGAACCGGCTCGCCGACGTCGCGGAGCGCGGCGTCGCCTTCCCCCGTTCCAACATTTCGTATCAGGACTTCCTCGATTGGCGTCGGCTTAATAAATCCTTTTCCTCCCTCGATGCGTACACAGGCGGCGGATATCTTTTCACGACCTCCTCCGGTGTAGAACCTGTATCGGCAGCGCGGATTACGGATGGCTTCTTCCGCACCCTGGGCGTGCACCCGATGCTGGGCCGCGACTTTCACTCCGGAGAAGATAATCCGAACGCGGCCGCTTCGGTCATGCTTACCTATGGAACCTGGCAACGCCGCTTCGGCGGCCGTAAAGATATCGTTGGCCAAAGTATCACCCTCAATGCTGTGCCCACCGTAGTCATTGGCGTGCTTCCGGAAGACTTCCAGTTCGCACCACGTGGGGGAGCCGAATTCTGGACAACGGTTCACGAGCTCTCAAACTGCGAAAAACGTCGCAGCTGCCACAACCTGTTTGCCGTGGGGCGATTGAAGGACGGCGCGTCCTTTCAATCCGCCCAGGCAGACATGGCGACGATCGCCAAGCAGCTTGAAGCGCAGTATCCCGGCTCAAATCGCGACCAGGGAGCGCACATCGCACCACTCGCCGAACTGATCGTCGGCAGCATTCGTCCCATCCTTCTTGTATTACTCGCCGGGGCCTGCCTTCTTCTCATCATTGCCTGCGTCAACGTCTCCAGCCTGCTTCTGGTGCGCTCCGAAAGCCGCCGTCGCGAATTTGCGGTGAGAGGCGCTCTTGGAGCCTCGCCCGCTCGCCTTATCCGTCAATTTGCAACCGAGGCCGTCGTACTGGTCACAACTGGAACCCTCACCGGACTGGCGGCCGGCTATGCGGCCATGCGCCTCATGCTGAGCCTCCTCTCAAAAGACATGCTGGAAAGCATGCCTTATCTCAATCACCTCGCCATCAACTCGCACCTGCTGGTCTTTGCAACTGCGGTTGCCCTGCTCCTGGGTGCGATCTTTGCGATCACTCCCGTCCTGCGCCTTCCTACGTCTGCAATGCGCGAAGCTCTCAACGAGGGTAGCCGCAGCTCTGCAGGAACGCTCTGGCGACGATTGGGAGCCAAACTCGTCGTTCTCGAACTCACCATTGCCGTGGTGCTTCTCGTCAGCGCGGGCCTGCTCGGAAAGAGCTTCTACCGACTGCTTCACGTCGAACTCGCCTTCGAACCCAGCCACCTGTCGACTCTTTCTGTCTCTTTACCCGAGACCACCTATGGCAAAACCGAGACCAGGGTCCCTGTCGTTCGCAAGATTATCGATCGAGCCTCTGCACTTCCCGGTGTCACCTCCGTGGGCGTCACCAGCATGCTCCCCGTCAACGGCAATGGAAACACCGACTGGATTCGCGTCCTGGGGCATCCCTTCCATGGGGAACACAATGAGGTCAATGAACGCGAAATTAGCGTCGACTTTTTCAAATCCATCCAGGCTCATCTCCTGCGTGGCCGTCTCTTCACCGAGCAGGAGGACAGCACCCGGCCTCGTGTCTCCATCATCAACAAGGCTTTTGCAGATCGATACTTTCCAGGGGAAGATCCGATTGGGAAGAAGTATGGCAACGGCGACCTGTCTCCGGAGTCTCTTCGCGAGGTGATCGGAATCGTGGACAACATCCGCGAGAGTTCGCTGGACGAGGAGATCTGGCCCGCCGAGTATTTGCCATACAATCAGGACGCTAATTCTTACTTCGCCATCACAGTTCGCACCTCTGGCGATGAGAGGTCGCTGCTCCCCGCTCTGACCGCCGCCGTCCGCCAGGTCGATCCCGGAATCGGCACATCCGATCCACAGGCAATGGCCGACCGCATCGGCAACTCCCAAACGGCTTACCTTCACCGCTCCGCCGCGTGGCTGGTCGGAGGCTTCGCCGCTCTTGCCCTTCTGCTCGGCGTCGTTGGCCTCTACGGAGTCATCGCCTACTCGGTCAGCCAGCGCACTCGCGAGATCGGCGTCCGCATGGCGCTGGGTGCGCAGCGCGCCTCCGTCTACCAGCTCATCCTCGGAGAGGCCAGTTTGCTCACCGCGCTCGGAATTGCCGGAGGAATCGTCTGCGCGCTTGGGACCTCCACCATGCTGCGGGGTGTGCTCTTTCAAATTCGCGCGTGGGATCTGTCCACTCTCGTCCTCGTCGCGTTCATTCTCGGGGCTGCCGCACTTGTGGCCAGCTACATTCCCGCACACCGTGCAGCTTCCATTAATCCGGTCGAGGCCCTCCGCTCCGAGTAAGCCCTCGCATTCAACCCGTGGCTTCGTTCTCCGCTACACTCGAAGAGGGGAACGAACCCCGTCGGCATGCGCATCCTTACCCGTTACATCCTCCGCGAAGTCACCTCCCACGCCCTGCTCGGCGGAGCCCTCTTCACCTTCGTGCTGTTCATGCGCGACCTCGGGCATATTCTCGAGCTGGTCGTCCGCGACTCCGCATCGCTCACCGACGTCCTTCGCATCTTCGCCTATCTTCTGCCGAACTTTCTCATCGTCACGATCCCGATGGCGGTTCTGGTCGGCATCCTTCTTGGCCTCTCGCGCCTCGCCGCCGACTCTGAAATCACCGCCATGCGCGCTTCAGGAATGGGCGTGCTCAGCTTCGTCCGGATCGTGTCCATCGTCTCCGCGGTCGCCGTTGCGCTCGGCCTGTTCAACTCGCTCTATCTTGCGCCGAAATCCGCCGCCGCCACGTTGGCGCTCGAGAACTCTCTGAGATCCACACAGGCCTCCTTCGAGGTGCAGCCTCGCGTCTTCTACGAGGATTTTCACAACTACGTTCTCTACATCCAGGACGTACGCCCCGCCGCAGGAGCCGCTCTCTGGCGTCACGTCTTCCTCGCAGATCTCACCCAGCCGGCAAATCCCAACATCACCACCGCCGACCAGGCCGTCGTCGTCTCGAACGATCCACGAAGCATTCGTCTGCACCTGATCCAGGGTGGTCAGCATCAGACCACACCCACCGATCCCAATCAATACAAC
This sequence comes from Edaphobacter sp. FHG110511_03, assembly GCF_059115365.1. Lineage (NCBI taxonomy): Bacteria > Pseudomonadati > Acidobacteriota > Terriglobia > Terriglobales > Acidobacteriaceae > Edaphobacter > Edaphobacter sp. FHG110511_03. The sequence continues at coordinate 788,691 of NZ_JBZYWL010000003.1, read as the reverse complement.
ATCTCCACTTTTTCTTCGACAGATCTTCCCATTCAGACGGGCATGCAGGAAGATCCCCATCTCGGACGCTCCGACACCCCCATTCTCGCGCTGCCCCTCTCGGATTTGTGGCGGCTGGGGAACTCACCCGACAGCGTAGTTCCAAGCCACCACGCACGCATCTATCGCATTGAGTTCAACCGGCGATTCTCCTATCCCTTCGCCTGCCTCGTCCTGATGCTGATCGGCGTTCCCCTCGGCCTCTCCTCCAAACGCGGCGGAAAGTCCACGGGCTTCGTCCTCACCATCGCGCTGGTCTTCATCTATTACTTCCTTTCGCAGATTGGCATCGCCTTCGCCAAGAACGGCAAGCTCTCACCGGTCGCGGGGGTATGGGGCGCCAACGTACTCTTTGCAGCCGCCGGCATTCTGCTGCTCTACCAGATGTCCCGCGGCAGCATCGCACTCGGCCTCGCCTCCTCGATGGGCGTATGGATCAACAAGCTGCTTACCCGCTTCCCCCGTGGGCGAAAACTCGCTACCGGCAGCAGCCTGAGCCTCTCAACTGCCATGCGAAAATTTCGCAGTAAATTTCGCATTCAGTTTCCTCTGCTTCTCGACGACTATGTCATGCGCGAATACGCCACCAACTTCGCGCTCATCCTGTTTTCCTTCTCGACCCTCTTCCTCATCTTCACCTTCTTCGAGCTCATTGGCGACATCATCCGCAACCGCACCGCGCTGGTTACGGTTGGCGACTATCTCATCAACCTGATTCCCTTCATCCTCTACAACGTCACTCCTCTTTGCGCGCTGGTCGCGGTGCTCGTCACCTTCGGAGCCCTCAGCCGCTCCTCCGAACTTACGGCGATGAAGGCTACGGGCATCAGCCTCTACCGCATCATCGCTCCCGTTCTCTTCACCACCCTGCTCATCGCCGGATGCCTCTTCGCCTTCGACGAGCTCTACCTTCCGGCCGCCAATCGACGCCAGGAAGCCCTGCGCTCCATCATCAAGGACAAGCCGGCCCAGACCTTTCTCCGGCCCGATCGCAAATGGATCTCCGGCCAGGCCGGCCCCTCGGATTCGCCCACCCGCATCTTCTACTACCAATTTTTCGACGCCGCCAAAAACGTCTTCGCCAACTTGACGGTCTTTGAGTTCGATCCAAATACCTTTGCACTCAAGCGTCGGATCTTCGCCTCTTCTGCACACTGGAACGAGCGCGTCGACCAATGGGTCTTTGAGAACGGATGGCAGCGCACCTTCGAGGGAGAGACCATCTCTTCCTACCAGCCGTTCACCGTTACGGCCTTTCCGGATATCCACGAACAGCCCTCCTACTTCGTCAAGGAAGACCGCCCGGCCCAGGAGATGAGCTATAACGAGCTCTCACGCTACATCTCCGACCTCAATCAATCCGGCTTCGACACCAAGCGCCTGAGCGTGCAGCTTAATCGCAAGCTCGCCTACCCGCTCATCACTCTCGTGATGGCGATTCTCGCCATACCCTTTGCGCTCTCCATGGGCAAACGCGGATCGCTTGCCGGGGTTGCCACGGCCATCGGCCTTGCCATCGCCTACTGGGTCGTCGACGGTCTCTTTCAGGCTATGGGTAACGTCAATACGCTTCCTGCTGTCCTCGCTGCCTGGACCCCGGATGTGCTCTTCGGGATCGCCGGAACGTATCTTCTGCTCCGCACCTCGACCTAACCCTTTGGGTTGCCTTTCTAAAGAACGTTCTTCTCCCCTGCGAATGCCTCCCTCGGAAGTCGATTCTGCGGGGAGATCGGCAAACTTTGCCCGACGTGCCGCATTCCAAGACTCAACTGGCCTAAACTAGAGCGAAGATGACACTTCGATCTTCTCTCGCACTTGCGACCCTCATCACCGCCGCCGCCGCGGCTCAAACCACAACCGCTCCCCCAAAGAAACCAGCGGCGCGTCGAACTCCTTCGTCCACGACGAAAACGGCATCGCACGCCGCGGCAAAACCTGCTGCCGCGCAAGCCGCCAATCCCGCGGATAATCCTCCAAACGTGCCCCCTGTGTCCGGCGCACCGCAAAATCTCTATGCTCTCCGCTACGTCGACATCCAGGTTGGCACCGGTGAGCTCGCTAAGTCCCGCCAGTTCTACAGCGTGCGCTATACCGGATGGCTTACCGATGGCACCAAGTTCGACTCCTCCAACGACCATCCCGGCGGTGAGCCTTTCGTCTTCGCGTACGGCGCCCGCAGGGTTATCCCCGGCTGGGACACCGGCTTCGAGGGGATGCACGTAGGCGGCAAGCGCCGGCTGTATGTTCCTTATCAGCTCGCCTATGGTGAATCGGGCCGGCCACCGGTCATCCCACCCAAGGCCGACCTTATCTTCGATTTGGAGCTGGTCGCGCAGTCCGACACCCCACCCCAGGAACCCGTGCCTGCAGCACAGCCTGAAGGCAAGCCATCCGAGACCCCGGAGCCTTCCACCAGCAAGCCCGCGTCGCCTCCACCCTCCAGCTCGCCAGCCCAGGAGCCGAGGACCAGCCCCAACCCGTAAATGGAAGCAAACCATAGATCGGAGCGAGGGACAATTCTTAGAACCTCAAACCTCGCTCCGGCTATCTAATTGACGTAGCGTTAATTTTTCTCCCATGATGATGGACCGGCTTAAACCTCTCAATCCTTACCTCAAGCGCTACTGGAAGTCCCTTGCCTGGGGCGGCGTGGCCGTCATCCTCTATAACGTCATCAAGGTGCTCATCCCCGTCGTCATCGGCCACGCCATCGACGATATGAGCCACGGCATCACGCAGCAGAAGATTCTCTTCCACGCCCTTCGTCTTCTTCTCGTCGCCGCGTGTTCCGCTATCTTCCTCTACATCACCCGTCAGGTCATCATCGGGGCCTCGCGCGAGATCGAGTTCGACCTGCGCAACGACCTTTTCGCCAATCTCGAGCGTCAGTCGCCCAGCTTCTACAACACCCATCGCACCGGCGACATCATGGCCCGCACCACCAACGACCTGAACGCCGTCCGTCAGCTGCTCGGCCCTGCGATTATGTACAGCGCCAATACGGTGGTCTTCGCCTGCGCCGCGCTGCCCTTCATGTACCGCATCAGCCCCAAGCTGACCCTCTTCGCCTTCGTGCCGCTTCCGGCAGCCTCGGTGATCGTCCAATACTTCGGCAATCGAATCCATCGGCGTTTCGAGCGCATCCAGTCCATGTTCTCCGACATCTCCGCCAAGGCCCAGGAGAACTTCTCCGGTGCGCGCCTCATCCGCGCCTTCGCGCAGGAGGAAGCCGAGATTGAATCCTTCGAGCTGGCTAACCGCGAATACATCCGCCGCAGCCTCCATCTCGTCCGCCTGATGGCAATGCTGTGGCCCACACTTGAGTTCGTCCTTGGCCTCTCCCTGATGATTACCCTCCTCATCGGAGGACACGAGGTCGTCCAGCATCGCATCACGGTCGGAGAGTTCACCAGCTTCAACGTTTACATGGTGCAGCTGATCTGGCCCATCATCGCCATCGGCTGGGTCGTCAATCTCTTCCAGCGCGGAACCGCCTCCGTCGTTCGCATCGACGAGCTGCTCAAGCAGCAGCCTTCCATCGCCGACGACCCCGCACTCCTTGCCTGTCGACCCAACCCTGAAACCTCGTCTCCCGACCCCTCAAAGGTCCCATCCGCTCTTCCCGTCTGTACCATCCACGGCGACATCGAACTCCGGAATCTCTCCTTCGCCTATCCTGGCGGCCCCACGGTCCTGCATAACATCAACCTCACCATCCCCTCCGGCTCATCGCTGGCCATCGTCGGACCCACGGGCTCAGGAAAATCCACTCTCGTCTCACTCATCCCTCGCCTGCAGGATGCCGACCCCGGCATGGTCCTCATCGACGACGCGCCCATCCGCTCCCTCCCCCTCGCCGAGCTTCGCGCCAACATCGGCTTCGTCCCCCAGGAGACCTTCCTCTTCTCCGACACCATCCGCCACAACATCTCCTTCGGCACACCCAAGGCGACCGACCAGCAGGTCGAAGAGTCCGCCAACATCGCCCACATCCGCACGGAGATCCTCGAATTCCCCCGCGGCTTTGAGACCATGGTCGGCGAGCGGGGCGTTACTCTCTCCGGCGGCCAGAAGCAACGCACTGCGATCGCTCGCGCCATCCTCCGCGACCCTCGCGTTCTCATCCTCGACGACGCTCTCGCCTCAGTCGACACCTACACCGAGGAACGCATCCTCCAGGGACTCGCCAGGGTCATGCAGGGCCGCACGACGATCTTCATCTCACACCGCATCTCCACCGCACGGAATGCCGACCAGATCGCCGTCCTCGCCGCAGGCCGCATTGCAGAGTTAGGCACGCACGACGAGCTCATCGCCCGCAACGGCTACTACACCAGCCTGTTTGAAAAGCAGCGCCTCGAAGAAGAGATCTCCGTCGCCACTTAAATACTTCTACTGCTCCCTCAGCGTCTCCATCAAATCCAGCCGCGCCGCACGATACGCTGGTAAGCTACTCGCTACCAGGCTCACCAAGAGCAAGACCCCCATCACCACAGCGAAGGTAATCGGATCAGAGGGCCGGATGCCGTACAGCATCCCTGATAGCAACCGCGTCATCAAGGCCGAGATCGCCAGCCCGGCGCTCAAACCAATCAGTGCCAGCGTCAAACCTCGCCGGACAATCATGCGCAACACATCTGTCCTTTTTGCACCCAACGCCATGCGCAAACCTATCTCCAGTGTGCGTTCCGCCACCATGTATGAGAGCAAGCCGTACAATCCGATCGCAGAAAGCATCAGCGCGATCGCCGAGAAACAGCTCAGCAACAGGGTTTGGAAGCGTGGCTGCGCCACTGACTTTGAGACATAGTTCTCCAGCGTAGAAACCTGGTAGACGGGCGCCCCCTTATCCATCTCTCGCGCGGCCGCGCGCAACGCGCCCTCCAAGTTCGACGGATCGCCGCTCGTGCGTATCATAAGAAACGGGTTCGTAATCACCGCCTGCGCATAGGGCAGGAAATACTGGGGCTCCACATCAGCAGTCAATCCCTTGCGTTTTATGTCTCCCATCACCCCTACAACTTCGCGCACTGGCTTCTCAATCACACCATCGCCCAGTGCCACCTGAATATGTTTGCCGATCGGATTCTCACCAGGAAAATACCTGCGCGCAAAAGCCTGGTTGATCATGATCACCGGTGCTGCCTTTGAGTCGTCCTTCTCTCCAAACATCCGCCCGGAGAGAAGCGGAATACGCATCGTCTCAAAGAAGCCTGGCATCACAGCACTGACCGATTCGCTCGGAAGGTCGGCTTCGGCAATCGACCTTCCCACAATGCTGAACCGGATAGTGGCGTTAGTATCACTCATTGGCAGCGGCCACCCTGCCGACGCGGACTGTACACCAGGCAACGCGGAGAGCCGCGTCAACAACTGGCTATAAAACTGGACATGCCGATCGTGGTTCAAGGGGTCAAACGGAACTCTCACCCTCATCCTCGCAGTTAATACATGCTTCGGGTCGAAGCCGGGATCGACGTTCAATATACGAACGAAACTTCGAATCAGCAGGCCGGAACTCACCAGCAACACCAGTCCAATCGCCGTCTGCGCAACAACCAGTCCATTGTGCATACGATGCTGTCCACGCCCGCCTGCCACACCCCGAGTCCCCTCGCGCATCGCCTGCACAGGCTCCAATTGGGACATGCGCCACGCAGGAAGCACTCCGAACAGCAAGCCCGTAACAACAGACACGGCCACGACAAACACGAGCACGGTTCCATCGATCGTGGCACCTTCCATACGCGGGATATTGAGCGGCATCAGCCTCACCATGCCTCGCAACAGGCCAAACGCTAAACCTACACCTGCGACCCCTCCACAGAAGGACAACACCACCGACTCCACCAGCAACTGCCTGATAATCTTGGCACGGCTTGCGCCGATAGCAGCGCGCAACGCGAACTCCGCGCTCCGCCGTGAGCCGCGCGCCAGCAACAGCCCGGCAACATTGGCGCACGCAATCAACAGCACCAGCGTAACCGCGCCAAACAGCACGCGCAGGGCTGGCTTGATGTCCCCAACCATATGCTGCAGCTCAGGCTCAACCAGGGCTGACGTGTACCACTTGTTTTCCTTGGGATATTGCTTCGCGAGATTGCTGGCAATCAGGCTTAGATCCGCTCTGGCCTGTTCGATCGTCACCCCGGGCTTCAGCCGTCCAACCACGTTGAGGAAATCGTAGCCCCGTTGGCTCGTAACCGGGCTCTTGCTGTCTGCTTCGTCTGAGAGTGAGATCCATAAGGCCGGCGTCGGCCCCTCAAGCGAAAATTGAAACCCCTTCGGCATCACCCCAGCAATAACGTAGCTGTGATCGTCCAGCCTGATCGTCTTTCCGGCAATGTCCTTCGCCGAACCGAACTGAGACTGCCAGAGCGAGTAGCTCAACATCACCGTGCGATTGCCCGGCCTCTCATCCTCCCACCGAAAGTCCCTCCCCCGTACCGGAGCCACACCAAGCACCTGAAAGAGGTTCGCCGATACCATCTGCGCATCCAGACGCTGCGCCTCGCCATCCATCTCGAGCGTAACCCCACCACCATCGTAGGAAGCAATCCCGCTGAATGTATGATTTTGCGCGCGCCAGTCGAAGTAGTCCGGATAGCTCAATGACTCCGGCACTATTCCCGGCAGCGAATGGTCTTGCTGCTTCACCCACATCAACCGGTTCTGCTCGGGAAACGGCAAAGGCCGTAACAGCACTGCATTCACCAGGCTGAAGATGGCGGTTGTTGCACCGATGCCAAGGCCAAGCGTCAGAATCGTGGCAAGTGCAAAGCCGGGGTTCTTCCACAGTTGGCGAACCGCAAGCTTCGCATCCGCAACAATGCTCTCCATTGTCGCCCACATCCACGGCTCCCGGCCCTGCTCCTCGATCCGCGCAACATTGCCGAACTCCCGTCGAGCCGACGCTGCAGCTTCCTTGCGGCTCATCCCCTCAGCCATCAGGGCTTCAGTCTTCTCTTCCAGATGCTGTTCAATCTCCTCGGAGAGATCGTCAAAGATTCTGCGCCGTAAGAAAATCTGCCTGAGCCAATTCATCTGTCCCTCCTGGGGCTACATCGACATCTCAAGCGCCAACCATGGACTTATGTCTTCACCGGAGAAAGAACCAGCGTCACGCCTTCCATCATCCGCTCGAAGCTGGAGATCTCCCGCTCCAGATGCTTCACCCCCGCCGGCGTTGTCCGATAGGTGCGCACCCTGCGGTTGGAAGCCGAAAGCTCCCACTCCGCCTTCACCAGCCCCTCTTTCAACAGCCGCTGCAGCGCAGGGTAAAGCGACCCCTCCTCCACCTGCAGCAGCTCGTTCGACCGCTGCCGGATGTACTGCACCAGCGCATAGCCATGCATCGGCTGCTGACGAAGGGATTGGAGAATCATCATCTCCAGCGCCCCGCGAAACAGATCACGTTGTTCGGTCTTCTTTGCAGAAAAGGTCATAGGCTTGTCTCAAACAGGCCTAGAGTAAAATAGGGTGAGATTTTCGTCAACAAGAAAGAAAACCGGTAGTGGATGATCTTCGAAAATTACCGCTCTAGCCGGATTCCGGCTCTTCCTCTCTGGAGGCTACACTCAGAGAATCCTGGCGCAACCTTCATGCGCCGAAACGCACGATCCCCCCAGAGCCGAGAAAAAATAACGAATGTCGAATGAGGACAGTAGCAAGATCATCTACCGCAGGACGCCGGAATCGGCGGCCATGGTGGCAAACGTCAAACGAGCGATGGCGATCACCGCCACACTTAACCGTCTGACGTTCAACGATGCGGACGAAGTTCGCGCCTTGTTCAGCGAACTCATCGGTAAAAAAGTAGACGAGAGTTTTTTACTGATTCCGCCGTTCTACACAGCCGGCGGGAACGAAATCCGTGTTGGACAGAATGTCTTCGTCAATCAGAACTGCACTTTCTATGACCTTGGCGGGCTCGACATCGCGGACGATGTAATGATCGGGCCGAACGTGAGCCTCATCACGACGGGGCATCCCCTTGAACCTTCCCAGCGCCGTGCCATCACAATCGGCAAGCCCATCGTGATTGAGAGAAACGTCTGGATCGCAGCCGGAGCAACGATTATCGGCGGAGTGACAGTAGGCGAAAACTCGGTTGTGGCTGCGGGTTCGGTCGTCACCAGGGACGTTCCCCCGAATACCCTCGTCGGAGGAAATCCGGCGCGGGTCATTCGTTCGATAGGTGACTGAGAAAATCTCAGCGAGAGATCGAAACTCGACCCACTACCGGATCATCGCTCTACCGTCCCTCAGCCGTCCGCCGCGCCGCAAACTCAGCCGGAGTAGGGATCGGATCCAGCTCTCTCCCTGCAAACATCTCGCTGAAGATGTGAACCATCTCGTCCTTGATCAGCCCGTTCGTCGCCAGCACCTCGCGGCTGTCCAGCGTAAATTCCCCGCCATCGAAGTGCGACACCGTACCACCCGCCTCCGTCACCAGCAACACGCCCGACGAGGTATCCCAGGGATTCAGGTTGAACTCCCAGAACCCATCCAGCCTGCCGCAGGCGACATAAGCCAGATCCAGCGCTGCCGAGCCCGCGCGCCTCACCCCGTGCGAACGCAGCGTGATCTGGTAGTAGAAGTACGCGTTTGGATTCAGATGCCGCTTATGACTTGGAAATCCCGTAGCCGTCAACGACTCCTGCAAGGTCTTCGTCTTCGAGACATGAATCTGCTTTCCATTCAGCCATGCGCCCTTACCCTTTTCGGCCACGAACAACTCATCGCGTAGCGGATCGTAGACCACGCCCGCGATCATCGTTCCATCTTCGCCGGGCTTCAATCCCGCCGGACGATGCTCCAGTCCCAGCACCACGCCGAACGCCGGGAATCCATGCGCGAAGTTTGTCGTTCCGTCCAGCGGGTCCACATACCAGCGATACTCGCTGTCCAGAGCATCCCGCGTCCCCTCCTCGCCATAGATGCCGTGCGTAGGAAACGCCGCCTGCAGCCTCGCCCGGATCAGCTTCTCGCTTGCCTTATCGGCCTCGGTCACAAGGTCCACATCGCCCTTGTACTCCGCAGTGACGCCCTTCTCGTAAAATCCCTTCAGCAGCGCACCGGCTTCGCGCGCAATCTCTTCCGCCTTGTTTGCAAATTCAAATTGGCTCACGAAATCCCTCTGCCTCTACTCTAAATGCAGAGCATAAAACTCATCTCGCCGCCCCCCACTTGCCCGTCATTCCGAGCGAAGCCGAGAGCCTGCCCTAAGCGAAGTCGAATGGGAATCCCTGTATTTCGCTTCCTGCGCCACAGCCATCGCAGAGGAAGATAGCTACTTGTTATCGTCCGCCCGAGTAATACCCATTGCGATGCCGCAGCTGATAGCTATCCTGCAAGGCAGCATTCTTCATCCGAACCCGAACCGAACGGAACGTGCTATCGCCTCCGTGTTGCGGCGCATAGTAGCCCAGCACATACTGCGTTCGCAGATCATCCGAGACCCGCGCGAACGCAGGTTCCAGGTCCTTCTTGTCTTCCACGTAGAAGTACTTGCCACCGGTGTCATTCGACATCTGGATCAGCGCATGCTCTCCACCGGTATTCCTTCCTGCGTCCTCCCACACCGGAACGATGATGATCGAATAGATCATCGCTGCTGCCCTCTGCGCCTCTTCCAAAGCCTGGCCGTAGCGCGACTTTTTCGCAGTGTCCACGCCATCCGTGATCACCACCACCACGCGCCTGCGTCCGGCCTCGTTCTTCGTCTGCGACAGCCGCTCCGAGGCCAGATAGATCGCGTCATAAAGCGCAGTCTCGTCCCCACGCTGCAGCTGATTCAGTCCACTATCAATCTTCTTCTTCTGATTCGTGAACGGAACGATCTCCCGCACCGAGTCCGAGAAATCCATCAGGTCCAGCTCATCCTGATCGCGCAGCAGAGCATGGACAAAGTGCTTCGCCGCATCCTTCTCCAGCCGCTCATCCCGCAACACGCTCTCGCTGGCGTCGATCGCGAGCACAATCGACAAGGGGGCCGACAACTCCTTATCGAAATAAACGATCCTCTGCGTCTTCCCATCCTCCGCAATCTCGAAGTCGTCTTTGCCCAGCCCACCCACGGGAGCGCCATTCTTATCGACCACGTTGACGGCGATATTCACCAGCCTTGATTCCACCCGAATCGTCGGAACCTGCCCCTGCGACGGCGCAGGCTGCTGTTGCTGATCCGCGTCCGGCTCCACCGGCTGCATCGGTGGCCGCCTCACAATGGGAGCCTGCAGAAGAAGAACCGCTCCTAATACAACTCCATCGATTCTCATTCCTTGCGCTCCATCGCCCCCGCCGTTCCTCTTTCCGGAGACGGCTCTTCGTCGGCCAACCGCCCAGTGGCCCCAGTTGCAGGAGCAACGCCAATGCCTTTAGGAGATGGCTCGCCGTCGGCCAATTGCCCAACCGCCTCGGATGCAGGAGCAACGCTTATGCCTTCAGGGAAAGGCTCCCCATCGGCCCAAATTGCCCCATCCACAAACTGCTCCTTCTTCCAGATCGGCACCGTCCGTTTGAGTGTGTCAATCAGCCAGCGGCAGGCATCGAATGCAGCCCCTCGATGCGCTGAGGACACCGCGACCAGCACGCTGGTCTCTCCCACCACCAGCCGTCCCAGCCGATGCACCAACGCCACATCGCGCACGCCGAACTTCGCCACAGCCTCGCCGGCAAGTCCATGCATCTGCGCCAGAGCCATCTCGCGATAGGCTTCATAATCCAGATGCAGCGTCTTCCTCCCGCGCGTATTGTCCCGAACGATTCCATCGAAGACGCACACCGCTCCATCGGCCCCTGCCTTCAGCCCGGCCACAATCTCCGCTGCGGGGATCACCCCATCCACAATCTCAACCCTCACCGCAGCCCTCCACTCACTGGAGGCAACAGCGCAACCTCGTCTCCGTCGTGCAGTACATCCTCTGCCTTCGCATATTGCTGATTCACTGCCACCGCGATGGAACTCCAAAACTCCGCGGACGACTTGAGCTGTAGCTCATGACGTTTCACCAGCCCGGCAACCGACACGCCCTCCGGCAACTCCATCTCCGAAGAGCGGTAGCCGACCATATCCTTCAAGACCCCAAAATAAAGAACTTTCACTTGCATATATCTCAAAAAGAATACGCGAGCCCGGCGGTTGGACGGCTCAAACTCTGAAAACATCACAACCCCAACCAAAGATCTCCTGGTTTTTACAAAAGGCGCACAATCAAGTAGCATCCTGCCCCAGCCATCCCTATATATTTGACGTAAGAGAAAACGGGCACCCATGGACTTGCGTAACCGCCAAACCTTTGAGATTTTCAAAATTGCATCCCTGCTCCTCCTGCTCTTTCCCGCTCTGAGCTTTGGACAACAGGTCGTCCAGCGAGGCCCGTTCAACAAGCCAACGCAGGTCTTTGACCAGACCCAGCAATGGACCACCCCCCTTCTTGTCTCCTCCGACCACGACGTCGAAATCTACATCCCCGATGTGACCGCGCCCGCCTGGCTCAGCAGCAATTATTCCGACTTTCAGAACCATGGGACGTACACGCTTTCGACGTTCACTCTGTACAAGACCGTCAAGGCCTGTCGCGCGAACCAGGTCAGCTGGGGCATGGGCGATGAGGCGCATCTGAACGCCTGCAATGATATCGGCTACAGGGTTCGCCAGATCACCGTCGACCCCAACCAGAAGTCGGTTCAGCTTATTACTGCAGCCATGGTCGATGCGGATGGGCAGATTGTTCCGGAGTCGGTTCAGGAATCCTCCGTCTTCAGGACGTGGGATCAGCTCGATGAGACAACCCAAAAAGCCATCCTCAAGACAGACGAACTCGTCACCCGGCAGATGCGAATCTACGATGCCAAGGTACGCAACGAGCGTCCATCACGTAGCCGCGCAAAGTAGGAAACGGACCAAAAGGCTCCGGCTGCAGGCGGCTCACCCAAACAGCACGGGCTCCTTCGGATACCAGACCCTGCCGTTCTGCACCTGCGCAAAAGACGTCATCTCATGCGGCTTTCGCGAGCTCTCTCCATCCGGCTTCACGAAGACGTCCTCTACCGCCTGTCCGCGGGCCAGCACCGCGTCCGCGATCAGCGATCGATGACATCGCCACGGCAACGCCTCCGCACACATTACGATCGTCTTCTCCACCTCGGGCAGCCCTGCCAGCCAGTCAATCTCCGCTACAAACGCCGGCGTCTGCATGTAGTCCGCATACCCGCGAAAGCTCTCGTTCCTCCACGCCGTATTCACGCTCTCCGGCTGCGGTTCCCTTCGCCCGCCCAGGCCTTCGCGCCACACCCCGCGAATCCCCGCCTTCTTCAGGGAAGCAAACAGCGCAGCCTGTGAGAACTGAGGATGCCGCCGCGATCCTGGAAATCGCCGCACATCCACCAGCGTCTTCACTCCGCTCTCGGTAAGCGCCCGTAAAAACGCCTCGATGCTTAACGTGGAGTGCCCAATTGTCATCATCGCCAGACGTCTCCCATTCCAAAAGAGAAGAGGCGGCCCGGAATCCCGAACCGCCTCTCCATCCTGCTCTTGCCGATTAGGCAGACGCGTGAATCACCTCTTCACGCACTGCCTCATCCTCGGCCTCTTCCTGCACCGTCGACGGCAACGTAACCGCCAGTACCTCTTCGATCCGCGTGGCGTAGTGGATCTTCACGCCCTCGATCTGATCCGGCGTCAGGTCCTCTTCCACCTGAACCTTGCACTCCAGGGGAAGAACCACGTCCCGCACTCCCGCGCGTTTGGCCGCAAGGAACTTCTCCTTGATGCCTCCCACCGGCAGCACATTGCCGCTCAGCGTGATCTCGCCGGTCATCGCGGTCAGCGGATGCACCGGGGTATCCGTGAACAGGCTCACCAGCGCGGTCGCCATCGTGACACCCGCCGAGGGTCCGTCCTTCGGAATCGCTCCCGCAGGAACATGGATATGAATATCCGTTTCCTTCGTGAAGTCCTCCTCCAGGCCGAACTTGCCCGCGTTCGAGCGCACCCAGGTCAGCGCGGCCTGCATGCTCTCCTTCATCACGTCGCCGATCTGACCGGTGATCGTGAATCCGCCCTTGCCCTTCATCTTGTTTGCCTCGATGAAGAGTACGTCGCCGCCCGCAGGAGTCCACGCCAGGCCAACCGCCACGCCCGCACGCTTTGTCCGCTCTGCGATCTCCGTATCCACGCGAACCTTGATCCCTCCAAGGAACTCATGGATCAGAGCAGGAGTGATCGTGATCTTCTCGGTAGCGCCCTCGGCGATCTTGCGAGCCACCTTGCGCGCAACCGTTCCGATCCTCTGCTCCAGCTTGCGGACTCCGGCCTCACGCGTATAGTGCCGTGCGATCATCGCCACACTCTCTGTCGGAAACTCGATCATCTCCGGATCGACACCGTTCTCCTTCACCTGCCGGGGAACCAAATACCGCTCCGCAATGTTGACCTTCTCCTCCTCGGTGTAACCCGTGAGCTCGATAATCTCCATACGGTCCAGCAGCGGTCCCGGAATCGTGTCCAGCTGGTTGGCTGTGCAAATAAACAGAACCTTGCTTAGGTCGAACGGCTGATCGAGATAGTTATCGCGGAACGTATTGTTCTGCTCCGGATCCAGCGTCTCGAGCAACGCGCTCGCCGGATCGCCCCGGAAGTCACGCCCCAGCTTGTCGATCTCGTCCAGCATGAAGACCGGATCATTCACCTCCACCCTCTTCAGGTGTTGGATAATCTGTCCCGGCAACGCGCCGATGTAGGTCCTTCGATGTCCGCGGATCTCCGCCTCGTCGTGCATGCCGCCCAGCGAGATGCGCGAAAACTTCCGGTCCAATGCTTTTGCAATCGACCGTCCCAGCGAGGTCTTACCCACGCCCGGAGGCCCGACAAAGCACAAAATCGGCCCCTTCATATCCGGCTTCAACCGTCGTACGCTCAGGTAGTCCAGAATGCGGTCCTTCACCTTCTTCAGGCCATAGTGATCCGTATCCAGAATCTCCTTCGCCTTCTTGATGTCCACCGCGCCGGCCGAGCTCTTCGACCACGGCAGAACCGCCAGCCACTCCACGTAATTCCGGGTGAGGCTGTAGTCGGCGGCCATCGCATTCATCCGGCTCAGGCGGCTAAGCTCCTTCAGAGCGTCCTTCTTGACCTCCTCCGGCATCCCGGCAGCCTCGATCTTCTCCTTCAGCTCGGCGATATCCTTCTGGGTCTCGTCTACGTCCCCAAGCTCCTTCTGGATGGCCTTCAACTGCTCGCGAAGATAGTAGTCCCGCTGCGACTGCTGCACGGAATCCTGTACCTCGGTCTGGATCTTGTTCCGCAGCTGCTGAACCTCCAGCTCCTTGGCCAGGTGCTGGTTGATCCGCTCCAGCCGCTTGGTGATGTCCGGCGTCTCCAGCAGGTCCTGCTTGTCGGTCGTCGTCAAAAACGGAAGCGACGAGGCGATAAAATCCGCCAGCCGTCCCGGCTCCTCGATGTTGATCGCGATCGTCTGCAGGTCATCGGAGAGCGTAGGCGACGAGGTCACGATCTGCTGGAACTGGCTCACCACGTTCCGCTGCAAAGCCTCCGTCTCCGGGGACTTTTCGGGCTCGGTCTCGGCGATCACCTCGAACTCGGCCGTCATAAACGGCTGCAGCTGTGTGAACTCGCCCAGGTGCACACGCTCATTACCTTCTGTAAACACAAAAAGGCTCTGGTTCGGCATCTTCACGACCTTGTGAACAGTCGCACGCGTTCCTACCGCATAGAGATCCGTACCCTGCGGAGTATCCTGACGCGCATCCCTCTGGGCCACTACGAGAATCGACTTCTCCTCGCCCAGGGATTGAATCAGCTGAATAGAGCTTTCGCGGCCCACCGTCAGAGGAAGCACCGCGTGGGGAAAGAGAACCGTATCACGGACTGGCAACACCGGAACCGGCAGCTTGCCGTCCGCGCCCTCGCCACCCTCGGTATTCTTTGCTGTCGGCTTGATTACACTAACGAAGTCGTTTGCCATTGAGTGTCCTTCTATCAAATTATTAGCTATTCGATGCAGCAACTCTTGTATAAGTCGCAAACATCAAAATCAACCCCAGAAAGCGGACTCTCAACTTAAAAGAGCATCCGCAGGCAACCGGTTTGGGTTGTAAGACGCCTGCTTTATCCTTCGTGTCATCGGCCCAAAAGTCTATTTTCTTAACTCAGTGACAGATGACATCCGCTCCGCATGACGCGTCACCCCGATCGAAGCCCCAAACACAATGTCATTCCGAGCGAAGTCGAGGAATCCCTGCATTTCGCTCGAAGCACCACAGAATTCCCCAGGAAAACACAACCTCCCGAAGTGTTGTTCCGACCATAGCCCCATATATAGCGTCATTCCAACTGAAGCCCCACATGCAGCGTCATTCCGAGCGAAGCAGAGGAATCCCTGTATTTTCCCTCGAGCCACCACCGATTCCAAAAGGAAGCTGTCAAGCCATTAATCCCATAACACGAACAAACTAAATGGAATATCCCTGCCGATCAGTTTCCGCCACCTTGCTAGAATGGAAGTAGAAAGCAAAGCCCCGGAGAGATCCGGGGCTTTGCTTCAAATCGATACGATCCAGACTGCGGTCCGAACCTAACTCATTACTTTCCAAGACTTTGCACCAAAAAGTATAGGGGAGAGGGGCTAGTTAAACATCTCCTTCACCTTGTCGAGGATCCCTCGTGAGGTAGGAGTATTCTCCACCTCCATCGTCTCTCCAAGCTGACGCAGAAGCTCCTTCTGCTGCTTGTTCAGCTTGTTGGGAGTTTGAACCCGGATCTCGACGATCAGATCGCCCTTGCCCCGTTCGTTCAGGTGCGGAACACCCTTGCCGCGCAGCTTGAACTCGCGCCCGCTCTGCGTGCCTTCGGGGATCTTGATGGTCTCGACACTCTCCAGCGTCTGGATCTCGAGCTCGGTCCCCAACGCCGCCTGCGGGAACGAGATCGGCATCACGCAGTGCAGGTCGTCGCCGTCACGCTCGAAGAACTTGTGCGCCTTCACGTTCAGGACGACATACAGGTCGCCGGAGGGTCCGCCGAACTTGCCGGCCTCGCCCTCGCCCTGGTAACGGATTCGTGTGTCCTGTTCGACGCCCGCGGGAACCTTCACCAGGATCTTGTGCTCGGTCTGCACCCTCGTCTCCCCATGGCAGGTCGGGCATGGATCGACGATCAGGGTTCCGGTTCCGCCGCATACGGAGCAGGTGCGGGCGACAGAGAAGAAGCCCTGCTGGAATCTCTGCTGTCCACGCCCTCCGCACTGGGTGCAGGTCACCGGCTGCTTGCCTCGCGCGGCGCCGTTCCCATGGCACTCCGTGCAGGTCTCACTGCGCCGGATCTTGATCTCGCGCTCGATCCCGAAGACCGCCTCTTCGAATTCAAGCGTCAGGTCGTAGCGCAGGTCGCGCCCGCGCTGGACCCGCGAAGCCTTGCCGCCGCGAGCCGAGCCGCCCATGTTGAACATCTCGCCGAAGAGATCGCCAAAGATGTCGCCCAGGTCCTGCGCTCCGCCAAAGCCGCCGCCGAACGGTCCTGCACCAGCGCCGCTCGAGCTGCCGTTGAACGCCGCATGCCCGTAACGATCGTAGGCCGCGCGCTTCTCCGGGTCGCTCAGCACCTGGTAGGCCTCGCTGCACTCCTTGAACTTATCCTCGGCAGCTGCGTCGCCCGGATTGCGGTCCGGGTGATATTGCATCGCCAGCTTGCGATAGGCCGTCTTCAGTTCCTGATCGGAGGCGTCCCTGGAGACGCTCAACACTTCATAGAAATCAACTTTGGTCACGTTTGCCGTCGCACTCATCTTTCACTAACCTTCAATCGCCGTTTAGACGGTTAATCACTCACCATCGCCGGATTCGAAGCAATCCTCACCAGCGCTGGACGAAGCAGTTTCTCGCGGACCTTGTACCCGCGACGAATCTCCTCTAGTACCTGATGATCGGGGAACTCCTTGGTTTCAACGCTTCCGAGCGCCTCATGGACTCTGGGGTCGAACTGGGCCCCCACGCTCTGAACCGCGACCACGTTCAATCCCCGAAGAGCCTCTTCCATCTGCTTTAGAATCAGCTCGACACCGGTCCTGAGCTGATCGGCCGACCCGCCGGATTTCAGCGCAAGCTGGAAGTTATCCATCACGCCCAGAAATGGCTCTACGGTGCTTGAAACCGTGTAATCGCGGGCATCCTGGCGCTCTTTGGCCTCGCGCTTCCGCGCATTGTCGAACTCTGCCTGGAGTCGTGCCAGCCTATCCAGCAACTGGTCGCGTTCCCCCTTCACCTGCTCCAGCTCCGCGCCTGCGAAGGCTGCGTCCTGTATTGGCTCCTCGCAAGGGCTGGTCACAACTTCTCCCTCCTGCACGGCCTGTACAGTCGTCTCGTCCTGCATGGATTTATGTCTCCTCATCGTTGCTTTCCTCTTCTATTATCGCCGATAGCGCAAGCCCGCACTCCGCCGGAAAGGCCTTACGGAGCAATTTCACCGGGGCCGGCGCCAAGCTTCCGCTTATTCATTCGGATGCGGCGCGATCCGATCGAAGACGCGGGAGAGGTAGCTCACCGCGTTCATCGTGTTTTCATAGTCCATTCTCGTCGACCCAATCACGCCGATCGTTCCGCGGCTCTCGCCCGCCATCCGCGCCGGGGCCGCAATCAGAACCAGACCTGCCATCTCCGGAGCCTGCTGCTCAAGATCGAAGATCACGCGCACGCTTTGCTGGTGCGCGTCGATATACGCGTTCAGCAGGTCGACGAGACGCTGTTTGGCCTCAAGCGCCGCCAACATCTCCCGTAGACGCTCACCATCCACATTCACTCCGACCAGGTTTGCCACGCCCTCCACGTACACCGATGGCGTGGAGGAATCGGTGGAAGGAACCGCCTTCACCCAAAGCTGCTGCACAGCATTCAACAGGCGCTGATACTCACTGCGCTCCCGCTCTACCAGCTTCGCCAGCTCCAGGCGCACCTGTTCCACGCTCCACCCGCGGAAGTGCTCATTGAGAAAATTGCCGGCGGTGTTCAACTCCACGGACGTCAGGTCCCGATCCAGCGTCAGAACGCGATCACGCACCATTCCCGACCGGGTCACTACAACAGCAAGAACGCTTGCGGGAGCCAGACGGGAGAAGTAAACATGCTCCAGAAAATCTCCCTCCGCCACCGCCGCCACTGCCACCCCAACGCCGCTCGAGAGCGTCGCCAACACGTGCGAGGTGCGTTCCAGAACGGCCTGCGTGCCCGCAACTCCAACAAAACTTGAGTCAATCTGGTGACGCGACCGGGCGGTAAGGCGCTTCGCGTCGACCCTGGGGTGTGTCCCGCCACTCAACTGCTCCACATACATCCGGAACGCCTGAGCTGTAGGAACACGCCCGGCAGAGGTATGTGGCTGCTCCAGAAGGCCCGCATCAGCAAGTTCAGCCATCTCGTTCCGTATCGTCGCGGAGCTCATTCCCGAGGGCTCGCGGCTTTGCAATCGAGCGATCGTGCCTGACCCCACAGGCTCGCCCGTCTCGATATAGCTCTCAATGATGGCTGTCAGAATGGCCCGCTGCCGTGCTGTAATCCGCCATGCATCCGCCATCTCGCCCTCCCTGATTGAAACCAGTCTACCCTTCGCGTCAAGATGTTCCTGTTTCAAAAACAAAACGCTTCGGATAAACCCGGCGATGACAATTCAGGACAGAACTCTCCTTTTTCTCCTGAGAATCTCGCTAGCGGATCTCCTAGCTGATTTCGAAGACATCCTGATTTTTAGACGCAACTTCCTTGGCTTTGTCCGCGACGCGATGAGCGACCGCGTAGAACTCCGCGGCAAGCTTTGAATCGGGCCCCGCAAGCGAAACCGGCAATCCCTTGTCTCCACCTTCACGGATCGAAGGGTTCAACTCCAGCGCCCCCAGAAAATCCAGCCCGAACTGCGCCGCAGTGCGTTCCGTTCCTCCAGCTCCAAAGACGTCGATGATTTCTCCCGAAGGCAGCGTCATCTGCGACATATTCTCGACCATCCCCAGGACCTCGACCTTCACCTGATGGAACATCTCCAGCGCCTTGCGAGCATCTTCCAGCGCCACGCTGGACCCTGTCGAGACCACGATCGCTCCCGTCAGCGGAACCGTCTGCACCAGGGAGATCACCACATCGCCGGTTCCGGGAGGAAGGTCGATGATCAGGAAGTCCAGCTCTCCCCACTCCACCTGCTGCAGGAACTGGCGGATGATCTGGTGCAGCATGGGGCCGCGCATCATCAACGGCTTGTCTCCCGGGGAGATCAATCCGATCGAGATGAACTTCACGCCATGAGCCAGAATCGGCTCAATGCGGTTCTCGCCCACGATGTTTGGCTGCCTTGTTGCACCCAACATCGTCGGCACGTTGGGGCCGTAGATATCTGCGTCGATCAACCCGACCTTGTACCCAAGCTTCGCCAGCGCAACCGAAAGATTGACCGCGACGGTGGTCTTGCCTACGCCGCCTTTACCGCTTCCGACTGCTACGACATGCGCTACTCCGGGCAAAGGCTGCGGCGCCGGAGGAGTTCCTGCTCCCATGTGTCCCATAATCTTTCTCCTGAACCTGTCAGACGTGCCACTCGTCGCCGAGCGCTGCACGTATCTCTTTTTTGCGCTGGGTCTCGCCAGCGCGCATCTCGCGGCGACGGCCCGCATCTTCGTATCGTCGTTTCTGGTGCTCGGTCTCCGGGATCACCTGCGGAACCATCAGCCGACTTCCTTCCTTATCGACCGCCACATACGTAAGGTAGGCCGAGGAGACATGGCGCATCCGGTTATGCCGCACATCCTCTACCATTGCCTTCACTCCGATCTCCATCGAGGTTCGATAGGCGCGGTTGACACTGGACTTCAGAATCAGCAGATCGCCGACGCGGACCGGAGCGACGAAGTCCAGATGGTCCATGCTCGCGGTCACCGTGATGGCGCGGGCGTGACGGCTAGCCGCCATTGCACCAACCAGGTCAATGTACTGCATCAGCCTGCCCCCAAAGAGGTTCCCCAAGGCGTTGGCGTCGGAGGGAAAGATAATCTCGCTGCGCTCGGACTGCGACTCACACACGGTTCTTGCCAGGACGACTTCGCTCATGTCTTACCAGTGTAAATCTTCAAACAGCTTGCCAACTTGCGGTGCATCATCGGAACATCGAACGCATGGACAGAATTGCCCTCCTCACCCAGGTGCTGGAACAGAATCCCTCCGATGCCTTTGCCCGCTACGGCCTCGCCATGGCGCATCTTGCCGAGAGCAACATCGATGCAGCGCTCTCCGAGTTCACGACGTTGATCCAGCACAATCCGGACTACGTCCCCGCCTTCCAGATGTCGGCTCAAACCTTGGCAAAACAAGGCCGCACCGACGAGGCACTGGAGCGATTGCACAATGGCATCGCCGCCGCCAACCGCACGGGAAATCAGCACGCGCTGGCCGAGATGGAGGCTCTCCGGGAAGACCTTAGCCGCTGAATCCACATATAAACCTCCATGCCGGTCACCCTGACAACCTGCTGATGAACACGACCGGAAGCCGTCCGATTCGTTCGTCGAGCTCGACCTGATGCGACTTCCCCTCGGCATCCTGTCGGGCATCGGCTTCATCGGCGCTGGCGCCATCCTGCATAAAGACGGCATGGTTCGGGGAGTTACGACAGCGGCAACGATGTGGTTCGTGACGATTCTGGGACTGCTATTCGACGGCGGCCAGCTGAAGCTTGGGATTGTGAGCACGGCGCTCGCGTTGTTCATTCTCTGGAGCCTCAGATGGGTCGAGAACAATATGCCGACCCATCGCACCGGCTCTCTCTCCGTCCGATTCAAGAAGTCCGGCTCCCCCGTCGAGCCTCTCAGCGAGATCGAGTTTCGTCAGCGCCTGCAGGCAGCCGGATTCGCCGTTAAAGACTGGACCGTCCATTACTCCGATGCCCGGCTGCATTCCATTCAATGCGAACTGGAGTGGCCTATACGCGGCCATATTCAGCCGGAGACTACGGCGCGAATCCACGAGCTCTCAACGCTTCCCTCTGTTTCTTCCCTTCTCTGGCGCGGATGAAATTCCTGCTTGAGCCCATCGCCAACCATCCAACATCTATACTTAGACATGGCGAACTCACTTCCCAACACCCTAGGCGCTCTCCGCAACAGCGAATACACTCCTGAACGGCTCGCCCGCAGTGTGAAGGACGAGCTTCGCGAAAATCTCATCTGCCGACTGCGCACGAAAGAGACGATCTTCCCCGGCATCGTCGGTTATGAAGACACGGTTGTTCCTCAGATCGTCAACGCAATTCTGTCGCGGCATAACTTCATCCTGCTGGGCCTGCGCGGCCAGGCGAAGTCGCGCATTTTGCGCGCGCTGACGACGCTTCTCGACCCGCATACGCCGTACATCGCCGGCTCCGAAGTTCGCGACAATCCCTACGCGCCCATCAGCAAATACTCTCGCGACCTGATCGCGAGGCTCGGCGATGAAACCCCGATCGCATATCTTTCCCCCGATGAGCGCTTCGTCGAGAAGCTTGCCACACCCGACGTGACGGTCGCGGATCTCGTCGGCGATATCGACCCCATCAAGGCCGCGCGCTCCAACCAGGACCTTGGCTCCGAGCTGACCATGCACTACGGCCTTCTTCCCCGCGCCAACCGCGGCATCTTCGCCATCAACGAAGTTCCCGATCTCGCCGGAAAGATCCAGGTCGCGCTCTTCAACATCATGCAGGAGGGCGACGTGCAGATTAAGGGTTATCCGGTGCGCCTCCCTCTCGACGTCGCTATCGTCTTCAGCGCGAACCCCGAGGACTATACGGCGCGCGGCAAGATCGTGACCCCGCTCAAAGACCGCATCGGCTCGGAGATTCGCACGCACTACCCTGAGGACATCGAAGAAGGCATCCGCATCACCACGCAGGAAGCCTGGTCCAACCGCCCCGCCGCGACGATCGAGATTCCCCATTACATCCGCCAGATCATCGAGCAGATCGCCTTCACGGCTCGTGAAGACAAGAAGGTCGACAAACGCAGCGGCGTCTCGCAGCGGCTCCCCATCTCCACGATGGAGCTTGTGCTCTCCAACGCCGAGCGCCGCGCCCTCATCCACGGCGAGCCGCTCGTCGTTCCTCGTGTCGGCGACATCTACGCCGCGCTTCCCGGCATCACCGGCAAGATCGAGCTCGAGTATGAGGGTGAGATGCGCGGGGCCGACACCGTCGTCCGCGAGATCATTCGCACGGCCGTCGCCGCCGTCTTCGACAAGTACTTCGCCGGAACCGAGACCCAGCAGATCGAAGAGTGGTTCAATCTTGGCGGCACAGTGCAGTTGAACGACACTCAGCCGGCCGCAGCCTCTCTGGCAGAGCTGAAGCAGATCCAGGGTCTGCTCGAAAAACTTACGCCGCTCAATGTTAACGGCAAATCCGCGTCGGAGACCACCGTCAGCGCAGCTGAATTTCTACTCGAGGGAATGACCGCCCACAAACGCATCAGCCGGGCCGAGGAACGAGTCTTCACGGCTGCGGAAAAGAAGCAGCGCGTCGATCAGGCTGCCCAGTATGCTGAGCGAATGCGCGAACGCGAGCAGGAAGAATTCAACCCGAGGAACCGCACCCGTCGCGGCTTCAACTAAAACTCGAAAGGAACACCGACCTGATGTGGCTTAAATCTCGGGCATGGTGTGCGGCTATGGCATTTGCGGTCGCAGCCACGGCGCATGCGGAACACGTCTCCAACCCCAAAGCTTCCTATATCGACGTCAAGCAGCGTCACTCCGAGCTGGCCCACAATAAAGACCCTCGAGTCGCACAGGCAATCGCGTCGCTTGGCTTCTGCAGCAAACTGCCCGTCGTGCAGCCGCCGTCCGGCCACATGATCATCCCGCCGCATTACCTGAGCGGAGGCCATGGGCCGATCAATCCCGCGGAAGCCCCGGTCACCCGCATCTACGGAAACTTTGAGCGGCGCGTGACTGCCGGAATGAACCAGTGGCTCGTCACCTCTTCGAAAGAGGAAGCGCAGTGCGCTCAGCAGCAGATCGATGTCTGGGCACAAGCCGGCACCCTGCTGGACTACGACCCCAAAGAGAGTACCCAGGCATGGTTTCAGGTGGAGTGGACCCTCAGCTCCATTGCCATCAGCGAATCCGTGCTGCTCAACGAGAGATCGCTCGACCCAGTCCAGGTCAAACGCGATATCCAGTGGATGAACAAGGTTGCGCACCGCACGGTCGAGTTCGACAAGATCCGCGATCAGCTCAACAATCATCACTACTGGCGAGGACTTGCGGCCGTCGCGACCGGGGTTGTCTCGTCGGATGACGATCTCTTCACCTGGGGCGTTGGAGTGTACAAACAGGGTATCGATGAACTCGATCAACGTGGCGCGTTTCCGAAAGAGATGGCACGCCACGAACGCGCCATCCACTACCAATCGTTCGCCCTGCAGCCACTTACCCCTCTCGCCGCCTTCGCCGAACGGCAAAATGTTTCGCTCTTCCAGTACCATTCACCATCCGGCCGTACGATCGGCGACGCGGTCCACTTCTTTGGTGAGGCTCTCGGAGATCTTGAGATTCTCAAGGCGTATACCCCGGAGACCCAGATCGTCGATGACGCAGGCTCGGACTTTTTCGCCTTCGCGGAGTTCTACTCCCATTCCCCAAAGGCCTCTCCTTTACCGCCCGCGATTCTCAAAGGACTCGAACAGCCTACGTTTGCCACACGCATCGGCGGCAGTACCACGGTGATCGACGGGTACGTGCCCTCCAAACATTAGCGCCGGTCTTCGACGCCATGCCAACAGAGCCGACCTACAAGGCCAGCGGAATCTAAACGGCAGGGTCTACACTCTAATCAGAATCAGGATCAGGAGTCGCATCGTCCCGGCCTGGAGGGTCCCCATCGATGAAACGCGTCCGCTATACAAAATTCACCGGCGACCTCTCCTCAAGCTTTGGCCTCGAAGATCTTATGCAGGCCCTGTCGGACTTCCTGCTCGACTCCGGCTTCAACGATCCTTACTCCAACTTCAACGAGTTCAGCGATCAGACTCTTGAGAACCTGCGCGATGCTATCCGACAGGCGCTCGAGTCGGGCGAGCTCTTCGATGAAGAGGCACAGGAAAAGTACGACACGCTTCCGGAAGATCAGGTCGAAGAGTTGATCGACAAGATCATTCAGAAGATGCAGGAACAGAACTTCATCAACGCCGAGGCTCCTCAGCAGGGTCAAGGCGACTTCGGCGAAGGCAACGAAAACGCCCGCTTCGAGGTCACCGACAAAGGCATGGATTTCCTCGGCTACAAGGCTTTGCGCGACCTGCTGGGACCGCTTGGGAAATCAAACTTCGGGCGACACGATACGCGTCACGAAGCCGCGGGTGTCGAAATCAACGGCTCGTCTAAACTCTACGAATTTGGCGACACATTCAATCTCGATGTCACCGCAACCTTCTCCAGCGTCTTTGCCCGTGAGGGCATCCGCACCGCCGTCGAAGGGGAAGAGCATACGCCGCTCAACGTCGAGTACTCCGACCTTCACGTCCACCAGTCCGACTACCAATCTTCCTGCGCCACCGTCGTTCTGCTCGACTGCTCCCACTCCATGATCCTTTACGGCGAGGACCGCTTCACTCCGGCCAAGCGCGTTGCCATGGCTCTGGCACACCTTATCCGCACGCAGTTCCCGGGCGACACGCTGAACCTCGTCCTCTTCCATGACACCGCCGAAGAGATTCCGGTCTCGCAGCTCTCGCGTGTCAAAGTAGGCCCGCACTACACCAACACCAAAGATGGCCTTCGCCTCGCACAGCGAATCCTGGCCAAGCAGAACAAGGACATGAAGCAGATCGTCATGATTACCGACGGCAAACCCTCGGCGCTCTCGCTGCCCGACGGTCGCATTTACAAGAACGCCTTCGGCCTGGATCCGCTTGTCATCGAAGAGACTCTGGAAGAGGTTGCGCGATGCAAACGTGCCGGCATCATGATCAACACCTTCATGCTTGCCAACGACTTCGCGCTCATGCAGTTCGTCCAGAAGGTCAGCGCGATGTGCCGGGGCAAGGCCTACTTCACCACGCCCCAGACGCTCGGCAACTACCTCTTGATGGACTTCATGTCACGCCGTATGAAGACAGTCCATTAGAGTCCTTGCACAAAAAGAAAAGAGAGGCGAACTTCGCCTCTCTTTTCGCTTATTCAATACTTTCGCTTTTATCTGTCCAGCCCGGCTGCTTTAGCCGGACCTACCGGAACCGATGCCGCCGGCGCCGGAGCAGCCTCGCCACCCAGCTCCGCCAACGTCATTCGCAGATACTTGTGCGGATTCACCGGGGTATTCCGAATACGAACCTCGTAGTGGACATGCGGCCCGGTTACGCGGCCGCTGTGGCCCACATAACCGATCACCTCTCCACGTGTCACCGTCTGCCCCGCCATTACAGCGAAGCCCGACATGTGCCCGTAAAGCGTCTCCACGCCATGGCCGTGATCGATCGTAACCTCGCGCCCATAGCCATTTTCCACCTGGGCCGACTTCACCACACCGTCTGCCGTCGCCCGGATCGGGGTTCCATTCACCGCCGAGATGTCGAGTCCCTTGTGGAACTCGCCCTCGCCGTTGCCCAGGACAGGGTCTTCCCGCTGCCCAAAGCTGCTCGTAATCGGTCCCATCACCGGCCATAGCGTCGGGGCAAAGGCAGAAGCCTCCTGATCCAGCGGAGAAAGTCCGCCGAACAGGCTCGATGCCACACCATAGCCTGGACGATTCATTGAGCCTAAAGAGCGCGTCGCCGCACCGCTCAACGCCTGGTTCCGTAAAGAGTAAAACGCATCCACCGACTTGTAGTAGCCATCGTTCGTTAGGCTGGCGGTTTCGGTCAGCGGAGCATTTGCAACTGCCTCGGCCACTGCTTCGGCGTGCCGATGTCCTGCTTTACCCGTCATCCTGCCCATCGGGATAGCTAGCTTGCTCGCCGTAAGCCCATAGAGCGCTGAGACTTCGCTCGCCAGCGATCCCAGCGAGGCTGCCTGGATGTCCTTCTCATGCGCCGCCTCTTCCAGATGGGCATAATCCTTCTGCAGGGCGTTGTGGTCCTGGCGTAGTTGATTGAAGCGAGCCGTCTTGATCAGCATCCGCGAATACGAACCCGCCAACCCGGTGATCGTAAACATGCCAATCACTGCCGCGGCAACGAAGAGGTAAGCGTAGTGCAATGGCACTGGAACCTTGTTCAGGCTGCCATCCTCATCGCGACTCACGAACATGATGTAGTAGCGCTTCTTAAGCTTCAATCTACGACCCGGGCTCAGAATATGGCCGCCAAACGGCGACACGGAGAGTTAGCAACCCACAATCCCGGCAAGCAAATCAAATTCACTAATCGGCATTTCGGAATCACAGACTCTCTTGAGCGTCCTATCGAGGGTAACAAACGGGGGATTACCATGCAACCAATTACCCCCGGATAACGTCTGAAGCTGCAAAAGTTTGCGCATCGCCA
Source organism: Edaphobacter sp. FHG110511_03 (assembly GCF_059115365.1). Taxonomy (NCBI): domain Bacteria; kingdom Pseudomonadati; phylum Acidobacteriota; class Terriglobia; order Terriglobales; family Acidobacteriaceae; genus Edaphobacter; species Edaphobacter sp. FHG110511_03. Next base: position 762,145 of record NZ_JBZYWL010000003.1, on the reverse strand, counting down.
ACTTTTTGAACTTCCCGCCCCACTTGGCACGCACGCTATTCTCTTTCAAGATGCCCCGCCAAGCTCACAAACCCATCGGCGAACTCGCGTTGATTGAGCAGATCCGTCGAACGTTTTCCACAGGGACCGACCGCAGCCGCACGGTCGCCCTTGGTATTGGCGACGATTGCGCCATTCTTCGCCCTCCCTCCGGACACGAGATTCTGGTCACTACCGACTTCAGCCTGGAGAACCGGCACTTCCGCCGCAATCTCCATCCTTCCCCTTCAGTCGGGCATCGCTGCCTTGCCCGCGGTCTCAGCGACCTTGCAGCTATGGGAGCTACGCCGATAGCAGCCTTCCTCTCCCTGGCTCTTCCCCCCGATCTGCTCCACAGCCGAAAAGGAAGAAGCTGGATCGACGGCTTCTTCGCCGGACTTCGCTCGCTCGCCCAACAACATCGCACCCCTCTCGCTGGAGGCGATACCTCGGAATCTCCTGCTGATCTCATCCTGGCCGACATCATTCTCATCGGCTCCGCCCCTCGAGGGCGCTCCCTTCGCCGCTCTGGAGCCCGTCCTGGCGATGCTCTCTATGTCACCGGCGCGCTTGGCGGGGCCCACGCCGAGTTGTCCGCACTGCTAGCCGCAAATCGCCCATCACGCGCTACCTCCTCGCAACACCATCCGCATCTCTTCCCTCAACCCCGGCTCGCCATCGGCTCTACTCTTCTTCGCCGCCGCCTTGCCTCTGCCTGCATCGATCTCAGCGACGGCCTCTCCACCGACCTCACTCACCTCTGCGAAGCCTCACGCGTCCGAGCCGAAATCGACGGCGGCTCTATCCCCTTTCACCCGCTTACGCATCCTCTCCCCCCTGAAGACGCGCTTCACGCCGCCCTCCATGGAGGCGAGGACTACGAGCTTCTCTTCACTGCACCCTCTGCCACACGCATTCCTCGTCAGATCGCGGGCGTCCCCATTACCCGCATCGGCACACTTCATCGCACTCGTCCGGGAAAGCCGCTCGTCTCTCTCCATCACCCCGGCAAAGGCTCTTCGAAGTTGAAGCCCGCTGGCTGGCAGCACTTCTCCTGATTCGCCACTCCACAACATCCCGCAATCCGCCCGAAGCATAGCCATCCCGCAGCCTGTCATCTCGACCGGAGCGCGCAGCGCGGAGCGGAGAGATCTGCTTCTCTACCAACACATCCTGCGAGCATCGACGATCCCAAGTCTGCTTCACGCCAGCACATCCCAATACAATCAATCCATGCGCGAAGCGACCAAGATCATCCGCTCCACTCTCACTCGAGCCGCGGCCGGTGAGCCTCTCCATCCCGGCCCCGTCTTTGCGGCTCCCTATCACGCGCCCGGAGACCCTTCTTCGATTCCCTACACTTACGCGCGCTCGCACAATCCCACTTGGACCCATCTTGAAAAAGCTATTGCTCAGATGGAATCTGCCGAAGGCTACCGCGCCTCCGCCCTCGTCTTCGCCTCCGGCATGGCCGCCTGTACTGCCGTCTTCGGAGCCTTCCTACGCCCCGGCGATGTCGTCGTGCTCCCTTCCAATGCCTACTTCGCCGCCCGCGTCTTAGCACAGGAATACTTCGCCCAGATGGGCGTTCAAATCCGTCTCGCATCAACGGCGAACAACGCCCAGGCCGAACACCTCGAAGGCGCAAGACTCCTCTGGATTGAGACTCCCAGCAACCCAACTATGGACGTCTGCGACATCGCCGCGCTCTCCGAGGCCGCCCATCGCGTCGGAGCCCTTGTAGCGGTCGACAACACCACCCCTACACCGCTCGGCCAGCTTCCGCTCGCACTTGGAGCCGACCTCTCCGTCGCCTCCGACACCAAGGCTATGACCGGCCACAGCGACATCCTGGTCGGCCACGTCGCCGTTCGCGACCTTGAACTGCGCCAGAAGATCGACCAGTGGCGCACGCTCACCGGCGGCGTCCTCGGGCCCATGGAGGCCTGGCTCGCGCTCCGCTCTATCGCCACGCTTCCGCTGCGTCTCGAACGCTCCTGCCAGAACGCCCAGCGCATCGCCGAGTTCCTCTCTAGGCGCTCCGAAGTGGAACAGGTTCTCTACCCCGGCCTGCTCTCTCATCCCGGCCATGCCATCGCAAAACAGCAGATGCGCTACTTCGGTCCTGTCCTCAGCTTCATCTTGCGCGATAAGACAGCGGCTGAGACCTTTCTTGCGAAATCGAAGCTCCTCACCGATGCGACCAGCTTTGGCGGCGTCACCTCATCCGCCGAGCGTCGCGCTCGCTGGGGAGGCGACAAGATCGCCGAAGGATTCATCCGCCTCAGCGCCGGCTGCGAAGACATCGACGACCTACTCGAAGACCTCGCCCAGGCTCTCGACGCAACCCATTAACTACTGACTTAACTATGGAAAGCAGCTTCCTGCACAACTGGACCGCCGAGATCCTCAAGACGCCTCCGCTGATCGCCCCGGCGCGCCAATTCACCTATCCACAACAGATCGCCGGTGAAGAAGATGCTCTGGCCCGCGGCGCGTTTCTGCTCATGGTCCACCCCCCCGCAGGAGGCACCTTTCTCGCAACCTGCGCCCTGGGCTTCACCGATCCCTCTGTGCCCACGGGTCTGTTCTCCTGCCCCAACCCTGACGAGCTCTGCTCTGTCGCCGGAGGCTATGCCTATATCGTTGACACGCTGCAACCCGATCGCTCGACCCACATACCCCAGAAGCCAGTGGTCGAGGTCCTTCCCATCCCCTCGCATCACCTTCTCGTCTTTGCAGGCTTCCATACTCTCTTTGCCTGGGGAGCCAACGGAGAAGCCTGGCAAACGTCGCGTCTGAGCTGGGAGGGAATACGCATCACCGGCGTTGAAGGCGACACCCTTCAGGGAACCGGCTGGAACCTCCTCACCGACAAGGAAGTCCCCTTCTCCGTCGATCTCTCCACCGGCAAACACGAGGGCGGAGCCTTCTCCTAGGAAAGCTTCTTCCCGCAGTCTTCGCAGAATCGGGCAGAAGGCGGAGAGACATGTCCACACCCTGCGCAGGTTTTGGGAGCAGCTACAGCCGCTCCGCAACCAGCGCAGAACTTGCCCCCCGTAAGCGTAGCTCCGCAATCTGTGCAGTGCGAGGATGCGGAGATGTTGGCAGTCGGGGTGGTCTGCCCGACGGAGGACACGGCAATCGAAGGCTGGACAGGCACGGTTTGCCAGCCATCCCCCGATGGACTTTGCGCTTGCAGCTGTGGAGGTGGAGCCTGAGAACCGGGACTGATCCGAACCTGGGCATCGGGGTTCATGTCGATCTCAGAGACATAGTCGGTCCCCAAAGCCTTCTCGCGGAGCTGTTCCTGGGTGGCGCTGATCTGTGCCTGGGTGCGCATGGAGATCACCTCCTGCTCATACTTTGGAGTGCAACCTGTGCACTGAGCGGCACTCTCGTTCCAGCAGATCTCGGCGCAGACCCACTTGCCGCAGCGCTGACAACGGCGGAACTTCTGTTTGACCTCGGTAACAGCCGTCTGCAGGGCACGGTCATGGGCAGGGCCGCCGATCGCTCGCTGAATGTCATAAGCGGTATTGCCTGCCGAGCCAAGGAGACCCCCGAAGATGCTGCCTGCCGCCTCAAGAAGGCCGCCAGCGGCGCCAATCATCGAGGGAGCAAAGGAAGACATGTAGCCGCTATAGCAATGGTCACAATGAAACTCGAACTGATAGCCACGGTCGGTGGAGTGGTCAGAGTAGTTGCGGACAAACTCGATCATCGCCATTTTCGGTTTTACAGCCTCCAGATAAGGGTCGTGTGTTTTCGTTCATTCTCTCAGAAGTCCAGAAATTTACTGTGGTTACCAGCGTCATCTCTCCGGCTTCACCGCAAAAAAGCTCAACGCCGCATCTCCCTGCTTCAGCACCCGCACTCGCTCCAGCGAACCGTACTGCTCAGCCAGGTCCAGCTTGCTCCGATGCTCCGCGATCACACGAGCATCCTCGGCCAGCACGCCAGATCCTCGCCTCCCAAGGAACTCCAGCGTGCGCGAGTACTCCTCCTCTGCCTCATACGGCGGATCAAGAAACACCAGATCCACCTTTTCATCCCGGCGCACAAGGTCTTCAAGCAGGACCGCCGCTCCTCGTCCTTCAAGCACATAGCCGTCCGCAATCTTCAATGCGGCAAGATTCTCTCGGATCGCCTTCACCGCGGCCGGCACTCGCTCGGCGAACCAGACGAACTCCGCATTGCGGCTGATCGCCTCGATCCCCACCGCCCCCGAACCCGCGTACAGGTCCACAAACCGCGCTCCAGCGATCCGTAGAGCGATCACGTTGAACAGCGTCTCCCTCAGCCGGTCACTGGTGGGCCGTGTCTTCATTCCTTTGGGAGCAGCCAACGGCCGCGACCGAAATTTTCCTGCAATAACGCGCATCTCACTCCTGCACAAAGCCAGCGCATACAATGATAAGCATGCGCGCGTGGTCCTTCTCGATCGGCAGGCTTCTTGGAGTGGAGATACGTATCCACACCTTCTTCCTTCTGCTGCTCGGCCTGTCCATCAGCTACTCGTCCGTCTCCGGGTCCACCGGGGCTCGCGGCTTTGCGCTCTGGATGGTTCTGCTGCTCGCGGTTATCGTTCGCGAGATCGCCCGCGCCATCGCCGCCGCCTGGTACAACCTCGGCCTCCGCACCATTCTGCTTTTGCCCACCGGGGGCCTGCAGCAGTACGCCACCAACGAGGCCACCGAGCGGGCCGCGACCCCATCAATCGGCAAGCGCCTTGGCCTCGTCGGGCCACTCGCCAATCTCTTCTTCGGCCTCTTTCTTGGCGCCGTCGTCCTCACCGTCGCTCCCGAGATCAATCTGCTGGAGCGCCCCTGGCTTACCCCGTCGCATCTGCTTCGAGCCGTTGTCTGGATCAATCTTTTGCTCGCCGCCATCAACCTGCTTCCCGCCGCCCCGCTCGACGGAGGCCGCATCTTCCGCGGCGAGTTCTCACGCAGCCACGGCGTGCTCAAAGGAAGTCGCGCCGCGATCGGCCTCGGGCAGGTCATCGGCATCCTGCTCGCCATCGCCGGCTGCGTTCTGCCCAATATGTGGCTCCTCATGATCGGCGGCTTCGTCTTCATCGGCGCCCACATGGATGACTCAAACACCATATTGAACTCCGAAAACGACCCTCTGGTGATGCGCGACGTCATGCTGACCGACTACAGCACCCTCTCCGCCTCCGACACCCTGGAGGAGGCGCTGCAACGATCCGTCCATACTCTGCAGGATGTCTTCCCGGTCGTGCGCGGCAACAATCTCGTGGGCGCCATCTCTCGCCAGGGTATCGTCGAAGCTCTCCAGGCCGAGGGCAACGGCTATGTCCAGGGCCTGATGACCCGCTCCTTCCAGATCGCCCAGTCGGATGACTCGCTCGTAAAGACGCTGCGCCGCATCATGGCAGGACAGGGTGCGCAACTCGTCCCCATCCTCGAAGGCAATCGCATCGTCGGCATCATCACGCCACAGAACCTCGCTCACTCCATGGGCCTGCTCAACGCCCGCCGCCGCCTGCGTCAGCAGGAATCCACCGACTAGCGATGTCCTCCTCCGACCGCGAATCTCTGGCCTCCGGTAACAACCCACCCCTGGCCCCCGGCCTTTACCTCGTCGCCACTCCCATCGGCAATCTCGAGGACATCACCCTCCGCGCCCTGCGTGTTCTTCGCTCCTCCGACCGCATCGCCTGCGAGGACACCCGCCAGACCCAGAAACTCCTGAACCACTTCGGCATATCCACCCCCACGGTCAGCTACCACCTCCACAATGAAGGCCCCCGCGCCGAAGAACTTGTAGCGCAGTTGAAACAGGGCGCGCGCATCGCCGTCGTCTCGGACGCCGGAACCCCGGGCATCGCCGACCCTGGCCATGAACTCGTCACCGCCGCCATCGCCGCCGGAATCCCCGTGTACCCCATCCCCGGAGCCAATGCGGCCATCAGCGCTTTGATCGCCGGCGGCCTCTCAACCGAACACTTCACCTTCCATGGCTTCCTTCCGGCCAAAGAGGGGCAACGGCGCACCGCTCTCGAACAGCTCCCGCGGGACCACGCCACGCACATCTTCTACGAAGCCCCACACCGCATTCTCGATACCCTCGCCGACCTCGAAGCCACCTTCGGGGTGACGCAGCCTGTCGTCATCGGACGCGAGCTCACCAAGCTGCACGAAGAATTCCTTCGCGGCGCCGTAAGCGACCTGCGCTCTCAGTTGGCCGCGCGCCCCTCCATCCGCGGCGAGATGGTGCTTCTCTTCTCTCCCTCGCAGGGCGAATCCTCAGCCGCAACCCGCAGCATCGCCGCCGAAGTCGCCGCGCTCATGCAATCCGAATCCTTGTCAGAGAAAGACGCACTCAAGCGAGTAGCCCGGGAACGAGGCATCGGCAAAAGCGAAGCCTACCGTGAGCTGCAACGTGAACAGAACCGTCTGCGCTGATCCGTAAGCTCGTCATTCCGAGCGAAGCCGGGGAATCCCTGTATTTCGCCTGTGACACCGAATATCTCACAGGAAACCAAAAGGTCGAGGCGAAGATAGCCTGCTACTTCCGACCCTTCACCCGGTCGTACTGGTACACGTCGCTGGTCGTCCCCAGAGACTCGTTATAGAGACTCGTCGCCCCCATCGCCTTTTTCAGCTCTTCGCTGAACTCGTGCAGCGAGCGCAGATGATCCGCCGTAGCAGGAACCTCCAGCTTGCTCGTTTTGAAGAACTTCTGGTAGCCGCGATCCAGCAGACGCGCGATCTCGCCGTTCAGCAGGATTCCCGGCCGCGCAAGAATCTCCGGGCTTCCGTCTGGCGCCGCCGCGATCTCCGCCGCGCACCCGTACTTCCTCACCTGAAATGCGTTCGGGGTACGCTTTGCACCATCCTGGGCCGGAGCTACATCAAATCGTTGACTGCCAAGGACGGAGAGAACATCGTTGAAGCTGCGCCGCGGGGACTTTTTCGCCATAAGTGCCATCATTTAGACTCGAAGTTAACTGTCGCATATCCGCGGACATGCTTCAATCTGCGATTGCGCAACGCACTGGGAAACCATGATCACAACCGTTAAACCGTTTGGCTCGACCATCCTCGAACGCATCGGCAATACGCCGCTGATCCGCCTCGATGGCCTTACCGCGCACCTCGGTGAGGCAGCTTCAGGCATCCAGATCCTCGGCAAGGCCGAGTGGGCCAACCCCGGTGGATCCGTCAAGGACCGGGCCGCTTCGGCCATCGTCGCCGACGCTCTCGAGCGCGGCCTCATCGGTGGCGCGCGCGGCTCAGAAGAGACAAAGGGACTTCTCGACGCCACCAGCGGCAATACCGGCATCGCCTATGCCATGCTCGGTGCTGCACTCGGCTTCCCGGTCACGCTCTGCATGCCGTCCAACGTCTCCCCCGAGCGCAAGAAATATCTCGCCGCCTACGGGGCCAACATCGTCTGGACCAACCCCGCCGACGGCTCCGACGGCGCCATCCGCAAGGCCCGCGAGCTCGCCGCCGCAGAGCCCGAGCGCTACTTCTATGCTGACCAGTACTCCAACGACGAGAACTGGCGCTCCCATTACCGCACGACCGCCAACGAGATCTGGCAGCAGACCGAAGGCCAGCTCACCCACTTCGTCGCCGGCCTCGGAACCTCGGGAACCTTCATGGGGACCACGCGCCGCCTCAAGGAGCTGAACCCCGCCATTCGCTGCGTATCCATGCAGCCCGACTCCGCCTTCAACGGCCTCGAGGGCCTCAAGCATATGGCGACAGCCATCGTTCCCCGCATCTACGATCCCGCCCTCGCCGATGCCAACATCGACATGGACACTGAGGTCGCCTACCGCACCGCCCGCACCTTGGGACGCAAACACGGCTTGCTCGTCGGCATCTCGGCTGCGGGAGCTGTAGCGGCCGCAGTTCAGGTGGCCGAGCAGGAGGCCCGCGCAGGCCGCGAAGCCATCATCGTCACAATCCTGCCCGACTCAGCAGAGAAATACATGAGCGATCGCTTCTGGCAGGAACAGGACTAAGACACATGCTGCATATCCACTACAACGACTACGAAGTCCTCCGCGCTCACGGCGAAGAGACGTACCCGCACGAATGCTGCGGCGTGCTCCTCGGCAAATCCACCTCCGAGGGCAATCACGTCCATCAGATCGTGCGCGCCGGAAACACCCGCACCGATTCCGCGCACAACCGCTACAACATCGCCCCGCAGGAGCTGGTTAAAATCCAGCGCCAGGCCCGAGGCCTCGGCCTCGACATCGTGGGCTTCTACCACTCCCACCCCGACCATCCCGCGCAGTGGTCCCCCACGGACTTCGCTGAGGCCCACTGGATCGGCTGCTCCTACATCATCACCGCGGTCGAAAAAGGCAAGGCCGCCATCACCAATTCCTTCCTTCTCACCGGAACCGGCGAGGAAGACAAGAAGTTTGAAGATCAGGCCGTAGAGATCGACGTGGCCGAACAAATCTCCCAACAGAAAGGTCAGGCATGAACATTCACATCCCAACGCCGCTCCGGACGTACACCGGCGGAGCTGAGACGGTCGCCGTTCCCGGCGGCACTGTCGCAGAGGTCTTCACCGAGCTCACCTCGCAGTTTCCCGAGCTGAAGCAGCAGCTCTTCACCACCGAGGGCAAGCTCCGCTCCTTCGTCAACGTCTACCTCAACGACGAAGACCTCCGCTACCTTCCCTCCAAGGAAGCCACCACCGTTGCCACGACCGACGAACTTACCATCATCCCCTCCATCGCCGGCGGCGCCTGCAGCTCGCGCGAAGATCTTTGTTGTAGCTGTTGTCCCCTCCTCTAGCCTCTCCTTTCCCGCAAAAAATTAGAGTCGTCATTCCGAGCGAAGCCGAGGAATCCCTGTATTTCTTTGCAGGAAGCCAGTAGCGGCAATCCCTCCAGCACCAACGACTTCCCGGCAGGTCAGGGCTCTGAGCCCTTTCCACCCGCGAAAGCATCTAGAATTAAGGCAACACCGAAGGAAAGCCATGCCAACAGCCACTCTCGAAGAAGCCGTCCAGCTCCCTAAACTCTCCAACGAAGAGATCGCCCGCTACTCCCGCCACCTCATCCTTCCCGAGGTCGGCATGGAGGGCCAGCAGAAGCTCAAGGCCGCGAAGGTTCTCTGCGTCGGAACCGGGGGCCTCGGCGCTCCGCTCGCGCTCTATCTCGCCGCAGCCGGAGTCGGCACCATTGGCCTCATCGACTTCGACGTGGTCGACGAGTCCAACCTGCAGCGCCAGATCATCCACTCGCAATCCACCGTCGGCATGCTCAAGGTGGACTCCGCCGAGCAGATGCTCAAGGGCCTCAACAAGAACGTCAACGTCATCAAGCACAACACGATGTTGACCTCGGCCAACGCGCTCGAAATTCTCAAGGACTACGACGTCATCGCCGACGGAACCGACAACTTCCAGACTCGCTACCTCGTCAACGATGCCTGCGTCCTGCTCAAGAAGCCAAACGCCTACGCCTCCATCTTCCGCTTCGAAGGCCAGGCCAGCGTCTTCGGCACCGAGCAAGGCCCATGCTATCGTTGCCTCTATCCCGAGCCGCCACCGCCTGGCCTCGTTCCCTCCTGCGCGGAAGGTGGAGTCCTCGGAATTCTTCCAGGCCTGCTCGGCGTCATTCAGGCTACGGAGACGATCAAGCTCATCCTCGGGCTAGGAGAGCCGCTGATCGGCCGCCTGCTTCTCGTCGATGCGCTCGGCATGAACTTCCGCACCCTCAAGCTGCGCAAGAATCCCGACTGCCCGGTCTGCGGTACGCATCCCACCGTCACCGAGCTGATCGACTACGACCAGTTCTGCGGCATCGAGAAGCCCACCTCCGTCGGCCCGCTCGAGATCTCCCGCGATAAGGCCGTCGTCGATGCGCCTGTTGTCGAGGGCATCCCGCAGATCACCGTCGAAACCCTCAAGAAGAAGCTGGACGCGAAGGAAAACATCTTCGTCCTCGACGTGCGCGAGCCTCACGAATATCCCATCGCGAACCTCGGAGCTCCGCTGATTCCTGTTGGCACCATCGAGTCGCGCCTCTCGGAGATCGCTGAGCACAAGAACGACGAAGTCATCGTTCACTGCCGTTCGGGCGCCCGCAGCCAGAAGGCCGCGCTCGCCCTCAAGGCCGCGGGCTTCACCAACGTCTTCAACCTCAGCGGAGGCATCCTCGCATGGGCCGACAAGATCGACCCCTCGATGCCGAAGTACTAAACTCACAGTATGCTTCATCAAAAAACCGGACCTCAGGGTCCGGTTTTTTAGTCGGTCAGTCTAACCATGGATTTACGGGGAAGAGTCTAACGAGCGCCTTGAGCCAGATCTTAACCTCGCTGTGTAAAATGGCCCTCTAAGATCTAAATTCAGGAGAATAAGAGCAATGTCGAAGCTGACCCCAGGGAAACTCGCCGGACTTAAAGCTGTATCCGACTCGCGTGGCGTCATCGCCGCCGCCGCCATGGACCAGCGCGGCTCGCTTCAGAAATCCCTCGCCAAAGAGCGTGGCGCCGCTGCCAACGCGCACGATCTCGAAGAGTTCAAGCTCAACGTGACTGAGGTCCTCACCCGTCACGCCTCCGCCATCCTCCTCGACCCCGAGTACGGCCTTCCCGCCTCCAAGGAGCGCAACAACGCCGGCCTCCTGCTCGCCTACGAGAAGACCGGCTACGACGCCGCCACCCCCGGCCGCCTCCCTGACCTCCTCGACGTCTGGAGCGTACGCCGCCTCAAGGAGGCTGGAGCCGACTGCATCAAGATCCTGCTCTACTACTCGCCCTTTGAAAAGACCGCCGTCAACGACCTCAAACATGCCTGGATCGAGCGCATCGGCGACGAGTGCCTAGCCGAAGATATCCCCTTCTTCGCCGAGTTCGTCGGTTACGACACCGAGGGCGGCGACGAGAAGTCCCTCGCCTACGCGAAAAAGAAACCCGAGGTCGTCTCCGGGTCCATGGCCGAGTTCGGCAAGGCCCGCTACAACATCGATGTCCTCAAGGTCGAAGTTCCCGTTGAGATGTCCTTCGTCGAAGGCACCAAGGCCTTCAAGGGCGAAAAAGCCTACACCCGCGCCGAGGCCCTGCAGCACTTCCGCGATGCCGAGACCATGAGCCACAAGCCCTTCATCTATCTCTCCGCAGGCGTCTCCAACCCCGTCTTCATCGAAACCCTCGAGCTGGCCGGGGAGTCCGGAACCAAGTTCAACGGCGTGCTCTGCGGCCGCGCCACCTGGAAGGAAGGCATTCCCATCTACGCCAAGCAGGGCACGAAGGCCTTCCGCGACTGGCTCGAGACCACCGGAGTCGAGAACATCCACAACGTCAACAAGGCTCTCGAAGCCGCAAGCCCCTGGTACCTGAAGTTCGGAGCCAAGAGCCTCGAAGAACTCGGATAGCATCGCGTATAGCAATTGCCGTCATTCCGAGCGAAGCCGAGGAATCCCCTGTATTTCGCTCGCACCGGCGAAGAACTCCAACGAAAGCAAATACAGTCTTTTCGCAGTAGACGAAATATAAAAGCGGCGGACCCATCAAGGGTCCGCCGCTCTTTTATTTTTACTTGGACTACATTTGCATCGTCTGTAAAGCTACTGCTCTCGTACAACCTCGAAAACTTGTAAAAAAAAGAGCGGGGCCGACGGGATTGCAGCCCCGCTCCTGCGAAAAATCAATCTCTAGCTCAGGGTCTCGCTCACACGCGCGCGATACCGCAAATGGAGCCTGTTCATGTCGACATAGACAACCTGTCCGTTTTGTTCGAGACGCTCCGTCCAGTTTTCGATCACCTCAATGCAGGCATGATCGATATAGCGGAGATGAGCACAGTGAACATGGACAGCGCCTTCAGGCTTCACCTTGTCCAGCGCATGGGTGATCTTCGGGATCGAGATAAACGTCCCTATTCCGGAGAAGTGCACATGCGTATCGCCGCCCTCTTCAACGACGCGAGCCTCAAGGTGCGTAACCGTGTACAGCAGCCGAAGCAACGACAGTGCCACGCCAGTCATCACGCCGGTCAGCAGATCGGTTGCAACGATCGTGATCATCGAGGCGAAATAGATCACCACCGGAGCTTTTCCAAAGCGCGCCAGCTTCCTCACCTCCGCCGGTTTCACCAGCTTGATGCCGACAAAGATCAGCACCGCCGCGAGGCTGGCGGTAGGAATCATGCGCAGCACCGAAGCAAGGGCAAGCACCGAAATCAGCAGCCACATCCCGTGCAGGATCGCTGAACGCCTCGTCTCCGCGCCCGCCTGCACATTGGTCGAGCTGCGAACGATCACGCCGGTCATAGGCAGCGCGCCAAGAAATCCGCACAGCATGTTGCCGACACCCTGCGCGGTCAGTTCGCGATCGTAATTCGTCTTCCAGCGCGTCTGCATCTGCTCGACCGCAGCCGCCGAGAGCAACGTCTCCGCGCTCGCGATAAAGGCCACGGCAAGCGCTGTTCCAGCGATCGACGAAAGAGACATTCCCTCAAGCGAGCTCAGGTGCGGCATCGAAATCATCTGGACCAGGTTCTCAGGAACCTTGATGCGGTTTACGCCGAGATGAAAGATCTGCGCTATCGCCGTCGCCGCCCCAATTCCAAGCAGCGCACCCGGAACTAATTTCATCTTCGTCGGGCGGAACTTCTCCCACAAAATCATGACGGCCAACGTCACCAGCCCGACCAGCGCCGCGGCCTCCTCCTTGCTTCCGTTCAGAGGGAACAGGCCGCCGAAGATGGCGTCCCACATCCCGACGATATTGGCCGGTCCGCTGTGTTTCGGAGATCGATCGAGCACCACATGAAACTGCTGGATGACGATCAATACACCGATTCCGGCCAGCATCCCGTGGATGACCTCCGGGGAAATTGCCCGGAACCAGCGACCCGCTTTAAGCAGGCCAGCCACCAGCTGAATTGCTCCAGCGATCATCAACAGCGGCCCCAGTGAAGCGATGCCATGCTCGCGAACAAGCTCGAAGACGATGACCGCAAGGCCCGCGGCTGGGCCGCTGACCTGCAAGGGCTGCCCGGCGAGAAATCCCACTACCAGACCACCGACGATTCCCGTAACCAGGCCCGCCGCTGGAGGCAGCCCCGAAGCCAGCGCGATGCCCATGCAAAGCGGCAAAGCAACCAGAAAGACCACAAGCGACGCGGAAAGATCCCGCATGAGCGCCCCGCTCCCGGCTGCCGTTTCTTTCGCGACATGGTGAAGTTGAGTTGGCATGAAATCTCCTTATGCGATCTTTTGTTGGCGGCCAGGCGGGATGGCTGCGGCCTGTTCTTCTGACAGAAGCGAGCGGAAGCAGCCCTGCTCGGAATCGAACTGCCGAATTCCGCCAGTGCCGATGTCATAGACCCAGCCATGGATCTGGACCGTCTTCTTCTTCAAGGCCTCGTCCACCGTCGGATGAGCCCGTAGATTCTGCAACTGTACGATCACATTTGCCTCGGTCAGTAGCCTCAGCTTCTCCTCGAACGAAAGCGATGTTGCATCTTTCAGCAGCCGGGTCAGCCACTTTGAAGAGGGTCCCGCATGCTGGAGGTAAGACCGAACTGCAGGCAGAGCTTCGATCTTCTCGCTCTCAAGAATGCCCTTCATCGCTCCGCAATCGGAGTGACCGCATACGATCAAATCGGGAATCTTGAGGACGCGAACGGCATACTCGATCGTCGCCGCGATCCCGCTCGCCGTCTCCGTGGGCGGAGGAACCAGATTGCCGACACTGCGGCATGGAAACAGCGTCCCGGGATCGCACTGCATCACCATCTCGGGAACGACACGAGAGTCGGAGCAGCAGATAAACAGCGCCTGAGGCTGTTGTCCCTTCGACAGCTTCTCAAAAAGTACGGATTGCTGCGGAAATACGTTGGATCGAAAACGTGCGTAACCATCAATCAATTGCTGCATACACCTCTCCGTAGACAAAGCTGCCGACAGGCGCTATGCCTTTGAATCGCGAAAACAGAGACACCTCGGCGACGAAGAGATCATCCAGACAGGAGATTTCCGCCATGCAGATCCTTTAGCGACAAACAGGATCAGCGCCGGATGAAGTTGTGCGAGGGAGATTTATGCAGTTGGAGGAGCGCGACCCAGTCCGGGTGCGCGCGGTGCGCTACCGAGAGCCAGTACGTTTTCCCGTGCCAGCAGCTCTATGCTTTCTTCAGGAACAGGCAGCGTGAACGCAACTGGAGCCGCTGCGACTCCATGACCCAGGGAGGATCCACCCTGCAAGGCCGTGATGGCCTGACTATCGGAAGGATGAACCACGACTGCATGCTCGACCACGGCATCGACCGATGCCACCAGTCCAGCACGCGCACCCGACCGGCGCGAACCATGCGCCGGAATATGCGAATAATTAATTCGCGTATGGGGAACGGCCTTTTGGCCATGCAGGGCGCCCAGAAAACACAACAAGTTCAAACCGGCGAAAATGGCGCCGAAGAGCAACTTGTTCGAGATGTGTTTCTGTCGATTCATAAGCGATCTTAGTCTGGAGTCTACAGATATCGACGCAGAAGTCAACCCGAGGTCATCAGAAATGTGACGAAAACAGAGATCTTGTTCCGCTTTTTAATAACCTGGAAACAGCAGCCAGTGGGTCAAAGCGACCAAGACCTTCAGTGTGGCTTCACTTTCCATCGTTACTCTCTGCTCGATGGCCCCAGCATCTCCAAGACGCCTGAGACACTCCAGTAAGCTTCTCCTTCTCGCAGCCCTGCTCTCAGCACCCGTCGCCCTTTGCCAGACACCGGCAGTGACGATACCAGCCGGCACGCCTCTGCCCGTCAGCATCGACAACCATCTCCCCATGCGTGTCGGTCAGCGGATTACTGCCCATCTCATCTATCCCGTCTATGTCGACAACGCTCTCGTTCTGCCGGAGAAGACAGTGGTAACCGGAGCCATTACGAAGCTTCGCTCCAACAAATCCGAACGCAACAATGCCCGCCTCAGCGGCGACTTCACTTCCTTCCATATCCCTGCGGTCGATTTCACCAGCATTACGCTTCCCGATGGCAGATCGATTGTCATGACCGCCAGCACGGCGACGGACGGCGCCCCCATCTATCGCCTCGTCACTCCTCCGCCACGCAAGGGAGGATTCTTCCGCCAGCAATACGACGCAGGCATGCAGATCCTCCACGATCAGGTGAGCGTGATCACCGCTCCCCACAAGGGCGACCGCCTTCTCCAGCTCTTCTATCACCAGCTTCCCTACCATCCCGAACGAGTGGAAAGCGGCACTGCATGGACCATCGAGACGCTGAAGCCGGTCTCGATCCCGCCACAACTCGCCCTGCAGCTCCCAACTCCCAACACCACTTCACAGGCGTCCGACGAAGCGGAGCAGAGCTGGACCATTCAGGCTTATCTTGGCGAAGGCCTGACCTCGGCAACCGCAAAGGTCGGTCAGCCGGTCAAGGCAACGGTATCCGAGCCGATCTACAATCCTGACCACACCATCGCCGTGCCGCAGGGAGCAACGCTAGTCGGCGCCGTAACCAAGGTAAAGCCGGCCCGCTCCTTCGCCCGCGCCGGAGCGCTTGGCTTCAACTTCGATCAATTGATTCTGCCTGACGGACATCAGCAGAGCGTGCAGACCGCTCTCACTGGAGTCGACTCCACTTCTACAGCCAATCTCCAGATGGACTCCGAGGGAAAGGTGAAGCCCAAACCCCAGGACAAGCTTGTCGTGCCGCTCATCCTCGCCTTTCTCGCCACCCGTCCGCTCGATGAAGACCGGGACTTTCAGGGTGGAAGAAACTTCGTGGGAGCAAACGGCTTCGGCCTGGTCGGCAACATCATTGGATGGGCAGGCGGTTCGAGCAACATCGCCGCCGGCATCGGAGCCTATGGCACCGCCCTCTCCCTTTATCGACGCTGGATCGCAAGCGGCCACCAGGTCGCATTTCCCCGCGACAGCCGCATCGTTCTCCAGACAACGGTCCGCAAATCCAGCGTCCTGAAACCGGTCCCCCGCTAGGAACCTTCTACTCCCACTCGATCGTGCCCGGCGGCTTCGAGGTGATGTCGTAGACCACGCGGTTGATCCCGCGCACCTCGCTCACAATGCGGCTTGAGATCGTCCGCAGCACCTCATACGGCAACGGAGCCCAGTCCGCCGTCATCCCGTCTTCGCTCTCGACTGCACGGATCGCGCAGGTGTAGGCATAGGTCCTCTGGTCGCCCATCACGCCTACGCTCTTCACCGGCAGCAACACCGCAAAGCTCTGCCACACCTTGCGATAAAGTCCTGCCGCTTTAATCTCCGTGACGACGATCTCGTCGGCCTCTTGCAACAGCGCAACGCGATCCGCCGTCACCTCGCCAAGAATACGAACCGCCAGGCCTGGCCCCGGGAACGGCTGGCGCTCCAGAATCTCCTCCGGCATCCCCAGATCACGACCGATGCGGCGAACCTCATCCTTGAACAGGTCGCGCAGCGGCTCAATCAGCTTCAGCTTCATGTTCTCGGGCAAGCCGCCTACATTGTGGTGACTCTTGATCGTGTGCGACGGGCCATGCACACTCGACGACTCAATCACATCCGGATACAACGTTCCCTGCACCAGCCACGCAATCTCTTCGCCCGCGCTCTTCTCGGCCTCAAAGATCGTCGTCGCCTCATCGTCGAAGACCGCGATGAACTCGTTGCCGATGATCTTCCGCTTCTTCTCCGGATCGGTCACGCCTGCCAGCTTCGTCAGGAAGCGCTCTCCCGCATCGACTGCAATCACGTTCAGCCCCAGCCCCTCGCGCATCGTCTTCTGCACTTTGCTGAACTCATCCTTGCGCAGCACGCCGTTGTTCACGAAGATGCAGGTCAGCCGGTCGCCAATGGCACGCGCTACCAGTACAGCTGCAACCGAAGAATCCACGCCTCCGCTCAACCCGCAGATAGCATGCCCCTCGCCAACCTGTGCGCGAATCTTCTCCACTGTCGCCTGGATGAAGTGCTCCGGAGTCCAATCCTGTTTAGCGCCGCAGATGTTGAGACAGAAGTTCTTCAGCAACTCCATACCCTGCCGCGTGTGCGCGACCTCGGGATGAAACTGCACCGCCCAGATCTTGCGCGACTCATCCGCGATTCCGGCGACGGCATTCGAGGTCTTCGCCGTCAGGTGAAATCCCTCAGGCAGAGACTTCGCCTCATCGCCATGCGACATCCAGACGTCCAGCGTCTGCGGCAATCCATGGAACAGGGCCGTCTCCGCAACCAGATTCACCTGGGCATGGCCGTACTCGCGCGCAGGTGCGGACTCCACCTTGCCGCCGAGATGATGCGTGATGAACTGCAATCCGTAGCAGATGCCCAGCACCGGCGCGCCCATGGAGAGGATGGCCGGATCGGCCGCAGGAGCGTCTGCATCGTAGACGGAGCAGGGGCCGCCGGAAAGAATCAGCCCCTTCGGATTCAGCGCACGAATCTCATCCAGAGACACGGTACAGGGCAAGACCACCGAAAAGACGTTGAACTCGCGAATGCGGCGCGCGATCAGCTGGGTATATTGCGATCCAAAATCCAGGATGACGATCGTAGAGGTGTCCACATCTCTAGTGTAAATCGCGTCAGATCCAAATGATCCCTGAGGATCGCAGGAGCCTAGGCTCGCCGCTCCTGGACCGCAGAAGCTGGCTCGTAGGCGCGCCAAAGCTTGAGATAGGCAACGGCACGGGCGACGTGAAAGAAATCGGAGGCCATAAAGTAGGCGATAGCCACGATCACCCACCACACATTCAAAAAGGCCGTTGTGGCGATGCTTTCAAACGGCAACGGAGTGGCCGAAAAGACCATCGCCAACACCAGCAGCGCAACTTTGACAATCCCCATCACCAGATTCAGCTCAACCAGCTTGCTCCTGAGCGGCCCCAACCTGAGAGCCGCGGAAAGACTCGGCACCACGCCCTGGTTGCGAAGCATCGCCAGCAGTGGCGCAATGCTAAGGAACCAGCTGATCACCGCCCACAGGGCGAACACCCCCAACGTCGAGACGATCGCGAACGCAAAGTAGGTAACCAGGTTGGGGTCTGCCCCGCGAGCCAGAGGTCCTGTCACTGTATCGGCCGCCGCCCCTCGGAGGCATAAGAGCCACAAGATAAAAGCCCCACCCAGTGCAAGGACACGGATGAGCTGCAGCACCATCATGGTCCACGGCCTCGCATGTAGCTCTCTGTCCGCGCGGCGCAACACGATCGTCCTTCCCAGGGAAGACCACACCACCCATGCAATCAGCAGGACAGGCACCAGCCAAATGGCCTCGCGGTTGACGGGTGGCAACAGAACCGCCATCGCTGCGGCCAGCGTCTGGGCGGCATCCAGGGGCCTCGTCACCGTCATCGCCTGCAAGGCATTTAGGTCCAGCGAGGTCTCGGACAGAATGCGCTTCGCCACATGCCCCAGCAACAGCAGGGCCGGTACCCCGTAGGTCCAGCGCCACAGAATCTCAAGAGCCGTCAGCGAAGGCCGCGACCAGCACTCCGACAGCGTTCGAACAAAGGATTGGGTTCCGCGGACAGACCCGTCCGCAGCAGAAACCAGATCTCCCCGATCCCGATCCAGTCCTACTCGATCCATTACTTCACCACGAGATTAACGAGTTTGCCCGGAACCACAATCACCTTCACCACCGTCTTCCCTTCAATGCGCGCCTTCACCTTTTCGTCATCCAGCGCTGCCGCTTTGATCTCCGCCTCGCTGCTGCCTGCGGGAACCTTGACCACGTTCACAAGCTTGCCGTTCACCTGGACCGGAATCTCGATCTCATCCTCGCGTGCAAGCTCTTCATCCGCCGCCGGCCACGCCGTCCTGAAGACGACACCCTCGCCGCCAATCTGCTCCCAAAGCTCCGCTGCGAAAAACGGAGCAAACGGCGCCAGCATCAGCACCAGGTTGCGAACGATCTCGCCTACGGCCGCAGGAGATGCCTGTTCCGCATCGATGGCGGCCTCGGTCGCGACAATCTCATTCACCAGGGACATGATGGCCGCAATGGACGTGTTGAAGTGCCAGCGCCCACTGAAGTCGAGCGTGATCTTCGCAAGGGTCTGATGCAGCTTGCGCAGCAGCACCTGGTCGGTCTCGGTGCGGCTGGCCAGCCGCGGCCTTCCCGCATCCCGTGTAAGCTCGGCGTACTTCGAGGTCAACCGGTACACACGTCCCAGAAACCGGCTGATTCCGGCAACCCCTTCTTCCTGCCACTCCAGATCACGGTCCGGCGGCGCGGCGAACAGCGCATACATCCTCGTCGCGTCCGCGCCATAGCGCGCAATCATGTCGTCGGGCGAGACCACGTTGCCCTTGGACTTCGACATCTTCGCGCCGTCCTTGATCACCATCCCCTGCGTAAATAAACGCTCCGCAGGCTCGTCGTTGTGGATCATGCCAAGGTCGCGCATCACCTTCGTCCAGAAGCGCGAGTAGATCAGGTGCAGAATCGCGTGCTCGACTCCGCCGATGTACTGATCGATCGGGAACCAGTAGTTCGCCTTGTCGCTCTCGAACGGAGCAGTATCGCTCTTCGCGTCCGTGTAGCGATAGAAATACCAGCTCGAATCCACGAAGGTATCCATCGTATCGGTCTCGCGCCGAGCCGGACCTCCGCACACCGGGCACGTCGTATTCAGGAACTCGGCAACCTTCCCCAGCGGGGATCCGCCCTCCTGCGTAATCTCAACCTGCGGCGGCAGCAGCACCGGCAGCGCACTCTCCGGCAACGCAACCACGCCGCCCGGCTCGACGCCCGGATGCCCCTTCTCGCAATACACCATCGGGATCGGGGTGCCCCAGTAACGCTGGCGGCTCACGCCCCAGTCCTTCAGCCGGTAGGTCACAGTCGCAGAGCCGAAGCCATTCTTCTCCGCAAACGCAGCCATCTTCTGCTGAGCTTCAGCGCAGCTCAGCCCATCCCACTCGCGCGAGTTGATCAGAACCCCATCGTCCTCCGTCGTAAACGGAAGCTCCGGCTGATCGCCGCCTTCCTTCGTGGCGATCACGCGGCGCACAGCCAGCCCATACTTCTGCGCGAACTCGAAGTCCCTCTCATCGTGCGCCGGAACGCTCATGATCGCGCCGGTTCCGTAGTCGGCCAGGATGTAGTTCCCCACCCAGATCGGCACACGCTCGTCATTGAACGGATTCACCGCAAACCGCCCGGTATTCACGCCATGCTTCTCAATCGCGCCGAAGTCGTCCGCCTCGCGAGCCTTCTTCTGCTCTTCCAGCAACGCCTCAATCTTCTCCGCCAGCGCCGGATCCTCGGCAGCAAAAGCCTTCGCCACCGCGTGCTCCGGAGCAAGCTGCACCGAAGTAGCGCCGTAGATCGTATCCACCCGCGTCGTGAAGACAGTAATCTTCGCGCAGCCTGGCTCCTTCACGTCCCCATCCACCGCAAAGTCCACCAACGCGCCTTCACTGCGGCCAATCCAGTTGCGCTGCATCGTGCGCACCTTCTCCGGCCAGCCCTCCAGCTTTTCCAGTCCATCCAGCAACTCATCGGCGTACTTCGTAATGCGCAGGAACCACTGCGTCAGGTCGCGCAGCTCGACGATCGTGTCTTCATGGCGCCAGCAGCGCCCATTGATCACCTGTTCGTTCGCCAACACCGTCTGGCAGTCCGGGCACCAGTTCACCTTGCTCTTCTTCCGGTAGGCCAGCCCCTTCTCGAACATCTTCACGAAGAACCACTGGTTCCACCGGTAGTAGTCCGGCAGGCAGGTCGTCACCTCGGTCGACCAGTCGTAGCTCAACCCCATGCGCCGCATCTGCTGCTTCATCGCCGCAATGTTCTTCAGCGTCCACTCCCGTGGCGGAGTGTTGTTTTTCAGAGCCGCGTTTTCCGCCGGCAGGCCAAAGGCGTCCCATCCCATCGGGTGCAGCACGTTATGTCCGCGCATCCACATGTAGCGCGCCAGCGCATCGCCGATCGCATAGTTCCGCACGTGGCCCATGTGCAGCTGGCCGCTGGGATAGGGCAGCATCTCCAGGCAATAGAACTTCGGCTTGCCCGAATCGTGGCCCTCCGCCGCATAAAGCGCCGGATCGGCGTCCCACCGAGCCTGCCACTTCGGCTCGATCTCCGCCGGGTTATACCGCGCCTGCTGTTCTGCCTCGTTCTTCTCGATCTCTGACATATCCTTTGATTGTAAATATCCAGACGGAAAATCCCGCATAGGGGAAGGAAGGCCGCCTCTCTTCCCTACCCGGCGCATCAACCATTACCATGGCCCCGTTCTGTTATTGACCTTCGAGAGGGACCTAAAGGGACCATGGATAAGCGACAATTTCTGAAAACCTCCGGTGCATTCGCCACAACCGCCCTTTTACCCGGCTTCTCCATGGCTGAGCAGAAAAAAATGACACCCAGAACCAACTGGTCAGGAAATCTGACCTACCACACCGACAATCTCTTCGAGCCCTCCACCGTCGCCGAGCTCCAGCAGGTCATCAAGGACCACCCCAGCATCCGCCCCCTCGGCACCCGCCACTCCTTCAACGGTCTCGCCGACAGCACCCACGCTCAGGTCGCGCTCAGCCACTTCAAGGACATCAAGCTCGATGAAGCTGCAAAAACCGTCACCGTCGGAGCCGGCGTCCGCTACGGCGATGTCGCCCCCGTCATCGACGCCAAGGGCTTCGCCCTGCACAACCTCGCCTCCCTGCCCCACATCTCCGTCCCCGGAGCCATCGCTACCGGAACCCACGGCTCCGGTATCCACAACAAAAATCTCTCGTCCTCAGTGGCCGCCATCGAGTTCGTAGACGCCAACGGCTCCCTCCAGACCCTCTCGCGCGCCAAGGACGGTGACAAGTTCAATGGAGCCGTCGTCAACCTGGGCCTGCTCGGCGTCATGACCAACATCACCCTCGACGTCGAACCCACCTTTCAGATCGCGCAGACCGTCTACACCGACCTCCCCTTCAGCGAGCTCGAGCATCACTTCGACGACATCTTCTCCGCCGGCTACAGCGTCAGCATCTTCACCGACTGGCAACACGGCCGCGCCACCGAGCTCTGGCTCAAGCGCCTCGTCAAGCCCGGCGAAAAACTCGACACGCCCGCCCTCTTCTACAACGGCAAGCTCGCCACCAAAAATCTCCACCCCATCCCCGCGCTCGACGCCGTCAACTGCACACCGCAGACGGGCGTCCCCGGCCCCTGGTACGAGCGCCTGCCCCACTTCCGCATGAACTTCACCCCCTCCAGCGGCGAAGAACTGCAGACCGAATACTTCGTCCCCCGCGCCCACGCCTACGAGGCCATCCGCGCCGTGGAGACGCTCAAAGACCACATCACCCCGCACCTGCTCACCACCGAGCTGCGCGTCATCGCCGCCGACGACCTCTGGCTCAGCATGGCCTATCAGCAGGACTCCCTCGCCATCCACTTCACCTGGAAGCGTCAATGGCCCGAGGTGCAGAAGATCCTTCCCCTCATCCAGCAGAAGCTCGCGCCCTTCAACCCCCGCCCCCACTGGGCCAAGCTCTCCACCTACGAAGGCGCGCACTTCCGCCAGGTCTATCCAAAGCTGGCCGACTTCAAATCCCTCGTCCAGCAATACGACCCCAGCGGCAAATTCCGCAACGAGCTCATCACCACCGAGCTCTACACCTAAATACGACCTCTATAGCGAATTATTTTGGAAAGTGTCATTCCGACCGGAGCGTAGCGAAGTGGAGGAATCTGCTTTTCCTCCCACTCCTGACGTGCGCCTCGCCTTCGCGACAGTCTCATCGTCGCCGGGTGCCCTATTCATGACGCAGCTTCACCGCGTCATGAATGGACATCGAGCGAAGCTCGACCGCCTTGATTAAGGCCACGGCTTCAGCCGTGCCGCAATCAGACCAATTGAAGGATCTGCGGTAGCCTTCCCCGCATCCAACCCCACATGACCGAAGAACTCAAAGGCCAACTCGCCGTCGTCACCGGAGCCGCACGCGGCATCGGGGCAGCCATCAGCAAGCAACTCGCCTCCATGGGAGCTACCGTCATCCTCGCCGCCCGCGATAAAGCACGCCTCAATCAGGTCAAACAGGAGATAGAAAGCGCCGGGGGCACTGCCCACATCGCCGAACTCGACCTCCTTGACGAGTCCTCCATCGCCAGCCTCGCAAAGACCATCGAAAGCCAGCACCACCGCTGCGACATCCTCGTCAACAACGCCGGAATCGGCCTCCTCGGCAAGCCCCTCGTCGAGATGTCCCCCTCCGACTGGGACACCCTCATGGGAACCAACCTGCGCGGCCCCTACCTTATGATCCGCGCCCTGGCCCCGCTGATGATCGCCGCCCAATCCGGCCACATCATCAACATCTCTTCGCTCGCGGGCCGCAACCCTCTTCCCAAGGGAGCCGCCTACTCCGCCTCCAAGTGGGGACTCAACGGCCTCACCTACTCCCTCGCCGAAGAGCTGCGCCCGCACAACATCCGCGTCTCGGTTATCGCCCCAGGCTCGGTCGACACCGGCTTCGGCCGCGGCGAACCCGGCAACCCAAAGAAGATCCAGCCCGCAGACGTAGCCCACGTCGTAGCCATGCTCGTCACCCAGGCACCGCAATCCTTCGTCAGCGAAGTCCTGTTGCGCCCCACCCAAAAACCATGACGCGCCAGTGCTCCCTGGGTCAGTCCTGAAATCGAATCAGTCGCCGGGAATCTCGATCTCTACGGCGTCTCCATCGCGCAACTGAAAATGATCTCTCAACTTCACATCGGTCGCGACCTCGACGACCGTCCTCGGATGATGTCCTCGTCCCTGCTCATTCGCGTCCGTTCGCAAAAGAAACGCGGGCCGGCCGAAGATTCGGCACGGAACGATATTCACCGAAACTCTCCCGCCATATTCCTCGCCCTCAAGGCGCAGAACCTTCTCCGGCAGGCAATACGGCTCCGGCAGCTCGACGTTCAGCGTTCCCGGAAACAGCTTCATCTTCGTCTTTCGCTCGTAGTGGTCAGATAACTTCTCTATCCAGAACGAAAAGTTGCCTATTCCCGAGACGACCTTTCCGCGAAGAATCATCCTTGCTCACCCCGCACCCAGAGCCCGCAACACGCCCACATTCCGAGTCTCATCCCCCGGAGCATCCACCGGCGTCTCCGCAATAAACGCGCAGTGGCTGAAACGCCCATCATGCAGTAGCCGCCGAAACGCCTCTGCCCCAATCGTTCCTTCTCCAATATGCTCGTGCCGGTCCAGCTTCGACCCCAGCGCCGCCTTGGCGTCGTTGCAGTGCCACAGCTTCACCGTATCGAACCCCACCGTCGACTCCACCAGCTTCATCGTCTCGATATAGCCGTCCCCGGAGACAATATCGTAGCCCGAGACATGCACATGGCACGTATCCAGGCACACCGCCACTGGAGCACATGCCTTCAGACACTCCACCAGCTCCGCCACCTGCTCCAGCTTCCCGCCCAGCGAAAACTCCGCGCCCGCAGTATTCTCGATCAGAATTTTAAAGTTCTTGCCGGTGAAATCGATCCCATCAATCGCCCTCTCGATCGACTGCGCCGCAAACGTCAGTCCCTGCTCGCGCGTCAGCCCCTTCCAGCTCCCCGGGTGCAGCACCAGAAACTCCGCACCCAGCGCCAGCGCGCGTTCCACCTCACCGCGAAACGCCGTGGTCGAGTTCTCCCTCACACTCTCCGTCTGGCTGCAGAGATTGATCAGGTAGCTCGCGTGCACTGCCACCGGCCCCACATCATGCTTCGCACGCAGCTCCTGCATCTTCGCCGCATCCGCAGGCTTCACCGGCGAGGCCTTCCACATCCGCGGACTCGATGAAAAGATCTGGAACGTATTCGCTCCAGCCGCGACTGCGCGATCCACCGCCGTCCATACTCCACCAGCCGTTCCAACGTGCACACCAATTCGTTTCCTCGTAGCCATGCCTTAAGCCTAACGCAGCCAAGGCATGTAAATCCTGCAATGCTATGCTGAGGCCGCGTTCCGATCGAAAGGATCCCCTATGGCTACTCCGCAAAACTATGCCAACCACCGCCGGCTCGACCCGGCGATACACCTCTTCGTCTTCCCTGTCGTTACCATCAATCTGGGCGTCGCCATCTGGATCGCCATCCACTTCCGCCACCAATATCCCTGGCTTGGTCACTGGTCCATCGTCATCTCGCTCGCGCTCCTCATCCTCGCATTCAAGTGCCGCTTCAACGACATCAAACTACAGGACCGCATCATCCGCCTCGAAGAACGTTTGCGCCTCGCCTCGCTCCTCCCCGCAAATGAACTCCTTCACATCAACGACTTCACCATCCGGCAACTCGCCGCCCTCCGCTTTGCCTCCAACGAAGAGGTCGCCGCTCTCGCTCACCGCGCCCTGACCCAGGAGCTCGAGCCCAACGCCATCAAGCAAAGCATCACCAACTGGCGCGCCGATCACCACCGCGTCTGAGAGCAGAGATCCTCAAAACTGCCACGAAGGGATCTGGCGAGGAAGATCTCTTGCTCAATGACCTTCCACCCTGTCCAGTACCGGACATCCATGTATGGAATCGGACGATCAAGGCGCTCGTCCTCTCTCCCGACATCGCATAAATCATTGATATCCCGTTCCCATCCAGCCCACTCCAATGGTCTTCTCCTTGCTCATCTAAGAACTGAGGCATTCCTCGTGTCGTACTCCACTGCGACCGGGAGAAAGAGACGACCATGGAAACCATCTTGCAGGACCTGCGCCACGGACTCCGCCGCCTGCGCCGCGCACCTGGCTTCACCCTCACCGCGCTCGCCACCCTCGCCCTCGGCATCGGAGCCACCACCGCCATCTTCACCCTCACCTACCAGGTCATCCTCCGTTCCATGCCCGTCGAGCACCCCGAACAGCTCTACAAAGTCGGTAAAGAGATCGAGTGCTGCGTCGACGGCAGCCTGCAGGGCCACTTTCGCATCTTCTCCTACGACCTCTATCGCACCCTGCGCGACGAAACCCCCGGCATCGACGGGCTCGCTGCCGTGCAGGCAGGCTCACTCGCCGTCAGCTCCCGCCGTCAGGGAGATACCGCCGCACAGCCGCTCGACGTCCGCTTCGTCTCCGGCAACTACTTCTCTGTCGTCGGCGTAAAGCCGCTCGCCGGTCGCCTTCTCACACCCGCAGATGACAGCGAAGGCGCACCTCCGGTCGCCGTCATCAGTCATGCCATCTGGCAGTCCAAATTCAATAGCGACCCCAGCCTCGTCGGCTCCAGCGTCATACTCACCGGCCATCCCTTCACCATCGTCGGCATCACCGCTGAGAACTTCCTCGGCGACCGCAACACCGGCGACCCCGCAGGTGTATGGGTCCCCGTCACCAAGGAGCCGGTCCTCAACGCCCGTCATCTCTACCACCAGCCCAACGCACACTGGCTCGATATCATCGCCCGCATCTCCAATCCCCAAAACGTCGGCCCTGCTGAGAGCGCCATCCGTGTAGAGCTTCTACGCTGGCTCCGTGCACATCGTGACCCCGGCTCAACCGACCCCGAAACCGAGATCGCCAAACAGACCACCGAGCTCGCACCCGCCAGCGACGGCATCAACGACCTTCGCGACGAGTATCAGAAGAGCCTCACCATGCTGCAACTCATCGCTGCCTTCGTTCTCATCATCGCCTGCGCCAACCTCGCCAACCTCATGCTCGTCCGCGGCGTCGCACGTCGCCAGGAGCTGAGCGTGCGTAGCGCCCTCGGCGCCTCCCGCTCGCGCCTCGTCCGCGAGATGCTCGTCGAGTCCGTCACCCTCGCCATCTTCGGCGGCGCACTCGGACTCTTCATCGCCTACGCTGGCGTCAAAGCCATCCTCGCTGTCGTCATGAAAGGCGTCTCCGTCGATCCGCTCAGCGCATCGCCCTCTCTACCAGTTCTCTTCTTCGCCCTGGGCGTCTCCGCGGTCACCGGGGTGCTCTTCGGCATCGCTCCTGCGCTCATGGCCTCGCGGCTCAACCCCGCCGAAGCGCTGCATGGAGCCAACCGCACCACCGGCAACATCAGCGGCCTCCAACGCGCTCTCGTCATCCTGCAGGCCGCGCTTTCTGTCGCTCTCCTCAGTACATCCGGTCTCCTCATCCTCAGCCTGCAGCGGCTTCAGCATCAGGACTTCCGCTTCGAGACCCACGGTCGCCTCATCGCCTTTGTCGACCTTCAGGCCGCAGGCATCCGCTTCGACCAGCTCGACAACCTCTACCGCCAGTTCGATCAAGCCTTCGCCTCCGCCCACAACCTGCATGACACCGCCTGGGCCACTTACAGCCCGATGTCGTTCAACAACTGGAATACGGGCATAGCGCTCAATGGTGGCGATCCCAACGCCAATATGCGCGCAAGCTACACCTTCGTCTCGCAGCGCTTCTTCAACGCCGTAGGCACCCGTGTCCTCTACGGCCGCATCTTCACCGACGAGGACACCTCCACCAGCCGCCACGTCGCCGTCGTCAACCAGACGTTTGTCAAGAAGTACCTCAACGGCAAGCAGCCTATCGGCGCACTCTTTGGCCCTGATCCGCGCATGACTACCGCATATGAAATCGTCGGCGTCGTCGACGACTCGAAGTACGGCAACCCCTCGGATCCAACCCGCCCCATGTTCTTCATGCCTTTCTCGCAGACCACCGACTACCAGCAACTTGACGCCTCACAGGAACTCCGCGATCAAAACATGAAGAACGAGCAGTTCAGCCACTTCGCCTCGAGAATCGTCGTCCCCTACGACGGCGACGTCGCCGCCGCTACCGCCGCTGTGCGCCGCGTGCTCAATCAGGTCAACCCCGACATCACCATCTTCTATCTCGCCACCTACGACGAACAGGTCGGCAACTATTTCACCCGCCAGACCCTCGTCGTCCGCCTCACCGCCATCTTCGGAGCGGTCGCCCTTATCCTCGCTTCCATCGGCCTCTACGGAGTCACCGCCTACGGCGTCGCTCGCCGTATCCCCGAGATCGGCCTCCGCATGGCACTCGGGGCCGATCGCGCCAACGTCGTCCGCCTCATCCTTCACGGAGCTGCCATCCAGATCGGCATCGGCCTCGCAGTCGGCATCCCCATGGCCCTCCTCGCCGGCCATCTGCTTCAATCGCAGCTCTACGAGGTAAGAGGCACAGATATCCGCACCATCCTCGTCGCCTGCGCTGTCCTCATTCTCAGCGCCGTCGCCGCGAGCGTCCTGCCAGCCCGCCGCGCCTCCAGCATCGAGCCCATGCAGGCCCTGCGAACGGAATAGAAAATATGCAAACAGCGAAATCTACAAAAGCAAGGAACGATGATCCCGCAGCGCAAATGAGAGATCCAAATGGAATAGCGCTAGATCACTCAATTTAGTTTTTTGAGTACTTGTTGTGGATCGCTCTGGCACGCTTCCTGAGGGAATCGGTGCAGGCCATCGAAATCACGACGACCACTGTCATGGATACCCAAGCTTCAGGTCGCTGAAGTCCGCTGTGTAAGTTCCAATAAATCAATCCGGCCAGGATCGCTAGAGAACCGAACTGAATGACAGGGTGAACTGTCGGAATTGGTTTGAGCATTGGATCCCCTCAGGTCTCGCCTGCAAAATTATCATGCTTTCGCATATCACTGAATGGAAAGATCAGCCGTGACATCCGCGACCTGCACATAAAAAATGCGATTTTTCGATGGGAGCAGAGAGGTCAACAAGAGCAAAGAGCAAAAGAAAAGGCGGCCTTTCGGCCGCCTTTTTCTTTCTCACAAAACCTCAATACCCGATTGAAAACAGCTGACGCTCGTGCTTCGGCTTCTCGATCTCATCCACCAAAGCAATCGCATAATCCGCAAACGAGATCTTGCTCTCGCCCTTCGCATCCGTCACCAGTTCCTTCGTTCCCAGACGGAACTTACCCGTTCGCTCTCCCGGAACGAAGAATGCCCCTGGAGCCAGATACGTCCAGTTGATATCCGAGTTCTTCAGCACCTGCGCCGCTCTCTCATGCGAGACTGCGATCGGCATGTACTCTGCCGGCAGGTGTCCCGACTGGATCAGCGTTACCCCCGGGGCCACTTCAAGCACCCCTGCCCCGCCCACAACCAGTAGCCGCGGTCCTCCCGTCTTCTTTACCGCCTCAACCTGTCTCTTCGTCACATCCACCAGGGCATCGGTGTTATCGGCGGGTGGCTGGTACGCCGAGACCACCGCATCCGCTCCCTTGACGATGGCGGCGATTGCATCCACATTCGACAGATCGTCAGTCTTCGCGGTCACCTCTGGCTGCGACTTCAACGAATCTACCTTCCGCGCAACTCCCGTCACCTTGTGTCCGCGCCGCAGCAGCTCCTTGACGATCTCGGAACCTGAATTTCCTGTAGCTCCATAAACCACAACGTTCATCACTTGCCTCCTGGGTTCCTTCCTTACTTCAGATGAAACCGGGGATTTATCAGATGCACAACATTTGTTGTTTAATTTCCTCTCTTTCGAAATCGAAGATCACCCGGGAAAGACAGATTCTGAGGATCCTTTCCAACAACCAAAGAACTCGTCATCTCGACCGGAGGCGCGCAGCTTCATCGCGCAGCAGATAACCTAACTCAACCACCGCGTCATCTCGACCGGAGGCGCGCAGCTTCATCGCGCGACGGAGTGGAGAGATCCCTGTATTAGCCTTTGTTCTTGCCGTTGCTTGTTTCCCAGATCGCCGCCTGCCGATGCCCTCACGGCAAAGAAGGCGGCTGTATCGTCCCTTCGCGCCGAATAAATCGCGATGTCAAGCCGGATTCTGCGGAAATGTAACAAAACAAGGGTGATATTAATGCCGATCGGATCCTGTCTCTTCATTACAATAGAAACAGCAGAGAAAAGCCCGGAGTTTCCTCCGGGCTTCTTCTTTTTGATCCGAAAACGCGAAGTCCGGACCTAAGATTCTATTTTAGAAGACTTTGCGCAAAAACAGGGGGGTACCTGACCTAGTAGACATCCCTCTGGTAGCGCTTCTGCTTCTTCATCGTGGCCAGGTACTCGGCAGCGTGTTCAAGGGTTCCATTCGAGCCCTTGGCGATAGCGTCGAGCAGAGCGGTCTCAACGTCCTTCGCCATGCGCGTGGCATCGCCGCAAACGTAGAAGTAGGCTCCACGTTCCAGCCAATCGAAGACCTCTTTGCAGTTCTCCTGGATGCGGTCCTGAACGTACACCTTGTTGTGCTGATCGCGCGAAAACGCCGTATGCAGGTGGGTCAGGACGCCGTCCTTCACCATGCCCTGAAGCTGGTCCTTGTAGAGGAAATCCATCTTCTCGCGCTGCTCTCCGAAGAAGAGCCAGTTGTCGCCCTTAGCTCCATCCGCTTGGCGCTCCTCAAGGAACGCGCGGAACGGAGCGATGCCTGTCCCGGGCCCGATCATGATCACGGGAGCCATGGGGTCCTCCGGAAGCCGGAAGTTGTTGTTCGAGTGCAGGAAGATCGGTATCGTCGTTCCCTCGCCGGCGCGGTCGCCCAGGTGGCCGCTGGCTACGCCCTGGCGATTGCGTCCATGGGCGTCGTAACGGATCACGCGAACCGTCGTATGAACGCTGTCGGAATGCACCTTCTGGCTCGAGGAGATGGAGTACATCCGCGGCGTCAGCCGCTGCAGCACGTTGAACAGCTGCTGCGGATCGGTAACGACGCCGGGAAAATCCGCGGCCAGGTCCACGAACTCGCGGCCCCAGCAGTACTCCTCGGCTCGGGCGCGGTTCTCCGCCCCGGTCAATACCTTCAGGCCTTCCAGCTCTGGAGCAAGCTTGGCGTACTGCCCAACGCTGCCTCGCGCCAGCTTGCCAATTCCGAGCCGCGTCCGCAGAGCCTCTTCAAGGGTGATCTCGACCTTGTAGTGGTCCAGCACACGCTCATCGCCCTTGTAGCCCAGCGCCTTCAGAACGTCCGCAACAGCTTCGGCCCGATTCTCGGGAATGATGCCGACCGCATCGCCGGGGGTGTAGGCCATGCCTTCTTCAAGCGCCAGCTCGACGTGGCGCGTCTCTTTTTCCGACCCTTCAGCGGTCAGAAGGTAGTTGACGTTGACAAGAGACGCATACGGACTGTTGCGCGTGTACTTCTGGGCGTGCCCCGCCCCGGTTTTCGCTTCCTGTTCCAGAACTTCGCTCATCCCTCTATGGTAAAACGCCTCGCGGGAAATTGCATGGCCGCAAGAGCGTTACGGAACCAGTTTCCAGGATTTATCAGGATCGTAGGCCGTGATCTTGCTGGACGTATTGTCGGAGCCCTGCCCCATATCCTTTTGATAAATCGTGCCGCGCGGCCCTAGCAGAAACGTCATCACGCCGCTGGCTCCATACTCGGCCGGGTAGGCCAGAATTGCGAATCCGGTCATCCTCCCGTCCTTTTCGTAGCTCTTCGCTCCGCCGGAGGCATGTGGCCCCTGTTCCTGCAGCACGTGATAGAAGTAGCCATGAAAGGGCTGCCTCTTATGCTCGCCTCCCTGGAAATACCCTTGCTCGGTCGCCTCGGCTACAAGGGGTCCCGCGGGACTCTCGGGCTCGCCCGCTTTCGTCTCCCAGTAGAGTCCATCCTGCTTCCCAGGTGAGCTCACCAACCGGGCGGCAAACGAACCTGCCGGAGAACCGTCGTGTCCCTTGGCG
The DNA here is from genome assembly GCF_059115365.1 of Edaphobacter sp. FHG110511_03. Taxonomy (NCBI): domain Bacteria; kingdom Pseudomonadati; phylum Acidobacteriota; class Terriglobia; order Terriglobales; family Acidobacteriaceae; genus Edaphobacter; species Edaphobacter sp. FHG110511_03. Next base: position 730,563 of record NZ_JBZYWL010000003.1, on the reverse strand, counting down.
GCATATTGCTTCTGAGCCTGATCGAGCGCCTTGAGCACCTTGATCGTGTCGAGCTCGTTGTGTCCGATCCTCCGATAGACAAGCTCCTGAGCGCCTTCTTTGGCGTCAAAGTGCCACCTCTCATTGGACCGGACGATAGGAAACGGCAGCGGCCAGGCCGACGAACCTACAGTAAGAACAGCTTCCTCTGGCGAAGGCAGCTGGAAGGCGTGAGCCTTTTGATAGTTATCGAGGAACGACTTACGCTCACGCTGATCTTCGGTTGCGTCTCCGGAGGAGAGGAGATTCTCCGCATCCGGACCCAGCATCGCGCGTAACGTTTCTTTATCGTCGCTCTTTACCGCATTGAAGAGAGCCTCGGCTGCATCCTTGTAGGACGGATAGGTCGTCACATCCTGTGCATAAGAGGAAGACGGGGCGAGCAACGCAAGTGCGAGCAGAACTACCGACAAAAATTGACCTTTGATCGATGTCATTTGTTTCGCCCTCCGAAGCGGGCGTGGCTGCCCGCGCTGGCATGCCCACGCTGGCTGGCCTGCCGCTCTGCAGCACCGTTGTTGCTGCCGTTGAAGCCGCCGGGCCGTCTGCCCGTATCCTGGGGCCTCGGAGCGGAACCCGCATTATTGGGCCGTCCGTTATAAGAACTTCCAGCCGGGCGCGTCGCTCCAACGTTTCCGGCAGGACGGGTCGCTCCAACGTTTCCTGCTGGCGCCGCTGGTCTGGTTGCAGGTGCGGTCGCTCCCACACCTCCCGCTGGTCGAGTGGCGTTGTAGGCAGGCGGACGATATGTATTGGCAGGCGGGCGATATCCACTTGCCGGTGGACGATACGCTGCCGCTCCTGGGGCACGGTAGGGTGTCGGCGCGGGGTGATAACCGGCACGATAGCCTGGAGAATTCGGACCATAGGCTCGGTATCCCGCAGGTGGAGGACGATATCCCGGCCGCGCATACCAGTTAGTGGGGGGGCGAGCATAGACGGGGCGACCGTAGACCGGAGGTCGTGGACGATAGTAAGGCCGCGGCGCCATATAGCGGTTGTTCACGACGAACACGCTGTTGTGCACGTAGACTCCATGACCGCCCCACCCCCAGCCACCCCAGCCCCATGGTTCGTTGTTATGAGCAATCAATGCGCCGATACCAATACCAAGACCAAAGCTGAGTAACGAAGCCGCTACGACGTCACCCGTGCTTGGCCCGCTGGCCTGAGCGGGAGCAGGAGCGGTGTAGACCTGCTGCGGCTGATATTGAGGAACGTATACGACCTGCGGGTTGGCAGGCTGAACCACAATTACCTGAGTACTACCCTGCGTCGTCGTGGAGACCTTCTGGTATTCGTTGCTGTCCAGCGCTCCGTTCGCGTAGGCTGCCTGCCGCAGCTTCTGGACCGAAGCCATTACTTTCGTCTGATCTGCTTTGAATGCGCTCCCAAGGGCAGCGTAATCATCGATGTGCGCCGCCATCATATCGAGGACGGAGGGGAAGTTCACCAGCGAGATAAACGCCGCATCGAATCCCTTCTTTTGCGCAGCGTCGACTAACGCCTGCCCCTTAAGACTGGCGTTCTGCTTCACCCAGGCATCCGTGTCCAGGATCTGCTGTGGGTCTGTTGTCGCAGCGCAGATCTGGGCCAGCAGGGTGTCGGGATAGAGTGCGATTGGAGCGACGAGCTGATCAAGCTGATCTCCGGTCGGAACGCCCTGACTGTAAGCGCTCTGGCTGGTCAACCCAAGGCACGCCAGGATGAGGATCGCGAAAATCCGGAAATAGCCCATAGCAGCATCTCCTTAGGACAGGCACAGATCCAAGAGCCGTACATGCTACCGTACTGCAGGCTGCCATTGTATTTCAGTTCAGAAACTGTCTGACTGCGAGCGGCTTCTGTCTTATACATCTTCCAGAAAATGGCTGCAAACGATCTCGACGATTTCGTTGGACGGAAGCGACCAGAGCTTCTCGTTAAAGATCTCCACCTCGATCGGACCGCGATACCCCGCAGCCTCGACCGCTTCTCGCAATCTCCTAATCTCGATGACTCCATCGCCCATCAATCCGCGGCCCATCAGGGTATCCGGTAGCGGGACGATCCAGTCCGAGACGTGAAATGCAAAGATGCGTTCTCCAGCTCGCGCAATCTCGCGATAGACCTGCGGATCCCACCACACGTGGTAAACATCGACGACCAGTCCAACCTGCCGCGGCTGGAACTGCTCCGCGATCGTGTTGGCCTCACCCATGGTTACAATCACGCTTCGATCGCCTGCAAACATAGGATGAAGCGGCTCCACGCCGAGGCGGACACCGCACTTCTCGGCATGGTCGAGGACCGCAGCGATTCCATCCACGACCATCTGCCGCGCTCCATCGATATCCTTGTCTGGCGCAGGCCCATTAACCAGCACCAGCAGGTCCGTGCCAATTGCGGCAGCCTCATCGATCGCCCGCAGATTGTCGTCGATCCTCTGCAGCCGCTCTTCAGCAGTAGCCGCCGGAAACATCCCTCCGCGGCACAGGCTCGACACTCTCAGTCCTGCATCGCGCAGAGTTTTTCCCGCCGCTGCCGGATTATCGCCAACAGCGTGGCGCCAGGGCGCGATCCACTGAACCCCGTGCTTCAGACAGGCGTCCACCACCTCACGCAGCGTTGCCTTACCGGCTGTCATCTGGTTGAAACTCAGCCTCCCGAGATTGGCCACTAACCCTCCGCCCCGGCAAGCTCGAGCACCAGCTTCATTCGGTGAACGGCAAGATCGGGATCTGCCAGCAGCCTTGCTTGATCGGCCAGCACAAAGAGCTGCGCAAGATGAGGGATCGATCTTGTGCTCTCCTGACCGCCGAGCATGCGGAAGTGTTTCTGGTGTCCGTTCAGATAGGCAAGAAATACGAGCCCCGTCTTATAGAAGAACGTCGGCGCCTGAAAGATGTGCCTCGACAATGGAACGGTGGGCGCAAGAATCTCCTCGTAAGCGTCAAAGTCGCCTGCATCGAGCGCCCTTAGAGCGAGTGCCGCAGCCGGTGCGATTCCGTCGAAGATGCCCAGCAAAGCATCGCTATGGCCAAGCTCGTCGCCTAGAATCAGCTCGGCGTAGTCGAAGTCGTCGCCTGTGTACATCCGCACACCTTCAGGCAGGAGCCGGCGCATCCTGATCTCCTGGTGCTTATCTAGGAGCGATATTTTCATGCCATCGATCTTCGAGCGATTTTCCCGAATAACAGCAAGACAGGTTTCCATGGCCTCTTCAATGGAAGAGGATCCCCAATATCCCTTGAGCTGCGGATCGAAGGCATCTCCCAGCCAGTGCAGAATCGCCGGCTGCCGCAAGCCGCCAAGCAATCGACTGTACACTCGCATGTAATCTTCGGGGCCGCGTGCGCAACGAGCCAACGCACGGCTTGCCATGAGGATGACGCGCCCGCCAGCAGCTTCTATCGTCTCGCACTGTTCTTCATAGGCGGCGATCACGTCTTCGATGCTTGAGGCGGTCCCCGGCTGCAGCTGATCGGTATTGGCTCCGCAAGCGATCTCTCCTCCTCGCTCGCTGGCAGAGACACGAATCAGTTCACGCGCGGTCTCCCAACTCAGCCCCATTCCCCGCTGTGCCGTGTCCATCGCTTCAGCAACCCCAAAGCCGAGCGACCATAGATGCCTGCGAAAAGCCATGGTGGCGTCCATGTCCAGCGTCTCCGGATGCAGGGGATCGATGACGACATGGGCTGCCGCGAATACTCTACGCGAACGGGGAGGAGGCCCTGGAGAAACCTGCCGGGGACCTTGAGCCGTCAATTGGTACTCAGTGATTCCACCCTCGAGTGGAAGTCGAATCTTCATGATCTCTTCCTGGTTCGAAATTAGAAATACGATGCGGACACAGCTTTGGTTAGTTCAGCGTAAGCTCGGGAAGGTCGATCCATCTTCTCTCCGACCAGGAGCGTATCCCTGCTTCTGCAAGCTGAACGCCTTTTGCCGCTTCCAGAAAGGTATGGGGAAAAGGAGAGTCTTCGAGCACATGGCGCAGGAACATCTCCCATTGAACCTTGAATGCATTCTCTTCCGCGACAGTCGTCGGAACGGTCTGCCATCCATCCAGGAAAGGAATTGGATTGGGAATGTCCGGATTCCACACGGCCTTCGGCGTAACGGCGCGCGGCTGTACCTTGCATTCTCGCAGACCTGCGACCGCGCTACCCTCAGTGCCATCGACATGCAGCTCGAGCAGCTCGTTTCGGTCGACGCGGGTAACCCACGACGAATTGATATGTACGACGATTCCGCCCTGAAGTTCGAAGGTGGCATAAGCGGCGTCGTCTGCCGTGCAGGAATACGTTCGACCGGATTCATCCACGCGCTGGGGAATGGTTGTTCTGGCCGTGCAGCTCACAGCTTTTATTTCGCCAAACAGGTTCGATAGAACATACTGCCAGTGCGGAAACATATCGAGAATGATTCCGCCGCCCTCTTCCTTGCGGTAGTTCCAGGATGGCCGTTGCGCCGGTGGCAGAGGGCCTTCGAATACCCAGTAGCCGAATTCGCCGCGCACAGACAGAATCTTTCCCAGCAAACCGGTTGCGATGACCTGCTTCAGCTTTAGGATTCCAGGAAGGAACAGCTTGTCCTGAACGACACCATTTTTTACTCCGGCGCTAACCGCTGCGCGAGCCAGGTCAAGGCTTTCCTCTAAGGTCGCCGCCAATGGCTTTTCACAATAGACGTGCTTCCCCGCCTTTAGTGCCGCATGCGCACTTTTGGCACGCATCTGGGTGAGTTGGGCATCAAAGTAGATGATGTTTTCCTTATCCGCGAGGCAAAGGTCTAGATCGGTCGACCATCGCTCGACACCCCATTCGTTCGCCAGCGCTTGAAGTTTCTCCTCATTTCTTCCGACCAATACAGGTTCAGGCATCACTACAGTTTGATTGCGTAACCGGAGACCGCCTTGTTTACGGATTGCGGCGATGGATCGTCCCAGATGCTGGTTTGTTCCCATACGCCCCGTGACGCCATTCATGATGATGCCTATTTTTTGCATTCAAACCCCATCTCAAATGTGGACTACGTAGTCTAAAGCTACTAAAGCGGACTGCAGGCTGCACAATAAAAAGAAACTCCACGGGAGTTTAATGAACGCGGATAACGGTGGCAATTTGACTAAACGTTGCGAAGAAAAGATCTCACAATGGAGAGACGTGCTCTGCCTCAGCGTAGTACTTCTCTTATCCGCAGTTCTACTTCAGGCTCAGGAGCCGCGGATTACCGGACCAGGTGGCGGTGGCGCGATGTTTCAAGTCACCATCAATCCCAACAATAAAAATGAAGTGCTTTTGTCCTGCGATATGACGGGAGCGTATATCAGCCACGACGGTGGCCATCATTGGCGGATGTTCAACCTGCGAGGCAGAATCCAATTTTTCGCCTTCGATCCTGTTCGTCCCGGCACTATTTATGCAGCAACGGATGTTCTGTGGCGAAGCGCTGACGATGGGAGGACGTGGAAGCTTGTCTGGCCGCGGCCATCTAATGTACGAGCCATTCTCATGGACTCCGATCATGCAGACGAGATGCTGATTGCCGGTCACGATACTCTCGGCAAGATTGCTGCTCTTGCGATCGATCCGACGGCTGCACGAACGCTTTATGCGGCCTTTGTAAAGAAGGATCGTACAAAGCTGGTCATCTCGCGCGATGGAGGCACGACCTGGCAAATAGTCCTGTCGCTTTCGGAGACGCCCCTGCACATCTGGGTAGATCCGAGATCTCCGAAGAATCGACGCAGCCTCTACATTGCAACCGCCCACGGTATTGGTTCCCGTATCGATGGCAGGTGGCGACAGAGGGCTGCACCTGCCGGGATCAGTTTTACCGACCTTTCAGCGGGCTTTCCTGCCCGGGATGGGACACAACCCTCTTTCTATGCCATAGCGAATGGAACACGGCCCGATTCGACCGTACTTGTGACTACAGACGGTGGCGTGACATGGAACCCATCGCCGCTGCCGGGAAATGGAGCACACCCCCGCACCGTGGCAACCAGTCTTCACCATCCGGAGGTCGGTTATGCCTCGTACAAGGGCATGCAGCTTGGTGGCGAACGATTTCAGGGTATCGCTCGAACGAACGACTCCGGCGAGCATTGGACACCAGTATGGCAATCGACCATCCACCAGGAAGCGGCCACTGTTCACGATGCGTGGATCGCCGATGCAATGACGCCGGAGTGGACTGAAGAACCACTCAGCATGACGGTAGATGATCGCGATCCAAATCTCGTTTATGCAACGGATTTGGGGAGAACCATGGCTACGACAGATGGAGGAGCGACCTGGACGGCCCGCTATTCCGAGGCCGCGACGAGTTCATCCCAGACTGAAAGATCGTGGACCAGCACCGGTCTTGACGTGACGACAACCTATGGATATCTGACCAACCCTTTCAATTCCCGACGTCGTTTCATCCTGACGACTGATATCGGTCTCTTCCGCTCCGAAGATTCCGGCAAATCATGGACGCGCTCAGTATCGGGAGTTCCAGGGCGCTGGCGGAACACGACCTACTCGCTCGTGTTCGATCCTCAGATACAGGGAAAGATGTGGGCGGCCATGAGCGATATCCACGATCTTCCCCGTCCCAAGATGTGGCGTCATCGATCGACCTCGGATTACATCGGGGGCATATGCTTCAGCGTGGATGGCGGCCGAACATGGCAGTCGTCAAGCGAAGGGATGCCGCCTACCGCACCTACTTCCATTCTTCTCGAACCGACCAGTCCGCAGGGCCATCGTAGGCTCTGGGCGGCGACGATGGGTTATGGGATCTACCGATCTACTGACGATGGACATACCTGGTCGCCGGTAAATCGTGGGATTACACAAAAGAACGCCCTGGCATGGCGTCTTGCTCGTGCTTCAGATGGAACGCTCTATGCGTTGATCGCCCGCCGCAGCGAAGATGGCAGCATCGGCAATCCAGGCGATGGGGCGCTTTATCGCTCTAACGACGGCGGAGATCATTGGTCGCCAGTCGCACTGCCCTTCGGAGCCAACGCTCCCAATGGAATCGCGATTGATCCCGAGGACCCGAATCGCATCTACCTGGCCCTGTGGCCGCGTGCTGCGCCACAAACCGATTTAAAAGACCTGACCCGCAACAATTCGACTGCTCGAAAACAATCTGACACATCTCCAGTCGTCCTCAACGGGATCTATGGTGGCGTCGCTGTCTCCACGGATGGAGGCCAGAGTTGGCGATGGATCCTTGAACACGACCGCCATATCTACGATGTGACGATCGATCCACGTGCCCCTAACACACTCTACGCTGCAGGCTTTGAGTCTTCGGCATGGATCTCGCACGACCGTGGCGAACATTGGACTCGTATTCCTGGTTTTAACTTCAAGTGGGGTCACCGAGTTCAGCCTGATCCGGAAGATTCGAACAAGGTGTATATCTCGACATTCGGCGGAGGAGTATGGCACATCCCGGTTTCAGGTCCAGCCGCGCGGGATATTGCGACACCCGAGGTTGCTCCATAACCATGTGTCCCGAGGTTTGCTATCGATTAGGATAAGAAAGTCGATTTTCTGTATAGACAACCATACTGGTACAAAGGAAAATTCTTCATTCATCGAATGAATCAAAGATTGAACAAATTCCGGTTTTTTCACGTAGTTATAGACAAACACCGAACAATGTAGATAGAAACGGACAGCGGGCGACAATCGCGTGGTCCGCAAATCAGGAGAGAGATAGAGACCGTGTCAAAAGCTCCAGTTCATGCTGCGCCATCCGTCCACACGCTTGATAAAAACGGGTTCATTCCTCTCTACTATCAGATTCAACGTGTCCTAATGGAAAAGATTCACTCTGGAGAACTTTCAGAGGGAGACCTGCTCGCCTCTGAAGAGGAACTTGCGCGTACCTATCGCGTCAGTAGGATGACAGCCAGACAGGCTCTCCATGGCTTGAAGTCGCGTGGCTATGCTCTCAGTCAAAAGGGGCGAGGAACTTTTGTCACCCGGCCGAAGCTTGAAAAAAATATCATGCACCTCCGGGGATTTACCGAGGATATGAAGCAGCGCGGAATGCAGCCTAGTTCACAACTTCTAGAGCAGACTGTCGTAAAAGCTGGTGAAGACCTAGCGGAGAATCTGAAGATCGCCCCCGAGAATACGGTGATGAAGCTGCGCCGTCTACGGCTGGCCGACGGCACCCCTATGGCGCTGGAAGAATCGTTCATTCCCTTGCGGCCATTTCCCGGGCTGGAACGGATCAATTTTGCGAAGCAGTCGCTTTATTACATTCTCCGTGAAAATTATGGAGTCAGGGTCGGCTGGGCAGACGAGATCATCGAAGCCCTTCCCGCCACACGCGAAGAATCGGAACTTTTGACTATCCCCAAGAGAGCCAGCGTGCTGTCCATATCGCGCGTCATCATTACCACCGAGCAGACACCGATCGAAGTGGCTTGTTCACGGTATCGCGGCGATCGCTATCGTGCGCTCATCCGGGTTCCGACCACGACAATCGAATAAATCCCTCTTGCATGGATTCTTATAGCGTTGCCGCGACAAAGCGGGCGGTGATTGTCGCAGGCCGCGTAATTGCAGAGCCCACTAACACCGCATGCGCTCCCAGATCTAAAGCCTTGCGAACATCCTCAGGCTGTTGAAGATGGCCTTCCGCAATGACCGGAATTTTCAGGTTCTCTACCAGAGACTGCAAAAGAGGCCATGAGACTTGCCTGATTCCTGCCGTTTCGGCGGTGTAGCCGTAAAGAGTCGTTGCGACCGCATTCGCACCTGCCTCCTGTGCGGCAATCCCATCTTCGAGACTGGCGATATCCGCCAGCACTGGCTTACTGAGTTCGTTCTGAATGCGTTGGATCATTCCCGGCCATGGCTCCGCTTCGCTCAATCGGCGATGAGTACAGTCGAGAGCAACAATATCGGCGCCCGCAGCTGAGACGGACTGGGCGGCAACGAAGTTTGGAGTGATATAGACTTCGCGGTTCGAGTCTTTTGCCTTCACCATGCCGATAATTGGGATATTGGTAATCTCCCGAAACGCCTTGACGGCCTGGTGCCCATCGGCTCTGAGGCCGGCGGCTCCCCCTTGAAGAACCGATTTTGCCATCCTGGTGATGGTATCGAGGTCGTCCATCGGATCGCCAGGGTCCGCCTGACAGGAGACAATCAGGCGGCCTTTTAGAAAAGAGAAAGAATCTACTTTGTTCTCTTTCTTCAAACTTGAGATCAATACACCCTCCGGGTCGGACACAGCTGGAAGGTCTGATCATACCCAGTCTGAAGCTCATGGCGAAATACAATATGAAACGGTAATCGTTATGCCTAATTGTGCAGATGCATCGGCCAGCCGAGATACTTCTGGGCTGCCTCTTTTACTGGGCCGGCGACATGCGAGAAGTTCGCGGCGACGTGGTGTTCGAAGCCATTCTCACAGATATAGTGAAGCAACTGCTGCATATTGGGAATCTCGACCACGCCCGCGCCGCCGAACGTCTGAAGAGAATCATCCGTAAAGCTTCCCTGCCCGACATACCCCTTAATCGTTCCATCGAAGTCATCGGTGGAAAAGCGCACAAAGCTCATAGGCCCTGATTTCACCCTTCCGTCCAGCGTGCCAAAAGTATTTTCCTTGCCTACCGTTCCAGCAATGATCTGCTGAAAGTCCATCTTCACGCCCTCGCGGAAAAAGTGCTTTGGCAGATTGGAACAGTGGAAGCAGACTGCTTTATTGGGATCGGCTCCGTAGTTGTTGTTCCAGTCCAGCAGGGCCGAAGGAGTTTCGCTGGCAAGGCTAAGGGCATGCATAGAGACCGTTCCCATTGTGTCGACCTCGCATGCGCTGGGCAAAAGCTTTTCGCTCATCATGCTCATCACGGTGCAGGGCACGACTCCGAAAAACTCCTCCATCGAGGTCCAGCACTGAACAGAGGTGACATCGAGCGCGTTGGATTTCATCCAGGCATCAATGACCACCCCAAGCTTTGACATTTTTAGAAGTGCAGCCTCCGGCACGTCATGCACGGGAAGATAGCTCTTGATGGCATTAAGCTTTTCCTGCACTTCATGCTCGCCGTCCTGGAGACGCTGAATTCGTCCAAGCACCTCGCTCAGGTCCAGCGTATCGACGGTGATGCCACTCTTTTCCAGAAGCTTTTCCGAGTAGCGCACGGTGTTGAACGCCGCGGGCCTGGCTCCGATGGCTCCGATCCGGAGATTGCGGAATCCGCGCACGACACGGCAGGTCGCAGCAAAGTCTCTTAGATCATTGGAAAACTGCTCCGAGTCCAGTGCCTCTGTATGCAGGGTGGTCAAGGTATAGGGAATTCCATACTGCCGAAGATTATTGCAAATGGACATCTTGCCGCAGAAGCTGTCTCGCCGAAAAGCAATACTCATCTTTCCCGCATCGTCCGGGGTAGCCTGGATGAGGATCGGAACCTGGAGATTGGACAGTCGAACAGCATCGGCAAGACCGCGCTCTTCACCAAAGTTTGGAAGGGTAATGATGATCCCATCAATCTCACGCGCATGACGTTGAAACAGCTCAGCGCATATCTTCGCCTCGCTGTAGCTTTCAACGGCTCCAAAGGCAGTCTGCTCTGGAGTGACAACGATTGCTTTATGCCCCTGCCGCTCCAGGGCGGCTATGATCTCCGTCCGGCCTGTGGCTGCCAGGTGGCTTGGAAAAAAACCACGATTCCCTACAATGACTCCAAATGTCATCTGCCTGCCCATCTCTCCCCCAAATACTTCTTTATCTGCCGCGAACGGCGTTAAGGACTCCCTAGCCTTTACCAGGGCGAAAACGAATCACATAAAAAATGCCGAAGATGAGAAGAAGCAGACTCCACCACAACGTGGGATGCAATTCGTTCAAAGTCGTCGGGGCTTCATGTCCCATTGCTTCGTAGATTCCGTACGGCAACAGAATTAGCCCGTAAAGCAATGGAAGGACGCCCACAAAAAACCAGATCGAGAGTCGCTCCCCGCGGCCTGTTCCCTCAGCCATAATGTTTACTCCTACCAGAAGATCAGGTTCAAAACAAAGAACACCACAATTACGATGCAGGCCCAGAAGATGGGTTTCTGCCACAAAGCGTGTGCGCCATCATCCGGAATGGGAGTAGCTCCATAGACGAGGCCGGCAAGCTGAGCATCCGGGGTCGGCTCAGTCATCATGCTCACGATATATGTGATCACAACACAGATCAGGAAGCTCCAGAGAGCGCGGTAGAGATTTTCAGCCATCGGCTTAGCGTCAGGAGAGAGTGCGATATATCGAAGTGCTCCCGCGTCGCGTTGTACCCAGATCCACATGGCGATCGAGGCGATCGTACCGGAGAGCAGGCCCCAGAATCCTCCTGCCCGAGTAGCTCTCTTCCAGAGCATGCCAAGAACGACAGTTCCGAACAACGGAGCAATGAAGAAGCTGAAGAGCGCCTGCACATAATCCATAATGCTGGCGGCATGCGCGACCAGGTAAGCCGTTCCTACCGAGATCAACATGCCAACAATCGTCGACCATCGTCCCATGGATACATAGTGACGATCCGGTGCGTTCTTATTCATGTAAGCGCCGTAAAGATCGTAGGTCCACACGGTCGAAAATGCGCTGACATTACCCGCCATGCCGCTCATAAAACCTGCCACGAGCGCCGTAATTCCCAGTCCCAGAAGACCTGGGCCACAATAACGGATCAGCATCAGAGGGAGCACTTCGTTATAGCTATGTTGACCAGTGGCCGCAGCCACGTCTTCGCCAACCAGGTGCATGAGGCTGCCATCTGGATTTTTGAGCACCGTCAACGCCAGCAGTCCCGGCACGATGACGATGAGAGGAACTGCCATTTTGAACGCAGCCCCGATGATGGGCGCCATCTTGGCTGCACGCAGGTTATTCGCCGCGAGGACTCTCTGCACTACGAGAAAGTCTGTCGTCCAGTATCCAAAACTGATGACGAAACCGAGCCCAAAGACAATTCCCGTCCAGTGAACTCCCATGGGATTGTCTTTGAAGCTGCCGAGGGTGCTCCAGAGGTGGGTGTAGTCGTTCGATCCGATGTTTGTGGCAATCTGCGCTTTAAGATTTTGCCATCCGCCGGCCTCAATCAGGCCCAGGATCGGAATCAGTGCGGCGCCCGCCCAGATCAGCACGAATTGCAGAACCTCATTAATGATGGCGGAGCGCAATCCGCCCAACATCACATACACAGCGACGGTTACCGCGCCAACCCAGATTGAGAAGCTGATATTCCAGCCAAGGACCACCTTCATGACCAGCGCCATGGAATACATATTGACGCCGCTCATCAGGACTGTCATGAAGGCGAACGAAACCGCACTCACGCCACGCGCTCCCTCCCCAAAACGGAGTTGGAGATATCCCGGGACCGAGTGCGTTTTTGAGATGTAATAGAACGGCATCATCACAATGCCGAGGAAGAGCATCGCCGGGATTGCGCCAATCCAATACCAGTGCGCCGCCAGAATTCCGTACTGATAGGCTGCTCCCGCCCATCCCATTAACTCCAGCGAACCGAGATTAGCGGAGACGAAGCTCAAACCCGCGATCCAGGCGGACATTTCTCTGCCCGCCAGAAAAAACTCCTCGCTGGTATTCGTGGAGCCCTTCACGTAGAAGCCAATGAAGATCACGACAACGAAATAGAGCGCGAGAACCGCGATGTCGATGGGGGCCAGAGCCGTTAACTGGCGAGATGCAAAAAACAGCAGCAATTGTGGAGAACAGATTGGCATCAGGCTAACCCTAACAAGTCAGTTGCGGAATTTATTCTTTGCCTCGAAATAACTTCGACAGTCTATAACCTTAGCAATACTTAATGAAGATAAAGTTCTTGCAGCGCAGTTCGATAGGTCTCCATCGCTCGTCGATAAGCCTGGCGACGATCCGGCCGCGGAACCTGTTTACCATCCTTTGAAACAGCGACGCACCGATCTGCAATCTCAACAATGCTTGTGGGAATGCCTTTGGCGCGATAAAAAACATACATCGCCTGGATCGCGGCTCCCAGGCAACCGGCTTCTTCCTCTACGGGCATTTGTATGGTGGCGCCCGTAGCATCCGCCAGGAGTTGTCGCCACTCTCTCGAACGTGCGCCCCCACCGATCGCAAAGATTACACTGGGCTCTCTTCCGTCAAGAATCAGGTCGAGACCATTCAGAATCCCGAAACTTACACCTTCCACTGCAGCGCGAATCAGATTTCCGCTCGTAAAGTTATTGGAAGAGATCCCGACAATCGTCCCACGGGCACGTGGAAGGTCAGGCGTTCTCTCTCCATTAAGAAATGGCAGAAAGGACATGCCATCTGCCCCAGGTTGGGTTTCGGCCAACGCTGCGTCGAGGTCATTCACCGTCTTGCCAAGAGTGTTCAAAGTCTTGGTGACAACATTGGTAGCATTCATGGTGCAGACCAATGGCAGCCAGCCTCCCGAGGAAGAGCAGAACGAAGCGACCGACCCGGTCGAATCCGCAACAGGGTGCTCGCAGAAGGAATATACGGTGGAGGAAGTTCCAAGACTAAGGGTTACCACGCCTTCTCTCACATTGCCCGTTCCAATGGCTCCCATCATATTGTCGCCTCCCCCTGAGGAGACGAGGCAGTCGGGCGAAAGGCCAAGCTTCGCGGCAACCTCGGGACGGAGTGTGCCAACGACATCTTCCGGCTTGAGCAGGGCTGGAAGAGCCTTTCTCAGCAGTCCGGATCCGCCATCGATTCGATCAAGCACTTCGTTTGACCAATCTCGCGAGCGGACATCGAAAAACGCACTCCCGGAGGCGTCGCCATACTCGGCAACGAGCTGGCCTGTCAGCCAGAAGTTCAGATAATCGTGCGGCAGAAGAATATGACGAATACGGTCGAAATTCTCTGGTTCCTTCTCTTTGATCCAAAGCAATTTTGACGCCGTATAGCCAGTGAGAGGAACGATGCCGATCTTCTCCAGGCAGGCTGCACTTCCCCCCAGCTTCGCAATGAGCTCGTCATTCTGTGGAGCTGTCTCCGTGTCGTTCCAGAGCTTCGCCGGACGGATTACCTGCATCGCATCGTCCAGCACAACCAGGCCATGCTGCTGCCCTGAGACGCCCAGTGCAACTACCTTTGTGGTCGGGGCCTGCGAGACTGCCTGCCGGACTGCATCGCGTAAAGCCTCGATCCACCATTGCGGGTCCTGTTCGCGAGCTCCATTTTCACGTTCGATTAGAGAATGCTGCGCATATCCTCGCCCCAAAGGCCTGCCGTTCTCATCGATCAATAACGCCTTGGTACCCTGCGTCCCACAGTCAATTCCGAGATACATCCCTTTCCTCCATGCAGGTACCTGGTCTTTACTGCTCTCGTTCGATTGCGGAGAAAACGTTTACTGAAACCCTTATCATACCGGAGGACGCATCAACCCATTTGAGGTCATACCCGCGATCTTTTCCCGCGCTTTATCGTGCGTGAAACATGCGTCGATCGATGATAGTGGGAGTGTCTCTGCAGAAGCAGGGCTGCACCTCCACTCAAACGCGCCAGATATCCATCTCCCGCAGTGGTCAATTGCGGCGCGGGCCCTGCCAGCATTCCAGCCTCGAGCTCTTGCTGCACGACTGGGCCAATCACATCCCAACATGAGGTCAGCTCGCCAGTAATTAGAATTTTTTCGGGAGAGAGCGCTGCCGTCACCAGGCGCAAGCCACGTCCCAGCGCCACCGCCTGTGACTTGATAGCTTTCAGCGCAAATGGGTCTTTATCCTGCACCAGCCGTAGTAAACCTTGCACATCCGTAAGATGGGATCTACGCGACAGCTTTCGATAGGTTCTGATAGCAGCTCGAGATGAGGCAAACATCTCCCAGCAACCTCTCTGACCGCACCCACAGACTGGCCCTTTTGGATCGATTGGGATATGCCCGAACTCGCCAGCCAGACCATTAAACCCGGAATGCAGTTGACCGCCAGCGAGAATAGCCGTCCCCAAACCTTCGGAGACTGCGATCAGTACCGCATTTCTAACCCCCTCCAGGCGCCCTGACCATAGCTCCGATAAGAGGCAGGCATTCGCGTCATTATCGATCTCGACCTGCAGACCCATCGCTTTCTCTAAAGCCGATCGAATATCAAATCCGTCCCACTTCAGGTTTGGCGCCATCAGAAGCCGGTGGGTCGCTGGATCTATTCGCCCTGGAACACTTACCCCAATACCTTCAAAGGTCTTGTTCTTGTATTTGCCCTGTAGCGATCGCATCTTCTTAATGATCTTCGCGATCGCGGCCTCGGGACTTGAAGCGGTCATGATGGACTCATGCGACAGAAAGCGACCACTCAGGTCAACCACGGCAACGATTGCCTGATTCGGACGTATGTCGAGTGCCAGTGTAACCAGGTCATCGTTGACGGAGAGCATCGTCGAGGGCCTGCCGCGGCCGCCTCGCACCACAGGGCCTTCTTTTACCCATCCTTCGTCTATCAGGTCTTCTACAATCGCGGAGATGGTACTGGGTTGCAACCCGGAAAACCGGGATAAATCGACCCGGGACACGGGCTGTCGAAAGCGGATAAATTCCAGAACGATGTCGCGATTAATGTCCCGAGCCATCTCACTGGATGCCAGTTGGGCTGAAGACAAATCTATCCTTCGCACTCCATAATGTTGTGCGGGCGAGGGCGAGCTGCCGTTACCCCCAAGTTTGCTTGGAAGAGTCTTCATTTATTTTGACGATCATAATATCAGCCGGAATGCACGAGCAGGAAAAGACCGCCCCACCGCGCTACCCCGGTTCCATTATGTGCAACTTACGGCTCCATCCATCATACCGTTACGAGTAAGTACCCGAATTTTGCATTGCTTTCTTCATGCCACCCCAACTGATCCGGCTTGATTCCTCAGGCGTCGCCCCACCGTGCCAATGGGTCTCCAGACTGACCGCATCGCGATAGCCTGCTTTGGCCAATTCGCGAAATTGTCCCGTCCAGTCAATAATTCCCTCTCCGGTCGGAGACCATGCGATCTTGCCATCCGGCCCCTTGACCGCATTTTTAACGTGACAATGATGGATGCGATCCTTCGGCAGCATCTTCCACGCCACAGGATAGGCGTCGAGCTCTCCGCGCATTACGGCATTGCCGGGATCCCAGTTCAGAGCCAGATGAGATGACTTCACAGCTCCCAGCAGCCGAGCGGCCTCCCGCCCGGTTGCGGTATTGCAGGCAGGTTCATTTTCCACGACGAGTAAGATACCCTCTTTTTTGCATCGCTCCGCCGCCTCAGCTAGTTTGCGATCGATCGCATCCCGATAGGGCGTAACGTCCTCGAGTCTCCAGAAATCGAAGCACCTTACTTTGTTCGTCTTGAATTGTTTCGCCAGGGCGATGCTCTTCTCTAATACTTCATCCTGCAGTTTTAAGACATCCCCGGGAACATCTTTCTTCGGGCCTTCGGTGGAGCGCGGCGCGCCCGGCCAGTGAGCTTTAAACAACGGGCTGGCGATGTCAGTCACCTGCAGGTTGTATTTCGACAGGATCTTATGGACTTCAGCGAGCTCCGGATCCGTCAACGCCATCAAGCTCTTTTTCCACATTCCACGGAGCTCGACCCATTGCATTCCAAATTCTTTTGAGGCAACGGCACACGCATGATCGAAATCCTGCGCGATCTCATCGGTAATCACTGCCACCTTGAACTGCTGTGCTCCCGCAAAACCAAAGGCCCTTTGTGTTCCAAAACCTACGGCTGCCGCAGTTACTGCGTTTCGTAAAAAACCCCTTCGAGATATCACGTCCATTTCGCCCCATTCGTTATGAAGGCAGCGGATCGGCTCTTCCTTAGAGCCGATCCGCCGACTATACCGCCGCATCAATTATCGTTCTAAAACGTAATTCTTGCCGAGGCCTGCAGACTGCGGCCACCGCCCACGCCGTTCACGCTCCCCTGACCGCTGCCCAGCGTGTTGGTGATGCGCCCAAAGCTTCCGGATGTAAACAGATTGCCGCTACCGGAGTTCGGAACTGCGAACTGAGGTGTATTGCTCAGCTGGAATGCATCGAGTTTCGTCTCAAGAGCAGCCTTCTCATGCCAGAGGGGGAAGCTCTTGGAGATCGACACGTTGTTCTGGATGAAGCCTGGCCCTCGGAACTGATTTCTACCCGTATTGCCCAGCCGGACGTTCGATGCATTGCAACCCGTTGTCGGACATCCTCCCGGCTGCGAGAACGCCGACACATCCAGCCATGGGTTGTTGGGTCCAAGTCCACCAAGCACCTTATAGACGCCGGTCAGGTTCGCCAATTGCGCCGTTCCTGGAGTGTTCAGGGTACCGCCATTCGCGTACACCGAGAACGGTAGACCGGAGACCGCCGATATGGTTCCCGCCAACTTCCAACCGCCCAATACATAAGCGCCCACGCCCGAATTCAGATACTTTTTTCCACGTCCGGCCGGAAGCTCATACGTAAAGCTCTGCTCAAAATTCAGCTTTCGGTCGAAATCGTTCGGCGCATAGTTCCGTCGCAGATTCGCGGTCGTCAGGAAGATAACGTTGCCGTCATCGCTCGTCACATATCCGAGTCCCTTACCCCACGTAAACGCCGAGGTAAATGCCAGCCCTCGTGTATACCGCTTCGTAAGCTGCAACTGCAGAGACTGGAAGTTCGATGAAAATCCCTGAAAGATCTTATTCGTCGCGGCCGTGCGATGGACTGTGGATGGGCATCCTACGCAGTTGTACTCCGGTTTCGAAGCATTGCCTCCACCATAAATATCCGTAGGGTTGTTGATGTCGAGATTGGAAGGAATGCCGGTGCCATGGTTTCCGACGTATGCAATCTGCATCGACATGTCATACGGAAGCGCCTGCTGGATCGCAACGTTCCACGACATGACGTACGGATTCTTATAATCCAACGGAACGTAAAACAGGTTTTGCGCCGCCAGGGTCTGCGTTGTCACCGGAATGATGCCGTTCTGCGGAATCGGAACAGGAACCGGCGGCGGGAATCCAGCCTGGAAGGTCGCTAAGGTACTACCATCGGCTAATACCGCCGCTGTGTATGGACTACCGCCCGGCGGATTATAGGCGTTGTTCGAGCGAACCGGATAATTGTAGGCGTAGTTGTTGTCAGCATACGGCATGTAGCTCACGCCGAACCCTCCACGAATGACCGTGTCATCCGTGGCGCGGTACGCGAAGCCCGTGCGCGGAGCCCAGTAGCGAAATCGCGTCTGCATCCCCAGGTTCGACGGATTGCCGCCGACACCCGCAACCACAAGGTTGTTCGCAACCGGGTCATAGTTCGTAAACCCGCTCGCGATCTTCGGTGTCGCCGGGGGGTAGAACTCCCAGCGAACTCCGAGATCCAGTGTCAGCTTCGACGTCACCTGCCACTTGTCGGTGACAAACGCGAAGAACCACCACTGGCGATACGCCGGGAAGAATGTATTAACGTCACGTCCTACCTGGCTCGGACGGTCGAGAAGAAAGCTCGCAATATTATTGCCCAGGTTCGTCCCGGAACTCGACGCATCCGACGTCTGCTGGTCAGCAAAACGGAAGATGCCGCGAGGGCTGAAGGTCTGGTCCTGCAATAGATCGTCACGAATCCTGCGAAGGTCGCCTCCAAACTTGATTGTGTGGTTGCGAATGATCTTCGTCCAGTTATTCACGAAGTCGATGTTCGACTCCCCACGGATCCACGGTATGGAGGCGGAGTAGCCTATCAACGGATAGTCTTGATTCGTCTGACCAAAACCAGTAAGGAATATTCCCACCTGTCCACTGCTGAACTGATTGATGTTTACGCCCGGAATTCCCAGCGCATCGGCATCGTTCGATCCATAGTTGCTTGGCTGAGCATTGTTCCGCAGGTGAGCCACCCCGAATCGCACCTGGGTAAACAGCGTCGGCGAAAAGACGTGATCGTAGTTCACACCTGTGCTGTATGACGTTTGCGTTCCATTGCCCTGAAAGCCGCCACCTCCTGCCGGTCCTCCCAGGAATGGTCCGAACGCGGGAGCCTGGACTGTATTCACCCGCTGCCAACTGAACCGACCGCTGACGTGGTTCCGTTCGTTCATCGCGTAGTCGATCTTTGTATCCCAGCTATTCGTACCCTTGGTAAACGGCAGGATTGTCGTGTAGTTGTTTGCCGGTGTCAGCAGCGACGCCGAAGGCGTCAGCGTGCCGTACTGAGCTGCCGCTGCCTTCAATCTATTCAAAATATCCAGCGATACTGGGTTCACACGGCTGATCGGAATCTGGTTATTCGCAAATGCTGTGCGCGGGGTTCCACCCTGGGCTACCGGTCGTCCGTCGCCAGTCGCCGGATCGAAAATTTGACCCACACCTTTGGCCTGCAGCGTAGAGCTCAGATCGATGTTTCCCTGTGCATTCGCCGTAAAGTACCGCGCATCCGGAATCGTAAACGTGCCGCCTACAGTCTCGTGATCAGAGCTTCCCTGGTAGTCACCAAAGAAGAACAGCTTGTCCTTGAAGATCGGACCGCCAATCGACCCGCCATAGTTGTTGTACGAAAGATGACCAAGCTTAGGCCCGAAGTAACTCCGCGCATTCACTGCATTATTCTGGATGTACTCGAACGCCGAACCGTGAAATTTGTTTGTTCCAGACTTCAGGACAACGTTCGTTACCGCGCCAATCGCACGCCCCAGTTCGGCATCAAAATTATTCGTTGTGATGTCCACCGACTGAATCGCATCCGTGGGAGGAACGATGATCTGCAGAAGACCCGTGCGCTCATCGTCGTCAATGCCTTCGATCTGATATAGGTTGCCCATGCGTGGTATTCCATTCACGCGTGTCTGTAGCGAACCCTGGGCATTAAAGAACTGCGAGTGTTCGAACGTCGCTGGAGTCGATCCCGGCACAAGATTCAGCAGTGACTGGAAGTTTCGATTTGTCCCCATCGGGAGACTCTGCAGCTGCTGCGTCTCGAGCTTCGTGCTGATGTCTGCGCGGTCTGTCTGCAGCAGCGGAGGCGCCGTCGTCACCATCACCTCTTCCGACACGCTGCCCGGCGCTATGGCAAAGTCCACGCGCGTCGAAGAATTGATCAGAACATCGATGTTCTGGTGCGTCTCTTTCTTGAATCCGCTCGCAGTCACTGTAACGGAATAGGTTCCCGGCGGCAGGTTCGGAATGGTGTAGTTGCCACCTTCGTTCGTCACCGACTCATACACCGTCGCGGTCGCCGTCGCAGTTGCCGTGACCTTTGCGTTGGCAACAGTGGCTCCCGTTGAATCTGAAACGGTACCCAGCAGTGTCGCGCTAACGGCTTGTCCGAATGACGATGAAGATAAGGTCAACGAGCACAAAACAACCCAGACAAAAAACAGCTTCGATTTCATGGCACCGATCCTCCCGAAAAAGACGAGAGGCGGATTCTGCCTCTCGTAAAAACCTATTGTTTGAACTTCGAACGGGAACTTATCAGCACCGATTCAAGCGTGTCAAATAGAAAGAAAGCAGCGCACAACATCATCTAATCGCAGACGGGAAGTCCACAAAAGCCCTCATTCGACGCCTATATCGAGAGTTTTTGCAGATAAACGAAGACCCTCTTTGAGTTGCAGGGCCTTTAAAACATTTGGCACATCGACGATGCTCCATGCGCGGATGCATTCTCGACGTGCCATGTATGTATTGAAGGGCCGGGTGTTGCGTGTGTTCTAAACTTCAGAGGCTACCTCTTGAGCCTGACTCATAGAAGCTGTCAACGAGGAGGATGGAGAATGTGACGGCAATGGAACAATGGCACGACCACCGGCTCCTACCCAGGTCCGAGTCCACTTGCGCGAGACAATCCGTATTAGGCCCAGGATCGCAACCGCCAGGATGGCATAACAAATAAATCCAGCCGCATAAGATCCAGTGCGCTGTCTCGATTGGCCAAGCAGATTCGGAAGAATGCCTCCACCCAGAGCTCCGATTTCGCCGATCATTCCGCCAGCAACAGCCGTAGTAAGCGGCCATCGAAGCGGAACCAGCTGAAAAGTAGCTCCATTGCCCGCTCCCAGAGCAGCAAAGCAGAGCATAAAGAGTAGTGTCGTCAACACGAGAGACGGCTGAGCTACGAGCCCCAGAATACCCGCGATGGCGATAAGAAAGACAACGGAAAGCGTCGTAATTCCACCGATTCGATCGGCAGACCATCCCCCTAGAACGCGTGTCAGCGAACCTGTAAGTGTGGCTAACACGGTTAAAGAACCGGCTTGAACTTTCGAAACGTGAAACTGAGAGTAATAAAACGACGGCAGAAATGTGGCCAGGCCTAGAAATCCCCCGAACGTAATCACATAGATAAGGTTGAACGCCCACCCATCCTTCTCCCAAAGACAAGAGAGGTGTTGACGCAGGGTCTGGCGGTCGATATCGGGTGGCTCCTTGGCGAACAAAATCATCACCAGAAGTGGCAGCAACATCATGATCGCCGAAAATCCGTACACTTTCTGCCAGCCGAAGTGCTGAGCCAGACGCGGAGCAAGGAGAGCTGCAAGCGCTGTTCCGCTATTCCCTGCGCCCGCAATGCCCATCGCGAGCCCCTTATATTGTTTTGGGAACCAACCCGACCCCAGCGAAAGCGCTACGCCAAAACTCGCGCCGGCGATGCCGAGAAGAACTCCCATGGCGAGCACATCATGAAACGTATGCACAAAGAAGTATCCGTAAAGAAGAGCCATCAGGATGGCCGTCATCTCCACAATAGCTGCGTTTTTTCGCCCGATATATTGAGACAGAATTCCTAGAGGAAAACGCATCAACGCTCCCGCAAGCGTGGGCGTCGACACCATCAGCCCGATTTGCGCTGGCCTTAAATGAAACTGTTCGGAGATAAACGGCCCCATGGCTCCGTTCAGAACCCATACTGCAAAGGAAAAATCAAAGTAGAGGAAAGCACTGAAGAGCGTAGGCGCATGTCCAGCTTTGAGAAATGTTTTGAAATTTACCATATTGCCGATGGTCTCCGTCTCATTTGCTTTTTCGCGTCATTGGTTGTGTTCACTTACGGGTTGATGCAGTACGCCTGCTACTCAGCGGCGTTCGCTCGATACGAACAGCACACTGCTTGAAATTGGGCTCCCGTGAGATGGGATCAAATGCTCCAAGGGTTACGATGTTGGAGTTCGTCTCGGAAAAGTGGAAGGGCATGAAGACCTGTCCCGGCGCCACAATACCGGTAATTCGCAGTTCAAGATCGACAACGGCGCCACGGCGGCTACGCACAGTGACTCGGTCATGCGGTTTAAGATCGAGCCGGGTGGCGTCCACTGGATTCATCTCAAGCCAGGCGTTTGGCACCATGTTGTTAAGCAGCTCAACCTCAGCAGTTTTTGTTCTGGTGTGCCAGTGCTCCACCGTGCGGCCAGTATTGAGGATGAAATCGAAGTGCGAGTCAGGTTGTTCTACAAAAGGTTCACATGGAACGGAATGAATTCTGGCACGCCCATCGTCAGTGGGAAAGATGCCGTCCTGGTAGAGGGACGGGCCACCCCATTGCAAGCCGTTCGCATCATCTATCTGCTGCCAGGTGAAACCTGAATAGTCGCACATGCGACCGCGAGAGACCTTCTGCCACTCTAAAAAGGCGTCATGCGTAGTTCGCCACCCCGGATACAGTTCCTCTTTAACACCTAATCTTTCTGCAATGGAAAGAAAGATATCGAAATCTGGCCGGGCCTCTCCAGGAGGTGTAACTGCGGGATTAGCCTTTGAGACTCGGCGCTCCGAATTGGTATAGGTTCCTTCTTTCTCGCCCCAGATAGCAGCAGGCAGAACAAGGTGCGCAAATTCACTTGTAGGCGTGGGATGAAAGCCATCCTGAACGACGAGAAATTCGACATTACGCAGAGCATGCTCAAGCAGCTTGTAATTCGGAAAGGAAACCGCCGGGTTGGTGGCGACGAACCACAGGGCTTTGATGCGATTCTGCACGGCAGCCTCAATAATGTCGGGATAGGCGAGGCCTCGTGCTGTGGGTATTCGATCGACATCAATGTTCCAGATGCGAGCTAGATCTTCGCGATCCTGGGGATTGTCGTACTTGCGATAGCCAGGGAGGGATGCGGTGAATCCAGTCTCTCGCGTTCCCATAGCATTGCACTGACCTGTGATGGAGAAAGGCGCGGCCCCGCGGCGACCTATATTACCCGTGATCAGCGCAAGATTGTTGATCGCAGCAACGGTGACAGCACCTTGAGTGGAATGATTGACCCCCATGGTCCAGCCGATAAAAGCAGATTTAGCCCGGCCATAGAGCAACGCCGTATGGATGAGTTGTTCTTCGGTAAGACCGGTAATCGACGCTACATGGGCTGGTGTGAAGGTCGCGACAAAGTTCGCGAACTCTTCATAGCCCGTGGTATGTCGAGCGATGTAGTCCGCATCGATCAGGCCTTCACATATGAGAATGTGAGCAATCCCATTGAGAAGTGCGATATCGCTGCGCGGCTTTGCCGCAAGATGAATGTCCGCCATCATGGCTGTCTTCGTAACTCGTGGATCGACGACAATCAGGGTGCGAGCCTTGGATCCGGGAGAGGTGCGGTCGAGACGATGACAAAGAATCGGATGATTGTCGGCAACATTCGCTCCGATCAACAAAATGACATCGGCATCCTCCATGTCGGTATAGGAGCCAGGAGGACCATCAGAACCAAAGGAAAGCTTATAGCCTGATACGGCGGACGCCATGCAGAGCGTGGTATTGCCATCATTGTTGCGTGTCCCGAAACCTAGCTGAACCAGTTTGCCGAGTGTGTAGCACTCTTCTGTGAGCAATTGCCCGGTACCGACGACGCCAAGCGATTCGTTGCCATAGCGGCTCTGGATATCGCGAATACGCGAGACCATGGTGTCGAGAGCTTCCTCCCAGGAAACAGGCGTAAGGACGCCGTCTTTACGGAGAAGTGGTTGTCGAGCACGACCAGGAGCCGAAAGAATATGGTGCTCGGAGAGCCCCTTTGGGCACAGCTTGCCTCGATTAACCGGATGATCCGGATTGCCGCGCACCGCTACAGCTTTGTTTTCGCGAGTACCGATAAGCATGCCGCACCCGACAGAACAGTAACCGCAGGTCGTTTTGGTCCACCGGTCCGCGATGCGCGACTCAGAGATATGGCCATAAATGGGATCTTCGGCGTAAGCGTATTTCTCGCGACGCGTATCGATCCCCGTAAGCTGTTTTAGTTTGGCTAAGAATGCGTTGCTCATGCGTGACCCGATCTCACGAAGGTAAGAGCCATGTTGAGCGGCACGACAGACACGAAGAAAAGATAGCGAGCGGAGATGACTCCAGCCAATGCAGCAGGCAGCGCTAGAAGAGGCTGTCCAGCGATGGATAGAAGAAGCGCGAGACCCACGAAAGCGAAAGAGACAAGAAAAGTTCCGCGCAAATTATGCGTGTTCAGCAAAGATGCTGCGGCGCGATGTTCATAGACCTCGGAACGGTGGAGACGAACGATACGAACCACGTGATTCAACGTCCAGAGTGCAGCGCCCAAAGCAAGCGGCCAGAAAGCAAAATCTACCGCGCCATGCGAGAAGCCGTGCGTGCTTAGAAAAGGGATGTGACCTAGGTGTTCTGTCGTTCGTAATAACAAAGGCATGGCAGCACTGCCCAGCAGTACGGAACTAATTAGAAAATCGGCAATAGTGTGCGACGTATTCCATGCGGGCCGCGCGGGAACGAGGTAGATCCGCGCACTGGCGACAATTCCGGCAATACCGATCACCGGGGCAAGCACCTCCAGCACAGGGAGAATCGATGCCGGAAACATCTTTATCGCCGTGAGCCACGATGCCGCTGTAAGAGACACCAGAGCAATAAACAGAGCGCCAAATAAAAAAACCTCGCGCGAAAGCCAAGAACGGCGCCACATCTTGAGAGCACGCCACGCATAGGCAGGGCGTCCCAAGTGAAAGATGGAGATATTAAGAGTCAGGGCGGTAAGAGTGAGGACCAGAGTAAGGGCGATAGGACCGGCATTGCGTGAGACCACAGAGACGACAAGAGCGCCAACCGAGAGCTGGATGAGCGAAGTCATCCAGACAAGAGACCAGTGAGGGTGCTCGGGGCGGATCGTCTCTATGTCAACGCGTTCAAGAGAGGCTGTCGCGTTTTGTGGCAGCGTAATACGTGTAGTAGAGAGGGTATGCCCTGCGGAAGGCATTCCCGGAGCATCGGCAGCTGCATGATCGCTTCGCCATTCCAATTGATCGACAATTTCAATCTCGATAGCGTTCTCAGGACATGCATTGACGCATGCTGGTTCGAGTCCAGATGTTAGGCGGCCATGGCACATGTCGCACTTGCCCACCACGCCGCGCTCCGGATTGAACTGCGGCACAGAGTAGGGACAGTTCCATACGCAATACTGACAGCCGATGCAAGCCTCGGCGGAGTGAAGAACAATTCCCGTGACAGGATCTTTCTTGTAAGCGTCCACGGGGCAGCCGCGAACGCAATCCGCTGACAGGCAGTGGTTACAACCCATGGAAAGGTAGTGGCGCACCGTATTGGGCCAGGTCCCCCCTTCGATCTCTCCGATGCGCCGCCAGCGAAGATCGGCAGGATTCCCGTTCTGCTCATTGCAGGCAACTTCGCAAGACCGGCACCCGATGCATTTCGTCATATCGAAATGAAAGCGGTATTGTTCCCCCGGCTGTAACGAGCGCATTGGTATAAGCGAAGATTGAACTTCTCCACCGTCATGCGGCACAATCTCAAGGCCGTTCTCTGTCAGCCGAACGATATTGTTCGGTGTCTCGGAGTGTGCGAGTTCGTGAAGCGGGAGCGCCATGCCGGGTCCTTGCTGTCGCATAAAGAGGCGAGACTCAGTAAACGTCGCGGTGATAGCGATGCTGATCTTTCAGCTGTTGCACGTATTCGATTGCAGCTTCATCACTCAATCGGCCTTGCTCTTGCGCGATGGTATGAAGGGCGGTATCCACATCTTTGGCCATATGAGTCGCATCTCCGCAGACATACATACTTGCCCCCTCCTGCAGCCACTGCCAGAAGGTGGGAGCTTGTTCACGCATGCGATCCTGGACGTAAACTTTTCGATCCTGATCGCGTGAAAATGCAAGGTCGAGATGCGTAAGGTGCCCGTCGGACTTCATAGCATGTAGCTCATCGCGATAAAGAAAGTCAGTCGCGGCGGAACGCTCGCCGAAGAAGAGCCAGTTGCGGCCCGTGTGCCCCAGAGCGCGTCGTTCATGAAGAAAAGAACGGAAGGGGGCGATCCCCGTACCCGGACCTATCATGATGATGGGCGCATTGGAATCAGCTGGGAGCCGAAAACGCTTGTTGGGTTGAATGTAGACAGGCAGCGATTCGCCCCTGCCAACTCGATCCGCAAGAAGTGTTGAACATACGCCACCGCGTTCGCGATTATGGGCTCGGTAACGGACAACTGCCACCGTCGTATGAATCTCCCCTAGATGCGCGCTGGGGCTCGACGAGATGGAATAGAGCCGTGGTGTGAGCCGTGGAAGCATTGCAACCAGATCGGCTGGCTCGTGAAGAGCTCCCGGATAGTCGTGAATCAGATCGACGAGACCACGATCGTAAGTATATTTTTTGAGGCTTTCCTGCTGCTCTGGAGCCAGAAGTTGGAACAGGGCCTGGCAGCCACCAATCGTTGCATAGGCCTCAAGGATCTTACGACTAAGACGAGAGATCTGAAGATGATGAAGAAGCGCGTCAAAAAGATTTGTCGCACCGGATTTTGGAAGCTGCACTGGGACGGAACCGCTGAAATTTAGGGCATGCAAAATCTCTTCTACAAGATGGATATCGTTCTGGGGGATAATTCCGCAGGCATCACCCGATTCATAGCGAAGCATCGAATCCTTGATATTGAAGGCGACGTGCAACGTGAGTTTGCTAGACATATCACAGGTCAGCGCGTGCTTATCGATAAGCGGCGCTCGAAAGGGATTATCGCGCGTATAAGTCACAGTATTGCTGGACTGATTTGCTGTGGAAGATGTCCCTGCGGCCAAAGAGGGCTCTGCCTTTCGAGAAGGACGTGAGGCAACAATGTCGTCGATATTGGCGTAGAGCGCCTCCTTCCAACGGGCAAAGCTCTCGTCAAGATCAACGTCGCAGTCGACGCGATTGCAGATTCTTGTTCCGGCTAAAGAAGCTAGCTTGTTGTCGAGATCAATTCCGAATTTGC
This sequence comes from Edaphobacter sp. FHG110511_03, assembly GCF_059115365.1. Taxonomy (NCBI): domain Bacteria; kingdom Pseudomonadati; phylum Acidobacteriota; class Terriglobia; order Terriglobales; family Acidobacteriaceae; genus Edaphobacter; species Edaphobacter sp. FHG110511_03. The sequence goes on along the minus strand of NZ_JBZYWL010000003.1, from coordinate 703,344 downwards.
AGAAATGCTCGTAGGTAGAATCGCCCAGTGCCAGTACGGCATAGGAAAGATCCTGACAGCACGGAAAAGCCTCCAGGCATAGCTGCTCATAAAACGGACGAACCGCGTCCGGAGCATCACCCTCGCCATAAGTGCTGGCGATAAAGATCGCATAGGATTCGGCAAACAGCGATGCGGGTGTATAACCCTCCAGAGAAGTAAGGGAGACAATATGCCCTTTGGCCTTCAAATCCTTAACCACCTTGCGAGCAAGCCCCTCAGCGGTGCCGGATTGCGAAGCATAAAGAACGGCAATTTTTAGTGATGGAGGTGGATCCACGCTCACTGCCGCAGCGGGCACGTGCGAATAGATCCCCGCAAGAAATCCATTCAGCCAATTGCGCTGCTCTGGCGTAAAAGGAGCGTTATCTGGGATAAAAGGAACAGTCTGCATGGTCTATCCTTTCTCCTGATTGCAGAAGGATTGGAGTTTCGCAATATCGTGCCTCCGAGCAAACTGCAGGAAGGTCTCGTCCGGCTCGCCCTGTGCGGCATAGGTAGCAAAGAGGCTTTCCAGCCGAGGCGCTAGCTCGCTGAAGCGAACAGCGGGGATCAGCTCTCTGGCGATTCCCTGGTCATTGTCGGCGCCACCGCCGATCATGACTTGATATCCTTCGTCACCGGAAACCTTAACGCCCATCAAACCTATGTCGCCTATATAGTGCTGCGCGCACGAGTGATGGCAACCTGTGACGTGAAGATTGATCGGCTGATCGAGAACAGGAAAGCGCTTATCCAGATGCCGCGCCAACTCAACGGCATGTGACTTTGTGTCGGTGGCTGCGAAACGGCATCCTTTGTTACCCGTGCAGGCGACGGTTCCACCAAGAACGGTCCCCGACTCATAGTTCAGACCAATGCCGCGAATAGCCTCGCTCGCAGCCTCCAGTTGTGCGGTAGGAATATTGGGAAGAATAAGATTCTGCCAGACCGTGAGGCGAATCTCCCCTGTACCGAACTCATCCGCTGTAGCTGCGATTGCATGCATCTGCGCTGCAGATAAACGTCCAACCGGAACCGAGACGCCTGCATAGTGCAGATCTGGCTGCTTCTGAGGATGAAAACCAAGATGAGCTCGACGATCAACATCTTTGCGCGGTTCGCACTCCGTGAACGGCACCCGGATCAGCGGGAAGGCAAGAAGCTTTTCAGTCTCTTCCAGGAAGCGTTCTACGCCCCACTTATCGATCAGGTATTTCAGGCGAGCTTTTTTGCGGTCGGTTCGGTCACCATTCGCAATAAAGACCCGGATCATGGCCGCTGCAACCGCGACAGTATCTTCCGCGCGCAGGAGCAGGCCACAATCTCCGCCGAATTGACGATGCCCTGTAATGCCTCCTAAAAGAACACGGAAATAAACTCCTGCAGGAACGCTGCGTTCTTCCCGGACCGAGACCGCGACAAAGCCGATATCATTCGTGTCGGCCACAGCGGAGATGGAACCACCATTATCAAAGGCGATGTTGAACTTGCGCGGAAGGTCATACATATCGCGCGAGTTCGTGATATACGCCTGCATCGCCTCGGCGAAAGGAGCGACATCGATAAGTTCGTGCCGATCAAAGCCAGTCAGAGGGGAAGCCGTGATGTTGCGAATATTGTCAGCGCCAGACCCGCGTGAGCTCAACCCTATGGCTTGAATGCGGTTGAGTACGCGAACAATGTCACGCGGTTGCAGCTCACGAATCTGCAGATTACTGCGCGTCGTAAGATCGGCGTTCCCAGAGCCGCATTCTTCAGCGAGCTGAGCTAGTCCGCGGAGTTGATGGGCCGACAGGATGCCCCCCGGCACGCGAAGGCGCAGCATGAATGAGTCCTGCGCCGGAGCGACATGGAAAAGCCCAAGATACTTCAGCCGAAAACGATCATCGTCAGTGGGTGGAAGATTTTGATTGTTGTACTGCAGAATCTTGTCCCAGATTGCAAAGGGATCTTGCTCCTGCTTCCAACGCTCCTCTCTCGATAGGTCGGAGACAGGTGTATTAAACCAGGTCGGCTCGACTTCACTGTCCGCCTGGTTAGCAAGACCGCTCGCCGGATCGGAAGTGATGAGTCCGTTCGAAGTATGCCCGACAAAAGGCGTTGCCCCTCGCTGCGCGATACCGGCAAAAAAACCCTGTAGATATTGCTTCTGCTCCGAAGTAAACTCGGCCGGATTTGTCGCGATATCTGTGTTCATACAAGCTCCTTGAAACCACGGTTCTGTCCATATGCACAGAACAATGAATTACGAGCGCCGCGAGAGGAGACACGGAGACTCTGGCCAGAAGGCATCACAGCGCAAGCTGCGAATTACGATCAGGGCTCTTCAAGGAGCTAAGACAAATTGTTTGTTTGGGAAAAGCTCCCTTCAACGCATTGGTTGAAGGTTGAATCGCTGAACGTCAACAGGGGGACGTTCGCTGAACCGATAATAGCGGCAAACAAGCGGAACGGCAAGCGAATTTGAAAATGCGAGAAATCCTGCTTGCTGGAATCAGAAACTCGTGACAGGATACGGATATCTCCAGCCCATAATTGACACCTTGATGTGTCGCGGTCATGGCTTGCAGAAATGCAGGCCCTCCGGGCGGGTGGACCCTTTGTCTGCCCAAAATCCAGCAACATTCAAAACAAAACACACTGGCACGTCTTGTGTAACGGATTCCTCGTGGAACTGGACACACCAGTGATGTTGATGGACACCGGAAACACTCGTCACAGGGTGACGCATGTCTCGGGAAGCCTGCGCAAAATCAAGGAGAATTATGACCCGTCTAATCGCTCGATTCATAGCCTTCCCCCTTCTCGCCCTCTCACTCGCCTGCAGTACTCTTTGCGCGCAGGAGGGATTCTTTCACTCCTGGGAAAATCGCGTACGTGCTACCTCGGCAAAACAACCCTCCTGGCCGGTTCCTGTTGTGGCGCCTGCATCAACCATCGTTCAATTGGCCCGAGTGGATTTCGTAAGGCAGTACACGTCAACCCACACCCTCACATGGAATTACGACAATGGAAAGGGGGTCAACTTTATCCCCTTTGCACGCACCGAATTTGATATCAATCTTCCGCCGTACATTCAGCACAATACGCCGAAGACCGCGGACGGCGCGGGCGATATCGCACTCGCTGCGAAGTACAGAATGTTCGCCGCTAGTGAAGGTGGAAACTACTCGACGGCAGTTCAGGTGGCATTCTCCATCCCAACCGGAAGCTATAAAAACGGTACCGCCGCGGCTACCGTGACGCCATCGTTCGTTGGCGGTAAAGGTTTCGGAAAATTTGATATCCAGTCCGGTATTGGCGGAGTGTTACCAACAAGTTCAGGGAACACAATCGGAAAAACGATTCTTTGGAATACCGTCGTCCAATATAGAGTAGGCAAATACCTGTGGCCTGAATTGGAGGTCAATTCCAGTTATTTCCACGGCGGCCCCAATAATGGGAAAAATCAGACCTTCCTGACCCCGGGCCTGATGGTTAGCAAATTCAAGCTCAGAAGCGATCCCAGGGACAGGCTTGCCTTGCTTGTCGGAGGCGCGATGCAGATCGCCACGTCAAGCTACCATAGCTATAACCATGGTCTGATCCTCACCAGCCGCCTGACATTCTGATCGGGTATTGGCGGCCCAAACAGACAGAACCTCGTAATCTATAAGAGAAGATAAAATTATTGCAAACTCACTGAATTCACTTTTTTTGAAAATCCTGGCCTGATAGTTGCAAAAAAGATGGACGGCTACCCATCGGAGGATCCGTGGCGCACGCAAGCTTCAAAGGACTTCGTATACTTTCGCTGGAGTCCCGTCGCGCAAAAGAGGTTGAGAAGCTGATCCGCACCTACGGGGGCGAGGCTATTGTCGTGCCTGCCATGCGTGAGGTCGGGCTCGAATCAAACGGTGAAGTTCTTGAATTCGCCGCTGGGCTCCTACGCGGAGAGTTTGACCTTGTCCTCTTTCTGACCGGCGTAGGCGTTCGCGCAATGCTCGACATCGCCCAGGAGCGCTTCGACCGGGAAGAGTTTCTGGGATCTCTTCGCAAAGCGAAGATTGGTGCGAGGGGAGCAAAGCCAACCACCGCGCTCAGGGAACTGAAGGTTCCTGTGCACGTCATCTCCGAAGAACCAAGCACCTGGCGTGAGTTGCTCGAAGCCGTGGAGAAGCAATTCGGCAATTCGCTTGCAGAGATGAGCGTGGCAGTTCAGGAATACGGAGCATCGAACCCCGAGTTCCTCTCTGAGCTAAGCGGGCGCTGCCGCACCCTCACCAAAGTTCCGGTCTATCAATGGACATTGCCTGAAGACCTTCAACCGCTGCGTGAGAGTATCCTCGGGTTGCTGAATGGCACGATCGACGTCGTCTTATTCATGACTGCCGTCCAGGTAATTCACCTGTTTCAGGTAGCGGAACAAATGAGCGTTGCATCCCAGCTACGTGAAGCTCTTCAGTCCACGGTAGTGCTGTCCATCGGGCCGACGACATCGGAAGAGCTGGCCCATTACGGCATTCAGCCAGATTTCGAGCCATCGCGCCCCAAGATGGGTTTTCTGGTCAACGAAGCAGCACAATATTCAGCGCGGCTCCTGGAGCAGAAGCGCAACCGGAAGATCGAAGGCATCGTCACGGATCCTCAGGAAGAGGATGAAGACAACAGCGAAGACGGCAAGCCTGTCCGTCGAGTCGAGGCCTCCACGCCGACGATGGCCGGGTTCCGCGATGGCCTGCGTCAGATTGATTTTCTGCATGAGATCAGCAGCCGGATTGCCGCTGCAGATTCCTTGCACCTGGTATTAGACCGGATCGTCCACTTCATCTCCACCGTGATTCCTTGCGACTCTTGTTTTATCTATGTCCTAGAAGAAGACAACCTGGTCATGAGAGCATCGAAAAACCCGCATGCCGACCTCGTCGATCAGATTGGAGTTCAGATCGGGCAAGGCGTCACGGGATGGGTCGCCAAGCATAGGCAAGCCGTGGCACTCGCATCGGGGGCGTCGAACGATTCGCGATTCAAAGCCTTCAAAAATCTTCCCGAGGATCACTTTGAAGCCATGCTCTGCACCCCAATTATGTGCGCCGGGCGCGTAGTCGGAGTGATCAACCTGCAACATCGCCTATCGTATCGGCATACGACGCACGAAGTGCGATTGCTGTCGACACTGGGACATCTGGTCGGCGCTGAGATCGAGCGTGCGCGTCTCGAAACGGAAAACTCACAACTGGCAAACCGCCTGGAAACGCGGAAGTCCGTAGATCGCGCGAAAAGCGTCCTGCAACGCGATCTCTCCATAAGTGAGGACGAAGCCTACCAGATGATGCATCGGGAGAGCAGACAGCGCCGTAAATCGATGCGCGAAATTGCGGATGCAATCCTTCTCTCAGAAGAACTGCGCCGCACACAGACCAGTACCTGATGGTCAGATCTCTGACATTCCCTCTAAAAATTCACCCTCATCATCAACTTGACGGTTCGTAAACCACACCTTTTCCGTACAACGGCCTCCTTGCGGTCCGCCTGTACAGACATGAAACTGTGTAGTAGAACTGCAGTTAAGTTCAAGTCAGCGCGAACGCGCTTCACTTTCTATGGCATCCACATGGAAGGCGAAGCTTATGCGTGAAGGCGACAGGATAACCTCTATCGCTTTTGATTTCTCTTGCAGTTTTTCAGCTATGATGCCAATTCGATTCGTCGTCGGTACAACGTCTTTGATTACCGCTCTGGCTATGTTTTGTTGGAGCCCACCCCTATTGCCTGCTGCAGCGGCTCAACAAACGCGTTCTCATTCGCCCGGTTCCTTCAATTCCAGCCAGGTACGTGCAGCTGAAGATCCAGCAATAGTGGCCCGAGGCAAAACGCTCTATGGCATCAGCTGCCAGGCCTGCCACGGAGTTGACCTGCGCGGGGGCGACATCGGAGGCCCCAACCTCCTGCGCTCGCAGGCAGCGCTCAGCGATCAGCACGGCGAGATGATCGTCCCCATCATTCAGGGTGCGCGCCAGGCGCAAGGGATGCCGAATATCGGCCTGAACAACGAGGATGCTGACGCCGTCGCGGCTTATGTACGCAGTGTAATCGGCACAATTGGAAGTCAAGGCAAGCCGCCGGGAGAAGAAAAAGCATTGAACATCGTAGTCGGCAACCCGGACCACGGAAGCGCGTACTTTGCCGCGCACTGCAGCACGTGCCATTCGGCGACGGAAGATTTGAAAGGCATTGCAAGCCGCTTTCCCGAGCCAAAGGCGCTCCAGGCGCGCTGGCTGACAGGCGGCACGCTAATCGAGGATGGACCGGCAACCAAGGCAACCGTGGATGTGACGACCGCTCCCGGACAAACCATCACCGGAACTCTGGTCCACGTTGACGAATTCCTGGTGACGCTCCGCATGAGCGATGGCACAGAGCGCAGTTATCGCCGAAACCGCGCAATTCCGCGTGTTGTAGTGCACAATCCTTTGCAGAAGCACAGAGACATGCTGCCAACCTACACGGACGAAAACATTCACGATGTGACCGCATATCTGGTGACCCTGAAGTGAAAATCAGACACGCGCTTCCTCTCGTTTCCCTCTTTCTTCTTCCAGCCATCTCCTTTGCGCAGGGCGGCGGAGTCTCGCCGGAAGAACTGCTGAAGCCATTGGCGAAGTCGTGGCCAACCTACAACGGCGACTACACCGGCAAACGCTACAGCGCACTGACAGCAGTGAATCGCCAGACTGTCAAAAATCTGGGCCTCGCATGGTCTTCTCAACTCACACCGGGTGACGAGTCAACCCCACCCGGCCCAGGTCCGCGTGGGAGGCGTCCCCCAGTAAATCTCACGGTTGGTGGCGAGGGCCCCGGCAACATGAACATCCGCTCTGGTTCCATCAAGGGATCCGTTCTAGCTGTGGATGGAACGCTGTACGTAACCATGCCCGACAATGCATGGGCCGTGGATGCACGGGACGGGCACCCATTATGGCACTACTTCTGGAAGACCAAGGGCGGAACCCACATTGGCAATCGTGGTTTTGGCATGTGGAATGGCTATCTCTACATGGAGACGCCGGACGATTACCTGGTCTCACTAGACGCGAAGACCGGCAAGGAACGCTGGCACAGGATGATCGCGGACGTAGACCAAGGTTACTTCGCCACGCCCGCGCCGATCGTAATAGGCAATCATGTTTTGGTAGGCGTCGGCAACGATATCGACTCTCCCGGATTTCTCCAGTCCTACGACGCTGAAACCGGTGAGCTCCAGTGGAAGTTCTACACCGTGCCCATGGAAAAGAGTGATCCGGGGGCGGACACATGGAAAACTATGGACGCGGCGCGGCACGGTGGTGCGCAAACCTGGATTACTGGCGCATACGATCCCGCGACCCACTTATATATCTTCGGCACCGGCAATCCTACGCCCGCCTATACCACGGGCAGTCGTGGCGACTTGGACAACCTCTTCACCTGTTCGCTGATTGCGCTGAATGTAGATACCGGAAAAATGGCCTGGTACTTCCAAACCTCACCGCACGACATGCACGATTACGACTCCGCGCAGACACCGGTGCTGTTCGATGGCATGTTCAAAGGCAAGATGCGCAAGCTGGTGGCAACCGCGGCGCGTAACGGATACTACTTCACACTGGATCGTGTAACTGGCGAGCACCTGGTGACCAGCAAGTATGGCCTGACGACCAACTGGACCAAGGGCCTGACACCTGCGGGGGGACCTCAGCGCGACCCAGGCAAAGACGCAATCATTGCCGGATCGCTCAGCTCGCCGAACTCCAGTGGCACTATTAATTGGGAGCCAGTTGCCTTTTCACCGGTTACCGGTCTGTTGTACACCTACGAGGCGGATACCTTTTCGCTTTTATACCTCACCGATCCCGATCCTCGTGGCTCTATGGGCCTGGGAGGAAAGGAAGAGGTGCAGGTCGGCTCCGTGGGCAGTTATCTGACTGCAATCGACTACAAGACAGGTCAGGCGCGCTGGAGGCATCGCTTTTATAGCGACCACTTCGGCGGGGGCGGTCTTCTGGCTACTGCCGGGGGTCTTGTCTTTACCGGCGATGGGTCCGGCAGTCTTGCGGCCTACGATGCTGCTAAAGGTAAAGCTCTGTGGAACACACGCATCGGTCAGGTTTCCAACGCTCCGCAGACTTTTGAGCTGGATGACCATCAATACATCATTTGTGCGTCTGGCGACACGCTATGGTCGTTCATCCTTCACTAGATAAATTCGTTGCCCTGTACATGCGAATTGGCATGTAGTACTACTACTGCAAGTTTTCATCTCTTGTTGCACTGTCTCCCACCAGACCCTGATCCGGACGGGTTCGTACGTTCGGCGCCCTCACACCCTGTTATCAGAGCAAAGGAGAACAAGCGAATCATGAGTTCACGCCGTACAACGCTCGATCGACGTAACTTCCTCCGTGGTGCAGGTGGCAGCCTGGCGGCTGGCGTTCTGCTGGCATCGTCCGCGACCTCGACTGAAGCACAGGATGCGGCTGGACAGCAGGTCACCCCTGAACCCATCACACATGCGGGCGTCTTCCGGCCCCTGACCGACACGGAGAAGGTCAAGCGCATCGCCGCCAACAGCTATCCGTTACGCTGGATATTTAAGACACGTGGGAACGTTGGGGATAAAGCAACAGTCGCCAGCATGAAGGCGAAGTACGGAGAACTCAACTTTCTGGAATATCCCGAGTTCACGAAGAAGACCTTCCCTGGCGTGACTAAGATGGATATGTGGTCAAGTCTGTTCGGTGACCCCGGCGACGACAGTCAGTTCGCCAAGGTCACTGTGATGAATATGCAGGGCAAGCCGCGCGAGATCCTGGAGTTCGATCCATCCACAACAAACAGTAAGAAGTGGCTGGAGAAGATGGCGAATGCGCAAGTCAAAGCGGGCGTATTTTGCCACCATATCTCCAACAATGCTCCGCGTGATATCTGTGAGCTGGACCCCGACAAACGAAAGGCAGGCGTTGAGGTAGCGAAAAAATGGCTCGACGGCGCAGCCATGCTTGGGGCCAAGAGTATGCGCGTAAACAGCGGCGGACCACGCATCGCTCCTTCGCCGGAGGCGAACGACACCGGATATCCGAAAAACCCGAAGATCGAGGTTTACCTGGATAACTGCATCGAATCGTTCAAGGAAATGGCCGACCACGGCGCCAAGGTCGGCGTCAAAGTAACGCTGGAAAACCACTGGGGCCTCACCGCAAATCCAATCAACATCCGCATCATCATTGAAGAAGTGAACAACATCTACTGCGAGGCGAGCCCGGACTTCTGCAACTGGGAGCACAAGTACCTGATGTACCACGCCCTCAACGATCTGGCTCGCTACGCGCACACAACCGTGCACGCCAAGTTCTGGAACCGATGGGACAAGCCGGATGTGCAGCGAGGCGTACGCATCATGCTGAATAACAACTACACCGGCATCTTCGCACTCGAATACGAAGACGGCCCGTGGGATGGCGTGGAAGGCGCGCAGTACTTATATCGCGAAGTCATGGCAGCCCTATAACTCAAAGTCTCGCGATAGTTGAACTCGGCATGGAGCCAGGGAACATGGCTCCATGCCGTTTGATTTTTAAAGCCCCGCCTCCACCTTCCACTGCTTCAGCCGCTGGATAGCCGTTTCTATATCTGTCTTCTTCTGCTGAAGATCTGGCTCCTCACGCTCAATGGCCAGTAACCCCGTATATCCCATATGCTGCAACTGCCGTAGAAATGCTGGGAAGTCTACCTCGCCATCTCCAAGAGCGCACTCTGAGCCAAGCGAACCTGAATGAGCCGGTGAGCGGCCATCCTTGCAGTGGACTGAGAGCACATGTTCGCGCAATTGCTTAAGTGCCTCAATGGGATCGCCTGATCCATAAAGAATCATGTTCGCCGGATCGAAGTTCACCTTAAGGTTGCCTCGATCTACGTCCGCGATGAACTCAAGCAGCACCGCCGCAGACTCCTGCCCGGTTTCAAGAACAAAGTCCTGTCCATGCTGTGCGCATGCATCGCAAAGCACACGAGTAAGTTCGAGCAGCTCTGTATAGAGCGGGTCTGCTGGATCAGCGGGAATGAATCCAATATGGCACGAGACAGCGGAGATGCCGAGCGCGTGCGCAAACTTCGCAATCTCACGTGTCCTTGCAATCCGCTCCTGACGATAGGCTGGTGTAGTAAAACCCACCGACTCGTGTACCCGCTCCAGATTGGAGTAGTCTTCTCCCGTATAACAACAAACTGCGCTGGTGAAGGTGACATCCGAGGCTGCGAGCGCAATCTTCCAGTCATGGAGCGCCTTGTCACAATCAACAGTGGGCGGCACGCCAAGTTGCCCCGCACGCAAGCCAAAAGCTTTAAGTTGCTTCAGAGTTGCTTCCGCACCATCTTCAGCCCATATCATCAGTCCGATCTCCATCGGATCTACGCTTGCCATTCCATTTCCTTTCCATTCTCCTCGCGAGATGTCCTGAGTAAATTCGAAAGCCGAACGGCAGCAGCCGACTCCTTTGGCAGGCAAAGTTCCGGAGCGGCATTGCGTCGGCAGCAATCAATAAAATAAGCGATCTCGTCGAGGTATGGGTCATGCTGTGGGATTTCGACGATTTGCTCTCCACCTTCATCTCGGCGGCGAAGCTCTCCTTCATGAAACGATAGCAGTGCGCCATTCGCCTCGATCTCAAAGCTCGCAAAGAACGGCACATCCGAGGCAAACCAGCCACCCTCTACCTGAACCACCAGGCCATTGCCATAATGCAGATTCGCCCGCATCGTGTCGACCTCTCCCTGGCTAACAGCGCTCAATGATTTTGGAGGGCCGAATATTTTGAGAACCTGGTCGAGATCATGGCTAAGCATATCCAGAATCGCTCCCCCGCTGCGCTTCTCCTCCGCCAGCCATCCGCCCCAACCTGGAAAGCCTGAGCCGCGCCGCAGAACGCATCGAGTCACCGCATCGCGACCCGCCTCGGCGATAAAATCGGCAGCATATTGATAAGGGAACATAAACCGAAGTACCTGCCCCACCATAAAGACCGGCCCGCCATCCTCCACCGCAGCAAGTATTGCGTCGCAATCCTCCGTGGTCAGCGCCATGGGCTTTTCGCAAAACACATGCTTGCCCGCAGCCAATGCGGTAAGCACCAACTCCTTATGGAGGTCAGTAGGCAAGCACACATCCACAGCATCGATCTCCGGATCTTCCAGGATCTCCCTCCAGTCCGGGTACCATGCAACGTGTTCCGGCAATGGACCGCTCTCCAGCTTTAAATTGCCGCGTGCCGGTCCATCTGCAGATGGGCGGGTGCGCGACGAGACGGACTTCACGGTAACTCCCGCAATGCGCTGCATCGCCGCAAGGTGAGCGCTTCCCATAAACCCATAGCCAAGTACCGCAAGCTTCATTTGCGTCTGAATTCCTTTCTATGCTCTCCGAAACACCAACCGATTCTTTCGTTCCCGAATGAAAATCACCCTTGCTTACAAGCAAGCGTCAGCACGACATTTTTTGAGAAAGCCATTCGGTCGCAATCTCTTGAGAAGCTTAGAATATCCGATCGAATGTCACTTCATCATGTCCTGCTGCGCGCCGACGTATAGACCTCCGGCGTAAAGGTCAAATCCGCAACGAAGGGATAAGAAGGTTTCCTGTATTGGTTGGGCGGTAAGTGAACAATATCCTGATTGATGGCTCCGTCGGAAAGCGCCATAAGACTCGGATTGGCTATAGGATTCAGCTCCGGAGATAAATAACCGGATTTCACCACAATAATCTTGAACGACTTCGGCTGCAGCCCGAGCCGCGTAAAGTCGACGATGTCATGGTAGGGTCGTCGATACGCACTCAATACCAGCGTGATCCCTTGGATCTGTACCACAGCCTCACGTTTTGCGGCGTCCTTCTCATCCAGAAGAAACTTCACCGTGGCTTCGACCTTTACGGGCTTGCTGGCAAGCGGATCGAGAGTGGCGCCGATAGATAGCGGGATCGTCTTCCCGACACCCGCGGCATAGCATGCCTGCGTTGCAGACCGGTCGGTAATCCCCGCAAAGACCACATCCTTCGCACCCGCGCGAAGCAGTTCCTCCAGCACTGTAGCCTGATCGCTGTTGCCGCCGCCCGTAGGATTATCGCCCGAGTCAGCCAGAATCGCCGGCCGTGTCTTAGCATTCATTGCGCGCTTCACGCACTCTTCCACGCTACAGACTTCGGTCCCGAAGTCGAACTCCTTGCGCGCATCCCAGTACTGCTGCGCAAGGTTCGTTGCAATCTTCTTTTCAGCCGCAACGTCAGTCCCGGTGACCACAACGGACGCCGTGGACCGAGGCTCATCGGCCCAGACATAACCCACCAGCATGGAAACGTCCAGCACACCCGGCGTCTTATTCATCTCCGGAAGTTGCGCCCACAATCTCTTGCCCGGATTCCACTCCGTGCTGCTGCGCTCTCCGGGCATAAGCACCGGGACAGGAGCCCACATCAGTGTCGGGCGAATATTCTCCCCCAGGCATCGCGTAAGCATATCGCAGGCCCGAACCATCGTCTCTTCGCGGTCAATGTGTGGTGCCGTGCGGAAAGCAGAAAGCATGTCGAGGTTGTCGATCACACGTTTGCTGATATTCCCGTGCAGATCGTAGCTCGCAGACATCAGGCACTTGGCGCCGACAAGTCTGCGCGCCGATTCATACCAGTCCCCTTCTGCATCCTGCATGCCATCGACAAACATCGCGCCATGCATAGGAAGATAGAGGCCATCGAGCGGCAACAACGCCTTCAGCCGATCGAGAAACTCGGCCTTGATCGATTGGTACGTCTTCAAATCCACGGGACCACCAGGAACCGCGGTGGCGACCAGCGTAGGCATGAATGGAACGGAGTAACGGCTCAAAAATTTGAAGCGCTCGTTCCTGGAGGCCTCTTCACCGCGCAAAATCGTGAAATCCTCCATGCGCGCGCGAATGTGGCTATAGGTACTGCACTCGATGCCGATGCCACCATAGGCGATCCGCGCCTTTCTATTGAGAGCAGCCCAGCCGCGGGTGCCTGCCATTGCAACCGATGCCATGGACGAGGTCTTGAGAAACGATCTACGCTGCATCTTTTACCCCGAAGAATTTCAATAAGAAAGTGGAGAGCAAAAAAAGGGCGGCATCATTCCCCAATGCCGCCCCTTCTGTCTGCTTAGAACTTCAATCGGGCCGCAAACTGGATCAGCCGCGGGTTGTAGGAGTTCGTTGTGCCAGTAATCTGGCCGTTCAATGCATTGCCAAGCGACGCCGTTGGGTTTGCAAACTGCGTCGTATTCAGCACGTTGAAGGCCTCCGTCCGGAACTCGAGAATCAACCGCTCGGTAATGTCGAAGTTCTTGAACAGCGACAGGTCCACGCGCTGCAACCCAGGGCCGTAGAGCTGATTGCGGCGCTCGTTGCCAAACGTCGCCTGCGGCTGCGCAACGAAATCACTCGTGTCGAACCAGCGCGCTAGCGTGGGATTCGAAACCTTACCGGAACCGATCATGTTCGGCCGGTCAGAGTTCGTAGTAGCCGGACGTGTACCCGAACGATTATTGGCGTTCGTCACGGAGAATGGCATACCCGTATTCCAGACAATGAGGCCATTCGCCTGCCATCCTCTGGCCATCACCCCCTTGAAGCCATGCAGGTTCGCCCCAAACGGCAGCAAGTAGTTGAACGTGCCGGTTACGCGGTGACGCACATCCAGATTTCCGTTGCCATACTCCAACGTCGGAATCAGTTCAGCCTGTGAGCCAAAGCCATTGCCGCCGTTATTGCTGATGGTCTCGGCATCGTCCAGCAGGCGAGCCAGCGTATAGGCGACCTGCAGATCAAGCCCCTTGTTGAAGCGGCGCTTCAACACAGCCTGCATTGCGTGATAGTTCGAGATCGCGTTGCTGGTCAGGTACGGAATGCTGGTGACGTTCGGCACCGTGGCATGAAAACGGCGGTAGTTGTTGAAGTTGTATCCAGCAGGGCAACTTGCCGCGGCAGGATTAAAAGTGCAGATAGACGGTGTGACTGTGTTGTAGTCAGACAGATAATAGGCAATGCGACGGCCTAGCTCACCCACATAGGACAACGTCCCAACAAAACCACCGAATTCGCGCTCTACCGTCAGGTTGAACTGCTCAATATACGTGGAGCGGAAGTGCGGATCCAACGCAGCCGTGATGCTGCCACTTGGGTTGGTGGCGCTGTTGATCGTTGGCGTAGGCAAACCACCGGCAAACTTCAGGTACTGCGGTCCGCCGTTGGGTGCTGCAACAGCCTGTGCCGGTGTGAATGGACCGAACGTCGCGGTAAACGGCTGGTTCACCAGCGCAGCTCCCGATGTCATATTCTCTGGTGCAAAGGTCAGGCCGAAGCCTCCACGGATCACCGTACGCGGCACTGGCGTGAAGGCAAAGCCCACGCGTGGAGCAAGGTTGCTGTAGTCTGTCCTCACGTTGCCGCTAGGCGTAACACCGGGCTGCCCGGCAACGACCACGCGCCCCAGATCCGTGTCGAAATTCGACAGGATATTCTGAATCTCTGTGTAAGGGGTAAACAGGTCGTACCGGATCCCCAGGTTCAGTGTCAGGTTTGGCGTCAAGTGCACGTCGTCCTGGATAAAGCCGTGCGGCTCCCATGTCCGGTTGCGCGGCGTATACAAAATGGAGTTGCGTCCTCCCGATACATACTCGCCCGCAAGCAGAGTCGAGAAGTCGTTGAAGGTCCAGTTGCCATTGGCCGTGTCAGTCTGTGTGGTCTTGCCCTGCCGACGGATCACACCTGCACCGATCTTGATCGTCTGCTTGCCGCGGATGTAGTTAAGGACACCCTCATATTGAAAGGTGTTCTCGTGATAGATGATCGGTGGCCGATTGCCCAGATTTGTACCCTGAGTCACAGTGACGGCCGACAACTCGGCCGTCCGCGAGTCTGTATTGATATTCGGCTGTCCAAAAGCGGTGTTGATATTGTTGCCGTAGTTCAAGGGCAGTTGCGCATTGTCCAACAACGTATAACCGGCCTTCAACTCCACCAGTACATTCGACGTGAAGGTGTGGATGTAGTTCAACTGGGCCTGGTGCGCATGGCTCACAGCTGGCCCCGGATAGCTGCCCAGGTTCCCGCCAGGAAAAATATTGCCGGCAGCCGAGTTGACCAGCGGAAAGAGGCTGCCGATGTTGGTGTCCGCGGAGTTGTAGGTGTAGCGAAGATAGAAAAGGTCGCCGTCAGCAAAGCGATGATCCACGCGGCCGTCTGCAGTTTTGTTGAACTGGGTGTTCCGCGGCGTTCCAACGTAATTGCCGGCTAGTGAGGTATTCGTCGGAAGAGGAAACAGATTGAAGTACTGCAGGCCAATGGGATCAATATTACCTGCCGCAACAACGGGATACGTCACAATCCGTTTGCCCGTTGCGTCAGTCGTGTTGTTGTCCGTAAAGTTGCCGACGTTCTGGCGCTCCAACAACGTCGGTACCGTAGCCGTAGTCGGATTCAGGTTGCGAACAATGTTCAGGCCTTCATAGTCGGCAAAGAAGAAAGTATTGTCTTTGATGATCGGTCCGCCCAGGCTGCCGCCGAACTGATTCTGGCGGTACTTCGGCTTCGGAATATTCGCGCCGAACTTGTAAGGATTCGCATTCAGCACGTCGTTGCGAAAGAATTCATAAACAGTACCGTGAAACTGGTTGGTACCGGACTTCGTAATAACGTTGACGATTGCGCCTGCAGAGCGGCCTACCTCCGCCGTGAAGACATTCGTCTGGACACTCACTTCCTGGATCGCATCGACCGAAGGACGAACACCGATGGATCCTATGACACGCTCGTTGTTGTCCATGCCGTCGATCATCTGGTTGTTGATCACGTCCGCCTGACCATTGACTGAAACCGAGGAGGTCTGGCGGCGATCGTCAGGCCGGTTGCCGCTGGCCAGGCCATTGTTCAAGCCTTCCGTTGCGCCTGGAGTCACCTGCACCAGGTTGATATAGTTACGGCCATTCAACGGAAGTTCCTGCGTCGCCTTCTCCGTCACCGTCGTAATTAAGGCAGCGGTATCGGTATGCAACGCTGGCGACGTGGCCTCTACAGTTACGGTTTCATTCGTACCGCCAATATCCAGATGGGCATCTTCGCGGGCGCGGTCACCAGCGGCCAGTCCAAAAGAGGAGATCTGGAACGACTTGAACCCAGGCGCGGTAACCGTAAGTGAATACCGGCTCGGCTTCAGGAGTGTGAAGGTATATTCTCCTCCGCCGCCGGACTTCACGGTACGCGTCTCATGAGTATCTACACTGGTCAGTTCAACCGTCGCATTCGGAACTGCAGCGCCCGAGCTGTCGGTTACAGTGCCAATCACATCTGCCGTGGTGTTCTGGGCCAGCAGCGGCAGGCTGGAAAAAATCGCGACGGTTAGGATACCCACCGCTCCGCGGTGCAGCCAACGTCTCAGAACGTTGTGCGATGGGGTTGGGCTGTCTGTTCTACATGCGTTCTGCTTGGATCCAAGAATGAATGTGCGCCTCATGAAAGCCTCCTCAAAATGGTCAAACCCATCTTTCAGTTCACGAATGTGTACTTAGCAAACGTTGCGAAAACGGAAGCAGCTACGTCGAACCGCAAACAGCAGGGTGGGAAAGCTGGCAGTAGGGAGCAGATCAGAAGCGAATTTATTCACTTACTGAAAAAATTAAAGATTCTTAGGGACAGTTCCGCTGGTATGGTTCTATAAAATCCTCAAAAGAATGCTTCGGTAGGTGGATCATATGCACGTCCTTGGCAAGCGTCAAGCTGCGAATCACGCCTCGTGGCTCTCTGCATCTCATATTGGCAGCACATGGATGGGTCTTTGACAATCGTTCGAGACAAGCCAGTGAGAATGAATGGCCACTCGGCTCGGCACGCAGTAATCATGGCACTTCTGCGGCAGCCTCAACTCTCACGTTCTGAATTGAGTGAGATTGCGGATGTAAGCCCAGCCGCCATCACCGATGTAATCCAAGTCTTTCTACAGCGTGGGTTAGTGATCGAATCCCCATCGCAGGCTACGGAAAGGCGGCGCGGGCGCCCAATCATGCAGGTTGAGTTGCAGGCTTCCTACGCATACTTTGTTGGCCTCGGGATCGCCGAATCTGCAATGCCAATGGTCATCACCGACCTGCGTGGGCAAATCCTCGCCCAGGAACCACTTCCCTTCTGCAAGACACCGGAACAACTCTTACAAGCCGTGCGCTTTGCCTTCTCCCGTCTCTTGAAAAACGCATCCATTCCGCGAAGCCGGGTTCTGGGCGTTGGAATCACCGTAACCGGAATCGTCGATGCCGTTGAAGGAATCTGCCGCTACTCTGCGGCGCTGAACTGGCGCGATGTCCCCATCGCAAAGCTCATCGGCAAGGGATTGCGATTGCCGGCATGGGTTGAGAACGATGCCAATGCCATTGCGGTGGGAGAAAAATTCTTTGGCCATGCCCGGAACTCCCACAACTTCTCAAGCATCGTTCTGGGACGTACGATTGGCGCTGCCCACTACATGAACGAGATGCTCTACCGGGGCGACGATGGAAGCGCCGGCGAAATTGGCCACATCATTATGGACCCCGGGGGAGCGCTGTGCCGGTGCGGTCGCAAGGGATGCCTGGACACGATCGCAGGCGGTTCGGCCCTGCGCCGCATGGCAAAGCAGGCAGGTCTGCCCGTTCGCGGTATGCGCGATCTGGAGATACTTTCGGTGCAGGGCAACGCAACGGCGACAAAGCTTCTGCGCAACGCGGGTAACGCTGTGGGCACTGCGGTAGCATCGTTGATTCACTTGAACAATCCTCAGTGCGTGTTCTTCACGGACATGGAAGGATTTGAAAACGGCGTGTTTCGTGCGGCGACGCAGCAAGCCATGGAGAACAACCTCCTGCCGCGCTTCCTGGCATCGACTCAGATCCTATTCAGCGATGCAGAGCTGGCACTGCTGCCCCGCAGTGCAGCATCCATAGCGGCTTTCGAGTATCTGACCTCTCTTTAGCCGCCCATAAGCCCGCGAAGATAGCTCAAGTCTTTCGTAATCTCTGGAACCGGCTCACCCGAGCCAACCCACTCCAGCTCATAAAACGATGGAATCTTCCAATGCCGATCGTGCAGCAGTTGCAGGATCTCGCGCAGCGGCGTATCCCCCTCGCCATTCGGCACACTCGGGCCGTTCTCTTTCTTGCGGTCGTGAAGATGCAGGCTCGCGATATGAACGTGCTGCTCTTCGATGAAACGAACAGGATCATAACCCGCAGCGAAGAAATGCGCGACATCAAGGTTGATCCTGTACCACTTGCACATGGAGAGCAGCTTTGCGTAAGCACCAGGGCTCACAACACGATCCGGATCGGAACTGGTCGTGTTATGAAAGGCCACCGCCATGCGATGTCGTTCGGAAAAAGGCACCAGCTTCTCCGCGAGCGAGAGAGTGCTGGAAGATGTAATGATCTCTGCGCCAAGCATTTTGGCCTGCTCAAAGCCGCTATCGAGCTCCGCATCCGTCATCGAAGCATCGAAGCTGTAGTTGAGCGCGAAGATCTCCACGCCCGCCGCAGCAAACCTGCGACGTACAGCTCCAAAGTAATCCGGCGAAACGTTAGCGCGCCATTGCCGCAGCTTCTCTCTACGCTGTTGCGGAGTCTCGGCCAAAGCAGGAGCGGCGATCGCATCGTTTGGATGAGCTGCCTCCCACCACCGCTTGTAAAAGCCTTCCGGCATGCGAAAGGGGCTGAGTTGTGGTGCAAAGAGCTCTACAGATTCAATCCGAGCCGACGCGTATCCGCAAGGATCTCGTCCACCGCGGGCATACCGCCTTCCATAATCTCGTGAAAGCTGAAGGTATGCACACCCAACGGAACTACAAGCGCATCCGTCCTCTTCGCGAACAAAGGGACGGAAGCAGAGACAAGACCGGAGAGCGCGCTCGCTGCAATAAAGTCACGTCGGGTGATGCCCATGCTCCCACTCCACACGCCAAAAATAAATTCAGCAGGTGCTCACCTAAGACTGGAGCCGCGACTTGCGCGGAAAATCCTCAATTCTTTCCACCTGCTTCAGGCAGGGCAAATGCAACATACGATCCATGAATAGGATCCTGCGAAGCAGGATGCCCGGCAATAGCGTGCGTGTGGGTCGTAGCACGCGCAGCTGCGCAGAAGACGATATATTCCCGCCCATCCATCTCGTAAACGGCAGGCATGCCTTCGAGTGCGGCTCCAAGCTCCGCCTCCCACAACACCTTACCCGTGTCCGAATCGAGCGCACGGACCTTCTTGTCGCGAGAGCCCGTAAAGATAAGCCCGCCCGCCGTCACAACCGGATTGGTCTTCGGGAAGTGGGAGCCAGTCTTCGTAAAGCCTTGCGCCGCCAGCTCTGGAACCTCTCCCAGCGGAATCTGCCACCGAATGGTGCCTTTGTTCAGGTCATAGGCGGTCATCGTCGTCCAGGGTGGTGCGATGACAGGGAGACCACTGCTGGCAAACATAAAGCCGAACCCGCTGCGATAGTGCGCCTTGGCAGGATCGCCAGTCGCAACCTTTGCCGCGGGCACGCTGGAAGCCGGGACATCTGGAGCCAGATCCGGTCGCGTCAGATAGGCGATCAGAGAATCGATCTCTGGCTGCGAAAGCCGCGCAAAAGAAGGCATCGGCCCCTTGCCATAATGCACCGCGTCTTCGATCTGCTTCTCGTTCAACCGCGAACGCACATCTACCAGCGAGGGAATCGCAGGCGGCTTCCCTTCCCTGTTGCTCCCATGGCACAAGCTGCAGTTCGCTTCAAACGACGCCCGGCCGCGCACCTCCGGCGAGCCGGTCTTCAGAGGCTCCGCTGCCAGCGTCAGCTTCAGCATCGACGGCACGTCCTTGGAGACGACATAAAAATATCCCGCCGTAGGATCAATCGCGGCTCCTCCAAAGTTTGCCCCGCCATTGTTGCCCGGCATCTCGACCGTGTCCTCCAGCCCCGGAGGCGTGAAGAGGCCGTGATTCCGCGCGGCCTTTATCTGGCGCTCCAGTTGTTCCCGCTCCGCCGGTTCAAGAAATGGGCTGAGATCCTTCTCCGTAAACGCCTGCCGAGCAAACGCCGGCGGCTTCGAAGGAAACGGCTGCGTCGGCGAAGTCTCTTCCCCCGACATATCGGACTTCGGCTCCGGGCGCTCTTCCACCGGCCACAGAGGTTTACCGGTCTCGCGTTCGAAGACCCATACAAAGCCCACCTTGCTGGCCACCGCCACCACATCCACCTTCTTGCCGCCGTGCTGTACCGTCAGCAGCATCGGTGTGGTTGCATTGTCGTAATCCCATATATCGTGATGAACCGTCTGGTAATACCAGATGAGCTTGCCGGTCCGTGCGTCCAACGCAAGAATGCAGTCGCCGAAGAGATTCGCGCCCGTGCGATTCGCACCGTAGAAGTTGTACTTCGGACTGGCGGTAGGCACGAAGACCATCCCGCGCTTTTCGTCCAGCGCCATGCCGCTCCATGCATTCGCACCGCCCACAGACTTCCATGCATCCTTCGGCCAGGTGTCATAGCCAACTTCGCCAGGATGCGGAATCGTGTGAAAGGTCCATTCCAGGTGACCCGTAAGGACGTTATAGGCGCGAATATCTCCGGGCCCGGAGTCATACTCTTCATTCGTGGCGGAACCGAGGATAAGCAGATCGTGAAAGATGCGTCCCGGATTGTACGACTGAACCAGCGTGAGGCTTTTCGGATCACGCCCCAGCCCCTCGCGCAGATCCACACGCCCTGCAGCCCCGAAATTCGTAATCGGCGTACCGGTGTTCGCGTCCAGCTCCTGCAACGTGTTGTCGACCGTCAGAATCAGGCGCTGATCCTTCTTGTCTGCGCTCTCCCAGTAATTAATGCCGCGATTCATGATGAGCGTAGTCTTCGCGTTCAGGCTATGCGACCACAGCTCTCGCCCATTCGCTGCATCCAGCGCCACCACCGAATTGTTATGGGCCAGCACATACATGCGCTTCCCAACGACGAGCGGGTTGAACGAGTACCCCCGCTCATCCCCCGTTTCAAAGACCCAGGCCTGCTTGAGCTTACTAACATTCGTTCGATTGATCTGCTTCAGCGCGGAATACTGCGCACCATCCGGCGCTCCGCCGTAGTCGCTCCACGTAGTGTGCGGTGCCTGCGCATGGCCAACCGAGCACCAGCACGCCAGCGCATAGCAACCCAGCCGCAACGATCGATACATCTTCCCTGGACCTTGCACTTTCGTTATCCTTTGCTCTTTCTTTATAGAGAGACACCCATCGAGCCGGTACGAAACGCACGTTTCCGCACCGGCCCGACGCAAAGAGTCGGAATCTAGCGCGACGAAAGATCCCGGATCCAGATGTCTTTGAACTGCATATTCCCCGCGCCGCCCGCATGAAGCTGCAGAGCGATCTTCCCGTCTCCAGCTCCCGGCTTCGGGTCTGTGAAGTCGACCATCGGCACGCCATTCAAACGCGAGCGATACCGGTTGCCGATCACCTCCACAAAGTAGTCGTTCCACTCGCCCTTGCGCACAACGCCCTCATTTTCAGGAGAAGGCCATACCACCCACCCGCGGCCATCCTCCGCATACACGCCAGCCGTATGGTGCATCATCGTGCAATCGATCTCGAACTGCATGCCCTGTGTCGTATCCACGGAGTTCGGCTTGAACCCTGTATGGAAGAAGACGCCGCTGTTCCCATCCCCAACGCATTTGAAACGAAGCGAGAGCTGAAAGTCCTTGTAGTCCTTCTCGGTCTCGAGATAGCCATAGGCCTTGGTCAAGCCGCGACCATGCAGCAGGCCGTCTCCCTCTACAGTCCAGCTCTCCGCGCCAATCTTCGTCCAGCCCGTCAGGTCCGTTCCGTTGAAGAGTTGAATCCAATCATTCCCAGGTATCTTCGGCTTCTGTTGTCCCAACAAATGGGTCATAGATCCTATGGCAAGGGCCGTTACGAATAGGCCGCTGATACCCCGCTTGAAGAAGCTTGCCTTTGTTCGTGCCGCTACCGCGACGGGAGGAACGGAGTTCAGAAGCTCGGCCTGCGAAGATTCCATTGCGATGCACTCTCCTTGGTTGAAACAGATTGGAAACATTGCGAGAACTCTTCGACATCCTACATCCCTCAACCGGATGCGGCACAGCAGCTTGTCGGCGGTCCTGTACCCCTATGCTCGCACATGGCATAAACTCTCCCACCGTCATTCCGAGCGAAGCCGGGGAATCCCTGTATTTTGCCCGTGCCGCCAAATATCTTCCAACCTGTCGCATGTTGTCCCGATGCATTAATCGAGGCTTGAAACCTGCTCCGCCAGTCGCGTCAGCAAATCCGCCTGCTCAGCTCGAATGCGCTCCTTGGCCCCCTGCAGTGAAAACCACTCTCCCCGATCCACCTCAGGAATCTCCTTCCGAATCCCCGACTTCGGAGGCCATTCGATCTCGCATGTGTTGCTGATGAGTTGACCCGGATCGCAGTCCCCCTCGAAGGCCCACGCAACCACAACCTTTCCGCTCTTCTGTCGAATCGAACCAAGCTCAAGAAACTTGCCCTGCGCTGGAAAGCCGGTCTCTTCCTGAAACTCCCGGCGGGCCGCAGCCAACGGTTCCTCGTCCGGCTCATACTCTCCCTTGGGAAGAGTCCACGCCCCCAGATCCTTCTTGGCCCAGAATGGCCCTCCGGGGTGCACCAGAAAGACCTCGATTGCATCGCCTCTACGTCGATACATCAAAAGCCCCGCGCTAAGTTTTTGCTTCGGTGTCATCGACCGTCATCCCAACTTTGGTCAGGCAGAGTGCGTCTAGGGAAAAGGATCCTCTATTTGGCTTGCGTTTCTCTTTAGAAGCTGCCCGCGAAGATCGACTTCAGCTTCGACCGAAGCCCCTGCTCCTCGCTCGCCTTCCTGACCTGCGTCCTGTGGGTGTACAGCAGCATTCCAATCATCGCCGAAAACTCCGGCTTCGCCAGCTCCTCCGGCATCCGCGACAGCAGCACCGGATATCCGATACGCGCCGGAACTCTCAACAGGCTCTCAGCGTTATCCAACAGGCCCGCGATCAATGCGCCTCCGCCCGTGAAGACGCATCCGGCTCCCAGCGCCTCCAGAACTCCACCGTGGCGAAGATTGTCCCGCATCATCGTAAAAAGTTCGCGCGCGCGCGGCTCCAGAATCTCCGCCAGGAATCGCTGCCGCACCATCCGCGCCGGCTGCCCTCCCGAGATCGCAAGATCCCCGCCCACCTCAATCTCGTTCAACTGCGGAACCGCAGTCACCACGCAGTGGCCGTACGTCTTCTTCAACTGCTCGGCCTCTTCCACCGTGACATGCAGTCCCACGGCGAGATCGTTCGTAAAGTGATCTCCGCCGATCGGCAATACCGCGGTATGCGCTACCGAGCCTTCGAAGAAGACCGCCAGCTCGGTCGTGCTCGATCCGATATCCGCGACACACACACCCAGCTCGCGTTCATCGGCAGAGAGCACCGCCTCCGCCGATCCAATCCCTTCATACACCGTATCCGTCACCTCGAGCCCCGCACGATTGGCGCATGTAATCACGCTCTGGGCCACGCCTCCCGAACATGTCGAAAGATGAAGGTTCACCTCCAGCTTGTTCCCCACCATCCCGATCGGGTCGTGGATTCCCGGCTGGTCGTCCAGAATGAACTCCTGCGGCAGAAGATGCAGCATCTCGCGATCCGGAGGAAGCGCCACGCTGCGCGCCCGGTCCACTGCGGCCCTCACCTCTTCGCGTGTGATCTCGCGCATCCGGCTGCCCAGGCTGATCCCGCCCCGCGAGTTCATGCCCCGCACATGCGTTCCGCCAATCCCCACCACCGCCGTCTCAATCCCTGCCTTTGCCGTTCGCTCCGCCGTCAGCGCCGCCCGGTTGATCGCCTCCGCCGCAGGCCCCAGCTCGGCAATCAGTCCCTTACGCATGCCCTTCGACGGCTCGATGCCATGTCCGCGATAGCGCAGCACACCATCGTGCAGTTCGGCCACCAGTACGCAGCTCTTCGAGCTCCCTGCGTCCAGCACCGTGATCAGATTCTCTAGCTTCTGATTCTTCATGAGTGAACCACCTGCGGCGGAGAATACTTCACATCTATACTCGAACCCCGTCCTGCTTCCGTCGTTAACTGCCCCGAATGAATCCAAAGAGGAACCCGGAATGGTTCCCCGCCCGCCTTCAGAGTCGAAGCCGGTACGCCCGGAGTCTTCTGTTCCACGGCTCCGCGCTTTGCAGGAACGCTTTTCTTCACTGCCGGTTTCTTGCCTTTCGCCGACGGTTTCGCGACCGCCTTCTTCTTCGCCGTCACGGCATGGTTCATAGTCGTTGCAGCATTGCTGTGCGTCGGAGCCACCTTTTCTGTCGCGGCCGGCGCATCCGAAGCCGCCTTCTTGCCAGCGCCGCTCTCCGTTGCAGGTGCCTGCTGCTCTCCCACCACTGGAGCCGTCGTCCCCGGCTGCATCTCCAGCACCACCTGCCGCTCGTATCGCATATCGACAGCGGCCAGGTGGGGATACTGCATCCTCCACTCCGGCAGATGCTCCTCAAACTTTTTGTATCGATCCAGGAAGTTGTCCTCGCCGAAGTGCACCATCACTTCGCCGCCTTTGTCCTGGATCACCGCACGAACATCCTCCGGGCTCGACAGATCCACCTCGCTCAACTTCTCCGAGATCTTCTCTCCACTCCCGTCCAGATCGCTCGTGAATCTCTCATACAGCTTCATCCGCGCCGACCGCAGCGACAGCGGATCCTTCGCCTCCAGTCCCGTCACCACCGGAAACGAATAATGCATCTTCGTCTTCGCGTCGGTCGGCATATCCAGCAGGATGCCGTTCGCGTCCACCAGCCCAATACGATTTCCCTGCCGTACAAACGCCACTGGAGTCCGTTCCATCACCGAAACCCGCAATCGATTCGGCAGAAGCCGCATCACCGTGGCATGCTCCACCCAGGGCAGATCTTCGAGCTCCGCCTTGCGCTCCGCCATCGGAACCCGAAAGATATTCCGCTCGATGTCTTCCCCAAACAGCGACACCAGCTGCGCTCTCGTCACATGCGAGTTGCCCTCGGTCTCGATCGCCGTCGCGGAAGGAATCATGAACCGCTCATCGTGCAGGATCGCGCTTCTCGCCGCCATTCCCAGCGCTCCGCAAAGCCCCAACAATCCCAAAACAGCAGCAGCCACCGCAATCTTTCCTGCAGGCGACCGGGGCAGACCTCCGCGCAGCTTCACCCGCACGCCGTTCTGCCGCCGTCGTCCCGGCAGTAAATCGTCGTCGTCGAAACTCTCCTCGTAATCTGTAAACTCGCGGGCCATCATCCTCTTCGGCGCAAACGATCCTCTCGGCAGTGGGCCTGTCTCTTGAGCGCACTCAACCTCTGGCGCCTCTAGCACCGCCGTTCCGCGCTTCGAAGATTCGTCGCTACTTCGCAAACCCGAGCAGGGCCGCGAGAATCGCCACTTCGACTATATCCCGCCAAACGGCCTGCCCGGCCCCTCAACTTCTCCCTTGTACCCTTTCAGGAACTCACCCGCCTGTCACTCCCACCTTCCTGCTATGTTTCCCTTTACCTGTGCGAGAAGGCGCCCCGCCCGCTACCCTCCCAGCCGCTCCAGCAACATCCCCGCCGCCTGCGAGACGCTCCCCGCCCCCATCGTCAAAATCACATCCCCCTCCCGCGACTCCCGCACCAACGCCTCCACCGCCTCGGCGACAGAACCCGCATACTCGACTCCATCGCGTCCAATCGCCTTCGCCAACCCCTCCCCAGTAATCCCGGCAATCGGCTCCTCGCTCGCCGCATAGATATCCAGCACCTCCACGCGATCCGCATCTCCAAACGCACCCACAAACTCAGCCATCAGGTCTCTCGTCCGCGTGTAGCGATGCGGCTGAAACAGCACCAGCACCCTGCCATACCCACACTCCCGCGCAGCCTTGAGCGTGGCGACAATCTCCGTCGGATGATGCCCGTAATCATCCACAACCGTCACGCCCCGTACCGTTCCTTTGATCTGAAACCGCCGGTCCACCCCGCGAAACCCATCCAGCCCCGCCGCAATCTGCTCCGGAACCACCCCAAGCTGTACCCCAATCGCCACCGCAGCCGCCGCATTCATCACGTTATGCTTTCCCGGAACGTGCAGAGCGAACGGCCCCAGTAAAGCTCCCCGATAGCTCACCTCGAACCTCGACAGTCCCTGCCCATCCCGCTCCAGCACCTTCACGCGGAAATCCGCATCTTCACCTTCGCCATACGTATAGAGCCGCCGCCTCACCTTCGGCAGCACCGCTCGCAACAGTGCGTCATCCGCGCAGGCCACCGAAGCTCCATAGAACGGGACCCTGTCCATAAACTCCACAAACGCCGCTTCCACATCCGCCATATCGCGATAGCAATCCATGTGCTCGCGATCCAGGTTCGTCACCACCGCCAGTACCGGCGACAGCTTCAAAAACGAACGGTCGCTCTCATCCGCCTCCGCCACCAGATACTGCGAGTTCCCCAGCCGCGCATTCGACCCCAGCGCGTTCACCCTTCCCCCCACCACCACCGTCGGATCCAGGCCCCCCGCTGCCAGCACCGAAGCCACCATACTCGTCGTCGTGGTCTTCCCATGCATTCCCGCCACGGCAATCCCATACTTCAGCCGCATCAACTCGGCCAGCATCTCCGCCCGCTGGATCACCGGAATCTTCTGCGCCCGTGCCTCCAGCACCTCAGGGTTCTTCGGATTCACCGCCGAGCTGGTCACCACCACATCACTGCCCGCAGCGTTCGCGGCCGCATGTCCCTCAAAGACCCGTGCTCCCATACCCACCAGCCGGTCCGTCACCGCCGACCGCCGCAGGTCGCTCCCCGAGACGGCATACCCCATCGTCAGCAGAATCTCCGCGATCCCGCTCATCCCGATCCCACCAATCCCAATGAAATGAATCCGAAGCGAAGGAGCAAAGAACTGATGACCGGAAGAGGCAAGTGTCACAGGCATAAATCCACTCTAGCAGCGACTTCTGGCCCACAAGATAGGCAGAACGCAGAAGAATGAGCTCCTTCACCCTCCAGCGGAAGCACACAATAAAGGATGCCCCGTCTTCGAACGCGAAGCGGGCCAAGGCGACCCCGCAGCACCGTTAGAGCCAAGGCAACAAATTCGCAGCATTCGAAACACCGAATATCGCCCACCTCCAGAAATCCGCTGACGGCTTTTCCAACGAGAAAGCCATCCGCAACTAACTCAATCCAAACACCTAACTCACCCCTCTGAATCCCCATTCACTTAACCGCAACGAAACTTTACAATTCGTGTCTAACTATCCGAGTGCCTGATCCGCATAGCAAAACGGGCAAAGCGGACAGGAACCTCAGCCGATCATCCGCGAAACCCAGCGCGTTTCGGGGAAAACGAAGGATCCTCGGCGAAGGCAGGCAATGAACCTCTTCCGTAAAGTTCGTAATGTCTTCGGAGCAGCCGTTCTTGGATCCGTATTCTTCACTGGTGCAGCACTCCTCTCTCCCACAACCGCCGAAGCGCGGGTCTTTGTCTCTGTTGCAATTGCCCCTCCTGCAATTCCCGTCTACGCTCAGCCGGTGATGCCCGGCGATGGCTATATCTGGACTCCTGGCTATTGGGCCTGGAGCGGTGAAGGCTATGAGTGGGTGGACGGTGCCTGGGTTCTCCCCCCCTACACTGGCGCCCTGTGGACTCCCGGCTACTGGGGCTACGGAACCGGCGGTTACCTCTGGAACGCCGGTTACTGGGGGCCTAATGTCGGCTACTATGGCGGCATTAACTACGGCTTCGGCTACTTCGGCGTAGGCTTCTACGGCGGCTACTGGGGCGGCGGACACTTCTGGTACAACCGCTGCTACAACCGCTTCGGTCCTGGCTTCCGTGGCGGATACGCCTACAACCGTCCCTACGCCGGTCACTTCGACGGTCGTCCCGGAGGATCCGGCTGGGCCAACCGCGGCAACAACTTCGCCGGAAATCGCGGCTCGTACTACAACAACCGCGGCAACAGCTTCGGACAGAGCAGCCGCAATGGCTTCGGCAACTTCCATGGAGCCACCAACGTCTCCACGGGCCGCAACTACAACGGCAACGGCTTCGGCTCAAACCGTGGTGTCGGCAGCTCGCAGCATAACTTCTACGGCGGATCCAACCAGGGCAGCTTCGGGAATCGCGGCTCCATCAGCCCCAACCAGGGCAACTTTGCAAACCGCGGCGGCCAGAGCTTTGGCAATCGTGGTAGCTTCGCCAGCTCCCAGTCGCGCCCCAGCTTCGGCGGCAACTCCGGAGCCTTCCGTGGCAATAGCGGCGGTAGCTTCAACGGAGGATCCCGCGGTGGCTTCGGCGGTGGAGGCGGAGGCGGTTTCCGCGGCGGTGGAGGCTTCCACGGTGGTGGCGGCGGACACGGCGGCGGTGGCGGACATCGCTAAATCATCACCCGCAATCTGAATCCTTCGCGACGGGCTGAGATCAACTCTCAGCCCGTCTTTATTTTGAGTAAAGTGTCATCCTGAGCGAAGCCCCTCGCAGCTTCATCGCGAGAGACGAGTCGAAGAGCCCGCCCTGAACGAAACCGAACGGGACCTGCGGTTGTTTTCCCTGAACAACAGAAAATCTGACAGCTTTTGCACCCTGCATTTCCTTCGGCTTCTTTCTCTAAAACCATGCGATCCCTTACTCTGTCCTTTTGAGATGGAAAGGGAGTTTTCAATGTCGAGCATGAAGGACTACACCCCCGAAGACGGAGTGCAGGAACAGGGCAAGGCCACAAGGCGCGACTTTCTCCAGGGCGCACTCGCCGTGGCAGGCACGTTCGCCGCATCCGGCGTAACAGCCGCGCCAGCAGAAGCCCAGACAAAACCAAAGCGCCCCAACCTCGTCTACTTCCTCGGAGAAGGCCAGCGCGCCGACGCTCTCTCCATCGCCGGGCACCCCATCCTCAAAACTCCCAATCACGACCGCCTCGGCGCCGAGGGCATGCGCTTCAACAACGCCTTCTGCACCAACGCCCTCTGTGCGCCCGCTCGCGCAGCCGCGCTCACCGGCATGTACTCCCGCTCTACCGGAGCTCTCTCCAACGAGCATCTCCGCACACCGCTTCCATCCGACATTCCCCTCTTCACCGATCTCCTCCGCGAAGCTGGCTACGAGATCGCCATCCTCGGCAAGGTCCATATGCACAACGGTGTCGAAGAGCGTCACTGGGACTACTACTTCGGCCACAACGATCCCGGCAACAACTACGAGAGCCCACTCTTCAAAGAAGGCCGCAACGGCACCGTCGGCCCCCAGATGCAGTACCACGACGTCTATCCCGATGACCTCACCACCGACAAAGCCCTTCAGTGGATCGATCAGGACCGTGGCGACAAGCCCTTCTGCATCCTCATCTGGTTCGTCGCTCCCCACGAGCCCTTCTTCCGCCCGCGCCGCCACCTCGATCTCTATAACGGAGTTCCCATCCCCAAGCCCTTAACCTTCGACGACGATCTCAAAGGCTATCCCGGCAAGCCCAAGAGCTTCATCGAAGCCGAAAACAAGGTCGGCACGACAAACTCTCACGTCGCCTGCGCCTCACTCGAGGGCATGACCAAGGACTACTACGCCGGCCTCGTCGCCGTCGACGACAACATCGGCCGCGTCCTCGACCACCTCGAAAAGAAGGGCATCCTCGACGACACCGCCATCCTCCACAGCTCCGATCACGGCTACTTCCTCGGCGAATGGCGTCTCTTCGACAAACGCCTCATGCATGAGCCCTCCCTGCGCGTCCCGCTCATGCTCCGCTACCCCAAACGCGTTCAGCCCGGCACCATTCGCGACGAGATGGTCCTCGACATCGACATCGCTCCCACCCTCCTCGATCTCGCCGGAGTTCCCACTCCCTCCCGCATGCAGGGCATGAGTATCCTCCCCCTCGCATCCAGACCGGAGCCCAACTTCCGCAAGGAGTGGTACTACGAGTACTACGAATGGCCCAACCCCGAGAAGGTCGCTCCCCACCGCGGCATCCGCACCGAGCAATACAAGCTCATCCAGTACGTCATGGACCCCACCGAGGGCGAGCTCTACGACCTCAAAGCCGACCCCACCGAGCGCGCCAACCTCTACGGCAAACCCGAATACGCCGACCTGCAAACTCATCTCCACCAGCGACTCGAAGCCCTACGCTCCAGCATCCCCGAGCGGCAAAAAATCTAGGGGAGATCAACCCAGACCACGATACCCGTCCAGTCCGTGATGGACTCCTTTATGAGGCGTCATCCTGAGCGAAGCCTCTCGCAGTTTCATCGCGAGATGCGCAGTCGAAGGATCCCTGTATTTCTCCCAACGAGCCTAGAATGCTAGCGCCTCAACCACACAAGAAATCAACACAAATCTGCATTCCGACCGAAGCGAAGCTCTGAGTGTACCGGGGACATACGTTACGCTGTGGACCTGAGACATCCGTTACAACCCCCTTGCGGTCTCGTTCTTCAAATATGGACTCGCCTTCGAAGCGGTGGGAATGTGGGAATCCCGAAGGGATTTCCAAGAGAATTGGGAAGGGTGGAAAGCCGGTCTTTGGCTTTCCATGCTTTCCAATTCTCGTCATTTCCACCGCGCAGCATTGACTTTGCAAGGTCGCTTCGGCCTTGAAGGCATGACGACAAGCGCCTTCGTCGTACTCATGAATGAGTTCACGAACGCGCTATGACCGCATGCCCCAAACAAACCTTTCCCACCAAGTTGTGGGCCGAATAAAAATGACGAGTTCGCCACGCTTTGCCACTGCGCTCAATTTGCTGCAAGTGTTTTTGGCTACCAAGCCGGAGGATACGATCGTAGAAACCGGATAGAGATACTCATCTCCATAGGTTCGAGTATTGCTATCGAAGAATCTTTGTCTGGTACAAGGTGTCCACATCCCATTTATACCCATTCCGTTGAAAACTAAGACTCCGTGAGCGTCTGGGCTTGCGATGTACGAATCTCCTTCCGCTGAGGTCTTGACGGTATTTCTTCCGTTGAGGTCATCATGGTATCCGCCGTTTTCGTCGGTATGGTAGTCAACGAATGCGAGGTTCATTCCGGACAGGGAATGTCCAGTGCGCCCGTCAAGCACACGAACATGGATCGCGACAGTCTGCGCGAAGAGTCCAATAGGAACAGCGGGAAGTTGAAAGCACGAAAGCATAGCTATCCTAAGCACCACCAGTTGAAGCCGTCCGCAGCTCACGATAACCCTCTGAAGATCACGATATCGTCAACCATGCTATTTCCAGCGGACCGAGCCCACCAACAACCCCAAAATCAATCTTGCTTGGCCGCTAAACTGAGTTCTGGGCAATTGTTCGCATCTCGCCTTCGATGGCACCGATGAGTCACCCTAGTGGACTGATCGCTCCTCTCTGGACCTTCAAGGTATGGGTTCTAACCAACCCTTCGGGCAGACCTAAAGCTCTTCCGCATTCAGCTCGCCGCTCCAGATCTCGAAAGTAGACTCTGTAGAATCCGGGCGTAATCAACTCGAATCCCAGCTCCTCAAAGTGAACAACTTCGCTGATGAAAATCCTGCTCTTGTGCCAACTTGCTCAGCTCGAGGGCCCACGAAAGCCCTGTCAAGAGGCCACCCCACTCAACCCACAGAAACCAACCAACATAAACTTGCCGATTAGTTCCACCCGATCACGTAATCTGGAAGTAGATCCCAATACGAATTTTGCGATAAACCTAGACAAATCAATAATTTGCAACTAAATCACCTACAATCAAGACTTTGCAAATGAAGTCCGAACCTAAATCAAATCGAATCAAGACTTTGCACAAATTCGACGGGAGTGGGATAGCCCTACCGCGCCAGCTCCACGACCATCCCGGCAATCTCCTGCACCGCCTCGGAATGTGCCAGAGTCCTGGCCCGCTGTCCCATCTCAGCCCGCCGCCGGTCGTCCGCCAGCAGATCCGAGAGCACCTGCAATAATCGCTCGGGTGTAAGCTCCGCCTCGACGATCAACTCCGCGGCTCCCGCAGTCACGAAGGCCGCAGCGTTCTTCTTCTGGTGATCGTCCGCCGCCAGCGGAAATGGAATCAGAACCGCAGCACGGCTTGCCGCCGCCACCTCCGCTACCGAGCTGGCTCCGCTGCGGCAGAGGATCAGGTCCGCTGCCGCGAACTGAGCCGCCATGTCGTCCAGGTAGGGAGTGACCCGCACCCGCTCGAAGCCCACGCCTTCCTGCTCGTAGGCCGCAACCGTCGTCTCGCCATGCCGCGCGCCGGTCTGGTGAACGACCGTAAGGTTCGGAAACTTCGCCAGCAGCCGCGTCATGATCTTCGGCATGGTCTGGTTCAAAACACGCGCTCCCTGGCTCGCGCCAAACACCAGCAGACGCTTCGCCTCTCCTTCAGCCTTGGGCTCGATAGCGAAGAACTCAGGCCTGACCGGCGTTCCGGTGACGCGGGCGTTGTGGAAACACTCTGCGGTCTCGGCAAAGTTCACAGCCGCGGCGTTCGCGCGCTTGCCAACCAGCCGGTTCGCCAGCCCGGGAGCCGCATTCGGCTCAAAAACCAGCGTAGGAATCCGCAGCAGGATCGCGGCCAGCATCGCCGGACCGGAAGCATAGCCCCCGACGCCCACGACAACCTGAGGCCTAAAACTCCTCAGAAGCTTGACGCATCGCAAAATGCCCAAAGGAAGATCGAACAGGGTCCTAGCCCGGGTAGCAAGACTCACATTCTTGAGCTGACCCACCTTGATCAGCTCCAGCGGAAACCCAGCCTCCGGAACCAGACGTGTCTCCAGCCCCCGCGCGGTTCCAACAAACCGCACCTCGGCTCCATGAGCATCGCGCAGCTCTCTCCCAATCGCCAGCGCAGGAACCACATGACCGCCGCTTCCACCGCCTGCAATCAACACCCGCAGAGCTTCGGCCATCTCAATCGATCTCGCGAGTGACATTCAACAGAACGCCCATACTCGCCAGCATCACAAACAGCGACGTTCCACCGAAGGAGATAAACGGAAGGGTAATTCCCTTGGTCGGCACCAGCGCGACCACAACGCTCATATTGAAGAAAGCCTGGATCAGCACCGTCGACGTGATCCCGAAAGCCAGAAACCGGGCGAACGGATCGGTAGAGAGGTACGCCGCACGCAGGCCGCGATAGCCCAACGTGATAAAAAGCGCAATGATCAGAATCGCGCCGATCAACCCCAGCTCTTCGCAGACGTTCGCGAAGATAAAGTCCGTATGCGGCTCCGGAAGATAGAACAGCTTCTGCCGTCCTTCCATCAACCCCAGTCCGCGCAGACCGCCCGTCCCTACCGCGATCAGCGACTGCAGAATGTGAAAGCCCGTTCCCCTCGGATCAGCCTCGGGATTTACGAACGCCAGCATTCGCGCCCTGCGCCACGGCACCCGGAACAGCATGTAATAAAGGACAGGAGCCGAACACAACAAGCCGATCCCGAGATACTTCAGCTGCATCCCGGCCAGGTAAAGCATCAACGCCGTCACTGCAGCGCAGACCATCGCAGTCCCCAGATCGGGCTCCTTCAGGATCAGCGCGACGAACAGCAACGGCGGCAGCGCGGCGCGAAGAACTGTCCCGCGCCAGTCGTCCATCTTGTGAATTCGCGTCTGCAGGAAGTAAGCGAGAAACAACACCAACGTAGGCTTGGCCAGCTCCGAAGGCTGAAAGCTCGCGAAGCCGAACCGGAACCAGCGATGCGTATTGTGCGAATCGCGCATCGCGAAAACGCCGATCAGCAGCACCATCGTGACGGCAACCGCTGTAAACACAAACCTGGGATTGTTATAGCGCCGATAGTCGACCTGCATCAGCAGAGCCAGCGCGATCATTCCCATCACCGCCCACATGCCCTGTCTCAGCATGTAAGGGTAAGGAGATCCGGTCTGCGCCTTCGCCATCACGGCCGAGGCCGAAAAGACCATCACCAGACCGAACAGCACCAGCAGCAGCACCACTCCGAAGAGCCACTTGTCCACTCCAACTCTCTTCGCCATGTCTACACTTCCTGCTGCTAACTCAATTCGTGAACGATCTGCCGAAAGGTCCGTCCGCGGTGCTCGTAGTTCTCAAACTGATCGAAGCTTGAGCACGCCGGAGACAGAAGCACGACATCCCCGGCGACGGCGGCCTTCTGGGCCTCGCGAACAGCTACGTCCATCGTTCCCGCTCCCACCATCTTCACGACTCCGTGAAGCTCGCGCTCAATCTTTTCCGCGGCAGAACCAATCGTATAAACAGCTTTGACCCGTTCGCGGAGAAGCGGGGCCAGCAACGTGTAGTCCGAACCCTTGTCCTTGCCTCCGAGGATCAGGTGAATCCCGCCCGGAAACGCCGCGACCGCCTTCATCGCCGCATCCACATTCGTCGCCTTCGAATCGTTGAAATATTCGACTCCCTGCACCGTGCTAACGAACTCCAGCCGATGCTCGACTGCCTTGAAGCCAGCGACCGCGCTTCGGATCTTCTCCGCTGGAACCCCGGCAAGCCGCGCCGCGCAGACTGCGGCCAGCACGTTCTCCACGTTATGCGCACCTTTGAGCGGGATCTCCGCGACGGGCATCACCGGCTCAGCCTTCGCCCCTTCGCGAGCGACGAACACGATGCTCTCCCCGTGTACAAAGGCTCCCTGCTTGATGGGTCGACGCGTGCTGAACCAGAAGATCTGCGCCTTCGTCTTCGCCGCAACCATCTGCGTAGGCTTGTCCTCCGCATTCAGCACTAAATAGTCTTCCGCTTCCTGACGCTCGGTGATGCGGGCCTTCATGGCCGCATAGTTCTCGAAGCTTCCGTGCCGGTCCAGGTGATCGGGCGTAATGTTCAACACCACCGCAATCCACGGACGGAACTGCTCGATCGTCTCCAGCTGAAAACTTGAGACCTCAAGCACACTTACGGTCTCGTCAGTGCTCTTCGGAACCAGGTCGATCACCGGCGTTCCTATGTTTCCCCCCACCAGCGTCTCCACGCCGCCTTCCTCAAGGATCCGTCCCACAAGCGTGGTGGTTGTAGTCTTTCCATTCGAGCCAGTGATCGCCAGTATCCGTCCCTTAAGAAACCGGCTGGCAAACTCGAGCTCGCCGATGACAGGCATCCCATAACCGATCACCTGCTTCACCTCAGGTGTATCGAGGGGAACGCCCGGCGAGATCACGATCAGGTCCTGGCGGCGAAAGGTGAGCAGCCCATGTCCCCCGCTCTCGACCATGATTCCGGCGTCGAGAAGCGCAGGTATCTCCTTCGCTAGCGCGACCGCACTGCGCGCATCGCTCACCGTCACCCGGGCTCCCTGTTGCCGCAAAAACATGGCAGCCGCGATCCCCGACTTACCCAGTCCCACCACCAGCACACGCTTATTCTTCAATTCCATAGCAGTTTTCAATCAGATCACAGCCTCATCGCAACTTCAACGTTGTCAGCGCCAGAAGCGCGAAGATCAATGCCAGAATCCAGAACCGCGCAATCACCTTGGACTCAGACCAGCCGAGAAGCTCGAAGTGATGATGCAGCGGGGCCATCTTGAAGATGCGCTTTCCATTCCGCAGTTTGTAGCTCCCCACCTGGAGCATCACGCTCAACGCTTCGAGAATGAAGACGCCGCCAATGAAGGGCAGCAGCAGCTCCTGCTTAATAGCAACCGCGACCGTTCCGATGGCGCCTCCCAGCGCCAGGCTGCCAACATCTCCCATAAAGATCTCAGCCGGATGCGCGTTGTACCAAAGAAAGCCGATACTCGCGCCAACCATGGCTCCGCAGAAGATCGTCAACTCGCTCACCATAGGCATGCGCTGCAGCTCGAGATAGTCCGAAAAGACCACGTGTCCACTGACGTAGGTCAGAACCGTAAGAGCACCCCCAGCAATAATCGTGCATCCAATCGCCAGGCCGTCGAGCCCGTCGGTAAGATTGACCGCATTGCTTGCACCGGCAATCACGATCATGACGAAGACGACGAACGGCAGAAATGCAAGCCAGTGCATATGAGGAATCTGCCCTAGCGACTCCCAGACGAGATCCGGGCGAAAACGCTTGAAGAAGGGAAACATCAGCTTTGTGGAGTAGTTTCCATGGCTCTGTAGATGAACAAGAGCAAGAGCGACTCCAGCGCTGGCCAGCAGCTGCAGGCCCAGCTTCGTTCGCGCCGTAAGGCCAAGATTTCGGCGGTGCACCACCTTGATGTAATCGTCGGCAAAGCCGATTGCGCCAAAGGCCAATGTCGAAAGCATCACCAGCCAGACAAATGGGTTCGATAGATCCGACCACAACAGGGTCGGCACGAGAATCGAAATGCAGATCAGCACCCCGCCCATCGTCGGCGTTCCGCTCTTCTTCTGGTGCGACTGCGGCCCCTCCTCGCGAATGTACTGGCCGATCTGAAACTCGCGGAGACGCTCAATCACATAGGGGCCGATCAGCAGGCCGATCAGCAACGCCGTCAGGCTCGCAAAGACCGTGCGAAACGTGAGGTAGCGAAAGATGCGAAACAGGCGAAAGTAGGGGAAGAGCTTCTGATACAGCAGCCAATAGAGCAAAACATCCGCCTTCGAGTGAGATCCGCAGGATAGGCACGCATGAAGACCGCGGGCTAAAGGTATCTTAACAGCCCGGTGATGCAGGTTTCCGCAGGATTTTCCACGCGGGAACCAAACTTCATTCTATTTACGCTCCGTCCTCCAGCCGGGCGAGCGCCTTCTCCAGCCGCACGCCGCGCGACGCCTTCAGCAACACCACATCTCCTTGTCGCAGGCTCGAACGCATCCATTCACCTGCCTCTTCGGGAGTCGCCACAAAGATCGCATCACCTCCGCCGGCTTGCACGCCACCTACCAGCTCTGCGGCTGCTCCCCTTACCCCAAGCACAGTCGTAACACCTTTTTCCGCCATTCTCCGTCCACAGGCACGATGCAGTGCGGCCGCCTCGGGACCGAGCTCCAGCATCTCACCGGCGATTGCAATATGGCGCTCGCCCGGCATCGCCATCAGGGCATCGATCATCGCATCCAAAGCGCGCGGATTCGAGTTGTAGGAGTCGTTAATGAGTGTGGCGCCACGCCACGACAACACTTCGCCGCGCTTATCGGCTGGCCGCAGTTCACCGACGGCGGCGGCGCACTCGCCCAGAGGAATACCGCTGCGCAGACCAACAGCAATCGCGGCCAGGGCATTCAACACATTGTGCCGTCCCAGCATTTTGAGATGGACCTGCGCCCTCTCCTGCCCGGCAACGACGTCGAAATGCACGCCTTCGATCCCCACCTCTTCGATCTTCTCGGCACGAACCTCCGCGTTCTCTTCCGTTCCATAAAGTACCGCCCGATCTCCCATGCCGCGCCCGAACTCCCGCACATAGGAGTCGTCCCCATTC
This sequence comes from Edaphobacter sp. FHG110511_03, assembly GCF_059115365.1. Taxonomy (NCBI): domain Bacteria; kingdom Pseudomonadati; phylum Acidobacteriota; class Terriglobia; order Terriglobales; family Acidobacteriaceae; genus Edaphobacter; species Edaphobacter sp. FHG110511_03. The sequence continues at coordinate 665,896 of NZ_JBZYWL010000003.1, read as the reverse complement.
AAAACAGCGATCCCGTCTGCAGGAAGAGATTCGACCAGCTCGTACTTCGCTCGAGCGATGCCGGCAAGCCCATCAGGAAAGAACTCGATATGGACCGGAGCGACGTTGGAGACGACGGCCCAGCTTGGCTCCGCAATCTTCGCCAGCGCGGCGATCTCGCCAGAGTGATTCATTCCCATCTCGATCACCGCTACTTCATGCTCGTGCTCGAGCCTCAATAACTGCAGCGGGAGTCCAAACGCATTGTTCAGATTGCCGGCGGACTTAAGGACACAAAACCGCGCGCTGAGGACCTGTGCAACCGCCTCCTTCGTCGTGGTCTTGCCAGCGGACCCGGTTACGCCGATGACCCGACCCGCCCAGGTGCGTCGTACCGCATGAGCCAGTTGCTGCAGAGCGTTTAAGACGCAGTCCTCACAATCCGCCACGCGCAGCAACTTCGTCTCGTCTACATTGGCAGGGATCAGCCAGCGGTTGCTTACCACCGCGGCGACTGCCCCGTCAGCAAGTGCGGCGGCTACAAAATCATGGCCATCGAGCCTCTCTCCCCTTACGGCAAAGAAGAGGTCTCCTGCTCCGACCGTACGCGAGTCAATGGAATATCCCGCCGCTTCGGCAGAGGTGTCGAAGATGCCTTCGGCGTGAATCCAGTCCGCGATCTGTCCCACCGTCAATTTCATCGGAGTCCCTCCAATACCTGCGCAGCCACAGCTACGTCGTCGAACGGCACGGATCCATTCCGCAGGACCTGCACTTTCTCATGACCTTTTCCTGCAATCAAAACGATGTCTCCTTTGCGAGCAGATCGAATCGCAGTCTCAATCGCAGAAGCGCGATCCTCTTCCACAATGCAGCTGGCTCCTATCTCCTTCACGCCGACCAAAGCCTCAGCGAGGATCGCGCCTGGCTCTTCGCTGCGCGGATTGTCGCTCGTCAACACCACCAGGTCGCTCCCCTCACCTGCCGCGCGTCCCATACGCGGACGCTTCGTGCGGTCGCGATCGCCTCCACAACCAAATAACGTGATCACGCGACCTCCCTGCTCGTTCACCAGTTCCCGGGCCAGAGCAATCAGATTTCGCAACGCATCATCCGTATGGGCATAGTCGACAACAACGGTCACACCATTGTTGGAAGGAACGACCTCGAATCGCCCCGGAACCTGTGCGCCTGCACCTGCGGCGGTGGCAATCTGGTCCAGCGTAAGGCCACGCGCCCAAGCCGCTGCAGAGGCTGCCAGCAGATTGTATACATTCACTCGTCCCGTCAAAGGCGACCTTATCTCGACTGCACCATGGGGAGTTCGCAGGCGAAACCTCGTCTCTCCTGCTCGCATTCTTACGTCTTCCGCACAGAAATCTGCCGCGACTCCGAACCCATATCGCACCAGCTGCGATCGGTCGATCGTCGCTGCGAGTCTTTGTCCATACGGGTCGTCGATGTTCACCACAGCCACTCGTGGAGGGGGCGCGCCTACGCCTTCGAACAAGCGCGCCTTCGCGGCGAAGTAATTTTCCATGCTGCCGTGGAAGTCCAGGTGATCCTGCGTCAGGTTCGTGAAGATTGCGACATCGACGGGCAATCCCCAGACGCGCTCCTGCTCGAGCGCATGGCTCGACATCTCCATTACGGCCTCGGTCGCGCCTGCCTTTACACCGTCGGAAAACAGCTCGAAGACGTCGCGAGATTCCGGCGTGGTATGCGGAGACTCGCGTACCTCCTTCACGATATGAGTTTCGATGGTTCCGATCAGCACGCAGCTTCGACCGATCCCCTTCAACATCGCTTCGAGCAGAAATGCCGTCGTCGTTTTGCCGTTCGTTCCCGTCACCGCGCTGAGGGCAAGATGCTGCTGTGGATGACCGAAGACCGCCGAGCTTGCCTCGGCCAGGGCACGTCGGCCATGCACCACGAGAGCCACACCAGTACCCGGGTGCTCGCGGCGGAGAGCTTCATAAACATCGGGAGAATCGGTCACAATCGCAATCGCGCCCTGTGCCATCGCTTTATCAACAAAACGATTTCCGTCAGTTGCGCCACCGCGCATCGCAACGAACAAATCGCCGGGCTGCACCCGCCTGGAATCGTACTGAACGCCGTGCACGGTCACTGCGGCTTCGGCATATTTCACCGCGGCAATCTCGCGAAGCACGTCGTTCCAATCCATAATTACGATTCTAAGTGTTCAGGAGCAGGACCCTATCGCGCAAACCTGACCACGACTTCAGTTCCTGCCGGAACCATAGTACCGGGAGCTGGCGCCTGCTCTTTGGCAAGCCCGCTTCCGATGGGCTGTACCCGCAAGCCCATCTGATCCGCACGCTCGACGACGGTGCGCAAAGAGCCACCATCGAAAGAAGGCACGGCCACGCGATGGCTCGCATCCACAACGATGCCGCCATCCCCTCGCGTCTGTACCGCAGGAATAATTCGGGGAACAGAAGCCACGGGTACAGCCTGTGCAGACTCATCCTTGCCTGAGTGGAGCGCGGCAAGGACCTTCTCAGGCAGGCGATTCAGCAGCTCCGAGTCTTTGCCCTTCGCGACCGTGGCTGCCGTTTTCTTCGCGGGCAAACTCTCCGTCTTTGCCGCAATCATCGACTTATCATCCACATCAGAAACAGAGGTCGACGTGTCGTTGGCTGGAGTGCGCAAAGGATCGTCGGCCGGAAGGCTGTTGATATCGGCAAACATCTGGTTGAGATCTGCGCCGTTGTCAGACGAATCTTCGGTAACAACTTCGTTTGCGGCAAGCATCATCTGCTGCTTCGTCTTGAGCGGCTGATCGTGCGGAACCCCGAGATACTCCAGCACCTCCTGCGCCACCTGCTGGAAAACCGGCGCGCTCGTCTCGGCTCCATAACGCGTGCCGACTGTCGGGGTGTCGATCACCACCGCTATCGAGATCGCCGGGTTGCTGACCGGCGCAAAGCCCGCGAAGCTGGCCACGAGCTTGGTATGCGAATAGGTGTGCGTCGCGGGATCGATCTTCTGCGCCGTTCCCGTCTTTCCCCCCGCGCTGTATCCATTCAGCGCTGCCTTCCTACCCGTACCCTCGGTGACGATACTCTGCATCATCATCCGCATCTTGGCCGAGGTCATCTCTTTGATCACGCGATGAGCACCATCCGGCAGGGTGGCCGGCAGTTGGTTCGTCGGACGGAAGGCGATGGGCTTCAGCCTTGGATCGCCCTTCATCTGATCAGTGGACTCCAGCAGCACATGCGGCGGCATATATACGCCGCCATTCGCAATCGTGCTTACCATCGTTACAAGCTGGATCGGCGTTACCCCGATCTCCTGCCCAATCGCAAGCGACAGGATGCTGGTCGCATCCCACTTCTTTGGATTGCGCAGCAGCCCGCGCGTCTCGCTCGGCAACTCAATTCCTGAGCGATCGCCGAAACCGAAGGCGCGCATGTAGTCGTAAAACTTCTGATTGCCCAACTTCAGCGCCATCTTCGCCGCGCCCACGTCGCTTGAGCGCTCCAGCGCATACTGCACCGTCACGCGTCCAAGATGACCGTCTGACCTGTCATCATGCAGCGTGCGTCCATACATGGTCAGGGCTCCTCCCTGGCAGTCCACAATGTCGGTCGGCTGTACGCCGGCGGCATCAAGCGCCGCGGCATAGGTCAGCAGCTTGAACGTCGATCCAGGCTCGTACACGTCGCTCACTGCAAGGTTCTTCAGCACACTCGCGTCCATATGACGCTGATCGTTCGGATTGAATCTCGGTGCTATTGCCAGCGCAAGAATTTGCCCCGTGTGCGGATCCTGCACGACAACGGTGCCGTGCGCGGCCTTCATCTTCGCCATCTGCGCGTCGAGCGCCCGCTCCGCCATGTACTGGATATTCGCATCGATGGAAAGCACCAGGTTTTCGCCAGGCATCGGCTGGCTTTCCTGGCTTCCCAGGACATGCCGCTTCGCATCCACGGCAGTCATTACGTGTCCCGGCGTTCCATGCATCTCGTCGTCGAAGTGAGCCTCGAGTCCACCAAGTCCGGTATCGTCCGTACCCACATAGCCGAGAACCTGCGCTGCCAGGTCGTTGTTCGGATAGAAGCGTTTAAACTCCTTCTGGAAATAAACGCCCTTCAGATTCAGCTCGCGCACACGTTCCGCGGTCTCGGCATTGACGCGCCTCGCAACCCAGGCGAAGTTTCTCGACGCGTTGAAGCGAGCCAGCATCTGCGGCTCAGAGGTAAAGCTTTCGTGCTCGTTATGGACAATCTTCGCCAGAATATCCGCGGTTTCAGCGCGATTCTCGCCCAGCTCATTCGGGACCGCGTAGATGCTATCGGCCAGCACCGTCATCGCCAGCTCTTTCAGCTGACGATCGTAGAGCACGCCGCGTCGCGGGGCGACCTCAAAGGTGCGCTGCTGTTGCCGTGCGGCCCGCTCGACGAAATCGCCGTGCCGGACGACCTGCAGCCAGATCAGTCTGACCCCGATAGCTGCCGTCCAGAAGACAAAGAACAGCGCCACGTTGACAAACCGCATCCTCCGAATCGGAGCGGTTAGTGTCTGCCGTGGCGCCTTATTCATGACGGATCTTCCAATCTCAATCTGCGGATTACTGTCTTACCTACTGGCCGAAACTTACCGAGCGATGATTGCCGGAGCGTTGGCCTCAGCCCACACCGGACCGTTCGTCATCTCGCTTCCATCCGGCCGGACGACCTGACCAGGCTGAGGCGCATCGAGCCCGAGCTGCTTCGCGATCTTGTCGATCCTCTCCGGATCGGTCAGCTGCGCCTCGGTCAATCGAAGCTGGCGGTTCTGCTCGTGCAGCTGCTCCACCTGCTGCTTCTGGGCTTCGACGCGATAGCCGATCTCGATGGCGAGAAAGTGCTGCCATACATAGACCATCACCAGCACGAACAGCATGCTCATGACGACAGCGAACTGACGCATCTCACGGCGACGCTCAGGATCATCCGCCTTGACCAGCCGCGTGTTGTCAATGTGCTTAGCAAAAAAGACTTCGGGGGTCGGCCCGCGGCGCGCCTTGCCCTGCGCTTCAAGCAGTGCGCGGTTACGCTCCGCAACGGACTCGGTACGGCGTTGGGGTTTTGCCGCCGCCGCACCCATCATCTCAATCTGCTGTCCTGCCATCACCGACGCTGCCATCGCGCACCTCTCACTCTTCTCTGCTTCTCTGCCACCCTCAAGAACGAAACCGGGCCGGGATCGTTATTTGGAGGAAGGGACTTTTTGCTGCTGGTTGTCTTTCGCCTGAAAGCACGGTGGGACAACCCCGGCCCGATCACTTGTCTGCTCCCTGCTCTGCTGCATAAGCCAAATCTTCAACTCAAATCTTTGCTACCGCCCGCATCTTCGCGCTTCTCGACCGAGGGTTACGACCCTCTTCTTCTTCGCCGGCTACCACCGGCTTCTTCGTCAAAACCTCGTACACCTTGTTGCGTCCGGCCTCCCGAAACGCATCTTTCACCAGCCGGTCCTCCAGCGAGTGGAAGCTGATCAGCACCAGCCTTCCTCCCGGCTTCAGTAGAGATGGCGCGCTCTCAAGCAGCGTCCTAATCTCTCCCAGCTCGTCGTTCACTCGAATTCGAAGTGCCTGAAAGGTCCTGGTCGCCGGATGAATCTTGTCGCCTTTCATTGATGGGGCCGCGGCCGATACCACTCTGGCTAACTCCGCCGTCGTCGTAATCGGCCGGGCCCTCACAATGGCTCTGGCGATTCTCCGCGACCTCCTTTCCTCTCCGAATTCGTAAATCAGGTCGGCGAGCTCGTTTTCGTTTTCCTGATTTACCACTTGCTCGGCCGTCTCCCCCATGCGTGTATCCATCCGCATGTCCAGGGGTCCATCCGACCGAAAACTGAATCCTCTGTGCGCCTCGTCCAGTTGCAGGCTGCTGACTCCAAAGTCCGCAAGCAGACCATCCAGGCTGCCCGCCTCAATCTCGCTCGCTGCTTCGGAAAACGCCTTGGAGATCAACTTCACCTCCGGCATCTCCGAACCAAGCTCGGCGCGAAGTTCTTCCAATCTCGCCTTCGCCAGCTCCATCGCCTCGGGATCGCGGTCAAAACCGATCAGCGTTCCCTTTGGACCGAGCCTCCTCGCAATCTCCGAAGAGTGCCCCGCGAGTCCCAGCGTCGCGTCAGCCACAACACCGCCTGGCCGCACATTCAAGTACTCCATTACCTCTTCTAAAAGAACTGGCACATGCTGCGGTCTCGTCATCTTCTCCGCCCTCTGTGCTGCCCCTGGGGGCCAACTTCACTTGCTATAAACCGAACTCTGACAACGCCATCTGATCCGCTTCGGTCATCGGAGCCATTTCAAGCTCCGCCTTGAACGAATCGTGGTTCACAACCTCGAGAAACGTCTGCGAGCCCAGCACGACCACATCTCCGGTCACCTTTGCCGACTCCCGCAGAAGCTGCGGCATCAACAGGCGCCCCTGAGCATCCATCTCCGCCATCTGGCCGTAGTAGTTCGTCACGTCCAGAAACTTCTTTCTTGCCGGGTTCATGGAAGGAATCGCGGCCAGTTTCTCCTCGATCTTTTCCCACTCCTTCAACGGGTAGATCTCTGCCCGCTTCCCGTCCTTGCTCGTGATGTAGAACTGGGGGCCATACATCTCATCCACCCTGCGCTTGAACTCAGCCGGAAGCTTCAGCCGGCCTTTTTCGTCCACGCGGGTTGGGTGATTTCCCCTGAACATGACAACCTCGATACCTGTTCCAACTCATTGCTTCAGAAGGGGAAGGCGGTGGAGGTAGACTTTTGTTCAAATCTTGCTTTGGACTAGTCCCTTTAACTCCACTTTTTACCACTTCCGTCCACATAGTCTCGTACGTGACGAGTTGGTGTAAAGGAAAGAATTCAGGGAAAAGGACATGATTCCCACAATGGGATGTGGATAACTCATCAAATTGGGTTAGCCAAAGAGATAACCACTACATATTGGGCTAACGAGGCCGGTTCATATCAAATCGGTTACTTGCGAAGCCACGGATGGGTCTGGTAGGCGAATCAAAAGCGAAAGTCCGACACACTTAGTAAGTGCTCTCCGATCCGTGAGCCCTCAATCGCTTTGTAGGGAGTGAGAGACCTTCTTCTTTCGCAGAAGCCAGACCAGATATCCCAGAACGAGGAGATTGATAAGGAGAAGGCTGAGACGGAACCAGTTCGGATGGCGGCTCAGTTCAAAGAGCTCCCACGGCAGGAACGAGACGGTCAGGATGAGGGTGAGGTACTCTGCCCAGACCTTTTCCAGCATCAGGCCAATTCCCTCCGTCAGCGCCAGGACTGAATAGGCGAAGGTCGCCAGGCTGATCTGTTTCAGGCGGTGAGCATCGATCAGGTCGACTTTATCCAGCAGCAAGGTGACAAACTTGCTCTCCGGATCGAATTTGAGTGCTGTGGCCAGGCGCATGACTTCATCGCCCAGATCCTTGTGCAGCAGGTGAATGGCTCCGAATCCCAGGAGGAAGAAAAAGACTGCCTTACCCAGCTTGAAGAGTCCGATCGCCATCAGGCCGCGATCTCGATGTCTGCCAGCGTTGCGCGTGGTTGAGCGAAGCTGCATCCACCTGCGATCGGTTGTTAGCTCGCTCTCCATCCTGATTCTCAGTTGACGGGCTCCCGGAGGAAATGTCAACGTCCACCCGAAAGATCAGGACTGGAGGGGCTTTTTGCGTCAGAAAGAGCTGGCGATCAGGAGTGCTTCGCCAGAACCCTATCCATCAGCTTGTTCAGATACGGTCTTGCCTTTGCAAGGGCAGCTTCCGCCGTGATGCCATATTTTGCCCTCAGCGCCTCCACTTTGCCGTGCTCGATGAAGGCGTCCGGCCAGCCGATGCGAACAACAGGAACATTCAAATCCAGTTCGTTCAGCGTTTCCATCACGGCAGAGCCGAAGCCCGCGGCGAGAACGTGGTCTTCCAGCGTAATGACGAGGCCCGAACGAGAGCCGAAGTCCGCAAGACAGTCTCGATCGACGGGCTTCGCGAAGCGCGGATTGATGACTGCGGCTGAAAAGCCTTCATGCTCCAGCATCTCCTTCAGGCGAACAGCTTCGGGAAGCATGGCCCCCAGACCGAAGATGGCGACATCTGCCCGGCCCGGATCATTGACAATTTCAGCCTTGCCGATTTCGACCGCGACTGGTTGAGCCTTCACCTCGGCCCCGGGCCCCGTTCCCCGCGGATAGCGTATCGCGGAGGGACCGTCGTGAAGCATGGCGGTGTACATCATGTCCTGCAACTCATCCTCATCTTTGGGAACCATGTGGATGATGTTGGGGATGCTGCGAAGGTAGCTGATATCGAACAGGCCGTGATGGGTCGGACCATCATCTCCGCTCAGACCGCCTCGGTCCATGCAGAAGACGACGGGAAGATTCTGCAGGCAGACGTCGTGAACGATGGGATCGAACGCGCGCTGCAGGAAGGTGGAGTAGATGGCGCAGAAGGGCTTGTAGCCTTTGGTGGCCATTCCCGCGGCGAAGATCACCGCATGCTCTTCTGCGATTCCTACGTCGAAGTAGCGCGACGGATGATGCGGACGGAAAAGATCGAGGGCGGTTCCGTTGGGCATTGCGGCGGTAATTGCAACGACCTTCTTATTCGCCGTGGCGAGCTTGGTAAGGCTCTCGGCGAAGATCTCCGAGTAGGTCTTCTGGCCCGCGGATTTGGTCTCGCCCGATTCGGGGTCGTAGGGTCCGAGGCCGTGGAACTTCTTCTGCTTTTCAAGGGCAGGTTGAAATCCGCGGCCCTTCTGCGTGATGGTATGAAGAACGACGGGCTTGTTCTGCTGCTTGAGAAACTTGAAGGTCTCGATCAGCAGGGGCATGTTGTGGCCATCGATAGGACCGTAGTAACTGAGACCGAATTCCTCGAAGAGCATACCGGGGCCGATGAGGCCCTTGGCTGCTTCTTCGGCCTTGCGAACGACGTGGCGGGCTGTCTTGCCGCCGAACTTCTCGATCAGCCCAGCGGCCTTATCGTGCAGGTTGCTGAAGGTGGTGGTGGTGGTGATCTTGTGGAAGTATTCGGCGATGGCTCCGACGTTCTTGTCGATGGACCAGTCGTTGTCGTTGAGAACGATGATCATGCGGCGCGTCTGCGCAGCGATGTTGTTCAGCGCTTCGAACGAGATTCCGTTGGTGAACGCGGCATCGCCGGCGAGCGCGATAACGTGCTCACTGCCGCCGGAGAGATCGCGTGCGACTGCCATTCCGAGGGCGGCGGATAGGGCGGTTCCTGCATGCCCTGCACCGTAGCTGTCGTGCTCGCTCTCGGTGCGCAGCATGAAGCCATTGAGACCTTCCGGTTGACGGATGGTATGAAACTGTTCTTCGCGGCCGGTAAGAAGCTTGTGAACGTAAGCCTGGTGGCTGACGTCGAAGACGAAGCTATCGGTCGGGGTATCGAAGACGTAATGGAGCGCTATCGTCAGCTCGACGACGCCGAGATTAGGACCGATGTGGCCCCCGGTCTTGGCGACTGCGGTGATAAGACGCTCGCGAATCTCTTCAGCGAGCCGCTCCAACTCAACCAGCGAAAGCTTCTTCACATCGGTTGGCGATTTTATTTTCCCTAAAATTTCGTCCATCGGGCGATTCCTGCTTCTGGCCTACTTAGATTCGACGCAACTGACTTTCATGAGACTCTTCGGCCTCTTGTTCCGACAGCCCTTAAGTATAACGGTGGGGAAACCTGTTCGTTCCCTCCGGAACTCTTCCAGATTCCCCCTGCACTATTTTGCGCAAAGTCTTCACAAATAATGACTTATGCCAGGACTTGGGTTGCAAAATATTGAAAATAATGAGCTTACGGATAAAGTCTTGAAATAAAGTAGTTTAAACAGCGAAAGCTCCGGACCTTCCGGAGCTTTCCTCTTGCACATCTCTATTCTAACAAAACGCAGGTGGCAAATCTGCAACTCGAAGTTGCTTGTTTTGTGGCGATTACGGGAAAATCGGCTTGACAGAAGAATGTCGTGATCTCTGCCATATAAATTCCTTCCTCAGATTTGAGAGTAGGGAGCGGGAGAGAGAACGAGGCTGTCGATGTTGCTGACGATTGCCTCAAAGCTATAGCGCTGATCGGCGGAGAGCTTCTTCCAGTCCGGATCGGCTCGAAAGCGCTCCCACCCCGAGTTGAGGGCGTCGATGTCGGGAAAGGAGAGCATGTAGGTGAGTTTGGGAAGATTGGGACCGACGAGAGCATCCGCGAAGAAGACGTCTCCACAGCCCGCCTTGTCGAAGATCCGAAACTCACCCTGGTGAAACATCTCGACCTTGCGGATATGGTCGGCCGGCGTGGGGCTTTCGTAGGTACGAAGCTGAAAGATTCGTTTTCCATTCTTCGCCGTAGCCTCAGGGACTTTGAGTTTCGGCCATCCATCAAAAGATTTGAGGAGCGTGCTCTCGATGCGCTCAAAGGGCGGCTCTTTTGCGGGGGCGTTCCAGAAGGGTTCGGCCGCCTTGAGGAAGTCAGCATCTTTCGCGAGCAGGAGATCGACATCGACGAGGGTCTGGAGATTCGAGCCTGGGATGAGCAGATAGATCGTAGGCGTCTGGGGGCCGAACTCGACCCGGAAGGCACCGATGGGAGTGAGTCCGAGACGGTTGAGCGCCGGGATGAGAGCGGCTGAGAAGAACTGATCCGTCAGACGGGTCTGAGGACCGCTGCGCAGGGTGTATTTCCGCAGTTGGTAATACTCTCGCGAGCCAGCAGAGGGCGTCTGCGCCAGAGCAGCCCCTGAAGCCAACGCCGTGGCAGAGGTGGCAAGTGCGGTCTTAAGAAAGCTTCTTCTTTGCACGAAAGAATCTCCGGAGACAAGTCAGGATAGTTTGTGATCAGGTCTGACAGTCTAACCGAAGGGGCCAAGAGTTTTCTGCAGGCGGCTTCGATGGTCGGATGAAGCGATGCTCGTAACGAGTCGGTTCGCGCTTTCGCGCGAGTGACCTACCTTAGCCGCTGCGTGGCGAAGATGGACACCGCTCTGCTGTTATTCCGAGATGCTTTCAAGGACAGTCTGACTGATGGGTTCTGAATCGAACTCTCCCTCCCACTTCGCGACAACGACGGAGGCGAGACAGTTGCCGACGACGTTTACCGTAGTCCGGGCCATGTCGGCGAGGGCGTCCACGCCCAGCAGAACGAAGATGGGCTCAGTGGGTAGGCCGAAGGTTGCTGCAGTGGCCAGCAGCACCACCAGGGTGGCGCGGGGCACGCCTGCAACGCCCTTGCTGGTGAGCATGAGGGTGAGCATCATCATGACCTGCTGGCCGAGAGAGAAGTGCATTCCGGCAGCCTGGGTAACGAAGATGCTTGCGGCGGCGAGATACAGCGTGGAGCCGTCGAGGTTGAAGCTGTAGCCCGCGGGGATGACGAAGGAGACGATGCGACGGGGAACGCCGAGCGCCTCCATGCACTCCATGGCACGAGGTAGGGCTGCTTCGCTGGTCGAGGTAGCGAAGGCGATGGTGGCGGGTTCAGCCACGGCTACGAGAAAGCGGCGAACAGGAACGCGAAAGATAAGCGCGGCTGGCAGAAGAACCAAGACGCCGAAGGCTACGAGGGCACCGTAGATGGTGAGCAGAAGCTTGCCCAGGTTGAACAGGACACCGAGCCCCATGTTGCCGACGGTGTAGGCCATGGCCGCGCCGACTCCTATGGGAGCGAGGTACATGACGATGTTCGTGAATCGGAACATGACTTCGCTGAGGCCTTCGAAGAGGTTGAGAACGGGGGCGCGCTTTGTTTCGTTGAGACCCGCGAGGGCGATCCCGAAGAAGACGGCGAAGACGGCCACCTGGAGGATCTGTCCCTCAGCGACGGATTTAGCGATGTTTTCGGGAAAGACGTGGAGGAGGAAGTCCTGCCAGTGGGTCGCAGGGGGTGCTGCCTGCGCGGTCTCGAGAGCGACCGTGGAAGCAGGGATGGTGAGGCCTCGTCCAGCCTGGCTGAGGTTGATGGCAATGAGCCCGACCACGAGCGCGAGTGTGGTGACAACCTCGAAGTAGATGAGGCTTTTGATGCCGATGCGGCCAACGCCTTTCAGATCGCCATGACCGGCGATGCCGGTGACGAGGGTGGCGAAGATGAGCGGAGCCACGATGGCCTTGATGAGGCGGAGGAAGATGTCGCTGAAGACCCGGAGGGAGACCGCGAAGTGCGGTGCGTCGAATCCCAGCTCGGCACCGGCGACCATGGCGACAAAGATCCACGGGGTAAGGGTTCGACGACGGACGGCGTAGACCGCGAGCAGGGTTATGGCGAGCCATCGAAGAGCGAGAGCGAGGAAAGACGGCGCAGGAAGCAAAGCGATGACGATCCCCGCAAAGAGCAGAAGACTTGCCGTGGCAAGAAGTATCGATCCGGAAGAATGTGCTCTCACTTCGCGAAAGAATACCAGCAGGAGAATGGGAGGGTGATGCCGGTTCTAAGAATCGGGCGCGGCCAACCCTCCCTCAGGATTTATTGGTATAAAGATCTTTGGGCTGTGATTGAGGCGCACTCCTCCTCTGGCTCACGCTCCGTTCGCGGAGAACGATGGCCGCCGGAGAGCGGCGTCTGAAGCACGCATTCCCTTCGCAAGGGAAATCTGCACCGAGGTCTGATGTTATGCGAAAGCAAAATCTATATCTTCCCGTCGTTGCCTTCTGCGCTTTCCTGTTGGCCGCACTCTCTCCGATCGAAGCGCAGATGCCGGCATCGCCTGCGCTGGACGGACTGGGCCAGAAGGGGCCGGTTCTGAGTCCACTGACGCAGCCGACGCTTTCCCAGGGCGTGATTCAGCTGATGGAACTGGAGGGCAAGTTTGCCCAGGCCGTAGCGGCTGGTGGAGGCAAGGCGTTTGCGAAGTGGTTTACGGACGACGCCGTCGTTCTGAACAATGGCCAGCCTGCAACCTTAGGCCAGAGAGCAATTGCGGCACAGGCTCAGTGGGATCCCAAGACGTATGAGCTGACCTGGACTCCCCAGGGGGCGCAGATGGGGCCTTCGAACGATATGGGATTTACCTGGGGGCACTATGAGGGGCACTCCAAGGACAAGAACGGAAAGCCGGTGGTGATCTCGGGCCGCTATATGACGGTATGGAAGAAGATGCCGGATGGGAGCTGGAAGGTCGCCATGGATGCAAGCTCCAACGAGCCCCCCGCCGCGGGCGAGTGCTGCGCAGTGCCAAAGCCATAAGCCCCCGCTACACCTAAAGTTGGATACCCTGTACCCTCTCTTTTCCCTAGGATCGAGTTGCAAGTATGAACGCTCTTTTGGTCAAAGACGAAGCCCTGCGAAGTCGGGCTCTTGAACAAGACGAAGCGCTCATTCCGGCGACAGACCCCATCCTCGACGACCTGGCAGGACTCGCAGCCCAGATATGCGATACCCCCGCCGCGATGGTATGTCTGATCGATGCGGAGAGCCTTCGCCTGAAAGCGGCTGCGGGGATTACGTCGACCACTCTTGCGCCCGGAAGCACGCCTTGCGCAACGGCGATTCAGGGCGAGGGGATCTGTGAGATCCATGACACACGACTGGAGCCCGACTTCTCACCGGATGGGCTGCTGGTCGATGGACAGAGATATTGCTTCTACGCTGCCGCGCCCTTGACCATTTCGTCCGGGACAAACATCGGAACCCTCGCCGTATTGGACGTGCATCCGCGAAAACTGGCGCCCGCTCAGGCCGAAGCCTTGAGCACCCTGGGCCGGCAGGTGATCGCAAGGCTGGAGACCCTGGACCGGATCCGGGAGCTGGAGCAGGCATTCCGCTCGCAGGAGCATATCGAGTCTGCACTGACGGTTGAGAAAAACTTTGTCTCAGGTGTGCTGGATACGATCGGTATGCCCGTCGTCGTCTTCGATGCCGAAGGGCGGATTGTGCGGTTCAATCGCGCGTGCGAAGACGTATCAGGACACAGTTTCGCTACCGTGGCTGGAAATTACGCCTGGGATCACCTCGTACCTCCCCATGAAATTTCGACGGCCATCGAGTCGTTCGCCAAGCTGCGCGATGGTGTCTTTCCCGCGACCTATGAGAACCGATGGCTGAATCGTGACGGAACGGTCCGGCGTCTTGCCTGGTCAGCGACCGTGCTGCGCGATACCGACGGACAGGTTGTGTTTCTTATCGCCACGGGAATGGACGTCACGGCGAAGCAGTCCGCGGAGCTGACGCTGCGCGAGAGCGAAGCACGCTACCGCCAGCTGGTGGAGAGCTCGCTCGGCATGGTCTTCACCCACGACACCAAGGGGCAACTGCTCTCGTTGAACGCGCACGGCGCTGAGACGGTGGGCCGCACGGTCGATGAGATGGTGGGACATTCGCTGGCGGAGTTTATCCCGGCGAAACGGCAGACAGCCATCTACGACTATCTGCGCATGGTGAGCGAGGTGGGCGAGGCACAGGGCGTGCTGCACCTGTCGCACTCGAACGGTGAAGTCCGCGTGATTGCCTATCGCAACAAGCTGATCACGGTTCACGAGCGCGCCCCTTATATTCTCGGATTCGGAGTGGACATCACCGAACAGGTACGCGCGGAGAGAAAGCTGCGCACGCTGACGCGGCAGTCGAACTCGATTCTGGAGTCCGTGGGAGACGGGATCTTCTGCATCGACCTGGAGGGCAGGGTGACGGTGGTCAACTCCGCCGCAGCGCAGATGCTGGGCTATCGCCAGGACGAGATGCTCGGCAAGGTGATGCACGCCCTGATTCACCACACGAGGGCGAATGGAACAGCCTATCCCGTGGAAGAATCGCCCGTTCGCAAGAGCCTTTCGAACTACGGCACGGCACGCGTGGTGGACCAGATCTTCTGGCGCAAGGATGGAACCTGGTTCCCGGTCGAGTATGTCGCAAGGCCGTTGATCGATTCGCACGCGAGCGAAAGCGGCGAGACCCGGGCAATCGGCGTCGTCGTCGCCTTTACGGACACGACTGAGCGCCGAGCGCTGGACCGGATGAAGGATGAGTTCATCTCGACGGTCTCGCACGAATTGCGGACGCCGCTTACCTCACTTCGCGGCGCGCTTGGCCTGCTGCGCGGAGGCGCGCTGGAGGCGCGGCCGGGGAAATCGCAGCAGATGTTCGAGATCGCAATCAACAATACGGACCGGCTGGTTCGGCTGGTCAACGATATTCTCGATCTCGAGCGAATCTCGAGCGGGAAGAGCGAGCTGCATCTTGCGACGGTTCGAGCGGAGGATCTGCTGCGCAGGGCTGCAGGAGGGCACCAGGCGGAGACGCCGGAGGTGAGCGCGCGCATTGTCTTCGCGCCTACCGACGTCAGCGTTTGGGCTGACGCGGAGCGAGTTCTGCAGGTGCTGCATAACCTTCTTTCCAATGCAATCAAGTTTTCGGCGCCGGAAGGGGAGATTCGCATGACAGCGCGAAGCTTCGAGAATCACGAGGCTCTGTTCGAAGTACGGGATCATGGGCGTGGAATTCCCGCTGACAAGCTCGAACATATCTTCGACCGCTTTCAGCAGGGAGACGCCTCGGATTCGCGAGCCCTTGGAGGGGCAGGGCTGGGCCTGACGATCTGTCGCAGAATCATCACGCAGCACGGCGGAAAGATCTGGGCCACCAGTGCACCGGGCGAGGGCACGACGGTCCACTTCACGCTGCCGACCCGGCCGAAGATGAATCTGCGGTAGAGGGTCTTCCCTGCCCGGCGGCAGCGGTTATCCGGTCGATTTATTTGTGGAATCTCCTCGCGAGAGACGCCAGTCTATTCGTCGTTTTCGCGGAGCTTGGCGATCACCGTGAAATCCTCAAGCGTCGTTGTGTCGCCCTTGACCTCGCCGTTGGTGGCGAGCTCGCGCAGGAGGCGGCGCATGATCTTTCCGCTGCGGGTCTTGGGAAGCGCCTCGGCGAAGCGGACGTCATCGGGACGGGCGAGGGCACCGATCTCCTTGGCAACCCAGTGGCGGATCTCCTGCCTGAGCTCTTCGGAGGCGACGTGGCCCTCTTCGAGCGTGACGAAGGCGCAGATAGCCTGCCCCTTTAGTTCGTCCGGCCTGCCGACAACGGCGGCTTCCGCGACCTTGGAGTGCGCAACCAGCGCGGACTCCACCTCCATGGTGCCGAGACGATGTCCGCTGACGTTGAGCACGTCGTCGACGCGCCCCATCAGCCAGTAATAGCCGTCGGCGTCGCGGCGAGCTCCATCGCCAGTGAAGTAGCTTCCGGGAATTTCAACCCAATAGGCGTGCTCGTAGCGCTCCGGATTGCCGTAGACAGTCCGCGCCAGCGAGGGCCAGGCAGTGCGGAAGACCAGCAGGCCTCCTTTGCCGTCGGTGACCAGCTTGCCCTCCTTGGTCACGATCTCGGGCACGATGCCGAAGAAGGGCCGGGTCGCCGAGCCGGGTTTGGTAGAGACGGCTCCGGGGATGGGGGCAAGCATGATAGCTCCGGTCTCTGTCTGCCAGTAGGTATCGACGATGGGGCAGCGCTCTTTGCCGATCTCGCGGTGAAACCACATCCACGCCTCAGGGTTGATGGGCTCGCCAACGGTTCCCAGAAGGCGTAGCGATGCGAGCGAGTGCTTCCGCACATGCTCGGTTCCCCACTTGGTGAAGGCGCGAATCGCCGTCGGCGCGGTGTAGAAGATCGTAACTTTGTGAGCATCGACGATCTTCCAGAAGCGGTCGCACTCCGGCCAGTTGGGAGCGCCTTCGTACATCACCACGGTGGCTCCGTTCTGCAACGGGCCGTAGACCACATAGCTGTGTCCGGTGACCCAGCCGACATCGGCTGTGCACCAGAACACATCTTCCTCTTTGAGATCGAAGACGTACTTCGCGGTGAGGTAGGTCTGCACGGAGTAGCCGCCGGTCGTGTGGACCAGTCCCTTCGGCTTCCCGGTGGTGCCCGACGTGTAGAGGAGATAGAGCGGGTCTTCGGCGTCCATCCACTCGGCGGGGCATTCTTTTTCCGCCGTGAGCATGGACTCGTCCCACCACACGTCACGGCCTTCCTTCATCTGCACGGGAGTTCCGCTGCGGCGATAGACAACCACATTCTTGACCGTCGGACATTGCTCCAGGGCTTCGTCCGCGATCTTCTTCAACTGAATCTCGGAGCCCCTGCGGAAGGAGGTGTCCTGGGTGATGAGCGCGACACAGGCGGAGTCGTTGACGCGATCGACGATCGCATGAGCGGCGAATCCGCCAAAGATGACCGAGTGCACCGCGCCGATGCGGGCGCAGGCGAGCATCGCGATAGCGAGCTCCGGACACATTCCCATGTAGATTGCGACACGGTCGCCTTTGCGAACTCCGAGCCCCTTGAGGACGTTAGCGAAGCGCTGTACCTCGGCGTGGAGATCGCCATAGGTCAGCTTGCGAACCTCACCCGGCTCACCCTCCCAGAGTAGCGCTACCTTATCGCGGCGGGAGCCGGTAGCATGCCGGTCGACGCAGTTATGCGAGAGGTTGAGCTTGCCGTCGACGAACCACTTCGCGCCCATGCCAGAGCCGTCGCGGCCGGGTTCAAGAACACGACTCCAGGGAGCGAACCATTCCAGCTCGGAGGCGGCCTCGGCCCAGAACTCTTCCGGCTTCTCGACGCTGCGGCGATACATCTGCTCATACTGTCCGAGGCTGGAGATGTGAGCCTTAGAGCGGAACTCCTGTGTGGGTTCAAAGACCCTGTTCTCCCGCAAGCTCGAATCCAGATTCTCCGTTCCTTCTACAATCGCCGTCACAAACATTCCTCCACTGATCTCGTATAAAAAAGGTACGCTAACGCTTGTACGAGCGGCAACCTGGAGCTAGGACAATTGTCTCGGCTAAAGGACGGCAATCTTTATCTTTGTAAAATTTTCCGTTCTTCTTTCGGCTAAGCGCGGCCAGCAATAGGTTTAGCGATCCATCTTTCGATCGGCCGGGTTATCCTTTCCACCACGCGGTGGTTCAGCTTAACGCTGCGAAGCGCACTGAAGATTCTCAGGGTACTGGCAGCGACACAGAAGTGATCCGGGCTATGGCTTGTCCGCGAGGGCCACACTGGTGAAAACGACATACCAGCGTCCGTTACGCCGCGCCCAGGTATCGGCGAAGCGGGCATTCTGGACGAACGGCTTGCCTTCGTCTGTACCTGAGAGATGAACCCAGCCGCCAAGGATGACGGTATCGCCATAGCTTCGGGAAAAGGGCTTCTGAACGGTATAGGGATCTGTCTTCAGGCCTTGGTGTGCGATGAGGTCGATCAGCCCTGACTTTCCAACGACTGTTCCATTGGCCCGCATCAGCAGGTAATCGTCGGCGACGAGATGCTGGAGTGCGGCACGGTCTCCCACAATCTGCGCCCGGTCATACTCTTTGGCAGCCTTATCGAGCGCAGGATCCAGTCCGTGATATTGGGCAAGAACAGGCAGTGCTGTGGCTGCAAGGCAGGAAGCCAGAAGACAAAAACGGAACAACCAGCAGGACATAAGATCTCCGGCATAGAGAATGGGCTATTCGGGAATCAGACGGCAGCAGCCATCATATGACCTGGCCGCATGTACGCGGTGGAGATAGACTCGAGGTCAGAATGTCTCCTACCACGTTGCTTTACTGGTCTGCCGGCATGGGGCTATTTCTTGGCTTCTCCCTTGGAATGGGGTGTTCGCTGGCGGTGATGTTTTCGATCTACATGGGTGGCTATCGGGCCGCGATCCGCGAGTCACAGCGCCCGGAGCCAACGGAGCGTTATCTGACGGAGCTCAAGAAGTTCCAAGCCTCCCAAAATGCCCCGAAGAGTTGAACTTGTGAAACCCCACCCGGGGGAATAATCTGAGACTGTCGTCAGCCTTTGGTTGCCGATCTCCGGGTCCCTTGTCCGCTTCGCCAAAAAGACAGGGCGGGGACCCGTCTCTCCTCCACATCCTGGAAAGTCATCCCTATACATTTGCTTGCGCTCCATATAGGACTAATTTAGTCTTCTATCAAGAGAAGAAAGAAATTTTCCTGACTCAGCAGTCTTTTGGCGAAGCGGTTGAGCGGCGGAGAGATCGGAAACGCACCCTTGAACATTTCGCGAGGTAGGGAGCGATGCATTCTGCGTCCCTGTAGATCTGCGTCCTGAGAGGAATCGGCATGAAGTTCCTGCACAGTGCTGTGCATCATCCTAGAAAACTGTGGCTGCGCAGGGCGCTCTTCCAGATTCATCTCTGGGCCGGCGTCCTGCTCTCGCTCTACCTGATCGTCATTGCACTGACGGGAGCGGTGCTGGTCTTCGAAGACGAACTGACCTCGAAGACTCTTCCGGCGGGACTTCATCGCTACGATCCGGCACAGAGTGTGCCGCTGCTCGCAGCTGTTGAAGACTTTCGCACTCGATTTCCGGATGCGAAGATCGGGTACCTCGCGCTGCCGAACCGTGCCATTCCCGCGTTTCAGATTACGGCGACGGATAGCCAGAGACACGAGTTTCATGTGGTGGGTGATCCAGTGACAGGTGCCCTCCAGGTAAAGCCACGCAACTGGCTGAATGTCGTGCATGATCTGCACATCTATCTTCTTCTGGGCGAGGCGCACGGGGCCCAGGTCAACGGCGTAGGTGCAGCCATTCTGCTTCTGCTCGCCGCAACCGGTCTGGTGTTGTGGTGGCCGGGATTGAAGGTGTGGACTCGCGGGCTGCGGGTCTCGTTCCGGCACAGCTGGCGAAGGATCAATTATGACGCGCACAGCGCTATCGGGTTCTGGACCCTCGCCATCGTGACATGGTGGGCGTTTTCAGGCGTGTACTTCGGGTGGTACCGACAGGTTGGCTTCGTCGTCAACATGGTTTCGCCCCTGCGCAATATGCTTCCGCCGACACCGCCGAAGAGTGTGCCGCTGCCTGCGGGCACATCGCACGCAACGTTACCAGAGATACTTGAAGCGGCTCAAAAAGCGTCACCGGCCGGGCACTTAGGCGGCCTGACGAATGCCACGTTGAACGAGCCAACCTTGATGGCAATGATGGATCTCGGGAGGCCGGGAGACTTTTCTCACCGCGATCTTGTAACCCTCGACGCAGCCAGCGGGCGCGTTCTTACCGTCTGGCACTACGGCCAGAACCAGAGCCTCGGGGACTGGGTGTTGTGGGCGATGCATCCCCTGCACTTCGGAACACTATGGGGACTGCCGATCAAAGTCCTCTGGTGTCTCTTCGGGATTTCCCTGGCCGTGCTGAGCGCGACCGGTGTGTTGATGTACTGGAATCGCTATCTGGGAAAGCGCTGGCAGGCGCTTCGGCGCCCCACGATGCAGCAAGCCGATACGGTTGAAGCCCTGTCACGCTAGCCTCGGGCAGCGAGCAGGGTCTTCAACTCCTTCACCTCGGCGGTGAGCGCTGCTATCTGTTGCAGAATTTCGCCGCGCTCCTTGGTTTCGCGCAGTGGATCCTTCTGTTCGACGTAGAAGTTTCCACTGGGTTCGAGGACGCAGCGCTCGACCTGGCTGTAATCGTTGAGCCCCTGCTTGTGCAGGACCGTCTTCAACTCAAGCTCGCTGAGCGCTTCCTTTTTCATGGCTTCCCAATCCACTTCCCCGTGCCGGATGAGAACGGCCTGTTTGCCTTCGAGCATCTGATTCAGCTTCGGCATGCGGAACAGGATTCTCGTCAGGACAAAGTTGATCGTCAGCAGAGAGAAGACGCCGACGATTCCGCCCGAGACGGAATTATCGTCGCCGATGATCGCATTCTGCACCGTGTTCGAGAGGCAGAGGAGAACGATCAGATCGAAGGGGTTAAGTTGCGCCAGCTCGCGTTTGCCGAACAGGCGCACGAAGAGAATCAGGCAGAGATAAACGATCACGGGCCGCAGAATCTTCTCCAGCAGCGGCAGGTGCAGATGGAACATGCTGTCGATCACAGAGAACTCCTCGTGCGACTTTGGATGCCTGCGGCCCGAATCGGCGTCTTAGGCATAACGCTGTTGGTGCCACTTCCAGGCGCTGGCGATGATTTGATCGAGTTCGGGAAACTTCGGCTGCCAGCCGAGCTCTGACTTGATCTTCTCCGAGCTTGCGACGAGGACGGCAGGATCGCCGGGGCGGCGCTCGTGCTCCTCCACTGCGACAGGGAGGCCCGTGACGCGACGCACGGAGTCGATGACCTCGCGCACCGTGAAGCCCTGACCGCTGCCGAGGTTGTAGATCAGCCGGCTGTTGCGATCGAGTGCGTTGAGAGCGAGGAAGTGCGCGTCTGCGAGATCACTCACGTGGATGTAGTCGCGGACGCAGGTGCCATCCTTGGTCGGGTAATCCTGACCGAAGATCTTGATGTTGGCGCGGCGGCCTGCCGCGACGTCCAGGATCAGGGGGATCAGGTGCGACTCCGGCTCGTGCGCCTCGCCGTAGCCTTCGATCGCCCCGGCCACATTGAAGTAACGGAGACTGGCGTAGCGGAAGCCATGGATGCGATTCAGCCAGGTGAGCATCTGTTCGACCAGCAGCTTGCTCTCGCCGTAGGCGTTGGTCGGCAGCAGGCGGGCATCCTCGGTGATCGGAGTTGACTCCGGCTCGCCGTAGCAGGCGGCGGTGGAGCTGAAGACGAGCCGGTCGTGACCGGTCGCCAGCATGGCCTCCAGCAGGGTTAAAGTGGACATGGTGTTGTTGCGGAAGTAGATCTCGGGGACCTTCATGCTTTCGCCCGCTTCAATCAGCGCAGCGAAGTGCATAATCCCATCGAAGTGATTCTCCCGAAGGGTCGCTTCGATCCGCTGTCGGTCGGCCAGATCTGCTTCGATAAACTGCGCTCCTGGCGCGACAGCTTCTCGCCGGCTATGGCAGAGGTTGTCGTAAATCGTAACCCTATGGCCCGCAGCCAGTAGGAGGCGACTCACTGTGCCTCCGATATATCCCGCGCCGCCCGTTACTAAGATGTTCATTTATGGCTCCTTACCCTTATTTCTGCATACCACAAAAGTACCAGTGTCAGACAAATGGGATTGGGGCACTATACTTGAAGTAGTGAATTGGCAGAGTGCCGGCGACAGGACCGGTTTGGACTCCCGATTGCACGGTGGCCTGCTACAACCCTGACGCAATTCTTCACGTCTGTCTTTTGTATATCCACGACGGCAGCAGCGTGTTGTCGTCAACAAACGACGCATCGAGTTCTGCTCGATGACTTTCCCAGTTGGGCTAGGGTTCACTCTCCCCGGTACACCAGTCCTCCGGTATTTTTACCCGGATTGGTCCCAATGTTCCACCTCTTCTGCAGAAGCGGTGTCAACAAAAAGGACTTGTTAATGGCTAAGCCACTTCACAGTGACGATCCCACTCCCCGCAGTGTGCAGTTTTCGCATTTTGGCGTTCTGCATGATGGGCAGCAAAGCAAGGGATCGCTGTTCACCTCCGTCACAATCAATGTCATTCTTGCAATCATCGTCTGTATTGTTGGCGCGGCAGCCAAAAAGACTCTGGAGGCTCCTAAGCTGACGGAGATCTCTCTCTCTCCGCCCCCCAAGCCAATAGAGCCGATCAAACCCAAGATCATTCCCAAGCCACTCCCCACTCCACCTGTAACCAAGGTGGAGCCACCCAAGATCAAGATGCCGGAGATCAAGCAGCCCGAACCGATCAAACCGGTTGCGGTCAAGATGCCTGAACCTACTCCGGAAGTTCCTCCCGCCCCTCCGAAGAGGGTCACCGCTCCGGCAGCGCCCAAGCCGGTATCCCTGGCGCACCCGCAGGCCGCTTCGGTGGTGAACAACACCCCCCATCCCACCGCTGTTGCGCTCGGTCAGCCGGATAATCCCATCGCTCCGTCGAACCGGCCTGCTACGAATGCGGTGAATCTGGGACAGAGGGGCATGCCCGGCATGCCTGCCTCGAACACCGGAACCGGTCCACGCGCAACTGCCGTGAATCTCGGCTCAGGTTCTCCGGGAAGCCAGAGCATGTCGGGTAACGGCACTCGTCCCGTGCAGGGCGTAAAGCTCGGAGTCCCCGGGGGCACCGGCCCTCTGAACTCGACCAGCCGGTCAGCCGCGGTCGGCCCCGTCAACCTGGGTCAGAACGCCCCTCCTCCAATGCCGAAGCCAGCGGCCGCCGCAGCAGCCGCGAAGGCTCCGAAGGTTCTTTTTAAGCCTCGCCCGGAATATACGCCGGAGGCTATCAAGCTTCGAATCGAGGGCACGGTCTCGGTTCGGTTGCGTGTCTCCGCCAGCGGGGCGGTGCAGGTTCTTGGCGTCACAAGCGACCTGGGACACGGTTTGGGGGAATCTGCCATCCGGGCGGTGCAGGCAACGCGGTTTCAGCCTGCTACCGACGCCTCAGGAAATCCCGTTGATTGGGAAGGGATCGTAAACGTCGCCTTCCAGCTCGCAGGATAGCTTTTGAAGCCGTTTCGGCCATTTACTTAGTTGTATGTACTGTCACTAATCGCAACAAGACATCATGGATGACCTAGAGGTCACCGCAGGAGCCGTAGACATGATCTTTCGGAAACAACCCACTGCTGGTTTAACGCTGGCATTGCTCGTCACCGCTTTTTCCGCCCAGGCAATGTTCGCTGGCCCCCTTCTGGGCAGGAAAAAAGCGACCCAGGACCTGCCGGCGACCAAGCTGACGGCCAGCCAAAGTCAGCTGATTGACAAGGCGGTAGCGAGGGAGAAAGTTGTCATCAAGACCATTAAGGAGCGCGCTCCCCTGGTGGAGACCTATATCCAGAATATGAAGGCCGACAACGTGGTTGGCCAGGCTCCGGAGTCGGATCAGCACTTTCTGGGACGCGTGGAGTTCGACCGTA
Source organism: Edaphobacter sp. FHG110511_03 (assembly GCF_059115365.1). NCBI lineage: Bacteria > Pseudomonadati > Acidobacteriota > Terriglobia > Terriglobales > Acidobacteriaceae > Edaphobacter > Edaphobacter sp. FHG110511_03. The sequence continues at coordinate 642,181 of NZ_JBZYWL010000003.1, read as the reverse complement.
TCATCGGCGGAAATGAGTACGAGACCAACCGATCTAACTCGGGGGGCAAGTTCGGCTTCTTCAAGCACTCCACTTCCTTTGTCACCGGATTGGGCAGCAGCCTGCACCTCAACTTCAGCGAGGTGGGCTTCGTCCAGATGTTGTTGATGGACTCGAATGATTTCGATCGGCAGCACTACCAGTTTGTTTATGTTCGCAACGAGTTTCTCGGCAATACTCCTACTGCGGTCTTCGACGTTGCGCCCATCGGCAAGGACAAGACGGGCCGTTTCTTTGGCCGTATCTGGATTGAGACGCGTGACGGGAACGTGGTCCGGTTCAATGGCAACTTCGCCGGCTCGGAGAAGGATTCGCGAGAGTACTACCACTTTGACAGCTGGCGGACCAATGTTCAGCCGGATCTCTGGCTCCCGACCTCCTTCTACGTGGAGGAGAGCGATTCCAAGAGCGTCACTCGCACTTTGAAGTTCAAAGCGATCAATCATATCTGGGGCTACGTTCTGAAGGTTCCCCAGAAAGATTCAGAGAACACCTCCATGGATGTGGTGGGAGCAACCGACGTCAGCAATGAAGCCCAGGATCTGAGTCCGTTGGGGGCACAGCGCGCCTGGGTTCAGCAGGCGGAGGACAACGTGGTGGAGCGGCTGTTCCAGGCTGGCCTTCTCGATGCACCGAGCGAGTTCGACAAGACACTTGAAGCCCTGGCCACCAATATTCTGGCTTACAACAACATCACGCTTTCCCGCCCGATTCACTGCCGCACCCTGTTGACGGAGCCACTGGAGTCTCTCTCCGTCGGAAACACGATCATTCTTTCCAAGAGCCTGATCGACACGACTGCGGTTCTCAGCCAGGACGGGGCCCAGCAGATGGGCAATCTGAATGCGCTGCTCGCCTTTCAGCTTGCTCACATCATTCTTGGCCACCGGCTGGACACCAAGTTCGCCTTCAACGATCGCCTGCTCTTCCCGGCTAACTCGGTCTTTACTCGCATCCCGATGCACCATACCGACGCTGACAACACGGCTGCCGCCAAAAAAGCCTTGGAACTCCTCAACGCCAAGGAGCTCGTGGGGGGCCAGCAGTACTTCGGTCTGTATCTCCAGCAGCTGCAGGAGCGCCTCCCAGCGCTCAAGGCTCTGAATCAACCCATGATCGGTGACGGCCTGGTGAAGAGCGACAATGACCAGACTTTCTGGATGGCCCCCCTGATTGCGAAGAGCCCCAAGCTGGATATGGCCAACCTGAAACAGCAGGCAGCCATGCCGTTATCCAGTTTTCTGCGCCGCGATCCCTGGACCGATCAGATGATCACGCTGCATCCGGCCTTCGAGACGCTGCTTTCGCCAGCTGACAAGATGCCTTTCGAAGCTGGCCCGGTTTATATCAAGCTGGGCTACTACAAACCACCGACTGAAACTCCGGCACCTACCGCCGGAGCTCCAGCCCCAAACACACAGCCCGAGCCAGCGAATACTCCCGCTGGAACGGCAGAGCCAGCAACACCGGCTGCCTCCCCAAATCCGCCGCAGAACTGATTCGACCGTTCCGCCCGGGGGTCGTCTCAACAAGGCGATCCCCACTTTCGACCATCATGCAGGGGTACCCATATCTCTGCAACTTAGCCAGAAAGTCCTATTGGAGGAACAATATTGAAACGTATCCTTTCCATCCTTTCAATTACCTTTTTATTGGGGACGACAGCCCGGATAACTCACGCACAGGCCACTCCAACGGCCACTCGCGGAAGTTCGGTCCAGATTGGAGCAGGCTATTCTTTCGCCAGTCCAGACTATGGTCAGAAGAAGATCCAGGGCTTCACGATTTATGGAGACTATGACTTTACCCGGCACTGGGGCATAGAGGGCAATATTCACCGGGTCAGCGTCATTACACCGACCGATATCGGCGAAGATTCCTACCTTGTTGGGCCGCGTTATTCGTTTCACTACAAAAAACGCTTCAAGCCCTATGTCAAAGGTCAGCTCGGCTTTGGCCGGTTCAAGACCGATTTCGATCCGGGCTCTTTAATGCCGAACTACGCCAATACCTATAAGATTTACTCCCTGGGCGGCGGTCTTGATTATCATGCAACTCCGCATATCAACATCCGGGCGGTGGATTTCGAGTACCAGGGGTGGCCCGGGTTTCGCGAGAATGGCCTGAGCCCTTATGTTTTTACCTTCGGCGCAGCATATAGCTTCTAGAATGTAATGGCAGTCGCTGCTCTGCCGATACTTACGGCAGAGCAGCCTTCCACAACAAATATTTTTTGGGCCTGCCTCACTCGTTGCTAAAAGGCCTATTTCAGGGGATCGTGATTGTTTAAACAGATTTTGATAGCTGCAACGGTATTCGGTTCTTCCTCGGCATTGCACGCACAAGCACGTCCTACAGCTATCAAGCGATCCTCGGTGCAGGTCGGCGCTGGATTTTCCAATGCAGATACCGACTATCTGCCCAACCGGGTCAATGGGACCACAATCTATTTCGATTGGGATTTCTACCACCACCTGGGCGTTGAGGGCGAGTTCCGCTACATCAAGGATGGAAAGACCAATGTGTACGAGAAGACCTACGAGATAGGCCCACGCTACTCCCGGACCTATCATGGCCGGTTCTCTCCCTACGTCAAAGGGCTCTACGGAAGAGGTGTTTTCAACTTCACCTACCTGGGAAAGACCACGGCCAACCTGCCCTACAACATGCTAGCTGCTGGAGGAGGCCTGGACTACAAGTTGCTTACCCACGTAAATGTTCGCGGCGAGTACGAGTACCAGCGCTGGTTTGGCTTTCCGCCGAATGGCTTGACCCCTTCGGTTATCACGATAGGAGCCGCTTACCGCTTTTAGAGCCAGCTTCAAGACAAGAAAAGGCCCCGGCTTCGCCGGGGCCTTTTGTATTTTCGCTCAGAATTAGAAGTGATAGGCCATACCGATCGTAGGCATCGAAATAACCTCCCAGCGATTCGTCTTGAAGTTCGCCAAGCCGAAGTCGGGAGCCTTTACGGCGAAACCGCGATACTGAGCACGGATATCCCAGCTGGGGCTCAGCTCATATGCCACACCGGCTCCGAACAGGGCGCCAATCCCTGTGTTCCCCTTGGTGTCGAAGTTCGTGGTCCGGTAGTCGCGGATCGGCGTAAAGATCAGGGCACCGACGCCGCCTTCGACAAAGGGATTGAAGTTCCGGAAGTTCATATTGTAGACATAGGCAGCGGTGATTTCCTGCTGGCGAGTATGAATACGCACATTCGGAAGAAAGCTGGTGCTGTAGTTTGAACTGTATTGCGCGAAAGAGTAGTTCGCCTCGAGCGCGCTGCGGGGCGTCAGCATATATCGATAGCTCCCCAGGAATCCGACCGTCTTCGTCGTGTTCAACTGCACTGCGTTTCCGTTCACCTGCGGCGTCAATATCCCGATCGCGCTCATACTTACATCTTGCCGGCTCTCCTGTGCGTACCCGAAAGACGCCATCAGCATCAGCGCGCCCAACAACATCGTCTTCTTCATTCTTCGCTAGATCCCTTCGAATTCGTCCAGAACAACTTGGTGCTGATTTGTCGGCAACGGTACCTGCCGCAGCAACTTCCAGCGCCTTCGTCACTGTCCCTTCATTGTAACCGCACAATCCCAACCCATGGCGCTTCTGAACAGAGAAAGGCCGGAGGACAGTCTTCCTCCGGCCTGTATCATGATCGGTTGGGTTGCGGCAGGGCTACTGTGGGGCGGAATCACCCTGTGCGTGCTCTTTCATCCTCTCCTTCATCTGAGCCTGCATCGCATCGTACTTTGTCTTCTGATCGTCCGTGAGGATGGCGCGAATCTTGTCGCTCGATGCCTTATGAATATCCATCATCTTGCCGCGTTTGTCAGCCTGGGGTATCGAGGTGTCATTTCTTACAGCCATCATCTGGGACCGCTGATCGTCGTCGATGGCCTTGACCTGAGTTTGCTGGTCCGGAGTGAGGTTGAGTTTCTTGGTCAGCATCTCTGTTGCATCGCCGCCGCGATGGTGGCCGTGCCCATCCATTCCCTGCTGCGGTGCTGCCGGCGCGGTATCCTGCGCCATCATTGGAAGAGCACACAGCGCGCCACAACAAAGGGCGACCATGGCCATCCGCATACCTGCTTTGCGAAATACGGTTATCGTCATCGATTTCACCTCGCACTTGGAACGGCCGGAAGATGGCGTTCGAAGTCTGCTCCTACAGACGTCGTTTCGGTGAAAAATGTTCTGCGAAAGTGAAGAATTATCTTTTCCGTCACGCCCCGCGGTCGGTTTGGAAGCTATAGGGGTCGCCCTGGGTTGCGGCATACGATTCCACTACCTTCAGGAAGGCGGCCGCGGCATGCGAGAGGTTTGCCTGACGCCGATAGATCAGGCGTAGCTTTCGCTCGGTCTGCAACTCCGGCACCTCCAGCATGACCAGCGTCCCGCTCCGCAACTCAGGGACGGCTGTCAGCCGCGGAACCAGCGCCACCCCATTCCCCATCTCCACAAACCGCTTGATCGCCTCCAGGGATGGCAGCTCAACACCCATTTGCAGCGGAGTCTTGTGCTTCTTGAATGTCTGGATCACCTTCTGGCGCTGCGGCGAAGGGATATTGTGCGCAATGAAGTTTTGCGCCCCAAGCTGTCGAATAGAGACCTTGCCGGCTCCGGCAAGGGGGTGGCGGGGATTGACGACAAGTACCAGTTCATCGCGGTACACCACGATAGACCTGATCTGGGAATCGTCGGGGCGAAACGAGAGCACTCCGAATTCAACCGAATGGATCAAAACCTCGTCGGGAATCCGGCTGGCCAGCGTCCGCTGCACAGCCAGCTTGATCCGCGGATTCTGCCTGCGAAATTCGTCCAGCAGAGGCAACAGGTACAGACTGGTGTACTCGTTGGCGGCCAGGTTCAGGCGGCCCCGGTGCAATGACCGTAACTCCGTCAACGCCCCGGAGGCTTCGCTCCGTAGGTTCAACATTTTAGCGGCATACTCGCGCAGGACCTCGCCGGCATCGGTCAGGGTTCCATCCCTTGAGGAACGGTCGAAGAGGACCTCTCCGAGTTCCCCCTCCAGCTTGGCAATTGCCTGACTTACCGCTGGCTGGGTACGATGGAGCCGTGAGGCGGCCCGTGAGAAACTCCGCTCCTCCGCTACGGCCAGAAAGGTTTCCATCTGGACCAGATCCACTTGTATCTCCTTCGGGCCGATGTCTTTGATCGCGCGAATACTTCAATTAGAAGTTTTGATACACGCGCAAACCAACATAAGCCTGCGTTATGATAACGCTCAGGATCGAGAGTGACCAGAACCATGCGAAATCCCGACCAAATCGTCTTCTTCGACACCACGCTCCGCGACGGCGAGCAGTCCCCCGGTTGCACCATGCACCACGACGAGAAGCTGCGTATGGCGCATCAGCTTCGCGACCTTGGCGTGGACATTCTTGAGGCCGGCTTCGCCATCGCGTCCGAAGGCGACTTTGATGCCGTTCAGACGATCGCCCGCGAAGTAACCGGAACCCGCATCGCCTCGCTCGCACGCTGCAAACGTGAGGACATCGATGCGGCAGGTCGGGCGATCCAGCCCGCCAAATCGAACCGCATCCATATCTTTCTGGCGTCCTCGGATCTTCATCTGGAGTACAAGCTGCGCATCTCGCGTGAGCAGGCGCTCGACCAGACCGCCGAGTCGGTAAAACAGGCTCTGACGTACACCGACGACGTGGAGTTTTCGACCGAAGACGGCACCCGCACCGATCCCGACTTTCTGGTGAAGATGATCACGGTCGCGGTCCAGGCGGGCGCCACAACCATCAACATTCCCGATACCGTCGGCTACACCACGCCCGAAGAGTATTCCGCCATATTCCGCATGGTGCGCGAGCGCGTTCCAGGCATTGAGAACGTCGTGCTTTCGACGCACTGCCACGATGACCTTGGTATGGCCGTCGCAAACTCGCTGGCCGGGATTCAGGCGGGAGCCCGGCAGGTAGAGTGCACCATCAACGGCATCGGCGAGCGCGCCGGCAATGCGGCGCTCGAGGAGATCGCAGCCGCGATCATGGTGCGCCGCGACAAGTTCCCCTACAAGAACAACATCAAGATGGACCAGCTCTATCCGACCAGCCAGCAGCTGGCCGAGTGCATCAGCTTTGGAGCCGCCCCTAATAAGGCGATTGTCGGCGCCAATGCCTTCGCGCACGAATCGGGCATTCATCAGCACGGCATGCTGGCCAATCCGCTGACCTACGAGATCATGACCCCGGCTTCGGTCGGCGCGGGCAGCACGAATCTCGTACTCGGCAAACACTCCGGTCGGCGCGCTCTATCCGACCGACTGGAAAAACTTGGATACACCCTCACGCGGGAACAGCTGGATGAGGTTTATCACCGTTTCACGGAACTTGCCGACCGCAAGAAGTCCATCTACGACCAGGACATTCTCGGGCTCTTGAAGCCTGAAAAGGCCTCGGCCGTAGTCGACATAGCAACCGTCTGATTCGATCTGTCCATGCAGGGCACGAAGCCCTCAACACCTCGTAAGAAGGAATAGCGAATGCGTCTCAAGATTGCAGTCCTCGCCGGCGACGGCATCGGTCCTGAAGTTACACGGGAAGCTACGAACATCCTGCGCGCGGTCGCCGAACTGGGCGGACACGAGTTCACCTTCGTCGAAGGTCTGATCGGTGGCGTTGCGATTACAGCCGCGGGAACGCCGCTCCCGACCGCGACACTCGATGCCGCTCTCGATTCCGACGCGGTGCTGCTGGGTGCGGTCGGCGATAACAAGTTCAATGCACTGACGCCGGACAAGCGCCCCGAGGCGGGACTATTGCAGATCCGTCAGGCGCTCGGCGGCTTCGCCAACCTTCGTCCCTCGGTTGCCTACACCTCGCTTGCCGGCAGTTCTCCGCTGCGCCCCGAAGTCACCGAAGGCGTCGACATTCTGTTCGTTCGCGAGCTACTCGGCGGCCTCTACTTCGGTGCACCGCGCTCGTGGAACAAGGAAACGAACGAAGCCATCAACACCATGCGCTATAGCCGCGATGAGGTTGTCCGCGTGGCACGAATCGCCTTCGAGCTCGCGTCGAAGCGTCGCAAGAAAGTCACTTCAGTGGATAAGGCCAATGTTCTCGAAGTCTCGCAGCTCTGGCGCGCGACCGTAACCGAGATCGCCAAGGACTACCCAGAGGTCACGCTCGAGCATCAGCTCGTCGATTCGATGGCGATGCACATCATGAATATCCCGCGCAACTTCGACGTTGTGCTCACCGAGAATCTCTTCGGCGATATTCTCTCCGACGAAGCGGGCGTTATCACCGGTTCGCTCGGCATGCTGCCATCGGCGACGATTGGCGGCGCGGTGAATCTCTATGAGCCTGTGCACGGCTCGGCTCCTGATATTGCAGGGACCGGTAAGGCGAATCCGTTGGGAGCGATCCTTACCGCCGCCATGGTTCTGCGGCACTCCGCTAATCTCGAGCAGGATGCTCGCGCAGTGGAGCAGGCGGTACATAAAGTTCTGGAGGCGGGCTATCGCACCGCGGACATCGCACGCGGAGGCGAGAACGTGCAGCTTGTCTCCACGCAGGAGATGGGCAAGCGCGTCCACCAGGCACTGACAGAGTCCATTGACCGTCGCCAGGCGATGCACGCCGTATAGAACGATGAGCTGGCGAATCAAACTTTTCCTGATGAACTGCGCGGTCGCCGCAGCCCTGATCTATCGATGGAGACAGGGCGCAGCAATCGTCCCGCTGGTGATTACCGGGCTGGTCATGTTTCTTCTGGTGAACGTGCTCATCCTGCTTACGGCAAAGAGGTCTGCTTCAACAAAGTAATGCGCCGCACACTCCAATTCGCCGCAGCTGCACTTCTGCTCACCACGGCTGCAGGGTCTCGCGCGCAGATTCACCTTCACAGCGACAAGCCCGTTGCAGAGGATCTTTCGTGGATGTGGCAGTACGCAAAGCCCGCGCCCGACGGCCACGAGAACGGCCTTACCAACGATCCGCGCTTCCTCGATTTCCTGAAGAAACATCTGACCGCACCGCAGAGCTTCTGGGGCAACGGCAAACCGCTATGGGATGTCGCGGTCGAGTTCATGGGAGTGCCCGGCATCGCGCGTTCCGACGAGAACCGCTACTTCACCGCCACCGGCTGCGTTCCTCACTTTTGTCCTGCCCGTGGAATGCTCTTCGTTGATATCGGAAGCTCGCATCCTTTAGTTGTCTTCGCTGCCATCGACTGGAGTCGCGAATCTCGCGACGTGAAGGACGACAACTCCGAGTACACGCTCTGGATCTTCCCCGACCGCTCTCTCGCCGCAGCAAATTCGTCCGACGAGGTGCCGCATCTGTCGCCTGCGCTCAAGCGCAGCCTGGCCATCTTCTCGGCACAACTCAACGGCAGTAAGGTTCCACCGCTCGTGACGCACGCCTTCGTCATTGATCCCAGCGGAAAGCCGCACGAGATTCCTGCGTCGCAGACCGGAGCCACCCGCTTTCACGATTCCAACCCCGTAGTACCAGCAGCGTAGGAAAGAACGATATGAGCAAAGCACCGAAAACCTTGTTCGAAAAAGTATGGCAGCAACACATTGTCGCAGAGCCCGAAGGCGAGCCTTCGATCCTCTACATCGACCTGCACCTTGTCCATGAGGTCACCAGCCCGCAGGCCTTCGAGGGTCTGCGCCTGGCAGGGCGCAAGCTGCGCCGCCCCGATCGCCATATCGCCACGGTGGACCACAACGTCCCCACTACCAGCGCCTATGACCGCCTTCACATCGTCGACCAGATCGCAGCCACCCAGGTGAACGCGCTACGCAAGAACTGCGCCGACTTCGGCGTCGAGTTCTTTGATGTGCAGGATGCCTCGCAAGGCATCGTCCACATGATCGGGCCGGAGCTGGGCGCGACCAAGCCGGGCATGACCATCGTCTGCGGCGACTCGCACACGTCGACGCACGGAGCCTTCGGAGCCCTGGCCTTCGGTATCGGCACCAGCGAGGTCGAGCACGTCATGGCTACGCAGACTCTGCCGCAGTCTAAGCCGAAGACCTTTCGGATCACCGTCGATGGCGAGCTTCCCTTCGGCGTCACCGCCAAGGACATCATCCTCGACATCATCGGCAAGATTGGCACCGATGGCGCAACTGGCTATGCCGTCGAGTATGCAGGCTCGGCCATCCGCGCACTCTCGATGGAAGGCCGCATGACCATCTGCAACATGAGCATCGAGGCAGGTGCGCGCGCCGGCATGATCGCTCCCGACGAGACCACCTTTGCCTACCTGATGGGCCGCCGCTTCTCGCCGCAGGGAGCAGCCTGGGATGAGGCCGTCGCGCACTGGAAGACGTTGCCCACCGAAGAAGGCGCAACCTTCGACCGCGAACTCCACATCGACGCAGCCACGCTCGCTCCTGCAGTCACATGGGGAACCTCACCCGGCATGCACGCCACCATTGATGGCAAAGTTCCCCTGCTTGCTGACGCGAAGACCGAGGCTGATCGCAAGAGCTTCGAGCGTGCCTACGAGTACATGGGACTGAAACCCGGCACTCCGATGGAAGAGATCAAGATCGACACGGTCTTCCTGGGCTCCTGCACCAACGGCCGCATCGAAGACCTGCGCGCTGCAGCCGCAGTCGTCAAAGGTCACCACATCGCGACAAAGATCCGCGCCATGGTGGTTCCTGGGTCGCAGGCGGTCAAGCGCCAGGCAGAAGAAGAAGGCCTCGACAAAATCTTCAAGACTGCGGGATTCGAGTGGCGCGAGCCCGGCTGCTCCATGTGCCTTGGCATGAACCCCGACATCCTGCAGCCCGAAGAACGTTGCGCCTCCACCAGCAATCGCAACTTCGAGGGACGCCAGGGACGCGGTGGACGCACGCACCTGGTCTCGCCCGAGATGGCAGCAGCAGCAGCCATCACCGGTCACTTCACAGACATCCGCAAGTGGAAGCAGACGGAAGGAGCCCCACGCTAATGGAACCGATCAACATCCTCACCTCGAAGGCCGCGCCGCTGCCGTTTCCGAACATCGACACCGACCAGATCATCCCGAAGCAGTTCCTCAAGCGCATCGAGCGCACCGGCTACGGCGAGTTCCTCTTCTTCGACTGGCGCTACGATCTTTCGACGCCCGATCACGTCGAGGAGCGCAAGGATTTCGTGCTCAACAAGCTCGAGCATAAGGGGGCCGAGATTCTTATCGCCGAGAAGAACTTCGGCTGCGGCAGCTCGCGAGAGCACGCCGCTTGGGCCATCAACCAGTACGGCTTCCGCGCCGTGATCGCGCCCAGCTTCGCCGACATCTTCTTTTCGAACGCAGGCAAGAACGGCATCATCCTCGCGCGTCTGACGGAAGACGAGGTGAAGACGCTGCTGGAGCGTTCAACCGCCAACCCTGAGCACAAGATCACCATCAACCTCGAAGCCCAGACCGTCACCGATGAACTTGGCTTCAACGCGCACTTCGACATCGACCCTTTCCGCAAGTACTGCCTACTGAACGGACTCGACGACATTGGCCTGACGCTGCGCCATGAAAAGAAACTCGACAGCTTCGAATCGAAACACAACAAGGACTTCTGGTCCTTACCGAAAAACGCCGCCTGATAACGTCGTCATTTCTGAGCAGCATTTCTCCAGCCGCGCCGCAACAACTTAGAGAGGAAGTAAAGAGCAAGTGAGCAACGAACTCGATCCGGCAAAGAAGAACTCCATTGTCCTCACCGAAGGTCCTAATCGCGCGGCTGCGCGCTCCTACTTCCGCAGCGTCGGCTTCACCAAGGAAGATCTGCACAAGCCCATCATCGGTATCGCCAATACCTGGACTGAGGTCGGCCCCTGCAACTTCCATCTCCGCCAGGTAGCCGAGGCCGTGAAGCAGGGTGTGCGCGAGGCGGGCGGAACACCGATGGAGTTCAACACCATCACCGTCCACGATGGCATCACCATGGGTACGCAGGGCATGAAGGCCTCGCTGATCTCGCGCGAGGTGATCGCCGACTCCATCGAGCTGGTCACTCGCGCCAACTCCTTCGACGGTCTGATCTGCATCGCCGGATGCGATAAGAACATGCCAGCCGCCATCATGGCGCTCGGCCGCCTCGACATTCCCGGCCTGATGCTCTATGGCGGCTCCATCGCGCCCGGCAAGTTGCCTCAGCCCGACGGCACGGTCAAAGAGATCACAGTCCTGCAGGTCTTCGAGGCCATTGGCTCGCACGCCGCAGGCAAGATTACCGATGACGAGTTAGAAGCCGTCGAAGCTGCCGCCTGCCCCGGCCCCGGAGCCTGCGGTGGCCAGTTCACCGCCAATACCATGGCCATGGCCGGAGAGTTCCTCGGCATCTCGCCCATCGAGATTACGGGTGTCCCCGCCATGTCACCGGAGAAGGCTCGCGCCTCGCGCGAAGCCGGACGTCTTGTGATGGACCTCGCCCGCAGGGATCTTCGCCCGTCGAAGATCGTCACCCGCAAGACCATCGAGGACGCTTATGCCGCGGCGTGCGCCAGTGGAGGCTCGACCAACGTCGTACTTCACCTTCTTGCCATCGCGCGCGAGTTCAACATTCCCTTTACCATCGACGACTTCAACGCGATCAGTGATCGCACGCCGCATATCTGCGACCTTTCGCCTGGTGGCAAGTACGCCGCGAAGGACTACCAGGATGCGGGCGGTTCCCGTCTCCTTGCGAAGCGTCTTCTCGATGCAGGCCTGATCGACGGCGGCCAGATCACCGTCACTGGCAAAACGCTGGCCGAAGAGGCCGCCCACGCCGTCGAGACACCCAACCAGCCCGTCATCTATCCGATCGACAAGCCACTCAAGCCCACCGGCGGCCTCGTCATCCTCAAAGGAAACCTCGCTCCTGAAGGCTGTGTTGTGAAGGTCGCGGGCCACGAGCGTGTGCTGCACACGGGTATTGCTCGTGTCTTCAACTCCGAGGATGATTGCTTCGCCGCCGTCGAGGCTGGAAAGATCAATCCCAACGACGTCTGCGTTATTCGCTACGAAGGCCCTCGCGGAGGCCCCGGAATGCGCGAGATGCTCGCGGTCACCGCAGCCATCAAGGGCATCCCGGAGCTCTCGGAGACCGTCGCGCTTCTCACCGACGGACGCTTCTCCGGAGCCACGCGCGGCCTGATGGTCGGCCACATCGCTCCCGAAGCCTTTATGGGCGGCCCTATCGCCGCCGTGCACGAAGGAGACACCATCACCTTCGACATCAAGAAGCGAGAGCTGCGGCTTGAGGTTCCTGCAGAAGACGTTGCAAAACGTTTGAAGGAAGTGAAGCAGCCAGAGCCGCGTTTCAAGCGTGGAGTCTTTGCGAAGTATGCCAACAGTGTAAGCAGCGCGAGTGAAGGGGCAGTTACTACTTAATCATTGAGGCTACTACGTGAGCAAATTCGAAATAGGCTTTGCCATTGTTGGTCTCGTAGCTTTTACAGGGTTGATGATCTCGATGATCATCAACCCAATAAGAGATGCTGAGTCGACCTATCCCACTGGCTCTCCTTTTCGACATAGAGTGTTGAGTCGTTTGCGTACTGACGGCGGTGCCAGAATCGAAGCAAGTATTGCTGGAGTAATTGGATTTCTGGCCATTTTGAGAATTTTTGTTCCGATCATTCACAGTTTTCTAAAGAGGTAAGTAGCTTATGACAGAGAAGAACCAGCATCCCACCTTAACCGGAGCCGAGATCCTATGGGCCACGCTTGTAGGCGAAGGGGTCACCACGGTCTTCGGCTACCCCGGCGGAGCCATCCTCCCCGCCTACGATGCTCTGCGCAAATTCCCTATCCACCACGTCCTCACGCGGCATGAGCAGGGTGCCTCGCACATGGCCGATGGCTATGCGCGTGCCTCGGGTAAGGTCGGCGTCGCCATCGCCACCTCGGGCCCTGGCGCGACCAACCTTGTCACCGGAATCGCTACGGCGATGCTCGACTCCATCCCGATCGTCTGCATCACCGGGCAGGTCTCCTCCAAAGTCCTCGGCTCCGATGCCTTTCAGGAGGTCGACATCACCGGCATCACACTGCCGATCACCAAGCACAACTTCGTCGCCACGCGCGCCGAAGACATCGCCCCGATGATCCGCGAAGCCTTCCAGATCGCTGCCTCCGGCCGCCCAGGCCCCGTGCTGGTCGACATCACCAAGGATGCCCAGCAGGGCACCGCGCTCTTCAACTTCGACGAAGCCGCACCCGCCACCTTCCGCCCTCATCCCATGCTGCGTGCCGAATCCGCCGAGATGCACCGCGCGATCGAGCTGATGCGGGCCTCGACGAAGCCTGTCATCCTCGCCGGTCACGGCATCATCCACTCCGGCGCCGAACGCGAGGTTCTGGCCTTCGCCGAGCGCTACCAGATTCCTGTCGCCACTACGCTGCTCGGCCTCGGAGCCTTCCCTGCCTCGCATCCGCTGGCATTGGGCATGATGGGGATGCACGGCGAATCGTGGGTCAACCACGCCATCCAGCAGGCAGACCTTCTGCTCGCATTCGGGATGCGTTTCGACGATCGCGTGACCGGCAACCTTACCAGCTACGCCCCCAATGCAAAGAAGATTCATATCGAGATCGACCCCAGCGAGATCAACAAAAACGTCAAGGTGGACGTCGCGTTGATTGGCGACCTGAAAGAGGTTCTTCGCACGATGGAGCCCCTCATCCACGACAAGAACTACCTTGCCGAAGCGAGTGCGAATAACAACACCAAGGACTGGATGCGCGAGATCCGTTCCATGAAGGGCGATGCCACTGTACGCGACATCATCAACCTGCCCGACAACGGTCACCTCTACGCTGCGCACGTCATCAACGACATCTGGCAGGAGGCCAAGGCTGCGGGCCGCCTCGACAAGACCATCATCGCCACCGACGTAGGCCAGCACCAGATGTGGGAGGCGCAGTACTTCAAGCACGAGGACACGCGCACGCTCATCACCTCAGGTGGCCTCGGCACCATGGGATACGCTCTGCCCGCAGCCATCGGCGCCAAGATCGCACGGCCCGACTGCGACGTCTGGTGCATCGCCGGGGATGGAGGCTTCCAGATGACCGCCTCGGAACTCTCCACCATCCAGCAGGAGAACCTCCACATCAACGTCGCCGTCATCAACAACGGCTTCCTCGGCATGGTGCGCCAGTGGCAGGAGGCCTTCTATGACAAGAACTACGCCTGCTCGCCTATCCTTTCGCCTGACTTCGTCAAGCTCGCCGACGCTCATGGCATCCCCGGCGCGCACGTCACTGAGCGTAAAGATGTGACACCCACAGTCGCCAAGGCACGCACCTCTCCAACAGCCTTCGTCATCAACTTTGCAGTTGAGAAAGAAGATGGCGTTTACCCGATGATTGCTCCCGGAGCTGCACTTCACGAGATGGTCCGCCGCCCCAACCCGCTGATCGAAACCGCAGAGGACGAGTAGATGCTTTTCGCTCGCTTCTCCGCGATGTCCCTGTTGTGCGGCACGACTTGGCTCACTTCGGCCGCCGTCGCACAGCAGACTGGGCCCTTTACGAGCCTTGCCGATCTGCGGAAAAATGCAGCGCGATTTGAAAACAGGACAGTCACCATTCGATCCCATTTTTCCCAGGGCAACGGTACTCCGGTGATCTTTGACAACGACCGCACAACAGTCTTGCCCATTCAATGGAGCAATCAGATTCGTGATACACCGCAATACCGGGAATTGATCAAAGCCACTGAGAAGGATTGGCTCGTATTCACAGGCCATCTTGATGGCGGGATAAATTTCGTCATCCATGACGGCCAGTTCGATAACACGCCGCACGTAACGATCAAGGTCATCAACGCCAGAACCAATAAGCCCGTCACAGATGAACGCCTGAACGTGGCTCTCCGTGAAGACCAGATCGGTTCCGTCGCCTTGCCTACTGATACAGATGGCATCATCGACGTGACCACAGGCAATGCCACTGTCATTCGTATTCTCTCGAACATGTACGGGGACTGCCGCTCAAGGGGTGAACTCTACACCAACTATTCCATCGCGGAGATTCACCAGAATGGAATTACAACCGGGAATCTCTGCAGTAATGCAAGGCCGCAGGCAAAGCCGGGCGAACTGATTCTCTACGAAATTCCAAAGACATTCATTCCGTCGTATCCAAAACCACCCTTGCCATCCACACCGCCAGTGCCGGTATCTCCTGAGAGTTTTCTCGCACCTGCTTCCTACACCATTTCCTCTGAGGTCAAATGCTCCACACCTTCGTAGCTCTCGTAGACGACAAACCCGGCGTCCTCACCCGGGTCGCCTCGCTCTTTCGCCGTCTCAACGTCAACATCGTTTCGCTCACCGTCGGCGAGAGCGAGCGCGAGGGCATCTCGCGCATGACCATTGTCTGCGACGCGCCCGAGCACGCTGCCGACCGCATCCGCGCTTCGCTCTATAAGCTCGAGATCACCCGCGACGTCGACGAGCTGGGCCGCAGTGAAGCCGTCATCCGCGAGCTCTGCCTCATCAAGGTCGCTGCCGGTCCCAATTCGCCGCACGGCCAGCACTCGCGCTCGCAGATCTTCGAGCTCGCAAATGTCTTTCGTGCCCGAGTCGTCGACCTCGCGCCAGAATCCATCATGCTCGAGATGACCGGAGCCGCCAGCAAGATCGAAGGCCTGCTGCAGGTGCTGCGCGAATCCAGCTTCGAGGTTCTTGAGGTCTCGCGTACCGGCCGCATGGCTATGCGTCGCGGCCATCACACCAGCCGCGTCCTCAAAGCTCTCGGCACCAAGACAACCGAAGAGACTCCCATCGCCTTTCCCGAACGCCCAGAGGCAGACGATCTTCCTAACCAGTTCGCCGAAGACGAAGCTTAGCTCCCTCCATTTACGATTAACGAAATAAAGAAAAGGAAAACAGAAATGGCAAAGACTTACCACGATCAAGACGCAGACCTCTCCCTCATCCAGGCGAAAAAAGTCGGCATCATCGGCTACGGCTCGCAGGGCCACGCGCACGCGCTCAACCTCAAGGACTCCGGCGTCGAGGTCCGCGTAGGCCTTCGCCCCGACTCGCCCAACGCCGAACGTGCACGCAAAGCCGGCCTTCAGGTCGACACCGTCGCCAACGTCTCCAAGTGGGCGGACGTCATCATGAACCTCACCCCTGACCAGACTGCGGCAAAGGTTCACAAGGCCGAGGTTGAACCCAACCTCGCTCCCGGCAAGACCCTGATGTTCGCGCACGGCTTCAACATCCGCTTCGGCACCATCCTTCCTCCAGCAGGCGTCGATGTCTCGCTCGTCGCCCCCAAGGCTCCCGGCCATCGCGTCCGCGAGGTCTTCACCGAAGGCGGCGGCGTACCTGGCCTGGTTGCTGTCGAGCAGAACGCCTCAGGCAAGGCGCTCGAGCTCGCCCTGAGCTATGCAAAGGGCATCGGCTGCACCCGCGCCGGAGTTCTCGAGACAACCTTCACCGAGGAGACTGAGACCGATCTCTTCGGCGAGCAGGCTGTCCTCTGCGGAGGCACCGCTGCTCTCGTCAAGGCAGGGTTCGAAGTTCTCACCGAGGCAGGCTACCAGCCTGAGCTCGCCTACTTCGAGGTTCTTCATGAGCTCAAGCTCATCGTCGACCTGATGTATCGCGGCGGCCTTGCCTACATGCGTCACTCCATCTCCGACACCGCGGAGTGGGGCGACTATGTCGCCGGACCACGCATCGTCACACCCGAGACGAAGAAGGCCATGAAGAAGCTGCTCGAGGAGATTCAGAACGGTTCCTTCGCCAAGAAGTTCATCGAAGAGAACGAGACCGGTCGCCACGAGTTCGCGCGCATCCGCCAGGAAGAAGCTGCACACGGCATCGAGAAGGTCGGCGCCGAGCTTCGTAAGGCTATGCCTTTCCTTGATCCGGTCAAGGTCGAAAACGGAGCAGTCGTCAAAGCATAAGTTGGGTTGTCTTTCTGAGGCCCGGCTCCTGAGCCGGGCCTCTTTGCGTCACTCGACTGTGAAATTCACTCGACTATAAAAAGGACCAATGAAGAGCCCTCGCTCGCCTCTCTACGTCACTACGCTCATCGCCGGCGCCTTCTTTATGGAGAACCTCGACGGCACCATCATCGCTACTGCATTGCCGCAGATGGCGAAGAGCTTCGGTGTGGGAGCGGTCCGGCTCAACATAGGCATGACGGCCTACCTGATTACCCTCGCCGTCTTCATCCCGATCAGCGGTTGGGTAGCAGATCGATTCGGCGCCCGCACCATCTTCGCCTCCGCCATCGGAATCTTTACCTTTGCCTCTCTTCTCTGCGCCGCCGCTCCTACTCTCACTGCCTTTACGCTCACGCGGATCCTGCAAGGTATTGGCGGCTCCATGATGGTGCCCGTGGGGCGCCTAATCGTCCTGCGTTCTACTCCAAAAGACAGGATCGCCCAGGCGATTGCCTATATCAGTTGGCCCGGACTCGCCGCTCTGGTCATCGGACCTCCTGTCGGCGGCTTTATCACGACTTATTTCTCCTGGCACTGGATCTTTCTACTCAATCTGCCCATCGGCATCCTTGCACTCGTTCTAACGATTCTCTGGATTGAGAACACGCGATCCGACGAGAAGCATCCGCTCGATTGGCTGACCTTCTTCTTCGCCGGCCTTGCCTCAACCGGCGTAGTGTTCGCGCTAGAGACGCTTGGCGCCGGAGACAGCCGCTGGACGACAGCGGTCGCCGTCCTTCTACTCAGTCTCTTCAGCGGATACCTGGCGGTCGTCACCGCGCGTCGCAATCCTGTCTCGCTCATCGATCTGGAATCCATGCGGCTGAAGTCGTATCGATTGAGTGTCTACAGTGCAAGCCTCTTTCGTATCGCCGTCGGTGTCCTTCCCTTTCTGCTTCCGCTGATGTTTCAGGTCGCCTTCGGCCTCAGCGCCTTCAAGTCCGGCCTCTATCTGCTCGCTCTCTTCGGTGGCGACTTCAGTATGAAGTCGATCGTGCTGCCCGTCCTTCGCCGCTTCGGCTTCCGTCGGCTACTCATCTTCAACGGACTGATCGTCGCCGTCTCCGTCGCGCTCTGCGCTACCTTCACGCCCCACACGCATCCTGCACTGATCTCGGCGATCCTCTTCTTTCACGGAGCCGCTCGCTCACTCGAGTTCACCTGCATGACGACCCTGGCCTACGCCGAGATCCCCTCTGAGCGAATGTCCCGAGCCAATGGCTTCTTGTCCGCCGTCATGCAGCTCTCCATGGGTATGGGAGTAGCTGTCGGTGCTGTCATGCTTCGCCTCGTGGCGAGGGCCAGCGGGCACCTCCCCGCAAATCCGCACATCAGCGACTTTCATATCGCGATCCTCTGCACATCGGTTCTTGCCCTGGCTCCCGCTATCGAAGCGATCGGCCTTCCCCGCAACGCAGGCGCAATGACCAGCGGCCACTACTCCGATCCCGACCTGGAGTTTCCCGTTTCCTAGCTCACGGAAACATGCAAGGAACTGCAATCCATCGCGTACCATAGTGTGCGATGAACCGAAGACAGTTTCTCCAGACGATAAGCGCAGTCACCGCTACAGGACTGCTTGGCGCTGCGAAGCCCTCCTCCTATCCAAATATCGTCTTCATCTACGCCGACGATGTCGGCTACGGCGACATCGGATGCTATGGCGCAGAATCGGTCAAGACTCCTAACCTTGACTCCCTCGCGAAGGAGGGTCTTCGCTTCACCGATGCGCACGCCACTTCGGCGACGTGCACGCCTTCGCGTTACTCCCTCATGACGGGTCAATACGCCTGGCGTAAACCGGGCACAGGCATCCTTCCCGGCGACGCCGCTCTGATCATCGATACCAAACAACTCACGTTACCGGGCGTGCTCAAGCGGAGCGGTTACAAGACCGGAATCGTTGGGAAGTGGCATCTCGGATTAGGGAATGGAAATCTCGACTGGAATACTGAGATCAAACCTGGCCCGCTCGAGGTTGGCTTCGACTACTCCTTCATCATTCCCGCTACACCAGATCGAGTTCCCTGCGTCTTCGTGGAAGATCATCGCGTTGTCAATGCCAACGCTTCCGATCCCATTCACGTCAGCTACAAAGCACCCTTCCCCGGCGAGACAACAGGGCGCAACAATCCTGAGCTACTCAAGATGAAACCCAGCCACGGACACGACATGGCTATCGTCGATGGCGTCAGCCGCATCGGCTACATGGAGGGAGGCAAATCCGCACTTTGGGTCGATGAAGATATCGTCGATGTGCTTTCAGCGAAGGCGATCCACTTTATTGAGCAGAACAAGCAACAGCCATTCTTCCTCTACTACCCCGTGCAGGATATTCACGTGCCTCGCCTTCCCAACAAACGCTTTCAGGGAAAGACCACGATGGGCCCGCGCGGAGACGCCATTGCGGAGCTCGACTGGAGCGTCGGCCAGATCCTGGATACTCTCAAAAAGAATGGCCTCGAAAAAAATACACTCGTTATCTTTTCGAGCGATAACGGTCCGGTTGTAGACGACGGCTACCAGGATCAGGCCGTGGAAAAATTAGGTACCCATAAACCAGCAGGAATTTATCGCGGTGGAAAATACAGCAACTTCGATGGAGGAACCCGCGTTCCGTTCATCGCGAAATGGCTGGACCACATAAAGCCGGGCACCACATCAAACGCCCTGATCGATCAGGTGGATCTTCTCGCGACCTTCGCTTCGCTTACCGGGCAACCGATCGCAAGTCAGGATGCACCGGACAGCATGAACGTGCTGCCCGCGTTCCTTGGCATGTCTATCCACGGTCGAGACACTCTCGTTGAAGAAGCCGGAGCGCTCTCCCTTGTTGAAAAAGATTGGAAGCTGATTCGTAGCAGCAAGAATCCGGCATACGACGAAAACACCAAAACGGAGTTGGGAAATGCTCCTCAGCCGCAGCTCTACGATAGAAAGCTTGACCCTTCAGAAAAACATGACGTTGCCGCACAAAATCCTAAACAGGTCCAGCGCATGCTCGCCCAACTGAGTCGGATCGAATCGAGCGGTCGCAGCAGGCCCTAAATTCTTTTCATCGTCTGGGTTAGGAGCGGCATCCCATGGATGCCGCGTTTCTTTTCGTCACAAACACAACGAATTCCTCACGAGCTCTGCTCCATTCCCCTTTACAAACCTGTCACAATGGAACAAGAGTCGCCGGTTCCTGTTTTTCCTGCCCACGACGGCAGAAGGAGATTCGCTCATGGCCGCCCCCAGCAGTTACGAAGCCATACTTCCCCAGCAGCTCGGGCTCCAGGTTTTCACCGCTCCCCCTCCGCACCCGACGCCGCAGGCAGAGATCATTGCAGCATTACGCACCATCTCCGCACTCGACGGTCTTACCGAAGAAGAGTATCGCTGGTTCGCGACTCATGGCACGGAGCGAGTTGGGGAAGATGGCGCAATGGTCTTCACCGAAGGCAGTCCTTGCGATCGGATGATCTTCATCCTCAAGGGCGAGGTCCATGTACGCCGTCATAACGCCGGCCCCATGGCGTTGTGGATTGGGCGCGCCGGTCAGATGACCGCAAAACTTCCCTTCTCTCGCATGAAGGTCTATGGAGGCGAGGCCTATCTGGTCGGTTCAGGATGGGCGCTCGAGATTCACGAATCTCTCTTCCCCGAGATGCTTGCAGCGATTCCCTCCATGGCTCAACGCTGTGTGTCTACGATGATGGATCGCGTTCGCGAAGTCACGCGCATGGAACAACAGGCAGAAAAGCTCGCTGCTCTCGGCAAGCTTGCAGCCAATCTCGCGCACGAGCTCAACAACCCGGCCTCCGCCGCGCAGCGTTCGGCGTCCAGCCTCTTCTCCGAACTGCGCCAATACGGAGATCAGAAATATCGGCTTGGCAACCTCTGCCTCTCCGATACGCTCACCTCGCAGTATCGTTCCTGGGTGGCACGCACGCGCTCCATCCTCGCGGAACAGGAAGCCTCCAATGGAGGCTCGTCTGATGCTCTCGCCATCAGCGATCGTGAGGTCGATCTGCTCACCTGGCTCGAGACGCACAACATTCCCAATCCATGGGCTATTGCACCTTCGCTGGCTGAGACTGGCATCGCCTCGACTCAACTCGACGAACTGGCCGGCCTTGTCACCTCCGAGGCGCTTCCGGTCGCCGTCGCTACCTTCGCCAGCTCGCTACGCGTGGAGCGTATGGCCGAGACGGTAGTGAACTCAACCGTGCGTATCTTCGATCTCATCCGGGCGATCAAGGACTACTCCTACATGGATCAGGCGCCGATCCAGGACATCGATCTGGCGCAATCGCTGGAGAACACCCTGGCCATGTTCAAATCGCGCCTGCAGCATGTCTCGGTCGTAACGGATTTCGATCCGACTCTTCCTCCCGTCGCCGGTTACGGGCGAGAGCTCAACCAGGTATGGACCGCGCTGATTGAAAATGCACTCGACGCGATGAACGATCGCGGAACGCTGAAGGTCTGTACCCGGCAGCAGGGAAGGATGGCTTTCATCGAGGTGTGGGATACAGGTCCCGGTATCGAGCCGGAGCTCAAGAGCCGCATCTTCGAACCCTTCTACACCACCAAGGCCCCTGGTCGCGGGCTCGGCCTCGGGCTCGATACGGCGCAACGTATCCTCGAGCGTCACACGGGCTACATTCAAGTCGAATCGAAACCTGGAACGACCTGCTTCCAAGTCCGCCTCCCCCTGGAGCAGGCTCAGGCTTACTGATCGCAGAAGGCGGCGTCCGCGCAACTAGCTTTGCGCGGCGCTGCCTGTCTTCCCAACTCCATCCCGCCCAATTCGCGTCACTGCCTCTACCAACAGATCGAAATCACTTCGTCGCGAACGGTGATTCGAGATCGCTACACGAATCGCGAACCGGCCCTCCAGCATGGTTCCGGAAGGCACCGCAATCCCGCTCTCCTGCAGCCGCATCAGGATCTCCTTGTTCTCAGCGTCGCTGGCACCCGCATAACGAAAACAGACGATATTCAAAGGAGCCTCCGCCGCCAGCTCCAGCTCGGGAGATGCCCCCACCAGAGACGCCAGGTATCGTGCCTGATCGACATTCTGCTCGATCGCAGCGGTGATCGCTTCCACTCCCTGCGACTTTAGGCTCATCCATGCTTTCAACGCCCGGAATCCTCGCGACAGTTCAACGCCGCGGTCTGCAAACCGAAGCCCGCCAGCAGCCGGTCCTCTCTCCATCCCGGACAGATAGCTGGCCCCGGTGGCAAAGGCAGCCTGGTGCGCCTGTGCATCGCGCACCAGCACGCAGCCAATGTCATAGGGCATGTAGCCCCATTTATGCAGGTCGAACGCCAGCGAATCCGCTCGCTCGATTCCCTGCACCATCGGGCGTAATCTCTCTGACCAGTACGCTGGCGCGCCAAATGCCCCATCCACGTGGAACCATAGGTCTTCCTGCACGCACAGATCCGCAATGGCAGAAAGATCATCCGTGGCCCCCGTATTCACGGTACCGGCCGTTGCCACAACGCAAACCGGCCTGAGACCGGCAGCTCGGTCCGAAACAATCGCCTCTCGCAACTCATCCACTTTCATGGAGTATCCGGCATCTACGCCAACGGCATGTAGAGCCACGCGCCCCATTCCCATCAGCTCCATCGCCTTCTTCAGCCAGCTATGCGCCTCGCTGGAGCAGTACACCCGCAGCTCTGGCCCGCCACGAACCCCTTCGGCCCGCACATCGAAGCCCGCCTTTACATAACGTCCCACCGCCAGCCCGATCAGGTTCGCCATGGTGCCGCCGCTCATCAACAGTCCGCTTGTTCCGGCAGGCATTCCCATCAGCTCTGCCATCCACCGGATCACCTGCTCCTCCACCATCGTCGCGGAGTCATCGAATCCACCCACATTCGGATTCATCCCGGCAGCCAGCATCTCCGCCAGCACTCCCTCCGGAGTTCCGCTCCCCATCACCCATCCCCAGAAGCGAGGATGCGTATTGCCGATTCCGTACGGCAGTACGTTTTTCACAAAGCTCTCGTAGACAGTTGAAGCGCCTTCACCCTGGCGGGGAATCGGTTCCTTCTCGATCGCCTGCCGCAGGTCTGAAGGAATCGGTTGCCACGCTGGCTGTTCCCGCCTGCCCTGGAGGTAGTTGAAGATCTCGTCCACCATCCGGTGCCCAAGAGTGCGCAGGCTGGACCACTCCGCATCCGTTCCAGGATCAAGCGTCTTTTTCGCTTCATTCAGACGAACACTGTCGTCGTCATTCTCTGTCAAAGTCTGGCTCATAGACCTTAACAATAATCTTCAGCGGGGTTTTGTCAGATCTCATGCAGAAAAAGTCACGACGACAATCGTCGATCTCAAACGATCGGCTCGCTCGCTGGACGCAGTCCCGCGGAAATAAGAGGGAGGCTACTTCGTTACTTCGACGCCGCGCCAGAAAGCTATATGATGCTTCACGTTACGAGCCGCAGGCTTGGGATCGGGGTAATACCACGCAGCGTCCTGATTCTCCTGGCCGTCCACAAGAATCGTGTAATAGCGCGCCTGACCCTTCCAGGGGCAGCTCGACGTCGTTGAGCTCGGCCTGAGAAACTCTCGTTTTACCGACTCATCGGGAAAGTAAATGTTGCCTTCCACCGTCTCGTAGGTCTCGCTCTCAGCCAGCACCTGACCATTCCAAACTGCCTTCGCCATAGTCTGCAACCCGTCTTTTCAATAATTTACAGCAAAGCCGCCCAGGCAACTTCAGGCGGCGCACATACATCAGTCGCCATAGACTACTTTAGTAGTTGTAACAGAAACGATGCAAAAAAGGAAAAGCGGTATACCGGCAGTCTATGCCTTTGTCAGCCCTAAAGATCGTAGAAAGCCCTCATGAAGCTTCGCCGCGGCCGGATACTTTTCGATCACGGCGGTTGTTTGCCGCATGAAAGGATTGCCTGACTGCTTTTCACTCTCCACATGAAAATGGTGGAATTTTGCGTAGATCAGGATGCCTTCGCCGTTCGAATCCAGGAAAAGATCCGCATCGAGTGCCCCGCGCAGCACCAGCGAGGCAGCCATCTCCCAATACCCGATTGCCTGCCTCCACGCGGCGTTATGTTGCGAGCCCACATCGCGTGAGACCGCTCTTAGCTCTTCCAGCGTCTTTGGCTGAAAATCGAAGACCATAAAGCGACGCGACTTTCTCAGTGTCTCCTCGCGTCGCATCTCGTAAAGCTTCAGTACCAGCTCCGCATCAGCCGCAGTTGCCATCTACTCTCCAGACTATCTTCGAATCGTATCAGGCCGCTGCGCCTTCCGGATTCAATACCGGTTCGCCAACCTTCTTCTCGTAGCTGCATGGTGGCGCTGTGGGAGCCTCTTCTTCCGCGCCCTTCTTCTTCCGGCGTTTCGGCAGGGCCTCGTGGTTGTTCGGACATACCCAGAAGGTTCCCTTGTCGTTGGACACCTCCAACAGATAGGCGCTCTCGCACTTCGGACACGTCTCATTGATCAGCTTCTGGTTCGAGGCGAAGTCGCACTTCGGATAGTTCACGCAGCCGTAGAAGACATCTCCGCGCTTGGTCTTCCTGGCGGCGATATCTCCACCGTCCTTCGGGCACTTCACATCCAGCAGCTCCTGCTTGATGTATTTGCACTTCGGATATCCGCTGCAGCTGACGAACTCGCCGTACTGTCCATGCCGCAACAGCAATGGCTTACCGCACTTCGGGCAGCTCTCCTCCAGTTGCACCGGGGGCTTCTGCTGCACTTTCTGGCTCAGCTTGCGGATCGTCTTGCACGGCGGATCCTCGTTGTACCCAGGACACGCCATAAACGGCCCCCAGGGTCCGTTGCGCAGCACCATCACGCGGCCGCAGTTGTCGCAGAACTCCTCCTCTGCAACTTCATCGGCTCCCGGGGCGCTTAGATCCGGCTTCGCTGCATAGTTCTCTTTGGTGAAATCGCAGCTGAAGGTCTCCACCACTACCTTCTTGCCCTTACACTGAGCTTCGTTGATCGCGGCGGCAAGCTCCTTCGTATCCGCAGCCTCACGACTGAAGTCAGTGACATCTTCCGTCACCGCCTTCACCGTCATCGGGAAGGTGAAAGCGGACGTGATCTTCTTTGCTACCGCCTTGGGATCCTTCTTCCATGGACCCGCTGCAACATTCATCGGCTTCGACTTGGTGAAGTTCGAGCAGGAGAAGAAGCTGCCGAACTTGCCCCACTTCAAAATCAGCGGAGAGCCGCACTTGTCGCAGACCTCGGTGGTCGGCTCCTCCATCCGTTTGATGTCTTCCATGCTCTTCTCGGCGACCTTGAGTTCTTTTTCAAAGTGGTCGTAAAAGCCGTTGAGCAGATCTGTCCAGCGCTCCTGGCCATCTTCCACGGCATCCAGCTCGCCCTCAAGCGTCGCCGTGTACTGCGTATCGAAGATGTACGGGAAGTTCTTCACCAGCAGCTTGGTGACGACGATCCCGATCTCGGTCGGCACAAACCGCCCCGTGATCTTTTTCACATAGTCGCGATCCTGAATTGTATTAATGATGGACGCATACGTCGAAGGACGGCCAATGCCCTTCTCCTCCAGCGTCTTCACCAGGCTGGCCTCGTTATAGCGCGGCGGCGGCTGCGTGAACTTCTGCTGCGGATCGAGCTTCTCGAGCTTCAGAGCCTCACCTGCCGTCAACTCCGGGAGCCTGCGGTCAGCATCCTCCTCGCCATCAGCCTCCACATCATTCTGCTGCGCCAGTCGCTCTACCTTCGCGGCCTTCTCCTTCGCCGACTGACGAACCCGCTTCTCTTCCTCCTCAAACTTCAGGTGCCCGTCGAACTTCAGCACGCTGCCGGTGACCCTGAAGTCATAGGTCAGCTTCGCCTTCGCCTCGATCTCCACCGTCGTCTGATCAAAGATCGCAGGCGTCATCTGGCTGGCGACAAAGCGCTGCCAGATCAGCTTGTACAGTCGGTACTGCTCATCGGAGAGGTATCGCCGAATCGAGTCCGGGGTAAATTTCACCGAAGTCGGACGAATCGCCTCGTGCGCGTCCTGGGCCTGCACCTGTTTCTTACCGACATACTCATTCGGTTTGGCTGGAAGATACTGATTCCCCAGCTTACCGATAAACTCTCGCGCCTCGGTGATGGCATCCGGACTTACACGCGTTGAATCGGTACGCATGTAGGTAATAAGACCGACCGTACCCTCGGATCCAATCTCAACGCCCTCATACAGACGCTGTGCCACGCCCATGGTGCGGCGCACATTGAAACCCAGCCGCCCAGCGGCATCCTGCTGCAGCTTGCTCGTCGTGTACGGTGCCTTGGGGTTGTTTCGGCGTTCTTTCTTCTCGACCGACTGTACATTCCACTTCGCGGTCTTGAGCTCACCGACAACCTCGTCCACGGCATCCTGATCCGGAAGGGCGTTGGCGAGAAACTGCTCCTTGCCGTCCGCGTCCACTCCGTTGGCCACACGGGAAGGCACGCCGTTCACTCCCACGAATCGCGCCGTGAATCCCTGCTTGCCTGCTCCCGGCAGAAGATCGGCGTCGATCGTCCAGTACTCCACCGCCTTGAACTCGTTGATCTCCTGCTCCCGCTCGACGATCAGACGGAGCGCCACTGTCTGCACTCGCCCCGCACTCAGTCCGCGCCGAACCTTGTCCCACAGCAGCGGTGAAATCTGATAGCCCACCAGCCGGTCCAGTACACGGCGAGTCTGCTGCGCGTCCACCAGGTTCTCGTCCACATCCCGCGCATGTTCAAATGCGGCTCTTACCGCCTTCTGGGTGATCTCATTAAACGTCACCCGGCGGACCATCTTCTTGTTCTTCACCACCGGCGTCAGCTGCATCGAAAGATGCGCCGCAATCGCCTCGCCTTCGCGATCCGGGTCAGGCGCCAGGTACACTGCATCGGCCTTCGCCGCCAGCTTCTTCAGGCGGTCGACGACCTTCTCCTTGCCAGGAGAGATGATCAGCGTCGGCTCGAAGGTCCTCTTCTTCAGCTCCACACCAATATCGTTTTTGGGCAGGTCCATGATGTGGCCAATCGAGGCCTCCACCACGTAGTCGCTGCCGAGATATTTCCCGATCGTCTTCGCCTTCGCCGGCGACTCTACGATCACGAGTGACTTAGCCATTCGTTCCCTTCATTCACCAGAACGTCCCGCCGTAGCCGGAGGTTCCATCTTTTCTTCACTTCTTCTCTGTCTTATCTTGCGAGGATTCCCTTGCGAACCTAACACGGTTCGCCGGATACGTCATCCTCCCGCAATTCCCAACAGACGAAGACAGTGCCAAAACGTTACTACCTCGAACCGGCTCAACGGACGCACAGCATTTCGTGCTCCGATACGACAAACCAATGCACCACAGTTAGTTAGCAGGGGGTAAGAAAGATTTTTTCCACTGCTCGCCTGCCCTTCCCGGACCAGCTCACATCGTCCGGATATAGTTCTTTCCCGGAAGCTGCCTTACGCGCCCTGCCAGTTCCAGCTCAAACAGCGCGGTAAAGATCTCTGCCGATCCAAGCTCGCCATCCAGGTTCTCGATCAGCTCATCCAGCTGCGTCGTCTCATCCTGTCTCAGACGCTCGAGAACCATTCGCTCATGATCGGAAAGCCGCGTTTCGGTAAATAAAGATGCGGATCCACCGTCTTTCGATTCACTACTGCTTGTAACCCCAATTTCTTCTTCAAGTTGCAGACGAATCTCGGAAGCCAGGTCCTCCCAGACATCCTCCCAGGTCGCCGTAAGCTTCGCGCCCTGCTTGATCAGCGTATTCGGTCCCCAGGCGTTCTTGTTCGTCACATTCCCGGGAACCGCGTAGACATCGCGATTCTGTTCCATTGCCAGCCGCGCCGTGATCCGGGTCCCGCTATGCTCCGCTGCTTCAATCACCAGAACTCCCACGCTCATCCCGCTCAGAATGCGGTTGCGGATCGGAAAGTTCTGCGGAGCCGGAAACGTTCCCAGTGGATACTCGCTCACAATCGTCCCTCCACTCTCGACGATCTGCTCGGCCAGCCGCTTATTCTCCTTCGGGTAAATTACGTCGATTCCAGTACCCCACACCGCAACCGTCTTGCCGCGTGCCTCCAGCGCCCCCTTGTGAGCCGCCGTGTCCACCCCGCGAGCCATCCCGCTTAATATAGTTAGCCTTCGAGCCGCCAGGTCGCGCGACAGCATCTCGGCCATCCCAGCTCCATAGGGCGAAGGATGACGCGTTCCCACCACCGCAATGCCTGGGCGCGAAAGCAGCCGAGCATCGCCGCGAATCCACAGCACCGCCGGAGGATCGTAGATCTCGCGCAGCCTCTCCGGGTATGCCTTCTCAACCGGCGTCAGAATCGTTCCACCACTCTGCGTCACGCGAGTCCACTCATCCTCCGCTGCCGCCCTTGCCTTGCCCTCAGAGACAAACTGCGCAGAGTGCGCGGGCATTCCCAGCCCCTCCAACTCGGTCAGCGAAGCCTCGAAGAGCCGCTCCGGCTCCTCAAGCTGCCGCATCACCCTCCACGTCCGCGTCGCCCCCATGGCCGGCGTCAGCACCAGCGCCAGCCATGCCAGTTGCGCCTCCGCCCGTACTCCCTCGGTCGCTCTCTCTTCCTGCTGGCCCAACTTCAATTCGTTCCTCTTCCTAGTCGCTACGCCTGCGACTGCACAACCTGGATCAATCCGCGAATATATCCATAACAGTAAGCGAACGACTGCAGCCCCTGCGGATCGCTCTCGGCTACAGGAACATGATCCGGCATCAGCATATAGGGGTAGCCGACCTCCCTGTAGACCTGGATCGCCTTCCACAGATCCACATCGCCCTCGTCCGGATACACCTCGACAAAGTCATTCCGATGGCCGCGGATATTCCTGAAGTGAACGTTGAAGATCTTCTTCCGCGTGCCGAAGTAACGAATCACGTCGAAGATCTCGGTTCCCGGATCGGCGAGCATCTCCGACACCGTCCCCTGGCAGAAGTTCAGGCCGTGATACTCACTCTCCCGGATCGAAATAAACTTCTTCAAACCATCCACGGTCCCCAGCACCCGATCCACACCCTGGTAGCCCTCTGGCGGAACCCCAGGGTCCTGTGGATGGCATGCCATGCGGATCTTGTTCTCGTTCGCCACCGGAATCATTCGGTCGAGAAAATACGTGATCCTCTCCCAGAAAGCATCCGCATCCACGTGTCCCGCAATCGTCAGCGGAGTCTTCGGCTTCGCCTCCGCAAGCTTCCATTGGCTGTAGCTCGCGTCGCCGCGTCCCGGTACTCTGCCCGACCGCAGCACGCCAAGAATGCTCATGTTGTACTTGATCGAAGGCAGCCCCACCTGGGCGCAGTTGCGGATCAAGATCTGTAACTGCTCGATATCGCGGTCGCGCTCCGGGCTCTTCGCCAGCATGATCGCCGGGTGCTTCTCCCGGTCGATATAGCTCGACTCCAGGATCGGCGGCCCGACACAGACGATCTCGATTCCGTTCTTCTCCGCCAGCTCCTTCATCCGACTCAGCTCGTCCACCGTGGAGGCGATCCGACCCTCCGAAGTCTGCGGATACCCGCAGATATGCTTTACCCCATACCGTGCCAGGTACTTCAAATGAGCATCGGTCGTCGGCGCGCTCTGGCAACCGAGCTTCATCATCGCCTTCGGCATCTTCGCTGGCTTTGGCGCAGCAGCCGCTGGCGACCCCTTAGCTCCCGAACCTAGCACAAGCGCCGTTGCGCCCGTTGTAGAAAGAAATCTTCGACGATCCATCACTCCTCTTTCCCTCACGCTCGACTCCATTTCCTTGCCAACACCCCGCTCAGCACAAACGAAGCTCCACTCATCGCCAGAGCGACAAACGCGCTCGTCCACTCGCTCCCATCATGCCGAGCCCTCGCAACCCTCGGTACGTGCAGCAGCAGCACCCACAGCAGAAACATCAGTCCCAGCATGGCTCCTGCCCATCCGGCCTGCACCTTCGTCATCAGGCTCACCGCCGCGAGCAGGAAGGCAAATCCTATCCATTTCGCCAACAACATGTGCCAGGGAATCCACGCCGGGATCAGCACCGCCACATTCGGCGTATAGATCAGGTGCAGCCCTCCAAAGACCGCCAGCGCGACCGTGAACATCCAGCGTCCCAGCCCCACCAGCCGTAGCTCCGATTCTCTCCCTTCGCGAACCACCCCCGGCAGCGTACCCCCGATCACCAGAGCGGCTCCTCCCATCGCCACCAACTCAAAAAGGCTCACCCACGGCCGTGGATATCTCGGTACCTTGAGCAGCCATGGCAGATAGATCACCAGCCCGCGCACGAGCGCCCCAAATCCAAGCAGGTTCGCCGCCAGCCGTCCGTACCATTGCCGAACCAGGCACACTGCAATTGCCATCATCCCGATGCCCACCAACACAGCAAGGCCACGCTCGCCTTGCGTCCACGGGGGGCCAGCCGACGGAACCAGAAACCTGTTTCCGCTCGCTGACGCCAGGCACTGCATCCCAAAGAAAAAGATCGCCACGGCATACAGCAGCCGGCCAACCCGGATCAGTCCATCCATTGCGTCAGCTCCTCGCACACGCCAAGAATCCTACAACCCCATTCGGCTCAGTCCTAACAGAAACTTCACGGCTCTTCGTCACATCGGCGGCATTCAAGCTCGATACCGATCCGCGACGCCCGCCCCGATTCGGTCGTCACCCACTCGCGAACCGTCCACGGAGGATCGTGCCGGACATGCTGCCCATGCCCGCACTCCAGCTCGGCGACCCAGTGGTTCTCCTCATCCTTATGGAAGCCGATGATCGCACGCCGCATCCTCTGTCTCCTCGCGCATCTTCTACACTAGATCTTTGGGCACTTCATTCCATCCCGTTCGCGTAGCCGCCATCAACTTCCTCAATCCGGCTCCTCTCATGTGGGACTTCGAGCACCCTCCGCTCGCCGCCTCGCTCGCCGAACGCTATCAGCTCCACTACACCCTTCCTTCCCTCTGCGCCGACGAGCTCCTTGCGGGCCGCGCCGACCTCGGCCTCATCCCCATCGCCTCGCTGACCCCAGAGCTCGCCGTCGTTCCCGGGTGCACCATCGCCTCCCTCGATCGCGTCCGCTCCATCCAGCTCATCGTCAAAGGAAATCGTCCTCTCGAAGACGTCCGCACCGTTGCCGCCGACAATGCCTCCCGCAGCTCGCGCGCCTACGCCGAGATTCTCTTCCGCAACTTCCTCCACACCGAGCCGCAATTCCTGACCGCATCCGCGGATCCCATTGCGATGCTCCAGAACGCGGATGCAGCCCTCCTCATCGGCGATCCCGCTCTGCTCGCCCTCGAATCCCGCCAGCAGATCGAAGCCGTCGTCGGCCCCTGTCAGTGGATCGACCTCGCCCACGAATGGCTCACCCGCACCGGACTTCCGTGGGTTGCGGCAGTCTGGGCTGTCCGGCCCGAGGCGCTCGCCGCAAGCCACCTCACGTCCCCTCAGCTCACCGACGACCTCACCGGCTCCCGCGACCACGGCCTCGCCCACATCGACGACCTCGTCCGCGAGTGGACTCCGCGAATCGCGATCCCGTCCGAGACCATCCATCATTACCTTTCGGTTAACATCCACTACACCCTGACCCCGGATTGCATTCGCACCATCGAGCTCTTCCGCAGCTACGCCTCTGAGTCCGGTATACTGCCCCCTCTTCCCAGCCTCCGCTTCCTCTAAATCGCGCTGGAGTATAGTTTTTCCGTAACTCACCGCGACTCTGCACCATCCCTGAGCGTCATATCCTGTATGACTACCACGGCTGCCACTTCGATCGTGGCTGACTACGCGGCCCGCGCCGCGCTCAAGGTCGTGGCTCCTCACACGCACCGCTCTCCTCTCCTGCACTTCCTCTTCACCTTCGGCCCATTCGGCCTTTTCCTGGTCTCCATCATCGATTCGTCGTTCGTACCCCTGCCGATCCCCGGTATCACCGACATCATGCTTGTCCTTATGGCCGCCCGGCACGCGAACTGGTTCGTGCTCGTCCTTGTGGCCTCCGTCGGCTCCGCGATCGGCGGCTATCTGAGCTATCGTGTCGGACAGTCCGGTGGAATGGCGTTCCTTGAAAAACGCGTCCCCCCACGAATCTTTAAACTCGTCCGGGAGTGGATGGAGCATCACGCCATCCTGGCTGTCGCAATCCCCGCACTCCTTCCCCCGCCTATGCCCCTGTCTCCCTTTGTCCTTGCAGCTGGGGCCCTGAAGATGTCGAAGCGCAAATTCCTCTGGGCCTTCATCCTCAGCCGTACGGCCCGCCACTTCATCGCAGTCGGGCTCGGCCTCTATTACGGCAGGCACATCCTTCGCCTTTGGAATCAACTCTCAGAGAAGTATGCGACCACACTTCTTATCGTCACCTGGAGCGTCATCCTCGTAAGCTGCGCCATTGCCTTCTGGCAGCTCTACAAGGCTTCGAAGACCGTCGGAAGCTCACACGATCTTGCCCCGGATGTAACAGCAGCTGGAAGCTAGGCCGCGCTCGTGCTCCGGAGCTTCGGCGCGAACTTCCGTTTGTAGTAGACCGTCGTCGCAGCCACAGCCGGGACTCCAAGGATCGAGGGCCACAGCCACAGGTACCACGTATTCCCCAGTATCTGGCCGAGTGTCACTACGCTGAAGGCCGACCACGCCGCAATATAGCTGCCGATGAAGTTCCCCAGGTGCCCGTACCACCAGAACATCTTTTCTTTCGGTTTGTAGACAAACGAGATCATCTGCCGCATCGCCGCGCTAATCCCGATCAACCCAAAGATGACCCCAACGGTAGGAATTACTTCAACCGACGCTGGCCTGAACGCACTAAGCCAGACCAGCAGAGCGCTCGCCGCAAAAGTAACGACTCCGGCAGTCCAGTCAATCGGCTTCGCGTCTCCTTCACGGGACAGGTCTTTCAACCTCAGCACGCGATATCCCGCAAACGCCATATAAAAGCTGAAGACCGCCACCAGGGCCAGGAATCTCACCGGAAAGAAGAACGCCATCGGCACTGCCGTCGCAGCAACAGCCCCCATCGACCACAGATATACTTTTCCCCAGCGTTTATGCTGCTTTCCGCCCTTGGCCGTCGCTAATGCGACCGGCGCCAGCAGAAACGACATCGTCCCTGCCGCGATATGGATCGCCAGAAACACCTTCACCCACAGGGGATCGTGAATATGTCCGTTCATCTCTCCTCCTCTATTGTTTCTTCATCCCTGCTTTTTCGATCGCACTCAACTGCCTGAGCGTCTCTCTTCCCCACTGCACCATTGCTTCGCTGTAGTGGCTGCCATAGCTCAGCGTCATCAACCAGAAAGGGAGCTGTGGATCGTTGGCCCTGTTCTTCTTCAAATCTTTTGCAATCCCGGCATAGACATTAAGAGCAGCTTCCTGCCTCTGAACGAAGGCCGTTACATCCTCTCGACTGGCACCCACGGGAGCCTGCCCTCCGAAAAACAGCTTCAGCAGAAGCTCGTTTCTCGGAACCGCCTCTGCCGATGGCGTCATCAGCCACTCCTGCAGCCGTTCTCTTCCTTTTCCGGTCAGCGAGTACACATTCCGGTCCGGACGCCCCTTTTGCCGCTCGGTCTTCTTTTCCACGAATCCTTCTGAAGTCAGCTGCCTGAGCGCGGGATAGATCTGGCCAAAGCTCTCGCTCCAGAAGTGTCCGATCGACTGCGAGACGACGGAGCGGATCGTATAGCCGGACATCGGAGCCATGCTCAGCACACCCAGCACCGCATCTGTCGTAGAACTCCCTGTTCGAATTTTCGTTTTCTTCTTTGACATATCTAATAGATATATATCTTTCAGATAGTAATTACGCAACTTCATCCGTCACAGTTCCGCAAAGGATCTGCTTGTCTAAAAAAGAAAAAAAGAGCGAGCTCTCAGGGAATTAGCTCGTGCCCGGGCGCAAGTTTCCTCACGACACACGGAGTCCGAGGATCTCCGTCCCGCATCGATTTCATGACGTCCTGAAACGGTGTCTCAGGGAGGACTCTCGATCCAGTGCAGTCCGCCTGTCTTTCCTCAGAACTCCCAGCGCAGAAGCGTAGCCCCGACTGTGAATCCGGCGCCTACACTGGCAAGCAGCACCAGATCGCCCTTCTTCAGGCGTCCCTCGTCCAGCGCCGTCTGCATCGCCAGTGGAATCGTTCCTGCCGTCGTATTGCCGAAGCGGTCGATGTTGATCACCACTCGCTCCACCGGCAGTCCCAGACGGTCTGCGGTTGAAAGAATGATCCGCTTGTTAGCCTGATGTGGGATAAAGCAGGAAAGCTCGCTTCCCTCAAGTCCATTCCGACTCAGCACGGTCTCGGCAGCCTCGGCCATCTTGCGGACAGCAAATTTGTAGACTGCCTGTCCATCCTGATGGACGTAGTGCATCTTCTTCGCCACCGTCTCTGCCGTGGAGGGATGCAGGCTTCCGCCTCCCGGCATATTCAGCGCCACAGCGCCCGCTCCGTCGATCTCGTGCCAGTAGTCGATCAGGCCGACCTCGCCCTCCTCGCACGGCTCCAGCAGCACCGCTCCCGCACCATCGCCGAAGATCACGCAGGTTGCCCGGTCCGTATAGTCGATGATGGAGCTCATCACATCGGCACCGATCACCAGGATCTTCCGATGCATCCCGCTCTCGATCAGCTTGGCCCCTACCTGCAGGGCATAAGGAAACCCTGAGCAAGCCGCCGACAGATCAAACCCCCACGCGCCCTTCGCTCCCAGCTTCTCCTGCACCAGGCAGGCCGTTGCAGGAAACAGCATGTCCGGCGTCACCGTAGCGACGATGATGACCTCGACCTCGCTTGCATCGACGCCTCGCTTCGCCAGGCAGCACTTTGCAGCCTCAAAGGCCAGATCGCTTGTCGCTACCCCTGGTGCCACCAGGTGCCGCTCGCGAATTCCCGTCCGTTCCACAATCCACTGGTCGTTGGTCTCGACCATCTTTTCCAGGTCCCCATTCGTAAGCACTCGCGGTGGAACATAAGCTCCTACTGAAGTAATCTTTGCCCGCATCTGTGTCCGGGGCTTCAACGTCAGACTCAAACCTTCACCTCAATCCTGGGTAATGCTTAATCGCAATGACTTCCGTGAACCATTCTCTCCGAGAAAACATGGCATGTCACTCATGACGCATGCCTCTACCCGCAGGACGCATGGGTAACCGATCCCTGGGTTCAAATGTTTTGAAGTTAGGAAAGAGGGCAGATCGATTCAAGCAGTCACTTGAAAATGCTTCAAATAAAACTGTATTCGGTGACTTACTGCCACATTGCGCAACGACCGGCACAATTCTCGTGAGGCATTAAAAATGTACCGGGCGACCTACTGCGCCCGTAATGACCCGTTACCGTTGCTTCCTTCCGGACCTGGCGGGGTTGGCGGGATTACGTCGCGTAGGACCCGGCACACGTCTCATTCTAGCATCCGGAAATCCACACCCAAAACTCCCCTAAGCCCCTCATTTCCAGCCGCCTCCTTCAGCTGTTACCCTTGCACCCATGCGATTGGTCCTGCCACTTTTGCTTGCCACCTCCGTAAGCTCTTTTGCCGTGCCTTCTCTCGCTCAGGACGTCCACGTCCGTGTAGCCCATGGCGTCAAGACGGGCATCGAAGGCACAGCGGAGTTCCCCACAATCCAGATGGCCATGGACCACCACCCCTTCGCCGGTAAAGACGGAAAGCCGGGCCGCGTCTATATAGAGATCGAGCCCGGCATTTATCACGAGCGCGTCATCGTCACCCAGAATCACCCCAACATCACCTTCGTCGGCATGGGTAAGAATCCCGAAGACGTCGTCATCACTAACTCCTTCAATGCCAAGCAGGCCGGCGGAACCTTCTTCACCGAGACCGTCCGTATCGACGCCCCGGGCTTTGAGGCCGACAACCTTACCTTCGAGAACACCGCTGGCAACACCGGTCAGGCAGTAGCCCTCGCCATTCGTTCTGACCGCGCTGTCATTAAGCACTGCCGTATCCTCGGCCATCAGGACACGCTCTTCGCCGACTACGGACGCCAGTACTACCTCGACACCTACATCGAGGGCACCGTCGACTTCATCTTCGGCAACGCGCAGGCTGT
Source organism: Edaphobacter sp. FHG110511_03 (assembly GCF_059115365.1). NCBI lineage: Bacteria > Pseudomonadati > Acidobacteriota > Terriglobia > Terriglobales > Acidobacteriaceae > Edaphobacter > Edaphobacter sp. FHG110511_03. The sequence goes on along the minus strand of NZ_JBZYWL010000003.1, from coordinate 606,162 downwards.
CTTTGACCACAGCCAGCTCCACGAGCTCTCCCCCGGCTACCTCACCGCGCAATCACGCACCTCAGCCGAACAGACCACCGGCTACGTCATCGCTAACAGCAGCGTCACCGCCGACGAGTCCGCGCTCGCGGATCATCACTTCTTCCTCGGCCGCCCCTGGCGCCCCTACTCGCGCGTCGTCTATCTCCACACTGAGCTGCCCGCCACTCTTGCCCCGCAAGGCTGGAACAACTGGGGCAAGGTGACCAACGAACAGACAGCCTACTATGCCGAGTTCGATAACTCCGGCCCTGGCGCCAACATCACGGCACGGGCCCCATGGTCACACCAGCTCACCACCGCGGCAGCAAAGCAGTTTCTCCCGCAGAATTTTCTCCGCGGTAAAGATCACTGGGACCCCATTGCAGAGGCAAAGAAACTCCCGTAAGTTGCGCATCGCAGAGAAATCAGAAAGTATCATCCTCATCCAAACGTGAACTCATCCCCGTCATCCGTAACCTCGCGAAGCTGGAGTCGCATCGACGGCATCGATCTTCTGCGCGGGCTCTCGATCCTCTTCGTCCTGATGAACCACGTCAACATGCGTCTGCTCTCCGCAAAGGTTCCCTACACAAAGGGGCTGCCCGCGCAGCTCGTCTCTTCTCTCGTATGGAACGGTCAGTTCGGAGTCCAGATGTTCTTCGTGATCTCAGGCTTCCTGATTACGTCAACGAGCCTTCGACGCTGGCCAACTCTGAGCTCCCTCTCCGTAAAGGACTTCTACCTCCTCCGCTTCGCCCGCATCGCGCCGCTAATGCTTCTCCTGCTCTGCATTCTCAGCGGCCTGCACCTCGCGCACGTCACCGGATACATCGTCTCTCCAAAGACCGGTGGACTTGGTCGAGCTCTTCTTGCCGCACTCACCTTTCACATCAACTTCCTCGAAGCCACGCGTGACTATCTTCCCGCCGGCTGGGACATTCTCTGGTCGCTCTCCGTCGAGGAGATGTTCTACCTGTTCTTTCCCTTGGCCGTTCGTCTCCTGCGAACCAAAAAGCTCCTCATCCCCTTCCTCATGCTCTTTGTCCTCGCAGGCCCGTTCGCGCGAGCCAGAGCCTTCAACCCCAATCCAGTCTGGCGCGAATATTCCTATCTGGGAGGGATGGACGCAATCGCCCTCGGCTTCCTGACCGCCTTGCTTCTCTCGAACAAACGTCTCTCCAAGAGATCCATCCGGTTCAGCGGAGCCATCGGCCTGGCATTGCTTACCTTCAGCCTGTGCTTCTCCATCAAGGCCTATATCTGGGGTCTCGGCAGAAACGGTTTGAACATGACGCTGCTCGCTGTCGGCACCTGCCTGGTGATCGTCGCGGCCACACAATCCTCCTGGCAAGCTCCACGTCTGCTGTCTCCCCTTCTCATCCTCGGCCGCAAAAGTTACGAGATCTACCTGACTCACATCTTCGTCGTCATGGCCCTTTTCGCGATCTTCGTGAAGCTCGGCAAACCCCTCCATCTCGTACCCTTACTCTTCATCGCAGCCGTCGTAACCGCAGGCGTCCTGGGATGGCTGGTATCCGCCTTCTTTTCTGAGCCTATGAACCGCTTGATTCGCAGCAAGGTCGGGGACGACGCCAAAACCCTCGGAACCGTGCTCGCGAGCTGAAGCTGGCCGACCGCCACGGCGGCTGCACCCGATACCTCACCGTAACTTCCGCTGCTGCAAAGGAAGCATGAACCACGAGTGAGAACTCCCTGAGCCTTTCGGTTCGCAATCGCCAAAGCGGCAAGGCATCCGGGGCCAGAGGAAACCGGCACGGGCCAAAGATTGGCATCGCGGCGCGCTCCGAAACATCTAAACTTCAATCAGTAGCCAGAGTCAGACTCGCACCCGCCGGTCTGCCCTCCAAGGAGCGTCGGATGGCAACGACCTCACCTCGAACAATCGGCACCCCCCGTATTCCAAGGCTGCGCCTTCACACATCCTGCGACTTCGTTCAGGCCCTCATGAAATTGCAGCGGGCAGCGCACCTGATCACCTCCACCCTTGACCTCGATCCTCTTCTCGACCGCGTCGTCAACGACATCGCTGCTTCCATCGGGTGCGTTGAAGTCTCCGTCTGGTTGCGCGATCCCGAGACCGACGAGATGGTTCTCCGTGGCGTTCGCGGCTGCACCCTTTACCAGAAGGGCGCCCGCCGTCGAATTGGTTGCGAGGGCATGGTCGGCCACGTCGCTGCCACCGGACACATGCGCTACGCCCCCGACGTAACCCTCGATCCGTATTACATCCCCTGTGAGCCCGAGACTCGCTCCTCGGCGGACCTGCCACTCAAGGTGGACGGCGAAGTCATTGGCGTCCTCTCCATCGATCACAAACAGACGAATGCCTTCTCCAAAGATCAGCTGCAGGTGTTCAAGGCTTTGGCAGGACACATCGCCGTTGCCATCGAAAACGCACGCCGATTCAAACACGAGCGTCTGCAACGCGAACGCATCCAGAACGACGCCGAAGAAGCGCGAGCTGTCCAGCAGGCACTCTTCCTCAAAGCAGTTCCCCTCGTCCCCGGATTCGCCTTTGAGACCGCCTGGCATCCAGCCCGCGTCGTCGCGGGTGACTGGTTTGACTTCATGGATCTCGGCAACGACCGCTACGGCATCGCATTGGCCGACGTCTCCGGAAAGGGTATGGCCGCAGCGCTTCTTATGTCTGCAACGCGTGCCATTTTGCGCTCGCTCGCGAAGCTCGACGCCTCTCCCAGCCAGACGCTGCAGCGTCTCAACCAGACCCTGTGCGAAGACTTCCCCATGGGGAAGTTTGTGACCATGATCTATGCTGTGCTCGATGCACGCTCGCGCGAGATCACCATCGCCAGCGCAGGGCATCTGCTCCCCCTGCTCATCAACGGAGAGTGCGCGTTCCTCGACATCGACACCGGACTCCCACTGGGATTAGGCGAGTCTTCTTATCCCGAATACACCATCAAACTCAACCCCGGAACAAAACTCCTCTTCTACACCGACGGGATCACGGAAGCGATGAACCGTGCCGACGAAGAATACGGCTCCGCCCGTTTGCTCGAGCACTTCCTTCAACCGGATGCCTGCATCGAAGGATTGATTGAGGAGGTCCAGCGTTTCGGAGATGCGGCAGGCCAGACATCGGACCGGGCCGATGACGCCACCGCAGTGCTCATCCGCAGCCGATAACAATCTTAACGTCCGATTTGGCAACCGAAGACAGAAGCAGCTAAACTCCCCTGACACCTCAACCAGGGGAAAGTCCAGTGCTAAATCGTTTTTCCAGACGTCAGTTCGCGAAGCTCTTCGGCTCCGCCGCCCTCGCGCCCGCCGCTCTTCCCGCCCTCGCCGCGGCAGCCCCCGCGAACCCTCACTCCGCCGCACCCGCACCGCAACCCTTCCCTAAGGGCTTCCTCTGGGGATCGGCAACCGCCTCCTATCAGGTTGAAGGCGCGGTCAAAGAAGACGGCCGCGGCGTCTCCATCTGGGATACCTTCTCCCACACCCCGGGCAAGACCAACAACGGCGACACCGGTGACGTCGCCAACGATCACTACCACCGCTACAAAGAAGACGTGCAGCTCATGAAGGCCCTCGGCCTCAAGACCTACCGTTTCTCCGTCGCCTGGCCGCGCATCTTCCCCAACGGAACCGGAACCCCCAATCCCAAGGGCATCGACTTCTATAGCCGCCTCGTCGACGAGCTTCTCGCGAACGGCATCCAGCCCTACTGCACTCTCTTCCACTGGGACCTCCCCCAGGCCCTCGAAGACAAAGGCGGCTGGCAGTCCCGCGACACCTCCGAGGCCTTCGCCGTCTACGCCGGATACGTCGCCCAGCACCTCTCCGACCGCGTCAAGTACTTCATGACCCTCAACGAGATGAAGTCTTTCGTCGACATCGGCTACCGCGACGGCCGCCATGCGCCCGGCCTCAAGCTCTCCGTCGCCAAGGTCAACCAGGTCCGCCACCACGCCGTCCTAGCCCACGGCCTCGGGGTCCAGGCCATCCGCGCCCACGCCAAGGCCGGAATCAAAGTCGGCCTCGCCGAAAACGCCGAAGCCTGCTCCCCGGTGATCGAGACCGCCGAGCACATCGCCGCAGCCCGCAAGGCCATGCGCGAAGAGAACGCCGGCTACCTGACCGCCGTCATGGAAGGCAAATACACCGACGCCTATCTCGCGCACCACGGCGCCAACGCACCTAAGTTCACCGCAGCAGACATGAAGGCCATCGGCTCGCCCATCGACTTCGTGGGCCTCAACAACTACACCGCCACCTGGATCCGCGCCGACAGCTCTCCCGCAGGCTACGCCGTAATCCGCGATCCAGCCTCCTATCCGCACATGATGAGCTCATGGCTGCATGTCGGCCCCCAGGGCCTCTACTGGGGTCCAAAGCTCATCGCCGAAACCTGGGGAGTCAAAGAGATTTACATCACCGAGAACGGAGCCTCCTCCACCGACGTCCTCACCCCCGACGGCCACGTCTACGACAGCGACCGCGTCATGTATCTCCGCAACTACATCAGCCAGCTTCGCCGCGGAGTCTCCGAAGGCGTTCCCGTCAAAGGCTACTTCTGCTGGAGCTTCATGGACAACTACGAGTGGGCCGACGGCTACGCCTATCGCTTTGGCCTACACTACGTCGACTTCAAAACCCAGAAGCGCACACCCAAGCTGAGTGCTCACTTCTACAAAGAAGTCATTGCCCGAAACGGCCTAGCGTAGATTCTCTCGACAGCCGAACCATGAGTTCCTGTCTCGATCTCATAGTTCGGCTGTCTTCAACTTCATACAAAGATCTCCTCGACCACCCGATGCGCCGACTCGATGGCACCTTGCATCCAGCCATTCCAGCGAGACGTATGTTCGCCGGCAAAGAAGATGCGGCCCTCTCTGCGCGCGTTCACGGGAATCAGGCTGAGCTCGCCGGGACCGAATGCCGTAAGACCACCTCGCTGCCACGGATCCTGGCTCCAGCTCTTTGCTCGAACCGCTTCAAAGTTTTCGCGCGCACCAGGAAATACGCTTTCTGCATCAGCAAGCGTTTGCTTTACACGGCTCTGTAAATCCATCTCGTCCAGCTTCGCGGCCTTCGCTCCAATCACGTATGACAACAGCAGGCCGCGTTGTTCAGGTGAGTCCGGGCCAAGCGACCAGAATCGCTCCGACAGTAGATCCGTATTGGCAAACCCGCTCTGGCCCTTCGCCTTCCAGAACTGTCTCTGCATTTGAAGAAACACCTTGTCCACCGGGAAATATTTCAGGTCCCGGATGGCGCGTTGCTTTTCAGGGGACAGGCGCGCTTCAGGGAACAGATTCCTGGCGACTGAAAACGGGAGGGCGGACACAACATAATCGCCACGAACCGTCTCGCGGCCGCCCTCGTGTTCGATGACTGCCCACGCACCGCTGTCGTCCTGCCCAATGCTGGTCACGCGGCATCCATATCGGATCGCTCCGCCCAACTGCTTGGCCAGCGCTGCAGGAAGCAGATCGTTGCCACCGCGAATATGAAAGTATCCCTGGGATACCTGTTCGTTGAACTCGACCAGCAGAAGCAATGCGGCGCTCACTGTCGTATCGACTCCCAAAGTGATGAGTTCAATTGCATCCGAGGAGAGGCCCTGGTTCACCAGGTACTCGCGAAGCGTGAAGTGATCCTGCGCCAGAATGGACTCTGGTACGTTGGGCGAAAGCTCACCTCCTTTCGCAAGCTTCAGAGGTGCCCCCAGGTAGCGCTCCGCTAAGCCTGCGCGGCCCAGGCGGCGTTCCTCCGGACGCAGCTGAAGTGGCCAATCCGGTTCAGGGCCCTTCCCGGCAACAAAGTTCTGTCCGCGTAGATGAACGACATCCGCCAGATCCCCGCCTTTGAACGGTTCCAGCGTCAGTCCAAACTCGCGCACATAGTCCAGCGTGAATTGATGGGTATCCGGGATGCGTGTAGCCCCCGTTTCGGCAGAGACCGCCGGATCCAGTCCCTCCCGCAGCGTTTGAACCCTGCCTCCTGCGCGCCCTTGCCCCTCAAGGACGATCACTTCCAAACCGCGCTTTCTTAACTCGTATGCGCAGGAGATACCCGCCAGCCCTCCACCAACGACGACGACCTTTCGTTGCACTGGAGCCGCAGGAAGGTAGACCCCGCGAAAGAAGGCAGCAGCAGACGCTCCCGCAAGAAAATCCCGTCGATTCATAATGCTCTTCCACCAGCTCTTGTCTGTACGACAAGCGAAACAAATTCCATCACCAACCTCAAAAGTGTGACAAAGTAGCGTTTGATTATTTCTTTCATACGCTGATACTTGAAAAACACTGAAGCCGCTGAGTTATTCCCGAGCGTCTTCAAAACGCGGAAACGCACTCCCAGGCTGAGTGCACACTTCTATAAAGAGGTCATCGCCACAACTTCCTCGCAAAGCCTTTGAGAGGGCTCCGAAAAATCCATACTCACGGAGCCCTCCCGCTGTCTTGCGTTTAGCGCATCCCACCCGCTGTCTGAATCAGGGATCCGGTGATCCATCCCGCTTCGTCCGAGGCGAGAAACGCAACAACCGGCGCGACGTCTTCCGGAGTTCCGATACGCCCCAGCGGGGTTCCCTGCAGCATTTGCTGCTCGAAGTCACTGCCCTCCACGCCGGACGCCTTGAAACCCTCCGTCACAATGGGGCCCGGGTTCACGGCATTCACGCGAATCTTCTTCGGTCCAAGTTCCTTCGCCAGAACCCTCGTAATCGCATCCACTGCACCCTTGGTGCCGCTGTACACCACCGACATCGGTGGCGTTTGATCACTCGCTACCGATCCTATGTTGATCACGACGCCACCCTCCGCCGGGAATAATGCGACGCCAGCCTTTGTGGCAAGCAGCAGCCCCGTCACATTGGTGCCGAACATCAAGTCGATACTCTTCTCGGTAACGCCCTCCAGAGGCGCAAACTCGTACACGCCCGCATTGTTCACCAGAATGTCCAGCTTGCCGTAGGCCTTCTTCGTCTCGGCAAACAGCGCATCCACGTCCGCGGCCTTCGACACGCTGCCTCCGACCGCGATTGCTTTGCCACCAGCCTTTACGATTTCAGCAACTACTTTCTCCGCGCCCTCTTTGCTCGACGCGTAGTTCACCACAACCGATGCTCCCTCGGCTGCAAGCTCTTTCGCAATACCGGCGCCAATTCCCTTCGACGCCCCGGTAACCACCGCCACTTTTCCAGTCAGCTTTCCCATTTCTCTATCTCCTTCGTTGATTGTCAAACGATCTCGTTCGTTGATTGTCAAAAACTGATCTCTGATTCTCGAATGCAACGATCAGATCGTTAGACCTGCACCATACCGCCATCTACAAACAACTCCACGCCCGCCACAAAGCTCGAGTCATCCGAGGCAAGAAACACTACCGCCTTCGCAATCTCGTCCGCCGTTCCCATGCGTCCCAGCGGAACCTGCGAGGTGAGCCCGGCCTTCAGCTGCTTGGCCTGCTCCGCATCCTGCGCCAGTCCATCCACGCCCGGAGTGTCAATCGGACCTGGGCTCACCACGTTCACCCGAATCTGGCGATCCTTCAGCTCATTCGTCCACGTCCTCGCAAACGAACGAACCGCCGCCTTGGTCGCGCTATACACGCCAAACGCCGGCATACCCTTCACCGAGACGATCGACGCATTCAAGATGACCGTGCCGCCAGCAGGGATCAGGGGAAGTGCCTTCTGTACGGTAAAGAAAACCCCCTTCACATTCGTATCGAATGTCTTGTCGAAGTGCTCCTCGGTCACCTGGTCGATCGTGGCAAACTCTCCGCCTCCCGCATTTACAAACAGAACATCCACGCGTCCATACTGCTTCTTGATCTCCGCATAGACCCTGTCGATGTCCTCCAGTTTGCTCGCATCGGCTTGGATCGCCGTCGCATTCGACCCAATCTCCTTCACCGCCGCATCCAGGTTCTCCCTGCGCCGTCCGGTAATAATCACCTTCGCGCCCTCGGCAACGAAACGCTTTGCCGTAGCCAGTCCAATCCCGCTGTTGCCACCCGTTACCAGTGCAATCTTTCCTTCAAGCTTTTTCGACATATCACTCCTTTAGGGTTTTGCAGATGGTTTGATTCACTTCATATTCCAAAAGTTCCGGAAATATGAACTATTGAATCGAAACTTCCTCGCCACCTATCATAAGGATTAGAGTGAAGCCCTTATTTCATCCTTCGATCGAAGACATCGCCGTAGAGTCTGTCCTCCACGCGCTCTCTGATCCCATACGCGTTGCTATCTTCGCGGAGATCGCCACTTCCCAGTGCTCCGCCACCTGTTCCGCCTTCCAGAACATCATCGATCGGCCTATCCCAAAGTCCACCCTCTCGCAGCACTTCAAGGTTCTTCGCGAATCAGGGCTTATCCGCGCCGAGCGTAAAGGCGTCGAGATGTACAACACCTCGCGCTGCGCCGAGGTCGATGCTCGCTTTCCAGGACTCATCGCCTCCATCGTCAACGCTTACACCCTGCAATCCCGGGGAGAAAAGCGCGCAAAAACGGCAAAGCGTAGATCCAAATAAATGTCCCTTCATCTGTAACCGAGCCGGTCACCCTTTCTCCGCAGAACCCTCCTCACGCAATCACTCCGGTCTCGGCTCGCAAGTCATAAAGAAGAAGGCGTTTGCATACGTTGTTCCCTGCAATCCAATTCAACTTCATCCGTCATAGTCCCGCTTTATCGGAAGCCGGGAAGAAGCACGGGGAAACTCTCAATTCGCCCAAATGACGTGGGGTTCTGAGTTGAGGACGAATTTCCCGGGGCTCCATCCCAGCGAGAGCCACTCCGATAATCGGCCGCAATTCAAGAATCAAGCTGCAATTTTTTGCATTCGGTTTTTAAAAATTACATGAAGGTTTCCCCATTCCAAATCAGCGATATCTGCACAAACAATGGAGAAACCTATTTGCGCAAAATTGTGCACATTAACCAGAAAAATCTTTCAGTCTAGGCAATACAACTTTAGGGGCATCTACTACTTACCAGCAATAGAAAGTGGTTTTTTGCGCGACCCAACTTTTATCTTTTAGGAGATTTATTTCGTGAAGAAACTTTTGTCTTCTCTGGTAGTTCTGTCAGCCGTGGCGGTTGCCCCGGCCCTCTATGCCACACCTATTTCAGGCCAGTTCTCTGTTACCGGCGCCTCCGTTCAGGACACCGGAACCGAGTTGGTTTTCAATCCCAACACCATTAATGTCGGCGCGGCAAATACGATCCAGGGTGACTTCAATACCCTTCTCACTCCCAATGAAGCCGGCACAATCACCTCGCCCATCAACTATGCGAGCTACGTTGCAGGCAGCTCTTCGCTTGCATTCGGTAGTGGCAGCACCCTCCTTACCCTGACACTTGACAGCATCTCCTGCCAGCTGGCTGGGTCTTTCAACAACTGCATCGGCGGCGGCTCGATCGTTTCTGCAAATTCGGCCTTCGACCCAACTGATTTCTCTCTCTTCTTTACAACCAACACCAACGGAATCGTGACCTTCCAGGCAACAGCGCTGAGCAGTCCGTCGGCGGTTCCGGAGCCCTCCACCCTCATGCTGCTCGGCACCGGTCTGATCGGCGCTGCAGGAGCCCTCAAGCGTCGCCTGTCGTAATCGTTGTCCCCATTGAAACTTCAACGTATCGATTCAGGCAAATGAATCCCTATGGTCGCCCATCGAGTTCGCATCCTGTGCGGTCTCGATGGGCGAAATTCTTTTAACCGAAGATCTGTGTCAACCTCCTCCATTGGCACCAGGTTTTTAAGGCAAACAAAATAAACAGCTTAATGAGATTTCAGCGGACCACAAAGTTGCCGAAACAATTCGCCCGCTTCGATAAAATAGAAGAAAAGGCTCTGAACCCCGAAACTTGAGCCACAACGAAAAGGCGAATCGGCCAGGGAACGACTCGTTTTGCCCCTATTTCCAGGAAGTTGCGCGGGACATATTTTCCGCCAGGGATATTACAGGGTTAGTCCGGACCTAAATATTTTTGAATCAAGACTTTGCACTAAAAGGATAGGGGGAGGGGCACCTCCTCGCGGGGATTGAAGGCTGGTAAACTAAAAGACTGTGACTCTTCCGGCAACAATTGAAACCAGTCCCACGGCCGATCCGAATGGATCCCGGCCAAAGATCGGTTTTGTCTCCCTCGGCTGTCCCAAGAATCTGGTCGACTCTGAGGTCATGATGGGCCTCCTCCACTCTGCCGGTGGCGAGCTCACCCCCAACGCCGAAGACGCCGAGATCCTCGTAGTCAATACCTGCAGTTTCATCGACTCCGCCAAGCAGGAGTCCGTAAACACCATCCTCGAGATGGTCCAGCACAAGCAGGCCAACGGAGGCCGCGCCCAACGCCTTATCGTCGCCGGCTGTCTCGTCGAGCGCTATCGCGACGAGATCCGAAAGAACATCCCCGAAGTCGACGCCGTCGTCGGAACCGGAGAGCTCGAGGCCATCCTGAACGCAGCGGGCCTGTCTCCTCAACCCGCGCAGACACAGGACTCGCCCTTCAACATCCTGCCGCAGGCCAATATGCAGCCGCAGGCGCTCGCCGGCCGCGCCCATAGCGCCGTCCACCAGCACTCGCATCCAACCGAGCAGGGCGAGCAACTCCAGATCGAGACGGAAAGAGAGCTCGGCAAAAAAAGAAGTGCCGCAGAAGGAAGTGTCATCCTAAGCGAAGGAACTCACGAAGCGGGTTCCGAAGTCGAAGGACCCGCGGTCTCCTTCCGTGCCGAAGGTACGCATCGTGAGCAACAGGGCCGCTTCTCCCGAACCTCCTGGGATGGAGCCACCGCCGCACTGCCCGAATACCTCTACTCTGACGAGACGCCCCGAATCCTCGCCACGCCGCGCGCCTCGGCTTACATCAAGATCGCTGAGGGCTGCGACCACCCCTGCAGCTTCTGCATCATCCCGCAGCTGCGCGGAAAATTCCGCTCGCGCCGCATGTCCTCCATCGTCTCCGAGGCGGAAAAGCTCATCGCGCAAGGCGTCCGCGAGATCACCCTCATCGGCCAGGACACGACCTGCTACGGCGAAGACCTCGGCCTCACCGAGGGCCTCGCGCAACTGCTCGACGCCCTCGCCGTGCTGCCCGGCCTCAAATGGCTTCGCTTCCTCTACACCTACCCCAACAAGGTGACGACGCGGCTGCTCGAGACGATGGCAAGACACGACAACATCGCCAAGTACCTCGACGTCCCACTCCAGCACGCCAGCGCCAGCGTCCTCAAGCGCATGAAGCGCGGCGGCAACGCAAAGATCTTCCTTGACCTGATCGAGAAGGCCCGCCGCATCGTTCCCGGCATCGTCATCCGCACCAGCTTCATCGTCGGCTTCCCCGGCGAGACCGAAGCCGACTACAAAGAACTCGAAGCCTTCATCAAGGCCGCGCGCATCGACTGGCTCGGAGTCTTCACCTACTCCGACGAAGAGGGCGCCAAAGCGTTCGAGCTCGACGCCGAACTCAAGGTCCCCGAGCGCACCATCCAGGCCCGCCGCCGCAAGCTGATGAAGCTCCAGCAGAAGATCAGCGCGAAGGCAAAGGCAGAATGGGTAGGCCGCGAGGTCGACCTTCTCGTCGAAGGCGAGTCCGAAGAGACCGAGCTTCTCTGGGAGGGCCGCACCATCCAACACGCCCCCGAGATCGACGGCAAGGTCTTCATCAACGACTTCGGCCCCCACGAAGAACTAGTCCCCGGCACTTTCTACCGCGCCGAGATCACCGAGTCGCACGACTACGACGTAGTCGCCCGTATCGTTGAATAGCAGCGCAAAGCCGTATGAATCCATCCTCCAGATCTAGACATCTATCTGACTAGAACGAGGAGATTCGATGGACCTGCAGCTCAAAGACAAAACCGCAATCGTAACCGGAGGCTCCGCAGGCATCGGCCTCGCCATCACCAAGGCTCTGGCTGCCGAAGGCGTCACCGTTACAGTTCCTGGCCGCAGCAAAGAGAAGCTCGATAAAGCACTCGCAGGAATCAGCAACGTCAACGCCGTCGTGGCCGATGCTGCAACTGCTGAAGGTGCAACATCGTTGATCCAGCAGGTCCCCGATACCGACATCCTGATCAATAACCTCGGCGTCTACGAAGCCAAGCCCTTTGCCGAGATCACCGACGCCGATTGGCTCAAGATCTTCGAGACCAACGTCCTTAGTGGAGTCCGCCTTTCGCGTCATTACTTCCCGCGCATGCTCGAGCGAAATTCTGGCCGCGTCATCTTCATCTCTTCCGAGTCCGGCATCATGACGCCTTCGGAGATGATCCACTATGGCGTCACCAAATCTTCGCAGCTCGCGATCTCGCGCGGTCTCGCCGAGCTGACCAAAGGCACTGCCGTCACAGTAAACACCATCATGCCCGGGCCAACACGTTCGGAAGCGATCGTGGAGTTCCTCGAGAGCATGTCGAGCATCAAGAACCCGACTCCTGTACAGGCCGAAAAAGAGTTCTTCGAGAAACACCGCTCCAGTTCCCTGCTGCAACGCCTGATCGAAAGCGAAGAGATCGCCAGCCTGGTAGCTTTCATCGCCAGCCCGCTCTCCGCAGCAACCAATGGAGCCGCTCTGCGCGCCGAAGGCGGTCTGCTGCGTTCCATCGCATAGCAATCTAATCCCTCTGTGGTCAAGTGAGCATAGAGTATGTGCACGCCGCCGCAGAGCGGATTTACAATCGATACTGCAATGCCGAAAGCACTCTTCTGTCCGACCTGTCGCAACGTTGTCCTCATCGACAACGAGAACTTTCCTTTTTGCAGCGATCGCTGCAGGCTTCTTGACCTCGGCAAGTGGGCCTCGGGAGACTATAAAGTCTCCACCCCCATCCAGGATCCCGATCTCCTCGAAGAGCTGTCCCGTACGCAACGCAACAAGCCCAGCGGCGATGACGAAGACTAGTGGCGAATTCCAGCAAACAGATTCACCCTCCGTCTGAGAAGAAGACCCTCTGGGCCTGGGCTCTTGGAACCTTCTTTGGCGCTGGCCTGTTGCAACCCGGCCCGGGAACGTACGGCTCCATCGCGGCCGTGCTGCTCTGGTATGGCGCCGCGCACACCTTCCACCGCTCGCCACTCACACTTGCCATCGGAACCACGATCGCAGCCGCCGTAATTACGCTCCTCGGCATTCGCGCTTCCACGATCGTTGCGCGCGAGTCCGGACGGGAAGATCCCGGCCATGTTGTCGTCGACGAGGTCGCAGGACAACTGATCGCACTGATCGCGATCACACCCGACTGGCGTCATGCCGTTATCTCACTCCTGCTCTTCCGTATCTTTGACATTCTGAAACCCCCACCGGTTCGCCAGCTTGAACGTCTGCCGGAGGGAACGGGAATCATGATGGATGACGTTGCTGCTGGTATACTTGCGCTTTTGTGCGCGCAGCTTATCCAGTTATTCTTCTGATCTCTTGAGCGATGTCCTTGTATTGCCACAGCCATCGTTCTACCTTAGAAGGACGGATGAGTCTATTTCACCCAATTTCCGCAGATGGTCCCCATCTGAATCGCATTCAGCCACCCGCAGCGATGCCGGGTGGCGAGATCGAGCTTCAGGGCACTCATCTTGATCCGGCGGGAAGCCGTCTTCCCCATGCAAGCATCGGTGACACCTTTGCACCCGTCCTTTTCAGCCGGCCTGACCGCGCAACGGTTCTCGTACCGGATGGCAGCATCTCCGGCGATCTGGTCCTGCACCGCAACGGTGAGGTCTCGAACCCTCTCCTGGTGCATATCGCGGTCCCGATGGCCGAGAATCTTCATCCCGTCGCCAACCCAGCGGTCGATGCCACCGGCCAGGTCTTTACGACGCTGTCCGGATCGCGCGGGCAAGCAACACCGGTCTCCATCTTCCGCATTCAGCGCGACTTTCAGATGGTTCCCTTCGTTCGCGAGCTGATGAACCCCACAGGGCTTGCCTTTGATCGCGAGGGCTACCTCTACGCCAGCTCGCGCGCCGAAGGCACGGTCTATCGCATCTCTCCGGAAGGAGCCATCGCGACTTACGCCGAGGGGATGGGAATCGCGACCGGAATTGCCTTCGACCGCGACGGCAATCTCTACGTCGGCGATCGCTCCGGGACCATCTTCAAGATCAATCCGGAACGTGAGATCTTCGTCTTCGCAACGCTTGAGCCTTCCGTCTCCGCTTATCACCTGGCCTTCAACGCCGCTGGGACGCTCCTGGTAACCGGACCTACCACATCTTCCAATCAAGCCATCCATGCGATCGATCGAGACGGCAATCTCTCCGTCTTCTTCCAGGGTCTCGGCAGGGCGCAGGGAATGGCTTTTGACGTGGATGACAACCTGTATGTCGCTGCCAGCCTGCAGGGCCAGCGTGGAATCGTCCGTATTACCCCGTCGCGCCAAGCCACCTTTGCCGTCTCCGGCAACAACCTCGTCGGGCTGACCTTCGTCGAAGACGGGTGCGCTGTATTAGCGACCCGCGATGCACTCTATCACGTGGCTCTCGATATTGAAGGCCGCTCCCTGATCGACTGATTCTCCGGCTATCCCGGGTTCAAACCAGCGCCTTCGTGCGCCTCGCTTGCCTATCGAATAACTTTCACATAATGAAATGTACTTTCTCTGGTTGACATTCACCATGGGCGGTAGGCAGACTGGCAGACGTCGTTTTTATTCAGAAAATGACGTTTGCACCCATAGAAGGAAGGCCACCGCTTTACCCCCCCATGAAAATACGTAGGCTCAGAAACACTTTTCTATCCGTTTTGGCGTTTGTCCTGATTTTTCCAGCGACCACACTCTTTGCGCAGCAAATCACGGCCACGCTCTCCGGAACTGTTACCGATTCGACCGGCGGTGTCGTTCCCGGAGCCCATGTCGTTGCCACGAATACCGGCACCAATGCTGCGTTCCCGGCTGACACCAACGCCTCCGGCGAATTCCGCATCAATCTTTTGCCCGTTGGCAATTACACGGTCAAGATCACAGCCACCGGCTTCAAGAGCTTCCAGCAGACCGGCGTCGTGCTGGATCTCGGCCAGTCGGCCAATCTAAACGCGCAGCTTTCAGTTGGGGGCGCCAACGAGACGGTGGATGTCTCCACCTCCGTGCCACTGGTCAACACCACCAGTTCCGAGGTGGGAGCCACCGTGCAGAACCTCGAGATCGAGAATCTCCCTATCGTCAATCGCAACGTCTACGACCTGCTCTCGCTCGTGCCCGGCGTCCAGACCAACGATCAATCCTTCACTCTCGGTTATCCGCAGCAACAGGTGCTGATCAACGGCGGCGTGCAGATCGCCAATTCCGGCTCGACCAGCTATTACCTCGATGGCGGCACGAACATGACTGGCCTGCGCAACACCGGCAACGTGCAACCGAATCCCGACGCCGTCGATCAGTTCCGCGTCGAGACCAACAACTACAGCGCCGAGTATGGACGTTTCCCCAACGGTGTCATCAACGTCATCACCAAGTCTGGCTCAAACAAGTGGCATGGCTCGGCGTTCGAGTTCTGGCGCGAGACCGCACTCAATGCCAAGAGCTATAACTCGCCTGAAGCCTCGCCGTTGCATCGTCATCAGTTCGGCGGCACTATCGGCGGTCCCATCCTCAAAGACAAAACTTTCTTCTTCTTCAGCTATGGCGGGCTTCGTCAGATCACAACCACCTTTCTAAACTCCGGGGTTGTTCCCACCGGTGCCCAGCGCGGCGGAGATTTCTCGGCCAACCTTCCGACCCAGAGCGGAGCCATCACCTCTTGCACGCAGAAGCTCAACGCTGCTGACACGCAGGCAGGCAACTTCATCGTCTGCAATCCGATTACACGGAAGCCCTTGGCCGGAAATATTATCCCCAAGAGCATGCTCGACCCGACGGTGCAGAACCTGGTCAACACGAACGGAACCCTGCCCTCCATTCCGTTGCCCAATGCCGCCGACAACTACTTCCAGGGCTACGTCACGCTTCCCTACAACACTGACGAATACCTGTTCAAGGTCGACCACAATTTCTCGCCCAATCACCGCTTCTCAGGGGAGGTCTTCGAGAATGGTGGTGTAAACACGGCCAATGCTGGAGGCAATCTCACCTGGTCGAAGCAGAACTACGTCTTCCGCCAGTGGAATGCTGTGCTGAGCGACACCTATACGTTCAACCCCAACTGGGTAAACGAGGCATGGCTCAGCTATGCGCGAAATCTCGGCGGCCGCGTCAACGCCCCGGCCGTTGCCATCGGTGATTACGGCTCCGCCTTTCAGGTACAGGGCACTCCTTCCCTGCCGCAGATCGGTGTCAGCGGCTACTTCACTGCTGGCGAGGCGATCTCAGGCCCACGCGCGGGATCGAACTATTACGAGGTTCGCGATACCGTGCTCTGGACGCAGGGGCGTCACTCTATCCGCTTCGGAGGCAACGCTGCGCTGGACAAGGACATTCAGGAATCCTTGCTGAACAACTACGGCGTCTTCTCCTTTACCTCCTCAAGCAGTGCACGCAGCGGGAATGCACTTTCGGACTTTATTCTTGGATTGCCCAACACCATGAACCAGGACGCTCCGAGTATTCAGCGTATGAACAGCTGGAACGGCGGCCTCTTTATCCTTGACGACTTCCGAGTCCGCCCGAATCTTACACTCAATCTCGGGCTACGCTGGGATGTTCAAACACCGCCTGTGGACACCAACGACATGATCACAACCTTCAGGCTGGGTCAGCAGTCAACTCGAATTCCGACAGCCCCGCTCGGCCTGGTCACCATAGGGGATAAAGGAGTGCCGCGTGGAGTTCTTCCGACCCGCTGGAATCACTTTGGTCCGCGTGCCGGCTTCGCCTGGGACGTCTACGGCAATGGAAAGACCGCGGTACGCGGTGGCTTCGGATGGTTCTGGGGCTCGATCTCGGGCAACGAATGGGCCGGGGCGGGCGAGCCTTTCACCGTTCGCCAGCAGTTCAACAACGTTCAGTCGATGACCAACCCCTACGGAAACTATCCAGGTGGATCGCCTTTCCCCTATAACTACGTGCCGGGCGGAACACCGATCTTCACCTATCCTTTTAGTCTCGGAGGCATTGACAGAAACTTCGATTGGACCTCCGCCTACCAGGCGAATCTGAGCGTCGAGCAGCAATGGACCAACACCTTCGCCACCTCGGTTGGTTATGTCGGTAACCTCGGCCGCCACCTGCCCTTCGGCACCGATAGCAACTATCCCACCTTCGCCACACCACAGAATCCAGTGAACTGCAATCCAACTTGCATCACCACCAGCACCTCCACCAATGTCGATGCGCGTCGTCCGATTCTGCCGGGAACCTATCAGGGGATCAGCATCTTCGCCTCCCAGCAGACGTCTGCTTATCATGCGCTGCAGGTCACAGCCACCAAGCGGATGAGCAATAACTTCAGCCTGCGCTCGTACTATCTCTGGGCGAAGAACTGGTCCAGCGCCGGTATGCAGAGCAGCACCGCGACGGTCGAGAACCCCACCAAGATGTATCTCGAACGCGGACGAGCAGACAACGACTTTCGCCACACCTTCGTCGCTTCCTTCGTCTGGATGCTGGACTACTATCACGGCTCCCAGTTCCTGATGAAGAACCTCGTCAATGGCTGGTCTCTCTCTCCTATCATCACGCTGCGCAGCGGCGATCCATTCACCGTCACCTCCGGGACCGACGTCAACCTGGATGGAACGAACAACGACCGCCCCAACGTGACGGGGAACCCGATCCTCAGCCCGAAGCGTTCACGGAATGATGTGAAAGCGCGTTGGTTTGATCCCACCGCCTTTACCATTCCCCAGGTAGGGACCGATGGGACCGCACCTCGCAACCTGCTCGACGGTCCCGGATACAAGAACGTGAACGCCGCCCTGTTCCGCAACTTCAAGTTCGGAGAGCGATACACCTTCCAGTTCCGTGGCGAGTTCACCAATGTATTCAATAATGTGAACCTCTCCACACCAACTTCATCGCTGGCAAATCTCTCAACCGCCGGCCGCATCACCGGGGCTTCGGCGATGCGACAAACGCAGCTTGGACTCCGCCTGACCTTCTAACTACTGGCATCTTCTTCACTTCAGGCGTACCGGCTTCGGTACGCCTTTTCTGTCTTTTGCTCCCTCTGGCCCATCTTCTATCCGGTCGTGTACATTTATTCCGCATCCCCTTTGGAACGTTATAGGGCCTACTGGTCCCTATTGCTTCAAAGATCGAACTAACTCCTTGGAGGAGATGAAAGTGATTACCCGACGCGAATTTCTCGACACACTCGCCATTACGGCTGCTGGGGCAGCCGTCAGTACCAATGCAAAGAGCTACGCCCAGATCGTTGGAGCCAACGATCGCGTCAACTTCGCGGTCATTGGACTCAACAGCCGCGCCTATGCTCATCTCTCCTCCCTCAAGGCCAATGAGAAAGCTTCCCGCATCACTCATATCTGCGACGTGGATACTACTATTCTCAACAAATTCGCGGGCAAGGCTGCGACCTCACTGGGGTACAAACCTGCGACCGAGAAGGATTTTCGCAAAGTCCTGGCTTCGAAGGACGTTGACGCCATCACCATCGCGACACCGGACCACTGGCATGCACCAATGGCCATTGCCGGCCTTGAGGCAGGCAAACACGTCTACGTTGAAAAGCCCTGCAGCCACAACCCCGGCGAAGGAGCGATGCTCGTTGCCGCGCGCGACAAGTACAAAAAACTGGTGCAGATGGGAAGCCAACAGCGTTCTTCCCCGCATACCATGGAGATCGTTGGAAAGATCCACGAAGGACTGATCGGCCGGGCCTACTATGCCAAGGCCTGGTACAGCAACACTCGCAAGTCCATCGGCACCGGCAAGCCCGTCGCCGTGCCCGCCACCCTTGATTGGGACCTCTGGCAGGGACCAGCGCCACGCAAGGCCTACATGGACAACTGCCATCCTTACAACTGGCACTGGTTCAAACATTGGGGCACGGGCGAGACTCTCAACAACGGAACCCACGAGGTAGACGTCTGCCGCTGGGCGCTCGGCGTCGACTTCCCCAAACACGTCTCGGCCTCCGGTGGTCGCTATCAGTTCAAGGACGACTGGCAGTTCTACGACACGCTGGTCACGAGCTTCGAGTACGACGACAAGATCATCTCCTGGGAGGGCAAGTGCTGTCAGGGAATGAAGTTTTATAACCGCGACCGCGGTGCCTCCATCATGGGAACTACCGGGACCGTCGTCGTCGACCGCGGCGGCTACGAGATCTACGATCTCAAAGGCACAAAGACCAGTGAGTTCAGGGCAGAAAAGTCATCCGCCGCAGCCGATCTCGTAGGTGCCGATTCGATGACCGATCTCCACTTCGCCAACTTCATCGCCGGTATCCGCAAGGGCGAGAAGCTTCATGCGCCTATTGAGGTTGGCAACGTCGCCGTGACCATGCTGCAGCTCTCCAACGTCGCCTGGGAGCTCAACCGCGGCCTGTCACTCAACACCGCGAACGGCCATGTTCTCAATGACACCGAAGCGATGAAGCATTGGGATCGCGAGTACGAAAAGGGCTGGGCTCCCAAAGTCTAACCGCGCTCTTCGCAATCTGACGGCGGTCTGCAGACAGCGGGCCGCCGTTTTCTTTGCCGATATCGACGATACAAACCGGAGTGTTGCATCTCACCTTTAAGGCCAGAGTAAAGCCATGGACCTTACGGAAAAGATCGCATCTCTTGATTGGGCTTGTATCGCGGCCACCCTTAGCGAGCAAGGCTATGCCACCACCGGCCCGCTGCTTACTCCAGAGGAATGCCTCCAACTTGCCTCAGGCTATGACGATCCATCTCGATTTCGCAGCCGTGTGGTGATGGCTCGTCACGGCTTTGGGCGTGGCGAGTATCAGTACTACAGCTACCCTCTTCCATCGCTGATTCAGTCGCTTCGTGATGTTCTCTATCCTCCTCTCGCCTCGATTGCGAACGAGTGGAATCACCACCTGGGAAATCCGGTGACGTACCCGCCTGTACACCGGCAGTACCAGCAGCTTTGCCATCAGGCTGGACAGACACGTCCTACACCGCTTCTTCTCAAATACCAGCAGGATGATTACAACTGCCTCCACCAGGATCTCTACGGCGAACTCGTCTTCCCCATCCAGGCTGCCTTCCTTCTTAGCGAGCCCGGACGCGATTTCACCGGTGGCGAATTCGTCCTGACGGAACAGCGGCCGCGCATGCAGTCCCGTGCCGCCGTCGTTCCTCTGCACCAGGGCGAGGCTGTCCTCTTCGCCGTGAATCATCGCCCGCAACGCGGCACTCGTGGCGTCTATCGAGTAGCCATGCGCCATGGCGTCAGCGTCATCCGCTCCGGCCATCGCTTCACCCTTGGAGTCATCTTTCACGATGCACAGTAACGACAAACTCTGGCCCGAGCCTGCAGAGCCCACAGAAGAGCATCCTATCGAAGGGGTCACACTTCTTCGCACCTTCTGTCATGAAGAGGCCGCGACACTCTATGACGCCATCGCAAGTGTCGAAGCGATCTCGCCCTTCCGCCAGATGGTCGTTCCGAGCGGGCACACCATGTCTGTAGCAATGACGAATGCCGGCACCTTCGGCTGGACGACAGATCGCACGGGCTATCGCTATACAACCGTCGATCCGGAGACAGGGACTCCCTGGCCCGCCATGGCATCGTCTCTGCTCTCCCTGGCTCAGCGAGCTGCTGCTGCGGGCGGCTTTCCCGGCTTCACTCCCAACAGTTGCCTCATCAATCGGTACTCCGTCGGAGCCCGGCTCTCCCTTCATCAGGACAGGAACGAGGAGGACTACACGCAGCCCATCGTCTCCGTCTCACTGGGTCTTCCCGCAACCTTTCTCCTCGGCACCTTGCGTCGCGCCGAAACGCCGCGACGCATCCGCATCGAGCACGGCGACGTCCTCGTCTGGGGAGGCCCTGCGCGACTCATCTTCCACGGAGTCGCCCCTGTTGCCGCTGGAATCCACGCCCTTACCGGCTCTTTTCGCATCAATCTGACCTTTCGCCACGTCGCAGTATCCGGCTGACCAATCCTCTACAGCAAAAAAACTCTCTATCATGGAGGACGAGGCCTCTTTTTCCGCGCCTCGTGTCTGCCCTGTTCGTGGACATGAGAGGACACAGAAATCCAACATGATCGCTGAAATCATTGCAGCCGGCTCCGAGATGCTCACGCCGCACCGGCAGGACACGAACTCCCTCTTCCTCACCGAACAACTCAACAGCCTCGGTGTCGAGGTGGCTTTTAAAACCATCGTTGGCGACAGCCTCGCCCACCTCACCAATGCTGCCCGCGTCGCGTTGAGCCGCGTCGATATCGTCATCTTCTCGGGAGGCCTCGGCCCTACCGAAGATGACCTCACCCGCGAGGCCGTTGCCGCCGCGCTCGGCATCTCGCTCCATCGCGATGCAGAAATTCTGACGGCTCTCTACAAACGTTTCGCCGCACGCCAGATGGCCATGCCGCGCAACAACGTCAAACAGGCCGACATTCTCGACGGGGCAACTGTTCTTGCGAACTCCAAAGGCAGCGCCCCAGGCCAATTCCTCGACACCGTCTTCGACGACTACCGAAAGATTGTCATCCTCCTGCCCGGGCCCCCACGCGAGCTCAAGCCTCTCTTTGAAGAGGTTGTAAACCCTCTCCTAGCTGCAATTCTTCCGCCGCGTCATATCGCGCGCCGCACCCTCCGTATGGCGCTCATCGCCGAGTCGCTTGTCGATTCCCGGACCTCGCCCATCTACAACGAATACAGTGATGTCCAGACTACGATTCTTGCAGGCCAGGGTGAGATTCAGCTGCACTTCATGACGGCCAAACAGACCTTGCTGGAGGCACAGGCTCGCGTTGACGAGCTTACAGAACGTATCGAGGCCGAGATGGACGAGGCCATCTTTTCTTCGCAGAGCGAAAGTCTTGAAGAGGTCGTCCTGCTGATGCTCGAGATGCGCCATCTCACCCTATCCGTTGCTGAAAGTTGCACCGGAGGTCTTTTGTCCGAGCGCCTCACCGCAGTTCCCAACAGTTCGCGAGCGTTTGTCGGCGGAGCGGTCGTTTATACGCCGGAGACCAAGATGCTCTTTGCCGGGGTGCCCCGTGAGATGATCGATATTCACGGAGCTGTCAGTCCCGAAGTTGCTCGAGCTCTCGCCGAGGGAATACGCGAACGAACCGGAACCTCGCTTGGAATCTCCATCACCGGCCTCGCCGGTCCTGGCGGAGGGCCTCCGGGCCCAGATGCGGAGAAACCCGTAGGACTGGTCTACATTGGATTGGCAGATGGACGCGACACGCAAGTAAAAGAGTTGAATCTCACCGGCGACCGCGACTACATCCGCTGGTGGTCTTCGCAGAACGCCCTTGAGTTCATACGGAAGACACTACTTTAACCGCGCTCTCTCTGCCAGCCGTAACGCAAAACACGGCAACTTGATAAACTCGAAATTCAGACACCATGACGCCTTGGCTGATCTCCATTCCGCTGGCCTACCTGCTAGGCTCTATCCCCTGTGGGTACCTTCTGGTCCGCATCTTCCGGCATCAGGACATCCGGGCGACGGGCAGCGGCAACATCGGCGCCACCAACGTCGCACGTTCCGGGGCAAAAGGTCTTGGCCTCCTCACCCTCGTTCTCGACGTCCTCAAGGGATTCTTCGCCGTTGTCATCGCCCAGCGTATCGCTGATCCCTACGGCTTCCCCCAGGCCTACGACATCGCAGTCGCTGCCGGGCTAGCCGCCGTTCTCGGCCACTGCTTCCCTGTCTGGCTGGGCTTTCGCGGAGGCAAGGGTGTAGCCACCGCGCTCGGCGTCTTCTTCGCGCTCGTTCCCCTCACCACCGTCTTCTATGTTCTGGGAGTCTTCCTGGTGATTGTGTTCTCCACACGCTATGTTTCGCTGGCATCGATCATCGCTGCTGCACTGTTTCCCATCTTTGCCCTGCCACACGCACCGGCCCGAACCCCGATCGTCATAGCAGGCTATATTCTTATCCCTCTCATCGTCATCGTTAAACACTCTCAAAACATCCGCCGGCTTCTCTCCGGCACAGAGAATCGTTTCGGTTCAAGCAAGGTGGTTGCTTGAGTCGGATTGCCGTTCTTGGAGCCGGGGCCTGGGGAACTGCACTGGCGATCTCCCTTGCCCGCCGTGGCGGACACACACTCTGCCTGTGGTCTCACTCCTCTGCTTTGGCCGAACAGCTGCACGACGGAGGCGAGAACCTTACTTATCTTCCCGGTTTCATTCTTCCCGTCGACGTCCATGTCACCAGCGATCTTCCCACTGCGATCTTCGAGGCCGATCTCATCGTCTGTGTAATGCCTTCGCAGCACCTGCGATCGGTAATCTCGCACATCGCCCCGCTGCTCACTCCCAAACAGGTCATCCTCTCTGCCTCGAAGGGCATCGAAGAAGACTCGTTCCTGCGCATGTCGCAGGTCATCGCGTCGGTCACGGACAATGCCTGCGCCGTCCTCTCCGGTCCCTCCTTCGCCCAAGAGGTCGCCGCCGGCAGCCCCACCGCGATCGTTGCCGCAGCCAGCAGCATTCGCATCGCCCAGATGATCCAGCGCGAATTTTCTTCGCCGGCCCTGCGAATCTATACCAACGACGACATCACCGGGGTCGAGCTTGGCGGTGCCCTCAAGAATGTCATCGCGTTGGCAGCCGGCGTCGTCAAAGGGCTCAATCTCGGCCACAACTCAGCCGCCGCTCTTATCACGCGGGGAATTGCGGAGATGACTCGCCTTGCTGTAGCCTGCGGCGGCCGTCGACAGACCCTATCCGGGCTCTCGGGAGTCGGCGATCTCATCCTGACCTGCACCGGAGAACTCTCCCGCAACCGCTCCGTCGGTATTGAGCTTGGACGCGGAAAGCAGCTGGACGCAATCCTCACTGGCATGGGCGGCAAGGTTGCCGAAGGTGTCCGCTCCACTACTGCGGCGCTAGGTCTCGCCTCACGCTACGGCGTTGAGATGCCTATTACCGAGCAGATGGACGCGATTCTTCATCGCAATAAACATCCAAGCGAAGCAATACGGGAACTTATGTCCCGCCCCGGCCGCAACGAACACAATTAGACCATTTACACGTTGCTCACTTTCCGCATCTAAAGGTGCATGGCTGATCCGATGGATCCACTTCGCAAGCACCCGCTGAGTTCCTCGGAAGAGGAAAAGATCGAACCCACCCTCAACGACCCGACGCCCGAAGCGCGGACCGGCGACTCGCGCTTTTTACCCGTCGTCATTCTCGCAGCCATCGCTTTGATCGTCATCCTGATTGGCGCGATTGTTCTCGTCAAGGGCAAAGGTCACAAAATGGTTCCCCAACAGCAGGACAATCATCCCGCCTCCAGCCTGACAATACCGCTGGCCTCTGCAGGCTAGACTCGCGGCGAAGGTTCCGGTACGATCGACTTCCCGAAATCTTCGCCGGAGAATCATGGCTGAACTCAATCACGGACACCATCATTCCGAAGGGCACATTCCACCGCCTGACCCTCCACGGGAGCGGCGGGTGCTCGGCTTCAGGCCCTTGCACGTCGTTCTTGGCGCACTGGTTCTGGTCGCGATCCTGATCATTTATCTGCTTCTCATTGCCCGCGCCGGTTACTAAGCCCGAATCCGTCAAAGCTGCGCGAACCAGGCCCCTCCTGAGGCGATAAACTAGACCAAGCATGGTCTTCTCTTCTCTCTTCGGCAAACGTCCAGCAGAATCCGAGTCGCCGGAGCCGGCGCCCGAACAACCGAAACTCAGCCTCTTCGACCGCATGAGGCAGGCGGTCACGCGCACCCGCGAGTCTCTCTCCGACTCCATCAGCTCCGTCGTCGCGCTCACCCGCGAGGTCGATCAGGCCTCCCTTGATGAGCTCGAGCCTCGCCTCCTCGCAGCGGATATAGGCAGTGCCACGACCGCCATCATTATGGAGAACCTTCGCCAGCGCGCTTTGCGTACCGGCATCGAGAGCGGGGCCCAGCTTCGTCAGATCCTCAAGGCCGAACTCAAACAGATTCTCGACAACGTAGCTCGTCCTATTCAGCATCCTGTAGCTCCGCCTGAGGTCATACTCATGGTCGGAGTCAACGGCACCGGCAAGACCACCACCACTGGCAAGCTCGCCAACCTCTATCGCTCGCAGGGCCGCAGCGTCCTGCTCTGCGCAGCCGACACCTTCCGTGCCGCCGCCATCGAGCAGCTTGAGGTCTGGGCACAGCGCTCAGACGTTCCTGTTATCAAGACCAAGCAGGGCGGCGATCCCTCGGCGGCTCTCTACGATGCGCTGAGCGCAGCGAAATCACGATCCACCGATGTCCTCATCGCCGATACCGCCGGTCGCCTCCACACCAAGACCGACCTGATGAAGGAGCTGGACAAGATGCGCCGCACCGCCGAGAAGCTCGTTCCAGGAGCCCCGCACCAGACCTTCCTCGTCATGGACGCAACCACGGGGCAAAACGGCCTGCAGCAGGCGCGCCTTTTTACAGAGGCTGCCCGCGTCACTGGCATCGTACTCACCAAACTCGACGGCACCGCCAAGGGAGGCATCGTCCTCGCCATCGCCACCGAACTCAAGCTGCCCGTTCTCTACGCCGGCATCGGCGAAAAGATCGACGACTTGATTCCCTTCGACAGCACCGCCTTCATCGATTCGCTCGTGGGCTGAGTCGCGTTTTATCCTTAGAAGATGGACTTTTCCGAACACGAACAACGCGACACGGAGCTTATGCGGCGCGCGCTCAACCTTGCCGCCAACACCGTCGCGCTTGCCAGCCCCAACCCTCAGGTCGGCTGCGTCATCTCCCGCGACGACCAGATCCTGGGTGAAGGCGCACATCTTTACGACAACTACGACCACGCCGAGATCGTGGCCCTCAAACAGGCCGCCTCTCGCGGCCTCTCCGTCCAGGGAGCCACCGCCTACGTCACTCTCGAGCCCTGCAGCCATCAAGGTCGCACCGGCCCCTGCGCCGACGCCCTCATCGCCGCCGGCATCGCGCGTGTCGTCGTCGCAACCACCGACCCCAATCCCCTCGTCAGCGGCCGAGGCCTCGAAAGAATACGGGCCGCGGGCATCGAGGTCAGCGTCGGCGAGCTCCAGCACGAGGCTCGCAATCTCAACGAGGCCTTCGCGCACTTCATCCGGACAGGGCAACCCTTCGTCACCTTGAAGGCTGCGCTCTCCGCCGATGGCAAGCTTGCTCCGCCTTCTGCATTACGTCTCCCCAACCAGCCGCACTGGCTTACCGGATCCGCTGCCCGTGATGAGGTTCAACGTCTTCGCCACGCCTCCGACGCCATCCTCACTGGTATCGGTACCGTTCTCGCCGACGATCCCCTCCTGACCGACCGCACCCAAGCTCCGCGACGCAGGCCTTTGCTCCGCGTCGTGCTCGACACCCACCTGCGCCTTCCGCACACCTCGCAGCTTCTTCGCTCCGCCAATCGCGACCTTCTAATCCTCACCAGTGCGTCCGCTCCGGCTGAGAAGATTGACGACCTCCGCAAAGACGGCGTCGAGGTCGAGATTATCCCTGACTCTGCAGGCCGCCTCTCGCTTCCCGCCGTCTTCGCTGCACTCGCCGAACGGAAGATTCTCAGCGTCCTTCTGGAAGCCGGTCCTCATCTCAACGGAGCCTTCCTCGGTCAGAATCTCGTCGGCAAGGCAATCCTCTTCCATGCAGGAATAACTCTGGGCGAAGATGCGGTTCCGTTTGCTGAAGGCATCGCGTCCACCGCTGAATTCGAACATTCCCTCCATCACGTCACCCACACTGCTTTCGGCCCCGACAACTGTGTCGCCGGCTACCTTCACGATCCGTGGCTGGAAAAATGACTCCCTTCAAAAATGGGCGGCTCCCTGAATGTGCCGACAATCTCAACCCCCTCCTTGGCTTCAATTCGACTGGGCACGTGCAGATCCCAAATGGGGCCCGACGGACGCATCACCGCCGGCTGCCTCCCCTTCTTCCAAACCACCCCGCCGTTGAGTAGTAATCTTGAATAAGCCGCGACCATGAGCACCCCCAACAAAGTCACGCCCAGCAGATTCGAGTACGAAGAAGATGGCAAACTTGCCTACCTCGACTTCGAGACCGATGATCGCGGCTGGATCACTCTCCTTCACACAGAGGTTCCGTCCGTTCTCCGTGGAAGAGGTATAGCCGGAATGCTCGTGCGAACCGCTTTCGAATACGCCCGCGATAATCATCTGCGCGTCGATGTCATCTGCCCCCTCGCCGCCGACTACCTTAAGCGGCATCCCGAGCTTAGACAGCGACCTGCCTCCGAGTCGGCTCCGCAGGAGTAGCTGCTCCCTTGGAAAACCACTCAAAACGGTTTTACCGGTTACCCTAAATCGCTAGCTTCGCAGTCGTTCTCTTCTCGTTCTTCGCGTTACTCTGTAACTATGTTCACCGGCTTGATCGAAACCACGGGAACGGTCCTCGGCGTCATGCCTGACGCCGGAATCACGCGGATCACCATCGGCGCGCCAGCAGCACTCGTTGGTCGCCTCTCCACCGGCGACTCGGTTGCCGTTAGTGGCGTCTGCCTCACCGCGCTGGACATCGAACCAAATGCCTTTCCTGCGCGCTTTTCCGCCGACCTTGCCGCCGAAACTATCGCGCGCACGACTCTCTCCCGTCTCAAACCCGATGCGGTTGTGAACCTTGAGCTTCCCACTCCAGCAGGGGCTCCTCTCGGCGGGCATGTCGTCCAGGGCCATGTCGACTCCACAGGAACCCTCATCTCTCTCGAGCCTCTCACTCCCGATACCGAGATCACCGACTATCGGCTGCGATTCACGATCCCAGACACCCTCATCCGCTACGTCGTCGAAAAGGGATCCATTACTGTGGAAGGCATCTCCCTCACCGTCGCCGCGATCGATGGAAACAAGGTGGAGATCGCGATCATTCCTCACACCTATGCGGCCACCAGTCTTCGCACGCTCTCACCCGGCGATGCCCTTAATATCGAGGTCGATGTGCTCGGAAAATATGCAGAACGCCACGGAGAAAAAGCTGTTGGCTTTATCCTCACCGAACACTACCTGATCGCCAACGGCTACTAGCGCCAGAAAAAGGAGTCTCGCATGTCTCCCGTGACAGATGCTTCGTATCATGTGCCCTTCAAGCCGGCAAAGCTCCTCATGCTCGTCGGTGATTTCGTCGAGGACTACGAGGTCATGGTTCCCTTTCAGGCGCTCCAGATGGTCGGCCACACCGTTCACGCCATCTGCCCTGACAAGAAGTCCGGCGACCGCGTCCGTACAGCGATCCATGACTTCGAAGGAGATCAGACCTACTCCGAAAAGCCCGGACACAACTTTGTTCTGAACGCGACCTTCGACGAGATCGATCCGATAAATTACGACGGCCTCGTTGTCCCTGGCGGCAGAGCCCCTGAGTATCTCCGCCTCAACTCCCGTGTGCTCGATATCATCCGTCATTTTTCCAACTCGGATAAACCCATCGCCGCGCTGTGCCACGGTCCGCAGCTCTTAGCCGCCGCGCGCGTCCTCTCCGGCAAACGTCTTAATGCTTATCCTGCCTGCGCCCCTGAAGTGGAGCTTGCAGGAGGAATCTTCGTCTCTCTCGAAGTGACCCAAGCAATTACCGACGGTAATCTCGTTACCGGTCCGGCGTGGCCGGCGCACCCAGCCTGGCTTGCGCAATTTCTCCAGGTTCTCGAACGAAGCCTCAGCAGGTAGTCCAGCTCCCCCACCATTCCCGATAGAACCCTTCGGGACCGGTTATGGCGTGTGTATTCTCGCCATTTGACCGCTTGCGCTCCAAAAGCGAGACGATCCATAACCCTTCCGGCCCCCTGTGTTACCCAATATTTATTGGCAGGAAGAATCCTTTGCTCTCACCTCACATCAATTAGATGGCTGTCTAAGTATTACCGAGAGAGGGCGTAAGAAAATGAGCAAGTTAGCGGGTAAGGTTGCCGTGGTCACAGGGGCATCGAAAGGCATCGGAGCCGATATTGCAAGAGGCTTGGCAAAAGAGGGCGCGTCTGTCGTCGTGAACTACGCTTCCAGCAAGGAAGGGGCCGACAAAGTTGTTGCCGAGATTACCAAGGCTGGCGGCAAGGCTGTTGCTGTTCAAGGAGATGTTGCCAAAGAGGCGGATGTCCTGCGTATCTTTTCCGAGACGAAAACTGTCTTCGGTAAGCTCGACGTACTCGTCAATAATGCCGGCATCTACAAGTTCACTCCCATCGAAGAGATCACGGAAGAAGGCTTCCACAATATCTTCAACACCAATGTCCTGGGAGCTCTTCTTGCCACCCGGGAAGCGGTTAAGCTCTTCGGTGACAATGGCGGAAGCATCATCAATATCGGATCGGCCGTAACGGAAATTCATCCACCGACCAGCTCGATCTATACGGCTACCAAGGGAGCCCTTGACTCCATCACCGCTGTGCTCGCGAAGGAGCTTGGGCCGAAGAAGATTCGTGTCAACTCTATCAACCCCGGCATGGTCGAAACCGAAGGCACAC
This sequence comes from Edaphobacter sp. FHG110511_03, assembly GCF_059115365.1. Classification (NCBI taxonomy): domain Bacteria; kingdom Pseudomonadati; phylum Acidobacteriota; class Terriglobia; order Terriglobales; family Acidobacteriaceae; genus Edaphobacter; species Edaphobacter sp. FHG110511_03. Next base: position 576,655 of record NZ_JBZYWL010000003.1, on the reverse strand, counting down.
ACACGGCTGGCTTCATAGGCTCCGACTTCCAGACCACATTCGAGGGACAAACCCCGCTCGGACGCATCGGCCAGCCCGGTGACATCACTCCCATTGCGGTCTTTCTCGCCTCTACCGACTCAGGCTGGCTCACTGGCGAGACTGTCGTAGCTTCAGGCGGGCTCCGCTAAATTATCCACCGGTAGTACAAGGAGGCGCGGCCACAAAGCTGCGCCTCTTCGCTATTTCAAATCTCATCCACAGAAAGAAGGAGCGTTCATGGGTAAATTGTCTGGGAAGGTGGCCATCGTAACAGGAGCATCGAAAGGGAATCGGGGCCGGGATCGCCAGCGGCTTTGCCCAAGAAGGAGCTTCGATCGTCGTTAATTATGCATCGAGCAAGGAAGGCGCTGATCGGGTCGTCGCTGGAATTACTGGCCAGGGTGGAAAGGCGATCGCGATTCAAGGCGATATCGCCAACGCGGCAGATGTGCAGCGGATCTTCTCCGAAACTATAAGGGCCTTCGGCCGGTTCGACATCCTGGTCAATAACGCCGGAATCTATCAATTCGCTCCCATCGACGACTTTACCGAAGAACACTTTCATCGCCAGTTCAATACCAACGTACTCGGTCCTCTTCTTGCCAGCCGCGAAGCTGTTAAACACTTCGGCGAAGATGGCGGCAGCATCATCAATATCGACTCCAGCGTAACCTCCACCTATCCTCCCAGCGGGGTCACCTATACCGCCTCGAAGAGTGCTGTAGATGCAATCACCAAGGTTCTCTCCAAAGAACTTGGTTCGCGGAAGATTCGCGTCAACTCCATTAATCCCGGCCTGGTCGAGACAGAAGGCACGCGCGCAATCGGTTTCATCGGAGGAGACTGGCAGAAGAAGCGGGAGGCTCAGACTCCGCTCGGACGTGCCGGGCAGCCTGGCGACATCACGCCTGTCGCCGTCTTCCTCGCCTCTGCCGACTCGGGCTGGCTCACAGGCGAGACCCTGCTTGCATCCGGCGGGCTCCGCTAATTCTGACTCCCCGGATCCGGCCTTCCTACACAGACACAAAGGGCAGCCCCTTCAAAGGACTGCCCTTTTGCATCACCGGACCAGCACCACCCGGACCCGGTGACAACTTATATCGACTTTTAGATCGAGCTCATATTGTGCAGAAACTCCTGGTTGTTCCTGGTCTTGGCCAGCTTGTCGGTCAACAGCTCCATGGCTTCGACCGGCGAAAGCGGATTCAGAACCTTGCGCAGAATCCAGATTCGCTGCAGGTCTTCCTTCGGGATGAGAAGTTCTTCCTTACGCGTGCCCGAGCGCTGGATATCAATCGCCGGGAAGACACGCTTGTCGACCAGCTTACGGTCCAGAATGACTTCCATGTTGCCGGTACCCTTGAACTCCTCGAAGATCACTTCGTCCATTCGCGAACCCGTATCAACCAGAGCTGTCGCGATGATCGTCAGAGAACCGCCCTCTTCGATGTTTCGGGCAGCTCCAAAGAATCGCTTCGGCCTCTGCAGAGCGTTCGAATCCACACCGCCGGAGAGAACCTTTCCGCTCGGAGGGACGATGGTGTTATAAGCACGAGCGAGTCGTGTGATGGAATCCAGCAGGATGACCACGTCGCGCTTATGCTCGACCAGGCGCTTGGCCTTCTCGATGACCATCTCGGCTACTTGCACGTGACGGGCCGCCGGCTCGTCGAAGGTGGACGAAATCACCTCTCCCTTCACTGAACGCTGCATGTCCGTGACTTCTTCCGGACGTTCGTCGATCAGCAGGACGATCAGCACGACTTCAGGATGGTTGGAGGTAATGGAGTTGGCGATCGACTGCAGCAGCATGGTCTTTCCGGTACGGGGAGGAGCCACGATCAGGCCGCGCTGTCCCTTGCCTACCGGGGTCAGAAGATCCATAACCCTGCCGGAGATATTGTCCCGCACTGTCTCCATCTTTACGCGCTCTTCAGCGTAGAGAGGCGTCAGGTTGTCGAACAGAATCTTGTTGCGGGTCTCTTCCGGGGACTCGAAGTTGATCGCTTCGATCTTTACCAGTGCGAAGTACTTCTCGCCTTCGTGCGGCGGACGTACATTGCCGCTGATCGTGTCGCCGGTCTTCAGGTCGAACTTACGGATCTGGGATGGGGAAACGTAGATGTCGTCGGGGCCGGGCAGATAGTTGTAATCGGGAGAACGAAGGAAGCCATAGCCGTCAGGAAGGATCTCAAGCACGCCTTCAGCGAAGATATGACCTTCTTTTTCGCTCTGTGCCTGAAGAATTTTGAAGATGAGGTCCTGCTTGCGAAGGCCGCTGGTGCCTGCGATATCCAGGCCGCGCGCCAGTTTACCCAGCTCGGCAATATTGTGTTCTTTCAACTCTGAAATTGTCATGGTTTTACCTTGCGATGTATTTAAATGTCTGGGAACTGGGCGGGATATGCCTGAAAGGAGATCCTGCAAAGGGCCTGGAAGAGATCTGAAGTTTTAGGATGGAATTGGGTGATGCGGAAAGGGTTAGGGGTTAAGTTTTTAAGTGGCCGAAGGCCGCGCGTTAAGCCGCGCGGCGCTCCTGCAGCTCTATCTTCTGGACTGGGGTCTCAGCATCGCCCATCGGAACTGAATCCTTGAAGCGGTCCAGAACTTCGTTCGTTGTGTCCTGCAAGCGGGTATTTGGTTTGTGCAGCTTCCGGGTCGCCTTCGACGCCAGCTGACAAAGCTCATAGCGGTTCTTCACGTGAGTGAGGGCTCCAAAAACAAGATCCGAGCGCATCATTTTCTCCTTTATTCAATTCCGTTGCGGCAAAAAGCGCCTTGCGCCCACTCCCCGCAATTAAAAGCCATCGTTCAGCAGGTCCGTTGTCTTCCGCCTGCCACTGTTCATTAGACGTCGAACCCTAGAAAATGGATTCGAATTTCTTTGTAAATCTCTCAAATCAAACCTGATCCACCCCAAAACGTCGAGCAGACGAGATAATCTAACGCATCTCTTAAAAGGAAGGGATACGTTCGATCTAACCCTGTTTCTCCTGGTATCGTCAGCGGCTCAAGCGCCTGGGCATAAAACAGAAGGAGCAGAGGGGAACACCCGGTATGCCTGGTGCCCTGAATGTTGAACCATTCCCTTACGTATCTATGGAAACAGCCTCAACCCTTAGAAAAGTAAATCCTCAATGACCACAGGTCAATACTTATTTTTGGAAACTTCCTCTTCAAGAAATTCCATAAAGCGGAGCTTTAGTTTGAGCTTGAACACGTAACCCCTTTATATTGAGGTGATCATGAATTTGGAAGAGGTGTTATAGCCCTTTATTTACCGGCTCGTCCGTGGGCTTCAGAATCAAAATAGGGTTCAAGAGCTTGCCGATAAACGGATATAAGTAGTCCGCTCAAGCCCAGTAGCTTCGATCCAATGTCCTGTACTGGATCGCCTCAGCAATATGTCGGGTGCCTACGCTCTCCGCCACATCCAGGTCCGCAATCGTCCGCGCTACCTTGAGAATTCGATCATGGGCCCTCGCGCTAAGCCCCTGCTGTTGCATGGCGCGCTCCAGCAAACGCTCGGCATCGGATTCAAGCACACAGAAGGTCCGGATCTGCTGCGTATTCATCTGAGCGTTAGCGAAGACCTTGCGAGCTGCTCCCTTGCTCGATCCTTTCGTTCGTTCCGCTGTCTCGGCGAATCGGTCATGCTGGCGTCGGCGAGCCGCGAGCACTCGCTCGCGAATCTCCGTCGATCCCTCAGCTGCCGCTCCACCCCGCAGCTCCTTGTACTCGACTGCGGGAACTTCTATATGGATATCGATGCGATCGAGAAGCGGCCCGCTAACCTTGGAGACATAGCGCTGGATCATGGGAGGGGTGCACATGCATTCACGACGCTTGTCGTTGAAATAGCCGCACGGGCAGGGATTCATTGCCGCCGCCAGCATAAAACGCGCTGGAAAGCTCAGACTCATTGCGGCGCGCGAGATGGTCACAGTTCCATCCTCGAGCGGTTGTCTCAAAACCTCCAGCACATTGCGAGGAAACTCTGGAAGCTCGTCGAGGAACAGCAGCCCGTTATGCGCCAGCGAGACCTCACCGGGGCGAGGCACCACCATGCCTCCACCGATCAGCCCGGCATCGGAGATTGTATGGTGAGGAGACCGGAATGGCCTCTGGGCCACAAGCCCTTGCTCCCCGTCGAGTACTCCGGCAACGGAGTGAATCTTCGTCGTCTCCAGTGCCTCCTCGAATCTCAGCGGCGCAAGGATGGAAGGCAGTCGCTTCGCAAGCATCGTCTTGCCGGATCCTGGAGGTCCAATCATCAGAATGTTGTGGCCGCCTGCCGCAGCGACTTCGAGAGCGCGCTTTGCGACATGCTGGCCACGAACATCTTTGAAGTCGAATGGAAAATGCTGCGTCTCGTTCAGCAGCTCGCTTGCCTTTACCGCCAGCGGAGCGACGCTCATCGTTCCGTTTGCGGCCGAGTTCAAAAGCTCGCGAACCTCGATCAGGCTTTTCACTGGATAGACATTCACGCCCTCGACGACTGCGGCCTCTCGCGCGTTGCTGGCCGGGACGATGACGTTGCGGATTCCATTCGATCGAGCCGCAACCGCGATCGGCAGCGTTCCCGGAACCGCGCGCAATGAGCCATCCAGTCCGAGCTCCCCGACTAACAGAAAATCGTCCAGGTCCTTGATCGCCAGCGCACCGTAAGCTCCGAGAATTCCGATTGCGATGGGAAGGTCAAAACCGGAGCCCTCCTTCTTCAGATCGGCAGGAGCGAGATTGATCGTAATCTTGGTCGGCGGTATCTCGAAGCCCGAGTTCTTGATCGCAGAGCGTACACGGTCACGGCTCTCGCGCACGGCGGCGTCAGGGAGCCCCACTGTGCTGAACTGTTCCTTATCAAGCTTGATCTGTGAGAAGTCGACCTCGACATCGATCAGGTGAGCGTCGATTCCATAAACGGCGGCACTGCGGGCCTTAAAAAGCATCGTCGAGCCTGATATGTCCTTGAGGCAGTTTGGTGTGGGCCGAGTATAGCATCGAGCCCTCAGATCTCTTCTTCCACTGAAGTGGCAGACACGATTCGATGGAAGCAAGGAATAGGAGCAAAGCTCTTCAGCGACGCCTACAATGTGTCTGTGAATACCAGTCTGTTCGAGCTCTTCAAGATCGGCATCGGTCCCTCGAGCTCGCATACCGTCGGTCCGATGCGAGCGGCACTGCGGTTCGCTCAGGCGATCGAGCAAACAGGAAGACTTGCCGAGGTCTCACAAGTCACCGTGGATCTCTATGGATCGCTCGCGCTGACGGGGCACGGGCACGGAACCGACCGTGCGATTCTTCTGGGGCTCATGGGCGAAGCTCCCGATACGGTCGATCCCGCGGTCATCGATGCGGAACTCGCCGCCATCCGCACGACAGGGACTCTCTATCTTCTCGATCGCGAGGCGATTCCCTTCACCGAGGCTCAACACCTGCTGTTTCACAGAGATCAGATGTATCCCGATCCTGAGAGATCGACTCACCCGAACGGAATCCGCTTCTCAGCGTTTGCCACCGACGACTCGCTGCTGGCTCGAGACGTCTTCTACTCCATCGGCGGAGGCTTCATTCTCTCCGCAGACGAATTCGAGGCACAACAGAGCGCAAAGATAACGTCAACCCGCACGGTACCCTATCCCTTCTCGAACGCCGCCCAGCTGCTATCCATAGCTGCCCGACACAAGCTCGCCATCGCCGATCTTCTGCTGGCCAATGAGGTCGCTCTGCTTGCCGACAGCTCCATCCGTCGCCCGCTTCCAGTTAAAGACACCTCTACAATCACGGGTGAGGATCAGGTGAAAGCGAACATCCTTGCGATCTGGCGCGCCATGCAAACCTGCACAGAACGTGGTCTTGTCACCGACGGCATTCTTCCGGGAGGCCTAAACGTTCGCCGCCGAGCGCCGCGGCTCGCGCGGAGACTCGAGACCGGCAGCACAAGCGATCCGCTGGCTCCTATGGATTGGGTGACGGTCTATGCGATGGCGGTCAACGAAGAGAACGCCGCCGGAGGCCGAGTCGTCACCGCACCGACTAACGGAGCCGCGGGAGTGATTCCCGCGATCGCGCATTACTACATGCGGTTTGTGGAAGGAGCCAATGAAGATGGAATCCTGCGCTACTTCCTGACCGCCGCGACTATCGGAATTCTTTACAAAGAAAATGCCAGTATCTCCGGAGCCGAGGTTGGTTGCCAGGGAGAGGTTGGTGTCGCCTGCTCGATGGCTGCGGGAGGTCTGGTTGCGGCCATGGATGGAACCAACGAACAGGTGGAACACGCGGCGGAGATCGCAATGGAGCACAATCTCGGCATGACCTGCGACCCGATTGGAGGGCTTGTCCAGATCCCCTGCATCGAGCGCAATGGAATGGGAGCGGTCAAGGCCATCAACGCCGCCCGGATGTCCATCCACGAGACCGGTGATCACAAACTGTCGCTCGACCAGGTGATTGAGACGATGTATCAGACGGGAATCGACATGCAGTCGCGCTATAAGGAGACTTCCTTGGCAGGCTTAGCCTTGAACATCATCGAATGCTAGAGCCTGCCCTTCACTTTGCTACGCCCCATTGGGATGGCAATTCATCTGCGCAGCGAGGCCTTCAATACTCCTTAGAGCTGTAAGAACGAGCTTGATAAAGGTCATCCCATCATCGACTTCGTTTGCTGGGTGAATCTGCCGCAGGCCATCCGGCAAACTGTCGCGACAACGACCGTTCCTTCTCTCTCCCATTTTGAAAAGAACTCCTCGAGCGCCTTCTGCATTCCCGGATAGCGTGGATCGCCCGGTAGCGGAGAGACGGAGAGCGATTGCGTCAAGCCAATCAGATCCTCGAGCGTAAGCCTTTGCTCACCGGAAATTTCCTCACGGAACACCTCACCACCAGCGAAGAAGGAATCGATCTTCGGTGCAATCTCGTAACGCTCACGGTTTTCCTTGTAGTCGATCCCGTGCTCTCGCAGTAGAGCCTCGTAGTCCAGCGATTGTGGCGATTCGTCGCGAACGCGGCTGTTCGTGACCAAGACCACCCAGCCTTCAGGTCGCAGGATTCTTTTGAATTCGACCTTCGCAGGCTCTGAATCGAACCAATGGAATGCTCGACCTGCTACGACATAGTCAACCGAGGAATCCTCAAGCCCCGTGGCTTCCGCGATGCCCTTCTTCACCAGAAACCCAGGCCACGCCTGAGCAAGACGCTCGCTGCCTGCGCGCATCTCGTCGTTCGGTTCGATCGCGACAATGGAATTTCCATATTCCAGAAAGAGCTCAGACAACATCCCCGTACCGGCGCCAATATCTGCAACCTGAGCTTCTCGCGTAAGACCACATCGCTCGGAGAGAATATCGATCACCTGTGCGGGATAGCGAGTTCGATAGCGTTCGTAGTCTGCAACCCGTCCTGTAAATCGATCTTTCGCTTCGCTCATGGATGATTTGGATGCACACCTGAGCGCTGGAGTATCCAGGACAGCATTTGCCGTGTGTAAGCTCCTAGTTTCTCTCCACCGCCATCGCTACCGAGTTGCCACCTCCCAGGCAGAGCGCTGCAACTCCTTTTATTCCATTGCGCCGTATCAGCTCGTGCACCAGTGTCACCAGCACACGCGCGCCACTGGCGCCAATCGGGTGACCGAGCGCAACCGCTCCCCCGTTCACGTTCACCTTATCGAGCGTCAGCCCAAGCTCATGAGTCACCCCAAGAGCCTGCACGCTAAAGGCTTCGTTAAGCTCGTAGAGGTCGACCTCGTCACGATCCCATCCGGCCTTTTCAAGCACCCTCCGGACACCGATGACAGGTGCCATCATTACCCAGCGTGGCTCAACGCCGCTCACAGCCTGTGCTCGAATTGTTGCCAGCGGCTCAAGCCCCAGGTCGGCTGCCTTCCGCGACGACATGATCACCAACGCGGCAGCGGCGTCGTTTACTCCGGGTGCATTACCAGCCGTAACCGTTCCATCTTTTTTAAAAGCTGGTTTCAAAGCTGCCAGCGCCTCAAGCGAAGCATCTTCGCGAACACTCTCATCGCGACGAAACTCCGTCGGATCACCACCCTTTTTCTTTGAAGGCAGGGTGACGGGAACCACCTCCGCATCGAAGCGGCCTTCCCGCCATGCGGCGGCTGCGCGGCGGTGCGATTCGAGAGCGAAGGAGTCCTGCTGCTCCCGCGTAATGCCGTATTTTTCCGCAACCAGCTCGCCAGTCATCCCCATGTGTTGATCGTCGCAGGAACACCATAAGCCGTCGCGGATCATAGAGTCGACTACCGTAGCGTCGCCCATGCGAAGTCCCTTCCGTGCTGCAGGGAGAAGGTACGGCGCATTGGACATCGACTCCATGCCTCCAGCAACGACGATCTCTGCATCACCTGCCATAATATTTTGCGCAGCAAGAGCGACGGCGCGTAACCCGCTTCCGCAAACCATATTTACCGTAACCGCAGAGACTGTATCGGCGAGGCCGCCGCGAAGCGCTGCCTGACGCGCGGGGTTCTGCCCGAGCCCCGCCGGAAGAACGCATCCCATCACGCACTCGTCTACGCTGACCATGTCGATCCGCGCTCTACGAACAGCTTCGCGAACCGCAATCGCGCCAAGTTCCACGGCAGAGAGATCGGCGAGTGCTCCCTGAAATTTTCCTACCGGTGTCCGCACCGCGGAGACAATCACGACATCATTCATTCCGCACCTCTGAAGCTAAAAAAGTATAGAACTCTGTCCTGACTCATCGCATCTGAAGACAACATTCACTCTCCTCTTTGCGAAAATTTCCATGCGAAGCAGAATCGGAGGGAAAGATGTCCTTGAAAAAAGTTTTCGAAACGCATCGATTTCTCTTGACAGTTAATTTTCGTAAATCTATACCTTCGTTAGCTGCAATGAAGTGTATTGCAGAGTCAATGTCTAATCACTAGGGAGAATAGGCAAATGGCAACGAAGAAGGCAGCCAAAAAAGCACCGGTCAAGAAGGCAACCAAGAAGGCCGCAAAGAAGAAGTAAAACAACAACAGGCAAAGCAAACGGGGGACGCTAATCGCGTCCCCCGTTTTCGTGTCTGCAAAAACTAACTCCGCTATGGCGTAGCGGTTTTACCACCCTTCGGGGTCGAAAGATATCCGGAGACCTTGTTCTTCTCAATCGAGTTCACCACCAGCTCATAGAGCACAGGGTCTTTCCCGGTATAGAACTGAACCGGCTCGTCGAGACTCTTGTCCTTCTTTTCGATATTGCGGTCGTCGGCGCTTACGTTGAGGGTATAGCGGGAGTGCTTTTGATCGGCTTTCTTCAACTGCAACTTGATGGTTGAAAGCAGCGTCGGCTGCTGTCCCTTCTGCAGGGTGAACTCGTAATAATTTCGATCGCCCTTATGCTTCAGGATCTCGAGCTCATCGTGGTTCTTCGCGATGAGGCCGCTCATAACGCCTGCATCTCCCACCACGCGGGTGAGCTGTGTCTTGGTGGCTTCAAGATCTGTTCTGGTTGCAGCGACATCAGTCTTGACCCCACCGACGTCCGTCTTCACGCTGGAAACCTCACTGGAGACAGCGCCGATCTGCTTCTGGGTCGCTGCCTGCGCCTGCTCCAACTTCTCGTCGGCGATCTTCTGCTGGGCAAGGATGCTCTGCGCCCTCAATTCGATCTTCTTCTGGGTCATGCCGACGCTCTGACCCAACGTCTCACTGGTTGCACGCAGGCGCGCATTCGTCGCCTCAAGCTTCTGGCCCAGATCGACATTCTTCTGATCTGCTACGGCAAGCTTGCGCTCGGCGATTCCCAGATTCTTCTGCAGGTTATAGCACCAGATCAATCCGCCCAGGGCTGCTAGCAATGAGATCGCCACAACTGCAAGCAGCGCTCCAGAGACCGACCTCTCTTCTACGTACTCTGTATCCGCCATCGCACTCTCCTTCCGACCCAGCGAAGTCATTCGCTTCCCCCATTTTCGTTTTCCTCGCCGGCAAAACGACGACGTGTGGGTACAAACAGACTATATATCTGTTCCGCTCGTCGAAGACCATAAACTGTACCTATGGTTTCTTCTGACATCTGCGTCGTTGGAGCAGGCATCATCGGACTCTCCCTCGCGCTTGAGCTTCACAGCCGTGGAGCGCGCGTTACCGTTCTCGAACAGGGAGAACCTCTCACGGAGGCATCGACCGCCGCCGCTGGAATGCTGGCCGTGAGCGATCCGGACAATCCATTGGAACTGCGGCCTCTTTCCGAGTTAAGCGGCGCACTCTATCCCAGATTTCTCGATCGGCTCTTTAACCTCTCAGGAATCGCCGTCCAGTTTCAAACAAGCACGACCCTGCAGGAGATTCATCCACCTCAGATTGAGACGTCCGGAGACCTTACTCTCCTGGGTGCTGAAACTCTTTCTCTCCTGCTTCCGCAGCTCACAGTCAAGTCTCGCCGCTTTGCCTTGCTCAGCGAGCAAAGCCTGAATCCCCGTGAGCTGGCACAGGCTCTGCTCGCTGCGGTTCGTGCAGCAGGAATCGATCTTCGCAGCCATACCCCCGTCCACTGCCTTGATTCCGGTGCGGGAGGCATCGCGGTCCACACTGCCTCCGAGGTCCTGCTTCCCTCACGCGTGGTAGATTGCACCGGGGCCTGGGGACTGACTCAGCTTCCTTCTGGACATGTACATGCAATTCCCAGAAAGGGACAGATGCTCTCCGTCGAGCTTCCCCGCTCCCTGCCCCTGCATCTCGTCGTTCGCACCCCTGACATCTATATAGTTCCCCGAATCACGGGCCCCTCTGCCGGATGCGCCGTAATAGGCGCAACGGTCGAAGACGCGGGGTTCGACAAAACAGTGCATCCAGGCGAGATCGCCCGCCTTCGTGCCCGTGCAGCGGAGCTGTTACCAGAGTTTGCCGATGCGGTCGAGGTGGAGACCTGGGCGGGGCTGCGCCCGGGAACAAGTGACGGGCTGCCGCTCCTTGGCGAGGTGGGGGAGAAGCATTTTCTTGCGACGGGACACTATCGCAACGGCATTCTCCTGGCTCCAGTTACGGCTCTAGTGATGGCTCAAATTCTCTCGGGCGAGAAAGCTGCGGTGGATTTGAACCCCTTTTCTCCCTTACGTCAGGGCTAGCTCCAGGATCGCACAGCGGTTACGATATTCGCCCACTCCCGTGACAATCGTTTCTCCGCTGCGCTATAACCAGATGTAATTAGTTTCGTGGGGGGAGAAGTTTCATTATGTCCACTGTCGCTGCACCGAAGGGCCTGGAAGGCATTGTAGCCACCAACTCATCCATCTGCTGGATCGATGGAGACACTGGAGTGCTCTCGTACCGTGGCATCGATATTCACGAACTTGCCCAGCGCTCGGCCTTTGAAGAGACAACCTATCTGCTCTGGTTCGGACGACTTCCCAACGCCGCTGAGCTTGCGGAGTTTTCAAAGAAGCTGAGCGAAGCTCGCAAGGTCGATTCCAAAATCATCGACCTGCTTCGCAGCGTTCCGCCTACCGCTACCCCCATGCAGGTGCTGCGCACCGCTGTCTCGCTTCTGAGCCTCTACGACGCCGACGAAGCGGATAACTCGCACGATGCGAATGTGCGGAAGTCCTACCGGCTGACCTCGCAGATCGCGATGATCGTCGCGCTGTTCGACCGAATCCGCAAGGGTAAGGATATCGTCGAGGCGGATCCCTCGCTGTCGCACGCAGCCAATTTCCTCTGGATGTTGAACGGAGAAAAGCCTTCGGAGACAGCAACGCGAACCTTCGATATCGCATTGATCCTTCATGCGGATCACGAACTGAATGCCAGCACCTTTGCGGCGCGCGTGATTGCAGCGACGCTCGCAGACATTCATTCGGCTATTACCGGGGCGATCGGCGCTCTTAAGGGACCACTCCACGGCGGAGCCAACGAGGCGACTATGCGCCTGCTCTATGCCATCGACAAGGAGGGAGCGGACCCAGTCGAGTATGTGCGCCAGATGTTCGTCGACAAGAAGAAGATTTCCGGTTTCGGTCACAGGGTTTATCACACCGAGGATCCTCGTGCGACGCATCTCCGCCGCATGTCGGAAGAGCTCAGCAAAACTTCCGGAAACATGAAGTGGTTCGAGATGTCGCGCAAGATCGAGCAGTTTGTGAAGCAGGAAAAAAAGCTCAATGCCAACGTCGACTTCTACTCGGCATCGACCTATACCCTGCTGGGCATTGATATCGACCTATTTACACCGATCTTTGCCGTCAGCCGTATCGCCGGCTGGGCCGCTCATGTGATCGAGCAGCACGATGACAACCGCCTGATCCGGCCTCGCGCGGAGTACGTCGGGCCGGCGTATCCTGCCGCCTACACTCCCATCGGCAGCCGCTGAGAGCAGCGTAGCCAGAAAGAAGCGCGCTCATTATGAGCGCGCTTCTTTTCTGTCCCTTCGTCGCGATTACTTTTTCTCACTGGCCGGTGGAATGACTCCATTCATCCTCAGATACTCTGCCAGTTGGCCGTAGTGATCGAAGCCATGGGCGATCACGCCAGCGGCGAGGCTTGCCCGGGTCTGGGTTCCGCGAACGCTTTCAAAGGCATTCTGGCTCGTTAGGGTGCCGATTGCCTGGTGCACGAAGACAAAGGACTTCTCCAGCGCGGCGACGATCGCTTCTTTGTCCTTAAGTGCTCCGATCGCCTTTACGTCGACATCGGGCTTCGCTCCGCCTACCATGCCGCCGTAAAAATAGTTCGCCTGTGCGACATGCGCCACCATCTGACCGAAGGTCCTGACCCCCTGGTTATTTGGCGATAGATAATCTGTTTTCTGCGTGGGTACGAAGATCGCAGCGCTCGGCGCGAAGCTGTACTTCTCCGCGGGCATGGCCTTCGCCAGTCCCATAAACTGTCCTTCGAAGGCGCTCAGTGCCGTATCGAACGACTTTGCCGGTTCGATCATCGTTCCGGCCTCGACTTTTGGAGCTGCCGCACCGGACTGTTGCGCCTTCGCTCCCGTGACACAACAGGCTGCCAGTACCCATACCATCATGATTCGTTTGTGCATTTTCTTCTCTCCCTTTGCTCGACACACGGTCCAGGCCGCAGATGTCGCGCTCAGGCTATCAGAACCCTTTGCAGGCAGACACAACGCTCATCCCAAATAAAGGCCTTTCTCGGATTAGAAGTAAAATAACTCTATGCAGCGAATCTACATGGACGCGAACGCGACCACGCCTCTGCTTCCGGAGGTCTTTGAGGCGATGCGGCCCTTCTACCTCGAGCATTACGGGAACGCCAGCTCGATTCACCAGCAGGGTCAGCAGGCCCGCTCGGCTGTCGACCGCGCCCGCGAAGCTGTCGCCGGATTGCTGCACTGCCGTCCAGCCGAGATCGTCTTCACCTCCGGAGGGACCGAAAGCGACAATCTCGCTCTCTTTGGCGTCCTGTCTCCAGGCGATCACCTCATCACGACTGCGATCGAGCATCATGCCGTGCTGCATGCTGCCCAGTCTCTCGAATCCCGCGGGGTCGAGGTGACCTTCCTCCCGGTTACACCGCAGGGAATCGTCGAGCCGGCTGCCCTGCTTGGGGCACTCAAGCCGAATACCCGTCTGGTCAGCATCATGTACGCCAATAATGAGACCGGGGTCATCCAGCCCATCGATGCTCTCGCGGGAATCGCTCGTGCCGGCGGAGCTCTCTTCCATACAGACGCGGTTCAGGCTGGCGGCAAACTTCCGCTCGATGTCAGCCCACACGGCTTTCTGAAGAACGTGGATCTGCTGACGCTCTCAGGACACAAGATCTATGCCCCCAAGGGAATCGGCGTGCTCTACGTTCGGCGCAGCGTTCAGCTGTCGCCCATGTTCCATGGTGGATCGCACGAACGACAGCGTCGCGCGGGGACAGAAAATGTTCCGAGTATCGTTGGTCTTGGCAAGGCAGCGGAGATCTCCGCCGAGTGGCTGAAGAACGACGGCCACACCAAGCTTGCGGCTCTTCGTGACCGGCTGGAGCAGGGCATCCTTTCGCAGATTGAAGAAACCGGGGTGAGTGGCGCTGGCGTACCGCGCGTCGCCAACACGACCAACATCTACTTTGACCATGTTGAAGCGGAAGCCCTGCTGATCGCGCTTGACCTAAAGGGTCTCTCGGTTAGCGGTGGCAGTGCCTGCCAGTCCGGTGCAAGCGAGCCTTCACACGTCCTGACAGCCATGGGACTCTCGGCGGCCCGTGCACGAGCGAGTATCCGCTTCTCGCTTTCAAAGCTCACTACGGAGGCGGAGGTCGAAGAAGCGCTCCGTTTAATACCGGAGGCTGTAGCCCATCTGCGAGAACTATCCCCCTCGTACAAGAAAGCTCCGATCACAACGACGGCATAGTAATCTTCCGTCGTTCTCCAACCTTCCTTTGTAGCTTGCGCAAACTTCGATGGGGGCCTTCCCTTGCGCATAACGCAAGGTCCAGAATCCCTACAGCTCAGTACGACGGAATAGAGTCCTTCGAAAACTGACTTAGAGATACCAGGGAATATTCACTACGATGATCCGCTGGTTTCCTTTCAAAAGCAGGAGCAGCTTCAGCAGCTGCACGCGCTGATTATGCAGAGCATTCTCCCACCAGTGCCGCACAACCAGTTCGGGCAGGAGCACCGCGACTTTCCTACCCGGATTGTTGTGTTCCAGCTCAAGGATATAGTCCATCAGAGGATTGATGATGAACCGATAGCTTGAGGGAATGGTGACTAGTTCCGGCACGCGAAGACCTTGTTTCTGAATGGGGGCGATAATTTTCTCATCCCATTCTTCCTCTAGGCCCATGGGCTCATCGTCTGAGTGAACATGGACGACCTTCAGGTCTTTGGACATCAGCATCCCGAAGCGCAACGCCTTTTCAGCGATGCGGTCCCAGCGAGCCATGGGGATGACCACAACCGGCTCCTGCAGGTTGGTGAGATTCAGCGGCGTCATGTCCTTCATCTCGCGTCTGACACGAGTGTAGTGTCGCTTTACCACCAACATAATACCGATCAGGAAGGGCACCAGAAGCGCAGTCACCCAGGCTCCAGCCGCGAACTTCGCCACCAGCACAACGAGGAGAGTGATGCCCGTCGCAACCGCACCGAAGGCATTGACGAACATGTGCCAAAGCCGTCCCGGGTGCTTCTCCGTCTTCAGCCAGTGCACCACCATTCCCGCCTGCGAGAGCGTGAATGCCAGAAATGCCCCAATCGCGTAGAGCGGAATCAGACGATCGGTGACACCTCCGAAGAGGATAAGGATGACGGCGGTAAAACCTGTCAACGCATAAATGCCATGCGAGTACAAAAGCCGCCTGCCGCGAAGGGTGAACACGTGCGGCAGGTAGTCGTGCATGGAGATGGCCCGTGCCAGGCGTGGAAAGTCCGCGAAGGCAGTGTTTGCGCTCAAGGACAATGCCAGGAGCACGCTTCCCATGGTCACAAAATAAAACCATCCGCGACCAAAGACTGCTGTCGTCAAAATGCTAAGCACGCTTTGATAGTTATGGGCGTCGGGTTCCATCGCCGTGACGCCATATGCCTTTGACAGCCAGGTGATTCCGAAGAGAAGAACGATCAGGGTTACAACAATAATCGAGAGTGTCCTCTGAGCCTTCTTAGCTCGCGGCTCTTCGAATGCCATCACCCCATTCGATACAGCCTCGACTCCGGTCATCGCCGCGCACCCGCTGGCGAAGGTCTTCATCAGCAGCCACAGGCTCAGATACTTTATCGTTGCCGCCGCTGGGGGAGGCGGCATCACTCGAGGCACCGGATGTCCGCCGCTCAGATAGAAATCAAACGCACCCACGACGATTACGGCCAGCAACGAGCCTACAAACAGGAACGTCGGAATGATGAAGGCCGCACCGGTATCTTTCACCCCGCGCAGGTTCACGACCGCCAGAAGCACAAGGATAACCAGGCAGATGGACAGCCGGTGATAATGGAGTTGAGGCACCGCCGAAGTAAGCGCAGTGACACCAGCGGAGATACCCACGGCCGCTGTCAGGATGTAGTCTATCATCAGGGCCGCGGCGGCAAGCAGGCCCGCACCTTCGCCCAGATTTTCGCTCGCAACCGTATAGGAGCCACCGCCTCCCGGATAGGCCGCGATCGTCTGGCGATAGCTGAAAAATACGATCACCAGCAAGATTAAAATCGCGGTGATTACCGGGATCATGTGGTCGAGCCCCACGATTCCCATTGGAATCAGGAGCGTCATGGCTGCTTCGGGACCATACGCCGCGCTTGTCAGAGCGTCGAGCCCGAAGATGGGTATTCCCGCAGCAACTCCGATATGCTCGGCGCGCTCGTCACTGGACGCCAGAGGCCGCCCAAAAAGTACATCGGTAAAAGACATGGCCGTATTCGATAGTAACTTGCTTCGTCAGTAGTCCGATCAACTTTGTTTGTTCGGAGCTACACTGGAGCCATCATGGCAAACCTCTATGACATCCCTGTCCAGCGCATCACCGGTGAAGCCGTAACGCTCTCAGACTACCGTGGCAAGGCCCTGCTCATCGTAAATGTCGCATCACAATGCGGGTTGACCCCTCAATATGAGGCTCTCGAGAAGCTTTATTCGCAGTTCCAGGACACCGGCCTGGTGGTGTGCGGCTTTCCCGCCAACGACTTCGGTGCCCAGGAACCCGGAACCGACGAAGAGATCGCCTCCTTCTGCCGAACGAATTATTCGGTGGAATTTCCCCTGTTCGCAAAGATCGCGGTCACCGGCCCGGGTACCCATCCTCTCTATCAAACTCTTGTTGATCAGCAGCCGCACGCCATTGGAGAGACTCGCCCCGGCTTCCGCGAACAACTCAATGGCTTCCTGCGCGACAAACACGACGGCGCAACAACCAATCCTGAACCGGGAATCCTTTGGAACTTCGAGAAATTTCTTATCGATCGCGAGGGGAATGTGGTCGCACGGTTTTCACCCGAAATTACGCCGGACGACCCCAGGATCGTTACCGCCGTTGAATCCACGCTTTCCGCGTAAATTTCGCCTCCCTGCGTCTCAGATGCGGGCTTATCCGTCCTTTGTTTAATACCCCAAATACTCCGTCTCGAAGGATTAAGCCCGCTCATGCTCATCCGCTCTGACGTTCTTCCCCTCGCCTTGCTAGCAGCAACATCTGCCTTCGCCCAGAAGGCTCCAATTCAAATCACCGCCGATCTGTCAGACGCGCCGCGCAAGATCTATCACGCTGAGGTCGATATTCCGGTCAGCGCAGGAACCGTCTCTCTGACGACGCCGGAGTGGATTCCCGGAAACCACCGCCCTACCGGGCCGGTGAGTGACATCACTGGCGTTGTTTTCACAGCGAATGGCAAGCCTCTTTCCTGGAGGCGGGATGATCAGGACCTCTACCAGTTTCATGTCACGATCCCTGCAGGCGTCACGACCCTTCACGCTCATCTCGATTGCATCGTCACCGCTCGTATTAGCCAGAAGCTTGCGGTGTTGGAATGGGAGAAACTCCTCCTTTATCCGGCCAACATTCCGGTAAAAGAGATCGCCATTCAACCATCCGTCACCGTCCCGAAGGGCTGGGGAATTGGCACAGCGCTTACTCCGACGGACGGATACGATCCTCAGCATCCCGCTGGCGGTACGAACCACTATGCCGCCACAACTGTAGAGCAGCTCGAAGATTCTCCTGTTATAACCGGCGAATATTTCCATGAGTTTGCCCTTGCCCCTGAAGTCACGCCGAAGCACTACATCGATGTCGTCTCAGACCAACCCGGAGACTCTAATCTGCGCCCTGCTCTGCTTGCGGAGTTGAACAACCTTGTTCGCGAGACCGGTGCCGCCTACGACTCACGACACTACAACGTCTACCATTTCCTGCTGACGCTCTCTGACGTGGCCGGCGGTGAGGGACTTGAACACGGTCAGTCCTCCGACAATGGCGTAGGCGAAAAAGGCTTTTCCGACGACGCCCATCAGCTCGCAGAAGCAGATCTGCTAGCGCACGAGTTTACGCACTCCTGGAATGGCAAATATCGCCGGCCTTATAACCTCTATCAGAACGATTTTGCCAAGATGCAGCAGGGCTCTCTCCTATGGGTCTACGAGGGGATGACACAGTATATGGGCAACGTGCTGGCCGCACGTTCCGGGCTCAAGTCACAAGCGGAGTACCGCGATCTGCTGGCTATGTCCGCAGCGAACCTCGACTACAAGCCGGGCCGCCAGTGGCGCTCGACCGAAGACACCGCAATCGCTGCCAGCATCCTTCGCGGGGGCAACGCTGCCTTGTCGAACTGGCGACGCGGTCAGGACTACTACCAGGAAGGTGAGCTGTTCTGGCTCGATGCCGATACCCTCATCCGCAAACAGACCAATAACAAGAAGTCCCTCACCGACTTCCTGCACATCTTCCTCGCCAAAGGCGGCAACACGGGTCCTCTCATCGTTCCCTATAACCGTGACGAGCTGGTCGCCGACCTCAACCAGGTCGTCAAATACGATTGGGCGGCATTCATCCATGAGCGCATCGACAACGTCAATCCGCACGCTGACCTCGACGGGATTGAGCGCGGCGGCTACAAGCTAGTCTTCACCGACAAGCCCAGCCCTTCCGAGCACACGATGGTGTCTGCAGGAGGCCGTCGCGCAAGCGGAATCAACGTCTGGTACTCCCTGGGATTGCGTCTCACCGGCGAAGGCGTCATTTCAGACGTCCGCTGGGGAGGGCCTGCCGACAAGGCAAACCTCGCTCCTGGCCAGAAGATCCTTGCCGTTAATGGCAATATCTTCTCCGCCGATGCCTTGAAGACTGCGATCCAGGAGGCGAAAGGCAAAACCGAACCAATTCATTTCATCCTGCAGGCTGACACCTTTGTCTCAACGGCGGCTATCGATTACCACGAAGGGGAGCGGTACCCGTCGCTGCAGCGAAGCAATGGAACACCAGCCTACCTCGATGACATTACTACTCCACTTACAAAGCCGGAGAAGGCTGCCAAATAGAAAAGCGATGCCTAAGGAAAGCGCCTTTTTACGAGGCGCTTTTCTTTCTTTCGTCCTATCGCGCGTGGGAGCTTTAGTGGCTGGGCTGAAGCTCCAGAGTCAGAACTTCGAAGGGCTTCAACTCGAAGCGATGCGACACGCCTGCCTGAAGGGAAATTACAGGCTTGCCTGCATCTTCTTTCCAGGGACTTCGAGCGAAGAAATGCCGAGCCGCTCCACCAGGAAGCTCAAGAACAGCGGCCATATCCAGCGATATCTGCTGCTCTTTTTCTGAAGGGTTGCGCAACACCAGGATTCCCTTTCCCTTCGACCACGAAGCCCAGCCGTACACCTGCAGCCATTCAGGATTGCCACCCACCCAATGCGTGTCCTTCAGGATGTTCGCATTGTTTCGCGACCAACGCGCTGCCTCAGCCAGCATGTCCCAATTTTTCGCGGAAAGAAGATCCGGGGTCAGGTACATCTCCTGCAATTGGGTTCCACTGCCGAAGTAGGAGCGCACTTCATTCGCGAAGTCGTTGCCTGGATCGTCATTGAGCCGCTTGTCATCACGCGCATAAATGATCCCATGCAGCATAAGCGAGCTTAGAGGAAACAGAGGCCCTTCTGCTACGATCCGATCGTAGGTCTGGGCATCTCGATACGTGATCCAGCGCTCTCGTTTCGTTCCCACTCCAGCTAGATCGTCATCCTCGCCGCCACGCCAGATGGAATCTGCATAACGCAGCCAGAAGGGCGATGCCGTGGTCCCCGTCGTCAGATTGATATAAAGATCCGGCTTTGCCTCGCGCAACTCACCGATCAAGTGGATCATCGCGTCGAAGTCGCTATCGAAGTGGCTTCCAGGAACTACATGGTTGACGTTGCCTGTGCCATCAAACTTGAACTGATTGATTCCCTGTTCCCGAATCATCTTCAAACAGACTTCGCGGAACCGCTCATAGTATTTCGGCCCTGACAGAGCGAAACCTCCTCCGACGATCTCGAATCCCTGCGCTTCACCGAACTTCACACGCTCCTGCTTCGGCTTGGAATAGCCTCCCCACGGTGACATCCACACGCCCGGCGCAAACCCATATTCCTGTGCGGCTTTGCGCACCGGCACAAAGCCGTCGGGAAAGCCTTTATTGAAGCTCCACAACGAGGCATGATCATCCCAGCCGTCGTCGAAGAGAAACGAGTCCATGGTTACTCCACGCTTTTCGTGCAGTTCCTGGCCGAAGGTCCGCACGCGATCGATCGCCAGCGCCTGATCGTACGGCGTGAAATACCCCATGTCGTACCACGAGTTGTAGTGAAGAAAAGTTCGGTATGGGTGCGCGCGTTCCCGCTCGAGATAGGTCAGGAAGTCGCGCCGCAGCTGACCGCCGGATACCACTCCGACAACGGATGAATAGAGAATCGACTGGCCTTTCACGAGCGGAAGTGTGCGTTCCAGCTCTGCTGTCCCTTCGCCGCGCACAACCCGGCTCACGGAAAGCGGGTGTTCGAAGCCAAGAAAAAAATCATCTGAAGCAATCGGTGAACCAGCGACAGTTCCCACCACGCGCAGGTTGTGAAGCACCACCTCTGAGGGCTTGATATCGATCAGGCGAAGAAGGCTTATAGCGAGGTCATGCCCTGGAGCCTCCAGCGTAAAGATCTGGCGTATGTAGCTCGAGCCATCGCGCAGTTCTGCCTCCCATCGAACCCGCAGGCCACTTCGCTCATCTTCCAACAGAGCATGAACTTCCTTACCCGCAATTCGTTCGGACTCGCGAGAGGCCTCGGGGTCGGCCTTGATGTCCACGGCAACAGGGCGCTCGATTACATGCATTCGATCCCCGCGCACAATCGAGCCGTCGCCAAATAGAACGCTGAATGGCCCGTCCAGCTGTACCGTGCGATTGGAGAGCATATCTTTCACCTCAACATGCAGCCCCTGCTCACCCGCAGTGCACCTCATCCCAATTACCCGATTGTCGAGAATCAGGCTTCCGGCCGCACCTTCGATCTGAGCCTTGCCGCCATCCGGGATCTGCGCTGGCACGATTCGCGCTGCAAGCAATACGAAACAAACCGTGATCCATCTCCGCATCCATCCTCCATAAACCCAAAACCTGGCGGAAATTAGAACATATTCGATCGCTACGAACGAAGCTACGCAGGAGACATCGAACCGGTGATGAGTCAACAAACGATATTCCTGCCTCTACCTATCCAGAGGTCAGTGCAAATGATTGAGAAAAAAATCGCGCCGAGATCGGCATATCCCACTTCTGCGGACATCGGGTTGGTAGAGGCAAAAAAAAGAAGAGGCGCGCCGATTTCCTGGTCGCGCCTCTTCTTTTTTGTCAGCTTAGAAGTTGAAGGAAGCCTGCAACATGATGCGCCGCACCGCCGTCTGAGAGCTGAACGGTCCCGTCGCCAACGTCGTGAACTGGCCGAAGCGAGGAGAGCTCAAGCTGCTCGTCGGAGTACCGTACGGCACCATATTGAACAGGTTGAGAGCCTGCGCTCCAATGGTAAAAGAGTACCGCCGTCCGGAGTTGCCGCCTCCCATTCCCATCGGGCTGCCTCCGCCACCGCGGCCGCCTCCACCACCGCCTCCGCCGCGATTGCCGCCGCCTCCGCCGCGCCGATTCTGCCCTTGCTGTCCTGAACCGCTTGCAGCCGCTGCACCAGTTTTTTCGCCAAAGCCAAAGACCTTCGAGAGACGAAGATTGAATGTCGCGTTCGCTGGCCCGGTGCAGTAGTTGATCGGCACCGGCGCTAGGCTTCCAGTTTGGGTTGCACTGAAGTCTGCCGAGTTCGCGCAATTACCCTGATCGCCATTCACAAAGTACGGCCGGGCGTTATAGAGCGACGATCCAAATGGATCGAGACCGGTCGTAATGTTATAAGGCGTTCCTGCCTGTGCAATCACAAATGGGCTTGCCGTAATGCCATACCGGAACTGCATGCTTCCGCCGACAACACCAAACTGCCGCCGCGCGAAAGTGGCAGGACCATAGTCGACCCGCGTATTGGTATTGCTTGTCGGGAAGAAGGTTGCACCGGAGGTGTTCGCATCCGCAAAGCTCAGCGCATAGAAGCCGAAGAGATTCACCGCATGGACTCGCGCATTTCCATTCACCATCAACTGATTCTGACGGTAGACTGCGCCGGATTGAAATTGATAGTCATAGGGAGATCCAGCGGTGCTCGCATCGAAAAAGTTCCGGCTCAGATATTCATGAACACCGCGCGCATTCAGATAGTTGAGCGAGATTGTTCCAACTCGGCCAAGCTGTTGGTCGACTCCTAATGCGGCCTGCAGCGTATAAGAGCTTCGAATACCGTTGCCCAGAGAATAGATCGTCGCGCGGCTCGTTGTCGAAGATCCGCAACCGTTCGTGTTATTTGGACCGCACGAACTTCCGGGGTTGATGAAGGTCGACCGCACTTGGGCATTGCCGTCCAATTGCAACGTACTTACATAATTATCGATCGTAAACCGGTCATAAAAGATTCCATATCCTCCGCGCACGACTGTGATCGGAGACTTGCCTTGGCCTCGCGGAATTCCCCAGGCAAACGACGCGCGCGGAGCGATATCGTGGGCACTATTAATCACGTTCTGCGCCTCATAGCGAAGGCCGAAGCTGATCGTCAGGTTCTGCCGTGCCTTCCAGTCGTCCTCCGCATACAGGCCCACATCCGTTAGACGCGCGTGGACCGTAGGCTCGTTGATCTGAGCTTTTGCATACTGGCCTGGTATTCCGCACTGATACGACGAGATGCTGGCGTTCGCCTGATCGCAGGGTGTAGTAACGTTCTGCGCGCAGTTGCTCGGTTTCTTGATGCTCGGGTTCGGATCCGTACACGGATCCAGAAGATAGGAATACGTGAAGGTGCCGTTCTCCCCCTGCCTCGAGGTTACTGATTCGCCCGTCGTGCGAAGCCTTCCACCCAGCCGCAGAAAATGCTTCTCGAGAGCGACTGAGGTGTAATTCTGCACCTCGATGTGGTTTGCGGTGCTGCGCTGCGTTCCCTGGCTGGATCCACCTGCAGTAAAGATGCCTTGTACGGAAAGTGCGGGATCAGTGCTCAGCGGATCCTGGGTTGAATACTCTCTCTGGTACTCAAACCGGGTCTCGTTGATGACATGCGAGCTCACAATCTGCGTATCGCTGATCTGCACCGTGTGCTCGGTCGCCTCGGTGTTGTATCCGGAGCTCTGCAGATTCGTATTTCCAATGCCAGCATTCTTTATCCCGTTCACGTAGTACTGATAGCGAACGGTAAGTGTGTTCTTGTCACCGAGAGCAAAATCAACCCGGGGAGAGATATCGCTGCGTGTCTGCGGATGAGGCACTGCGCGAATCGATTCCGGGACCGAGGGGAAGTAGGAGCAGCTACGATCCCCAGGAGAACACGGCGTGGTAGCGTCCGCCGAGCTGGCATAATAGCCGCCCGGATTCACAATCGAGTTGTCCTGGATATCACGATGCGATCCGCCCACCGTGAAGGACGAAAAGTGATTGATCGGGCCGTTGATGCTGCCGATCATAAAGACGGTGTGGTAGTCCGGCTGGTCGTTGCTTTGGCCGAGAAAAGGATTGGACGTATTGAATGCCTTGTCCCCTCCCTGAATGCTGTAGTTTCCGTGATACTTGTCGGTGCCTGGCTTGGTGAAGACCTCTACGCGTCCATATCCAAGCTTGTCATACTGAGCCGAAAACGGATTCTGATTGATGCGGATTTCGCGGATCGATGATTTAGGAGGAAGTTGGCCACCCGTGAATCCATCAACGTAAATCTGACCTCCGCTTGGTCCCGCGGCCGGGCCTGCGAGAGCCGAAAGCTCCGAAGAAAGTTCATCCGGATCGTCCGAGAGCGCGTCCAGATCCTTGCCCTTGATTACCGTGGAGCTGGCGTTGCTGTCGGCATCCACGCTTACCTGCTGGCTCTGCGCCGTGACCTGAACCTCCTGCGACTCCACCTGCAGGGACATCTTGATATCGAGCGCGAGCGACTGGCCTGCCGCGGCACGGACGCCCTGCCGCACGAACGTGGCAAAACCGTTCATCGTCACGGTCACCACATAGGTACCCGGAGCAATGCCGGAGGCGGTATACGCTCCATCGCTTCCTGAGTGAATTACGATTGCCTTGCCCTTTGCAGGAGTCAGGGTTACGACAGCCCCGGGGATCACTGCTTCATCCGGGTCGGTAACGACTCCATGCACCGAGGTGCCCGCGGGCTGCTGCGCTCTCATCTCCAGAGATGTCAAGGCAGTCAAAAAAAACAAAAAGAACTTCAGTGTCCTGGTGAATCTCATTCCTTCTCCTCAAACCAATAAACGAGAAAATCGGTAAATACGTTCTACTGCGGACCGCCACCCGCGCCGTCCGAAGCCGCGGCTCCTCCTCCGCCCATATTCCAGGGCGAAAGAGTCATTGCCGGTGTTCCGTTCGGAGTAGCCGCCAGAATCGGTTCCACTCCCGAGAGCATCGTCACCGCGGTGACTTTGTCGCTCCCCGGACTTGGCTCCGAGGCGACAATCATCACGGCGTCACCGGTCTTCAGGTCGGCAAGGGACTCCGTCGGCAGCCGCAACAGCAATTGAGAGAGATCGCCTCCCGCGGAACGTCCTGTGCCACCCATCCCACCTTCACGTCCCGGAGTCGCAGCAGCATCCGTCGCCGTTCTCTCCGCAGGAGGAGCCCCACCACCATTCGCTGCTCTGGCCCCTGAAGCACCGCCCCGTGCACGAGCGGCGAATCGTGCTGCCATCTCCGGCGGTAGCTTCCGAAGGTCGGAGTTCGAGGTTACGCTGACGGTCATCGTCTTCTTCGTGGCTAGGTCTTTCAAGGTCAGCGTTCCGCCAGCTGCATTCATATTCGCGATCGTTCCCGCCAGATTCTTGAACGATCCACTCACAATCTCCTCAGCCTGAATCGTCAAACCATCGTCGGATTTACTGCCGCGT
This sequence comes from Edaphobacter sp. FHG110511_03, assembly GCF_059115365.1. Taxonomy (NCBI): domain Bacteria; kingdom Pseudomonadati; phylum Acidobacteriota; class Terriglobia; order Terriglobales; family Acidobacteriaceae; genus Edaphobacter; species Edaphobacter sp. FHG110511_03. The sequence continues at coordinate 551,727 of NZ_JBZYWL010000003.1, read as the reverse complement.
ACCCGGACCTGATCTCCTGGTCGAATCTGATCGAGCGTCCCAGGCTTCGCATCCTCGAACTTCACCGAATCTGCTCCATAGCGCCTGAACTTCGTCGCTGGAGTTGTCTCGATCTGGATCTTTCTCGCTCCAGCAGTGATGGTCAGAGAGGAGCCGTTCACCGCGCTGACCAGGCCTCCCGATCCCCGCTTCTGCCAGTCTGCCTTCTCCGATTCATTCTTTTGCGCGATATCGGTAGACTTCATCAAGATGACTCGCATAGCTGACAGCGAGCCATCGTCTGCCGCCTTGCCGGTCACTAGAACCCGGTCTCCCACTGCAATGTCCCCAAGCGTAATCTGCTGCGCCGACTTCAGGTCCGTGCTTCCAGGTGCGAGCTGTAGGATGTGCGCCCCATCGGCTACTGTAACGCTTACTTGCGCTCCGCCATCACCCGCGAGGGTAAGGGTATTTCCCGAGATCGCCTTCACGGTTCCGATCTGCCTTCCGGCCGCTGGTGCAGTTTGTGCTACAGCGGACGTGTGCTGCCCCGCTCCCGCACCTAAAATCAGGGCCGCTGCCAACGAAGCCGTGCAAACGCTCGTTCTCATGCGCATCATGTCTATCCGTCCCATGCAAATATGCAAACTGTTCTATAACCGGTCGCGCTCGCGCCCGGCCGCCCGTCTCTCCGTAAGGGTCTGTACGTGAAAGACGATGGGAAATATGAAAAGTTTCCTGAGAGTGACCAGATTCAAGGTGGAACCGGAGAAGTTATAGGGCAGCACAAACCTTCCAGTTCCGCTTTAGATCTGTCATCTCACAGCGGGAAACTTACTCGTCCTACTCTCTCGAAAGAACGGAAAACCGTGCGGGAGGCAAGAGAACCTTTTCACCCTCTATATGGATATCGCTATGCGAGGACAGGACCTGACGATATCCGCCTTGGTTCTCAAGCTCTACCGCGGTACTTCCCAGGTTGCACATCACACGCACTTGACCTCGGTCCATCACAAGCCAACGCTTCGCCTCGTCATAACGCACCTTCGTCTGTCCAGGCTCGCCATCGTTCAACGCGGCCGATCCCCTCCTCAGAGCGATCAACCGCTTGCACCAATCCATCATCTCTGCATGGGTGCCGTTTTGGACCTCGTCCCACTTCAGCTTTGACCTCTCAAACGTCTCTCTGCTGTCCGGATCGGGAACATCTTCAGGCCGCCATCCAAAGGCTGTAAACTCCCGTTTTCTTCCCTCTGAAACCGAACGCGCCATCTGCTCGTCTTCATGATGGGCAAAGTATTGGAATGGCGTAGAGGCGGCGAACTCTTCTCCTTGAAACAGCAAGGGAAGAAACGGCGCTGTCATCACCAGGCCAAGCGCCGCCTTTGCCTGATCCAGGCCGATAATATGTTCCAGCCTGTCACCTGTCGCGCGGTTTCCAACCTGATCGTGGTTCTGGATAAATCCAACGAAGTGATGCGTAGACAGGCCCTCGACTCGGCGTCCGTGGACACGTCTGCGATAAGGGGAGTAGATGCCGTCGTACACGAACACTTGCGTCAGGGCCTTCGCCAATCGCTCCATTGAGCCAAAATCGCTGTAATAGCCCTTTCCTTCTCCATTTGGATCCAGCACGGTAAATAATGCGTGGTGGAAGTCATCATTCCACTGCGCATTCATTCCATAACCGTTTGCCTCTCGTTGCCGCACGACTCGTGGATCATTCAGATCACTCTCGGCCACGAGCACCAGGCGCCGGCCAAGCCGCGTCGAAAGCTCTTCCACCTCTCTTGCAAGCTGTTCCATAAAGTGAATCGCGGAACGGTCTACGAACTCGTGCACAGCATCCAGACGCAGGCCGTCGATGTGATATTCCTCCATCCACATCAGCGCATTGTCACAGAAGAATCGTCGCACCTGGTCGCTCTGTTCGAACTCCAGATTTACCGCATCTCCCCATGGCGTGCAGTGATTGTTGGTGAGGTATGGTCCAAACTTGCTCGTATAGTTCCCCACTGGGCCAAAGTGGTTGTATACAACATCCAGCAGTACCGCCAGACCATGTGAATGGCACGCATTCACGAGACGTTTTAACCCATCTGGGCCGCCATATGCCTGGCGCACCGCAAACAGGGCCACGCCGTCGTATCCCCATCCGAAGTCACCGGGAAATTCGGCAACCGGCATGATCTCGATGTGAGTCACGCCCAACTCCACCAGGTGCGCAAGTTTGGTGATTGCGCCATCGAACGTTCCTTCCTGGGTAAACGTGCCCACGTGCATTTCATACAGGATGGCACTTGAAAGTGGCGGCGCCTGCCATCGTTCATCACTCCATGTGAACTTCCCTCTGTCATACACGCGAGAAGCCGCATGAACTCCATTGGGCATCCACATCGCCCTTGGATCAGGATAGGGAGTCGGATCGTCATTGAGTAGAAAGGCATAATCCGTCCCTGGACCGGCATCCTCTACCTTCGCGCTCCACCTTCCGCGATCGTCTGCTACGGTCATCGCATAGCTCTTCTCTCCGATGCGCACTGCGGCTTTGTCCGCTCTAGGGGCCCAAACACGAAACTCATGCATGGCTATTCTCCCGCACCAGCAATGCCACCGGAAACTCGCGAAGCAGTGTCCTCAAAGCTACCCGTCCCCCCTCCATCGCGGCTCCTGTCAATCGATTCACCCATACACCCCTGGGAAGCAGCACACTGGTGTCCCGCCATGCTCCAGACAATTTTGTTGTCCATCGGGGAACTACAGTCGCCACCCTATCCCCTCGCAAATAGGCAATGGCATAGTCCGATCTCGAGCCTTCAACAGGGATCGGCGTGTAAGCCGCTTCAGCGCCAAACCACTCCGGATGCTCTCGTCTAAGAAGGAGCGCCTGATGCACAAGCCACATCTTTGGCAGCCCCTCTTCAGCCCGCGCCATCACACGCGATGCCACATTCTGGCCGTCAAGCGCCTGTATGTCTGCGAGTAGTTGACGGCGGCGGTCGTAATCCACGGGCCTCCTGTTGTCAGGATCCACAAGGCTCAAGTCCCAGACTTCAGTTCCCTGATAGAGATCGGGAATCCCGGGTGCCGTATGCTTCACAAGCGTCTGCGTCAGTGAGTTCACCCTCCCCGCATCTTTTACCCGATCGACAAATTGCTCGAGGTCCTTCAGAAATGGCGCGTGCTCAAGGGTCTTCGCGATGAACTCCATCAGGGTGCTCTCAAACTCCTTATTGTTGGCGACCCATGTTGTCTGCAGCTTCGCTTCACGCACCGCTTTCAGCATGTACGTTTGCGCACGCTCCACACTAAGGGGCCATGCGCCAATCAGTGTCTGATAGTAGAGATACTCGGTATTGGCATCGGGCATCGCTCCGGCAGCCGTTCTCCTGCGAAAGCCTGTGTTCATTCGTGACCAGCGGTGAATTGCCGATCCAAACCGTGGAGCGACCTCAGATAAAACCGCCAACCGAGCCCTCACATCGCCGCTGCGTTTGGTATCGTGCGTGGCGAGCGCCGTCATGGTCAGAGGGTGCGTCGCCTGCATCTTCTCGCAATAAGCATGGAACTCCGCGACACTAAGACCACTGCTCTCTGGATTGCTCCCTACTTCATTCATTCCCGATAGACGGTTGTAACAGTACAGCGCCGTGTCTTCTACACCTTTTGCCATAACCGGGCTGGTGAACTGCTGAAAACGCAGCACGAATTCGTTCTCTCTCCGTCCCGTGACACCCATGGTCAACACGTCGCGAAGAAAATCGAACAGTCCTCCGTCAATATCCTGCCGTCGAGCTTTGGCACACTCCGTTGCCTCTGCAATCTGCATACGATCTTCATCCGTGATCTCGTTTCGCTCTGGAACCACATAAGTGCGATAGATATTGGTGCATGCCGCCACTTCGCGAATCGCCCGCCGCACCTCGGCCTGCGTGTAGTCTCTCTGATCACGATTGGACTCACAGATCTCAACGAAGATCGATGTCAATCGGTTTACATCACTCCCCAGAGCCTCGTGTGAAACATTGATCTTCTTGTCATGTGCCAGCGCTGGGTAGTCCGTGAGAGTTGCCGCCATCTCCTTGCCCAGAAACCCCTGGTAGACGCCGGTCAATTCCGCCAGTCCCTGAGGCCATAAAAGCACACCCCCTACGGCATTCATGAAGTCATATCCGGTCGTGCCCTGGATAGGCCAGTTCTCGCGTAGAAACTCCCCAGGCTCCAGGATCTTTTCACCCACGATCCAGGCATCCGGTGCCCGACCTCGCAATCTCTCAAAATATTCCAGGGGATCACGAAGACCATCAGGATGATCCACGCGAACTCCATCGAGAATCCCGCGCTCCAGCCAGTCCAGCACCAGCGCATGAGTCTCTTCGAAGACATGCTCCCGTTCCACGCGCAGTCCAACCAGAGAGTTGACATCGAAAAACCTGCGATATCCCAGTTGCTGTCCTGAAGTCTTCCAGTAGGCCAGTCGATAATTTTGCTGGTTGAGGAAGTCGTCCAGCAGATCCTCGCTCGCATTCAACTCTTCGAGAGCCCGATCGATTCCGTCGCAGACGCCCTGTTCCTCACTGCACAGTCTTCGCAGCAACGTTGAGAGCACTATCTTGTCGTTGTGTAGCGCCAGCACCTTGCGTCGATCTTCATAGGGAGGCGATGGTAGCCTTCCAAAGGAGACCGCCAAAAAGCTCAGCGTTTTGGATCGCGACAGTTCGGCGGCCCGTCCAAGGATCGCCTGGAGCGACTGCGGAGCGGCAGGGAACGCTTGCCCTGCGGCCTCTACCTGAAACTTGTCTCCTGTCCGAACCACGCGAATCCCACCGTGATGCAGCACCCTGCCATATTGATCGCTCAACACCGGCACAAGGATCTTATCCCTCAGTCTCTCCTCAACCGGTTGCCAATCGATATCGAAAAACGATGCGTAGCGGCTCGAGGCGCCGTTCTCCAGGACATCCCACCAATACCGGTTCTCCTTGCCCAGTGACATATGGTTGGGCACAATGTCCAGCACCTGGCCCATTCCCAGGTCCTTCAGCCGCTTCGAGAACTGTTCGTGCCCCTCTCCTCCTCCCAGCTCTTCGTTCACCGCCTGGTGCGACACCACGTCATAGCCATGGGTGCTTCCCGGAGCGGCCTGCAGATAGGGAGAGCAATATACATGGGAGATCCCCAGATCACGGAGGTAGTCAGCAGTCGCCGCAGCGTCGTCAAAGGTAAATTCCTTATGAAGTTGGAGGCGATACGTAGAGATTGGAACACGCGGCATGGACAACCTAATCAGGAAAGTTAGGGGAAATAACAGGCTAGAATCAGAAAGAAACTTCGACTGCTCCGGTCTTTCCTGTTAGAACTCGAACAGCAGCCAGGGGTTGTACTGTCCACCTGCCACCTTCGAAAGGCAAAGCTGACTTTCCTTGTCTCCCGACCCACCGAAGTATTTTGAGGACATTTCTTTCCGCATATCATCAATCAACCCTATCCAGGTACGCTTGCCCCGTATACTTTCTTCTGGTTAGCGTTGCGGATGCGCTCGATGCATCTGCTTAATATTTTTGAATCCTGCCAGCAGTTAACTTTAGCTGCCGGCTAGCATCTCACCTCTTAAGACCGCCTCGAATGCACTGGACGGACACAAGGACACTCGCAACGTACGATGGCCTCTACGCCGACTAATACCGCTGCCGCAGTTCCGGATACTGTTTCGCCGGCAAGCGCAAATCTGCTCATCCATCTCAGCACGGTCTCCATTGAAACCCTGGAGCCGGCGTTGTTGAACCTGGCAGCTGCGTTTCCCAGCCAACCGGTACTCATCGCAGTACCAGAGATGGCCAACCTCAACTCGGTTCATACCTCTGACAATCTTCGTCTGCTTCCCTATGCGCCAGCCGCCCCCTCTGCGACAAGCTGGGTGCTCACCGCAGCCGACTACCTCAACACCTATAAACTCGCCCAGGAACATGATGTCTCCACCTGTCTTCTGCTTGGAGCCGACTCCCATACCATCCAGCCGGAGTCTATCCGCGAACTGGCCCATACCACTAACTCTTCGCTGACGGATCTGATCGTCTCGCGCTATCACCTCGGTCCACGCGAAGGCCTGGTCAACTCCGCGATTTTGTATCCCCTTACCCGCGCCCTGTTCGGTACGAGACCCCGCTTCCCTCTCGCCATCGACCTCGGCCTTTCGCTCCGCATGGCCGAGCGTCTAGCCGTCTCTGCACAACGTTTTACTGCGGCGAACCAGAACGATGCTCTTCTCTGGCCAGTCTCCGAGGCTGCTCTCGCCGGCTTTACAGTCGCCGAAGCCGACCTTCCCGCACGCGCGACGCCTCAACCAGCGACCGCCGACCTCAACGCTCTTCTCAGCCAGATCCTAGGCTCGTTCTTCGCCGATATCGACGCCAGAGCTTCCTTCTGGCAGCGCATGCGCTCCGTCGTGCCTCCTCGCAATATTCCTGCCGCTCTATTGCCTTCCGAGCCACTGGACGTAAACCAGATGCTTGAATCCTTTCACCTCGCCTACTCAAACCTGCACGAGATCTGGGCGTTGGTGCTTCCCCCCCAGACACTTCTTGGACTCAAGCGTCTCTCGGTCATGCCACAGGAAGCCTTTCGTGTCGCCGACAGCCTGTGGGCGCGCATCGTCTACGACTTCGTGCTCGCCTACCGATTGCGAACCATCAATCGTGGTCACCTGCTCGGCGCACTCACGCCCCTCTATCTGGCATGGGTCGCCTCGCATCTTATTCTGGTTCAGAGCGGCGTTCCGCCCGAGCGTCATATTGAAGATGTCGCTCAGGCCTTTGAAACTGATAAACCGTACCTCGTATCGCGCTGGCGCTGGCCCGACCGCTTCAACCCATAGCTGTCATTTCAGCGCATATAGAAACGTAAGGAGATCCGCCCATGTGGCAACAAGTCGAACTCGCCCTGAGTCAATCCGCACACCGGGCCCTCGTTACCCTGGCCAACTTTCTGCCCGGCCTGCTTGCCCTTCTGCTAGCAGTCCTCATCCTCACTTTCATTGGCGCTTTGCTGGCAGCCCTTCTGAAGCGTCTGCTTACCACAATCCGTTTTGACGAGCGCCTGTCTCGCAATTCTCTTATACCGCTGGACTGGGCACCCGCTCATGGGCCCACGCTTCTCGTCGCTCGGGCCGTATTCTGGGCTAGTGTCGTCCTAGGTTTCCTTATCGGGATCTCGGCCTTCGACGCCGCCTACGCCGGCAACTCGCAGATGTCCTTCTTCCTGCTCCCGTATCTCACCCATTCGGTGGGAGCCATTATTCTCTTCATCGCCGGAACCCTTCTAGCCCGCTTCCTTGCCCGCACCGTCCTCATCGAGGCGGTTAACGCGCGCCTGCAGTATGCTCGCTTTCTCTCCGTGGGAGTCAAGTGGCTCGTCCTTGTTCTCACTGCGGCAACCGTCCTCGACCATCTCGAAATTGGTGGCACCGTCGTCGACCTCGCCTTCGGCATTCTCTTCGGCGGAATCGTCCTGACCCTCTCACTCGCCATCGGCCTCGGCTCCCGGGACATTGTCAGCCGCTCGCTTGAGAAAAACGTGGATAACGAAGTAATTCCCCCGGACCCTACCTATAAATCTCAGGCAGCCAGCGAGACGTTACGCCACTTCTAACTTTCTTTCCTGCACGAAGCAGTAAACACACTTCTGCCCGCCTTGTAGACCCTAATGAGGTATGCGGCGCACTCTGTTCCTAGACGAAGGGCGCAATGGAGTTCCATCCCTCATTGCACCCTTGTCCAGCGATACCTCAGTAAGCCGGTCCTGAGAGCAGGGTCCTCTGAGTCGATTGGTAGAACCCGAAGATCGCAACTCCCACAAACCCCACCAGCGGAACGAAGTACCCCAGAGCCAGGCTGCCAGTCTGTCGCGCAATCAATCCGGCAATCGGCGGGAAGACCGCGCCACCCACAATCGCCATCACCAGCAGCGATCCACCCAGCTTCGTATTTCTTCCCAATCCCTTCAATCCAAGAGCAAAGATTGTAGGAAACATAATCGAGATGAAGAACCCGCTCGCCACAACCGCCCACGCCCCGATCATGCCTGGTTTTAATACAGTCACCAGCATCATCACCGCGTTGCAGACACCATAGACACCCAGCATCAGGCTAGGCCGTATGTAGCGCATCAAAGGGGTGGAAATAAACCTTCCGACTAACATCGTTACCAATACTGCCGTCAGATAATGAGCAGCGGTTCGCTCACTCACGACGGTGTACTGTTTCATGTACGGAATCAGGCTGCTCCACGACGAGATCTGCGCTCCCACATTGCAAAAGTTGGCCGCAACCGCTATCCAGATTGCGGGATTTCGCAGCAGCTCGCCGAAGCTTCCGTGATCCTCACCCTCCCCCTCGTGCTCAACCTGGATCACGGGGAATTTCGTTCTCGATAAGATCAGCGCGCAAAACAGCACCACCAGCCCAAACGCCATGTACGTCGGTACCACTCGCATGATCTCGCCATGAAGATAGGCGTGGTAAGTTCCAGCCACCTTCATCTGTTCGATATCGGCCGCATTCGGTTCTACCCCGGAGAAGATGAAGTAGGTCCCCACCAGGACGCCCGCCACCGTGCCCGGAGGATTGAACGCCTGGGCAAAGTTCAATCGCTGTTCCGAGGTCACCGGATCGCCAAACTGCGCGATGAATGGATTCGCCGCCGTCTCCAGGATCGAAGCACCACAACCGACCGTGAACAACGCAACCAGGAACATCACATACTCGCCCCGCATTGCGGCGGGCAGGAACAGAAGCATCCCTGTCCCAAAGATCAACAACCCTGTCACCATTCCAGTCTTGTAGCCCCACCGGCGCATTACAAGACCAGCTGGAATCGCCATGCAGAAATAGCCGAAGAAATTCGCTGTCTGCACCAGCTGCGCGCTGAACTGCGACAGCTCCAACGACTTCTTGAACTGCTGGACCAGGATGTCCGTCAGGTTATTCGACATCCCCCACAGAAAAAACAGCACCGTCACCAGCACGAACGGCAGCATTTGCCCGACAGGAAATACCGGGTGCTTCCCCCCAGCCGTATTTGAGTTGCTTCGTGTCGTCACCGGTACTGAAGTCTGCATTCCTTCTCCGCCTCCTGAAACTCGTTTGTGTGTCGCGACAAATCCTACATGGTTGAACCTGTTCTCGGCTCTGTGATTTCCACCCTAGCTATAACCCATACACCCGGACAGCATTGCCGCCGAACACCGCTTCGCGCTCTTGCGTACTGAACCCGGCAAAGTACTCCTCCAGAACTCCAAACCACCGCGCATATCCACTTGCCACAAGGCATACCGGCCAGTCCGAACCCGCCATCATGCGCTGCGGCCCAAACTCCTCCGCCACGACATCGAGGTAAGGCCGGATCCCTTCCAGCGTCCACCCCTTCCAGTCGGCCTCTGTAACTATCCCTGAAACCTTGCACGAGACATTTTCCCGCTTCGCCAGTTCTCGCATCCGAGTTGCCCATGGCTCCAATACGCCATCACGAATCCGAGGCTTGGCAATGTGATCGAAAACGAATGCCTGATTCGGATGACGGTCCACGAACTCGATCGCCTGCGGCAGATGCCGCTCATAGATCAAAACTTCGTATACCAGCCCGGTCTCAAGCAGTCCGCTGATCCCGCGGTTGAAATCCTCGCGTAGAAGATAGTAATCATCCGGTTCTGCCTGAACGACATGCCGCAGTCCTTTCAGCTTCGATCTATCCTTGAACTCCTCGAGAGATGCCGCAAACCTCTCGCTCGCAATGGGAGCCCATCCCACCACACCTGAGATCACATCGTTTTGTTCCGCCATCTCCAACAGCCATCGCGTCTCCTCGAGGGTCTGCCTTGCCTGCACCGCGATAGCGCCGTCCACACCGGCAGCGCGCATCTCCGTCGTCAGATCGGACGGAAGAAAATCCCGTTGCAGCGCAATCATCGTCCCATCGATCCATCCGTACTCGTCTGCCGAGTACCGCCACAGATGGTGATGCGCATCAATCCTCTTCCCCACTCCGTCGCTCCTATTCCGTCATATTCAAAACTATACTTCCAATCGTGAAAATAGGGACCCGATGCCCATCTCCACTACCATTTTCTCTTTTTTGCTAAAACCTCCGACATGCCATAACGCCAACTGGCCTCCTGTACGTAAACTCATGTTTTGAGCATCACACTCGCACTGGAGGAAACTGATGGCTCCCCGCAAATCTCTTCCCCGCTTCTCCACCCAGCCCCGCACCGTTCTCCCTGGCAGCGAAAAGCCCGCCGCCGCTCCGGCTACTTCACAAACGCCTGCGGCCCCAGGCACTCGGGTCACCGTCTCGGTGATCGTACGACGCAAAAAATCCCTCGCCCCTGCATATTTGACGGGCAGACAACGCCTTACTCACGCCCAGTTCCGCGCCAGCCACGGACCCGATCCTGCCGCCGTTCGCCTGGTCCGTGCCTTCGCCAAAGAATACGGGCTCACCGTTCAGCCCGGAACCCCTGCTCCCGGCCGCCGTACCATCAAGCTCGCCGGCACCATCGCCAATCTACAGCGAGCCTTCGGGGTCTCCCTGATGCACGGAGACCTCCATGGCCGTACCTGCCGGGTCCGCGAGGGCGGAATCCATCTGCCCGACGAACTCATCGGCTATGTCGTCGCCGTCCTCGGACTCGATAACCGCCCTCAGGCCCAACCCCATTTCCGCATCGCCGGCCAAACCGGAGCCGCCGCCGCAAACATCGCTCAGGCCGGAGGATTTGCACGCCCCCATGTCAGGGCCAACATCTCTTACACTCCCGTCCAGGTTGCCCAACTCTATGGGGTTCCTGCCAAGGCGACTGCAGCAGATCAGACCATCGCACTTATCGAACTCGGCGGCGGCTTCCGCCAGGCAGACATCACGGCCTACTTTAAATCTCTCGGCCAGAAGGCACCGAAGGTCGTAGCCGTTTCCGTATCGGGAGGGAAAAACACGCCAGGCGACGCGAATGGTGCTGATGGAGAAGTCATGCTCGACATAGAGGTCGCTGCGGCAGTCGCTCCCGGCTCCCGCATCGTCGTCTACTTTGCTCCCAACACCGACCAGGGCTTCATCGATGCCATCGCCACCGCCGTCCACGATACAACCTACAAGCCAAGCGTCATCTCGATCTCCTGGGGAGCCGCCGAGGCGAACTGGACCGCGCAGGCGATGAACGCGCTCGACGCCACCTGCCAGTCCGCAGCAGCACTGGGCATCACCATCACCGTAGCCTCAGGCGACAACGGCTCCTCCGACGGCGAAAGCGACAATAAGAATCACGTCGACTTTCCCGCCTCCAGTCCGCACGTGCTCGCCTGCGGCGGGACCAATCTCGAAAGTTCCAACGGCGCCATCACCTCAGAGACCGTCTGGAACGACCAGAACGGCGGAGCCACGGGCGGAGGCGTTAGCAACATCTTCGCCCTGCCATCCTGGCAATCCAGCGTTGGAGTTCCTAAACCGATCGCCTCCGCAGGAGGGCGTGGCGTTCCCGATGCTGCCGGCAATGCCGATCCGCAGACCGGTTACACCATCCGTGTCGATGGACAGACCGTGGTCATCGGTGGAACCAGCGCAGTCGCGCCCCTGTGGGCCGGTCTCATCGCACTGGCCAATCAACAGAACGGGAAGATCGCCGGCTTTATCAACCCCGTCATCTACACGGCCAAGGCCAAGCCAGCCTTCCGCGACATCGTCCAGGGCAACAACGGAGCCTTTAAAGCCTCGAGCGGCTGGGATGCCTGCACCGGCCTTGGCTCACCCATCGCTCCTCAACTTATCGCCGCGATCAATCCTGCCGCAAGTCCCACCAAGAAGAAGCCAACCAAGGGCAAAAAGAAAAAAACCACCACGAAAAAATCTTCGAGCCATAAACGGGCCACAACCGGTAAAAAACTTCCTGGCAAGCGCAAACCACCTACTCTCACGCTCAAGCGAGGCAAGAAAACCTCTCGTGGCCGTCGATAACATGCAACAAACAAGCCTGGCGCTCTTCTGGAAAGAGAACCGGACTTCTATCTTCCGCATCTCCAAACTGGTTCACGGCGTTGCATCTCTAAGTTTGGTAGCGGGAATCGTAGCCGCACAAACAATTGCGCCGACACCGGCGAAGCCTGCCCCAATCGGCGGGCTCGTCGACGTCGGCGGATACCGCGTTCACCTCTACTGCACGGGTCAAGGCTCTCCCACGGTGATGATCGCAGGCGCCGCCTTCTCCTTCGATTGGGCGCTCATCCAACCCGAAGTTGCGAAGTTTACCCGTGTCTGTAGCTTCGATCCGTCGGGCACTGCGTGGAGCGACCCGTATCCTTTTACAGGCGAAGCACCCACCTGCGAACACCGGGTCGAAGAACTCCATAACCTCATTACCCGAATACCGATCGAAGGCCCTTATATGCTGGTGGGATTCTCCACCGGCGCGCTTTGGGCACGGCTCTATGCGATGGAACATCCGGACAACATCAAGGGGATGGTAATCGTGGACCACGCCTTCCTGGGCAGCTCAGACGATCCCAGCCATCGAGCCTCTCCTCCACCACATTCCTATACGCCGCCTGTTCTCATCTCAAAGGCTCCAATTGCGATGAGCTATGAAGACGATCCTAACTTCAGCCGACTCCCCAAACGCGATCAGCAGCTTCACCGATGGGCAGTGTCACAGCACCCGTTGAAACCGGGCGAGGCCATGGTTAACGATTGCGTCGCTCACATCGAACAGCTCACCGCCCAACACGCTCACCTTTTGGGAGATTTGCCGCTCATCGTAATCAGCACGCCCAATGCAGCTACCGGATATGCCGAGCTACAAGCAAGCTTGTTGGCATTATCTGGCAATAGCAGGCAGAAAATCGCACAAAACAGCTCGCACAGAGTCATCATCGACCGACCCGATGTTGTGATTCAGGCTATTCAAGAGATCATCAACGACCTGCGCCAGCCAGTCGAATTGAAGGCGCACTAGCCCCAGCGCGATGTACACAAGATTTATCCGAATGTCTCTCGAGCATTCGCCAGGTCCTCGACGGTGTCCACATCCATCTCACCACCTGCAAGTTCCACCGCGGAAGCATTCTTCAGCATTTCACGAGCCCCTGTATCCCCCTGCAGCTCCATCAATCGCCTGAACATCGCCCGCGGAAAATACGCCGGAACCCCATGTCTCCCCGCATAGAAGGATGCCGTGACTTCGTCTGCGGTTATCAACTTCCGTAGATGCTCCGGCGAGACCGCAGGCATATCGCACGTCGTAATCACACATCCGTTCACACCCGGACCTAGCGCATTTACCCCCACGCGTACCGAGCCCCCCATGCCCTCGGACCACCCTTCATTCACGATAACCAACGCATCCTTGAAGGAGCACGTCTCGCGCACTCGATCCGCCGAAGCCCCCAGAACTACTACTACCGGATTACATCCTGCCTCGCGACACACTCGTACAGCGCGTTCAACCAGCGTCTCGTCCTGAAGACGAACCAGCTGCTTCAACTCCCCCAATCGCCGTGAGGCCCCAGCCGCTAATACGATAGCCGCCACGCTCACGAGGCAACATCCACCGCACATTGCGTCCGCAGATAGCGCGAAGCCCCACCCTCATTCACATATCGCGCAACATCGTCTGGAGTAAGCCGTCGCGAAGACGCCATCTTGCCCATGCTCATCGCCTGCGCCTCCGCCATTACTGCCAGAGCAATCGCCTCGGGACCTTCCCCGCCTAGATCCAACCCGATGGGAGCCCATATTCTTTCGCAGCATTGTTCCACTGTAAGACCAGCCATTGCCGCCGCTTCACTCACCAATAAGGAGCTCCTGTGGCGAGCGCCCAGCAGGCCCAGATACCTCGGTGCCAAGGGCAACAGCGCAGCCAACAGCATACGATCCTGTTCATAGCTGTGCGTCATCACCACAACGGCATCGTCTTCGCAGATATTAAGTTCGCGGACATCTTCTGCACTTGTAGTCACGACCCGCTCGGCGCCTGGAAACCGTTCCGGCCGTGCCAACTGCTGCCGTCCGTCCGCAACGGTCACATGCCACCCCATCATGGACGCCATCGCAACCAGAGGACGCGCATCATCACCCGCGCCTAAGACAAAAAGCCGCTGCGGGCCGCGCAGTTCCTCAACGAATCTTCCTTCATAAGATTCCCCCGGCCGCAATCCACGAGCACAATTGAGCTTCTTTTCCGCCAGCCCCTCACTGGAGAACTTCACTACACCATCCATCCCCAGAATCACACGACTGAGCAACTTGCCCTCACCCGGCAGCCACGTTATCACGATCGACTGCTCTCTGGAGAAAGACCGCTCCATCGCCTCCAGGAGTGCTCGGCACTCCGGCGTCTCTACCGGCTCCAGCAGAAGATCCACGACCCCGCCACATCCAAGGCCAAAAGGAACTTCGTCCGTATCGTCGAACATGGTTGAGTAGCGCTCCACCACCGCGCCCTCGCGCACCTTCCAGGTTGCTCTGCGAATCACCTCTGTTTCAAGACATCCACCGCTGATCGTTCCCGCGTATTCTCCAGCGGCGCCGAGCAACAGCCTCGCCCCCGGTTGCCGATAGCTCGAGCCTTCCACGCGAATCACAGTCGCCAGTACGCGAGCCCCACCCTGCCGCCATAGCCGAACGACCTGTCGCCGCTCCATCATTAGTTAGAGCTTAGTCCTCGAAAGCTGCTATGCGCTAGCGGAGGCTCTTCTTAGCTTTTCTCAGAGAATGTATGGATCCCGCACTCCAGTTTCTTCCCACCCCACCGGCCGCTTCGCGCATCTGAACCTGCCTCGGGAATTGCAGTGCAAGGCTCGCAGCCGATGCTCGTATACCCGCGCGCATAAAGCTCCAACTGAGGAATGCCCTCGCGTTCTGCATACGCAGTAACCCGCGCCCAGTCCCAATCCGCAAGCACGCTTACCTTCTTCAAATGCCTGCCTGTCGGAAGCTTGTGATCCTCAACCTTCTTCAACCCCGCGCGCGTCGGCGACTGTTCTCTCCTCAGTCCCGTGAACCACCAGTCATAGGGCTCCAGTGACCGCATCAACGGCTCAACCTTCCGAGCCTGGCAGCATGCCGTTGGCTGCACGATATGCAGCTTTCCGAACTGTCCCTCGAACTCCTTCACGGTGGTAGCAGGCATCGCGTTCACCAGCTTCAGACCCCACTCCGCTGCCATGCGATCCCGATATGCGATCAGCTCGGTAAAGTGATACCCGGTCTCGAGAAAGATCACCGGAACCTCCGGCAGATGCCGTCTGAGCATGTGCAGCGCAACCATGTCCTCTGTCTGGAAACTCGACGTCAGGCACACCGAACCCTTCGCAGCCATCTCCGCGACCTGCGCCACCAGATCCTCCGCTGCCAAAGCTTCATAATCTACTTCTGCTTCGATCACGCTCATCCCCGTACCCCCGAGAGTCGTAGAATCTCGTCTTCGTCGAATCCCTCGCCAACAACAACGGCACCTTCGGCGAATCCCTCTACCGCATGCACGACAGCGGCAAGCCTGTCAGCGGAAAGTTCACGAGCCGTGATCGCCGTCACTCCGGCAATTTCGAGCGCCCGTACTGCGGCTACCAATGCATCGTCCGGAATCAAAGCATCATCAATCACGACAGCGCGCTGCCCGCGGGCTTCCAGGGCATCGCGCACGCGTTCCGCCAATCCAGCTCGTCCCGCCACCAACACCATGGCCGCTCGAGAGTCCTGCCCGCCTGCGTTCTCTGCAGGTCCCACAATCATCGCCGCGCCAACCGTTGCGTTCGTCAAGCCATCGATCAGGATCAGCGAACCCGTCGTCCTGCTCTCCACATAAGCGTCGAAGAAAAGCGGAAGACTGGTCTCCAGCTCTACCTCGGCAATTTCATTCATCGACAGATGATCCGCCTGTCCGTGCTCAAGCGATCCCACATCCACCCGATACCGGATCGCCTTCACCGTTGCCCGTACCGTCCGCGTTGTGTGCTTTGCAATATAAGTCCGCCCCACCATCAGAGGCTCTTCATGCATCCACACCACCATCGCACGCAGGCGTCGGGTTATCTCCGGAAACTCTCGCTTCCCATCGACTCCCGCAGCGATCAGCATCTCGCCGCGGCTCAGGTCGATCTCGTCTTCCAGCTCTACAGTCACACTCTGCGGATATGCGGCTACCGCAAGATCGCCATCCCAGGTCACGATGCGTTTCACCACCGTCTCACGTTGCGAAGGCAACGCTATCACGCGATCGCCTGCGCGAAGCACGCCTCGGGCCACCTGTCCCGCAAAGCCGCGAAAGTTCGCATCCGGCCTTTGAACCAGCTGCACCGGAAACCGCAACGGACCGTTATTGTCTCCAGCTGCAAGCGGAACCGTCTCCAGAAA
Source organism: Edaphobacter sp. FHG110511_03 (assembly GCF_059115365.1). Taxonomy (NCBI): domain Bacteria; kingdom Pseudomonadati; phylum Acidobacteriota; class Terriglobia; order Terriglobales; family Acidobacteriaceae; genus Edaphobacter; species Edaphobacter sp. FHG110511_03. Next base: position 535,353 of record NZ_JBZYWL010000003.1, on the reverse strand, counting down.
CTCCAGCAGGGTCGGGCCGTCATACCACTGCATTGCCGCACTTGGAGTGACGACGTTATCGCCCTCGAGCGCACTCACCGGGATTACGGTCACACTCTTCAATCCCAGCTGCGAAGCGAACTCGACAAACTCTTCGCGAATCGATCGGAAGGTCTGCTCGGCATACCCAACCAGATCCATTTTGTTGACCGCCGCGACCACATGCGGAATTCCCAGCAACGATGCAATATACGTATGCCTCCGCGATTGCGGCAGCAACTTGCCTTCGCGCAGGTACGCCTTCGCATCGATCAGCACCACCGCCACATCCGCGGTCGAAGCCCCCGTCGCCATATTGCGCGTGTACTGCTCATGTCCGGGCGTATCCGCGATGATGAACTTCCGCCGCGCCGTCGAAAAATACCGATAGGCCACATCGATCGTGATGCCCTGCTCGCGCTCCGCCTTCAGGCCATCGGTCAGCAGCGAGAAATCCACATGCCCGTTCGCCGCACGATTCACGCGGCTCTTCTTCACCGCTGCCAGCTGATCCTCGTACACGCTCTTGGTATCGTGCAGCAGCCTGCCGATCAACGTGCTCTTGCCGTCATCCACACTTCCGGCCGTCGTAAACCGCAGCATCTCCTGCCCAAGATGCGCCTCGAGAAACTCTTCAAATCCTGTAGTTGCAATCGTGCTCATCAGAAGTAGCCCTCCCGCTTCTTTACCTCCATCGACCCCTCTTCATCATGGTCAATGGCGCGATTCTCACGTTCGCTCCTCTTGAAGGTCAGCAGCTCCTCGATGATCTTCGGCAGCGTATCCGCCTCGCTCCGCATGGCTCCCGTGCACGGCAGGCAGCCCAGCGAACGCATTCTTACCTTTTCGCTTCGCACCTCTTCACCCGGCAACAGCTTCATCCCATCTTGATAAAGCGTCATCTGCCCGCCACGCACGATCAGCGGCCTCTCCTTCGCGAAGTACAGCGGAACAATCGGAATCTTCTCCGCATAGAGGTAGAGCCAGATATCCAGCTCCGTCCAGTTCGACAGCGGAAACACCCGTATGCTCTCGCCCTTCCTCAGCCGAGAGTTGTACAGGCTCCAAAGCTCAGGACGCTGATTCTTCGGATCCCACTGCCCGGCTGCATCGCGAAAGCTGTAAACACGTTCCTTGGCCCGGCTCTTTTCTTCGTCGCGCCTCGCGCCGCCGAAGGCCGCATCAAAGCCACCCTCCGCCAGTCCATCCAGCAGGCTCCGCGTCTTCAGCAGGCCGCAGCAGTTCTGCGTCCCCAGCGTATAAGGATTCGCTCCCGCCGCAATCGCCTCCTCGTTCCTGTGAACGATCAGTTCCGCTCCAATCTCCTTCGTATAGGCATCGCGAAACGAGATCATCTCGGGAAACTTGTAGCTCGTATCCACATGAAGCAACGGAAATGGAATCTTCCCCGGATAAAAGGCCTTCTGCGCCAGCCGCAGCATCACGCTTGAATCCTTGCCAATGGAGTACAGCATCACCGGTCGCGCAAACTCCGCCACCGCCTCACGCAAAATGGCGATGCTCTCGGCTTCAAGGGCCTGCAGATGATTCAGCTTCGCCGGCGAAAGAGCCGTATCTGGATCAAAAGCAACTGTCTGGGTCATAAGTGAGATCACTTTCCGAAACTCCAGGAATGGCACTTACCCTGGGATCCGATCTGAAATCGATGATGTCGGCCAATCTGCCAACACCGTTCGTTGTAAAAGAGGGAAGGAATAGCGGTCGCGTCTACCGACAACAGCGCACGCACGGACACAGGAGCATCCGGCAACAACAACAGCCGCGCTGGGTAAACAGAACCATCCCTTTAACTATAGAAGCCTCTCCCCCCTCCCGCAACCCAACGCTAAAGTCTGGTAAACTAAACCAGTCGGAAACAGCGCTCCAACAGGCAAGCCCGTGGCGATCCCGAACTTCGCCCGACTCCTGAGTTTCGCGGAACGCACCCCTCTCCGGCCAATTATCGCCACACAGAGTCGGGGCGTAGCGCAGCCTGGTAGCGCACCTGCTTCGGGAGCAGGGGGTCGGAGGTTCGAATCCTCTCGCCCCGACCATTCAATGACTTACGTGATTTATCTCACAATTTGCATCCCTGTGTGGAGAAAACATGGAAGAGCGATTCGAGCAGTTCATCCGCGAACGGCAATACCTTCAAAACGTCTCAACCCGAACAATCCACTAAACGCGAGGAAAGTGCCTTTAATCGTCTCTCGCGAACAGCCTTTTGCTCTAGTGTGGGAATTTTTGAGCGGCAAAGGGCTTTTATTAGTGGTTGTTTCAAGACCTGACCCACCCCCACCCTCAAACGGGGTTGGATAGTTTTTTGGCTTTCACATCGGTCACAGACTGTATGACAAGCCGATAGGAGGCGAAGGGAACAGGGTGTCCCCAGCCAAACTTACCGATAATTTTCCCCGATACATCACGGATAAAACCAAGTAGGTCCTTGGTTGAACCTGAAGGCATCTGCGCAATATCCAATTTGCCGGTCAGCTCTGCCTCAACGTCGCCATACTTGGCGCACGCCATACAGATGTTCGACCCTTTGCTTTCGTAGACCGAGTTTGTGTACTTCTTAAAGCGCTTCAGCTCCTTGTCTTGGCGTAGCTCGGAGATGCTCAGACCGCTGCCTTCTTCGCCAGCGAACGTAAGCAGCACAGTATCACCACAGCCGGGTATATCAAATATCAGGTCGTGTGCCGTACTTCTGGCTCCTCCCTTCACTGTTAGCGTCTGTCCGTTCCTGGCTGTCGCGAGGACACATTTAGATTCCGTTGACTCTGTTGCGCCATGCGCGGCCCCATCTTGGCTGACGACGACTATTGGCAGGAACAGGAGACCGGCTGCAAGGATTTTTAATTTCATTCTGGCCTTCCGCCATTTCACGATTCCATACTCGCAGGGTATGAAGACCCAACACAATATAGGTGTTCATTGACCTAAACTTCGGCCTCGATCTCGGAAGAGGCGACGCACTCTACAAATGGAGCACTCCCAAGGAAAGAACCCAAGACGACAGAAGACTTTCTTTTCCCAAAAGCCACGCCGCTCCAATCGACGCATCTCGGCCGAACACTCGCAAATTGGCACGGCCTCGAAAATATCTGGTATCAAACGACTTAGTCAAGGATGAAGGCCGGGGTCTTGGGTGCCGGCTAACCATCCCCGACGTCCATATAAATACTCATCGTTGTAACCTGAATTCCGCTGGCGCTGATCCAGAAATACCCCCTCAAAAAGTTAGCCTCAATCCCAGTTGAATCGTCCGCGGAAGATTGGCCTGCGAGGTAATGGTCCCAAATGCCGCGCTGGTCGGCGTCAGATTCGGAGCCGAAAAATTCGGATGGTTGAGAGCATTGAAGAAATCAGCCCGAAGCTGCGCCTGGACCCTGTCGGTGATGCGGTTGTTTTTGATCGCCGACATATCAAGCGTAACGATCCCATCCTGCCGCGCATTGGTGACCTGTGTGGGAAGCGTGCGAATGTGAGTCCCGGTAACCGGCTGATTGCCGGTCACGCGATCGAACTGGGTTACGTCGAACGCACCATCGGGTGCGTGAGGATCGACCTGGAGATCATTCAGGTTGGTCCCCTTGTAGATCACATCTCCCCAGGCCAGCGGCGCGCCCTTGGGCTGATAGGTGAAGATGCTTGTAACATTCCACCCGCTTGCTAGATACCTTGCCACCGGAACACCGACCGTATAACGGCGTCCACGACCGAAGGGAAGCTCCCAGGTACCGGAGACCACCAGATGCTGCGGGCGGTCGTCAGCTGCTATGCGCTTTTCCGGGGCTATGTCCTGCGGGTTCAGATAAGCGACACGCTCCAGCCGTTTGGACCATTCATAGTTCGCGAGAAAGCGGACACCATGCGACATGCGCTTTTCCAGGCGAGCTTCAAAAGCATTGAAGTAAGACGCACCGGCAGGATAGCTGCTCATCGTCACAGTGGTGAACTCTGGATAGGGAAGGAGCAACTGCTGCCGCGTAGTGGTCGATCCGTTCATGGAAGAGCCGGCAATACCGCGGAAAGGATTGGCGACATTCGCAGTCAGATTGGCATACACCGCCGGGTCACGATACTGCCCCACATTCAGATACTCCCTCGGAACATAGTTGATATTGCGGCTAACCCCAACATGCACGCCACGCTGTCCGACATAGCCCATCTCGAAGAGAATTCCTCCCGGTAGCTGCTGCTGCAGGTCCAGATCCCACCGCTCGGCATAATCGTTCAACAGCCTGTGAGGATAAAAGCTGACGGCCTGTCCCAGATTCGTGGCAAGCCCCTGGGCGCTTCCTGGAGGCGCGACCAGGCCTGATGGAAAAGGGTTCGAGAGCGTACCGTTCGGTGTGAGATATCCATCCAGCGAGGCTTGCAGCTGTGTCGTCTGGTTGAAACCAGTGGCAATCGGATCGGTGCGCCCCACACTGTCGTTGAAGATGCCGAAGCCTCCACGGATCGACATGGTCTGCACAGGAGTGTAGGCAAAGCCGATGCGCGGGCTGAAGTTGGTCGAACTCGTCTGGTAGAGTGCCCGATCGTCTGCACTGGCATAGGTAAGGCCGCCAGTGAGTGTAGACGGAAAGTTAACTCCGGCAACCGGGTTCGCAGCGAAATTCGTCTGCGCCTGTGTGTTGATGGGATTCGTTGCCGAGGCGTCAAAGCCATTAACCGCCGCGTTGTGGCGCTCCGTCGTCGGAAGGTCGCGCTCGTAACGCAAGCCCAAATTCAAAGTCAGCTTGGCCGCGATCCGATAGTTGTCCTGCAGATACAGAGCGAAGTACTTCGCCTGCGAGATCTGCTTTCCATTGATGTCGAAGCTTCCCCCGGTAGGCAGACCGAGAAGCATCGAAGCCAGTTCCTGCCCAATCACGGCGGCGCCGGAGTTGTCGTTCGGACCATTGGTCCAACCCTGCCCACCGTTCAATCCAAACTGATAAAGGCCCGCAGAATTCCCGTACCGGAAGCTGTATTCCCTCTCCAACCGCAGGTCGCCGCCGACAGAGAGGCTATGTTTTCCGACAGTGTGGCTCAACATCGTGAAGTATTGAAAGTTGTCATAAGGGATGTAGTCACCCTTCGAATAGCCAAAGTCGACGAACTTGGTTCCACTGGTCACAGGAAATCCGAGTGCCGTTGAAGCCCGTGCGAGGGCTGGGGGAAATCCGAGTTGAGAAAAATCGTAGGACACAGCAAGAGGACGGGACTCCGTGTTCCGAGACCAGTTGAACCGGTTGTCCCATAAAGTATTTGCGCTGAAGGTGTGAACGTAATCCAGCGTCGAGCCCCAGTTGGGCTGAATCAGGACGCTTCCAGTAGCGATGTTATTGAAGGCGTTATTCGAAGCGTGATAGCGATTGTTGTGACGGAAGGCGAAGAACATCTTGTCTTTGGTGCTGATGTTCGCATCGATGCGCCCCATCTCGCTGTCGAAGGTGTCGGTGCTGTTGCCGGGAAAGAAATAGTTCAGCTCACCGTCCGGCTTGCCTGCTGGAATGTTTGGCGCGGCAAAGTAACTCGCCAGGTTGAGCCCTACCTGGTTCAGACGCGAGGCCGGAATAACGTTGTTCGGAAACGGCTGGCGCTTGACCCTGTTTCCATCCTTGACGCCGGTCGCCGGATCATAGATCACGATTCCCTGAGACAGAAGCGCTGAAAAATCCCCCTTGCGCTCCGCCTCCGTCGGGACCGTGATGATGCTGGGCGAAGGCGTATTATCGGAGATTCCCTCATACGCAAAGAATAGAAAGAGCTTGTCGTGGGCGTTGTAGAGATGCGGGATAGAGAGCGGCATTCCAATCGTGCCGCCCCACTGGTTAAACCGCGTCACCGACTTGCGAATAGGCGTTCCCGCCACATGCTTGTTGAAGTAGGGCGTGTCGTTCAGCGCGGAGACCTGCAGATACTCATACAGCGAGCCGTGATACTGGTTCGTTCCAGAGCGCGTGATGTGATTGATGGTTCCGCCGCTGCTGTGTCCGTACGCGGCATCGGCCTGAAAGGTCTCGGCCTTCACCTCCTGCATGGCATCCATCGGGGGACTGAAGGCCAGCGTGCCATCCGCACCGCCGTCCGGAGCACCATCGATCAGAATCTCGTTCTGCTTGGAAGCCCCGCCTCCAAGAGCGATGCTCGACGGGCCGCTGTTGTCAAAAGGGTGGTTGAACTGCGGGTTGCCGGTAGAGAGCGCCCCGTAGGTCAACTGTGCGAGGATCATGGGAGTACGTCCATTGACCGGCATGTTTTCGATATCTTCTTTGTCCAGAACCTGCCCCGTAGAGGCAATCGTCGTCTCGAGCATCGTGTTGTCCGCCGCAACCGAAACCACCTCGTTGCGGCCGCCGATCGTCAACACGACATCCACGGCAACATGCTCGTTCGCTCCAACAATAATGTCGTTGTGGACCGAGCTTTTAAAGCCCGCTGACGTCACCGTGAGCTGATACGTTCCGGGCGCGAGAAACGGAATCGTGTAATTGCCATCCCCATTCGGAACCGCAACGGATTTTGCCCCGGTAGATGTCTCCATCACAACTAGATTGGCTCCCGGCACAACCGCTCCATCTGCGTCCGTCACGCGGCCATTCAAAGTACCCCTGGATATCTGCGCATTCAAAAATGGTGTTAGGACCATCCCCAACAGGCAAAACACGAGTGCTCTAAGCCTCGGCGTCATCGAAATCATGCTGGTTACCTTTCGAAACCGAATGATCTTTGCCGATTAGAACCCATGTCAAGAGTTTTTTGAAAATAATTAACAATTTATAAAAATAACCGCACACACTGATTTTGAAAAAGAATTGAACCAAGAAAATGGCCTGATCCGTGGCCATCGGCCGGCAAAACACTTTCGTAAGCAGCGATAGGCGACGGGAACAGGTGTTCCGCAATTCGGTTTCAACCTTGGGTTGGTTTCAACACGCTCGTCGAATAACCCAGCCTCTTTCTCGTCCCCGTGGGCGGCGCTATCCTTCACAGAATGCTGGATCAAATCCAATTCGTGCCTCAACCCTTTGCTCTCTCGGGCTCCGTTCACATCCTTTTGCAGTTCGATGTCTCTGAGGAGATCCGTCTCGACCGGCTCCGCGAGCTTCTCAGCGCCCCCACCGTCCAGCAACCCGCCCTCAAACACCCCGCACCAGGCTACGTGCGCTACAAGCGGCCACCGGTCGTCGAGCCCACCGAGCCTCTGGTCCTCGATACAGGCGAACGGCTTTTCGGAGAGATCAAGTACTACGACTATGGTGTCGTTAGTGTCGTTCTCCATCTCCCATTCTCTGGCCCCTGGGAGACCTTGATCGCCCTCGCCAGCCGCTGGGCCTGGGAGATCGACTTCGCCGCCCATGCCTCCGCCTTGGTCCGCCGGCGCCTTCAGACTGCCGCCCCTGCACTCATCAAGCCATACGCGGAATGGCTCTCCGAGGACTACCTCATCGTCCAGGTCCGCGAAGCTACCGGCTCTCCCAACGCAGCCGACCTCATCGCTGCCCACGGCCCCCGTATCGCCCAGGTCGTCCGCGGCGATACCCTGCCGCTAGCCACGCAGGAGTGTCACGAAGTCCTGCAGTCCAGCATCTCCTATTACCCCACGGACCTCGCTGTCATCGGTTGGAATGCCGCCTTTCTCTACGACACTCCCGCAGGTGCTGAAGCAGCCATTCAGCTACTCGAATATGCCAACTCCCAGCTCCTCGAGTTCCGCCATTACGACGATCTACTCACCCGTGTTCTCGATACCGTCTACGACTCCTTCGAGCAGCGTTCCGGCGTCTTCTCCGGCTGGCGTCGCGCAGGCTCCGCCAGGCGCCTCCATACCGTCCTGATCGAGGTCATGGAACTAACCGAGCACGCCGACAACGCCATCAAGTTCCTCAGCGACATGTTCGCCGCGCGTCTCTACCGCCTCGCCGCAGCGAAAGTCGGCGTCCCTGATTACAAAGATCTCGTCAACCAGAAGATCAACACCGCCGAAGACCTCTACCGCTTCATGGTCGATCAGTTCAACCAGAGCAGGGCCTTCTTCCTCGAATCCGCCGTCGTCATCATCCTCGTTATCGAGCTTATCTATCTCTTCCGCGACAAAGGTTTCTGAGATCGTGGGATGGAAGCGATCCCGAAAAACCGGGGCCCATCTTAGCGACGGTCTCATCTTCGCTAAGATGGCCAACTTTCGCGTAGCGAAAATCAAACCCATCTAGAAATTCAGATACACCGGATTCCCTAGCACCAGCAACTTACCATCCTCTCCTCGCACATTCACCCGAATCCAGTGCCTCCCGCCGTCGGAGGCCTCATCAAACTCCCGCGTCTCCTTCGCATTCCGCACCGCGTCCCCGAGCCCGCGAGCCACACCATCCCGAACCACCTCGGCCCGCGCTCCCACCAGGTTTTCCATCGTCAAAGCGAAGTGCACCCGCGATCCCGCAGGAGCTTTCATCGCGTCTCCCATCCTCGCGGTCTGCGTTCCAGAAGTCCCCATAAATTCGATCACACGATCCCGCGACCCCTGCGCATCCACAAACACATGTCCCGCCCGAATCGCCTCCAGCAATGCGCCTTCTGAAAGATTTGCTGCATAGACGACCGTTGTCGGCTTCCCGATTGCCGATTCATGCTCTGGAGCATACGAAGCATTATGGTTGTCGCTTCCGCCGATTGCGGTCACGCGAAATCCGTCATTCAGCCGCTTCTGCCAGAACGGAATCCCCGACAGCGGTCCATCCACAAACCCTCCATTGATCGCCTCAATCACATGCACCCTGCTGAAATCCGTATCCTTCACCGACCAGCCGCAACCCATGCACGCCGCCCCCGTCGGCAATCCCGGATGATTGATCGAGATCAGTGCGTGCTTCTTCTCCACCTCATTAAGCAGATCGTTGAAAGTAGGCACAGACTTGCTCGTCAGCCGGAAATCAATGAACTCCGTCGTGCCAAACACATTCGCATGCCCGTCGAATGTCGTAATCTCCCGTCCCGGAATCAGCAGCATCTTGTCGAAGTAAGGAGCCAGCTCTCGCACCTCATTGAAGTGGGAGACCGTGTTGTGATCCGTGACCGCGATGAAGTCCAGCCCCCGCGGTTGCGCCGCCTCTACAGTCTTGAATAGAGGGCAAGGAACTTTCTTCCCCGCCTCGCTCGTGCAGCTTCCATCGCTGTGCGCGTCGTGCATGTGCAGATCACCACGAAACCATCCCGGCCCCTCGCGCACCGGCTCGGGAACCGCCGTCGCACCAAACGTCGATGCTCCAATCCTCTGCCCCTCACGTCCGAAATAAACCTTCGCGGTATACCTGGATTGCACTCCCGCCGGCATACTCGGCACGCCAAGCAGCAGCTTCCAGACCCCCGGCTTCACCGGCCCCGGCAGGTACGATGGAGTCGCATCCGTCTCCGAAACCGTGAATGCGCTCTTGTTTCCTCCGCTCCATCCGCGAAATCTTTCATTGTCCAGCAACCCAAGATCGAGCGTCGCCTTCTTCTCGTGTCCTGTATAGCTGAACTCCACGCTTACTCGCACTACTCCTGCCGGCACCGTAAACGGAACCTCGACATACGTCTCACGCTGTGTCTCGACAATGGTTCCCTGCAGCACCAGATCCGGCTTTTGTTCCTGCGCCCTGGCCTCGACAAAGCCCACCGCTGCCACAAAAATCAACGCCCAGACCGCAATCGTTTTACCTACGTTCACTCAAAGCCTCCCTGCCAATATCTGCAATCCCGATTCAGGGTTCCATTAAACACAATTGGCATTTCGCGCGAACAAACAGAAATCTTCGGGTGGCGTCTCCCTGGGCCTGATCGAAAACCCGAGATTTACATCTCGTGCGCATGGCGTGGTAAATATGTTGACGGCCCGGAGCATCGTTGCCTCCACGCGCCCAACAAGGATTCAGCATGATTCGGTTCTTCCTCACCGCCGCTCTTTGCAATGTGCTCGCCATGACACCAGCGCTCTGCCTCGCACAATCCGGTTCTCAACAAGATCGTCCGCAGGAAGGCGGCCAGCCTCCTGCCGCTGGTGGCGTCAACACCGGTGGAACCCATTCAGCCGTCTACGATCAACAACATCGCCCTATCACCGCTGGTGGCTTTGTCAAAAGCGGCCCCGTCATCTTCGAAGACATCACCGCGAAGTCCGGGCTTGCCGCGTGGACCCATTCCATGGGCACTCCGGAGAAACGCTTCATCCTCGAAGCCAACGGCTCCGGCGTCGGCCTGATCGACTATGACAACGATGGCTGGCTCGACATCTATCTCGTCAACGGATCCAACTACGACGCGCTTGCAGACAAAACTCCTGCGCCAAAGGCCGCTCTCTTCCACAACAATCACGACGGAACTTTCACCGACGTTGCCGAAAAAGCTGGCGTGACCAACGAACGCTGGGGCTTCGGCGCGGCCATCGCCGACTACGATAACGATGGCTGGCCCGACATCTACGTCTCCAACTTCGGCAAGAATCGCCTCTTCCACAACAACCACGACGGAACCTTCACCGACGTCGCCGAAAAAGCCGGTGTAACCCTCGGCAACTGGTCCACAGGAGCCACCTGGGGCGACTACGACGGCGACGGCAAACTCGATCTCTTCGTTCCCGGATATGTCCACTACGATGTCGCCACGGCTCTTGCTCCCGATAAGAAAAATATTTCCAACAGCTTCTGCCAGTTTCGTGGCGAAGACGTTATGTGCGGGCCGCGCGGATTGAAGGGCGAATCCGATCATCTCTTTCACAACAATGGCGACGGAACCTTCACTGACGTCAGCGAAAAGGCAGGCGTGGCCGACAAAAACACCTACTATGGCTTGGCCTCCGCCTTTGTCGACGTCAACAACGACGGCAAGGTAGACCTCCTCGTCGCCGACGACTCCACGCCAAACTATCTCTACCTCAACAAGGGAGATGGAACCTTTGAGGATGTCAGTTACGCCTCCGGCTATGCTCTCAACGAAAGCGGACGCGAAACGGCATCGATGGGAATCGCGATCGGCGACTACCGCAACACAGGCCTTGTCGATCTCTACAACACCACTTTTTCCGATGACTACAACCCGCTTTATCGCAACGATGGAAATGCCAACTTCACCGACGTCAGCTATCAGCTTGGCCTCGCCGAGCCCACAATTCCCTTCCTCGGATGGGGAGATGCATTCCTCGACTTCGATAACGACGGCTGGAAAGATCTGATCACCGCCAACGGCCACGTCTATCCGCTCGTCGACCGTATGCCCTGGGGAACGACCTACGCTCAGCGCCCGCTGCTCTTCCGTAACATCGAAGGCAAGAAATTCGATCCCGTGCCCCCCGTCGAAGGCTCAGGCCTCGCGCGCGTCGTCGCTGGACACGGCCTCGCGATCGGCGATCTCTTCAACGATGGAAAGCTCGATGCTGTCATCAATGTCATCGATGGTCATCCCCTGCTTCTCCGCAATGTTTCGTCCGATAAGCACCACTGGATCGAGTTGAAGCTCGCTGGCGGCCCGAAGAGTCCACGCGACGCCGTAGGCGCCACCGTCTACCTCACCGCAGGCAGCAAAAAGCAACGGGGAGACGTCATCGCCGGTGCCAGCTACGCCTCCACCCACGATCCCCGCATCCACTTCGGCCTGGGAGAAACCTCCACGATCGATGCCATCGAGGTCCACTGGCCCAGCGGCATCATCGAAAAATTTCCCTCCCCTAAACCCGATCAGATCATCACCTTGACCGAAGGCAAAGGCACGCGCCCATAGCCGCTCAACCTTTTGATGGATAGCCAACTCAGTCTCCAGTTCAATAAAATCGGCCCGCAATGAAACTCAGCTTTCTGTCCCGGCGAATCGGCCGCGTCCTGATCGGAACCCTTCTGGCCGCGAGCGCAACATGCTTCATCGTAGGAGCGCGCATCCCAAAGGCGTACGCCGATAACGATCCCGCGCAACCCTCGCAGCGACAGGCTTACTCTCAATCCACTGCCGAGCATTACAACTATCGCTTCGGAGCCGGACAACCCTTCCTCCCCTCCTTTGCCACGACGGACAACGGAGAATTCATCAACTCCAAGGCCTTCCCCACTGCAAAATATTGCGGTCGCTGCCACCAGCAGGCTCATGCCGAATGGCGTCAATCCGCCCATGCAAACTCGTTTCGCACACCTTGGTACACCCGCAACGTAAATCTTCTGACCGAGGAAAAAGGCGTCGAATTTACACGCCACTGCGAAGGCTGTCACAATCCAACCGCTCTGACCTCCGGTGCTCTGACTAAGGGCTCATCGGTAAATCGCAAATTCGATGAAGACGGCGTTACCTGCTCGGTCTGTCATTCCATCCAGAAAACGGACACACGCGGTACCGGAAGCTACGTCCTTGCTCAACCAGCCGTGCTGGTCGATGATAACGACAAACCCGTCTATGGCGAGGTCTCCGACAAGCAGATTCTCACCCATCTCGATCGCCACTCCAAGGCGGTGATGAAAGACTTCTACCGCACCAGCGAGTTCTGCGCCGCGTGCCACAAAGCCGCGCTTCCAAAACAGCTCAACAACTACAAGTGGCAACGCGCCATCTTCCTCTACGACGAGTGGCAGCAGTCCAGCTTCGCAAAACAATCGCCTCTGCCCTTCTACACCAAGGACTCCGTCTCCACCTGCCAGACCTGCCACATGGCACGCACGGATCTTACGCTTGCCGATCCCGGAGCCAAGGAAGGCAAGTTCGCCAGTCATCGCTGGCTCGGCGCCAACACCATCATGTCGAAGTTCTACAACTACGACGAGCAGATGGAAAAGACTGTGGCCTTTCTGCGCAACAACGTCTTCAACATCGACCTCTTCGGCCTGGAGAAGAACGGCGGCAGTATGTCCGCCCCCCTCGGCGCAGAACCCTTCTCCATCGCACCGGGCGATACCGTCACCGTATCCGTTGTCATCCAGAACAAGGGGATCGCTCACAGTCACGTCCCCGAGCAACGCGACATGTACGAGAGCTGGGTCGAGTTTGAAGCGAAGGATTCTACGGGCCAGAACCTCTCTCACTCTGGCGCCATCCAGGCAAACGGCGATCTCGATCCCCGCGCACACAGCTTCACCAATCGACTGGTCAATGTGAAGGGCGGCATCAACGATCTTCACCAGGTATGGGACACCCGTGTCGCCGCTTACAACAACACCATCGCTTCGGGCCGTTCGCAGATCGTGCGCTATCAGTTCCGCATCCCTGCCGATGCGAAGGGTCCTATCTCCGTCACCGCCCGAGTCAACTACCGGCGCTTCGATCAGCGCTTCATTGATTTCGCCATGCAAAAGAAACAATATCCTCAGCCGGTCGTCGACATGGCCTCTCGCACTCGCACCTTCCAGCTGGGCGCCAATCCGGCCGCCGCTCAGCCCGACCCTGCCGACAATCCCCTATGGATGCGCTGGAACAACTACGGTATTGCCATGCTCGACGCGCAACAGTACGCCGAAAGTGTACGAGCCTTCGAGCAGGTGGCGAAGCTTCGCCCCGACTACGCCGATGCCTACACCAATATCGCCATCGCAAACTTCCAGTGGCAGCGCTATAGCGACTCGCGCACAGATCTGGAAAAATCTCTGCAGCTCCACCCGCACAATGCGCGCGCTCTCTACTACCTCGCTCTCGTCGAACGCAATCAGGGAAACCTGGAAGCCGCCATCGCCGACCTTCGCGAAGTGAGTGAGCAGTTCCCTCGCTCCCGCGATGCGCACCGTGAGCTGGGCTTCTCTTACTACCAACAACACAAGTACGATGACGCCCGCACCGAGTACGAGACGCTCCAGTCCATCGACCCCGACGACCTCGCCGCGCACTATATTCTCTCCATCGTCTATCGCCGTCTCGGCATCAACGATAAAGCTGCCCATGAGGCTGCAATGTTTGCCGATCAGAAGGACGATCCCACCGCCAGCACCTACGCGCTCGAGTACCTGCGCCGCCATACCGATGTCGCCAACGAGACCGTCCCCTGGCATACCCACTCCGATCTCGCGCCTGAACCCTCACAGCAGAAACCGGGTGGAACGCCGGCCCAATGAACCCTTGCCGCCTAGCCCTGCTGCTTCTTCTCTCCACCACACCGGCGCTCTGCCAACAGGACTCGGCCGCAAAGCCCTCCACACCCGCGAGCAATGATCCCCGAACTCGCGGCGCGGAAGCCTTCACGGACAATGGCTGCCCGCAATGCCATACCATCCGGCACCAGGGTGGCACCAAAGGCCCCGACCTCACCGCAGTCGGCCGTCGCCTCAGCGAGGAGCAGATTCGCTCTCAGATTCTCAAGGGTGGAAAGCAGATGCCCTCTTTCGGACAGATTCTTGAGGCCCGCGAGGCCGACGATCTCGTCAGCTATCTGCACTCCCTTCGCGATGACGACAAGACCGAGAAGAAGCCATAGCAGCAGAAATTAGAAGACCCCGGCAGCCAAACGCACTACCATCCCTACAGCACTCCACATGAGGTCTTCTCTCCATCGCGCATTCTCCCTGCTGTCGCTTTTTCTGCTGAGCTTCTCCGCCTCCGCGCAAACGCCCTCGAACCTTGGTCATCAATCATGGACGACGGAAAATGGTCTGCCACAGAACAGCATCCACGCCATCTTCCAATCCAGGGACGGTTATCTGTGGATCGCAACCGAAGGCGGCATCGCTCGTTTCAACGGCATCGAGTTCAAGATCTTTCAGCACGAAAATACGCCTGCGATCACCAGCGACGATATCTCCTGTTTCGCGCAGGGCGACGCGGACAACACGATCTGGATCGGCACCGCTGATGGCGTCTTGCGCTACAGCGGCGGTGCATTTCACCGTTACAGCACTGCGCAGGCTCTACCCTCGCCGGACGTTCTCTCGATCGCCTCCCAGGATGGATCCCTGTACGTCCTCACCGGTTCCGGCCTGGCGCGATTCAATGGCAACACCTTCTCATCCGTCGTCACTCCTTCTACCCCCACGGCAATCGCTTTCTCCGGCGATAGTCTTCTGATCGCCACCGCATCCGGCCTGTTGCAATATCGCGGAGATACCCTCGCGCCTGCCTATCAAAAACTCTCGCCTGCGAACCAGCCCGTTCACGCCTTCGGATACCTTCCCGACCACACCTCCTGGCAGCGCACAACGACCGATCTGTCGTTCACCGCAAACGGCAGCCTCCGTACACTAGGCTCGACCGCGCTTAATGGCGCACGGATCCAGTCTTTTCTCTCCGGCTCTCGGGGAGACCTCTGGGTTGGCACCAGCAAGGGGCTCTATCACCTCGACGATCCGCTCTCCCAACCGCGTCTTCAGATCGATCTCGGCACCGATAGCATCCTCTCTCTCCAGGAAGACGCCGAAGGCGATCTCTGGGTCGGCACCGAAACCAGCGGCCTTCACGTCCTTCGCCACCATAACTTCCACTCCCTGCCCGACATCACCACCGGCATGGTCACCGCGATCACGCAGACCAGCGACGGCGCCATGTGGATCGGAGCCAACGGGGACGGCCTTGATCGCTGGCTCTCCGGAAAAAAACATTCGATCTCAACCCGCGAAGGTCTTCCAAGCGACATCGTCCTCTCTCTCGCACCTGGACCCGCGGAAGATCTCTGGGTAGGAACGCCCGATGGGCTCAGCCATGTTCAAAGAAAC
This sequence comes from Edaphobacter sp. FHG110511_03, assembly GCF_059115365.1. Classification (NCBI taxonomy): domain Bacteria; kingdom Pseudomonadati; phylum Acidobacteriota; class Terriglobia; order Terriglobales; family Acidobacteriaceae; genus Edaphobacter; species Edaphobacter sp. FHG110511_03. Next base: position 519,700 of record NZ_JBZYWL010000003.1, on the reverse strand, counting down.
CGCGTAACGTCGATCACCTCCGCCGACGGCCTGCCGGACGACTTCGTTCGCTCCCTGCTTCTCAACCCGGACGGCACGCTCTGGATCGGGACTCGTCGCGGCCTCGCCCATCTCGACGGAGACAAGATCGCCACCCTCACCCATAACAATGGCCTCGGTAGCGATCTCATCGGCGCATTGGTTCGTTCCCCCGGCTCAAGCGATCTCTGGATCGCTACCCTCAACGGCCTGTCGCTGCTTCACAACGGGTCCATCAGAACCTTCACTACAAAGGATGGCCTCTCCGGAAACATCATCACCGCTCTCTTTCCAGATGGCGAAGGCAATCTCTGGATCGGGACCCGAGGCAACGGACTTACCGTTCGCACCGTCGAGGGCCGCTTCATCGCCCTGCATCGCGGCGATCTTCCGCAGACAATCGACTCCATCATTGGCGACAACACCGGCTCGCTCTGGCTTGGCACGGCCCACGGAATTCTCCGCGTGCGTTCCGTTGAGTTGTTGGCCTGCGCTGCTTCGCCCGCCTGCACCCTCCATATCAACCGTTACGGCACATCAGACGGCATGCCCACGGAAGAGGTCTCCGCCATCGGCCATCCTTCGGTATGGCAAACAGCGGAAGGACAACTCTGGTTCGCCACTCGCAAAGGCGTCGCTATCGTCGATCCCGCCCATCTCTTCCTCAATCGAGTTCCTCCTCCCGTCGTGATCGAGCGTTTCACCGTCGACGACACCGACCAGGTGAGCGGCGTGACCATCCCACCCGGTCATAGCCGTCTGGCCTTTGAATATGCCGGCCTCAGCTTCGTCGCTCCCGCCCGCGTTCGCTACCGCTATCTGCTTGAGGGCTTCGACAAACAATGGACCGAAGCCGGTTCGCGCCGCACCGCGTATTACACCAACCTTCCTCCCGGCCACTATCGTTTTCTCGTTCAGGCAGCCAATAACGACGGCCTCTGGAACCCGCACTCTGCGGAGCTCGCCTTCTCCATCCGGCCTCCGTTTTACCGCACCCTCTGGTTCCTTCTCCTTGCGGCTGCGCTCCTTGCTGGACTCATCTATCTCGTCTACTATCTGCGACTGCGCCGCCTCCAGTCACAGTTCACAGCTGTGCTTCAGGAACGCAACCGCGTGGCCCGCGAGATTCATGACACTCTGGCCCAGAGCTTCGTCGGAGTCTCCGTTCAGCTGGAGCTCGCCACCCAACTCCTCGCTCAACAAAAAGTCGACGCCGCGCGCCAGCAGCTCGAACAGACCGGCGCTTACGTCCGCGAGGGCATCGCCGAAGCCCGTCGCAGTATCTGGGATCTACGCGCCGCCACTGCGCAAAACACGCTGCCCACACGCCTCGCCCAGCTCGTCGAACGGTTCCGGTCCGAAAGCCTCAAACTTCAGATTCGCATCGGCGGCACCTATCGCCCGCTCGACACAAACACGGAGAACGAAATCCTGCGAATTGCCCAGGAAGCTCTCACCAACATCGTCCGCCATGCTCACGCAACGTCCGCTACCCTAAACCTTACCTATGACCCGACACGCCTCGTGCTCAACATCTCCGACGACGGCCGAGGCTTCTCTCCCGCCGAGCAGGAGGCGCTCTCCGCCCAGGGACACTTCGGACTTCAGGGCATGCGCGAGCGAGCCCAGCACATCGCCGCTCAATTCTCCGTCGTCAGCTCCTCGGACCAGGGGACGCAAATCCATCTCACGATTCCCCTAACCAGCCAGAAAGAGGAACGCATCCATGGCTGAACCAATTCGCATCCTTGTTGTCGACGACCATCACGTCGTACGCCAGGGCCTCGTCGCTCTTCTCAACATCATGCCCGACATTGCCGTCGTCGGTCAGGCAGCCGATGGCGACGAGGCCATCAGCCTCTACCGCACCCTCAAGCCCGACATCACTCTCATGGATCTTCAGCTGCCCGGTGTGTCTGGCGTAGAAGCCATTCGCCGCATCCGCAACGAAGATTCCGCGGCGCGATTCATCGTGCTCACCACCTTTGACGGCGATGAAGATATCTTCCGCGCTCTCGAAGCCGGCGCTCGTGCCTACCTTCTCAAGGGCATGACCGTCGAGGAGCTGACATCCGCCATCAAAGCCGTTCATGCTGGCAAAACGCGCATCTCGCCCGCCATTGCCGATAAGCTCGCCGGAAGAATGAGCAGCCAGGCTCTCACCGCGCGAGAGCAGGATGTGCTCGAGCGCATCGTCGCCGGCCGTTCCAACAAAGAGATCGCGTCCGATCTCAACATCTCCGAAGCCACCGTGAAAACCCATATCAACAGCCTGCTCGGAAAGCTCGGCGTTGGCGATCGCACGCATGCCGCCACCGTCGCCCTCCAGCGCGGCATCGTTCATCTCAAATAAGGCAGGCATCCACCATGCATGCTCAAAAACTCCTCGCCTTCGTCCTCGCGCTCTCACTCACGCCAACGTGCGTGCTTACTGCGCAGTCAAAAGCTTCATGGCGAGCTGCCACCACCGAAGAACTGGCGGCCGCTCTGCCTGCACGAGCTCCCGTCGAGCGCGAGCGTATCGAAACCGAGATGCGCACCGCCTCCGGAATCATCGACACGCGCGGAAAGCTGATCGCCGGTATTGTGCTCATCACCGCCGGCTACTCCGCCGATGGCAAGTACTCGCATTTCCTTCTGGTACAGTCGCCCATCTCATTCGGTGGCGTAGCCCTCGCGCCCGGTTCTTACGTCATCGGCTGGACCCGCAAAGAAGATTCGCTCTCCGTAACCTTCTACGATGCTGCCACTGGCATCAACCGTGGAACCGCCCTCGCCCAGCACCTTGGCACTGGATCTCGTGTCGAGAGCTTTCGCATCTGGCCCCCCGCCGATCATCCCATTCTGCAGATCGGGCGCTTCGCACTTCCCTACACGCTCGGAGAATGAATCAACTTCCGGCAGCGGGCTTTTGCTCTGGGGTCATCTGCCCTTTGCGAATCTCTTCGCCAAGCAAAATCGCCTCCGCAATCTCCAGCATGGACTTTCTTCTCTGCCGGCTCTCCCGCTGCATCATCCGGTAAGCCTCTTCTTCGCCCACCCGCATATCGCGTTGCAGAATTCCCTTGGCTCGCTCCACGGCCTTGCGTGCTTCCAGCCTTCCCGTCAGTTGCGCGTTCTCGTTCTCAAGGCGTGCCCGCTCCACCTCGGCTCCCACCAGGTAGCCGATCGTCGACAGCAAACGCACCTCGTTCGTAGTGTGCTGATAGGAAAGTCGATGTTGCAGGTTCATGACACCCACGACCTTGCTCGCGCAAAGAATCGGCGTCGACAGCATCGCCTCGAACCGGTCCTCTGGAAGATTCTTGAACGGCTTGAACCGCGGATCCTCCGAAGCATTCGAGGCCAGCGCAACCGGCTCGCGATGTTCTGCTACCCAGCCCGTGATGCCCTGGCCCATCTTGATGCCCAGGTGATCCACCACATCCGCGTGCGGATTCTTCGAGGCTCGCAGCGTCAGCTTCTCGCCCTCCAGCACATAGATAAAACAGGAGTCGCACGGAATCACCGTCGTCACAAAATCGACAATTCTGCCTAGGACTTTATGGAAGGAATCTGCCGAAGCGATGCGGCTCGTGATCTCGTGAAGAAAGTCGATCGGGGCCATCGCTTGCTGGTTCTCGAACGAGGCCGACGAGGGCGACTTCGCCGTCCCTGGCGTCTGAGACACCGTCAAACGAAGTCCTGCCTGACGCGTGCTCATGCTGCGTGTGTAGCTGTTCTTCTTCTCCTCCACCAGATTGCCCGCCAGTTGCGCCGCCTCGTTTACCAGAAAACCCATCTTCGGGTGCGACGGTTCGAAATCGGGAGTAACTCCATACTGGTTCAGCGCTTCAGTCGTCGTCGGCCCAATCGAAGCCACGACAATCGATCGAAGTCCCGTCCGCAGATCGTCCACGGAATCCATCTGCTCTGCCACTTGGAAAAAGTGGATCACCTGCGCCGCCGTGGTAAACAGCACCACGTCCACTCCTCCACTCGCCACTCCCAACACCGCCTCGCGCAACGGACGCAGATCTTCCGGCAGAGCCCACTGGTACACCGGAACCTTGGTTACGCTGGCGCTCTTCTCGGTCAGCGTCTCTAACAAGTCAGGGTTTGAGGTGCCGTACTCCTGAACCGCAATTCGGAACCCGGTAAGAGCCTCTCCAAACTCCGTTTCAACCGAAGAAACCACCTCACGCCAGGTATTCGGCTCTGGCGCCACCACCGCAACCGGAATCCCAAGCTCCTTCAACGCTGCAACCGGCTTTGGCCCGCGTGCTGCAATGCGGGTCTTCTTCAGCGCTTCTAGAAACTTGTCCCGCTTGCCGGCCTCCTCCACGATATTCACCAGGGCCCGCACGCCGACACCCGTCAGAAAGATCACCAGGTCGAACTCCCCGGCAATCAACATCTCGACAAACTCCAGCGCCAGCCGGTTCGACTCCAGCGACACTTCGCGCAGGGCCGGCACCACGAACGGCTCACCCCCGTAGGTCCGGATCAGCTTCGTCATCTCGCTGGACCGTCGCGACTCGAGTGAGAGAATCCTCAATCCATCAAAGCTTGCAGGTGCCATTTACGAACTCCCATAGGGCCACAAAAGCGGCGGGTTGCATTACCACAAGGTAAATTTCGGCTTAAGCACGGGTCTGTTGCTCATCATTTTACAGAGAGCTACCAAATCGACCAGCGCAATCTTTCTTACATCCGTCTCGTACCGCCGGAAAATCGACCGCTACGGCATATACATCGCGTGCAGCGACCCCGTCTTACTTGATCGCAACGAGTTTTTCTCCCGGCACCACACCTTCAGCCGCCGCCAACGGTTTTGCCCATATCAGCGACTTTGTGCCTTCATTCAGAACATCGCTCGCCTTCACACTGTCAAACAAATGCAGAAAACGTGCGACCAGACCCGTCCATCCGGTCTGATGGCTCGCCCCAATGCCGGCGCCATTGTCGCCATGAAAATATTCATAGAACAGCAGGTAGTCCTTCCAGTTCGGATCTGTCTGAAACTTCTCGGTCTCCCCGTACACCGGCCTCCTTCCCGTCCCATCCACGCGGAAGATATTTGCCAGCCGATCGCCGATCTCGCGCGCCACCTCGAACAGGTTCTTCTCCACCCCCGAACCTTTCGGGCACTCCACCTTGAACGAATCCCCGTAATACTGAAACAACAACAGCAACGACCGGATCAGCAGCGCATTCACCGGCATCCACACCGGCCCGCGCCAGTTGGAGTTCCCTCCAAACAGCCTGGTCGTCGACTCCGCAGGCTCATATTGCACCGTGTATCGTGTGCCATCCAGGTCAAAGAGATAAGGGTGGTTCAAATGCTCGCGCGAGATCGAGCGAATCCCATACGGCCCCAGGAACTGCTCCTCGTCCAGCATTCGTTCCAGAACCCGCTTCAGATTCTCACGATTCAGTACTGAAAGCATGAACCTTCCGTACTCTCCAGGAACATCCGGTTCGTGCAGGTTCGCCGCCAGCTCCGGTCTGCGCTCGAAGAAGTTCTTCGCCTTCTCCATAAGCCGCGGATACTTCTCCACCAGCGCCGCAGGCAGAATCGAGACCGCCGCCAGCGGGAGCAAGCCCACCATTGACTTCAGCCGCAGCCTGCAGCCCGTTCCATCCGGGTCATACAGAACGTCATAGAAGAATCCGTCCTCATGGTCCCATAGCTCGTTGGAACTATCCCCCTGCGGATCCATCGCGCCCGCAATCCACAGGAAGTGATCCAGGAACTTCACCGCTACGTCCTCATAGCTTTCATCATGGGCCGCCAGCTCCAGCGCGATGCTCAACATGCTCTGCGAAAACATCGCCATCCATGCCGTTCCATCCGCCTGCTCCAGGTAGCCGCCATCCGGCATTGGAGAGCTCCGGTCAAAGACGCCGATATTGTCCAGCCCCAGGAATCCGCCCTCGAAGATGTTGTGCCCCGAGCGATCCTTCCGGTTCACCCACCAGGTGAAGTTCAACAGCAGTTTGCTGAAACAGCTCTTCAGGAACTCGAGATCGCCCTCTCCTCCATGCAGGCTCTTCTCCGTCAGATATACATACGACACCGCCCACGCGTGGACAGGGGGATTCACATCTCCGAAATTCCACTCATAGGCCGGAAGCTGCCCATTCGGATGCAGGTACGTCTCGCTGATCATCAGTTCCAGCTGATCCTTGGCGAACTCCACATCCACCATTGCCAACGCCGCCGTATGGAACGCGAGATCCCACGCCGCGTACCACGGGTACTCCCACTTGTCCGGCATTGAGATTACATCCGCGTTCAGCATGTGAAACCAAGGCGCGTTCCGCAACGTCATCCTGCGTCCCGGTCCCGTCGGGCTATACCCATGCTCCCGCAGCCAGAGGTCCAGATCGAAGTAATAGAACTGCTTCGACCACAGCATGCCCGCCAGCGCCTGCCGAATAATCGTCTGATCTCCGGACTCGCACGACGGAGGACACACTGCCTTGTAAAACTCATCCGCTTCTTTAATCCTGTCCGCAAATACCGCATCGAAACCGGCCCCGAATCCAGCCACCATCTCTCCACTGCGCGAGAGCCTCAGCTTCACCACCATCTCGCCACCCGGCAGGACATTCATCTCATAGACCGCAGCCGCCTTAGTCCCGGTGCGCTCTGGATTCACCGCATCCTTCGCTCCATGAATCACGTACTCATGGAACGCATCCTTCACAAACGGCGTCGGGTTCCCCGCTCCCGACAATCGCCTCTGGTTCGACTCATTCTCCGTGAACAGCAGCTCCCCTGAGCCATCGCAATGCAGGAAGTACTCCCCCAGCCGCGGATGATCAGCCGCAATCACCCTTTCGCTCTTTACGCGAAGCTCTGGCTTCGGCCGATTCTTCTCCTGCCACCATTCATTGCGAAACCACAGCGTGGGCAGCATGTGAAGTACCGCCGCCTCTTTGCCCCGGTTTACGGCAGTAATCCTTACCAGGATCTCGTCCGCATCGGCCTTCGCATACTCCACAAACACATCGAAGTAGCGATCCTCATCGAAGATCCCGGTATCAATCAGCTCATATTCCGGCTCGAACTTCGTCCGCCCCGCATTCGTCTTCACCAGGTCGTTATACGGAAACGCCGCCTGCGGATACTTGTACAGATACTTCATGTACGAGTGCGTCGGCGTCGAATCGAGATAAAAGTAATACTCCTTGACGTCCTCTCCATGATTGCCCTCGGAGTTCGTCAATCCGAACAGCCGCTCCTTCAGAATCGGTCCTTCCCATTCCAAAGCGACAGTGCAAAACACAGGTGCTGGTGGTCGTCCGAGATCCCCGCAATCCCGTCCTCACCCCACTTGTACGCTCTAGATCGCGCCTGGTCGTGCGTGAAGTAGTTCCACGCATCCCCGTTGGGAGAGTAGTCCTCCCTCACCGTCCCCCACTGCCGCTCGCTCAGGTAAGGCCCCCACTCCTTCCACGCCTTAGCCCCGCTCTTCGCTTCCTGCAGACGAACCTGTTCCACGCCGCCGCCCATAAACTCTCCTCGTTGAACGTGCTTCGGTCCCAATACCTACAGACACTAGGACCACCTCCACCCCTCGTCAACCTTCTGGCCCCGATATCCCTCACTATCTCCAGAATTTAACGCGGCTCAACACTGCTTCTCTCTACCGAAATCGGGTGTCCCATTCTTCGCCGCAGCCTCAGCCCCTGGGGTAACCCGCCATCGCTTCCACGAACAGCCATACCCAATCCCACCGAAACAAACCGCGTACAATCACATCCGGCGGTCCAAACGAGGTTTCCGTGATCGATACACCCATTCTCCTTCTCATTGTCATCGTTGCCCTTTACCTCATCAGCTCCATCAAAATCCTCAAGGAGTACGAGCGCGCCGTCGTCTTCCGCCTCGGTCGTATCTCGCCCTCAAAGGGCCCCGGCGTCATCCTCGTCTTCCGCCCCCTCGACCAGATCGTCCGCGTCTCCCTCCGTCAGGAGGCCATGGAGGTCCCCCCGCAGGACATCATCACCCGTGACAACGTCACCCTCAAGGTCAACGCCGTCATCACCCTCCGCGTCATCGATCCCACCAAGGCCGTCATCGAGGTCGCCAACTACATCTACCAGACCTCGCAGTTCTCCCAAACCACCCTCCGCTCCGTCCTCGGCGAGGTCGAGCTCGACGAGCTCCTCGCCCACCGCGACCGCCTCAACCAGCGCATCCAGACCATCCTCGACGGCCACACCGCCCCCTTCGGCGTCAAAGTCGTCTCCGTCGAGGTCAAGCAGGTCGACATGCCCGAGACCATGCTCCGCGCCATGGCCAAGCAGGCCGAGGCCGAGCGCGAGCGCCGCGCCAAGATCATCCACGCCGAGGGCGAATTCAACGCCGCCCAGAAGCTCGTCGATGCCGCCGCCCTCATGGCCACCCAGCCCATGACCCTGCAACTCCGTTATCTCCAAACGCTTACCGAGATAGGTGTCGAGAAGAATACGACCATCGTTTTTCCGCTTCCCATGGAGCTGATGAACCTGTTGAATAAAACAGTCCAGACCGCGGACGCTACGAAGATCCTCTTCGGGCATCAAGGCGGAACCGGCGCTTCGCAGGCTCCCGTCCCACCGCCCGCGAGAAATTCGCCAGCCGACCCCATCGAGTAGGCGCCATCACGACGGCTCCTGCCCAACTCAAGGAACCCCATCGTGAACTCCCGCTATCTCGAAGACGAAGACCTCGACTCCAACGCCCGCGAGCTTTCCCTCAGCCCCTCCACACTCCTCGGCATCTTCTTCCTGCTCGCCATCATCTGCGCCGTCTTCTTCGGCTTCGGCTACAGCATGGGCCACCGCTCCGCAATGGCTTCTGCGACCGCCGCTGAAACCAACGAGACCGCCCCCCTCAAGACCTCCGGCGACACCAAGCCGTCCCCCGCCCTCGCCAGCCAATCCGAGGACCTCACCCCCGCCGACGCCGCCGCAGAAGCCTCGCAATCCGAAAAAGCTGAGTCCACGCCTCCTGCCCGCATCGCCGCAACCCCAGCCCCTCAGGCGCATCTCGAGCGCACCGTTGCCACCCCACCCACTCCGTCGCAGCTCAAGCCAGCGATCGTAGCCGTCAAGGCCCCGGCCGTCCCCGCCACCGCGCATTCCGCAGCCCCAGGCGCTCCTGCACTCGTCCAGATCGCAGCTGTCTCCCATCAGGAAGACGCCGACATCCTCGTCAACGCCCTCAAGCGCCGCGGCTACACCGTAGCCGTCCGTCACGAGCCTCAGGACAAGCTCCTCCACGTTCAGCTGGGCCCATTCCCCACCCGCAAGGACGCTGACGTCATGAAGCAGCGCCTCAGCGCAGACGGCTATAACGCCATCGTCAAATAGACCCCACACCCGGCAAGCAGAAAAATTCAAAAGAACTATCTTGGATCGCGCCTATACTGTCTCCGTCACGGAGACCCACCCTCATGCGCCCTGCGTCCGCGATGCTCCTCGCCACAGTCCTCCTGGCACCCCTCCTTTCCGCCCAGAACCCTCCGCCGCATAACGATAACGTCTATGTGATCCACGACGGAGGAACCACCGGCAGAATGGAGAGCATCACCGTCCCGCCCATCACCGGCGCCCCCTTCAGCCTCAACCTCATCACCGAATGGTCCCGCTCCCTCGCAGGCAGCGGAACCATGACCCTCACCAACCAGCGCCCCATCATGCGCGACGGCAAAGGTCGCATCTACCAGGAGCGCTGGTTCCTCGTACCCAAGGGAGGCACCCAGAAATCGGAGGTCGAGATCCTCCAGATCATGGACCCCATACAACACACCTGGTACAACTGCGCCGTCCGGTCCAGGATCTGTGAGCTGCTCAACTTCAACATGCGTACTGACACGGTCTACAAGCCGTCTCTCGGCGTCACCGGTCCTCTCCCCGACGGAAAGGGCTACCGCCAGCACGAGGACCTGGGAACCAGCAACACCAGCGGCGAAGACGTGACCGGCTACCGCGACACCACCACCCTCAACCCCGGCGTCATGGGCAACGACCAACCCCTCGTCGGCACCCGCGAGTTCTGGTACTCCCCCCACCTCGGCATCAATCTCATCTCCAAAGTCGATAGCCCCACCATCGGCAAACAAGTCTTCACCGTCGACAGGCTCACAACCTCCGAGCCCGATCCCAAATTCTTCGAAATCCCCGAAGGCTACCGGATCGTCGACCATCGAAAACCGGAAACCAGCGCATCTCACTAGACCGGCCCCCTCCTCACCCTCAACACAACACCTTGCTCTCGAAAGACGAATTGAACCTTGTCTTATCTGCGAACGTCCTCAACCGTAGCCCTTCTCGCTTTCCTCCCGTCCCTTCTCCTCTACAACGGTTGCGTCCATCGCGCTCCCGCGCTCGGCGGGACCTACACACTCGAGGAAAACTCCGGCTACTCTCTGCTCGTGCCGTCCCTCTCTACCCAGGCAAGCGATCAGGACTTCCAGACCAGCACCCTCACCCTTCCAGGCGGCAAACGACCTGCCGACCGCCCAATCCATCCTTGCGTCATCCAGGGCTCCGTCTTCTCCCTCAGCCCCGGCAATAAGTCAAACCAGTGGACCATCAAAAGCCTCAGCGCCCAGGGCTGGCAGAGGCGTGCAGGCAATCTCGACATGCACGCCGAGTGGAACCATTTCCTTAGCGATCTTCTGGAGGTTGAACACCAATCCTGCTTTCCCCGCAAGGAAACCTTCTACAGCATGCGTCGCAGGATCGCCGAAACCATTCCCTTACCCGCGAATGAAGCAGCCTTCTTCTCCTACTCCTTCGGCGGAAGCGGATTCGTCGATCTCGCTCCCGGCATGCTGATCAGGATCGAGCGGCCTCTCATCCAAAACGCAACCTCGACCGCGCGAGCAAACTACAAAGGCTCTCTCGAGGCCGACTATCGCGTGACCGCACCCTCCAGCATCGGCGTCGAGCTTCTTCTCTCCCACACCGCCAATCGGCGAGCTGCAAGATCTCTCGCAGCAGACGCAAATCTCCTCTTCGATCTCTCGGCCCGCTTCAAACCCCATCCCCTGCTCAGGCTCTTCCTCCAGTCCATCGGCGATGCCAGAGAGGAACCGATCGCCATCCTCCTCGGTGCGAGCAGCATCCACGACCTCGACGAGGCGACCCGCAGGGTCGAAGAAAACGGACGCACCAGATGTCCCGACTCCCAGGCCGCCTTGGACTGCATCTCCTTCGGAAATCAGACCGCCGTAAGTCTGCTGTCTTCCGTTCGGATCAACAGCAGGACAGAGCCCCAGCCCTTCGGCACACCGATGGGGTACGTGATCGAGATAGCTTCCTCAACCTCAGGCGGCCGCAACGCTGCCACAGATCGGGCGCTCCAGACCGCATCGTTGATTCGCCCCTTGGTCGACGGAGGCTACGCTGAGGTGAAGTTCCCCAGAACTTGGGACTCGATAAGCCATATCGTCCTCCTTCCAGGAGACCGCCTGGAATGGAAACCCTGATCTCATCTTCAAACCTGTTAAAAAAACTAAAAACGTCATCTCGACCGGAGACGCGCAGGTTTCATCGCGCGGCGGAGCGGAAAGACCCCCGTATTTAGCCTTTGTTCCTGCTGTTGCCTGTTTTCTCTAGGCTACCCAACCGGGTGCCCCATCTTCGCCACAGCTTGATCGCGGCTAAGGTGGGGTATTGGCGGAACCAGAGATACAATCGCCTGACAACTTCCGGCTCGCAGGCCCTCTATACTGACCCTGTTATGACCGCTTCGACTGAAATTCCGTCGCAAGCACTGTGGAGTCACGATCGACCGGATTCTTCTGCCTCTCAGCTCGCCGAGCCTCCTTATTTCGACACAACCCTCAAAGCCTGGGTCTTCAGCCGTTACTCCGATATCGTCTCTGCGCTTCGAAACCCTTCTCTAATTCCTGCATCCCTCACGAAGGCAGACACTTCGGCAAAGCATGGCGGCGAAGAGAACCAGGAGATGCGCGCCGAGACCCTTGCCGCTCTTTCAGCTTCCGACCTGCGCCTCTGGAAGGATCAACTGGTCCGCCACTCCGAACAACTCGTCCAGTCTCTTCCCGAAGGCAAATCGGTAGATCTGCTTGGCGAATACGTTTGTCCTCTCTGTCTCTCTCTCGCCTCCACCGTTACGCACCTCCGGCACGATAAACCATCGGAGCTCTGTAAATACGCGCGCGCCAGCTCCGCCTTCGCTGCGGATCCCTATGACACCAGCCTCCGCACTCCGGCAAAATCTGCGACCGCTCAACTCCGACCCTTCTTTCCGCCTGGACCGGAAAGCCTGCGCAGCTCCGGATTCGTCGCTCTTACACAAACCATGCCTGCACTTCTCGGCAACGCGTGGTTCGCCCTGCTGCAGCGCCCGCGCAAATGGCGACGCCTCCATCTTCATCCAGAGTGGACGGAACAGGCGATGGAAGAGCTGATACGCTACTCCGGCTTCACCCGCATTCTCACCAGACTGGCGACCATAGATATGAGCGTCAACGGTACTCAGATTCGCAAAGGACAGCGCATCCTTCTTCGCCTGAACTCCGGCAACCGAGACCCTGAATCCTTCCCTCACCCGGAAAGGATCGACCTCACCCGCCGCGGCGCTACCCACCTCGCCTTTGGCATGGGCCCCCACGCTTGCGTAGGAGCAGGCCTGCTCCGCATGATCGCCGTCGCGATCACCGTTCCCCTGCTATCTCGCTTCACAACCGCTCAACTCACCCGCAACGTCGAATGGCAGGGCGGAGCGACCTTCGTCTCTCCACAATCCCTCTGGGTCCAACTGCACTGCTGATCCACCTGCAGAATCGGGTGCCCATTTTTCGTCGCAACCATCATCGCGGCTAAAGCAGACTCATCTCGGAATCTTTAACCTGCTCAAAACAACAACAAACGTCATCTTGACCAAAGGCGCACAGCTTCATCGCACACCACATAACTCAGCCACTCACGTCATCTCGACCGGAGACGCGCAGCTTCATCGCGCGGCGCAGCGGAGAGATCCCTGTATTGGCCTTTGTTCTTGCTGTTGCCTGTTTTCTCTGGGCAACGGATTCTATCTGTTATCGAGCAAGCCGAATCGGGGTGCCACTAACAAAGAAAGAATGCCTGAAGTACCCACTCACCCATCCCAAGGCTTCATCTCTTCCGGCAGTGCCTCCGCAATCTCTTCCCGGACCGCCCGCAACAGGTCTTCTCTCGTCTCGAAATCTTTCGGCTCGATCGCTGGCAGAAGCCGCACCCTCGCCACCCCCGGCGTAATCGCAGCACTCCCCTTCCGCATCATCCTCTCGGTCCCCGAGATCGCCACCGGAACCACCGGAGCCTGCGTCTCCATCGCCAGAAAGAATGGCCCCTTCTTGAACACGGACAGCCGGCCATCCCGCGATCGCGTCCCTTCCGGGAAGACCAGGATATTTAGCCCATCGCCAAGCGCCTTCCCCGCTGCCGTCACACTCGCCTGCGCCGCATCTCGCCTCCCTCCCCGCTCCACCGGGATGAACCTCCCCATCCGCATCGCGCGCCCGAGGATGGGAATGCTCATCAGCTCCTTTTTCAGAAACACCGAGCTCTGCCCTGGAAGCATCGGCAGCACGACTGGCGGGTCAAGGTTCGACACGTGGTTGCACATGAAGATGCACGGCCTTCCCACCGGAACATTCTCCAGCCCCGTCACCTCAATCCGGATCCCCGCCGCCCGAACCCCAGCGTTGGCAATCCACATTGCAATGCGATACAGCCGTTTGACGTTACCAACCAGCAGCGAATAAGGAATCCCAATAACCCCGGCCGGAACCCCCAGGGTCAGATAGACAAACAACAGCTTCAGAGTCGCAAACATTCCACTTCGCAGAATATCTCACGCTCTCCCGCTCACAGGCATCCTCGCCAGCCCTGTCAAGCCATAAACCTTATAAGACACACAAAATAAACGGGCAATACCTGCCGATTAGTTCCGGTGAGTTGGTTAAAATTTAACTAAGGACGCATGGACCTCAAAGATCGGCCGAAACAGGCAACGATCAGGAAACACAAGTCCCGCAGAGGAAGACTCTCCCATTCCAGGCCCGACCTCTCGGATCCTCTGGGAAGAACAGAATCCTTAGCACGGAAGAGCATAGAGCTGCCCAATAAGCTGTTTATTTACAATAATTTGAAAATTAAGCTGTTTAGACTCAATACTTTGAACAACAAGTCCGCACCTAAACACCCTGAAATCAAGACTTTGTCAAAAATCAGTAGGGGGCTTACCCAAACTTGACTGCCATCCGGTCCGCCACCGCAGCCTCGGTGATTGCCCGCGGCAACTTCTGGTAGATCCCTCCGAAACCGCCGTTGGAAAGAATCGCGACGATATCGCCGTTACGAACCTCGGGAACCAGTGCCGCCACGATCGCATCGGCATCCTGATAGACCGCGGCGGGAACGCCACGCTCCACCAGCCCACGAACCACCCGCTCAGGATCGAGTCTCTCAGCCGCCGGAATACTCTCCGACTTGAAGACTCCGGCCAGCACCACCCGGTCCGCCAGCGCAAGGTTCTCGATAAGCGCGCCTTCGAAGACATTTCTCCGCAGGGTATTGGATCGCGGCTCCAGCACCGCAATCAGCCGCTGCCCCGGATGACTCTCCCGCAGCGCACGCAGCGTCTCGCGGATCGCCGTCGGATGATGCGCAAAGTCATCGATGATGGTGACGCCCTCTGCGACCGCCTTGACCTCGAGCCTGCGCTTCACGCTGTGGAACGTCCGCAAGGCCTCTACGATCGCCTCGACCGGAACGCCCTGCCCCGCCGCCAGCGCCGCAGCAGCAGTCGCATTCAGGGCATTGTGTTCGCCCGCCATCGGCAGGCTAAGCTCCGCGAAGAATTCGCCGCCGCGCGACAAGGTCCATCGTGTCAACGGACCATCGTGGCGCAGATCGGAGATTCTCCAGCACGAGTCCTCGTGGAATCCATAACGCTCCACCGCGCAGAACGCCTTCGCAACACATTCGGTGACGTTCTCGCTGCCGTCGTAAGCCACCACGCGGCCGCGCCGCGGCACCAGGTTCACGAACCGCTTGAACGCCGTCTTCACAGCGTCCAGATCGGCATAAATGTCGGCATGATCGAACTCGACATGGGTGAGGATCGCGGCGGCCGGAAAATAGTGGAGAAACTTCGGCCCCTTGTCGAAGAAAGCCGTATCGTACTCATCGCCCTCGAGGATGAAGGGCTTCGTCGGACGAACCATGAAGCTCGTTCCAAAGTTTTCCGGCACGCCGCCGATCAAAAACGAAGGCGCGAGCTCCGGATCTTGTAGCGAAGCCCGTTGGTAGATCCACGCGAGCATGCTCGTCGTCGTCGTCTTGCCGTGCGTTCCCGTAACCACCAGGGGTTCGCGGGTTGCAAGAAATTCGTGATGCAGCACAGAGGCCATGGAGCAGAACGGAATTCGTTCATCCATCACGCGCTCCAGCTCCACGTTTCCGCGCGAGATCGCATTGCCCACGATCACAAGATCGGGTCGACGATCGAGGTTTCGCTCCGCATAAGGCTCGTGCACAGGAATGCCCAGCTCACGCAGCAGATCGCTCATCGGCGGGTAGGCAGCCGCGTCCGAGCCGGTCACCTCATGACCTTGCTGCTTCAACATTCCGGCAAGCGAAGCCATCGCCGTGCCGCAGATTCCTATGAGGTAGATGTGTTTTTGCATTGCGCCTCAGAAAGACTAACCCGAAACCGCGGCCTCGAGGAAGCTTAGCCGCGGATTCTTCTCATCCTCGAGATCGAGCCGCACAGAGACTCCCAGCGGAAGCGTCCTGTTTGCACCATCTACATGACCACACCGCAGTCCGATCGCAACCGGTCCTTCAAACCCCCGCAGACCGTGCAGGATCGCCTGCTCCAGCAGATTCTGTTCGTCAGATCCCACGCACTGAGCCATATCGCCGAAGACGATGCCGCGAACATCTTCAAGCCTGCCTGAATAACGGAGATGAAGCAGCATCCTGTCCCACTGATACGGCCTCGTTCCGATATCTTCAAGAAAAAGCACGCTCCCTCGAAGCTGCGGGGCGAACGGCGTTCCAAGGCCTTCCGCAAGGATCGAGATGCAGCCGCCCAGCAACCTGCCCTCGCCGGTGCCCGGTTGCAGCACGCGCAGACCGTCCGACGCACCCAGCGACCATTCGCTTGCACCTTCAAAGGTATTGCGCCAGCTCGTCTGGTCGACACCGCCGTCGCGGGCAAAGTCGGCTGCGACCATCGGAGCATAAAAGGTCGTCAGGTTCGCCTCATTCTGAAACCAGCTATGCAGCGAGCTGTGATCGCTATACCCAATAAACGCCTTCGGATTGGAACGGATCAGATCCACATCCAGATAAGGCAGAAGCTCAGCCGAGCCCCATCCTCCGCGCGTGCAGATGATTCCATCCACGCTGTCGTCGGTGAAGGCCGCATGCATATCCTCAAGCCGCTCAGCCAGAGTTCCCGCGTAGTAGAGCGGACCGCCGCCAAATACATATTTGCCGAGTCGGGTACGGTATCCCGCCGCCTCCAGCTCGGCCAGGCCGCGTTCCACCAGCTCTCTCTTTGGCGTGCTCGCAGGTGAGATCACACCCAGCATCGCGCCGGGACGCAGCGCCCGCGGCTTAATCCAAATGCGGCCCGAGGAACTCACAGCCCTGCCACCTCTCCACGGCAAATGACCTCGGCAGGACCCGTCAGCTGCATCCCCTGGCTGCCTGCCAACCATACTGTGCGCTGTGCACCACCTTCGGCCACGGCCTTCAGTTCGCGATTGACATTGCGTAGCGCCATCGCAGCCGCTGAAGACGCGCAAGTTCCTGTGCCCGAGGAGGTCGTCGGCCCGCAGCCTCGTTCGAAGATCCGAAACGCGATCTCGTCTGCAGAGAGAACCTTCACAAACTCCACATTGGTTCCATGCGGAAACAGCGGGCTCACGCTGATCTGTCCTCCCAACGTTTGCCAGGAGAGTCCATACGCGCTGAAGTCTTCAGAGTCGACAAAGATTACGAAGTGGGGATTTCCCACATTCACCATCGCTCCGGCTACATGGCCGACGCCGGGAAGCTCGATCGTGCGCTCCATGACACGCGGAACTCCCATCTCGCTCTCAATCAGGTAGAGCGGATCCGCGTCTTCAACAATTCGACAGCTTCTCGGTCCGCCGTGTGTCCCGAGGACGACCTCATCGATTCCCTCTGAGCTCGCCAGCCAGGCAGCTACGCAACGGGTTCCATTGCCAGACAACTCCGCTTCGCTTCCATCGGCGTTGAATAGCCGGAGAAAGAACTCACCGTTCGGCCTGCGCTCCAGGAACTCGATGCCGTCAGCGCCGACACTGGTGTTGCGACTGCAGAGCTTTCGTGCCAATGCGGCATGCTGCCGCGCTGCAACCGTCTCTTCAAGAATTAGAAAATCATTGCCGCATGCATGAGCTTTCACAAAGGGGATCATCGTTATCCTTATTCTTCCTCAGGATCGCGGAAGACCACAACCTCTTCGGCTTTCCCGCTGCTGCGAAGATCACGGATCAGCTCCACGTGGAGGCTTCGGCTTGCCGGGACAGAGAATGTCATTCGTTCGAACCCCTCCACACTGTCGTGTTCGAGAACATCGAGTCGTATCCCCATTCGATCGAGAACACTGAGCACACCGATATACATCGCCTTGCGATCGGTGCCACGCACTTCATAGAGCATGGTGATACGTTTCCAGCCTGCCTTCGATTCAATGTAACCGACGAAGGCCAAGGCAAAGAGCGTAATCAGCGTCGCCAGCAAAGCCTCGATATACAGACCAGCTCCGCAGGCCATTCCAATCGAAGCAACAGCAAACACGGTAGCTGCGCTGGTTAAACCCATCACGCGATCCCGGGTATGCAGAATAATTCCGGCCCCGAGAAAGCCAATGCCCTGCACGATATTCGAAGCTACGCGGCCTTTGTCCGGATTGCCGTCTCCGGCAAGCACTGCGGAAAGCATGGTGAAGAAAGCGCATCCCAGACACAGTAAGAGATTCGTTCTCAGCCCCGCTGCCTTGTGACGCCGCTCGCGCTCTATGCCGATCGCCGCGCCGAGCAGACAGGCCGTCAGCAGCCGTGCAGCCGTGCCTGTCGACAGCAGTTCCTGATCGATCTGACTGAAATGAAACTGGGGAACAAGCATCTGGGTTCTGCGAGAGATGGTAGCACCTTGCGCCGTCCAGATCTCAAGATAAGGCGTGTCAGAAGTGCGAAGAACGATAGACTCGCATGCATGGCTGCCCGGTCGTGCATAATACGACCAACTCCGTCAGTCCGTCCGGGTGAGCTGTTACTGCCGACGAGACAGGGTCACCCGCAATCGCGATGACATAGGCTGCATGCTTTGCCGGGTCAGCGAGTGCAACTTTCCAGGTATCGTAATCCGTCTCGCTGATGGTCTGTTTGAGGGGTATGCCCGCTCGTTGCAGCGCCCCCACGTGGTCAGAGTTGTACATCAAAATCGGAACGCCCGGCGGAAAGGTCTTCAGCTCGTTCGCAATCGCCTGCTCAAAGGCAATGCGCGTCGTTGAATTCATCATTGCCTCCTTGAGGACCAGTGGAACCCGGTACGTCATTGCAATGGTGTTGATTGCGACCAGAAACAGAGCGACCGGCGGCATCAGCCGCACCAGTAGCGGCTGCGAGGAGGACCAGCGCTGTTGCAGCCATCCGGCTGCGATAGAGGCGAAGATTGCCAATGCAGGCAGCATCTCCATGCCATAGCGGGAGTTGTAATACGAATGCGGAAACAGAGGCGGAATGAAGATCGGAATCGATCCGTAGGCGATGGAATAGATGTAGAAAGGGAGCGGAATCCAGACCAGCGTCGAAACCGGATCGAGCCGCCGACGAACCGCCAGGACAAGCCCAGCGACTGCCATGGCAGTGACGACAAAGCCCGTCTCCCAGGCCGCTGCGTCCAGTTGTGACGTCCGCAGATAAAGCACCGCGGCCCAAAAGGGATTATGCCAACCGGGATGAGGCGAACCTGAGCCCGATGTACGTCGTTCGATCGCTAAAGCCGAGTACGGTCCCCGCATGAAATCGAGAGGATCATGAAAGAAGTGCTGGTTATAAACAAGCCACGCGATCGGTCCAGCGACAGCAAGAAGGGTGAAAAGCGCAAAAGAGGCGGTGACGCGAGGTCGAACCTTATCTGCTCGAAAGATCTTCCAAGCCAGGACACACCACACCGCCGCTCCGAAGATCCAGCCATCGTAGCGGGTTAAAACGGCGGCAAGAATCAGTACGCCGAGGCCGATCAATCGTCCGTTGACCGCGGGAATGCGAGCGTCGCGTATAGCTGCTGCGCACTCCATCGCCAGCAGCGTTGTCCAGATGACAATGGCAAGAAACAACGGCTCCGTCATCGCCGTGGTCGACAGGTAAAGAAGATTAGGATTCAGGCCGTAGAAAGCTGTGGCAACCAAAGCCCACTGCGGCGCCATCAATCGCCGCGCCAGACGATAAAGGCCTGTCACGCTCAAGACGTAACAGAACAACGAGGGCCACGCTCCCGCTAGTCCGTTCTGCCACCACTCCATCTTCTGGACGAATGGGAGCATCAACAGATGAGGCAGCGGGAGCCACACGCCCCCAAGCTGAATCAGTCCGGGATTCCGAGTGTCAAGAATGCGGCGTGCGATGCCAAGATGGGCCACCGCATCGCCGTAGAGTAGAAGATAATTGCGCCCCATACAGACAATCAGGGCAATGAAAGAGAATGCTACCGCGGCTATTGCGACTGGCATTGCCTCTTCGCGCTTCGATGGACGTACCTCGAAGCTAAGCGGCGCAGGGCGCTCGACCGTCTCACCGCGCAGCCTTCGCCTATGAGCTCGCGTACTCAAGATGCGAGATCTCCTTGAAAAGCCTGAACCGCTCATCAATCTCTTCGCGAGTCGCATTCTGCAGCCGTTCGGTGCCGAATCGCTCCACGGCGAAGGAACCCATCACGCCTCCGTAAAACATCGCCGTTCGGAAGGCTTCAGGCGTCAGCTCCGGCTGGGAGGCAAGGTATCCATAGAAGCCACCTGCAAAAGAATCACCGGCGCCGGTCGGATCGACCACCTCAGCCAGGGGGAGCGCAGGTGCGCGGAAGGGATGCAACGCACGCGTCCCTGACCCGAACGATCGATCTCCAAAGAAGGCGGTCGCGCCATACTCACCGTGCTTGACGATCAAGGTCTTCGGCCCCATCGCCAGAACCTTGTTCGCGGCTCCAACGAGGTTGCGATCTCCAGCCAGCATGCGCGCCTCTCCATCGTTGATCAGCAGCACATCGAGCTCACGCAGGACCTTCGCGAGATTCGCCGCGTGATCTGCAATCCAGTAGTTCATGGTGTCACCGCAAACCATGCGCACGTTATTCATCTGGCTGCGTACGCGAGCCTGGAGAACGGGGTCGATGTTCGCGAGGAAGAGGAAGTCGCTATCTTTATAGGCCTCGGGGATCTTGGGCTCGAAGGTCTGAAAGACGTTGAGGTCGGTGCCGAGCGTCTGTGCCTCATTCAGGTTGTTCACATACGATCCGGTCCAATGAAAGCTCAGGCCATCCGCATGCTCGAGGCCCTGGGTATCAATCTTGCGGCGGGTAAATACCGCCTCGTGCTCTTCGGTGAAGTCTTTGCCGACGACCGCAATGACGCGAACGTCCGTGAAGTAGCTAGCGGCCAGAGCGAAATGCGTCGCCGCGCCACCCAGGCAGTTTTCCACCGAACCGCTGGGGGTCTGAATGCTGTCGAACGCTACCGATCCTACGACGAGTATGGACATTAATCCTCTTTCTATATGCTCGATGCGAGGTTGGAGTACTTATAGATATTTGTCGAGCAGCAAAGCTAGCTTCTGCCGAGTCTCAGTGGGAATCGTTTTGCGATCGGTGAGGATCGCATACTTCAGTGCATCGCCGCACGCGCAGGTCTTTTCCTTCGGCATCGCTGCTACCGCTGCGCGAACCACCTTTTCGGCGTTCGAAGAATTTTGATGCATCACGGCAACGATCTGGTCGACGGTTACATCGTCGTGCCCCTCGCGCCAGCAATCGTAGTCCGTAACCATCGCCATGGTTGCGTAGCAGATCTCGGCCTCGCGGGCCAGCTTGGCTTCCTGCAGGTTCGTCATTCCGATCACATCGGCGCCCCAGCTGCGATACAGGTTCGACTCCGCTCGCGTCGAAAACTGCGGCCCTTCCATGCACACATATGTGCCGCCGCTCTTTCCGACTACACCGACCGCATCGCAGGCCTTCTGGAAGGCTGTCGAGACCGTGGAGCAGACCGGATCCCCAAAGGCGACGTGCGCCACAATGCCTTCTCCGAAAAAAGTCGATTTTCGAGCAAAGGTGCGGTCGATAAACTGGTCGGGCATCACGAAATCCGTGGGCTTGTGCTCTTCCTTGAGAGAGCCGACAGCCGACACCGAGAGGATGCGTTCGACTCCCAGCACCTTCATTGCATAGATGTTGGCACGGAAATTCAGCTCGGTGGGCAACAGGCGATGCCCGCGCCCGTGCCGGGCCAGAAATGCAACTTTGCGCCCCTCCAGCTCTCCCAGAACGAAGACGTCTGACGGATCTCCAAACGGAGTCGTCACCTTTTCCTCGTGTACATCCGTCAGCCCCGGCATGGCATAAAGACCACTGCCGCCAATGATTCCAATCTCTGCCTTCTTCAAAGTGCCTGTCTCCTATTTCAATGCGCTGGGTTGAGTGTGGAACGCCCTTCGGAAGTATACCGTCCGAACATGGACGGACTTACCATGCCATAAGACCGGAGCAGGTGCGATAGGGATAGAGCAGGCTCAGTACCTGCCTGAGCCATGCGCACGGGGCCCTTCGCCTGCACCTCCGCGATGCTGTCCCGAAGCTTGCGAGCCGTTGCAAGATCAAATCCTTCGCTCACGAAGACGCTGGAATCAGAGATCGACAGCAAGGCATCTCCTTCGCTGGTCGAGTAGACCTGCTCGTTGTCTCCTGCCTCATCTTTTTGACGCCGCACTACGCCCGAATATTTCCTGGCGAGCTGTGCGCCATAAATTCGCAGGAAGGTGCTTGCGGAGTCAGAATTCTTCCACCGCGAGTAATAAAACAACCCGAGCGAAGCCGTGGTTTGCTTGATAGCGGGTGTCGCCGCCTTGCGCTGCGCAGCATAGTAAATGCCGCCATTCCATGCCGGAGCGAGGCCCTCGGCAAGCTCGCGCCCGCCGAAGAGCTCCGCCAGGATTCTCACATCCAGCTCGCCCATCACACCAAGATCGTAGGGCTCCCACTCGGCGTCGATGAGCGGATGAATATCCGGCATTCGGAGAACGGGAACCGGAGCATGCGCCATGTACTGCTCCGGGTGCAGGATTTCAAAGCTTGAAGAGGGCGGGTTTGCGAGCACTCCAGCGAAGGCTGCGTCTTTACCGCCCTTCACCAGCACGGCATGCTCAAAATTCAGGCCATCGCTGTAGGGAAACAGAAGCGACTCCTGCAGCAACAGGGGAGCTCGCGCCAATATGGGCGATCCCGTCGTGTCTCCTACCAGGCCTTTCAGGCGCGTCATCATCTCAGCCGGTGCATCGGCCAGCGTCTTGCCGGAGGGCTGCAGCGTATAGTCGATGAACGTTGCCATCGCCTGTCCTTCGGCGACAGCCTCGCGTGCCGTGTCTGCCTCATCGACCTGCAGGTGACGGTTGTCTTCCTGCACGTTATGGGAGACTCCTTCCAGGCTTACATCCGACCATTTCGTGAGGTCTACCTTCTGATCCTGCAATGCATGGGTCAACTCGTGAGCCAGAACGGGTTTCTGCTCGTCCGGCTCGATCCAGTCAAGCAAGTTCACCGTCTTGGATTTGTTGTCGTAAAATCCCGCGATCTGCTCTGTCAACAGTGACAGCAGAAACGGGCGCAAATGGAAGTCCCGGTCCAGAAGGCCGAACTTCTTCAGCACCAGCTCCGAGCGCTCCATCCTTCGGGTACTTTCGTCCTCATCGAACTTCTTTTTCAGGTACTTGTTAACTTCTTCGCGGGAGATCAGCTTGCGTTTTACGCTGTGCTCAATGGGAAGCTTCGTATCCGAACTGACGAAGTTCAAAATCTGATCGACCGAGCGAAACAGCTCCTTCGCCTGGTCCTTTGTCATGGGAGCATGCGGCTTGTTCTCATCGCCGCTGTCCTGTCCCGGGGCCTGGGTCCAAGCGGCTATGTTGCAGCTCGTTAGCAGGAGCGCTCCCGCAATCCAAACCCGTATCCGCCCGAACCTCGCCTCGACTATCCTTCGCTGCAAACCCGCCTCTCGATCCGACCGCTATAATCAAGTGTACGCAGAGTTCCCTCGCGCCGTCGCGCGATGACGCCTATGACACTGGCAGCCACCTCCAATACGCCCTCCTCAGAAGTACACGACGTCCGGCCCTCCAGCCCTCATCCGCAGCTTAATGGACTCCTGCAGAAGGCGTGCATTGCCGCTCTCGAAGAGACTGGCTGGATTCGCGTTAGCGGATCGGATCGGGTTCGCTGGCTCAACGGCATGGCGACCAATTCTGTGCAGGACCTCGCTCCAGGCGCTGGCGCCTATAACTTCTTCCTGAACGCACAGGGACGCATCCAGGCCGATGGCATAATTTTTGCCCTGCCGGATGAGCTCCGCATCGAGACCAATCGCCGGCAGGTCGCCACACTGATCCCTTATCTCGACCACTACATCATCATGGATGACGTCGAGTTGGCCGATATCAGCAACACGCGCCACGGATTTACTCTCATTGGCCCCGAGGCATCATCGCTTCTCGCACAGATCGACCTGTCCACGGACTCGCTCAATGAGCTTGAGACGCGTGTGTACCCGTGGAAGTCCACTACCGTCACCCTCCTCCGTGCCCACGGCCCCGTTGTTCCCCATTATGAGCTGTGGACGGATAAAGAAGAGGATGCCCACGCCCTGCGACAGACGCTCGAAAGCGTGGGTGCCATTCCCTGTGATTCTGCTGTCCTCGAGTGGCTTCGCATCCTTGAGGGAACGCCGCTCTATGGCACTGATATTCGCGATCGCGACCTGCCTCAAGAGACCAATCAGACGCGCGCCCTGCACTTCAACAAGGGATGCTACCTGGGTCAGGAGATCGTCGAACGCATACGGTCTCGCGGTAATGTTCATCGAACCTTCAGCGCTTTCCGCCTGGAAGGAACGCTTCCCCAGGCCGGCGCGATTCTCGAGTCTGCCGGCAAGCAGGCGGGCGAGCTAACCAGCGTCACTGCTCTTCCGCTCTCCAACTCCGCGGGATCCAATCTTCAATTTGCACTTGGCTACGTGCGTCGCGAGGCACTTGATCGCCGTGAGCCACTTCAGTATGCGGGCGGAGTGGCATATCCGTTTTCATCCCCTTTTTTCGCGACGGAGACCGAATCACCGTCCCAAGCATCTGATTCCCCAAAGAGAGACTAATCATGTCCGAGCAAAACAAACCGTTTGTCGTTACCGATCGTCGAAAATTCAACCTTGATGGCGAGCCGCGGCCCGATGCTGATCCTTCCCCGGAGACTGACGAGCGCGAGACGGCACAGACAACGAGTCCTGTTGAAGTCTCATCCGCCCTCGAGACCGAGGCCGAGATTCCGATTACAGAAGAGGGCGATCTAGACGAAGAACTGCCTGTCGGACCCACTGCCGAGCAGGCTGGACAGGCCCGCGCCGCTTATGAGGCTACCTCCGAGCGCCTTGACACGGCGATTCGGGCTGCCAACCCGGGAGCAGACCATCCTCCCGCGATGAACTTCGAGACACTCGTCCAATCCATCTACATGACGACCATCGTTCAGCTTGGCGGAGCCACCCCCGAGGGCCAGCAGCCCCAGGTCGATCTGATGGGCGCACGCCAGAGCATCGATATGCTCAACATCCTGGCTGAAAAAACCAAAGGAAATCTGACGACCTCGGAGGAACGCCTTCTCGATAGCGCCCTGTTTGAAGTGCGCATGGGCTTCCTCGAGATTACCCAGGCGCTTGCGCGGTCCGCAGCAGGCAAGACCCCGAACCCGGCTGTTTCTGGCCCTGGAAAGCCGAGCATCGTCCGCTAACGAATGGAGGCGACGCTTACCTTCCTTGGCACCGGCACCTCAATGGGCGTCCCGACGCTCGGGTGCGACTGTGCGGTTTGCGCCTCGGCGGTCTCGCCTGCCGGGGATGCCCGCAACCGCCGTACCCGTCCCTCGCTGCGCCTTGCCTATAACGGTCACATTGTCCTGATCGATACCGGCCCGGACTTCCATGCACAGGCCATCCGCGAGAATATCCGACACGCAGACGCCATTCTTTACACCCACGGCCACGCCGATCATGTCCTCGGCTTCGACGATCTGCGGCCTCTCAGCTTTCAGATACGAGAGGGTCTGCCGCTCTATGCCGACGATGAGACCGCACGTACCATCGAACGCATCTTCGACTACACCTTCAGTACCGAGGATCGTTATTCCACCAGCGCCCGTGTTCAGCTTCATCGCATCGATGAGGCTCCTGGCGCCGGTTTCGACCTGTTTGGCACCTGCTTCCAGCGAATCCCCGTCACCCACGGGAATCAGACGATCACTGGCTATCGCTTCGGTTCCGCCGCCTATCTCACCGACATGAGCGACATCCCTCCCGAAAGCGTCCCCCTGCTCCAGGATCTCGATATTCTCATCCTCGACGCGCTTCGACGCCAACCGCATCCCAGCCATTCGCATCTTGAACGCTCTCTGGCCTTTGTCGAGCAATTAAAGCCTAAGAGGGCCTTTTTCACCCACATCAGCCACGACCTAGACCATGCCGCCACTGAGGCTGAGCTTCCCCCTTATGTCCGCCTCGCCTATGATGGCCTTCAACTAACCTTCGAGATCGCCTGATGCCGAGTACGACTACGAGCCGCATGCAGGTCTATCGCTCCCTCTCTGAACTTCCTGCCACCTTTGGTCCAAGCGTCGCCACCATCGGCAACTTTGACGGTGTCCATCGCGGGCATCAATGGGTTATCGGCGAGGTCATCGCCAGGGCCCGTGCGCTTAAGGCCCGTTCGCTGGCCATCACCTTCGATCCTCATCCTGCCCATGTGCTCCGTCCCGAGACAGGACAGCCCCTTATTACACCGCTTGCGCAGAAGCTCGACCTGCTGGCTTCCACCGGCATCGATGCCGTACTCGTTCTTCCCTTCACGCAGGAGCTCTCTCGTACCAGCGCACGGTCCTTCGCTGAAGAGGTACTTAAACGAAGACTCAATATCCTTGAACTCCATGAAGGCGAAAACTTCCGTTTCGGCTATCGCGCCGAGGCCGGCGTGGAATCACTCGATGCTCTTGGCCGCGAGCTTGGCTTTCGGGTCTCTATCTATTCGCCACGGATGCTGCGTGGTCATGCTGTCTCCTCCAGCCGCATTCGTCAACTCATCGCAGCCGGGGACGTCAGCCATGCACGGGCTCTTCTTGGCCGCCCCTTCACGATAACCGGCACGCCAGCTTCTGGCCGAGGTTATGGGACGAGGTACACCGTTCCCACAATTAACCTTGCCCCCTATCCTGAGCTCATTCCTGCAATCGGCGTTTACATCACCGAGCTCACCATTGCCGGCGAACACTTTGATTCCGTTACCAACGTAGGCAATCGGCCTACCTTCGGAGAGGACTCTTTTACCATCGAGTCCCACCTTCTCAACTTTCATCCCATCGATTTAACCGAACAGACGCCACTGAAACTCGCCTTCCTCAAGCGCCTGCGCGATGAGATCCGCTGGCCCTCTCCGGAGGCTCTGCGCGAACAGATCGGACGCGATGTGCGTCACGCCGCGCGCTACTTCCATCTGTGCCACTTGCTGGCTTCACATTGATCATTCCGGATCTCTGATCTGAATAGATCAGGCAAACCACAAGGGCCGAGGCTAGCGGGGAGCCGTCGAGCTCCCAGCCTCATGATCACTTCCATCATCGGAGCCAGGGGGCTCCGCCTGCCTGGCCTGCGCCACTGTTTTATTCACAGCCACGCTGAGAGTCTTTTTGGGCGTTCCATCCGCCGGGAAGACCTCGTTCGGCTTGTTCGCAATCTCGGCACGCATGAAGTCCATCCACATGGGAAGGGCCGCCCGTGCTCCGGTCTCCTTGTCTCCGAGAGACTGCCGGTTGTCGTAGCCGATCCAAGTCCCGCACGTTACCGACGGGGAAAACCCGATGAACCAGGCATCCGTATAGTTGTTCGTCGTACCGGTTTTGCCCCCCAGTGGGTGATTGAGTTGCGAAGCCCTGGCGCCAGTCCCCATGCGCACCACCGCCTGCAACATCTGCATCATCGTCCGCGCTGTCTCTACCGAGATCACTTCGCGCACATCGGTCGGCTTCTCATCGAGGGGTAGGCCATCTGCCTGCGAGACCTTGCGGATGTAATGCGGTGCGATTCGTATACCGTCGTTCGGAAAGACGCTGTACGCGCCCACCTGTTCGTACAGGGTAATGTCCGCCGAGCCAAGCGCCACGGGCAGGAATGGAGGAATATCGCTTGTGATCCCGAACCGATGCGCTGTATCGATCACCTTGCGAATCCCTGCATGAGAGGCCAGCTTCAGAGCAGGGATATTTCTCGAGTCCGCAAACGCATATAGCAGCGACATCGGGCCCATGTAGTTCCCCTCATAGTTGTGAGGAGTATAGGGTCCGTTTGGTGTTGGAAATGTGGCCGGTCCATCCACGATGATGTCCGTCGGTTTTGCGCCGGCCTCAATAGCGGTCGTATAAACGTAGGGCTTGAACGACGAGCCTACCTGACGCCTGGCCTGGGTAGCCCGATTGAACTGGGACAGATTGAAGTCGCGGCCACCAACCATCGCCACTACCTCACCGCTGGCATTGTCGACCGCCATTAATGCTGCCTGCGCTCCGGAGTCCTGCTGCAGCGTAGCCTTCCACGTTCCCTCAGGTCCTGGAGCGGTGATCCTAAGATAGACAAGATCACCATTGCGCAGAAAGCTGTCGGCCTCGGCATATGTTGTCCACTGCCAGTCCTCAGGAGTCAGGACAGCGATCTGTGAACCCAGCTTTACCGTCAACCTCCTCGGCTCGACGGCCGTCACTACGCCGTGTATGTATGCATCCTTCGCAACGGGCTGCACCCAGTCCGGATGCTTGTAACTTTCAACATCCCAGCCCGAGAGCACGATGTTCGGAAGATTTCCTTTCCATCCTTCGCGACGTTCATAGGCCGCAGTTCCTTCCAGAACTGCTTTGTTCGCCACCGCCTGGAGGTCGAGGTCAAGCGTCGTATACACACGCAGCCCCGCCCCATGGACTTCTTCGACACCATATTCTTTCTCGAGCTGTCGACGAACCTCTTCTACGAAGTAGGGCGCCACGCTGTTGGCAGGCGGTTCGATGTGCAAGCCGAGCGGAGCCGTCATTGCCTTTTCCTCCTGCTCGGCAGTAATCCTGCCATCCTGCTTCATCTCGCTCAGCACCAGGTTGCGACGCTTCAGAGCGCGCTCCGGATAACGCGCTGGCGAATAATACTCCGGCCCCTTCGGCAAAGCTGCCAGCAGAGCAGCTTCAGGCAAGCTCAGGTCACGGACATGTTTATTGAAGTAATACTCCGAGCCTGCCTCAAACCCATACGTTCCGCGCCCCAGATAGATCTGATTCGCATATAGCTCGAAGATCTGGTTCTTCGTGAATCGCCTCTCGATCTGCATCGAGAGGATGACTTCCTGGAACTTCCTTCCATAGGTCTTTTCGCTTGAGAGAAACAGGTTCCGCGATAACTGCATGGTCAGCGTCGAGGCGCCCTGCGCCTTGCCCTGAGAGTGAAGATCACGATAGGCCGCCCCTACCGCGCGTACCAGGTTTACACCCCAGTTGCTCTCAAAGCTCTTGTCCTCAATCGAAAGAATCGCCTGCTTCAGGACGGGAGGAAACTCCGAATACGGCACTGCAACCCGTCGTTCCAGAGCAAAGGATCCAAATGGACGGCCGTGCACATCCAGCAACTCTGTCGTCGTGTTCGGCCTGTAACGAGTAAGGTCATCGATCTCGGGAAGGTCGATCGAGTAGACAAGCATCAGACCGCACATCGCCCCGAAGACCGCGGAGAGGCCGAGGAGGACATAGAAGGTCACAAGACGAGCCCGCCGCCTGCTCGGATACTCCGGCCCGGCTGCCAGTTGCCTTATAAGTCGCTGCCAGACTGGCTCGGATGCAAACTTCGCGACTTCATCTTCGCGTCTGAATAAGCTCGGCACTGCCCTTCACCATAGCATGATCGACAGGCCAGGCAGCAGATGTCCTATCCGATTCCAGAGACCCCAATTTCAACAGATCCCGTAAAAAAAATCAGGCCGCTTTGCTCTTGAGCAGGTCAAGGGCCTTATTCAACTGCTCATCCACTGAGACACTCGGTTTCTTTGTCTCAGGCTGCTGAGATTCCGGCGGAGTAGCGTCCTCATCCACAGGCCCATTGTCGTCGATGTTTGAGGCTACCTGGATCCCCGGCGTCACGCCTTCATCTTCAAGCTTCTTGCCTGAAGGCGACTCGTACTTCGCTACGGAGAGAACCAACGCGGCCCCGTCCGGCAGCTCGAACGTCTTCTGCTGCGAGCCCTCGCCAAACGTCTTCTCACCGACCAGGTCTGCACGCTTGTTGTCCATCAAAGCTGCGGCAACGATTTCGGCAGGACCTGCGGTTCCGCGGTTGATAAGAACCACCAC
Organism: Edaphobacter sp. FHG110511_03; assembly: GCF_059115365.1. NCBI lineage: Bacteria > Pseudomonadati > Acidobacteriota > Terriglobia > Terriglobales > Acidobacteriaceae > Edaphobacter > Edaphobacter sp. FHG110511_03. The sequence goes on along the minus strand of NZ_JBZYWL010000003.1, from coordinate 489,973 downwards.
GGGTGAGGTCGTGTTGATCGACTTCGATGACTCCACCGCGAAGGTCTGTTTTTCCACCTTCTGGCCTTCGAGCGTGGCGATTGTTCCGGATTTCAGCAGAAAATTCGCCATTCGCATCGCCTCGGCATTGTCACCCGCTGCAACATCGCGCAGATCCAGCAAAATCTTTTTATTGCCCGCCTTCTGCATTCCCTTCAATTTGCTCTCAACCTGCTGCACGTGTTCGTGATCGAGCACTCCGGGCTTCAGATAAAGGATCGAGGAATTTTCGTACATCGTCTCGGTAACCGGGGGCATGCTCGTCACCGCACGCGTCATGGTTACCTTTTCGGGAGCAGCCTTGCGGGGGCGGACGACCGATATCGACAGCTCACTTCCCGGAGCGCCTTCCAATAACATCCGTATCATCGCCAACGAAATATCCCGGGTATCCTGCGTTCCGATGGCTTCGATGATGTCGCCATCGTTTAGATTCGCCTTGTCGGCCGGGCTTCCGGGAACTACCGAGACTACGGTCGCATATCCCCATCGCTTGGAGACATTGATACCAACCTGCGCCTTGCCGCCCTTGTCCGCTTTGTAGGCCTTGTAATCTTCCGGAGTCAGATAGCTCGAGTCTGAATCGAGTGACTCCAGCAGACCCCGTAAGGCTCCATTCGTCACGGTTGGAATATTCGGTTCTTCCACGTAGTCCGTCTGGATATGCCGGAGCACTTCGCTATACACATTAATCTGGCGGTAAGCTCCATCCTGGTCATCAGTCGCGGCACTTACGCCACTGGCGTTCACGCCGAGAAATACAGTCAGCACCAGCACTACCGAAACGGACAGCAGAAGGATCTTCGAAATCTTCGGCATAGATAAAGGACTCTCCGGGCGATGGAGATCACCCAACAGGCGTTAGACGAAACACACTAGCAAAATGATACTCTCGTACGGAGATTCCGCGATACGGGCAGGAACAGCATTTTGGTGGCGGTGGACAGAATCGAACTGTCGACCTACGGGTTATGAGTCCGTCGCTCTAACCATCTGAGCTACACCGCCGATGTTTGAAAGGCTGTTTTCCGGTTCCGTAAGAACCATCGCGGATCGAGGAGAATCGCCGCGGCACAGCCAGATTCCATCATACTTGATTCCTCTCAGGCGGAAAAGCCCAACGGAGACCATCCTTTACGCGTCATAGGCGTAATTCCCGCGCGACTCGCCTCTACACGGCTGCCACGCAAGATCCTCCGCCCCATCGCCGGCCGACCCATGCTCGCCTGGGTATGGGACGCCGCCCGCGCCTGCCCCCAGCTCGATGATCTTCTCGTCGCTACAGACTCTGAAGAGATCGCCGATCTCTGCCGTGAGAGCGGCTGGTCGTACCAGCTCACCTCACCCACACTCCCCAGCGGGACCGATCGCGTCCACGCCATCTCCCAGCTTGTGGATGCCGATATTTACGTCAATATTCAGGGTGACGAACCGCTGCTGAAGCCGGGGCATCTTACAGCACTTCTACGACCCTTTGCGAAGCCGCAGGTCGAGGTCTCGACCCTGAAGGTGCTCTGCACGCCGGAAAATATTCACAACCCCAATGCCGTCAAGGTTGTCACTGCCTCCGACGGACGTGCGCTTTACTTCTCACGCTCCACTATTCCCTACAACCGTGACGGCAATCCCGCACAGTATTGGAAACACATCGGCCTCTATGCCTATCGCAAGGCCGCGCTGCAGCGTTTCCCCTCGCTACCCTCCAGTACGCTCGAACATACTGAGCGCCTGGAGCAGCTTCGATTCCTGGAAAACGGCGTCAGCCTTTACGTTGAACCTACTCCGTTCGATACCATCGGCGTTGATACCGAAGAGGATCTTCGCCTCGTGGAGTCGATGCTGACACGCTAGCGATTCTCCGCTGTAAAGCGCAGTTCCAGACCGCCATTGTGCGACGTTGCAACGACTCCCGCCAGAGATTGCACCACCCAATCCGCCTGATGGAGTTGCGCCATGGTATGCGTTCCGACGACGCCCAGCACCTGGGATCCAGCCGCCTTGCCCGCTCCTACGCCAGACGGTGCGTCCTCCACCACGACACACTCCTCCGGCCGGCAACCCAACAGATCTGCACCACGGCGATAAGGCTCTGGGTCGGGTTTCCCCCGCTCCACATCGTCGGCGCTGATAATCCGCTCAGGAGCAGGCAAACCAGCGACTTCGAGCCGGCCAAGCATCAGTCGCCGTGTCGCCGACGTTACGATCGCCCATCGCTCTGGAGGAAGACTCTCCAGCAGTTCCTTTGCGCCTGGGAGCACCCTCAGATCCGAGGTGTCGGCGATCTCCAGGTCTTCAATCTCGCGAAGGCCTTGCAGCGGATCGATATCCGGCCGAAGACTCCGGATGATATCGATCGCTCGCATCCCATGTGGAACCTCGTAGGTCTCAGCATTCGGCACATCGTACTTCTTCGCCCAGATTCTCCAGCACCGCACCACGGAACCGATCGAGCTCACCAACACCCCGTCCATATCGAAGAGCAGGCCCCTCGTCTCCACACGAACTACTTCACTCAAACTGCAGCTCCCTTCAACACAAACGATTGCGCAGCTTCCAGCACCTTTGTCACCGACTCCGTAGAACAGCTTTCGCAATAGACTCGAAGGAGCGGTTCGGTACCCGATGCTCGCAATAACAACCAGGTCTCCGCGGCATTCGGCTTACCTAAGCACTCCGGGTTCTCCAGAAAGAACTTGATCCCGTCCAAGGTCTCCTTCCGCAGTACTTTCATGCCGGCAATCTCCGCAATCCCCGCCTTCGCCCGTTCGATTGCCGATTGCTTCACCACCTCATCGATGTGCATGTCCACACGTCCATATTCGTGCACGCCGAACTCGGCCTGCAGCATGGCTACCAGCTCGCCAAGGGTCTTCTTTTCATCGGCCATGACGTTAGCCAGCAGCAGCGAGTTCAACAAGCCATCGCGCTCCGGAAGGTGCTTGCTGATTCCGACGCCGCCCGACTCTTCGCCCCCAATCAGAATTTCTTTCTCGAGCATCAGGTCGACCACATACTTGAATCCGATTCCATGCTCGTTCAATCTGCGCCCATACTTAGCCGCGATGCGATCGATCATCTTTGTCGTGTTGAAGGCGCGCGTTATCTCACCCGGCCACTTCTTTCGCTCAAGCAGCCACCACAACAGGATAGAAAAGATTCGATGCGCGTCTACTACGTTGCCATGCTCGTCCACTGCGCCGATGCGGTCAGCATCGCCATCTGTGATTAGACCCGCATCACACTTCTCAGCAACAACAGCCTGCTGCGTTGCCGCAATGTGGGGAAGGATGGGCTCTGGGTTGATTCCTGGAAATGCGGGATTAATCTCATTGCGTATTTCGACAAACGGAATCCCCGCACGGGAGAAAATTCCCGCAACCACCCCACGCCCCGCACCGTACATCACGTCAATCAGGAACTTGTATCCGCTTGCTTTGATTGCTTTCAGGTCGACAAACTTTTCAAGCGCCGCAATATAATCCGGTCCAAAGTCGACTTCTTCGATTGGAGCCGGTTTTTCTGCCTGCGGAATCGGCTTCAAAAGATAGCTCTCGATGGACGTCATGATCGAAGGCTTGCCCGACCCGCCATAGCTTGCCTTGTATTTCACGCCGTTCCACTCCGCAGGATTGTGGCTCGACGTGATCATGACTCCGCCCGCAGCCTTTCTCGTGCGTACCGCATAGGACAACGCGGGAGTCGGCGTTATTTTACTGGCAATCTGTACAGGGACCCCGGCCTTCGCGAGCACTTCGGCCACCACTACCGCAAACGATCGGGAACCAAACCGCGTGTCCCATCCGATACACGCGCCGGCCTTCGCGTCCTCATATTCGAGCACGTAGTTCGCAATCGCCGCTGCGGCTACACGAACATTGGCATAGGTAAAGTCATCGGCGATTACGCCGCGCCAGCCATCCGTTCCAAACTTCACAACCGTCTTCATCTCTGTCATAAATCCGCTGTGTTCTGTTTCCTCGTGGCCTTTGGGTTCCAATTCGTTGTGTGGCAAATTCGCTTTTCACTTTATGATTCTGGCCTATCTACACGAGATCCTCTCGGCCCGCCCGCTTCAGCTCTGCGACGACTTTGCCAACGTCCTGGGAGCGTTCGCGAGTCGTGATCAATAACGCGTCCTCGGTCTCCACTACGACCAGGTCGCTCACGCCCACAAGTGCAACTGCCTTGCCCGGCGCATACACGTAATTGCCCTGTGCATCGATGTCGATGCAGGGCTGATTCGTCTTGTCGAAGACATTCTTCTTTGCCAAATCTTCAGGCCCACAGTCCGCCACATGCTCATGCAGTGCCGACCAACATCCCAGATCGTTCCAGCAAAAATCTCCGGGGAGGCAATAGATCTCCGATGCCTCTTCTCCTTTCGCCGACCGTGGCTCCAGAACAGCATAATCAATCGAGATGTTTGCGCACTCCGGATAGGTCTCGGCGAAAACCTGCACAAATCTCGCTGTTCCATACGCCGCGGCAATTTTCTCCATGTGCACGGCAATAGTCGGGCTGTGTTCGCGTATCGCTCCCACCAGTGTCTTCACGCTCCACAGGAACATGCCGCTGTTCCAGGCATAGTTTCCGGAGCTCACAAAAGCCTCTGCCAGCGCCTGGTGCGGCTTCTCCGTAAACCTCTTTACCCTTCGGACATCGATGCCATTCACTCGCTCGACCGCATCACCATGCTCGATGTAGCCATATCCCGTCTCGGCTTTCGTCGCTGGAACGCCCAGTACGACGATCTTCTCGCCGCTGGCGGCAAGTTCCACGCCAGCCTTCACGATCTCCGTGAACCTGTTTCCATCCTTCACGACATGATCTGAGGGAAAAATGCCGATGACTGTATTGGGCTCCGTTTTTTCTAACAGAAAAGCTGCCAGGGCACATGCTGGGGCCGTATTTCTTGCCGCGGGCTCGCTCAGGACATGCTCTAGAGCCACATTCGGAAGCTGATCAAGGATTTCCTCATTCAGAAGATCGTTCGTGATCACCCAAATATCGTTAGCCGATGCCAGAGGCAAAAGGCGATCCACAGTCTGCTGGATCATGGTTCGCTCCCCATCGAGAGCCAGAACCTGTTTCGCCCGCGATCTGCGGCTCCGTGGCCAGAAACGTGTTCCGCTTCCACCCGCAAGAATCACCGGAGCGAATCGAAACTTCGCTTCCCCATCCAGATCTCCAGCTTGCCCCATTTTCCCGTCCTAATAGAAAGGGCCGCACCGGATCTTCCCAATGCGGCCCTTCTTGATCACTGTCTAGCCAAGCGAAGCAAAATACTGTCGCATGCGTTTCACACCTTCATCCACTACATCGTGCGAAACCGCATAGGACAGGCGGATGTGTTCTTTCGTGCCGAATGCCTCACCGGGAACGACCACGACATGAGCTTCGCTGAGAAGCTTCGCTGCAAGATCGGTGGCTGAGGTTACTCCCCCCTTGCCGATAAAGTTCTTTACGTTCGGATAGACATAGAATGCGCCCTCCGGAACTGTACATGTCAGACCCGGAATTGTCTTGAAACCCTCGAGTACGCGGTCGCGAAGCTTGATGTAGTCCGCCCGCATCTCTGCTACACAATCCTGCGATCCGCTCACCGCTGCGATCGATGCCCGTTGAACCATGCTGGCTGTATTCGACGTGCTCTGCGACTGCAGCTTGCTCATGGCTGAGATGATTGCCTTCGGGCCCAGGGCAAAACCTGCACGCCATCCTGTCATCGCATAGGTCTTTGAAAGCGATCCCAGGACGACCACATGCTCCTTGCAGTCCTTGAAACTGCCGCCGCTGACGATGTTGCCCGTAAAGTTCAGGTAGACGTAGCACTCATCCAGCAGCACGAAGATGTCGCGCTTGTGCGCCAGGCGTACGATGGCTTCCAGGTCTTCCGGCGAAACTACGGCTCCGGAGGGATTCGACGGTGTGTTCAGAATGATTGCCTTGGTCTTGGGCGTAATTGCCGCCTCGATCATCTTTGCCGTCACACGAAAGTTCTGCGCCTCTTCGGTTTCGACAGGAACCACGACGCCGCCCGCATACTGAATAATGTCCTTGAACGAAACCCAGTAGGGAACAGGCAGGATGACTTCGTCGCCGTGATCGACCAGTACTTGCACCGCGTTGAAGAGCGCCAGCTTTCCGCCGGTCGTAAAGACGCACTCCTCCGGCGTATACGCAGAACCGAAATCCGCCGCGTGTCGGTCGACGATCGCCTTACGAATCTCAGGGATGCCGGCAACGTTCGTATAACGGGTGAAGTTCTTTTCGATTGCATCAATGGCAGCGTCTTTAATATGACGTGGAGTCGAAAAGTGCGGTTCTCCCGCGCCAAAGTCCGCCAGGTCCACGCCCTCCGACTTCAGCTTCAGGGCCGCAGCCGTGATTGCCATCGTTGCCGAAACTTCAATGCGGCCGATGCGGTCCGCAAAGATCTTGGTTGCCGTCGCTGTGCTCATATCTCTAGTGTGGCAGATTTGTTCATCGAGATAAAGCCGAGATGATCGGCAGCCCGATCAAACCGACAGAGATTGTGTTCTGGTACGATTTTCGGCGAGGCGGACAGGGCTCAAAACGCCTTTGCTAAGGCAATGCTTCCTTCGCCTCCCGCTCCGTTTCACATTCCATAAGAAAGAGTTAGGTGGGACATGATTCATTTTTCCTTGTTTGCGCAGAAGAGGCTCTTCTCCTGCACTGCCACTGCTTTTCTCGTCTGCTGCACCACCGTCATCGCAGACGCGCAACAGCCCCTCAAGACCCTCCTGGTAGGCGTCGATCATCGCACAGTGACGTCACTGAATGGAGACTGGCACTACCTTGTTGACCAGCCGCCCGCCAGGGGACTCTACACCCTGGAGGGGAAGGTTCGGGATAACGGCTATGGCATGAACACCCACCCGAACATCAGCAGCGGGCTGCACAACGAGGAATATGACTTCTCGACAGCGCCGACGATGAAGATTCCCGGAGACTGGAATACTCAGGATCCCACGTTGTTTCACTACGAAGGCGTCGTGTGGTTTCAGCGGGACTTCGACTTCCAGCCGAAGCCCGGCGCGCGAACGTTTCTGCACATCGGCGCGGCCAACTACAAATCCTTCGTATGGCTAAACCAGAAGCGGATCTGCGATCACGAAGGCGGATTCACGCCATTTGATTGCGAGGTCACCGCCGCGCTCAAGCCGGGCAGCAATTTTGTCGTGATCGCGGTTGACTCGACTCGTCACGTCGACGACATTCCCGGCATCGGCATCGATTGGTTCAACTACGGCGGCTTGCATCGGGATATTTCTCTGGTGACCCTTCCCGCACAGTTCATCGACGACTACGACGTTCATCTCAAGCACGATGCCACCTTTTCCGCTGCCAACGCGGAGACGCTGAGCGGATATGTCCATGTCGAAGGCGCGCCCACCGGGACTCCCGTCACGGTCAAAGTCGTGGAAGCCGGCGTCGATACTACCGTGAAGACGGACGCTGAGGGCCGAGCAGCCTTTGAGGTCAAAGCGAATCACCTTGACCTCTGGTCGCCTGAAACTCCGAAACTCTACAAGGTGCAGATCTCTTCAGGCCAAGATTCGCTCACTGACGATATTGGCTTTCGTGATATTCGCGTCGACGGCACACGAATTCTGCTGAATGGCAAGCCAGTCTTTCTGCAGGGCGCCAACATGCATGCGGAGGCTCCTTATCGCACCGGCCGGGTCAATAACGATGAGGACGTAAAGAACATCTTCGGCTTTCTCAAGGATCTCAACGCCAATTTCGTACGGCTGTGCCACTACCCTCACGACGAGCGAATGGAACGAATGGCGGATCGCGAAGGCGTGATGATCTGGTCTGAGATTCCGATCTGGCAGCGCATCTCCTACGAAAAGCCCGAGGTCTACGCCAAGGCGACGAACATGCTGAATGAGATGATTCGACGCGACCGCAACAAGGCTTCCGTCATTATGTGGTCGGTCTCTAATGAGACTCCGAACAATCCCACCCGCACGAAGTTCCTGACTGACCTCGCCAATGAAGCGCGGCGGCTGGATTCCACTCGTCCCATCACCTCAGCCCTCATCGGACCTCATCCGAAGGGCACGCAGATGGTGCAGGATGACCCGCTGGCCAATGCGCTCGATATCGTCGGCCAGAACGAATACATAGGCTGGTACGAAGGACGGCCCGAAGATGCGGACAAGATGACATGGACGCTTCCGCAGAAGCCCATTCTGTTCTCAGAGTTTGGCGCCGAGGCAAAGTTCGGTGTCCACGGCGGCAAGAATGAGCGCTGGGCCGAAGAACAACAAGTCAACGTCTATGAACATCAGTTCGTGATGATCAACAAGATCCCGCAGGTTCGGGGTCTCGTGCCGTGGGTCTTGATGGACTTCCGATCCCCGGTTCGCAATATTCCCAAATTGCAGGACGGATACAACCGTAAGGGTCTGCTCTCAGAGAAGGGCGAGAAGAAGCAGGCATTCCTTTTGTTTCAAAAGACTTACAAAGATCGATCGGTTGGAAAGGCTGAATAACATCAAGCACAAAAGAGAGGAGCAGCCTTTGTGGCTGCTCCTCCTTTGTTGATGGGTTTTTTTCTAGAAGAGAGCCTTCAGACCAAGCTGCAGCTGCCGTGGCGGGAAGGCAGAAGAGATCGTTCCAAAGTTGCTGTTTGTGGTGGTCAGGTTCAGACCGTTGAAGTTCGTCCGATTGAGGATGTTGAAGGCGTCGGCCTGGAACTTGACACGAACACGCTCAGTAATCGGGAAGAACTTCGAGAGCGTCGCATCCGTCTGCGCCAGCCCCGGTCCTAATACAGCGGCGTAAGGAGCATTGCCATAATTTGCTCCGGTGGGAACTGTGAATGGATTCGGGCAGCCGGAGTTTGTCGCACCGCAAACATAGCCGTTGCGGCCTGCGTGGTTATTAGCCACGATCTTCGTGCCCGGAGTGTAATTTGGACGCACGTTACCGACACCTAGAGCCGATACAGCCTGCACGTTGCTGTATCCGCCGCTCTGCAGACGGGCTACACCGCTCACCTGCCAGCCTCCAATGGCTTCGCGAATCACGAAGTTATGACCACGGAACTCCGGTCCCTGAATCACGAAGGTAGCGACAAAGGCGTGTCGGCGATCGTTGGAGAGTGGACCATAGTTGTAACTGAGGTTGCTCCAATTCTCGAACGTTTGGGTATTGTTATTACCGTTGTTGGAGTCGCCCAGAGCCTTCGAGAAGGTATACGCAATCGTGCTGGTTACAAAGCCTGCACGCTTGGAAGCAAACACCTGCAACGCATTGTAGTTGTAGTTTGAGGAGAAGCGGTTCATGTTGATGGTCGTGAACCCTCGATACGGATTGGAGTAGGTGGTGTTGGTGATACCATTCGCTCTGTTCGCCGCCACGACTCCTAGGTTGGGAAAGTTGACGTTTGGCGTGGCAAGTTGGCGATGCGCCACATTGCCAACGTAGTTGAGCTCCAGCAGGACAGTACGTGTGAGCTGACGCTGTACACCAAAACTGTACTGGTAGGTGTAGGGATTGTGTGAAGTTGGATCGATAGCGTTGATCGTTCCCTGAGTCGTTGCGGCAACAGCAACACTGTTGAGTGTAGCGAGGTTGCCGAAGTCCAGGTTGGTATTGGACAGGAACGGCGCGATATTCAACTGACTGAAGATCAGGTTACCCTGAGCGCGATAGAAGAAAAGACCAATGCCGCCACGGACGACCGTCTTGTCGTCTACCGAATAGGCAAATCCTAACCGCGGACCGAACGCACCATGCATCTTATAGAATCCGCGCGGCGCGCCGGCGGGAATCAGGGGAAACAGTGCCGTGTTTACATTAGGTACGCGAATTTGCTGATCGGCAGGAACACCGTCGCCGGCTCGAACGAGTCCGGCATAGGGATTGCCGCCCTTGGTCGTGTCGATTCTACCGTTGGGAAGAATCGTAACTGGCGTCGATGCAGCATAAACAGCTGGATCGAAGTTAGAGATATTGTTGCCCTGCGTATAAAAGGGGAAGATGCCCTGCCAACGTAGACCGAGCTCCAGGCTGAGTTTGCGGGTCGCTTTCCACGAATCCTGAACAAAGGCCTCTGGCTGGGTAAACCGGAAGTGGCCCATCGGATCGGCGCTCGCTTCGGAGTAGCTGTTGAAGTTTCCTAAAAAAGCATCCGCGAGCGAATAGCAGGTTGTGTTGACATTAGAAGCCCTGGCAGCCGTGCAAGTTGCGGGCTGGAAGTTTGCAGTGCCCGTGTAGTTGGCGCGCCCATTCTGATCGACGCGATCACGAATAACAACAACACCTGTCTTGACGGTGTGATTGCCTTTGATCCAGGTGAGAGTGTCTGCGACTTGGATGTCGGTGGAGGGTGACAGCAGGGCAAAGTTAGGCCCTTGCATTCCAGCAAAGTTTGTAATGTTTACCTGTGGAATTCCGTTGGGGTATGTACCCGCATTGGGGTAGATTTTTGCGTACTGAAAACCGTACGTCTCGCGCTTCCAATTGTCACCGGTGGGAGGAATGCGCTGCGCCGCCCAACTGGTGTTCGCCTGAGCCACGTTGATCAAGTTAGGACGTGCCGCCCAGGTGTATGCCACCAGATAGCTCTGTCCTGGCCGATTGCGAATGGTTGGAGTCGTATTCAAAATACCAGCATTAGCGAAGGTGCCGAACGGATCGGTCAGCGTGTTCTGATCATGAATCCAGCGGCCATAAACGGAGTGCTTCTGGTTGATGACGTAATCAAATCGCACCAGATCCTGGTGAAAATCCAGAGGGTTGCTCGGAGCCAGAGTCAGGTTGTTGCTCGGAATGCCGCCGTCCCGATAGCTGAGCCCCGCAGCCGAAATGGTGTTATAAACATTGGCGATGGCGCGACCATCCGGCGTGATGCGCGACGCTATATTGTTATTTGGAATGGGATTTGCAGTGCCGGGCTCGTAGAGCTGACCGGACGACGTAGAGCACACCCCGCTGGCATTGAAGCCGCTTCGGCATAGGGCCGAGAAGTCTCCGTTCAACATTGCCGTCGTGGGCACAGTGAAGGTTTGCGCAACCGCCTGTTGGCGAAGGCGCTTCCACTCTTCACCCACGAAGAAGAACAGCTTGTCCTTGATGATGGGACCGCCTACAAAGAATCCGAAGTCGTTATAGATCAGCTGCGTCTTCTGCCGTGCAATGTAGTTGGTGGCGTCGAGGTAGTTGTTGCGGAGATACTCGAACGCTCCTCCATGGAACGAGTTCGTTCCACTCTTGGTAACGATGTTGAAAGACGGACCCGAGGTGCGACCGAACTCCGCCGAAGCGTTGGAGGTGTCGATCTTAACTTCCTGAATAAAGTCAGGGCCGACATTGTTCATCAGGGAGCCGTTTGAACCCGCGACCTGGTTATAAGCACCATCAACCGTAAGATTGCCCGTATCGGACCGATTACCATTGATCGTCTGGTTTGTCGACGCCAGCGAAGTCGTTACCGAGAAGATGTCCGGATTCGTTACCACAGCACCAGGGACCAGGGTAAGAAGCTGCGTATAGTTGCGACCATTCAATGCAAGGTTTTCAACCTGCTTGGAATCGATCACGCGAGCTAACTCGCCTGACGTTGTGTTAAGCGACTCGACTGCTCCACCCTGCACCTCGACCGTCTCGGTAGCCTGCCCCACGGGCAGCGTGAAGTTCGACGTCACCTTTGCGTCTGCGCTGATCGAGACATCGGACTGCTTTGCCGTCTGGAATCCCGTCTTCGTCACCGTGATCGAGTAGACCCCAATTGGCAGGTTCGTGACGATATAGTTTCCGCTCTGATCCGATGTCACAGAGCGCGTCGCCTGCGTATTCATAGAAGTGATCGTGATCGCTGCATCGGAAACCGATGCACTGGTTGGATCTACGATCGTTCCTGAGATCTGTCCGAAGCTGCTCTGCGCACGCGCCTCAAGACCTGAAAAAGCGACCGTAACCGCCAGCAGAAGAATGTTCCAAACTTTCCAGAACCTATATTGCATCTCTCAACCTCCCCAAAAAAACTTACTGAATGCGCTCATAAGAGCTGCCTTTTTATTGGCAGTCTCCTCGAAGTTCATTCCCTTTTCCGGCGAAAACGCACGTCCGGAGCTTCGCAAAAACACTTTTTCCAGCGATGCCATTAACGAGTTTGAAGAGCATCTTTGTCAAGCATCCGCTGTTAGCAGTTCAGGTACAAAATCATTGAATTGTCACGTTTTAGTCACGATCTTTCTATCGAAAGACAGTTCCATATCATCCGAAAGATGGAGCCCCGTTTCCCGCCACGATGACGATCGCCGTCGCGTTTTGGCTGCATCTGCTGATACGCCGTCCGTTGTGATCCTGAACTCATCTGAAGTAAGGTGGCAATGACAACGGATGGACTTACATTGATCACTTCACACGAAGACACGACTTCTACCAGACGGGGGTTTCTCAAAGGAGCTCTCGCCATCGGCGCTGCATCGACAATTCCAGCTGGTGCAGCGCAATCGCAAACGACATCGCCTCTGGGCGGAGATCGTCCCTACTTGATTGAAGTTATGCGCCGCGTCTCGAATCCTGTCCTCGAAGCAGTAGGCAACGCGCAGCTCCGTGCGACGATGCCGGTCGAGGCTGGCGCCGGGCTTGAGCAGGAACGGCGAAAGTCTACGCATCTTGAGGCCTTCGGCCGTCTGCTCTGCGGCATCGCTCCCTGGCTCGAAAGCACTGTCGAAGACAAGACTGAAGCATCTCTTCAATCGAAATATCGCGAATGGGCGCGCAACGGCCTCCGCTACGGAACCGATCCTGCTTCGCCCGATTACATGAACTTCGGAATGACTTCGCAGTCTGTCGTCGATGCCGCCTTCCTCGTCCTCGGTATTCTGCGTGCTCCAAAGCAGCTCTGGGAGCCGCTCGATCGCACGACGCGGGCCAATCTCGTCAAAGCCCTCCAGGAGACTCGCAAAGTTCTCCCCGGCCAATCCAACTGGCTTCTCTTCTCCGCCATGGTCGAGGCCGGCCTCTGCTTCATGGGCGAATCCTGGGACGCCCTCCGCGTCGACTACGCCTTCCAGATGCACAAGGAGTGGTTCGTCGGCGATGGAACCTACGGCGATGGCGCGCACTTCCACTGGGACTACTACAACAGTTTCGTTATCCAGCCCATGCTCCTGCAGGTGCTCGAAACCGTTCCGGAGAAGTCTGCCATGTGGCGCGACCTCAAACCCGTCGCACTCGAACGCGCACGGCGCTACGCCGCCATCCAGGAGCGCCTCATCAGCCCCGAGGCCACCTTCCCCGTTATTGGCCGCTCGATCACCTATCGCTTCGGAGCCTTCCATCTCCTCGCCGACATGGCCTTGCGCAAACAGCTTCCTGAACATGTTTCACCGGAACAGGTTCGCTGCGCTCTCACCGCCGTAATGCGCCGCATGATCGAACGTCCCGGGACCTTTGACGCTAAAGGCTGGCTCACTATCGGCTTCGCAGGTCATCAGCCCAGCCTCGGCGAGCCCTACATCTCCACCGGTAGCCTCTATCTATGCGCTGCCGCATGGTTGCCCCTTGGTCTGCCGTCCAGCGATCCCTTCTGGTCCGGTCCCGCCAAGCCGTGGACCGAAGCCAGAATCTGGAATGGTGAGGATCTCCCTGCCGACCATGCTTCTTCCGTCTAGTTCATAAATCCAAAAGCAATCCATGCACTATGATGGCGCCGTGAATCTTTCGGCGACGATCCTTTCGTTATGCGCTCTTCTGCCCTGTCTTCCAATGCAGGCCCAGACCGACTGGCCTACGACTGGGGCTACTCCTGGCAACTCTCATTACTCCACTCTTAACCAGATCAACCGCTCCAACGTCTCGCGGCTCAAGGTCGCATGGAAATTCGAAACCAACGAATCCGGCGGCCTCGAGACTACCCCTATCGTTGTGGATGGCGTGCTCTACGCCTGTACGCCCAGTCAGAAGATCATCGCTCTCGATGCTGCAACTGGAAGATTGATATGGAAGTTTGACTCTGACATCAAATCCACCCGCCCCAGTCGAGGCGTTGCCTTCTGGACGAGCGAAGTCAAGAAGGACAGGCGGCTCCTTGCAGGAATTGCAAACTTCCTCTATGCCCTCGATCCAGCCACCGGAAAAACTGCTAAGGAATTCGGCCATAACGGCCGCATCGATCTGCGCGAAGGGCTCGGCCGCGATCCCCAGGCGCAGTCCATCGCGCTCACCTCGCCGGGCGTCGTTTACAGAGATCTCATCATCGTCGGCAGCAGTACTCCTGAAACGCTGCCAGCACCTCCCGGCGACATTCGCGCCTTCGATGTCCGCACCGGTGTCCTGCGCTGGTCCTTCCATACCATCCCGCATCCCGGCGAACCGGGTTACGAGACCTGGCCTGCCGACGCCTGGAAGACCTCCGGCTCTGCCAACAACTGGGCTGGCATGGCCGTAGACATTGACCGTGGTGTCGTCTATGTCCCTACGGGTTCCGCGGTGCCAGACTTCTACGGAGCCTCCCGTCTCGGCGACAACCTCTACGCCAACGCACTCCTCGCTCTCGACGCTGCAACCGGCAAGCGTCTCTGGCATTTTCAGGGGGTCCATCACGATATCTGGGATCGCGACTTCCCTGCCCCTCCCATCCTTCTCAGCGTGAAACGTGATGGGAAGCAAATTCCTGCGATAGCGCAGACCACCAAGCAAGGCGTGCTCTATCTCTTCAACCGTACCGACGGTAAACCTCTCTTCCCCATCGAAGAGCGCCCTGCCGTTGCCAGCACTACTCCCGGAGAGGTCACCGCCAAAACCCAGCCTCATCCGCTCCTGCCCGAACCGTTCGCGCCACAGACTGTCACCGAAGCAACCCTCACCCAGCGAACGCCTGCCGCGCATGAGTGGGCCGTCAACCGCCTTCGCGAGATGCGCAACGAAGGTCAGTTCACTCCTCTCAGCGTCGGGAAGGACACGCTGATCTCACCCAGCTTCGAAGGGGGCGCCGAGTGGGGAGGACCCGCTCTCGATCCCCAGACCGGCATTCTCTACATCAACGCCAACAACCACGCTTCCATGGCGACTCTTGCCGTTGACACCGGCGAATCACCGGGCCGCTCTGTCTACCTCACCCGATGCAGCACCTGCCACGGCGATCATCGGCAGGGCTCGCCTCCGACCTTTCCTGCGCTCCTCGGCATCACTCAACGACTCTCGCCCACCGAGATCACCGCCACCATTCACGAAGGCCGCGGACGCATGCCCGCCTTGCCGCTTCAGGGAAAATCTCTCAGCGACCTTCTGTCATACCTCGATACTCCCACCGATCCTCTCCCTGCGAAGGAAGAGAGATCGTCTGATTCACCTTCTGCTGAGCCCAGAGCCGACGCATCAACGGCATCGCGATACGTCATGACCGGCTACCGTCGATTCAACGACCCTGACGGCTACCCCGCCACCGCTCCTCCCTGGGGCACCCTCAACGCCCTCGACCTCGCGACCGGTAAATATCTCTGGAAGATCCCCCTCGGCCAATACCCGGAGCTCGCCGCCCAAGGAATGGCCGACACGGGGAGCGAGAACTACGGCGGCCCCACCATCACTGCAGGTGGCCTGCTCTTCATCGCCGCCACCAACTTTGACCACAAGATCCGCGCCTTCGACAAAACCACCGGCAAGCTTCTTTGGGAAGCCACCCTGCCCTTCGCCGGCAACGCCACCCCAGTCACCTACCAGGTCAACGGACGCCAGTACCTCGTCATCGCGTCCGGAGGCTCCAGCCTGAACCCACGCGGCGCAACTGGCGGAGTCTACGTCGCCTTTGCCCTGCCTCGGTAATACCTTTTAAAAGAGAGCGGCGGCGCCGGGCTGCACCTCTCAACGCCCCGCAACCTTCGCCTTCAGCCTCTCAACCACCAGTGGAGGCACCAGCGAAGAGACGTCTCCCCCCAGCTCAAACACTCCCTTAATCAGCCGCGAGCTTACATATGTGTACTTCTCCGCCGGCATCATGAACAGCGTCTCCAACTCCGGGTCCAGCTTGCGATTCATCATCGCCATCTGAAACTCATACTCGTAGTCGGAGATCGCCCGAATCCCCCGCAGAACCGCCTTCGCCCCCTGCTCCCTGCAGAAATCCACCAACAGGCCGTCGAAGGTCGCAACTGATACATTCCCCACGCCCTGCGTCGCCTCCGTGATCATCTCCACCCGCTCTGGAACCGTGAATAGTGGTGTTCCCTTCTCCGAATTGCGCAGGATCGCCACCACCAGTTGATCCACAATCTTGGCCCCCCGAGCGATCAGGTCAAGGTGCCCGTTCGTCAGCGGGTCAAACGTGCCCGGATAGATTGCTTTTATCGTATGCATTCCAAAGCAGCATATCCTGTCTCGAAAAAAATATCCGGTCCCGTGTAGTCTTCGCCTGCGGCCTCCCGTCTGTTCTGTTAGCCAGGCGAAAGCGCAATCGCTTCAGCCTGCGGCGGACGCATGTCTACAAAAGCCCTATCCCCGGACCTCCTCGAAGCCCCACAGGCTGCCGTGCTCCCCACGCCCTTTGACAATCTCGCCGCCGTCATCGAAACCCACCGCCCTCGCGTCTTCCGTTTCCTCTTCGTTTCCCTCCGCGACTCCGATCTCGCCGAGACCCTCACTCAGGAGACCTTTCTCCGCGCCTGGAACTCTCGTTCCAGCTTCCGCGGCGACTGCTCCATAGCCACCTGGCTCACCCGCATCGCTCTCAACCTCATCCGCGACCATACCCGCACCCATCGCTTCCGTTTCTGGCGGCGCGTTAACGTCCAGGCCGTCGATCCCAGTGAGATCGCAGCCCTTGTTCCTCATCCCGGCTCGCTTGCAGATTCGCGCCTGATCGCCTCCGAGCAGGTCACTCTCATCTGGCAGATCATCGCCACCCTGTCCCCCCGGCAGCGCACCATCTTCCTTCTTCGCTTCGTAGAGGAGATGGAGTTGACTGAGATCGTCTCCGCCACCGGCATTCCCCTCAGCACCGTTAAAAGCCATCTCTACCGCGCTCTCGCTCACATCCGAACGCGTCATGCAGAACTTACAAGGAAAGCCTTATGAGTCTCCAAAACCATCTCACTCATCACCAGCTCTCCGAGGTTCTGATCGCCTCCCCACAGGAGACCTCGCCCGAGCTCGACCTCTTCCGGGAGCATCTCCGCGGCTGCCCTGCATGCGCCGATAAGCTGGTCTCTCTTCGCACCCCCCTTGCCCTCTTTCGGGATACCACCACTGCCTGGGCCAATCAGATTTCGGCCAGCCACTCATGGGCGCCGATGACTCTTCCCGCCGCAACCCTGCCCACATACTCTCGTAACCTGGCCGGATGGATGCTCGCCGCCGCACTTCTTCTGGCTGCGGCAATTCCCATCGCGCTTCACGATCACCAATCCGCCACGCCAACTCATACCGCAACAGCTGCCACTTCGCAGCCATCCAGCCTCATCGGAGATGAAGCCCTCCTGGAGGAGGTCGACCAGACCCTCTCCTCACCAATTCCATCCCCCATGCAGCCGCTCGCAGATCCCACGGCGGGTCGCTCCAGCCAGATCGACTCCACCCCAAGGAAGAACTGATATGACCCGAAACCATCTCTTCGCCTTTATTCCCGCCGTCTTCTTCTCTCTTCCAGCGCTCTCCCAGCAGCCTGCTCCTGCCGCCCCACCCGCTCCCGGCGTCCATGTCGAAGGTCCCAGGGCTCCGCGCGGCAGGGCTCAGGACTTTCACTACCGCGCCATCAACGCAGGGGATCCAGGAATGCGCCCGGATCTCCGTATCGCTCCTCCCGGCATGTGGTGGAAGAATCCTGATATCGTCCAGAAACTCACTCTCACCTCCGATCAACAGAAGCGTATGGACGATATCTTTCAGCAAAGCCGCCTCCAGCTCATCGATCTCAAAGCAAATGTCGAGAAACAGGAGGTCATGCTCGAGCCCATGCTCTCAGCCAATCCCCCTGACACCAACAAGGTGCTCGCCCAGATCGATCACGTGGCTGGAGCTCGCGCCGAGCTCGAAAAAGCCAACGCCCGCATGCTCCTCGGCATCCGTGGCGTCCTCTCCGCCGACCAATGGACCAAGCTGCAGGCCGAGCAGCGCGATAATCAGCGCTTCATGTTCCACTTCAAAGGTGGACCCGAAGGTCCCGGCTTCGGCCCCGGTCCTCGAGGCTCCGAGGGTTTCAGGACCCAGCCTGGCGGACCCAGCACTCTCAAAGTGAATCCTGGAGGCCCTGTTAGCCTGCTTGGTCTTCCTCCCCTGCCCGACTTAGGCCCGGAGATTGGAATTTCGATTGGAGGAATCGCTCCAGAGGATCTGGATAGCCCAAATCTCGACCTAAGCGTCCCTTCTCCCGACGTCGATCTCGATCGCTAATTTTGAACCAGGAAGAAAAAGCCCCGCTTTTGGCGGGGCTTTTCTTTAAATCCATAGCGGCGGCCAGAATCTAGGACCGTTTGCCCTTGACGGCTTCGGTTGCAGCTGTCGCGCCATTCGCCGGGACAGCGGGAACCTCGACGTCTCCGTTGGTCGCGACGATGCCGAGTTTTTTGCGAACCTCAGCATCGATGCGGCTGAAAACATCCTTGTTTTCCTTCAGGAAGTTGCGAACGTTCTCACGTCCCTGTCCGATGCGTTCGCCCGAATAGCTGTACCATGCACCGCTTTTTTCGACGACATTATGCAGCACTGCCAGATCCAGCACGTCGCCTTCTCGTGAGATTCCTTCGCCGTACAGAATGTCGAACTCGGCATCGCGGAAAGGGGCTGCAACCTTGTTCTTCACGATCTTGACCTTGGTGCGCGAACCGGTGACGACATCGCCTTCCTTCACCGCTCCGATACGACGGATGTCGATACGCACCGAGGAGTAGAACTTCAGCGCGCGGCCTCCGGTCGTTGTCTCCGGGTTGCCGAACATCACGCCGATCTTGTCACGAATCTGGTTGATGAAGATCAGGCAGGTCCGAGACTTCGCAACCGTTCCGGTGAGCTTGCGCAGCGCCTGGCTCATGAGCCTTGCCTGCAGTCCCATGTGCGAATCGCCCATCTCTCCGTCAAGCTCTGCCTTCGGCACCAGCGCGGCAACGGAATCGACGACAAGAACATCGATCGCTCCCGAACGTACCAGCGCCTCGACGATCTCCAGCGCCTGCTCGCCATAATCCGGCTGCGAAACCAGCAGGTTATCGACGTCCACGCCCAGCTTCTTGGCGTAGGCCGGGTCAAGCGCGTGCTCCGCGTCCACAAACGCAGCCAAGCCGCCCGCCTTCTGGGCCTCCGCCACAATCTGTAAAGTAATCGTCGTCTTACCCGACGACTCAGGGCCAAAGATCTCTACCACGCGTCCGCGCGGAACACCGCCAACTCCCAGCGCCGCGTCAAATGAGATCGAACCGGTGGAGATGACCGCAATCGGGACAATCGCCTCCTTGGCTCCGAGCCTCATAATCGAGCCCTTGCCGAACTGCTTTTCAAGCTGAGAAAGCGCCGTCTCTATTGCCTTGTTGCGGTCATCTGCCACGTGATCGTTCTCCTCGGTAATGTCAAAGCGGATTCTAGCATTTAAAATCTTAAAAGCAAATAAAAGGCGAATACAACTAAAGCGGAACGGAATCGGTAGCTCACCGCCGCAGCAGGTCCACCGGTTCGTTCACATCCTCGATCCGGAATTGCGAGGCCAGCGTCGGATGCCGCTCCGCCACCGCCTTGTACATCTCCCACGCCACGCGCCGATAGCTGAAGTGGCCCGCAACCCCTGAACGCAGCTCGGAGATATAGAGCGCCTCTGCGAAGTCCATCTTGAACATGGCCCGGCAGCGCGTTCCCAGCGGAAGGCAATATTGCCCCGACTGAGCTGCCTCATCGATACCGGAATCGCGCAGCGCGCGATAAGCACCCAGTGCCGCATCCATCGCCGACTTATACTCCTTCGCGAGATTCGCCTCGGCCAACGTCGGTTGACCGGGGCAGACTGGCTCCTCGTATCCATGCGCATCCGTGAACGGCTGTAACAGCTGCACACAGCGGCGATGACGGTGCATATCGCGGAAACCTCCGATATCCATCAGGATGTCGAAGCGAAATCCGCGACCCGCACTGAAGGCCCGCAACAGCTCATCGTGCCTGCCGCGATGCTTCGTTCCCAGCGCAATCAGTTCGTCACGCTGCGATGCCGTTAGGGCAGCCACGTTCGATCGCAACTGTCGGTAGGAATAGTGACAGTTCGGATAGAGCAGCGAGGTCGCAAGTTCGACCTCCAGCGGCTCCGAATCGTCCAGCAAATCGACCACGGGAGCAGGATCGATCGCCTGCCCCTTCATCAACGTCGCAGCTGCAACGGCAAGCTCTTTACGGCTCTCTTCAAGATAGGCGTTCGGCGTCGCGTACTTCACCAGCGTAGGCGCCGTCTTTACCGGACGCATCAGCATCTCGGTCGCGCGATGCGCGCAGTTTCCGTCCACTGAGCCGATCTCCTCACACAGCACCTGCGCGTCGGCGTGATAAACATTCCACGCAGGCTCCGTCGCAGCGCGTCGCAGCTTCTCTCCGATCTGGCGAACCTCGGCAAATGGGCTCGTCAGCAGCCGCGAGACCTGCGTCTCCAACGTCCTTGCATTTACGATTTGCCCCAGCGAAGTATTCGTCGCCAGCGGAAGAAGATAACGGGCCACATCGAACGCACGCGCCTTGAGTGTGCGTTCGTAAGCCTCCGGCTTCATCTCTTCCGGCCGCGAGATCGCTGCTTTCAGCGCGTCCAGCATGCCAGCCCCCACCTGCTGGTATGCCTTGAACATCGCCTCGATTGCCGCGGTAAAGACGGGCGTCTTTGCGCCCAGCTCAGGGGTATACCAGCCGGAGCGCCGAAAATCCTGATAGCGCGTGGAACGCTCCTGCCCGTCCCAGCGCTGCTCATCCACCAGCTCGATCGCTGCCAGCAGGCTTAGGCGCTCGATGGCAAACGGGATATGTGCAAGATCGGCGATCGAGCGGTGCCCGTACTGAAAATAGAACGTGTTCAGAAACTGCTCGGCACGCTGCGCGCTGATCTCGACCAGCGACTCTTTCATGCTCAACGCGGAGCGCGAGTATTTGGCCATCGCATAAGCAAGAACCTCGGGATCGGCTCCGTGAATCGCATAAACATCGGTCTCAGCAGAGGGGGAAAGGGCTTTTTTCTCGTCCGACATGGTGAACCACAGAATACGTCACTTGAAGCCTTGGAAAATTCCCGGCATCTTATCCCTGAGATGTTCAGCATTCTCAAATCACTTCGCTCGCGAGCTTGAGGTTTACATCTGGTGCCTGCGCCGCGACCAATCTGTCGATTCGTATAATGCAAAGACATAGAAGTTGGAGGAATATTGAGTACTCTCAGCAATCGCATCGCATTGGTTACAGGAGCTTCGCAGGGAATCGGACGAGCCGTGGCGCTCGAGCTGGCTCGTAAAGGAGCGCAGGTCGCACTCGCCGCGAGAAATATCGAAAAACTGTCGGCCGTGGAAGCAGAGATCGTGGCTGCTGGCGGAACCGCCAAAGCCTTCGCGCTCGACGTAGCCAGCGAAGACTCCATCAAGGAGTGCGCCAAGGCCGTCATTGCCCACTTCGGTAAGGTAGAAATCCTGGTCAACAACGCCGGCATCACCCGCGACATGCTCTCCTTGCGCATGAAGCGCGCCGACTGGGACAGTGTTCTGACCACCAATCTCACCGGAGCCTTCCTGCTCACGCAGGCAGTCATGTCATCGATGGTGAAGAACCGCTGGGGAAGGATCATCAATATCACCTCAGTCGTCGGCCAGACGGGACAGGCCGGACAGGCCAACTACGCTGCCTCGAAGGCCGGACTGATCGGGATGACCAAGTCGCTGGCCCGCGAGCTCGCCAGCCGCACCATCACCGTCAACGCCGTCGCTCCGGGATACATCGAAACCGCGATGACCGCCGTCCTCACCGAAGAACAGAAGAAGATGAACGCCCAGTACATCCCGCTCGGACGCGTCGGGACCGACTCCGAGGTCGCCTACGCCGTCGCCTTCCTCGCATCGGAAGAAGCCAGCTACATCACCGGCCACACGCTGGACGTGAACGGTGGAATGCACATGGCCTGAACCGCTTCTACCTAGGAACAGCGAATGCCGCAGATCGCCATCAGGGAAGCCAGGGAAGAGGAAGACATCGCCGCTGCGCGACAGCTGATGCGTGAATACGGAGATCACTTGGCCAGCAACCCCTCCGGCGCCGCGAGCATCTGCCTCACGAACTACGAGCAGGAGCTGGAGCGCCTGCCGGAAGGCTATGCAACAATCCTGCTCGCAAAAAGCGACGGCATCGCCGCCGGCTGCATTGCCCTGCGGGAGATCGCCAGGGACGAGCAGGCCTGCGAGATGAAACGCCTGTGGGTCAACTCCAACTTCCGCGGCCTTGGCCTAGGACGCAAGCTCATCGAAGAGGCCCTCGCCTGGGCCATCCGGGGAGGCTACCAGGCAATGTATCTGGATACGGTTCCTGCAGCGATGCCGGAGGCTGGACGCCTTTACGCCAGCCTTGGTTTTATCCCCGTCCAGCGCTACAACGACAACCCGGTCGCCGGGGTTGAATTCTTCGCAAAACGCCTCGTAAACGTCTGATAAATCGCCAACCGTCTGTTGTCGTAATAGGTTCCAGAACCTAGCGGGGTTCAAGTAGGACTTCAGGTTATGGCATCCATCCTGATGCAGATGAACCTCGGCTGGTACAAACCACAGTAACGGCGAAAGATAGGGATTGACCCCCGCTCTGGCGATGTTTACTTTGTGGCTAATGGCCACCATGCAAACACTTCCTGCCGAGCTTGTAAATGAGTCCGCCGAGACTCTTTCGATTGCACTGAATATTGGAAATACGATCCGGGGCTACCGTCTCCAGAAGGGTATGTCGCAGGGCGACATAGAAAAGCGCACCGGATTACTCCGCTGTTATCTCTCCCGGGTCGAGAATGGCCATACCGTCCCTTCGCTTGAGACCTTGCAGAAGATCGCCCGCGCCCTTGACCTGCAACTGGCGGAGTTCTTCGCCGAAGAGATCGTCAGCAAGGAGATGTCGTCGCTTCACCTCAAAGAAGACGAGATCCGCTTCCTGACCCAGATACAACGCTATTCCGCCAACCTGGGCGAGAGCGATCGCAGGCTGTTGCTGGCCATGGTCAGAAAGTTTGCCCAGACGGCCCTGAGCTAAACAGGGCCTTCTCCTATGCTTTATCTTTAGTCCCTATTCCCAGCCCTAGTCCCTGCCTTATCGCAGGTTTGCGATCCAGTGCCCGAAGAGCGCAAGAAGAAGCGCCGCCACCGCGAAGGTAAGCTTCTGCCGCGCCAGATAGCGTGATCGGCCGCTGGTCATACGCGGAACCAGTGGGACACCAAGCGCGAGGCCGGACAAAAAACCTCCGACGTGCGCCGAATTGTCGATGCGAATCAGCGGCAACACAATGGTCGCAAGCCCTATCACCAGGTTGAGCCCCGCGAATTGAATGACCGACCGGCGTAGGCGGTGCAGTTCAAATGCAGGAATTGGCAGCTTGTGATTCGAGAGCAGAACAATGAGGATTCCCGCGATGCCGAAGACGGCCCCGGAAGCTCCCGCGCCTACCGAGACGAAATCCCGCATCAGGATATTGACCAGCAAGCTCAGTAGGTTACCCGCCACCCCGGTTAGCATATAGACGGCCACCATGCCCCATGGGCCCAGAAGCGGCTCTCCCAGCAGCCCCAGATTCCATAGACACCACATGTTGGTCAACAGATGGATCAGGCCGACATGGACAAAGGTGGCGCTCAGCAGGCGATACCATTGCCCGTGCAGCACCAGGGCTGGAACATTAGCTCCAAAATGGATCAGTTGAGCTGGAGTCGGCGATGCCGGATCGACCCCGTGAAGGACCATCCAGAGAAAGACGGCACAGTTGATCCCGACCAGCACATACGTTCCCGGCGCCGACAGAATACTGCGCGCGCGCCGGCGAGGGGTCGGAATATCTTCCGCGATATAGGCTCCCGGCGGATCACCGGATGGAAGGATCTCTCCTTCAGGTTGATGAGAGGATGACATGAGGTCTTTCCTTCTAAACTACCAAATGCCGAGGCCGAGGCGGGGATAGGAGCAAGAAGAAGGAGGGCTCGATGGCCCTCCTGATACTGATTCGCTGAGAGAACTCAGGCTGCCTTGGTAAACCGATTGCGGAGGTCGGAGGGGATATGCTGCTGGACGATCTCCCCCAGAAACCCCGGGAGCGGTGTAGCAATCGCGACCAAAACCCAGAGCAGCGTAGAGAGGACGAGGCCAATCACGGCAACGGCTTCAAGCGAAATCGCTACTGCATGGGTCTGGTAAAGGTGAAGCTCAACCTTGCCGATATGAGTGATCAATTCGACCCGGTGAATGATTACGGCTGCGAGCAGAAACGCGACGATCGATAAAGTGCTAACAGAGATCAACAAAACATCGATAGTTCGGGCGACGCGTTGCCTCCGTCTGCAATGGCTGCACTCTTCAAAATGCTGCTCATAGTCAGTCCGCATCGCCGGCGAAAGGCCCGAAATGTCATAGCGCCAACCAGAGAGAATCGCTCCCACGACCTGATCGGTGCAGGAAGTGGAACGCTCATGGACACTGGCGGCAGGTACTGATGCAAATCTTTTCATCGTCTTTTCAGACTTCCATTCTACCTGTTCGATAGCCCAAAAGCGGAAAAAGATTCGTTTTCCCAGGTGGCGGCACCGATACCAGGTCTAAATCAATCTGGAGATAATCTACTTATCTACAGAGAGATAGGGGCCAAAGGAGCCATCTGTTCTGCGAGTAGAATTCGATTTCCCAACAGCGCAGGATGATGCACAAGAGCCTGTTCCGCCGCCAAACGTGCCAGCTCCGGTGCGTTATTCGACTCCGATAAGTGTCCTAGGACAATGTAGGTCGCATTGCCATCGTAGTCTCGCTCCAGGAATTCTGCCGTGGCCATGTTCGAAAGATGGCCAACCCGGGAAAGAACACGCTGTTTAACGCTCCAGGGATAGGGTCCGTCCTTCAGCATCTCGAGATCATGGTTGGATTCCAGCAGCAGGACGTCGATGCGCTTCAGGGCAGCCTTGACATTGGGCGGCATGTAGCCAAGATCGGTGGCCAACGCCATGCGAATCCCCTCCGATGCAAAGACAAAGCCGCAGGGATCAGCCGCATCATGCGGAATCGTAAAGGGAGTGATCTCGATATCGCCAATCGAGAACTGGCGTCCGGAGCGGAAGTACTCGACCGCAGGCAGGTAGGTCGGATCGGCCTTCACAGGAATCTTTTGCACGCTCTCCGGCTCCTCAGGTTCAGCGCAATCCGAAGCCCCCTCCGTCCCGGAGGAAGCGCTCTCGGCTGCAGCTGACATGCTGTCGCAGATTCCTGGCTCAAGTGCGCTCGCAGAGGCCACGGCGTTCGCGCGAGCTTCTTTCTCCTGCTGCACATGGTCGAGCCACTGTGCGTACGACATCGTCGTGCGCGGTGTCAGCATGCGAACCCACGCACGATGCGTCGGCTCGGTAAGGTAAACCGGAATGTCCAGTTTGCGGGCGAGAACCCCCAGCCCGGCAACGTGATCCTGGTGCTCATGCGTGATGAGAATGGCGTCCAGCGCCGCCGGGTCTTCCCCGGCGAGCAGCATTCGCTTCAAAAGCTCGCGGCAGGAAAGCCCGGCATCCACCAGAACCCGCGTTCGCGAAGAGGAGATGACCGTGCTGTTTCCCTTGGACCCGGAGGCTAGCACTGTCATACGCATCATGGATCTACAATACGCCCGATCGTTGTGGGTTTTCGGGCAGGTTTACTGGTTTGGTTCCGGAATCTGAGGTACCGGAAATTCGATCCGCGCAATCTCGGAAAGCAGGATGGAATAACCGGCGCTACCCTTCTGAATCCACGTGCCATCAGGACTCCGCGTCACTTCGAGGCAGAACAGGTCAGGCGTCTCTCCCTCGTCGAAGACGAAGAGGAGTTGCGCCACCAGGCGATCATCCTGGATCGTCTCCAAGGCAACCACCTTATCGATCAGCGATGGAAGCAGAGCGCGTTCAGCTGGGGTCACTCTGTAAGGATCACTTCTGTACGGAGTGGCGCAGAGGCGCGAGAAAGTTCACCGTCGAGCGTAGAACAACCTCGTTGCGCTGGTTATAGGCGAGGGTTCGCGTGCGCACGACACCATAGTCGGGGCGCGAGTTGGAATGCCGCACGCCGACGACCTCGATCTCGGTGCGAATGGCATCGCCAGGACGCACCGGCTGGGTCCAGCGCATCTCCTCGACCCCGGCGCCGATCATGCCGCCGGAGACCGGAACCGATTGCACCCGCAGCCGCATCACAATCGCCGCAGTCAGCCAACCGGAGGCCGCCAGCCCCTTGAAGAAGGAGCCTTCGCCCGCCGCCTCATCCAGATGGAAGGGCTGTGGATCGTATTTCTGGCCGAACTCCTTGATCTCTTCAGCGGTCACCTTCGCGCTTCCGACCGAGTTCATCTTCTGGCCGACATAAAAGTCTTCAAAGAACATCTCTTTCGGCATGAAATCTCCTGATGAGTAGTTTACCTTCATGCAGTCTAAGCAACAGATGGCCCAGTCCCTAAGAATAGGTATAGAACCCACGTCCTGACTTGCGGCCCAGCCATCCTGCATCCACCATGCGAACCAGCAGTGGGCAGGGACGATACTTCGGATCGCCGATTCCCTGCTCCAGCACACGCATGATATCCAGGCAGACGTCGAGGCCAATGAAATCGGCCAAGGTCAGCGGGCCCATCGGGTGAGCCATGCCAAGCTGAAAGATCTTGTCCACGGCCTCCGGCGTCGCGACCCCCTCCATCACCGCAAAGACCGCCTCGTTGATCAGGGGCATCAACACGCGGTTGGAGACAAAACCTGTGGCATCGTTCACCTCGACCGGCGTTTTTCCCAGCGCGATGGCAAGCGCCTGAACCCTTTCGAACGTCTCCTGCGAGGTCTGTAAACCGCGGATCACCTCGACCAGTTGCATCATCGGCACCGGATTGAAAAAGTGCATGCCGATGACCTGTTGAGGCCGTGAGGTCTGGGCCGCCAGCTTTGTGATCGAGATCGAGCTGGTGTTGCTGGCGAGAATGACCTCAGGCCGAAGGATGCGGTCGAGGTCGCGGAAGATATCGGTCTTCACTTCAAACCGCTCCGTAGCAGCTTCGACGGCAAAGTCACAAATCGCAAGCGCCTCGCGATCCAGTGCAGGGATGATACGGGCACGAGCTTCGTCGGCCTCTTGCCGCGTGATCTTCTCCTTGGAGACCTCACGGGAGAGATTTTTTTCGACCGTGGAAAGCCCGCGGTCCAGCAGATTTTGCGCGACATCGCAGAGCAGAACCCGATAGCCCGCGCGCGCGACAACGTGAGCGATGCCATTTCCCATGGTCCCGGCACCCAGAACAGCGATGGTTGTGATCTCGTTCGTAGGATGACTCATAGGATGGTTGGACGCGACCGCAGTCTATCAGCTTCGAGGATGTCTCAGGCGCTCACGCGCCTCAGGGCGACCAGGAGCACCGTGATGTTGTCGCCACCACCCTTTGCGTTGGCTGCCTCAATGAGCTCCCTGCAAGTAGAGTGCAACACCGCCTGCGTGACGGTCGAAGGAACCCGGCAAAGGATCGAAGCAATCTCATCCTCTGAGAGGTCGCGGGTCAAGCCGTCCGACGCGAGCACGTAGAGGTCGCCTTCCCGCGGAGGATAGCTGCGAATCTCCGGCTCAACCGTAGCATGCGATCCTACGGCGCGCGTAATCAGATTGCGCATCGGCGACTCGATCGCCTGGGCAGCCGTAATCTGCCCGGCCCGGACTTGCTCCTCCACCAGCGAATGATCGTCGGTAAGTCGCTCGAGATTCCGGTCACGCCACAGGTAGCAACGACTGTCCCCCACGTGGACCAGCCACAGGGAGTCCTCCGGCAGCGGGGCAGGGGTATCGTCCGCAGCCGTCCCTGCGTGCACCAGGCCAACCAGCGTAGTGCCCATGCCGTATAGCTGCGGAGTCTTCTGGGCCTGCTGGAAGATAGCGCGATTCGCCGCCTGGACTGCCGCGTTGATCCGGATTTCAACAGGCTTCGCCACAGTCCCGTTCAGCGCCATTTGCGACAAAAACGTCTCGGCGGCAAGATGGCTGGCAACCTCGCCCCCGGCAGCCCCGCCCATGCCGTCGCAGACGACAAAGGCCCCGGATGCAGGCGAGGCAGCGCAGATATCCTCGTTGCCGCGCCGTACCCGGCCGCGATCCGACAACATAGCGAAGATGAGGTCCTTTATTGCCACGAAAAATTCTGACCCGCAGAAAACAATACACGCTGATCGGAAGAAGGCAAAGACTGAGTTAGTGTTAGGAGGAAACGAAAGGGGTTGGATGGACAAAGGCGGCAACCGCATTCTGCTGGCAGACAACTTACAGGCGCTGCGGCAGATGAGAAGTGAATCCGTGGAACTGATCTACGTCGATCCCCCGTTCAATACCGGCCGTAAGCAGACCCGGCCCCAGCTCCGGACTGTCCGGGATGAGACTGGGGATCGCACCGGTTTCGGAGGCCGCCGCTACCGCACCGAACGGGTAACCGGTGAAAGGGCTGGAGCCGGTTACCTCGATCAGTTCGACGATTTCTTGGGCTTCCTGCGTCCTCGCATGGAAGAGGCCTACCGCATCCTCGCCCCAACTGGCTCTCTTTTCTTCCACATCGACTATCGCGAGGTGCATTACTGCAAGGTGATGCTCGATGAGATTTTCAGTACGGAAGAGGCGATGTCTGGCCGCGACTGCTTCCAGAACGAGATCATCTGGGCCTACGACTACGGCGCGCGATCGAAGAAAAAATGGCCGGCCAAGCACGACAACATCCTCTGGTACACCAAAGATCCGAAGCGCTACACCTTCCACCTCGAGGAGTGCGACCGCATTCCCTACATGGCTCCGGGCCTGGTCGGCGAAGAGAAGGCCGCTCGCGGCAAGACCCCTACCGATGTCTGGTGGCACACCATCGTCTCTCCCACGGGCAAGGAGAAAACGGGCTATGCCACACAGAAGCCGCTGGGCATCCTCGAGCGGATTGTGAAAGTCCACACCAACCCAGGCGAGACCGTGCTCGACTTCTTCGCCGGAAGCGGAACTACGGGCGAGGCCGCGGCTAAGCATGGCCGCAGCTTCGTACTCGTGGACGAGAACATCGACGCCGTGAAGATCATGAAGCGAAGATTGGCTGCCTACCTGCCAAAAAGCTAGGTGTTGTGAGGATCGACGGACTTGAAGCCGTAGGTCTCATAGCGTGTGGTCAGCTTGCCGTTGGAAACCGTCACTACCGTAAAACCTTCGGGGGTTCCCATGCGCACGCCCTGCCACCAGTTGCCGGAGACGGCTCCGCTGGTGACATAGGGGATGCCGTGCCACTCCACCCGCTCGTTGATATGCGTATGACCCTGCAGCACGCCCAGCACATTGTGGCCTTCGAATAGCGGCAGAACCTCGTTGGCATTCGCTACCGTCATGCCATGGTGCGCCTCCGGCGAGGCCGGAATCGGAACATAGGAAGAAAACGCCGAAACTAGCGGGATGTGAACGGAGACGATAACCGGAGTTCCCTTGGGAAGAGCAGCTAGGTCCTGCGAGATCCACTGCATCTGCTCCGCATCGATACGGCCCTCGTAAGCTCGGTCGGAGGTGACGCCGATCGAGTCCAGCACCAAGAAGTGGTGCCCCTTATGGTCGAACGAGTAATACGTCTTGCCAAACCGGTCCGTGAAGAGCTTTTTGCCGTAAAGGGGGTCCGTCGGAGACACACCGCTCTTGGGAAAGATCCCGACGACATCGTGATTCCCGATAGTGTGGTGAACCTTCATCCCCAGATCCTGTTCTGTCTTGCCGTAGAGATCGAAGAGCGAGAGCGCGCGTTCCTTGGGCACAGCGAGCGAATCGAAGACGTGATCCCCACCCTGGATGGCGAAGTCGGCCTTAATCCCACGCGCTTTTTTGAAGGCCATTTCCGTGCCCTTGGCCGCATCCAGCTCCGGCTGGATGTGAGTGTCAGTGAGAAAAAGAAAAGTGAAGGACTCGCTTGCAGGAGCGGCGATCAGCGATGCAGGAGCAGCGGCGGCAGCGCCTGCGGCGCCAAGGAGGGTAAGGAATTCGCGGCGAGTAGTCACGCGCTCATTTTAAGCCGCTTTTGTAACAGAATGAAGAACGGATGAATTTTAGCTGGAGAGGGCTACGGCTAATACCAGACCGAGCAATCCAGCAACGACCACCACTCCGACGATCAGAGCGCGCTTTTTGTCCGTGTGACGGTGGCGGAGATGGTTGTACCCGCCATAGCCGTTGCGGATGACTTTAACTTCTTCGTACTTCAGCGTCGCATCGGTCCTGGTGTCGACGTCGTAAAAGGTAAATTCCTTCTGCCCTTTCGATACGAACGAGCCAAACGCCTCCTGTCCCTGACGGGGAATCACACTGATCTTGCTTCCCGGCACGAGTTGTTCCACCTGCTGCTGGATCTTAGCGGCATCAGCCGAGAGAACCGGCAGCTGTTGTGAGAAGGAGTGTGAACTCGCTGCGAGAGAGACAGCAAAAGATACTGCCAGGATGGCTCTGCGTACAACTCTCCAACGGGACATCGCCCTACGCTAGCACAGGTAGTCCAAAACGAAGTTAGAATCGAACGATGAAGTATCTGGTGGCTTTGCTGGCAGTTGCAGGTCTTGTCGTTTCGGCGATGGCGCTTCATGTGCACTATATGGACCCCTCCCAGGCTCCGCCCTGCGCGGTGACGGAAAAGTTCGACTGCGGTGCAGTCAATCACAGCCGCTTCGCGGTCCTCCCTCCTCGCACCTTCGATGAACCCGCCACCGGCGGCCACCACATTCCGGTTGCAACCATCGGAATTATCGGCTACGTGCTGATCGCCGCCTTCGCGCTGGC
This sequence comes from Edaphobacter sp. FHG110511_03, assembly GCF_059115365.1. Classification (NCBI taxonomy): domain Bacteria; kingdom Pseudomonadati; phylum Acidobacteriota; class Terriglobia; order Terriglobales; family Acidobacteriaceae; genus Edaphobacter; species Edaphobacter sp. FHG110511_03. The sequence continues at coordinate 458,950 of NZ_JBZYWL010000003.1, read as the reverse complement.
CGGATGGCGCTGGCTCGCGTTCCAGGCATCGCTCATCGGCTTTCTCTGCGCGTGTTTTTTGAGCTACCTCGAGGCCTTCGTTCTCCAGAAATGGTGCATCTACTGCTTATGGTCGCAGATCATTCTTACCGCAATCCTGCTCGCGACCGGCGTCATGCTGGCCCTGCAGACCATGCGAGCACGGCAGCTGAACACAGTGGAAAGGTAGACTCGACAAATCTATGTGGCCAAGGGTACTGATGCAGCTCGTCGAACTATTGCCTCACGCAGCGCGGCTCATTCCGGTAGCCGACCGTTACTTTGCCTCGAAGTCCGCCGGCGAGCAGGCCAACATGGCGGCGCTCGCGGCCATGTCCGAAGGCGTCCAGGCTGACCTCGGTCAGGTCACAAAAGCTCATGCCGGGCTCTATCGCCAGCTTCAGGAGCAGAGCGCACAGATTGCGGGGGTCGGCGATGACGTTCGCCAGGTTCGCTCTTCGCTCGAACAGGCTGACCGCCGAATCAAAACCCTGGAAGAGCGCATCGGTGGGCTTAACCTTTGGATCAGGCTTGGCGTCAGCGTCATCACGGTCCTGTTATTCATCATCCTTGGACTCCTGCTTAGAAAGTAGTGATCCCCGCTGGCAAAGCGTAAAATGAACTTATGGGAATCAGCCGCGAACAAGCCCTGGACTGTTTCAGAAGTGACGACCTGATCGGCATCGGCATGGAGGCCGACGCGATCCGTCGCCGCCTGCATCCGGAGGGCGTGGTCAGCTACATCATCGACCGCAACATCAACTACACCAACTTCTGCACCGAGTACTGCACCTTCTGCGCCTTCTATCGTCCCCTCAAAGGAAAGATGGCCTCGGAAGGCTACATCCTCGACTTCGAAACCATCTACGACAAGATCCGCGAGACCGAAGAGATGGGAGGCACCGGTGTGCTGATGCAGGGCGGCCTGCACCCTGACCTCAAGATCGACTGGTTCGAACGCCTCTTCCGCGGCATTCGCGAGCGCTTCCCCAACATCTGGTTGCACTGCCTCTCGGCCAGCGAGATCCTCGCCATCGCCGAGTACTCCGAGCTCTCACTGCGTGACACCATCATGCGCCTGCGCGATGCCGGTCTGCAGTCTATCCCTGGCGGCGGCGCTGAAATTCTGGATGACGACGTTCGCCATCGCATCGCCCGCCTGAAGTGCAAGACGCAGGACTGGGTGGATGTTCACCGCACCGCCCACGAGCTGGGAATGCGCACCACGGCAACCATGATGTTCGGCGTTGGTGAGACCTTCGAGCAGCGCATCAATCACTTCGAAGTCGTGCACAGGCTGCAGGAAGAGACCGGGGGCTTCACCGCCTTCATCCCCTGGAGCTTCCAGCCGAACAACACCGCGCTCGGCGGACGGGGATGGGATGAGGCCACCTCGGTCGAGTACCTGAAGACCCTAGCCATCTCACGGATGTACCTCGACAACATCGAAAACGTGCAATCCAGCTGGGTCACTCAGGGCCTGAAGGTGCTGCAGATGGGGCTGCGCTTTGGCGGCAACGACGTCGGCTCGGTCATGCTGGAGGAAAATGTCGTGAAAGCGGCTGGAACCTCCAACTGCACCACCGAAGAGGAACTGCGCCGTATCATTCGCGATGCAGGCTTTAAGCCGGTGCAACGGGATACACTCTACCGGACGATGTTCCTGAATTAGGTAGAATCGGTTCGATACCAAAGGACACTCTTCGCCGGAGCCAGCAACTGCCTTCTTTTATTCCATCCTCAATGCCGGGTCTGACGTCGATCCTTGGGCTGCTGCTGGCCCCGCATGGGTTCAGCCACTATTGGAAGTCGCACTATCTCGATCAGACCTTCAAAGGGCTCTACCGTTGGAACGCCTTCGACACCTCACTATTGATTCCCTATTTCATCGTCATGGCCATCCTGGCGTTTTACGGCATCCATCGATACCAGTTGGTGTGGCTCTATTACAAGAACCGCAAGAACGCCACCAAATGGGACGAGCCACCTGCCCGCTGGCCTGAAGGCGAACTTCCCTTCGTTACAATTCAGCTTCCTATCTTCAATGAGCAGTTCGTCATCGATCGGCTTATCGATGCCTGCTGTCGTCTGAACTATCCCCGCGACCGCTTCGAGATTCAGGTCCTCGACGACTCCACCGACGAGACCATTGTCGTCGCCCAGCAGATCGTCGACCGCTACGCCACCGGCTTCGCCGGGATGGACCCGCAGCCCATCCACTACATCCATCGCACCAACCGCCACGGCTTCAAAGCGGGAGCGCTGGATGCAGGATTACATACGGCACGCGGCGAATTCGTCGCCATCTTCGACGCCGATTTTGTGCCTCCTCGAGAGTGGGTGATGCAGGTCATCCATCACTTCGCCGAGCCCGAGATCGGAATGGTGCAGACGCGCTGGACACACCTGAACCGCGACTATAGCTTCCTTACCCAGGTCGAAGCCATCATGCTCGACGGCCACTTCGTGCTGGAGCACGGCGGCCGCTCCCGCGCCGGGGTGTTCTTCAACTTCAACGGCACCGCAGGCATGTGGCGACGCGAGACCATCGGCAGCGCTGGAGGATGGCAGCACGACACTCTGACCGAGGACACCGACCTCAGCTACCGCGCGCAGATGGTCGGCTGGCGCTTTAAGTACCTGCAGGATGTCGAGTGCCCGGCAGAGCTTCCCATCGAGATGACGGCCTTCAAGACTCAGCAGGCGCGCTGGGCCAAGGGACTCATCCAGACGGGCAAGAAGATTCTTCCACGCGTGATGAAGAGCGACCTGCCCTGGCACACCAAACTCGAAGCCTGGTATCACCTGACTGCGAATCTCAGCTATCCGTTGATGATTGTCCTCAGCGCTCTGCTGATGCCCGCGATGATCATTCGTAGCTGGCAAGGCCTGCTGCAGATGCTGCTGATCGACCTTCCGCTCTTTATGGCGAGCACCATGTCGATCTCGAGCTTCTATCTCGTCTCACAGAAGGAGCTCTTCCCTAAGAACTGGGGTAAGACCCTCCTGTATCTCCCATTCCTGATGGCGCTCGGTGTTGGTTTGACGATCACCAATGCCAAGGCAGTTCTCGAAGCTCTCTTTGGAGTGAAATCGGCCTTCGCCCGTACCCCGAAATATCGCGTGAATAAAAGAGGCGAAAAGAGCCAGGCCAAGAAGTATCGTAAGCGCCTCGGCATCATTCCGTGGATCGAGCTTGCGATCGGATGCTACTTCGCGTTCACGGTCTGGTATGCCATCTCGACGGAGAATTACTTCACGGTGCCATTCCTCGTGCTCTTCGTCTTCGGCTACTGGTATACCGGTCTGCTGAGCCTGTTGCAGGGCCGCTTTGAGCGCTTCGGGACTGCGGGCCAGGAGTTCCACGAGAAGCCGTACCCGATGGGCATTTAAAAAGGAGTATCCGTGAAAAACCGCATCAGGATTCTCGTTACGCTGTTGAGCGTCTGCACCGTATCGCATGCCCTGGACTCGGTCCCGAAGGCCGAATACCGCCAACGTCGCGTAGCCCTCGCAGCGAAGATGAAGGACGGCGTGGCGATTCTCTTTGCCAATGAAGAGCCAACAATGGAGTACCAGGACTACAGGCAGGACGAGGACTTTTACTACCTCACCGGATGGAACGAGCCGGGTGCAGCCATGGTTGTGATTCCCGCTGCCGATGCTGTAGCTGAAACACCAGGCACCGGCGGTCTCGGAGCACGCGCCGCCCAACCCTACCGCGAGATCCTGTTTCTCCCTTCGCGCAATCCCCGTGTAGAGAAGTACACCGGCGCCAAGATGGACGCGGCGACGCCCGGAGCCGCAACCTCCACCGGCTTCGATGAAGTCCTGCCGATGCTTGAGCTTCCGGAGGTGCTGAACAAGCTCGCACTTGCCGACAGGACGCGCATGCGCAACGTCTGGGTGGAAAAGAACTCCGCACCATCACAGGCTTCGCTGGGCTTCACCGCAGCCACGCTGGGAACCTCCGCCATCGCCCCAGCAGGGGATGTCTCCGAGCCTCTTATCGCTCTGCGCGCCATCAAATCTGCCGCCGAGGTGGAACTCATACGCAAGGCATCAGAGGCTTCCATCGCCGCGCAGCTCGCAGGCATGCGTTCGATCAAACCCGGCGTTCGCGAGCGTACTGTCGCTGGGGTCGAGCTTGCGAAGATGATGGAGGACGGCTGCGAACGCGCCAGCTATCCGCCGATCGTTGGCTCGGGACCGAACTCGACCACACTGCACTACAGCGAAAACTCCCGCACGATGAAGTCCGGCGATCTCGTCGTGATCGACGAAGCTGGAGAGTACAGCATGTATGCCTCCGACATCACCCGCACGATGCCGGTCAATGGTCGCTTCACGCCGCGCCAGCGCGAGATCTACGAGATCGTCCTCGGGGCCCAGCGGGCGGCGGCGGCGGCTTTTGTTGCAGGTAAATCCAAGATCAACGACCCTCAGCACAAGGATGCCGATTCCCTCGATACGATCGCCTTCAATTACATCAACGAGCATGGCAAAGATCTGCACGGACAGCCCCTGGGCCAGTACATGGTCCACGGCATCGGGCACCTCGTCGGCATCGACGTACATGATCCTTGGGACTATACGAAGCCCCTGGACAAGAACATGGTGTTCACAATCGAGCCTGGCCTCTATCTTCCTGAAGAGAACATCGGAGTTCGTATCGAAGACGTCGTCTATGTCGACCCCGATGGCAAGCTCATCGACCTGATCGCGAAGCTTCCGCACGAAGTCTCAGAGATCGAAGCAGCTATGCGGAAGTAGTGCCCCGTAAACAGAAAGGCCCGGCCAATGCCGGGCCTTCTCGTTCCACCCACGAACCTTACCAGCGGATACCGACGGTGACAGGAAAGTATCCCGTGCGCTTGTTGTTCTCCGGATAGTAGGAGACAACTGAGTTGGCGCTGGGCTGGTTGTCGACCCAGGCATAGCGCGCCTCGGCATACAGCTTTTGAGAGGCGAAGCGGGAGAGTCGATAGGTAAATCCGATTCCTCCGCTCACACCGCCCGCATTGTTCGAATAGTGATCGAAGGTCTGGTTTTGCGTGAATTGGTAGCAGTACCCGAAGAAAGGATCGCAGTAGACGCCGGTCTGCGGCAAAGTAAAGTTCGTCACCTTCCTGTAGAAGCCCCCACCGCCGATCACATACGCTCCCAGCGCATCCCCCTGATAGTAGGTGTACATCGGGTTCAGAGTAAGGGACCACATGTGGGCGTTTCCATCGAGACCGGCGAAACTAATTGATGCGCCAGTATTGTCGACCAAGTCCAGTGCAGTGTACCGGAGGTACTGCCGATCAAGATTGCCGCCCGTAAGTCCGAACTTGTCATAGTCGTACTGCAACAACACTGCAAACTTCTTGTTGAAGTTGTAGCCGCCGGCCACCTGAAACTTCCAATTCAGGTCTAGCTCTTTGCCACTTGAGCCTGTGGGCAAACCAAAACCACCTCCGGCTGCGAAAGTGTACTTGTTGGAACCGTCCGCATGGTGCCAGCGATCGCTGTAGTTGGTGCGACGGCCATACCTTCTCCGCGGTGGCGGCTGATCCTCAGAAGGCCTCAGATCGAAGTCTTTCGCCAAGGCCGTCTCCTCCTCACCAGTGCTCGAGCTATAACTCAGGTCGGCTGGCTTGGTCAGATCGATCGGGGCCATCAGACTCGTCTTCAAATCCACGGCCTTCCCTGATGATGCGACCGGAGACTGCGCAGAAAGGCACAGGCTCGTCGTAACACTTAAAAAGGCAATAGTCGCTGTACGTGCGATCACGCCAGCGAAACAATTCTTTTTGATCGAATCATTTGTCAAAAGCATCCTTCGAACTCCTGTACCAGGCTTAACACAACCGTAATCAATATGTTGTGTAAGACGCTCCAAATCGAATTTGGGATAACCTCAAATATAAAGAGACGGGTACCCAAGTACGAGTACCCGTCTCAATTGTCACTATCTTAGAATCACTTCACGACATTCTAGTCCATGAACCAAGATCGTCTGTAAGCTTTCTTTATCTGCAAGTTTTCTTTTAGTGGATATCGAATTGTTCCGGGTGAAGGCTCGGATCGGACTTGACCAGAATCGTCTTGCCGACCACCTCCTCCATCTCCTGAAGCCACTTGGTGGACGATTTCAACTGCTTCACCACATCCGGATGCACGCGTAGCATCACATCTCCGCGGTCCAGGTGTTTGGACATCTTGCGCATTTCGACATAAATGTCATTGCACACTGTTACCGGCGACTTCACCATTCCTGTCCCGGCGCAGATATTGCACTGCGTCGAAAGCGTTCGCTCCAGCGACTGCTTCACGCGCTTGCGCGTAATTGCCACCAGACCAAAATCGTTGAACTGAAGAATCTTCGACGGAGCCCGATCGTGCTTCAGTTCCTCTTCAAGCGCCGCCATCACTCGATGCCTGTTCTTGCGCTCATCCATATCGATAAAGTCGATGATGATAATGCCGCCCAGATCCCGCAGCCGAATCTGGCGCACGATCTCAGGAATCGCATCAAGGTTCGTCTTGACGATCGTATCTTCCAGCCGTGCCGTCTTGCCGACATATTTGCCGGTGTTGATGTCGATCGCGACCAGCGCCTCGGTCTGGTTGATTACGATGGATCCGCCCGACTTCAGCCATACTTTAGAACGCAGCGCCTTGTTGATCTCTTCGGTGATGCCGAACTGCTCGAACAGCGGCGTCTCCTTGGTGTACAGCTTCACGCGGCGAATTAGGCTCGGCTGAAAACGCTGCAGGAAGCGCAGCACCCGCTCGTACTCGCTTTCCGTGTCGACCCAGATTGCCGAGAAGGTATCCGTCACCTGGTCGCGCAGGATGCGCTCCACCAGGTTGAGATCGTGATAGATCAGCGCGGGCGACTTCGAGGACTCCGACCGCTGCTTGATATCGGCCCACAAGTTCAGCAGGAAGCGCAGGTCCGAACGTAGCTCCTCTTCGGTCGCTCCCGAGGCAGCTGTGCGAACAATAAAGCCGCCAGCAGCATCGCCCTTCTCGCTCAGCAGAATCTCCTTCAGCCTCCGCCGCTCGCTGTCCGACTCGATCTTGCGTGAGACGCCGGTGTGGTTCACCGTCGGCATGAACACGAGGAACCGCCCCGGCAGCGCGATATGCGACGTAATGCGAGCGCCCTTCTTGGCAATCGGCTCCTTTGCAATCTGTACCAGGATCTCCTGGCCCGGTTTTAGAAGCTCGGTAATCGCCGGGAGGTCAGTCGCCTGCATGGAGCTACGGCCCCGGCGGCGGTCTCCTCCGCCACGCTCGCGGTCTCCGCTGCCTCCGGCGTGGCGCCCACGGTCACGTCCTCCACCCCTGCGTTCCCGGCGACCACGACGACGGTCAATCTCGCGCTCGCGCGCCTGTCCCTGGTCGGGAGCTGCGCCATCCGTCAGTACAGCAGGCTCGCTCTCATCGGCGAACTCGTCTTGAGGAAGATCCTCTTCGATATCTTCGACATCTTCAGAGGCTGCGTCCTCAGAGTCCAGGCTCAGGAAGCTGCCGTCATCCACGGCATCCTCTTCCTCGAAGTCTTCATCCTCTTCTTCGAGATTTGTGCTCGTGATCTGATCGATCGACATCTCGCGAATCATACTGCCGAGATCGGCTGCCCCTTCCAGCGTCTCCTCCTCGTCCAGATCGTCGAGTTCCTCAATCGAGGAGGCATGCAGCATCGCCGTGTCGTAGTCCTGGTCGTCGATGACCTCTTCCTCCACCACGCCGACACTGGGTTCAAAGGCCTGCTGCGTGGCTTCAGCCTCTACCGGATCGACAACAGGCGAAGGAGAGACCATCTCCCCAGTCGCATGGATCGATGTGATTTCATGACCACCATCGCCCTCCGGGGCAACTGGGGCTTCGAACAATTCGGTCGAAACAGACTGCTCCGCTGGAGCAGCGATCTCAATCTGCTCAATCTCTGCGTGTGGCAGCTCGGAGTGTTCGAACGCGATATCTTCTACCGGCGAAGCCAGCTCTTCCACGGGAGCACCCTGGCGAAATTCACTGGGTGGAACCGGATCGAAACGGTGAGAGGCTGATGCCTCCGTCGGCTCGTACTCCGTCGACTCTTCATGCTTCTTCTCGGCGGCAGAACTAGCGGATGCCTCTTGCAAGGACTCTCTGGTGACTTCAGCTGCAACTGTCTCAGTTGCCTGCGTCGCTTTCGGCTGCTCCGTTCTGCGATGCCGTGAAAGCGATTCTCCGGGAAGAATCGACCCTCCATCCCAGCCCGCCGGAATCTCGTAACTCGGTGCTGAAGGCGTTACAGCAGGAGCAACGGTCTTCGCAGCCTCAGGCGCAGTCTCTCCGCCCTTACGATACTTCGAGAGCGACTCGCCCGGCAGCACAATCGGCTCATGGGCAACTTCATCCTGGCCAAAGCCCTCTTCCGAGGAGTTCTCTAGGCTGTAGGACGATGTCTTCGGCGCAAAACCTCGTGGTCCACGACGGCCAGCACGGTCGCGGTCGCGTCCACCCCGCCCACGATCGTCGCGCCCACTTCTCTCGCGGCGATTGAAGTTTTCGCTATGTTTTTCGGCGTCTTCCTCTGGTTGCACGTATGGTTCGGAGACCACTTCCGGCGCTGCCACTGCTTCGATCTCGAGCGGTGGCTCGTCGAGTGGCTCTTCTGTACCCGGCACCTCTACGTTTGCATCACCAGCCTGTTGACGGCCACGCCCACGACGGCGTCCACGACGTCCGCGCCACCTGCGACTGCCATCCGCTCCGGGAGCTCCTTCTCCCACACCCTCAACCTGGCTCTCGAGATTTCCATCCTCAGAGGTTTCCAGGGTCTCGGCAGCAAAACCATTCTCGGCCGAAGACTCCACGGTTCCCTGCGGGGTTCCCTGTTCAGAACTGGCCTGACGATCGCGATTGCCTCCACGATCCCGGCGGTCGCGTCGTCCGCGTCCACCCCGATCTCCTCGTTCCGAGCGGCCCTGCTCTTCTCCCGCTGCCGTTCCTTCCAGGGTTGCCGGTTCCCGATTGCCTCCACCACGACGGCTGCCGCGTGCCGAACCATCACTGTCAAATTCAGCCGAATCCCCGGCCTCTTCCATGAAATCGGTGATGTACAGGAAGGCATCGCGCTCCAGGCCGATATCTACAAAGCTGGACTGCATGCCCGGAAGCACCCGGGTTACGCGACCGTTGTAGATCGAGCCGGCGAGTGTGTATTCATTCTCGCGTTCGTAATAAATCTCTGAGAGGGCGTCGTTTTCGACGATGGCAAGCCGCGTCTCGTGCGGCGTGCTTGAAATATAAATTTCCTTCGACATTTTCTTCTGCTCTTTTCTGCCCAGCCAATGGGCGGCAGACGAAGCAGAGAGCGATCGAGAGCTTACCTAACTACTAGATAAAGCTCGCCGATGGTCGGACAGGATTTGGAACAAGTGCAGACTCGAATAAACGATCAAAAGATGGGTAAACAACTCTTCCTGCAGCCCTTCCGCAGAATGCGGCCCGGACGGAACGATAGAGATCGGATACACCAGGAGAATCTTCGAGCAACTGCCGGCATGCGGACTTTGTGACCAGAACAACCTCAAAATACTTGGTTTGAGGCGGGGCCGTTTGCCATCCGGATGCATTCATCTTCCGTAAAACCTGTCCGGCCAACGGATCGACGTCTCTCGCCTGGCCGGCCTTTTCTTCAAATCTTGTTAGCCGCTCCGGCGGCCTGCGCCTGAAAGGGAGCGGGATATCACTGACCCGGCATCTACAGCCTGTCAGGGCGCTGTCTCTAGTATTGCACTAAAGTCACGGCAGCCGCCAGTCTCTTCCCACTTCAAAACCGCGCCTGCATCGAAGCGGAAAAATCCCCTTAATTCAATACTTTTGTCCTTGCCCCTGACTTTACCTTTTCAATAGGGATGAGATTGCGAGGGAGCCTAATTCACAAATCGGCGCATCCGGACATTCATGACGATCCCTAAGGCAAGGAATGTGAACAGAATGGACGAGCCGCCGTAACTCATTAAAGGCAAAGGGATTCCAGTCACCGGCATCAACCCGACGACCATGCCCACATTAACCGCGATCTGGAAGACGATCACCGCCACCACGCCCATAATGATGTAAGCCCCTGGCAGGTCTGCCGCCGTCTGGGCATTCTGAATCAGGCGCATCAGAATCAGGAAGTACAACAGGAGCACGCCCATGGCTCCCACAAAGCCATGCTCTTCGCAGAAGGCAGCAAAGATAAAGTCCGTGTAGGGAATCGGAAGGAAGTCCCCCTGCGTCTGCGTGCCCTTGTTAGCGCCCTTCCCCCAGATACCGCCTGAGCCTACAGCGATTAGCGATTGCCGGATTTGATAGCCAGAGCCCCGGGGATCTGAATCAGGGTTGATGAACGCATTGATGCGTGCCTGCTGGTACGGCTTCAGCCGCTTGCCGCTCTTCCATGCAATCAAACCGGTCAGCGCCAGGACGATCATAATGATGACAACCTGCCGCGGACGGATTCCTCCCAGGAACAGGCCCGCCATCAGGATCGGCGAATAGGTAAGCGCTGTTCCCAGATCAGGCTGGGTTAAAACGAGCGCCATGGGAAGACACACCAGGGCAGCGGCCTTGCCGATGTCCGGCCATGTCAGCTGTTTTCCGGACAAGGTCCAGAAGTAGCGCGCCACGGCGACAATCAGCACCAGCTTCACCCACTCAGATGGTTGAAAATGAACACCGCCGCCAAGATTGATCCATCGCCGCGCCCCCAGCACCTTCTGACCCGCAAACTTTACAGTGATCAGCGACAGGATACTGATTCCATAAGCCCACGGAACAATATCCAGTAGACGGTGGTAATCAATCGCGGAGATTAGGAACATCAGCAACAATCCGGCAGCGAGGAACACGATCTGCTTGTGGTCGAAGCCGTGGAATTTTGTATGCAGCGTGGCGGATTTGATCTCGAGCACGCTGATCACTGACAGCACGCCAACAAATCCGAGCAGGACCCAGTCGAAATCGCGGTAAGAGGAAAGACGAACCATCTTTAGAGATTGTGTACCCAGTGTAGCCGGAGCAGATTGCTCCCCATCGTCCTCGCAACAAAGATCCGTTGATCAGTTGGACTGATCAGCACCTGAAGTTTTCGCAGCACCATCCCAGGACTCTGCTGCTCCTGCGGTCACTGGTGCAGGAGCGACTGTGGCGATCCGTATGTTATTGGCATTCTTCCGCTGTTTTCCCACGAAGGTGTCGATAATTCCCGAGGCCAGCTTGGCGGAGTTATTGCCCCAATAGCCGTGCTCCCAAAGAACTGCTACTACGATGTCGGGGTTGCGCCGAGGTGTCATTCCTACAAACCATGCGTTTGGAATGGTGTTCTTGTTCTTGCTGTTCTTCTCGCGCCCGCCGACGATGTCTGCCGTACCGGTCTTGCCTGCAAAGTCGATGCCTTCCAGGCGGGCGGCGTAGGCAGTCCCAATCGGTGAAGATGTCACGTTGTACATGGCATCGGTGATGATCTGCCAGTTCTCGGTGGAAAGAGGAATCGTCTTCTCGCCGGAACCGGGAAAGGTCTCATGAATCGCCTCCAATTGATCCGGAGGAACCTCATCCGGGAAGACGACATGCGGACGGCGGAAGACTCCCCCTGAGGCAATGCCGGAGAGCGCCCGGGCGAGTTGGATGGGAGTTGCCGTGACGGCGCCCTGACCGATACCGACCGATATCGTCTCTCCGGCGTACCACTTTTCATGCTGAGACTTGAGCTTCCAGGCCGTCGAAGGCATGATGCCGGTGGCTTCGTCGGGAAGGTCGATGCCGGTCTTCTGCCCTATGCCTACAGACGTGGCGTACCGAGCTATGGTGTCAATCCCGAGACGGTTGGCGAGCGTGTAGTAGAAGGTATCGCACGAATAAGGGATCGCGTTGTCGATCGTCACCATGCCGTGGTTGCGGTCGCAGGAGAAATAGTGCCCGTAGAAGGTCGCCCCGTGATTGCAAGGCACGTGCATGGTCTGTGCGATGCCCTCCTGCAGACCGGCGACGGACATGATGATCTTGAATGTAGACCCCGGAGCTAATTGCGCCTGGATCGCCTTATCCAGTAGCGGGTGCTCGGGGTTGGTCAGAATCTCATTCCAGTAGCTCTTTGAGAGCCTTACGGCAAACTGGTTGGGATCGAAGGTCGGGCGCGAGGCCAATGCCAGAATCTCGCCGGTGTGCGGGTCCATGGCAACAATTGCGCCGTTCTTCCCTTCTATGGCCCTCTCGGCCGCCATCTGGATATCTAGATCGATTGTCAACTTCAGGTCTTTGCCGGGCTGGGCCATCGTCTCTCCCAGGTGGCCAATCTCCTTGCCATGCGAGTTGACGACCACATCACGGCTGCCGTCCACTCCACGCAGGAGGGCGTCGTAGGTCGCCTCTACTCCCGACTTTCCGACAACATCGCCCGGCTGATAGAAGGCGTATTTTTCCTTGTTCAAATCCTCTTCCGAGATCTCCCCGACGTATCCGATCAGATGCGCCGCGAATCCGCCGCGAGGATAGACTCTTCGCTGTTCTTCCAGCGTCTCCAGCTCGGGCAGCTCGTTTCGATGCGCCTCAATGAAGGCCTGCTCGTCCGGGGTAATGTCTTGTTTCAAGGGAATGGGCTGATACTTCGGCGAGGACTGGTATCTCTTGATCGTCAGTTCGATCTGATCGACCGTGAGGTGCAGTCCGGAGGCAATCTTTGGCAGATCGGCGGTCAGATCCTTCATCTGCTCCCGAAGCAGATAGCACGAGACTGAAGGATAGTTATCCACCAAAAGCCGCCCCTCGCGATCGAAAAGTCTTCCCCGCGGAGCCATCACCGGGACCTTGCGAATCCGGTTTGCCTCGGCCATGGCCCGAAAATTGTCTGCGCTCACGATCTCCAGCCGCCACAGACCGATGGAGAGCGCCACAAGCAGCGCCGCAATAAGATACTGCGCAATATGCAGCTTGCCCAGGGGCAGCTTCTCGTGCTTCCCCAGCGCTAGTTCGGTTTGCGGATTCAGCTCCATATCTCTCCTGAGATGTAGATTAGACGTCGCATCCCGTCAATCCGCCCTTTTGGTGGTGTCCAGCAGAAGAAAGACCGGAATCGCCACGCAGGTATTCGCCAGGGCGCGAAGCAGCTCCGGAATCAGCTGCAGATGAATCTCCGCTACCCCCAGGAGCCTGCGTCCAATCAAAAACAGAATGACACTATTCAAAATCGAAAATGCAAAGTTCATCACAAGCCGGGTAGTCAGACTATCCACATCCACCTGAACCCCAATGCTTGCGGCGATGTATCCGATCACCGACTTTGCCATGCCATTGACTCCGATGGGCCGGCCTGTCAGGGCATCCTGCACCAAACCGATCGCTGCACCGGTCAAAGTTCCCACTGCGGGGCTTCGCCGCGACACGGCAAAGAAAATCGCCACGATCAGTGGGAGGTCCAACATCGAAAATCGCCAGTAGAGCTTCGAAAGCAAAACTTGCAGCACAATGGACGCCGCAGGCACAAGCAGCGTGACCGCAGGCGAAAAACTGTGTTCTTCGAGCTCTCGGCGGGATGTATAGCTAAGACTGGGCATAAGGTAGTTAGTTGTCCGGACTGACGTTCTCTGGCTTCGGTTGATTCTGTCTGGCGGAGGGTCGCGGATTGGTTGCCGGCGCGCTCCCATCCTCGTCTCCTTCAGGCCGGGCCTGCGGAGCGGCACGTTTGGTAGGCGGTACCGGCGCGGAGGGTGCTGAGTAGGAAGTTGCGTCATGTTCCGCGCCGGGCTTCAGAGAAGATGCCGGGGGAGTCGTGCCCGATGTATAGCGGTCAGGACGCAGAGTTTGCGACGGTTTCGGAACGGCCGGGGTTGTCGCCGCGGCTTTGGCCGCATCGGTGGGAGCGTCGGTACCCGCTTGCTCTCCATCGTGAACGCTCGGCAGTTTTTCAGAGATGATCTGTGCCGCGGATTGCGCGGCGGCTTCAGCCGCTTCCTCTTCGGCGGCAGCCTTGGCTGCTGCCATCTCCTTCGCAGTTGCGACCCCCTTCGCCAGATCTTTCTGCGCAAGCAACGGAAGATCGCCTTGGGTCCCGGTAATCACCAGAACCTCCTCCAATTGAAAGAGGTTTGTGGATGGTTTTATCTGGATCACCGTATAAGGCTGGTGCTCCGGGTCCGCTGCAATCGATTCGATGGTTCCCACGCTCAAACCGCGCGGATAGATCTGATCTCCGCCCGAGGTCAGCACCTTCTCCCCTGGCTTGATGCGAGAATCGGGTGTCAGGTTGGTGATCACGACGTGTCCGCCTTGGCTGCCGCGCAGAATGGCGCGAATCCTCGTAGACGCCAACAGAACTCCAGCACCTGAAGTCGGATCATTAATCAGCAGTACCTGAGCGGTATGCGGAAACGCCGCGCGAATCTTGCCCACGATTCCATCGGGCGTCATCACGGCCTGATCAATCTTCAAACCGTCATTGGCACCTTTGTCGATGTACAGCACACGCGATTGATCCGTGCCGCTGGTTCCAATCACTTGCGCGGCAACTGTCGAACTCACGTAACTTCGCTGAAAATTCAGCAAGGTCTGAAGCCGATGTCCCTGAAGCGCATCTTCGGCCAGCTGCGCTTGTTCGAGGCGCAACCGGGCAATTTCGTCTTTCAACTCCTGATTCCGCTGGCGCGTGTCACGCAGGTCGACGTAGTTCGACCAGCCAAAGCGAACGTTATGGCCAATGCCGTGGAAGAACCGCTCGAAAGGCGTTACCGCAGCCACAACCCAGGACCGCAGCAGGGTCACCTTCCTCCCGTCCGGAGCGCCTACCTCCGCCGGCCGACGCACCTGAATTGCCAAGCCGATGGTCTGTGCCAGCAGCACAGCCACCAGAACCAGCACATTTTTGAATCGAGAGAAGAAAGACTCCATGGGAATTTCCTAATTATCCCGCGAGTGAGCCTATCGCGCAGATTGGCATCTGTGATGCCTGCCGCGTAGAGCCCGAAACGGAATCAGAAGAGGTTCGAGGCAAACTGCACCAACCCCTCGCGCCAGATGATATAGCTGTGCGTTCCTTCTGGCTCCCGCAGTTCGACCGGCTGCCCCTTACTTCGAAGCCAGAATGCAAACCGTCGGTTGCTCTCCAGCAGCTCATCCTCCTGGCCGCAGACCATCCAAACCCTGCGGGCGGATTTCGTAAATGACGGTATTTCAGCCTCGAAATCCAGATTTTTCAATGCCGAACTCTCTCCTCCTACCCATCCGAAGCGGTCACGGTGATTCAGGCCGACGATGACGCTTTCGAGACCACCCATCGAGGCTCCCAGGATTCCTGTCCCGTCCGAATCCTTTCGCACGTTATACATCGATTCGACCAGCGGCATCACCTCTGTGAGAAGGGCTTTTTCAAACAGTCTCAGGTTTCGCTCCACTGCGGCGTGATCATTCCACAGCTCATAATTATCAGCAAATTTCATCTCTCCATACCCGAGAGGCATGACGACAATCATGGGCCGGGCCTTACCCTGCGCGATGAGATTGTCGAGTACAAGGTTTGCCTGCCCAAATTTGTCCCAGCTATCGGCCCGGTCTCCCCAAACATGAAGCAGATACAGCACGGGATACGGCTTCGCCTTCGCGTCATAGCCTGGAGGCGTATAGACCACGAATTCGCTTAGATTCCCCGGTAGCCCTGCAACCACTTTCGATACATACTCATGACTTTTGACAGCACCTCGCGGCGCTCCAGCATCCTCCCAGGGTTCCGGGGGACTGCCCGGGATCAGAAGGAGATCGTTTCCATATCGCCGCGCCTGATTCTGAGGATCGTGAACCGTCTTCGCCTGTCCATCAATGGCGAAGCGATAACCGTAGATCTCCGGCCTTAACGGTGCAGTGGTCACAGTCCATATATTGTTGTTTTCTTTCTGCATTGGGATCCGGTCGGGGCGGTTCTCCAGCACCAGATCCAGGCGCTTCGCCTTTGGATCGAAGAAGCGAAAGGTTACGGTCCGGTCAGGATGAATCTCGGTTGAACGGAAGACAGGTGTGCTCTGAGTAATAGCCGGCAGGGTGGTGCAAAGCAACGCGGCCGAGATCCAGCAGGTTCTCATCCGCGCATCTACCTGCCTGCAAACAGGATGGGGGTAAGATTATCTCCCCATGAGAGATGTAAGACGCCATTTTCCATACGCGAGAAGTGTAGCCCAGGCGAATCTGATCAATCAAAAAGGGCCAAAATCCAAGGTTCCCGCGTACAATCCCAAAAAAATCTTCTTTGAAAAGAAGGAACACATATGCTTCTTTCGATGCTGCTTCTTTTTTTCTTTGCCGTTCCGTCTGCGAAACAGACATCGAATGCGCCGGCTGCTGACGATGGACCGGCCTACACGGCAAACGGCGAATTGAAATTCCCCGATAGGTACCGTGAGTGGGTGTTTCTTACCTCCGGAATCGACATGAGCTACTCGGCCACGGAGAATCCGTCACACTCCAGATTCGACAACGTCTTTGTTAATCCCAGCGCCTATCGTGTCTTCCGCGAAACCGGCACTTGGCCTGACAAAACGGTACTGATTCTCGAGATCCGTGGAGCGGAAGGTGCAGCTTCCATCAACAAACGCGGTCATACCCAGTCCGCAGAGATCATGGGGCTGGAGGTTCACGTCAAGGACTCCTCAAAGAGCGGTTGGACCTTTTACGACTTCAAGAACCAGGTAAGCGGACGGCCTTTTGAGCGCACGGCGGACTGCTACTCCTGCCATCAACAGCATGCAGCGGTAGATACAACATTTGTGCAGTTCTACCCCACGCTGCTTGGGAAGGCAAAAGAGAAGGGTACCTTGAGCGCCGAATACCTGAAAGAGACGTCTGCCCAGGAAAAGGGAAAATAGAAACTGCGCGCGTACGCAGTCCTAGTCACCGCTCCCAGCGCATAATAAGGGGAATGGCATTTCGCTCCGGTTTCGTCTCCATCATCGGCCGCCCCAACGCGGGCAAGTCGACCCTGCTCAATGCTCTTCTCGGCCAGAAGCTCGCAATCGTCACCCACAAACCTCAGACGACGCGCACCCGTATCCACGGCGTTTTGGAAGTCCCTCTCCGCAAAAAAACTTCCACCGACCCTGGCCGTGCCGCCGCGCAGGTCGTCCTCGTCGATACCCCTGGCATCCACAAACCTGCCACTCAGTTGGATCGCCGCATGATGCAGGAGGTCCATGATGCCCTCGAGTCGCGCGACCTTGTGTTTTTCCTCGTAGACGTCACACATCGTCTTCCCAAGGAGAACGATGGCACCAACAAGTCTCCCACCGCCCAGCGCCGTAAACTCTCCGCTGCAGAAGATGACTTCGCTTTGTCCTTTGTGCTCAAGCTCACCTGCCCCGTGATCCTCGTCCTGAATAAGATCGATGCTGTGGCGAAAGCCGATCTCCTTCCGCTGATTGCTCATTGGAGCTCCATGCACAGCTTCGCTGCTGTCATCCCCATCTCGGCGCGAAAGAAGCAGGGCCTTGATCTTCTTCTCGATCAGACTGTGGCACAACTCTCCGAAGGCCAGCGCTACTTTCCAAAGCACCAGCTTACTGACCAACCCGAGCGTTTTCTGGTGGCCGAGATCATCCGCGAGAAGATTCTTCTGCTGACAGGCGAAGAGGTTCCGTACGCCACCGCAGTCGTCATCGAGAAGTTCGAAGAGCCTGCGTCGATGAGGAAGACAAAGGACGGCAAGCTGCCCGTCACCAAAATCGCAGCCGCCATCTTCTGCGAACGAGCTGGGCAAAAAGCCATCCTCATCGGAAAGAACGGCGAGATGCTCAAACGCATCGGCACCACGGCACGCAAGGAGATCGAATCCCTACTTGGCACGAGGGTTTTCCTCGAGCTCTTCGTCAAGATTCACGAGGACTGGCGCAGCTCCGCCGATTTCATCGAAGATCTCGACTGGCGTCGTCAGTTAGAAGAGATTGCTGCGAAACAAACTGAAGAGTGAGAACCTCAGCCCAGACTTGACGCTCCCCGGAAAAAGACCATATTCTCCTCCCACGTGAAAGATTTGGCTTCGTAATCGCTAACGGCAGCATCACATTTCCGCATATACACATCAAGGAAAGGTGGAGAACTGTTGGACTCCGAATCCCTGGCCTCCGGCCTGAAGACCGATCGACGCAGGTTTCTAAAACTCACGACTCAGGCTGCGGCCGCACTCGCTCTTACGCATGAAATCACCGCCCAGCCCACGGCAGCGAAGAAGTATGAGCCCTTCGCTCTGGGCCTACTCATCAAGCCATTCCCCAATCCCGAACAGAAGATAGCTCTCGTCCGCCAGCTCGACATCCCCACCTGCTTCCTCTCGCTAGACGACTACATCGGCAAATTCACGCCCGCCTTAGCAACTACCATGCGCGACGCGCTCGACAAACACCAGATCGTCGCTACCACAGTCGAGGTCGTTCGCCCCCTACCGCTTAAGTGGAACTTCGTGGATGGCCCTTCTACGATTGGCGTTGTTCCGCGGGCCTATCGAGCCGCACGCATCGATGCGCTGAAGCAGGTCTCCGATTTCGCAAAACAGCTCGGTATCGACAAAGTCCAGACCCACTGCGGCTTCATTCCGGAAAACCCGAAGGATGCACTCTACGAGGAAACGGTCCAGGCTATACGGGAGCTAACCCTACACTGTGCCGGTAATGGGCAGAGCTTCCTGATGGAAACCGGTCAGGAGACTCCAACGACCATGTTGCGAGTTATCCGCGACATCAACCATCCTGCCTTAGGCGTGGGCCTTGATACGGCGAACCTGATCCTCTATGGCAAGGCCAACCCTGTCGATGCAGTCAAGATTTTGGGCCCCTATGTGCGCGCCATGCACGCCAAGGATGGCAAGTGGCCGACGAATCCTCTGGAACTCGGTGAAGAAGTCGTCATCGGCAAAGGCGAGGTCGATTTCGCCAAGGTCTTCAGCGGACTTCGCGCGGCCGGTTACAAGGGTGCCGTCAGCATCGAGCGCGAGACCTCCGGACCGCAGCAAGTGGAAGACGTTCGCCAGGAGAAGGTCTATCTGGAGCGCATCCTCGCGCAGCTCAAAAACACCTAATAAAACCTAGAAGGGTCACATCGAAATGGATCGACGCAAGTTCGTACAGGGAGCAGCCACAGCCTACGGCCTGATGTTCGTAAAGCCCGAAACCGCATTCAGCTACGCTGCAAACTCCCGAGTACGCTGGGGTCTTCTGGGATGCGGCCGGCGCGGCACAGCCGTAGCGACCTCGTTCGCGAAGAATGCCGGGGTTGAGATCGTCGCGCTTGCCGATATCTTTCCCGACCAGCTTGCTGCCGGGAAGCAGCACTTCGATGCCATCAATGCCTCTCTCAATCTGCCTGCTATCGATCCCCAACGCACCTTCCACGGCCACGAAGCCTATAAAGCCATCGCGGCCTGCAAGGAGGTCGATGCGGTACAGATCTCTACGCCACCCTTCTTCCATGTTGAGCATCTCGACGCCATAACCGCTGCGGGCAAACACGCCTACTGTGAGAAGCCGGTCGGAGTTGATATTCCACAGACCCGCCGGGCGCTCGACATAGGCCGCCGTGAAGATGGAAAAGTGAGCATGGCCGTCGGCTTCCAGATTCGCTCCGCGCCCCCTTTCGTCGAGCTTGTGCGACGCATTCATGAAGGACAGATCGGAAAGATCGCCCAGATCGCAGCGTTCTACAACTCCCCTCCCGCCGTGATGGTCGATCGCGGCGCACCCTCGTCCGATGAATACCGCCTGCGAAACTGGCTGCTCTACCGCAATCTCTCCGGCGATATGCTGCTGGAGCAGAACATTCATGTCATCGACATCTGCAACTGGGTGATGGGTACGCATCCGATCGCCGCCTATGGCAAGAGCAGCCGCAAAGTGGTTCAAAATCCTGGGAATACCTCCGACAACTATGAGGTGATCTTTACTTACCCCGGAGATATCGAACTCAGCTTCTCCTCAACGCAGTTCAACAAGAATCACTTCTTCGACGTCTCTGAGCGCTTCTTCGGCTCTGAGGGACTCGCCGATGCTCCTTACAGCGGGGCCCTTCAGATTCGCGGGACCCAGCCATGGACCTGGAATTCAGGTACACCAGCGTCTACTGGCCAATTTGCCGCCAATGGAGCCTTCAGCGATAACCTCGCCGAAGCCGACGCGATGAAGGACCGCGACTTCGTCCAGAGCATCGTCACCGGCAAGCTCCAGAATC
Source organism: Edaphobacter sp. FHG110511_03 (assembly GCF_059115365.1). Lineage (NCBI taxonomy): Bacteria > Pseudomonadati > Acidobacteriota > Terriglobia > Terriglobales > Acidobacteriaceae > Edaphobacter > Edaphobacter sp. FHG110511_03. The sequence continues at coordinate 438,712 of NZ_JBZYWL010000003.1, read as the reverse complement.
AGATTGTCGCTGGCGTCGAAACAGCTCGCAGCTGCATCATGGCCCGCAAATCCGCCGAGACGGGACGCACCGTGACATGGCAGGAGATCGAAGCCGACACAGAAGCATATTCGCTCGGCATGAATCTCAATCAGTTTGTCTGATGTCCGAAGCTACTCTTTAACGCTGACTCCGAGCGCTTTCATCTTGCGATAGAGATGGCTTCGCTCCAGCCCCAACCCTTCCGCGGCGCGGCTTACGTTGCCGTGCACTTCATCCAGTTTCTTCAGGATGAACTCACGCTCGTAAGCCTCTCGTGCCTCCACCAGGCTCGAGAACTCCTCCGTCTTCGTATTGATTCTTCCTGACTCCGTCAGCTTCGGCCCGCGATAGACCAGCATCGGCAGATGCTTCTTCTCAATGCGTTGCACCTTCGGGTTCAGAATCAGCACTCGCTCAACCAGGTTGCGAAGCTCACGTACATTGCCCGGCCAGTGGTATTGTCGAAGAGCCGTCAGGGCCTCTTCGGCCATCTCCATGTGCGGCCGCCCATAGCGTGGGCCAAACTCTTCGAGAAATTCCTTCACCAGCAGCGGAATATCTTCCTTCCGATCACGCAAGGGTGGAACATAAAACGGAATTACGTTCAGGCGGTAAAACAGGTCTTCGCGAAAGTTACCGCGAGCGATCTCCTCTTCGAGATCCTTATTCGTCGCGGCAATCACACGTACATCTACGTGCACAGGATGCGACGCGCCCACCGGAAGAAATCTTTGCTCATCGAGAGCACGCAGTACCTTGGCCTGCGTCTTCAGGCTCATGTCGCCCACCTCGTCCAGGAACAACGTCCCTCCATCGGCACGTTCGAAGGTGCCGCGCTTCTCCGGCGGCCCGCCTTGAACTGCCCCATGTCGATAGCCGAACAATTCGCTCTCGATATAGTCCTCGGGAATAGCCGCACAATTCAGCTCTACAAAGGGTCGCTCTTTCCGCAGGCTTGCGGAATGCATTGCCCTTCCAATCAGTTCTTTGCCCGTACCGCTCTCGCCAAAGATAAGCACTCGTCCATTCGTCGGCGCCATCAACTGAATCTGCTGGCGTAGCGCCTTCATCGCCACGCTTTGACCAGTTACGTTTCCCCTTGTCGAAAGCTGCCGCGCGAACTCTGCATTATCCTCACGCATCTGTCGCGCTCGCATCGCATTTTTGACGACAATCAGCGTGCGGTCGAGTGACAGCGGCTTTTCCAGAAAGTCGTACGCGCCCAGCTTAGTCGCACGCACAGCAGCCTCGATCGTGCCGTGACCGCTAATGATCACCACCTCCGGAATATTTGCATTCTCAATCCGGCGGATCTCACCCAGTGTCTCCAGCCCATCCCGGTCCGGAAGCCAGATGTCCAGGAGCACCACATCGTAGTCAGCGTCGCGCACCAACTCCAGCGCCTCAGCGGCGGTCGCACTCGTGGTTACGAGGTAGCCCTCTTCGCGCAGAATTCCCTCGAGCGATTCGCGGATCTCTCCCTCGTCGTCGACGATCAGTACATGATTCAAGCCGTCACCCCTCCATTCATATTGACCGCCGGGGAAGCCTCCGGTTCACCGTCCACCACGGTTACGGCGCGCAGTTCGAGAATGAACTTTGCTCCTGCCGGGACATTCTTCTCCGCGCGAATCGTTCCCTGGTGTTCCTGAATGATCTTCGCCGCAATCGCCAGCCCCAGCCCCGTGCCGCGCTGTTTAGTAGAAAAATAGGGCAGGAACAATCTCTCCCGCATCTCGTCTGTCAGACCGGAGCCGGTATCCGCGATGGTCAACTCCACCATGCCTGTTTCCAATAGGCTCGTCGTAATCCTGAGCTCTCGCAACAAGCTCGACTGCATTGCCTCGGCCGCATTGTCGATCAGATTGCCAAGGGCGCGCTTCAAAGCCTCAGGGTCGGCCATCACCAGCGGAAGCCCCTTGCTCATCCGTTTGACGACGGTGATCGCCTGCATGCGTCCTGCAAACATCGCCAACGAGTTCTCTACGATGGTGTTCAGGTCCGCAGGCCGTGGCTGGGCAGTCGGAAACTCCGCCAGCGCAGAGAACTGGTCGACAAGCGAGCGCATGCTTTCTACAGAGCTCGAAATTACCTCGCTGCATCTCCGAATCACTCCTGGAGAGGGCGAATCGAGCTGATGAAAGCGCAGCGTCTCCGCCAGCCGGTCGATATGCCTGCGAATCTGCTCCGCACTCAGGCCAATCGGCGTCAACGGATTCTTAATCTCATGCGCTACCCGTCGTGCCACTTCCTTCCACGCCGACTGCTTCTGCGCCCGTAGAAGCTCCGTCGCATCCTCAAGCACGATCACATATCCCCTGTGCTCACGTCGCATCCGTTCATTCCCTATAGGGGTCTCGAGCAAGGCTACCGTTGCAAGAAGGTTGCGCGGGGCTCCAAACCCTTCTTCCCTTGGAACCGCCATCTCGATTTCGCTCGAGGCAGAACCCATCCGGTGACTTCGCTTGACCAGACGGTCCAGTACTTCCGCCACATCGACAGGGAAGACCTCTTCCATCGCCAGTCCCAAAAACGGCCGCTGCCCTCCCGGATCGATCATCTCGCTCAGTGCCCGGTTCGTCAGGATGATTCGCCGGTCGGCGTCCAGGGTAGCTACTCCGTTCGGAATGGTCTCGAGCATCGTCTCAAGCTCGCCCCTGCGCGCCTCGAGCGCCGCATTCGCCGCACTTAGCTGGATCGTGGACTCCTCCACCGCCCTGCGGCTTCCTTCAAGATCGGCGGCCATGTGGTTGAAGCTCCGCACCAGCTCCCCTAACTCCTGGGTGGCGCTCTCCTTCACGCGATGCGCATAGTCTCCAGCCGCTATCGCGGCCATGGCATCTGCCAGCGATTCCACTGGCTTCGTCACCTGCTTGGACAGGTGGAGCGCCAGCCAGCTTGAGGAAAATAGTGCCAGGCTTGTCATCATCAACAGCAAAAGCATGTAGAGATTCCGCAGTTGACGCCTGCTGCGGAAGAGCGCCCAGTAAGTATCGGCCGCAGCACGAAGACTGCTCATCGTATCCGCCATCCCATGCGGCATCGGCAGTCCCACCACTACGACGACTCCCTCTTTCGCTGTCGCCGTGCCTAGAGCGTAATCCATATCCCCTAAGCTGAAAGCGGGGGCATCGCTCCGTCGCGCTGCCGCGAGAATCGCATCATTCTTCGAACCACCCACTGCATCGGCAACAATATCGGAACTCCGCTTCGCATTCTTCCCGAGGCTACCTCTCTCCGGAACCCACGGCTTTACGCGAGCCTCAGCTCCATCTCCTTCAGGAACCTGAAACGACGCCACAAATCGTTGATCGCGATAGACCACCACAAATCCGCTCTGCAGGGTAATCTCGTGCCGGCGCAGAATGGTCTGCACTTCGCTCGAGTACTTCGACGCCAATTGCTGCCCGCCGGGATCTGGCAGAGTCGTAACAATGGACTCCGCCTCCGCTCTGGCGTTCGCCGTCGTGTACCGTGCGAGTTCGAATGCCATATTCGTGCTCGCGTCCCGCATCTCCGTCACCGGCTGCGAAAACCAGCGTTCGACCGCGCGATTCAAAAGCAGATAGCTGAACGCGAACATGAACGAGATAGGAAGCAGGCTCACCAGCACTGCTCCCCACAACATCCGCGTACGCAGCCTTGTCCCCATCACACGGCTACGCTGGTCTGCATACAACTTCAATACATTGCGGACCAGCATAACCAGCACGGCGACGAAGAGCAGAAACGCCACAATCGACAGACCGGTGTAGATAAAGATCTGCCCCGTCGTCTCGGGATCGAGGAATCGCTTATTGAACGCATTCAGAGCTGCCAGGGCTGCCAGCAACACAAGCAGGCAGGTTCCCAGCGCGATGCTCAGCACCTTCCGCTTGTTATCGTTCATCGATACCTCCGCTCAAACAGTCAGACCAGCTCTGCTACTTTCTTCCACTCCCGTTTTTGTGCGGCCGCGACTGCCTCGTAGGTCAGCATGCCATCATAGGTGTTCACGCCCTCCGCAATCCCCTTGTCCTCTTGAATTGCGGCCTTTGCGCCCATTTTCGCAAGCTTCATCACATAAGGAAAAGTCGCGTTCGTCAGAGCCAGTGTGGACGTGTTCGGAACGGCAGCAGGCATGTTTGTCACGCAATAATGCACTACGCCATTCACTTCATACGAGGGGTCGCTGTGCGTTGTGGGGTGCGCGGTCTCAATGCAGCCTCCCTGGTCGATCGCAACATCCACAATCACGGCGCCCTTCTTCATCTTCGCGACCATAGCTTTGGTCACAATCTTGGGAGCCGCTGCTCCTGGAATCAATACGCCGCCAATCAACAGGTCGGCCTCGCACGCTGCGCGGCTGATGTTATAGCTGTTTGATGCCATCGTGAAGACCCGCCCATTGAAGATATCGTCCAGTTCCCGCAGGCGGTTCAGGTTCAGGTCTATCAGCGTGACCTTCGCCCCCATCCCCAGAGCGATCTTGGCGGCATTTGTGCCTACAATTCCTCCTCCGATGATGCAAACGGACGCCGGGGGGACCCCCGGAACCCCGCCGAGCAGCAGGCCGCGGCCGCCATGTTCCTTGGTCAGATACTCCGCGCCCACCTGCACACTCAACCGGCCTGCGACCTCGCTCATCGGGGTCAGCAGGGGTAGCGTGCCGGCACGATCCCGGACAGTCTCATAGGCGATCCCGGTAACCTTCTTCTCCAGAAGAGCATTGGTCAACTCCTCCAGCGGAGCAAGGTGGAGGTACGTAAACAACACCAACCCCTCCCGGAAGTGCCTGTACTCCTTTTCAATCGGCTCCTTTACCTTCACCACCATATCGGCCAGGCGCCAGACATCATACGCGGAACCCACAATCTCCGCTCCCGCATCCTGATACTCGTCATCCGGCATCGCGGAGAGCGCCCCTGCGTCATGCTCCACCAGAACTTTATGTCCTGCCTCCACTAGCGCCTTCACTCCAGCCGGGGTCACACCCACACGGCTTTCGTGATCTTTCACTTCCTTTGGTACACCGATCACCATGATTGTCTATCGCTCCAATTTGATTGTATCCACGCCCGCTGCAAACGGGTGCCTTAGGCAGCGGCTATACTACCCGCAATGATCTCCCGTGCGCCCCATTTTGCTTCTTCGAAAACGACTTCAGACTTCGGAAACAGCGAACCCATTTTGGGGAAGAGTTGAAGGTTTGAGCCAGGAGCAGGCCTGCGGGCGAGTCAAAGCACCCACTTATCCCAAAATGAACTTGCACCATGCGAGTCACGGCGCAAACCGCTTGATTCTGGCCGTACAATAGCCGTAATCACCGTTCCACCAGGAAGCCACTCAGCCCAAATGTCTTCGAACTCCTTCCAGACCCGGTACTCCCGCATTCATAACATGCGGTCTCTCTTCAGCCTCTTTTCCAGCGATTTAGCCATCGATCTCGGAACCGCCAATACCCTCGTCTTCGCCCATAACAAGGGAATCATCGTCAACGAGCCCTCCATCATCGCCGTCAACAAGGTGACCAATGAGGTCGAAGCCGTCGGTAAAGAGGCCAAGGAGATGCTCGGCCGCACTCCAGGAAACATCGTCGCTATCAAGCCCATGAAAGACGGCGTCATCGCCGACTTCCGCCACACCGAGAAGATGCTGAACTACTTCATCCAGAAGGCGCACAACCGCAAGATGATGGTGCATCCCCGTATCGTCATCGGCGTGCCCTCTGAGATCACCCAAGTAGAAAAGCGCGCGGTCATGGACTCCGCCTATCGCGCCAAGGCCTCAGAAGTCCACCTCGTTGAGCAGGCCATGGTCGCCGCCATCGGCGCAGGCCTTCCCATCACCGAGCCCGGCGGAAACATGGTCGTGGACATCGGCGGTGGTACTACCGACATCGCAGTCATCTCGCTTGCAGGCATCGTCTACTCGCGCTCGGTCCGAATGGCCGGTAACCAGATGGACGAAGCCGTCATCACCTACCTCAAGCGTAAATACAACCTGCTCATCGGTGAGCGCACCGGCGAGCAGATCAAGATGCAGCTCGGCTCCGCCTACCCGCTCGATAAGCCGCTCTCGATGGAGGTCAAGGGCCGCAATCTTATCGAAGGCGTCCCCAAGACGATCACGATCGACGACTCCGAGATTCGTGAGGCGCTCTCCGAATCCATCTCTACCATCATCAATGCCATCCGCGTCGCGCTCGAACGTACCCCGCCCGAGCTCTCTGCCGACATCTCGGACCGCGGCATCGTCCTTACGGGAGGGGGCGCTCTGATCAAGAACCTCGACAAGCGAATCCGCGAAGAGACCGGGCTTCCTGTTTCAATCGCCGACGATCCGCTGGCCTCGGTCGTTCTGGGAACCGGAAAGATGCTCTCGGACTTCAATCTCCTGCGCAAGATCTCCATCGACTGATCCCAATCGGAATCAGTTGTGCTTCGTTGCGGTGCAGATTAAAGGCACTTCCAGGTAAATCTATTCAATCTCTGAGGACCGGATCTTCACTCATCCTGTGAAGATCCGGTCCTGAGTTTGCCGGGCATCATGGCTGACTCCCTCTAAATTCATAATCGCTTCACGCTTACGAGATTACTTTGACGTTCGGGGTTGGCCTCGCTGGTGCGCCATTTCCGCGTAAAAGTTTCTTGCGAAGGAATGTGCGCGCACGGCCATCATAGAACTTATCGAGAAGCAGGGCTGCCGTGATCGCAAGCAGCATGCATGCGATTCCGGTCCACGGCGCGAAGAGCGCCGGCTCGCGATGCGAGACCCGGCGTACGGCCTCTGCAAAAAAATCAGCGATGGGGACATGCAGCACATAGATCGCATACGATGCGGTCCCCAGCCACTCGCAGCTTCTCATAAACCAGGGACCGGGTTGAGACCAGGCACCGGCCAAAACCAGTATGGGAAAGAGAATGAACGTGGCCGCGAGATCATAAAGCGCCGTGAAGCGAGGGTAAACGGGAACAGCGAGGGCGATAAGAAGAAGGATGGCAATCAGCAGCGGAGGAACACGCATTCGCCCTCTCCCGGATTTCCATACCCGCAGCAGGGAGATACCAACGGTGTACGAAAAAAGCACGCGCGCAAAGCCATATAAAAATTCCGACCGATTTACCCCGAAGCCAATCGACCCATACCTTAGACACGAATAGATGAGGGCGGCTCCGGTAACACAAAGTGTTCCTGCCAGAAACTTCCAACTCCTTCTTCTCAAGAGAAGCGCATGGAAGACGTTGGCCATGATCTCGAAAAAGAGGGACCACGCAGGTTTGTTGTAGGGATAGATCGTCGCTTCGCCTGTTTGCTGCTTCAGCCCGAACGCTGGCACCATCAGCAGACTGGCCACAAGGGTCAGGAACGTTGTCGTCGCAGAGACCTGGTGACGACCGAACACGCTCTGCAACACACTGAATGCAAACCCCAGGACCAGTCCGGCAAAATAGAGGGGGTAAAGACGAATGACTCGGACCAGGAAAAAGGAGCCGCTCGACCAGCCGAGATCAAGTTTGTCCTGATAGGCGAATGCCAGAACAAATCCACTGAGAACGAAAAAGAAATCGACCGCCAGATACCCGTGAGGGAAGACACTTACCCCAAGCAATCCAGAGCCGGATAGACCGAAGTGAAAGGCCATCACCGCGACGGCGGCAACTCCTCGCAGGATATCCAGGGTATGAAATACATGTGGCTTCCCTGCACTTTTGGTCATCTTGTAAATATCCTCGGCCCGATTACCTGCCCACTATGACGATACTATCAAGCGCCGTTCGTTCTGCCGGATCGTCAGGACTCTGGTCATTTCAGGAAATGCTAAAGCCTCATGCCGTAACTGTTGATGAATTCGCAACATTGCCGCCCAGGCTTACTCGCAAACGATCGACCCTCCGGTCGGTCGAGGCCAGCACCTGCATGCGCAACCCATCCTCCTGCACAACCTCTCCGGGCGCTGGAATTCTTCCCGCCATCTCCGAAACAAGTCCACCCAGTGTCGTCGACTCGTATGGCTCCGCAAGAAGCGGAAGTTCTCGCTCCTCCTCTCGTGCTTCAAGAGCCTCCTTTGGAGTTTCACCGTCTTCCGCAGGCCGCGAAGACGCTCGCTCCAGCTGATCGGCAAATAACTCTCGCAGCCGTGAGACTTCGAAGCTGCCCGGCACAACAAAAGATCCATCCGGCTCTCTCACCGGAGCCTCATCCGGCTCTGGTTCATCGTGCTCATCCGCGATATCCCCTACGATTGTTTCCAGCAGATCTTCGATCGTCACCAGGCCCGCGACACCGCCATATTCGTCGATCACCAGCCGCATGTGCTGCTTCTCGCGCTGCATCTCGCGCAAAAGTTCGGCTACCATCTTCGTCTCCGGCACGAAGGCGGCGGGCCGCTGGATCTGCGCCACCGTTCGCGTGCCTGCCTCGATATCCAGAACCTTCAGCAGATCGTGAGCAAACGCAATTCCAGTCACATGATCCAAAGAGCCGGCGTACACGGGAACCCGTGAAAACGCATGTTCATTAATCTCGGCGGTAAACTCCCTTAGGGTCAGCGTGCCAGGAACCGCAAAGATCTCAGGACGCGGCGTCATGATTTCGCGCACCACCCTGTCGCCAAACTCCAAGACCGAACGCATCAGCTCGCGGTCCGATTCTTCCAGGATGCCCTCTTCCTCACCGGCCTCCAGCAGGGCCTCCATCGCCTCCGACGGGTGCTCCTCTTCGGTTTCATCCTCTGGCTCGGCGAGTGCCGCGATCGAGAGCAGGAGCTGCAACACGATCGTGACAGGAAGAATCAGATAAAAAAACAATTGCAACAACAGCTTGATCCGTCGAACCCAAAGTCCGCGCGTGCGCGCAAAGAGAATCTGCGGAATCAGCCGATCGAAGACAAGGATGAGCAGGATCAACTCCGCCACGGCTCGCGCCACTGCGCCGCCGCTCGGAGTCTCAACCATGCCGCTGGTCACCTGGTACAGATGAAGCCCCCAGAACAACGACATTGCCGCGAGCGACAATTGGCGAAGCACAGAGGCAGAGAGTGCGATGGATTCGCGACCCAGTCGCAGCCGCGGCTCGATCAGCTCTTCCCAGCTGTCGATATTGTCCTGGTACTCCCGGGCGAGAAACTTGCCCATCTCCGAGTAGACGCGATCAACGTATGAGGCCAGCGCAAGGACCACCAGCAGCACCATCAGCATGACGCCGTAAACCAGGTTTATCCAGTTCATCGGTTGCGTCTCCCTGCAGTGGTCGTTCTCCGCGCAGCGAACTGAGATTGCGAGACTCGCTCGATCAGAGTGGTCGGAAGTCTCAGCTCCCGTCGCAGCTCAGATTCCCGCTTTGCCATCTCTCCCGAATCGACCTCATGGTCCATCCCTGCCAGATGCAGCAGGCCATGCAACAGCAGAATGCGAACTTCCGCCCCCAGCGAGTGCCCAAAACTTTCTGCCTGCTGCGCGGCAGTCTCGAGTGAGATTGCCAGATCGCCCGCATGTTCGCCAGCAATCTCCTCGGGCGCCGGAAAACTCAAAACATCCGTCGCCTTGTTCTTGCCGCGGAAGGTGCGATTCAGCCGCCGGATCTCCACATCCGAGGTCAACAGCACCTCCACGTCTCCTTCAAGGCCAACCGCCTCCCGCGCACGGCGAAGGAAGCGCACAAGGCCGGGCTTGGCCAGCGCCGTTGAGTTGGATCGTGTACTTGGAGGCTCGATGGTAATCATCGCTCGATGGTTAGCGGACAAAGTGCGGCGTCAGCAGGGAGAAAGTACGTAACCTCCATACTCATCCCTGCTGACGATAGTATCTCACTGCGATTACTGCGGTTTAGCTGCACGCTTGTTCTTGTCGCCTGCCATCCCCGATTCCGAAAGCACCGATTCGCCCATCGATAGCGGAAGCTCCTGCTGCGAGCGGCCATAGCTGTCGTAGGCCCTCACGATTCGCTGCACCAGGTGATGCCGCACAACATCCGTGTCCTCGAAATGACAGAACCGAATGCCCTCGACGCCATCGAGCACATGCAATGCCTCCAACAGACCGGACTTCTTCGGATTCGGAAGATCGGTCTGCGTCAGGTCTCCTGTAATGACGGCCTTTGAGTTGTTGCCCAGACGCGTGACGAACATCTTCATCTGCTCCGTCGTCGTATTCTGCGCCTCATCCATAATGACGAACGCGTCGTTCAAGGTTCGCCCGCGCATAAAAGCCAGGGGCGCGACTTCGATGACGTTCGTCTCCAGCATCTTGTCCACCTTCGGCGGATCAAGAAGATCGTAGAGTGCGTCGTAGAGCGGACGAAGATACGGATCGACCTTCTCCTGCAAAGAACCGGGCAGAAAGCCTAGTCGTTCGCCGGCCTCCACCGCCGGGCGAACCAGGATGATCCTACTGACTTTTTTGGCCAGCAGCGCCGAGACCGCCATCGCCACCGCCAAGTAAGTCTTTCCCGTGCCCGCCGGTCCTACCCCAAACACCATGTCGTTCTGCTCGATCGCCTCGACATAGCGACTCTGATTGATGGACCGCGGCTGCACCATTCGCTTCACGCCAGCCGAACGCTGTTTTCCTGAATCCATCAGCAACTTCAGTGTCGCCGCCGGATCGGCGACGATCATCTTGAGCATTCCGCGCAACTCTCCGTTGTGCAGATTCACTCCTGCCTTTCGCAAAGCCTCAAAATCCGCAAAAACACGATCTACCCGGGCAACGCTGTCGGCGTTGCCGGTTACGTGAATCGCGTCCGACCTGAGGTCAATCGTCACGTGCAGCCCATCTTCCAGCAGGCGTAGGTTTTCGTCGTGGGTTCCGTAGAGGGTTTCGATACCTGGGGTGATCTCAATGGTTTGTTTGATCAAGTGGGGCTCTGACCTCCGTCAGGGACAGCTGGGGTTTTATCTTCTTGATTGGATACACAGGATGTGGGCGAGGTTGCGAGACGGCGAAAACGCACAAAATGGACTGTCCACTGAGGCGCTGCGACCGGGTTGGCGAAAGTTGCCAATCGTGTGCCGAAGATGGGCACAGACTAGCCCCGCTGGACCCGCCAGTCAAGGCCGCTGCTCAAGGAAAATGAATCTAAAGGAGTAACTGGCCACAGGAGCACTGTCCGTCGGTCTCTTGAAAAGGGAGATTCCCGGTTCTTCTTGACCCTCTACCCCATTTTCTCTACACTTAGAGTTTGCAGGGGATCGGTCAGGCTGTGTTTCCGGCCAGCCTGAGGCCTGCATCCCAAATTTCCCCCGACATGTTCTGGGTAGAAGAGAGTTCAGAATGGCAAATCATGTTTCCTCGCTGAAGCGCACACGTCAGACAGAGACCAAGACCGCGGTGAACCGCGCTAACAAGAGCAAGCTCCGCGGAACCCTGCGTTCGTTGCGCGAGGCCATCGCCAAAGGCGACGCCAAGACTCTGGGTGCCGCCTACAGCGCCACCGTCTCGGTGCTCGACAAGAGCGTCCAAAAGGGAATCATCCACAAGAACACCGCCAGCCGTTACAAGGCGCGTCTCAATGCCCGTGTAAAGGCTGTGGTCGCCCCCAAGGCTGCCTAAGAGGCTCTACCGCGTTACTCAAAATCTTTTGATTCAGGCAAAAGGGCCAACTTCAATGAAGCTGGCCCTTTGCTTTCCTCACTTTGGTGGGTCCGGTTTCGAAGAACTGTCACCATGACTCTCTCCGGGCGCATACAACGTCGGAGGCTTCCGTGGCTGCTCGGACGTGCCGTCGGCAGGCGAGTTGTCGGCAGGTGCAGCACCGGCGCCCTCTTTCTCTTGATTTGCTGGTGCAGCCGTTCCAGATATCCCGGCCGAAACCGAATCCGCGGGAGGTGGCGTAGGTGCCGGTGCAGAGTCGGATGCACTCCCATCCGAACTCTGAGGCGCTGCTTCCGGTGTAGGAGACGGCGCTGGATCGCTCTCGCTCGGGGCCGAATTGCTCCCTGCCCCGGAAGAAAGCAGCAGCGACGGATCCCCGTCGATCTGCGGAGCAGACGCCTCTGCCATCTGCACCGCCTCCCGGTCCTTGGATGTCAGCGGAGGCAAGCTATAGATCTCGACCGCTTCATTCCGAATGACCGCCAGGCTTAGACCATCCGGCGCAAGCGCGAAATTCTGCCCCGCCCGCGCGACGGGGGCTGCATCGATGCGAAGCAGCTGCCGGCCACTGTCTGTCTGATACACCACAACCACCTGCCCCTCAAACATCTCCGGGGAGACGGAGTCCAGATCGACCAGCGAGGTTCGGGTGAGCACGCGGCTGAAAGCAAAACGGCCGCTTCCTGGCGCATAGGCGAACGTGGGAGAGACATAGCTCTCCGTGATGTTCTGCTCCCACATCTCTTCTCCCCGCAAATTGAAGGCTCCCATCACCTGCGGGGTATGACTCAGATGACATCCAAAGGCGATAAATTCGCTTCGGCTCACCAGCATTGGCGATGGTCTGCAGGTTGAATCAAATGCCGCCAGTTCCTTGGTCTTTCCGCCATAACTTTGAAAGTTGAAGCCCCAATGCTGCTGCCCCTCGTCCAAAATCGCAATATAGCCGGCTGAGTTTGCAGGAATCCGTCCCGGCACCCGGGAGCGCAGCGCACCACCAGGGTGTGCCTCAATCTCTCCTCCACTCATGGTAGTCAACCTGAAAAAATTGATCTGAACCGGAGTCTCCTGCGGTCTCGCCTCTTCTCCATCGGCTCGCGGAGGGTCCATCGTCTCCAGAATCATCAGGTCTGCGTCGGGTGACAACAGAACTCCGCCGATCCTCCGATCCGTCCTGATAAACGGCAACTGCTCAAAGGCATCTCTCTTCGCCAGGTTCGCCACAGGGGCAAACGTCGACAGCGTATTGCGAACTCGCAACGCAAACCGGCCACGTCCAAGATTCCAGAGATACTGGCCATGGTCATGAGTACGCCATGACGTCTGGGCCACGACCTTCCCCGAGGGCAATTCCAGCAACACCACATCGACGACCCGGTCCTGGTCCGCAGGGGGACACTCAGGAAGTCGCTTCAACAGGCGTTTCGCACTGTAAGTCAGCAGAATATGCTTGGTATCGACATAGTCGACGGTCAGCATTGAGCTGCCCGCCAGCATGAACTGGGTCAGGGGAGTCTGAAAGCCAAGAGGCGCGAGCGGAATGCTCTTGATCGGCTCTGGCCCCTTCGCCCACCCGCCGTTCGTCACAAAAACCAGCATTACAGCGAGCAGGAGGCGGCCTTGCGCCTTGCCAAACCAGAGACTCGCGGGGATGATGCAGGGAACCAGCATGACGGGCGATGCGTACCCCAAGGGGCAACTGGCTACTACTCTTTCACAGACGAGCGACGCCCGCCAATGGAAGCGAGCAGTCTCGGGTTCGTTGCCAACTCCAAAGGCGATGGTACAAAAGACTAAGAATTCAAATGGAATAGGAAGGAACGCAGGGATGACGGAACAGAAAAAGGCACAGGGGCCGCAGAGGAGCCACATTATTATCGGTGTCGCCGCAGTCTTACTGGCTACCGTTGCAGGAGCACAGGCGCCTTCGGCGAAAACAGACAAGACAGCGAAACCCGCCGAAGTCTACAAGCCGATCCCGGGCTTCGACGCCACCTCCCTCGACACCTCGGTCGATCCCTGCACAGACTTCTATAAGTTCTCCTGCGGCAAGTTTGCCGCCAACCATCCCATTCCCTCCGACCAATCGGCGGTCGACCAGTTCTATGCGCTCTATAACGTCAACACCCAATCGCTGAACGACATCCTCTCCAAGGCCGCGGCGGGCGGATCCAGCCGCACCCCCAACGAGCAGAAGATCGGCGACTACTACAAGAGCTGCATGGACACAGACACAATCGAGGCAAAAGGGCTGGCTCCCCTGCAACCGTATCTGGACAAGATCGATGCGCTTAGTTCGATCGACAACATTGCTCCGCTCATCGGAGAACTGCAGCGGAACGGCATCGACGTCTTCTTCGGCTACGGCGAGCAGCAGGACTTCAAAGACGCAAGCAAACAGATCGCCTTCTTCGATCAGGCAGGTCTTGGGCTCCCCGAGCGCGACTACTACTTCCGCACCGGAGCCAAGGATGAGACCATTCGCAAGCAGTACGTCGAGCACGTTGCCAAAATGCTGACGCTCGCAGGAACGCCCGCCGAACAAGCCAAGAAGGACGCCGAAGCCATCATGGCATTCGAGACGAAGCTGGCAAAATCCTCGATGCCGATCACCGAGCGGCGCGATCCCGAGAAGGTTTACCACCTGCAAACCCTCGCGGTTTTTACCGAGACCGTCGACGGGGCCTCCTTTGACGAGTTCCGTAAAGCAATCCACTCCCCCGAGATCACCGAGATCAATAACACCAACCCGGAGTTCACTACGGCGTTGATGACCAATCTGAAGAGCGCCGACCTCGACACCCTGAAGGCATACATGCGCTACCACCTGCTGACCGGCGCGGCGAATCGTCTGCCGAAGCGCTTCGATGACGAAAACTTCGACTTTTACGGACGCACCCTCACCGGCCAGCCGGAGCAGAGTGCACGCTGGAAGCGCTGCTCAAACGCAGTCAACAGCGCGCTGGGCGAGGCATTGGGAGAGGTCTATGTCTCCAAGTACTTTGCCGGGGACAGCAAAGCCAAGATGCTGGAGATGGTCCATGACATCGAAAACGCCATGGACCACGACATCGACCAGCTCGACTGGATGTCCGCGACGACCAAGGTCCGAGCCAAAGAGAAGCTGCACGCAGTCGCCAACAAGATCGGCTATCCCGACAAGTGGCGCGACTACACGAAGCTTGAGATCAAAGCCGACGAAGCGCTCGGAAATAAGTTCCGCGGCACTGCATTCGAGAATGATCGTCAACTCAACAAAATCGGTCAGCCCGTCGATCACAACGAGTGGGGCATGACGCCGCCCACCGTCAACGCCTACTACGATCCCAGCATGAACGACATCAACTTCCCCGCTGGAATCCTTCAACCCTCCTTCTACGACCGGAAGCAGGACGACGCGGTGAACTACGGGCACATCGGAGCCGTAATCGGCCACGAGCTCACCCATGGCTTCGACGACCAGGGCCGCAAATTCGACGCCAAGGGCAACATGGTCGATTGGTGGACTCCCGAAGACGCGAAGAAGTTTGAAACCCGCACCGACTGCCTGATCAACGAATACGGAGACTTCACCGCGGTGGACGACGTCAAGGTCAACGGCAAGCTCACGCTCGGCGAGAACACCGCCGACAATGGTGGCCTTGTCTTGGCCTATCTCGCTTACCTTGAGCGGGCGAAGGCCAACAAGGTCGATCTGAACGCGAAGATCAGCGGCTATAACGCTCCGCAAAGGTTCTACATCGGCTATGCGCAGAACTGGTGCGAGAACTCCCGCCCCGAGGGGATTCGCCAGCAGGTCCTCACCGATCCGCACTCCCCCGACCACTTCCGCGCCAACGGTGCCATCGTCAACCAGCCCGGCTTCGCTTCGGCTTTCGGGTGCAAGAAGGGCTCACCCATGGTTCCAGCCAACAGCTGTCGCGTCTGGTAACTGACAACTCATGACAGCAGAAGGGCGCGGCTTCAGCCGCGTCCTTCTCATTTAATGCGACAGTGGAGATATGCCAGTCACTCCCAAGCATCGCGCCATCGGCTTCCTTTCGTGTGCGCTGGCGAGCGCCTTCTGGGGCTGCGGCTTCTTCTTCGGCAAGATCGCGTTGGCGGAGATGTCCTTCGCTCACATGGTCCTCTACCGCTTCCTCTTTGCGATGCTTCCACTCCTGCCGCTGTTGGTAATGCATCGGCCGGGGCTGAACCCGCGGGAATGGGGAGTTCTGGCGCTGGCAGCCTTTCTCGGCGTTCCCGTCCAGTTCCTGATCCAGTTCTACGGACTCTCACTCACGACTGTCTCGCACGCTGCTCTGATGGTGGGGACGATGCCCGTCATCCTCGCCGTAGGGGCCACGCTCTTCGCGCACGAGCGGCTGGATGCAACCGGCTGGTTCGCCCTCGTGGGATCGACGACTGGAGCCACTCTCATCGCGCTGGGACGGCACGCCACCGGCGCGGGACAGCCCTCTCTCACGGGAGATCTTCTGGTCGTGCTCTCGCTTGCCATCGCACTCGGTTGGATTCTGTTTAACAAGCGCCTGATGGATCGCCACTCCCCTATCGTCGTTACCGCCTATGGAATTCTGCTGGGGACCCTGATGCTGCTGGTATGGGTTCCGCTGCGTTACGGCGCGCCGCCTGTGGCTCACGTCTCGACGAAGGCATGGCTCGCACTGGCAGCAAGCGGCGTCTTGTGCACAGCCACCACCACTCTGCTCTGGAACTGGGGCATGACCCAAGTCCCGGCGTCGCAGGCTGGTGTCCTACTCAATATGGAGCCGCTGATGGGGAGCCTGCTCGGCGTCTTCGCGCTCGGCGAACATCTCGGACCTACAGCGTGGACTGGAGGCTGCCTGATTCTCGTCGCAGCTATCACACTCACGACCCGCTCCAAAGCTCACGTGCCGGAACACCAGCCGGCAGGCTGACGCAACAATCAAGGCTAAACTTTCTCCACATGCGCTTGTTCGCTCAATGGGCCGCCACGCTGCGGCGTCTGCACTGGACCCGCGGCCTCCGCGCCGGAATCGCCGTACTGGCAGCCATGGTCGTTTGCCAATACTTCGGCAAGCCCATGGGATGGGCCGCGCTTGGCGGATTTGAAGCCATCCTGGTCGACAATGGCGGACCCTACCGCAGCCGCCTGACGACGATGCTGACCGTGCTGGTCGGCGGAGCGATCGCATGCATCGCCGGGTCGCTGGCCGCAACTCCGCTCTGGCTGGCAGTCCTGGTCACGTCAGCTTTCTGTTTCGCGATCACCTTTGCACGCGTGCTCTCCAACCAGCTCGCATCTACCTCCGTCATCATCATGGTCCTCTACTTCGCCGGCTTCGGAGGATCCACGCACACTCTGTCGGGGGCATTGTGGAGCGCGCTGGCCTACGTCCTCGGCGGACTATGGGCCGCAACGCTCAGCCTCTTTCTCTGGCCGCTTGACCCCTTCCGTCCCGCCAGGCTGGGTGTGGCGAACTGCTATGCGATGCTTGCCGCCTTTACTTCACAAGTCCATGTCACCTCGTCCGCCACCGCCGATCGTCAGGCCGAGAGACACCGCATGCACGAGTTCCAGCGCAGCATGCGCCTCAACATGGAGGCAGCGCGTACAGCGATTGGCACCACCGGCGCCCGCATTACCGCAAGGACGCTTCGCGCACGATCGCTGACCGTCCTTCTCGAGACCGCCGATCTCCTCTTCGCCGGAACCATTCGATGGACCGAACTGCTGGAATCTACCTCCGATGCGAAGTCACAAGCCGCAATCCTGGATGGGCTGCGCTGGCTGGAGCGCTCCGAGCACGTGATCTCCCAGGCGTTGCTTCAGAGGCCTGCAGATGGCGCCTCCTCGTTCTCTCCCGAGGGCTCGCACTCCATCGAACATCTTCATAAACGCGAAGCGGCCATCCAGGCGCTGGATACCTCCTCGCAATCTTTGCTCGTTCATCTTGCCCAGGACGAGAGGGACGGGCTATTGAACGTTGAAGTGGCCTTCGAGGCAATCCGGGCGCTGTGGAGCGGGATTGAGCCGCATATCGTTTCTCCAGGCTCTACGCCGCAGGAGACGCGATCTCTATTGTCCAGGCCAGCGGAGCAATCCGTCGCCAGAGTCTGGCGGACCATGATCGAGTCGGCCAGGGCAAACTGGACGCCGCAATCGATGATGATGCGGCATGCGCTTCGCATGTTGGTCGTCGGCGCGGCAGATGTTCTGCTGATGAGGATGGTCCACATCAGCCACGGCGCGTGGCTGGGAATGACCTCTATCATCGTGCTGCAGCCGACAGGCTCACTGCGCCGAGGAGTACAGCGGGTGGTCGGCACCGTCGCCGGTGGAATCCTGGCTGCGATCTTCGCGGCCGGGGTTCACAGCCAGGAGGGCCTGATCGCCGTCATTACCGTCACCAGCATCCTGACGCTGGCGACCTACGCGATCGACTATGCGTGGTATTCCTTCTTCCTCACGCCGACCTTCGTTTTGCTCAGCCTGCCTCATCTTCGCGACTGGCACTTCGCCGGCGTCCGCATCGGCATGACCCTGCTCGGCGCGACGGTCGCGGTTCTGGCGATGAGGCTTCTATGGCCGGAAAAAGTGAAGGTGGAGTTGAAGAGACTGCTCGAGCGCGGAGCGCTTGCCGATGCCGCGTATGTCCGCGCCATGCTCAACTTCTGGACGGCGCTAGAGAGCGCCGCCTCGGACAACGACCGGATTGCCGCCGACCGGAGAGTACTGGCTCCAGCTCGCCGCGCTTGCGGGCTCGCGATCAACGACGCCGAGGAGGCGCTGGACCGCATCATGCTTGAGCCGCGAGTGCCGCTCGCTTCAGGAGAACGATGGGAAGAGGCGCTCACCTTCGTGACCTACCTGCGCCGCATGACACGTGCCATCACCACGCTGGCCTCGCTGGGCCGAGGAGATCGCGAGGCCCGCAGCCGCGCGGAAAAGATCGCCGCGCGGGTTGAGGAACTCGGGCATGGGATATTCGATCCACAACCAGTGTCCTCCGCTGATACGCCGACGTCCGCCCTCTTCAAGTCGAAGGAGCCTCCAGTCGAGGAAACTCCGGCGGAGCATCAGCTCCGTCGCCTTGAGCGGCAGGCGGCAGTGCTTGAGCGGACTGCGATTGCGCTGGCGCAGCAAAGTACTTAAGCCATCTATCGAAGATCCAGGCTCGAGTCATCAGGCTCGAGCGAAAGAGCGTCAGGCGATAAGAGTCTTCTTTGAGAGCACGCGCGTGGTGCGACTCCAGACAGCGGTCAGGGCAAGACCGGCGACGATGAGGCCAGCGCACAGGCCGAGCCAGAGACCGACGGCTCCGTGGTGAAGACGGAAGCCCAGCCAGGCGCCAACGGGAAGTCCGATGATCCAGTAGCCGATGATCTGGACGATGAGCCCGGCATGAGTGTTCCCTGCCCCCCGCAAGGCTCCGGTGGCCGTGATCTGGAGACCGTCGAAGAACTGGAAGGCGGCGGCGACGAAGAGCAGAGGGATGGTCGCGGCGATGACTGTCTGGTCTGGAGTGAAGGCCCGGGCGATTGGATGAGCGAAGACTGACAGCACGATGGAGAAGGTCGCCATGCACGCCGCTCCGAGGAGGATCGCGGTCCAGCCAGCGGCGGCGGCCTCGCGGGGCGCTTCGCGTCCGATGGCCTGGCCGACGCGGACGGCGGCAGCTGCCGAGATGGCGAAGGGCACCATGAAGGTGAAGCTGGCGCAGTTGAGCGCGATCTCGTGTCCGGCGAGCGGGAGCGGCCCCAGGGTTCCGATCAGGAAAGTAACCGCTCCGAAGATGGAGATCTCGACGAAGATCTGTGCTCCGGCAGGCGCTCCGAGCAGGGTGAGCTGCTTGAGGCGGGAGGTCTCGATATGGCGAAGCATGGAACGCAGGCCGTAGCTGTGCCTGTGCTCGACGCGCCAGATGGCGGCGATGAGGAACAGGGCGAGATAAGTGCGCGAGAGCGAGGTCGACAGTCCTGCGCCGACGATGCCGAGCGCCGGAATATGGATCGCTCCCCAGTCGTGTCCATAGATCAGGATCCAGTTGCCGAGAACGTTGCAGAGGTTCGCGGTGATCAGGGCGAAGGCGATGGGACGGACGTGGTTGAAGGCCTGCAGGTAGCGACGCAGGGTGAAGTAGAGGAAGAGACTGGCCGTTCCCCAGTTGAGGGAGTGAAGGAAGCTCACGGCTCCGCCGAGGACCTGCGGGTTGATGGGCGTCCGCTTCATCAGGAGCGGGGCGAGCTCAACCAGGCCAAAGAGTACGGCGGCGAGACCGGCGGCGAGGATGAGGCCGTGGTAGAGCCAGCGGTTGGCATCGTCGTAGCGTCCGGCTCCATGGGACTGGGAGAGGAAGGTATCGAGCGAGAGCAGAACCCCGGCGATTCCGAAGGCGAGGGTGTTGTAGAGCACCTGGCCGAGAGCGGCGGAGGCGATGTTGATGGCCGGGTTCTGCATGTGGCCGACCATGACGGTGTCGACGATTCCCATCGACATCCAGCCGATCTCGGCGGCGATGAGGGGCAGAGCGAGGGTGAGGACCGGGCGGATCTGCTGACGAATTGACACCTACCCCTCCCCGTACTTATTTGCGCAAAGTCTTGTAAAAATTAGGCTTAGGTCCGGACTTCCATCTCATCGCCATGCTTTTGCCGCACGGCGAAGGGGTCAGAACATCCTGTTTTCCTGTGCTTGAGAGACAGGAAAGCCCCGGATGGCCGGGGCTTTCCGCTGATTCCATTATAGCGTTCGGGGAGGAGCCAATCGGGACAAGCTAAGTGGTTTTTTATTAGAGAGATAAGTGATGAATCGACTTGACAGGAAGAGGATCAGCGCTGGACGGGATCGTACTGAACGGGCGGGGTCTTTTCCTTCTCCTTATTGGCCTTGTCCTGGGCCTTGTCGGCGTCCTTCTGCTTGTCGCTGTCGAGAGCCTTCCGCTTTGCCTTGTCGGCCTTGGCCTGGGCTTTGTTGGCCTTCTCCTGCTGCTTCAGCTCCTGCTTTTGGTCCTTGGTCATTTGCTGGTTGGTCTGTGCCTGAGAGTCGCTCTGGGCATGGACAGGGAGGGCTGGGGTCGCAAGCACCAAGGAGAGGACTAGTGTGGAAGACAGTCTGGATCGCATCACAAGGAAAACCTCCGCTGAGTTGGATGCGCGGGAGAGGCGAGGGGTATGAATGTGGGCCCCCAGCACGAGATGTGCGTGCTTCGTAGGCTGTTTTTCGGTAGCGCGAAGGGCGTTTATGAGGACTAATCAAAGAGATGACCGACGCCGTCCTCAGAGTAGGCTCGGCTTGTACCAAGTTAGATCCAAGTGACAGAGTGCTTTGCGGAAGTGCGTCCTTGTCGGTGCGCTCATTTTTTGAGCTTGCGGCAAGATCAGTTGGTCAATGAGCTTGAACACGTAGTCCTGATCGAAATCTGTAGCATTGATGTGGGTTACGGCTTCGAAAAAACGCATCGGCTGCTCGGCTACCAGATCAGCAGGCAAGGATTGCGCTCTGAGCTGCTCGACCATAGATCTACGTGCAACAGCGGCGAGGCTAGTTTCGCCGAGCTTTCCGATAGCCAGTCTCTCATCACGAGTTTGAAGTCTCTCGATGAGTTTGTCGCGGACGGTGCCGCGCACATCCAGACTTCCAAGCAGATCGACGGTATCGTCGATTGTTTCAGTCGTTTGTTGAATGAAGAAATAGATGGGAAAGAAATAAGACTGTTCGAAGCAGATCGCCTTTAGGTACTCGGTTGGTGAAAGAACCGATTCTCGGTCGATGAAGGCTTTTATTATCTGTGGCTCGCGAATCGGCGTAGGCATCTGGACCGTTGCTTGGATCATAGGCCCCTCTGCCCCTTGAAGATCACCCAGCAATCGGAGGGCAGGCGCTCCTTGATTGTCGACGAAATGTCCTTCACGGATGAACTGGAGCTTGGGCAGCAAATCCTCGGAGACATAGAATCTGCCGTTGGTACCCGAAACCTCACCGGACTTCAGATTGAGGAGCGCCACGTTATCGACTCCAACTTCACTGATTCGCCGCAGCTGCTTCATCCATAGATCCCGCTCACGCGCTCTCTCTTGATCAAGTATCTTGCGTAGTTCTGGATATCTGATCGCCTCGCTACGTCCCCTGTATCGATAGTAGATCGCACCCTGTTGGAGACATCCGCCATTTCTCGTACAGACGACGGGCTTCTGAACTACTTCAGAGAAGAAGAGGAGGCCAACCTTGTAACCGCGTTCTGTATGGATGTAGCTTTCCCAATGAATTTCCGGAGAAAAACGCTCATTGAGGGCATTCGTCAGTCTGGCTGCATCGAAGTTCTCAAAATTATTGCTTTTCAGCCCGACCATCTGCCGGGGCGAGTCTTTGACTCCGAAAACAATGTACCCGCCTTGCGTATTCGCGAAGGCGGCTGCCGTCTTCGCATACTCATCTGCGCTACCAAGGTTGAAGGACTCTTTGAACTCAAGGCGGCTGTTTTCTCGGGAAATCAGACGATCGCTGTCTGCGGATTCAAAGCTTAGAATTCGCTCTAATGCTTCGTCTGAAAAAGGGGATACAGATGACATCGGCGCTCGGCCTCCGTGTTGACTTTAGCCGAAACACGCAAGATCAGGAACGATAAGTCGGGTTACCGGAAGCAATCCTTATGACGAGAGGAGCGCTTGTCGTACTGCTTCGGTCGGGTGTACCTGATAGGAAAGAACATGGTTTTTCTTACTGCTTCTTTCCCTCGTGCTCTGCCCCGCCCTGGTAGATGACGAGGCGGTTGACGGCGTGGGTGGCGGGGTCGCGGAAGAACTCGACCTGGGCGTCGACGACTTTGAGGTAGAACTTTAATTCGGATTCGGCGAAGAGGTCGAGTTCCGGCTGCTTCGCGAGCGTCGAGGTGAGGTGCCCGTCTTTGATCGCGATGATGTCGTCGATGGGGGCGTCGGTCATGTGGTAGGTCCCGACGTACTCGCTGAGGAGGGCAGGCAGGACGGCGACCGGCTTGCGCTCGGAGTTGAGAGTGACGGTCTGACCGATGGAGACCTTACCGATGGAGGAGGCGATCTGGTGAGGAGCGCCGCCGTTGAGGTTGCCGAGGACGATGACGGTGAGCTTGTCGTCGGGATAGTAGTTGAGCGAGGCGTTGAAGCCCTCGATGCCTCCGCTGTGGGTGATGAGCTTGTGGCCTTCGATCGTCCGGAGGAAGAGGCCGCAGCCATAGCCGCTCTTGAAAGCGGTGGTCATTTTGGCGAGTGAGGCTGGTTTGAGAATTTTGCCGCCGAAGAGCCCCTGCTCCCACTTGAGGAGGTCGCCAGTGGTGGAGTAGAGGTCTCCTGCAGAGAAAGGGACGGTCATGCTGATATAGCCGGCGTGCACGATTCCCTTCGGCGATTGGGCGTAGCCCTGGGCCCGGTGTGGCAGGATGGCGGCGTTGGGGTCGATGCCGGTGTCCTTCATGCCGAGCGGGGTGAAGATGTTTTGCTGGAGAAAGTCGGCATAGGTCTGACCGGAGATCTTCTCGATGAGATAGCCGAGGAGGACGTAGCCGGAGTTGGAGTAGTTGAACTTTGTGCCAGGCTCGAATTCGAGCGGCTTGTCTCGAAAGCGGGCGACGAGCTCGGTGGGATTGGTGTCCTTCCACTCTGTAGAACGGTAGTCAGGGAAGCTGGTGAAGCTGGGGATGCCGGAGGTGTGGGTGAGGACGTTGTAGATCGTCACCTTCGACCAGGCAGCGGGGGCGTCGCGCATGTATTTGCTGATGGGGTCGTCGATGTTGAGCTTGCCGCGCTCCTGCAGGAGAAGAATGCCGGCGGCGGTGAACTGCTTGGTAATGGAGCCGAGGCGAAACTTCGTGGAAGGGTCGTTGGGGATGTTCCACTCGAGGTCGGCGGAGCCGTAACCCTGGTCGATGAGGGTCTTGCCGTCTTTGACGACGAGGACAGTTCCCATGAAGGATTTGTCGCCGGTGTAGCTGGCGATGATCTGCTGCATGCGCTGGGTAGGATCCGCGGCGGAGGTTTGGGCGAGGGCGGAGAGAGAGACAAGGCAGAGGAGGAGTGCGGCGAGTTGGCGCATGGATTCCTTACGCAGCGAGTTGCCTGAACGTTCAATTGAGGAGGGAGACCTGATCTCCGGCACGGAGCGTGCCTTCGACGAGAACTGCGGCGTAGATTCCGACCTTTCCGTCGCGGGCGTGGGCTACGTGCTTCATAACTGCCGGATTGGCTTCGGCGGTGTCGGGGTCGAGGGTGATCATCTTGCAGCGGGGGTCGCGTTCGAGGATTGCAAGGGTGACTTTTTCGCCGATGCGAAGCGTATGGCCGACGAACTGATCTTCGACAAATCCGTCCGTTGCGTGGAGGTCGAGATAGAGATTGGCACGGAAGCGCCGCTTGTCGAGGGAGATTCCAAGGTCACCGCCGAGCTGTTGGACGGTTTGCAGGGAGAAGAGCGAGACAGGGCGACAGTCGGTGAGGGCACGTTCGGAACGCATGAGGTGAAGCTGATGTCGTTCGTGAAGGCCCTGCTTGAGCAGGTGGATGAGTGCGGGATCGTCGACGGCATGGGTTGCGCCATCGGGGGTTTGAACATCGACGAGGAGATCGTCGGCGTCGGCGTAGATGGGGGTGACGCCGGGAGGAAGTGCTTCGGCCTCGTCTTGATTCGCGGGTTTTGCCGCGTGGGTGGCGTTGCGAAAGAGTGGCTGAAAGAGCAGCATATGCTCGCGTTCGCGAGCAGTGAGGTAGGGGAATCCAGCGGGAGCGGCGGCATCGCGAAAGGCGTAGATGCGATCTCCATAGATACCGGAGAAGCCTGCAAAGGCGCTTTGCAGTTGTTCTCCTCTCATACTTTTGACAGGGTAGCGCCAGAGGCTTTCAACCGTTCCAACGATGTTCATGGCGGTGTCCTCGTTGAAGAACAGATTGTAAAACGTTTTGTGGGAAGGTTGTTTGACTGCAGGCTTCGAATTTCGACTGCAACTTCTTGCTCCGTTGAATGCCGGGTGGGACAGTCGTTTAGAGTTTTTGGACTAGATTCATCAGGATGCAAGGATCCCGATGGTGTGTAACCAGACCTCAACCAGGTTCGGCCATCCCGTCGCAGGGTACTTCGTTTGGCGAAGTCCGAACGCATGACCACCCTCGGCGTAGGAATGAAATTCGACGGGAACCTTCGCTCTAATGAGTGCGGCTTCGTAACTTAGCGCGTCGCACACGCTGTCAACATCATCGTTTTCGTTCTGGAGCAGGAATGTTGGCGGCGTCCGCGCATTGACGTTCTTCGCGATGTCCGGATTAAGATCGAGGGTCCCTTGCCTGAACGACAGATGACCAGGGTACAGAGCGACCGCGAAGTCGGGACGACAGCTCTCGTTGTCCGCGGCATCGATGAGCGTATAGATGCGCTTATCGAAATGAACACTCAATGCCGCAACCAGATGGCCCCCGGCAGAGAATCCTAGTACGCCCACTTTATGAGCGTTTATATTCCATTGCTTAGCGTGAGCTCGGACGAGTCCCATTGTGCGCTGTGCATCTTCCAACGCCATTGGCGACTCGGGATAGGCACCCCAGTAGGGTCTCGAACGCGGGAGCGGAACCCGGTATTTCAACAACACGCAAGTGACCCCCTTGTTAGTGAGCCAATCACAGGCTTCGGTTCCTTCGAGATCGATGGCTAGTTCCTGGTAACCGCCACCTGGAAAAACCACCACTGCGGTATTCCTTCCTTTTGGTGAATAGACCGTCAGTGTTGGCCGCGAGACATCTTTGATTGTTAGCCATGGCTTACCGGCGACGAATTCCTTCGGATCCGAAACGGTCTCCGTATGTTCTGGACCACTAGCCATGCGTGCATCCGGAGCCGCTCCCGGCCAGATCGGAATCTGTATGTGACCAGGGGAGGACGGCCAAGGGGTCTGTTGAGCAGTCAGCGCAGGAAGTCCCGCCGTAAAGGCGAAAACACAAATCGATCGAAGGATCAATTTACAAAAGAAATGCATAGAACCCTGTTCTGTCTGAGCGAATGAGATTCCTACTGCGGGGTGATGATGCCTCCTACGGGCAGGCTGGTGGGCAGGGTTCCTGGGCGGCGGAGGTGCATGGCTTCGGCGGTCATGTCGGTGTATTTGAGGCCGGCTCCGGTGTTGAAGAGGACGACCTTGTCGGTGGGTTTCAGCTCGCCGGATTTTAAGAGCTGGTCGTAGGCTGCAGTGGCCGCGGCTCCTTCGGGAGAGAGGAAGAGGCCTTCGTTGCGGGCGTAGTCGAGGATGCTTTCGAGGATGGTGGCGTCGTCGCTGGCGATGGCCTTGCCGCCGGATTTCTCGAGGATGTCGAGGATGATGTAGTCGCCGTAGGGCTTGGGGACGCGGAGACCGGCGGCGAAGGTGTCGGCGTTCTGGAAGAACTCGCTGGCGGGCTTGTGCTGATCGAAGGCGCGGACGACGGGGGCGCAGCCGGTGGCTTGCAGGGCGTACATCTTCGGGCGCTTGCCGCTGACCCAGCCTAGCTGCTCCATCTCTTCGAAGGCCTTCCACATGCCGATGAGGCCTACGCCTCCTCCGGTGGGGTAGAAGACGGCGTCGGGATAGGTCCAGCCGAGCTGCTCGACGAGCTCATAGCCCATGGTTTTTTTGCCTTCGACGCGGAAGGGTTCCTTGAGGGTGGAGATGTCGAACCAGACTTCGTTGACGGGAGTGTTGGCTTCTTTCTGGGCTTTGATCTTTTCGCCGACGATGCGGGCGCAGTCGGAGATGAGGCCGTCGATCATGTTGACGTCGGCTCCGTAGACGATGCCTTCGACGTAGTTGGCGAAGGGAACGTCCTGGGGCATGAAGATGTGGGCCGCGATCCCAGCGGCGGCGGCGTAGGCGGCAAGGGCTCCTGCAGCATTGCCTGCGGAGGGTACGGCGAGATGCTGGAGGCCGTAGTGCTTCGCCATGGTGACGGCGAGGCCGAGGCCACGGGCCTTGAAGGTGCCGGTGGGATTGGCTCCTTCCTCCTTGATGTAGAGGCCGGGGTAGCGGCGGGAGTGGACCATGGGGGTCCAGCCTTCGCCGAGGGTGACCGGGGTTACGTCGGGGAGGACGTCGGCGTAGCGCCACATGCCTAAGCTGGCGGGGCTGGCCGCGGCTTTCGTTGCGATGGCTTCGCGCTTTGCTGTGCGCTTGAGGGTGTCCATGTCGTAGCGGACGTAGAGGGAGCCTGCGCAGACAGGGCAGAGGGTCTGGGGAGCGGCTTCAACGGTTTCGGCGGAGACGTGATGATGGCAGCGGGAGCACTCAAGGGAGGCGATGCGGGGCATGAGTTCGATGCTACTAGAGGACTGCGTTCGTGGAGTACGAGCTTGAATGACTGAGCATCCTGCAAACCGGTCTTCGTGATGATTGCGGTGAGAGAATGAGCGCATGGCCGACACGCAGATGCGCATGGTTGCAGTGGATATGGATGGGACGCTGCTGGGCGCAGATGGGCAGGTGAGCGCGCGGAATCTGGCTGCGCTGAAGGCCGCTGAGCGGGCAGGGGTGGAGGTTGTTGTCGCTACCGGACGCAGGCACAGCTTTGCGATGCGGGTGCTCAGGGGGCTGGGACTGCGCGAGGAGAACGGGTTGATCAGCTCGAACGGCGCGGTGGTTCGGACGCTTGGAGCCCGGCTGCTGGAACGGACTTTGCTGGAGCAATCGACCGCGGAGTGGCTGGTGAAACATATGGGAGAGTTTCGACGCCACTTGCTGATTACCTTTGACCGGATACAGGCGAATGGTGAGGACACGCGCGGAGCGCTGGTGGTGGAAGAGGTCGACGAGTTGAATGGAAGCATTGAACGATGGATGGCGGCGAACGAGCCGTACATTGAGCGCGTGGTTCCGATGGAGGCAGCCCTGGGACGGGAGGGGATGATCCAGATGATGCTGACCGGCACCATTGAGCGGATGCGGGAGGCGGAGGCCCGGCTGCTGACGGATCCGAAGGTGCTGGGCGTGGGGCTTCAGCCGCTGCGGAGAGATGAGGTCCGGCGCACAGGCAACGAGGTTCGGCCACGAGCGGAAGCGGCGTTGCATCGAACGGAATATCCTGTGCGGAATCTGAGCATTGTGGACGTTCTGCCGGCGGGTTGCAGCAAAGGACGTGCCTTGCTAGACCTGGCGCTGGAGCGCGGGGTTGCCAAAGAAGAGATTCTGGCGATTGGGGACAACTGGAACGATGTGTCCATGCTGGAGGCGGCGGGAAGCGCTGTGCTGATGGCGAATGCTCCGGAAGAGCTAAAGAAAGTGGGAGTTGCGCGGGGGTGGGCGGTGGGGGGCCACCATGCGGAGGATGGAGTGGCTGTTGCTGTGGAGGCCGCGCTGGCGGGGGAGTGGCTCGCGACCAGTAAGTAGCCGCTTATCTGCATCTTGACTTTGGGGTTGCTGACACGAAAGATTACGACGGGCTACGGCTTCGACCATTCCAGCATCTTCAAGGGAGCTCCCATGTTTGAGCGATTTACCGAGAGAGCTCGCCGGGTGATTTTTTTTGCCCGTTACGAGGCATCTTCCTTCGGCAACCCATCGATTGAGGCTGAGTTTCTGCTGCTCGGTCTCTTGCGGGAGGACAAGCATACGGTGCTGCGCTGGCTCGGCAACGGGGAGGGGGAGTTGAGTCTGCGAGAAGAGATTGCAAAGCGTCTCTATCAAGGGCCGGAGACTCCCACTTCGGTCGATCTACCGCTGTCGGACGAGGCTAGACGTGTCTTCAGCTATGCGACGGAGGAGGCTACGGAGCTTTCGCATCACTTTATAGGCACCGAACACCTGTTTCTGGGACTTCTGCGTGACCCGCAGTCGCGGGTTGCGAAGATACTCTTCGAGCGAGGCGCAGATGCGAAAACCGTTCGTGAAACCCTGATCCGGGAGAGCGCGGAATCAAGTTCTCGTGGTGAGGTTTCCAGGATAAGGGCCAGCGTGAGTGGGGACGCGCGACGCGGCTTTCAGGTTTTCATCGTTTCGGAGGACGACACGTCGCTTCCCGTCCAGTGGCATTTGCGCGCACCGGCAGTTGGAGAGGTTCTGACGGTCGATAGCGAGGATGGTGAACCAACGGTCTACCAGGTGGTGCGGGTAGAATGGCGGGTCTCCTCGATTTCGCCGGGATCTCCCTTTCTAACGAAGGCGTTGATTCATGTTCGGAAGTTGCGACAGTCTGAGGAATCCACATAAGAGGTTTCATGCAATTCCGTGCATGGTTGAGGTTTATGGAAGTAGGTCAACGAACGAGGCGATGGTAGGCTTTAGAGGATGATTCAGTCGAATTTTCGGCGGGCAATGGCGGTTCTGTTCATGGTGGCGATGGGTGTGCCTGCGTGGGCGACCGAGCACGTGACGCTGAAGAATGGGTTCGAGCTGGACTGCGCTCGGAGGGAGTTGCGCGGCGATCACGTGCGGCTCTTCTTCTCGCCCCAGGGAACGGTAGAGGATGCAGCAGCGAATTATCTGGATGTGGCAGCAGATGCCATCGTTCGGGTAGAGACGATTCCCGATCCGCCTGCGCCTGCGACTCCGGCGCCTGTGAGCGATGTGCCGAAGCAACATCCCGTCGTAGCCACGGTCCTGACGCGCGAGGAGATGCATACGATGCTGGCCAGCGCCGGGGATGACCACAACATCGATGAGGATTTGCTGGCGAGCGTGGTGAAGGCGGAGAGCGGCGGCCACGTGAGAGCGGTCTCGAGAGTGGGCGCGCAGGGGCTGATGCAGCTGATGCCGAAGACGGCAGGGGAGCTGGGAGTGGAAGATGCATTCCGACCGGAAGAGAATATCGCCGGGGGGACGGCTTACCTCGATCAATTGCTAACGCGGTACAACAACAATGTGGCACTGGCGCTGGCGGCTTACAACGCGGGTCCGGCGGCAGTAGACAAATACCATGGCGTGCCTCCCTATCGTGAGACACGGGCGTACGTGGCCCGGGTGATCCGCGAGTTCAACCGGCGTAAGCGGATGGCAGGCGCGGGTGAACAGATCGCGCAAGCAAAGTAAAACAACAGTTTTGAATGTAGGCGAGGCAGGCGGTCTTCCATGAAAAGGCGTAGTGGGGTGCTGTGGGCAGTTCTGGTGGTTGTGCTTGCGGCAATCGTCTTTGTTTATCGTGACCGCATTCATTTCGACTGGACCAATTTCTGGCAGCAGCTGCGGCATATTCACTGGGGACACGCGATTGCGGGAATCGTCCTGATCTACGCGACGTACTGGTTGAGAGCGTTTCGGTGGAGCATTCTGGTGCGACCGACGAAAGAGGTGCGGGCGACCGCTCTGGTGGGGCCGCAGTTCATTGGATTTACGGCGGTCGCACTGTTTGGCCGGCTGGCGGACCTGACACGTCCTTATCTGGTAGCGAAGAAGATTGAGCTTCCCCTGAGCTCGCAGATCGCGGTTTATACGCTCGAGAGGATGTTCGACCTGGGTGCGGCGGCAACGATCTTTTCGACCGCGCTGGCATTTATGCCGAAGGACATGCCGCATCAGCAGGTCTTTATGCGGGCCGGTATCGGGAGCCTGGCGTTTACGCTGGTGATCGCCTTGTTTGCCGGCATGGTGCGGGTCGCGGGCGGCGCGGTGGCTGGGTTTGCGCGGACGGTTTTGGGTCCGGTGTCAAAGCCGGTGGCCGAGAGCATTGCGGAGAAGATCGTCGGCTTTCGCGATGGCCTGAATGCGTTGAAGAGCTGGCGCGAGTTTGCCGTGGTGGCGGGAATCTCGTTGCTGATGTGGGGAATGATTGCTTCGGCTTACGTGCAGACGGCGCACGCGTTTGTTGCAACGCCGGAGCTGGGACAGCTTTCCTTTTCTCGAGCGATGTTGCTGATGGCGGCGAGCATTGGCGGGAGTGTGCTGCAGTTGCCCATCGTGGGCTGGTTTACGCAGATCGCAGTTACAGCGACCGCGATGCACACCTTTTACGGCGCACCGATTGAGGCGGCGACGGCTTGCGGAGCCCTGCTGCTGGTGGTGACCTTTCTCTGCATTATCCCGGCCGGGCTGATTTGTGCTCAGCTTGAACACGTGAGCCTGCGAAAGATTACGTCGGAGAGTGAAGAGGCGGGGAAAGAGGCTGAGGTGGTGCAGGAGTAGAGATGGATCGCTCTCTGCGCGATTGGCCCACCTTAGCGACGATGAAGCCGTCGCGAAGATGGGGCACCCGGCTGCTGTGGCTCTACGAACGAAATACTGGGATTCGCCGCGCTCAGAAGAACAGCACCACGCTAGGCATGAGGGGCCTTCTAAGGTCCGCTGCTAGAATCGTATAAAGATGAAGTGTCCTTATTGCGGTTTTATCCAGGATCGAGTCGTCGATTCGCGAGAGAGCAAGGAGGCGGACTCAATCCGCCGCAGGCGCGAGTGTGAGGGCTGCAATAAGCGGTTCACCACCTATGAGCGCATCGATGAAATTCCCTACATGGTAGTGAAGAAGGATGGCCGGAGGGAGAAGTTCGACCGGCAGAAGGTTCTGAGCGGTTTGCTGCACGCATGCGAGAAGAGGCCGGTGTCGGCGATCAAGCTGGAGCAGATCGTCGATGAGACCGAGGCCTACGTGGTGGATTCGCCGGAGCGAGAGCGGTCAACTTCAGAGGTAGGCGAGTTGATCATGTCGCGGCTGAAGGATATCGATACGGTCGCGTATATCCGCTTCGCCAGCGTGTACCGAGACTTCAAGGATGTGAGCGAGTTCAAGCAGGAGCTGGAGCAGCTGCTGACCGGCAACAGCAAAGACCAGAAGAAGAAGATGAAGTAGATCCCCTGAACCGTTTCTGCGCATTAGATGATGAGGAACGGGCGAAGACAAAATACAGGGATCTCTCCACTCCGGCGCGCGATAAAGCTGCGCGCCTTCGGTCGAGATGACGTGGTTCGGTGGTCGAGATGACGCGGTTCGAGTGGTCCGAGGTTTAGGGTTGTCGGGGTCGAGACGGCTGGGTTTTAGGATGTTGGACAGGTTCTCGGGCAGGGGTTCGAGAGCTATGGAAGAGAAAGCTGGAGAGATATGGCAGTTGAAAGAATGCACAAGATTACGTTGATTCCGGGCGATGGTATTGGACCGGAGGTTTCTGCTGCGGTCGTAGCGATCGTAGAGGCCGCGGGAGCGGCTAACGGAGTGGGATTTGAGTGGCACCGCTTTGCCGCAGGGGCCGAAGCTTTTGAGCAGACGCGGGAGTACATTCCGAAGGCGTTGTACGAGTCGATCGAGAAGAACAAGGTTGCGCTCAAAGGGCCGGTGACGACTCCTATTGGCGGAGGATTTTCGTCGATCAACGTCACGCTGCGAAAGAAGTTCGACCTGTTTGCGAACTTCCGCCCGGTGAAGAATCTGCCGGGATTGACGACAAAGTATCCCGACATCGACCTCATCATCGTTCGCGAGAACACGGAGGATCTGTACGCCGGGCTGGAGCACGAGATTGTGCCCGGTGTGGTGCAGTCACTGAAGATTATTACGGACAAAGGCTCGACACGGATTGCCCAGTTCGCCTTCGACTATGCGCGTAAGCATGGACGCAAGAAGATCCACGCGATCCATAAGGCGAACATTATGAAACTGTCCGACGGCCTGTTTCTGCGCTGCTGCCGCCGTGTGGGCGAAGGATTTCCCGAGGTGGAGTACAAGGAACACATCGTCGATAACACCTGCATGCAGCTGGTTCTGAATCCCTATCAGTACGACATTATCCTGACTGAGAATCTTTACGGCGACATTCTGAGCGACCTGTGCAGCGCGTTCATCGGCGGCCTGGGACTAGTTCCGGGAGCGAACCTTGGCCATGAGTGCGCGATCTTCGAGGCTGTACATGGGTCGGCGCCTGATATTGCCGGCAAGGATATGGCGAATCCGACGGCGCTGCTGCAATCGGCCGTGCTGATGCTGCATCACATCAACGAGCGTGCGACCGCGGAGCTGGTACAGAACGCGATCGAGCAGGTGTATCGCGAGGGCAAGGTACTAACGCGCGATGTCGGCGGCCAGAGCGGGACCAAGGCGTTCGCCGATGCGGTGCTGGAGGCGATGGCTTCTCCCGCAGCAGTGAACTAACGAGAGGCGCAGATGAGATTTTCTGGCTGGCGACTGGCGGCCGCGACGGTTGCCATCGGGCTTGTGGGCTGCAGGTCAAACCACAATGAGGTTGTCCACGAGGTAAAGCCATCGAGTAGCCCGACGGAGGCGAGGACCGGAGTTCCGATCGATCCCGCAACGACGGGAGCGTTGGAGGGCACGGTCCATTTCACCGGAAAGAGCCCGGAACGCCTGAAGATCGACATGAGCCAGGACCCTGTGTGCTCGGCTACGGGCGGCGAGAATCTTGCCGAACAGTATGTCGTGCATGACGGGAAGCTGGCGAATGTTTATGTGTACGTCAAAGACGGGCCACCCGCCGCGATGATGATGGGGCAGGTTTCGCCTGGTCCGGTGGTGTTGGACCAGAAGGGCTGCCGCTATGTTCCGCATGTGATCGCACTGATGACAGGCGGCACGGTGGAGTTTCGAAACTCCGACGGAACGATGCACAACATTCATACGATGCCCAAGGACAATCCGGGGGTGGATGTGTCGCAGGGACCGAAGGGCGCGCCGGAGCGAAAGAGATTCGACAAGCCGGAGGCGATGATGCCGGTGCGATGCAACAACCATCCGTGGATGAATGCATTTATCAACGTTTCGGCAACGCCGTTCTTTGCGGTAACGGATGCGGACGGACATTTTGAGATCAGAGGGTTGCCTCCGGGCACGTATACGCTGGCGGCGGTCCACGAAAAGATGGGAGAGCAGACGATCGCGGTAAAGATTGCATCGAAGGAGAGTGCGAAGGCTGAATTTACTTACTCGATGAAATAGGAGCTTGCGGATGGGGATGGCATCTGTCTTGTGGCAGGAGGTCGTGGGGCACGGATTCAGGCTGGAACTGATCTCTCATCGGCTTCCTTTCTGGTTTCTGGTCTTTGCGCTTTTTCTTCCACGGGTCTCGCTGGTGGTGGCCTGGATCCAGGGGATCCTGATTCCCTTTCATCTCGTGGGATGGATTCCGCTGGTGTTCGCAGTCCTTCTGCCCCGGGCCCTTGTGCTTTACCTGATTTACCTGGACCAAGGGTTGAGCCTGTGGTTTGTGATCCATCTGGTGGTGGCGATCCTAGTGTGGATGGGCGGCGGACACACGTATCGGACCCGACGGGGGGACGTGTGACCCTTGGCGGCTGTGCTGCAGAAGACTGTAGACAGGTCTTTTATGACGGATTCGTGACGCAAGCGAACGTGCCGCGTTATTCTTAAAAGACTATGGAACGGCGACGGGTTGGCATTCTTGGCGCTACCGGCATGGTCGGTCAGCGATTCATTCAGCTTCTGCACAATCACCCCTGGTTTGAAATTGCCTGGCTGGCGGCAAGCGACCGCAGCGCGGGCAAGACGTATGGCGAGGCCTGCAAGTGGAAGCTGGACACCCAGTTGCCGGCGAGGATCGCGGCGATGAAGGTACAGCCGAATGTGCCGGAGCTGTGCGAGGGTGAGCTTCCGAAGATCATCTTCGCCGCGCTGGATGCGGATATCGCACGGGAGCTGGAGCCGAAGTTCGCTGCGGCGGGCTGCGCGGTGATCTCGAACTCGAGCGCGTTCCGCATGGCCGCCGATGTTCCGCTGGTGGTGCCGGAGGTCAACGCGAGCCATCTGCCGCTGATCGAGGCGCAGTCGTGGCGGCGGGAGAGCGGCGGATTCATTGTGACGAATCCCAACTGCTCAGCCATCGGTCTGGTACTGGCGCTGAAGCCCCTGGAGGAGCGGTTCGGGATCGAGAGCCTGTTCGTTACGACGATGCAGGCGGTGAGCGGCGCAGGCTATCCGGGCGTGCCTTCGCTGGACATCCTGGGCAACGTCGTTCCGTTCATCAAGAACGAAGAAGAGAAGATGCAGGAAGAAGTGGGCAAGCTGCTGGGCCACGTGAACGGCGACAGCATTGCCATGCTGGACGCGAAGGTGAGCGCGCACTGTAATCGCGTGGCCGTAGAAGATGGCCATACCGAGTGCGTGAGCATCAAGTTCCGCAAAAAGGCAACGCGCGAGGAGATTCTGGAGGCGTGGAGCGAATTCGCCCCGTTGCGCGGCGAGGGACTTCCGACAGCTCCCGAGGTTCCGGTGGAGTTCGATGCAGCGGTGGATCGTCCGCAGCCACGATTGGACCGGATGCGCGGCAATGGGATGGCGGCGACGGTTGGACGGCTGCGCGAGTGCTCGTTGCTGGATTGGAAGTTTGTCGTGCTTTCGCACAATACGATTCGCGGGGCCGCAGGCGCAGCCGTGCTGAACGCGGAGGTGCTGGCTCGCATGGGCAAGCTGAATAAGCTGGGGGTTCCTACAGGAGCTGCGCAGGATCAGGTGGTGTTGGCTTGAGCACAGCGCGGGAACAGCTTGTGGTGATGAAGTTTGGTGGAACCTCGGTCGAAGACGCGAAGGCGATGGACCGGACGGCGGCGATCGTCGGCGGACGGAGGAAGAAGGGGCTTGAGGCGATCGTCGTGGTTTCGGCGATGGCGAAGGTGACCGACCAGCTTTTGGCCGGCGCCGCAGCGGCGGGACGCGGGGACAAATCCGGCGCCATGGCTATCAGTGCACGCCTGCGCAATCGCCATATCGACACGGCGACGGAGCTGCTGGATGAACAGCGGTTTGCGGGCCTGCAGGTGGCAATCCACCAGGAGTTCGACGCTCTGGACGATCTGCTGCGCGGGATCGCTGCCGTGGGCGAGCTGACGGCAAGGACCAGCGATCTGGTGGTGAGCTTCGGCGAACGGCTTTCGAGCCGCATGGTGGCGGCGGCGTTCGATCAGCGCGGGCTGAATGGGACGCATGTCGATGCGCGGACCTGCATCATCACAGATGCGCACTACGGCAAAGCGGCTCCTCAGGAGGCTGCGATTGAGGCGAAGCTGACGGAGCTGGTGCTTCCGCTGGTCCAAGAAGGCCGGACCCCGGTGATGGGCGGCTTTATCGGCTCGACCGTTGAGGGAATTACGACGACGCTGGGACGCGGCGGGAGCGACTACACGGCTGCACTGGTGGGCGGCGGTCTGCATGCGGGAGCGATCGAGATCTGGACGGATGTGAACGGCATTATGACCACCGATCCTCGAATCTGCCCGGATGCGCTGCGGGTGAAGTCGATCAGCTTTGAAGAGGCGGCGGAGCTTGCCTACTTCGGCGCGAAGGTGCTGCATCCGGCGACGATTCTTCCGGCTGTGCAGAAGAGCATTCCGGTGTGGGTGCTGAATTCGCGCAACGCGGAGAATGAGGGCACGAAGATCACAGCGGTGGCGCCACCGTGCAAGAGCCCGTTCAAGTGCATTGCAGCGAAGAAGAAGCTGACGATCATCGATATCGTCGCGAGCCGCATGCTGATGTCGCACGGATATCTGAAGGCCGTATTCGACGTCTTCGACAAGTACAAGTGCGTGATCGACATGGTTTCGACCAGCGAGGTGAGCATCTCGCTGAGCGTGGATTCGAACGAGCGGCTTCCGGAGATCTGCGAGGAGCTGGCGAAGATTGCCGATGTGAAGATGGAGGGCAAGAAGGCCCTGATCTGCATGGTGGGCGAGGATATTCGCGGTCACAACGGCATCGCGGGACAGGTCTTTACGGCGGTAAGCCACGTGAATCTGCGGATGATCTCGCAGGGAGCCAGCGAGATCAACATGAGCTTCATGATCGACGAGGAAGATGTGGAGGAGGCGGTGCGGAGTTTGCACAAACACTTCTTCGCCAATCCCGATGAGACGATTTTTGACGTAGAAGCGCGGGTGCCTGCGGAGAGCAGAGTTTAGGAAGGAATTTCAATGCGCGTACTAGTACTGGGGCATGGCAAGACGGGAAAGCTGGTGGCCGAGGTGGCGGCTGAACGCGGGCATAGCGTCCATGTGCTGGATGCGAAGGAGAATGCAAACGCTTCGGCGCTGACACCTCCGTTCGTTGCGGGCTTCGATGTGGTGATCGACTTTACCGCGCCTGAGGCGGTGGTGCAGAACATGCGCGCGGTGCTGGCGAACGGCGCGAAGATGGTCGTAGGAACGACGGGATGGTATGACAGACTTTCCGACATGCGCGGCCTGGCAGAGCGAAAGCAGGCGGGCCTGTTGTATGGCACGAACTTTTCCGTCGGCGTGCAGGTGATGCTGCAGATGGCGAAGCGGATGGGCGAGCTGTTGAAGAGCGCCGGGTACGAGTTTTCGATTGAAGAGACGCACCATGTGACGAAGGTCGATTCTCCGTCAGGAACAGCGTTGACGCTCGCCGCTACAGTAAAGTCGGCTGCAGGCGTGGCGGACGTTCCGATCAAGGCGCATCGAGTGGGAGATGCGGCCGGCCTGCACTTACTGGAGGCGAAGAGCAACGCAGACAAGCTGATCCTGACCCATGAAGCGCATTCCCGGCGCGGTTTTGCCGAGGGAGCGGTTCGGGCTGCGGAGTGGATCTCGACACGCCGCGGATGCTTCGATTTCCAAGATATTTATACGCAGATGTAGGTGCGATCCTCCACAGCGCCACACGCGTCTAAAGAAGAGTGAGGAGCCATCATGAGTGTTGCTGAGGCAGTCAAAGTTACGCCATTTAACGAATTGACCCTAAACGAAAAGCTGGATCGTCTGGCAGAGGTTGCCGTGAAGGTCGGGCTGGGATTGAAAGAGGGCCAGGAGCTGATTATGTCGGCTCCGATGGATGCCCTACCCCTGGCGCGCAAGATTACGGAGCAGGCCTACAAGGCAGGCGCAAAGCTGGTAACGACTTTCTACGGCGATGATCCGAGCGTGCTGGCGCGGTTCCAGTACGGGCAGGATGCGAGCTTCGATTATGCGCCGACGTGGCTGCAGGATGGAATCGCGAATGGCTTTCGCAGCGGAGCGGCACGGCTGGCGATTGCGGGTGCGAATCCGGCGCTGCTGGCCAAACAGGATCCGGCGAAGGTAGCGCGCGCAAATGTTGCGGCGTCGAAGGCGGGTAAGCCGGCAATGGAGCTGATTACTCGGCACGAGATCAATTGGACGATCGTAGCCGCGGCGACTCCCGACTGGGCGAAGCTGGTCTTTCCCGATGAGCCGGAGGAGTCCGCGATTGCGAAGCTGTGGGATGCAATCTTCGCGTCCTCGCGCG
This sequence comes from Edaphobacter sp. FHG110511_03, assembly GCF_059115365.1. NCBI lineage: Bacteria > Pseudomonadati > Acidobacteriota > Terriglobia > Terriglobales > Acidobacteriaceae > Edaphobacter > Edaphobacter sp. FHG110511_03. The sequence continues at coordinate 400,982 of NZ_JBZYWL010000003.1, read as the reverse complement.
TGAATGTGGAAGACCCTGTCGCGGAGTGGAAGCAGCACGGCGAACGCTTGAAGAAGCGCGTGGACATGCTCAACGGGAAGCGCTTCTCTGCCCTGCACTTCAAGGGTCAGGGAACGGATCTTAAGGTGGGACTGGCTGATGATCACCTGTGGGCCGGCGGCGGAACGACAGCGGGCAACGGCATCTATTGCCAGCCGAATATTCCGACGGAGGAGTGCTTTACGACTCCTCATAAGGATCGTGTCGATGGCACGGTGCGGGCGTCCAAGCCGCTGTCGCACCAGGGCACTTTGATCGAGAACATCGCTGTGCGTTTCGAAGGCGGAAGGATCGTCGAAGCTACGGCGACGGCAGGTGAGGACGTTCTTAATCGTCTGATCTCGACCGATGAAGGCGCGCGACGATTGGGCGAAGTAGCGCTGGTGCCGCATAACTCGCCGATTGCGCAGAGCGGAATTCTGTTCTGGAATACGCTCTTCGACGAAAACGCGGCGAGCCATATTGCGCTGGGTCAAGCGTATTCGACCTGCCTTATCGGCGGGGAGAAGATGGACTCTGCACAACTGGCTACTCTGGGTGCAAATGAGAGCCTGATTCATGTCGACTGGATGATCGGATCGGCGGAGATGGATGTAGACGGCATCAACGCAGATGGAACGGCAGAGCCGCTTATGCGGAAGGGTGCGTGGGTATAGTAAGCAGCGCGGAAGCGGAGAATCAGAGATGCGGATGCTTTATGGCATCCGCATCTTTTTGCGCTTTCTACGGCGAAAAAGCCGCATTATCCGCAGCTTTTGAAGATTTTTTTACCGGCATGGGATTTTTTTTGTGCGTCAACTCAGTTTTCGCTGTAAATTGAAACTCAACACGGAGCTGATGCGTCAGTATCCGTGAACCCCACCACATCGTAGTTACTGCGTGAGCCGTGACGCTCCGCAGGGCAAGTTCGATTCACGACCTTGGCCTTATCGCACGACTTCGCGTCGCTGCGTCGTCACATTCCTGCACCCTAAAATCGATATCCCGCGTTCAACGCGTTCGGAGGAAGCCTTATGAGTTCCAGCATTCACACAGGTGTTTCACGCAGGTCCTTTATGCGAATTCTCGGGGCAGCCTCGGCCGCGGCGTCCTCGTTTCCGGCTCTTGCCGCGGTCCAACAGACGACGGGCGCTCCGGCGCAGGGTCCCGGCACGCGCCGCGGCTTTGGCGGCGGTATGGGCGCGACGCGCGGTCTCAATCCCGACACCGTCATCATCAGCTCCAACGAAAATCCTCTTGGACCGGCGCAGTCGGCGCTTTCGGCGATCGGCGAGACAGCTCCGCTGGGAGGCCGCTATCACCAGGAAGAGACGATGAAGACGATTGCGGTCTTCAACGATCTGTTCAGCCTGAAGCCGGGCTATGTTGCATTGACTCCTGGATCGGGCGGTCCGCTGGACCTGGCCCTGATGTCGAACATCGGACCCGATAAGCCGCTCGTCTATGGCGACCCGAGCTACGAGCAGGGCTTCCGCGCCGCAGAGACCATGAAGGCCCCTAAGGTTCCGGTTCCCCTGAACGCCGCTTTTGCCCACGACGTAAAGGCGATGGTGAAGGCACACCCTTCTCCCGGCGCTTACTACATCGTGAACCCCAACAATCCGACGGGGACGATTACTCCGCGCGAGGACATTCTGTGGCTGCTGGCGAACAAGCCTGCGGGCTCGGTGGTGATCGTCGACGAGGCGTATCACCACTTCTCGGAACAGGATTCGGTGATTGATCAGGTTGCGGCGGACAAGGACATTATTGTCCTGCGGACCTTCTCGAAGATCTATGGCATGGCGGGTCTCCGAGCAGGTGTCGCGGTTGCGCGGCCCGATCTGCTGGCGAAGTTCTCGACGGTTGCGGCCCCGGCCCGCAGCCTCGCCAGCATCTCGATCACGAGCTCTGCCGCTGCCCGCGCCAGCCTGCAGGATAAGGAACTGGTGCCGCTGCGTCGCAAGATCAACGCCGATGTTCGGGCGGAGACGCTTGAGTTCCTGGAGAAGCACAACTACAAGGTGCTTCCGGGATCGCAGGCAAACTTCTTCATGGTCGATGTAAAGAGGCCAGGCCGTGACTTCCAGGCAGCCATGATCAAGGAGAATATCGCGATCGGCCGTTCGTGGCCGGCGATGCCGAACTACGTTCGCGTCACGGTTGGGACCAAGCAGGAGATGGCAAAGTTTCAGACGGCGTTCGTAAAGTGCATGGACACGGCGCCAGGCACGGTGAATGGAGCGTCGCTGTACATGCCGGAGTATCACGTTCCTTCGGAGCTGTATCGCGGCTAACGGGCTGGCGGATCGATAAACAGAAGCCCCGGCAAATGTGTCGGGGCTTTTTGCTGCAAAAGATTTGCCCAGGGAGAGCTCTCTGCCTGGTCCATGGCTTGCCGCAACGCGGTAAACTTGCATTCATTATGGAATTGATGGGTTGTGGAACGGCGCTGGTGACTCCCTTTCGCGGGGACTCGAGCGTGGACGAGGGCGGGCTGCGCGCGCTGGTGGAATGGCAGATCGAAAGCGGCATCAGCTTTCTGGTTCCCTGCGGCACGACCGGCGAGGCGGCGACGCTGAGCGAGGACGAGTGGCTGCGGGTAGTGGAAGTGGTGGTCGAAACAGCAGCCGGGCGGGTTCCGGTGTTTGGCGGATGCACGAACAACTCCACCCATGAAGCTGTGGAGAAGGCAAAGAAGTTGGCGCAGGTGAAAGGGCTCACGGGAGTCCTGACCGCGAATCCTTACTACAACAAGCCGGGTCAGGAGGGCCAGTACCAGCACTTTCGCGCGATTGCGGAGGCGGTAGACCTTCCGGTGCTGCTGTACAACATTCCTGGCAGAACGGGAGCGAACCTGGAGCCGGCGACGGTGCTTCGGCTGGCAGAGCTTAAGAACGTAATCGGGATCAAAGAGTCGAGCGGAAATATCACGCAGATTACTGAACTCCTGACGACTGTTCCCAAAGGCTTTAAGGTCTTCGCCGGAGACGACTCGGTGGCGCTTCCGGTGCTGGCTCTTGGGGGTGCAGGGTTAGTTTCGGTGGCGTCAAACGTACTTCCGACAGAGATGTCGACGATGGTGCGATCGGCACTGGCAGGCGACTGGGAGAAGGCGCGGAGCCTCAACCGCCGCTACTTCCGGCTGATGCTGGCGCACTTCTGGGAGCCGAGTCCGGCTCCGGTGAAAGCTGTGTTGAAGATGATCGGACGCGGCGAGGATGTGCTGCGGTTGCCGATGGTGCCGGTGAGCGATGCTGGTCGGAAGCGGCTGGAGGTACTGGTTGCAGAGATTGGACTGCTCCAGGCGGTCAATTCCTAAAGAAGTCTTTTATTTCCATGCTGTCCCGGACAAAGACATAGCTGCAGAAACTGGAATGGAATACGGTTCGAGCTTTCGCTCGAACGCCCACCTTAGCCGCTTCGCGGCGAAGATGGGGCACCCGGATAGACGATGATTTTTTTCTGAGAAGAGGTGAGAGGTGAGCTTGAACGGTTCGTTGCAGGAGAGGGTTGAGCACTGGTTCGCGCAGGGCGCGGAGGCAATTGGGAACAAGGACGCAGAGGCGGCATTTCTGGAGCTGCGAGGAGCCCTCGAGGCTGGTTCGCTGCGGTCGGCGGAGCCCGACGATTCCCTTCCGCTGGGCTGGCGGGTCAATGCGTGGGTAAAGCGTGGCATTCTGCTGGGCTTTCGGCTAGGCCAGATGGTGGAGATGGGCTGCCAGGACGGGTTCGGATTCGTCGATAAAGCGACGTATCCGGCGCGGCGGTTTGCTGTGGCCGATGGGGTGCGCGTGGTTCCGGGCGGATCGAGTGTACGGAGCGGGGCGTACTTGTCCAAGGGCGTGGTGGTAATGCCGCCGGCGTATGTGAATGTAGGGGCGTATGTCGATGAGGGGACGATGGTGGACTCTCACGCGTTGGTGGGAAGCTGCGCGCAGATCGGCAAGCGCGTCCACCTGAGTGCGGCAGCGCAGATCGGCGGCGTTCTGGAGCCAGTGAATGCGAGCCCGGTGATCATCGAGGACGATGCCCTGGTGGGCGGCAATACGGGAGTGTACGAGGGTACGATCGTACGCAAGCGCGCCGTCATCGCGGCTGGAACCGTATTGACACGTGGGACGCCGGTGTACGACCTGGAGAAGGGCGAGGTTTATAAGGCGACGGCGGAGTCGCCGCTGGTGATTCCAGAGGGGGCGGTGGTCGTTCCGGGGTCCCGAACCGTAACGAAGGGCAAGGGCGCGGAGTGGGGACTTAGCATTGCTGCACCGGTCATTGTGAAGTATCGGGATGAGAAGACGGAGCTCTCGCTGGTGCTGGAAGACGTGCTGCGGTAAAGACCGCTTTGTAAGTTATTTGACTTTGAGGGTGGCTGAGGCCATCCTCAAAAAATTTTAAGAGCAGGCGACTAACCAAGCTCTACAACATCTTCGCCTGTCCCTCGGTTTTGCACAGTCGGAATAAAACGACAGTCTCACGTGTTTCTCCTTTGTTCGCAGCGAGACGAGTTGCAGAAAGGCAGAGCAGAAGGACAGAGATGAATATCGCGATCAAGACACTCATATTCGGAGGCATCTTGGCGGGCGGAAGCAGCATGCCGGGTGCAACGAAGGCACATTCTAAGACCATTGTTGTTGAATCTCCATCCACGTTCCCGCAGCTGGCACAGAGGGATGGAGCCGCGATATACCTTCATGACACCAGCGATGGGCGAACCCTCCTTTACATCGAATCGAAGACCGGCGACGACCTGACTGTCTTAGATGTCACTGATCCGAGGGACATTAAGCGTATCGCGCGGGTGCCGGTTGCTGCGTCCGGTCCTTTCGACTTTGTTCAGAATTTGAATGCTTCCGCGGTATTGGTTCATTATCACAATCACCCCGGCTATGCCGTTCTGGACTTGAGGAAGTACAAACGGCCGCTTTTCAGCGAGTCGCCGCAGCTGGCAAACGCGGGAGGCGCTGAGGTGCTGGGAACGACAGGCCTCTTATTGAGCTCAGATAGCATCACTAAAAACGCGCTGCCGGAACCGTCCCATGTCTCACGAAGCTACAACGTCGTCGATACGTCGAGGCCTTCGAAGCAGGTTTTATTGGCTACGGTTGCCGGAGTAAAGCAGCAGGTGAAACGGCCCGACACCGGAACAATCTTCCTGTTGTCTGAGGATGGAGTTACAGTTGTACGGCTTCTGCAGATCGAAGAGAGGCATGTCATTGATGCGCTGCAGAATACAGCGCAAGAACGGTAATGAAATGGATCAGTGATCAGGCACATGAAGAAAGAACGTCGAGACATCCCTGATCCAGCTTCTCTCTGCGATTAATTCAACGTGAAATTGCTGATGTGCCACGACGAGGTTCCCGTGCCACGGGAACCTCAGCAATCCTTCCTGAGAGAAGAAGAGTAGAGCCTACGGTGCTAAGATTTAAGATTCATGGCACAAGATAAGTTGAAGCTGATTCCGCTGGGGGGGTTGGGCGAGTTCGGAATGAACTGCATGGCCCTCCGCTGGCAGGATGACATACTCGTCATCGACGCTGGACTGATGTTTCCCGAAGACGAGTTGTTGGGTGTGGACATCGTCGTCCCCGATATCAGCTACCTGACTGAAAATCGCGACAAGGTACGCGGCATCGTTCTGACTCACGGACATGAGGATCATATCGGCGGCCTGCCGTGGATCCTCTCGGAGCTGAACGTTCCCGTCTACGGCACAGAGTTCACGCTGGCGTTCGTGGAGGGCAAGCTCGAAGAGCATCATCTGCTGGACGATGCGGAGCTGAACGAGATCATTCCCGGGCAGCGGGTGACACTGGGACCGTTTTCGATCATGCCGATCCGGGTGACCCACTCGCTGGTCGACTGCGTGGCGCTGGCGATCCATACGCCTGTGGGCGTGGTTCTGCATACGGGCGACTTCAAGGTAGACCTTTCCCCCACGGACGGACAGCCGTTCGACCTGCAGGCGTTCGCGGAGCTTGGGAAGCAGGGCGTCCTTGCGTTGCTGCAGGACTCCACCAATGTCGATCGCCGCGGCTACACGCCCAGCGAGAGAGCAGTGCGTCCGCGCCTGGACGAGATCTTCGCTCAAACGGAGAAGAAGCTGTTCTTCAGCTGCTTTTCGTCCTCGATCCACAGGATTCGGCTGGCGATGGAACTGGCAGCCGCGCATGGACGAAAGATTGCAATCATTGGCCGCTCGCTCGACAACTCGACCGAGATCGCACAGGACCTGGGTTATCTGGAGCCTGCACCCGGTCTGTTGATTCATCCCGGACAGATCAAGGACTTTCCGCCGGAGAAGCTGTGCATCATGATCAGCGGGACCCAGGGTGAGCCCATGAGCGCGCTCAGCCGGGCTGCCGTCAACAATCACAAGTTTGCCCGTATCGATGCTGGCGACACGGTGCTCATGAGCTCCCGAGTAATTCCTGGCAACGAAAAGTCGATCTACCGCGTGATTGACCATCTGGAGCGGCGCGACGCGAAGGTGATCTACGACGATGGAACAGCGGGGCTGATCCATGTGAGCGGACATGGAAGCCAGGAAGAATTGCGCCTGATGATCAATCTCGTCCGGCCGAAGTTCTTCGTTCCTATCCATGGGGATTACCGTCATCTGAAGCGCCACGTGGAGCTGGCCTCGTCGATGGGCCTGATTGAGAAGGCCATCCTGATGGAGGATGGCGAGGTTCTGGAGCTGGACAGGAATTCCGCGACGAAGACAGGAAGTGTAACCGTGGGCAGGGTCTGCATCGATTCGGGAGGCGCGGCCTCCGATGTCGTGGAAGACCTGGTGATCCGGGACCGCAGGCACCTGAGCGAAGACGGAATTGTGCTGCCGATCATCGCAATCAACAAAGGCACGGGAAGGCTCGAAAACCTGCCGGAGATCGTGATGCGCGGGATGGCCGTGCCGGAGGAGGAATTAATCGCAGAAGCGCGTCAGGTCGTACAGCGCACACTGGATGGCTCCTCCAGCGAAGAGAAGGCAGACTATGGGGTCGTCAAGGAGAAGATCCGAACGGACCTGAAGCGGTTTATCCAGAAGAGCATGAGCCGGAGGCCATTGATTATGCCGGTGATCCTCGAGATCTGATCTCCGTTGCACTACAAAAACTTAAGAAGAAAAGGCGCCCTTTAGGGCGCTTTTCTTCTGATGGAAGACAGGGTGCCGTCAAGGGTACGTTCCGGAGAAAACCGCCCTGACCCGGCGTAAGATGAACTTCGACTGTGAAATACCTAGAAAAAGCGGACAAACCGGCAATATTCCGGCAGACACAAGAAGACAGCGGGCAGATGAGAAAGCATGGTGACCTATGTTGAGTTCTTCATTTTGCCGTGACCTGACTCTGGTCTTTGCGGGGGTTCTGTCGGCGCTGGGCACAACAGCGGCAGCCCAGCAGCAGCCTACGCCCGCTCAGCAGACAAAGCCCGCTCCCGCGCATTCGGCAAAAGACAGGCCGAAGATCGGCCTGGTATTTGAGGGCGGCGGAGCGTTGGGGTTTGCGCATATCGGCGTGCTCGAGTGGATGGAGCAGCACCATATCCCGGCTGATTACATCGCCGGAACGAGCATGGGCGGCCTGGTGGGAGGACTCTATGCCTCAGGCATGGATCCGGATGAGATCAAGGCGTTCGTAAGACAGATCGACTGGGCCACCGTGTTGAGCGGCCAGGTTCCCTTTCCGGCGTTGAGCTATCGGCGCAAGGAGGACAAGCTTGCGTATCCCAATCGGCTTGAGTTCGGCTTAGTCCACGGAGTTCGTCTTCCGAGTGCGCTCAACTCGGGCGCGGCTGTCGGGCTTCTATTTGACCGTGCACTACTTCCCTACTGGGATCTGAAGAATTTCGACGAGCTGCCGACTCCGTTCCGCTGTGTGGCCACGGAGCTGCATACCGGCCAACCGCATGTATTCGAAGATGGATCCCTGTCGCAGGCTCTTCGAGCTACGATGTCGATTCCGGGAATGTTCGCGCCCGTGCATCACGACAACGACCTCTACTCCGATGGCGGCGCCGTGGATAACCTGCCGGTGGACGTTGCCCGGGCGATGGGCGCGCAGGTCGTAATCTCGTCTTACCTCAACGTAGGCCCGGCGAATCAGGAGGCTCTTGGAACCCTGACGGGTGTGGTGGGGCGGAACGTCTCGATTATGGTGGCGGCCAACGAGATCAATAGCCTTAAAGACTCCGATATCGTTGTCTCCTCGGATGTGAGCAAGATCGGCACGCTGGACTTTGAGAAGAACGAACAGATTGTTCCGCTGGGATACAAGGCGGCGGAGTTAGAGGCAACAGCGCTCAAGAAATACGCTCTGAACGACGCGGACTGGGCCGCCTATATGGCCGAGCGGCATGCACGACGCAGGACACACGTTCCCGTGCCTCAATTCGTCGAGGTTTACGGGATTGGCGGGATGCAGCAGAGCGATATCCAAGCCAGGTTTCAGAAATATGTAGGAAAGCCGATCGATCCGACCGAGATCGAGCAGAGCATTGCCGATCTGCAGGGAACGGGACTCTACTCCACGATCAACTACAACATGACGGAACGGGACGGTAAGGACGGCCTTTTGATCCGGCCACGAAATAAAACGTGGGGACCACCGTTCATGAATCTAGGGTTTCCTATTCTCGCGAACAACGCCAACGACGTCTCACTGGGAATCGGCGTACGCGCGACATTTTTTAATGTCGCAGGTCCGGGCTCGGAACTAAGGCTGGAGGGCACGCTAGGGCAGCCTGCAGGATTGAATGGTGAGCTATTTAGGCCATGGAAAGCAGGTTCGCGCGCCTTTGTGGCGCCTCGCGCCTATCTTTCACGCCAGATCAACCCGTACTACGAGGGAAGTCAGCAGGTAGAGCAGTACAGGGAGAATCGCAACGGATTGGGCTTGGATCTTGGCTATCTGTTCAATAGGCGAACGGAGTTGCGTGTGGGCGAGGACGTTCAGTGGTTCAATACGCATCGCACGATCGGCACAGGTGGACTGCAGGAGTTCAGCCTGATCCCCTTCGTCAGCCGGGTCCGGTTTCAGTATCTGGGTCAGAACGACGTAATGGTGCCAACCGCGGGCAGTGTCGTATCGGCGACCTATAACTACTTCACGAAGCGCCCGAACGAGGGGGGAGGCCTCTCTCAGATGACGGGACGGCTGGAACACTTTATGCCGATTCGCTCGAAGGGTGTCATCGTCACTCAGGTTCTTGGGGGCACAAGCTTCGGAGCCAGCAATCTTGGGCTGGCTGGGCTTACCCTTGGCGGCCCTTTACGATTGAGCGCCTATTCGAGGAACGAGCTGTTGGGTACGGATTACTTCCTGGGTCAGGTTGGATATCTACACCTGCTGGCAAGACTTAACCCGATCTTTGCAGACGCAATCTATGCCGTAGGCGTCTACGAGATCGGCAAGATGTATGGGGGAAATGCGCAGACACCTCATACTCCTAATGACGTGGCCGGTGCGGTCGTGATCAAGACACTCATCGGTCCGGTGATGGGTGGCCTCAGTATCGGCGACAGCGATCATCACAGGTGGTTTTTCTCAGTGGGCCGGGTCTTCTAGGTTCTATCCTCTTAGATCGACGAAGCAATTTATGATGCTCTCTATGAGCGAGTTTGTAACCCTGGACGAGATACGGGCCGCCAAGGAAAGAATCAACGGTGTCGCCGTCAGAACGCCACTTTACCGCGTAGAGCGAGCGCGTTTGCAGATGGCTAAACTGGCGGAGCCTGCGTTCGACCTCTACATCAAGGCGGAGAGCGAGCAGCCGATCGGCAGCTTCAAACTGCGCGGGGCGTACAACATGGTCTCGCAGCTTTCACCCGAGGAGCGGTCTCGGGGAGTCATTACCTATTCGAGCGGCAACCATGCCCAGGGAGTCGCTTACGCGGCAAGGGCGCTGGGCGCAAAGGCCGTGATCGTGATGCCTTCCAACGCGCCTGAGGTAAAGAAGGCGGCTACGAAGGCGTTAGGCGCGGAGATCGTCGAGGTTGGACCGGCATCGTCGGAGAGACGAATCAAGGCGGAAGAGCTGGTCGCACAGTTCGGATATGCGATGATTCCGCCCTATGACGCGCCACAGATCGTTGCGGGCCAGGGGACGTGCGGGCTGGAGATCGTGGAGCAGCTTCCGGATGTGGACCTCGTGATCGCGCCTGTGAGCGGCGGAGGTCTGCTGAGCGGGACTGCTACCGCGGTGAAGCTGGCGGCCCAGGAGGGGCTGGCCTCGCCGGAAGTAAAGGTGTGGGGAGCCGAGCCGGAGCTGGCCGCAGATGCGCGGGAGAGCTTCTATTCGAAGACGCTGGTGGAGTGGCCGGCCGAGAAGACGGTCCGGACGATTGGCGATGGACTGCGGACGCAGAGCCTGGGGGTGCTGAACTTCGCGCATATTCTGCGCCATGTCGACGGAATCACAGTTATCGCAGAGGACGAGATCTTTGCGGCGATGCGCGTCATTCTGGCTGCAACGAAACTAGTCGCGGAGCCCAGTGGTGCTGTGGCCCTGGCGGCGGCCTTGTTTCATGCCCATGAGCTGCCCAAGGCTCGCAAGGTTGCGGTGGTGTTGAGCGGGGGAAACCTGGAGCCTGCGTTGCGCGAGCGTCTCGACAGCGAGATTGCGGCCGGGGCAACCGTATAGGAACGAACGCCGTTGCGACTCCGTCTAATCTAATATGTCGGCTATGCGAAACGAATGGTTGCGTCGGATGAGTGCGGGTGCTGCCCTGTTGCTGGTGTGCTCGGTGGCCGGGGCGCAGAAGAAGAACAAGAACGATGCCGGTTATGACCGCGCAGCCCGGGCGACGGTGCTGCACGAGGCCACTGTCTATGTGGCTTCGGATGCGAACTCGCAAAAGGTTTCGTTGGTGGCTCCCGGTCACGAGGTTGTCGTCGTAGAGCGCAGCTCGCCGTGGGTAAAGGTCTTCGCGAACACGGATGTCCAGGAAGATCCTGAGGACAAGCCGGAGTTTGGCGACGAGGCTGCTCCTACTCCCGCGTCGGGATGGATTCGCGATAGGGGCGTGGTTGGGCCGACAACGCCCAATGGCGACGTGATTCTTTATGGCACCGCAGCGAATCTCGAGGACGCAGCCACAAAGCCGAACGCTCCGAAGGACGCGGCGATGGAGGCTCACCTGTTATATCGCCGGGTGGCGGAGTATTTTCCGCAATCGACCTTTGCGCCTGAGGCGGCGTGGCGCTCAGCGGACATTCGCTGGCAGCTGGAGAAGCGCGACATCAGCACGCTGCCTTCAGCCAAGGAGCAGGATGCCATCCTGCGCCCCAAGCTCTTCGAGGGCGAGATGAAAAAAGTCATCAAGAATTATCCAGGCTCGAAGTACGCCGCGATGGCTGCCTTCGAGATGATTGACAACAAGCTGTGCGGCGACTGGCAGGGTCTGCCAAAGTGCCCGGAGATGGAAGCAGAACAGTACGAGAAGTATGTGAAACAGTTTCCGGACGGTCCGCGAACCGCAGAGGCGCTCTATAACGCGGTCTATCGCGAAGCTACCGTCGTAACCATGTACACGGTGCAGGATGACAAAAAGAAGGCTGATGGCGCTGCAGCGAAGACTCAATCGCTGGCCGCCGATATGAAGGCGAAGTTTCCGCAGACCGACTATACGGCCCGGGCCGTGAGCATCGCCTATAAAGTCCAGCAAGGGATCGCCATCTATGGCAACGATCGCGACTGACCGGAACGAGGTTGCGATCCGCGAGATTGTGCCTGAAGACGCAGGCGCGATTGCGGAACTGAGTGGCCAGCTGGGCTATGAGGCCTCCTCCGGCGAGATGAAGGAGCGCATCGAAGCGATGCTTCCGCTCCCAGACGATCATCTGGCGGTTGTAGCATGCATCCACGATGAGGTTGTGGGATGGGTTGAGGCGGAGGTTGTTCGTCACCTGCAGTCGCCTGTTCATGCGCTGATTACGGGGCTGGTGGTGAAGGAGGGTGTCCGCTCGCTTGGAGTCGGTAAAAGGCTATGCGCCGAAGTGGACCGCTGGAGCCGGCAGAGGAACGTCCCGGTAATTCGTGTGACCTCGAGAATGACTCGCGAGCGGGCGCACCGGTTTTACCTGAGAGAGGGCTTCGTTCAGACGAAGACCTCTGCCGTGTTCGAAAAGGTACTTTCCGATCACGCCTGATACGCATCTTCACGGGGAATTAAGGCTGAGCATGTAGCATAAACTTATGCCGATTTTGAAGGTTGTTGTGCTCGCCATTGTGCAGGGACTCGCAGAGCTGCTGCCGGTCTCGAGCTCCGCTCACGTCGTTGTCGCTGAAAAACTGATGGGATTGGATCCGTCTTCTCCCCAGATGACGCTGCTGCTGGTGATGCTGCACACCGGAACGATGTTTGCGGTAATCGCATACTTCTGGAAGCAGTGGAAGAAGAGCTATTTCGCAAGCGGCGATATGTTCAAGCGGTTCCTGATCCGCGCGGTCTGGGCGACGGTTCTTACGGTGGTGATCGGCGGAGCTCTGAAGGTCGCAATCGAGAAGACGATGTTTCATGGCGCCCCGAAGGCGGAGATCGAAGAGCTCTTCGGCAGGCTGGACCTGATTGCCCCGGCGCTTCTGGCAGCCGGGATTCTGATCCTGATCGCCGGCCTTCGGGAACGCAAGGGCGCTGCAACGACGCAGGTTTACGGCAACAGCGTGACCATGGGACAGGCGGGGTGGATGGGAGCGGTGCAAGGTCTATGCCTTCCCTTCCGCGGCTTCTCCCGCTCAGGGGCAACCATCTCAACCGGCATGCTGGCTGGAGCCGGAAAGGATCGCGCGGAGAGATTCAGCTTTGCGCTTGCCGTCCTGCTGACGCCCCCCGTGGTTCTGCGTGAGGTCATGCGACTGGTGAAGGCTTCGCACGAGGCCGCGGCGGCGGGAACCGTCATCGATCTGCAGAGCAGCGTGGCGACGAGCCTGATCGGGATGGTGCTTGCATTCTTCGCAGGCCTGGTAGCCCTGAAATGGTTAAGCGCATGGCTCGAAGAGGGCCGATGGTATCTGTTCGGCATCTACTGCCTGGTCGCTTCGGGCGTGGTCTTCTATCTGCACCATCTTGGATATTAAAGAACGAGAGTGACGAGCGGAGTCATTCCGTTCGCCACTCTTGATTCGATCTACTACTTCGCGGCTGCCGTATCGCGATGATCTCGCACATAATCATGTGTCGTAAGGATGTGGTCCTGCTGTTCGGCCAGCATCTGGCGGACGGGCAGGGGGAGATCCTGCTTCAGGGCATCGGTGTAAGCCTCTTTGATTGCGTCTTCCCCTTCTTCGGCGGTTGCCAGCAGGGTGTGATCTCCTCCGCCAAGCTTGGCCTTCAAATCACCCCAGACACGGTTGATGGTGCCAGCCGTTGTTCCAGATTCCTTGATGTCGTGAACGCCATTCTGATGGAGAACCTCTTCGAGGTCGCCACGAAAGCTGGCTCTCTTCAGGGATTCGGCGAGGAAGTATCGCTTGAGGGTCTCGTCCTTCAGGTGATCCCCTATCTCCGCGAATCCCTTCTGGCTGTCGATGAGAGTGCTGATGACAGCTCGCAGGGCAAGATTCATCTCATTGCGCTTGGCAGCGTCAGTGGACATGCTGAAACCTCTTTCATTTCAAATTTTAATGGCCAGTTGAGCAGGGTCCGCCGGCTGTCAGCGATTCTCCTTCGCCGGCGGCAAGCAGGAGAAATCGCGAAAATCCCGCTCCCCTGCTCACCGGATTCTAAGGGCCGCCGAAGATCATTCGGCGGGAAGTTGTAAGGATAGATGCACGTTTTTGGCTGAGGTTTGCATCCGGGTACCTGCGGCCCGTTTTTCGATTTTGTTTCGCATTCCGGCTGCCCGGGTCTGGGATAATCGAAGTTGCTCTGGTGGTTTACAGCCTCGGTGGCGAACCTGCTACGACCGGCGGGCACGAAGAGACTCGGCTGCCGGCATGTGAGAGAGGCTGCGCGAACCCCTGATGAAGACCCTTAGACTCGTCTCGACCCCGACCCGCAACCGCCGCCTGAACGAGATTATCGGCCTGACGGTTCTGGTAGCTGCCGGGCTGCTTCTGCTGGCGCTGGTAAGTTATACCCCGACAGACCGCTCTTTCAATACGCTCGGCTCGTATGTGACGGGAAGACCTGCGCACAACTGGACGGGAATCGCGGGAGCTTATTTTTCGGATGCCGTGCTGCAGACGATTGGGGTAGCGGCGTTCTTCCTTCCGCTGGTGCTGGGACGGCTTGGGATCTGCTGGATGTTGTCGAAACCTGCTGGCTCGCCGGTGGCCAAGGCCGTGGGGCTGGCGATGTGGGTCATCTTCGGTCCTGCTGCGATCGCCCTGCTTCCAGGACACGTGTTGTGGCGTGGAGCCCTGCCCATCGAAGGGACCAGCGGACGTCTGCTCGCAGACATGCTGGTTGCCTTTCTGAATCTTCCTGGTGCTTCCATTGTCCTCGGGCTGATGGTTGCACTGTCTCTGTACCTTGCGACGACCTTCACCTTCAACACGGCTCGCGAATGGGCGACGATGCGCTTCGGATTCGCGCAGAGGATGTGGGAACGCTGGTCGACCTGGCGTGAGAGCCGTCGGGGAGCGGACCTACCCATTGACCAGTACGGCAGCAGGCGTGAGCGTGCTGAGCTACGTGCACAGCGTGAGCGCGAAATGGCCGAACACAAGGCCCGCGAGGCCGAAGCGAAGATGAAGGAGCCGAGCCCGACCTTGCTGGGAGGTCTGTTCGGCTGGCTGGGCCGCCGCAAGAAGAGGGTACGGACCGTGCCCGAATCGGACGAAGTGGTTTCGGTTGCCGAGTCTTCGGTGTGGCAGGGAATGCCGCGGACCATGGTCGATGCTCCACCGGTCACACCGTTGGGAACCGCGGCCGCTGCGGCCGCTCCTTACGCCGATGCGCTTGCGAAGGCAGCTGCACCGGTACGAGCCATCGACGATGCTTCGAACTTCAACGACGCCGGTTTCATCCCGAAGGTCGAGCGCCAGGCGTCCGCGCCGGTTGCGAACCGCGAGGTAGTTCCACCACGTGCCGTGAAGAGGCCCGTGGAGGAGATTCAGCCCGTGCAGGCGGCGCCGACGGAGAGCGGCATCTCGTTCGGCAGACGAGCCGATGCCGATATCAAGGCTGTGGCAATCACTCCCAAGAGCGTTCGCGGCTACAAGCTGCCGCCCTCTTCCCTGCTGCATCGCAGCGAAGAGCAGGCGACGGTTCGCGAGGACGCTCTGCGAGAAGAGGCCCGCGTGCTGGTGGAAAAATGCGCGGAGTTCGACGTTGATGGACAGGTCACCCACATTAATCCGGGCCCCGTGGTGACCACCTTCGAGTTCAAGCCGGATGCAGGTGTGAAGTATTCGCGCGTAACCGGCCTGGCGGATGATCTCTGCCTGGCGATGGCCGCTGAGAGCATCCTGATCGAGAGGATGGCGGGAAAATCGACGGTCGGTATCCAGGTTCCCAACACGGAGCGAGAGACGATCTGGCTGCGCGATGTGGTCGAGTGCGAGAGCTTTGCTCAGTCGAAATCGCGGCTTCCGATCGCACTGGGTAAAGACATCAACGGTCGCATCGTCACCGGCGATCTGGCCGCGATGCCTCACGTTCTGATTGCAGGCTCGACCGGCTCAGGCAAATCCGTCGCGATCAACGCCATGATCATGAGCGTGCTCTTCAAGTCGACGCCTGAGCAGGTGCGCATGATCCTGGTCGATCCAAAGCGGGTTGAGTTGGGAATGTACGAGGGAATTCCCCACCTGTTTACTCCCATCATCACGGAGGCGAAACTTGCGGCCAACGCGCTGCGCAACGCGGTGCGCGAGATGGAGCGACGCCTGAAGCTGCTGGCTGCGAATCATGTCCGCAACATCGACCAGTTCAATAAGCTGTTCGATAGCGGCAGCGGCCACCTCTTCGAAGATGTAAACCAGGAACCGCTGCCCTACATCATGATCATCATCGATGAGCTCGCGGACCTGATGATGCTCGATCGTGCCAACGTGGAAGAAGCGATCACGCGACTGGCGCAGATGGCCCGCGCCGTGGGAATTCACCTTGTCCTTGCGACGCAGCGGCCTTCGGTCGACGTGATCACGGGCCTGATCAAGGCAAACGTGCCGACTCGCATGAGCTTCCGGCTGGCAACGAAGGTCGATTCGCGCACCATCATCGACTCCAACGGCGCCGAGAGCCTGCTGGGCCGAGGCGACATGCTCTACCTCCCGCCGGGCACAAGCCGCGTGCAGCGTGTGCATGCGCCCTTCGTCACGGAGAAGGAGATCTCTGCGGTCACCGAGTTCTGGAAGGCGCAGGGACAGGCCGAGTACGTGGAAGGCTTCCTCGAAGGACCGAAGGACGAGGCTGGCCGCGACCTGGATGGCGGTGCCGACGGAGAGGCCGACGATCCGATGTATGACGATGCTGTCCGGCTGATCTTCGAGTTCGGCAAGGCTTCGACCTCGCTGCTGCAGCGAAGGCTGCGCATCGGATATGGTCGGGCGGCCCACTTGATCGACATGATGTACAACGACGGTCTGGTGGGACCGGCAGATGGATCGAAGCCGCGCGAGATCCTGAAGTCGCCCAACTGGATGAAAGAGGTCGATGCCGCGATGCGGTAACGAAGCTCCGCCTGAAGTTCAGCGTGGAAGATGCCGAGAAGAGCGGATGGCGATCACGGCGAGGATGCAGATCACGGCGAGGAAGGCAACCCAGACGAGTTCCGGATGGCGCTCGGTGGCAGGTCGCGTATCGCGCCGCTCGGTGTAAATGGGATTTCTTTGCTCCGGTCCTACGCGAGCCTCGGGAGTCTGATTGGTGAGAACGGCGGTACGGGCGAAGTCATACTCAGGCGCCAGGAGCGCCGGGTCTCCGTAGAAGAGAGTGAGCGAGGCTGTCGATGAGGCGCTAAAACATAGCCTGCGCTGTCGCATCTCCAGCCGGACTGCGCTGATGGGAAGCGGCTGATCGTCGCCATTATGAATCGCGATCTCGACTTCAGCCGCGCTTTGCAGGTTGGAGCCCATCGTGGTGGGAATGCTGAGGCGTTGCTGGCGAATCTCCCGGCCAGCCTCGGTCAAGCGAACTCGAGAGATGCTGCCGGCGGTAGTTTCACCGGCTGAGGCCGGAGTGCCGGAGGCATGATCGCTAATGGTTACTTCGCGACTGAAATTCCCTTTGAACTCCGATGCGAGCACGAAGCTCACCTGCTCGACGGGAACCCGCTCCGGCAGGGTAAAGCGGGCAATCGTTTCACGTCCCCGCTGTGTGACGGTATGTGTCTCTGCGGCGACCGTGAAGACGGTCTGTGCTTCGCGGCTGGGCGGAACGGATGCTCCACGCACCATCTGAGGAGAAGGTTCGAAGCCACGTACGCCCGGCGCGGGGGAGATGTTGAGCTCGACATGTAGGTAAGGAAAGCTGGCTTCCTGCAGCGGCAGTGCGGTGCTTCGGGAGAGGCGCTGGCTGCTTAGATCGAAGAGGGTGAACTCGCCGAGCCGGGTTCCGTCGGAGCCTCCAGGCTGCTCCATGCCCGTGACGGTCGCGGAAGCGATGTAATCAGCGCCGGCGAGGTCGAGAACGACTTCCGTGTAGGGTCTTTGCGGCATCGCGAGATCGAAGGTGAGGACGCGCCCCTGGAGGCCCAGGTTCAATACGCGTGCGGGCTCGGAGTCAGGCTGCACGGATTCACTGAGAGTGACGGCATAGGGAATCTCTCGAGCCTGCGCGGTCTGCGGGAACAACCTCAAATCTTTCAGGGAGGCCGATGCGTGGGCGAAGGTCGCGGCATCTAGCACCGCGCAGTTGAGCCCGACGACCGCGGGAACAATCGCGCGCTGATAGAGGAAGTACTGGCGTTCTGCCGGCGGCGCGCTCGCCTGCCAGAGCAGCAGGAAGATCAGAGGGAACAGCTTCACTGGCTTGTCCCTGTTGTTTCGGATCTCTGCGCCGGCTCGGGATCGCGAAGAGCGAGCCAATCTTTCTGATAGGCAAAGCTGACGGCCATCAGAAGCGCGCCCAGACCCAGGAGGCTGACAACCCTGTAGCCTTGGGTGAGATTGCGCATGTCATAGAGAAAGGTCTTCCCGATCGTGAAGACCAGCAAAATAAGTGCCTGCCAGCGAATAAACGAGGTGCGACGCCAGAAGCCGACTGCGAGCAGAACAGCTCCATAGACCATGAGAAACGCTGAGACGGCGAGGGCTCGCTGAAGCTCGGAGTCGGGATTCGCCGCTGCAAGGGGCCATAGAGCCTCGATCTCTCGAACCCCGGTGAGAATCGCGATCAAATTGATCGCAATGATGGAGGCGCCGGAGAGGTGCGCCCACAACAGCGTCGCCTTATCCTCGAGAGCGATGCGCAGCGCAAGCCATGCCACCGCCGACAGGATGGCCAGACCAATGAGCGCCATGCCGAAGTCGGGGTTAAGAAACGGTGGATGAGATTGCCCGTTGACACGTGAGGTTCCAATCTCTCGCAGGCTGAGAAGAACGGCCACAAGGTTCACCGCAATGACGGCAAGGAATGCGAACTGCGACCACGCGGGCCACGATGCTTGATCGGTACGGCGTGTGCGCAGAGCGAGCCATGCTGCTGCTGCAAAGGCGCCGGCGGCTGTAATCGCGGTCGCGAGATTGCGATTGAGGAGCGACGGCGCAATTCCTCCGTCGAACCAAAACGGCATTGCGATCAACCCACCCAGGCCAAGAACAAACGAGCCAGCAGAGAGCCAGCGCAGCACATTGCCGGCGTCGAGGCGTCCGGGAGCTGGGTTATCCAGAGCGGTCGCGTGAGAAGAGGAGACGCGAGCGGCTACCCAAAGCAAGGCAACTCCCTCGACGAGCCACGCCACGGTGATCCAATGGCCACTCGCCTTAAGCGGAATGGCAATGGTAAGGAAGACGACAGCCAGCGAAAGATGCATTGCCGCTGGCACCGCGTCCTGGGGCAGGCGGGCGATCAGCAGATAGGCCGCGGCGAGGATCAACATCAACCACGGCAGAAACCAGTGACGGCTGGAGTCCTGCATCACCGAGTAAAGCGCGAGGGAGACAAAGGCTGCATTGCCAAGCGGCAGAAGGATCTGTGGGGTGAATCGGCCGAGGAATCCCATCAGGCCACGACGAGGTTCGGGTTCGCCCACGCCGGGACCGATCGGAACGACAGCGAAGGCTAGGAAGAACAGGCCCACGAAGATCGTGGTGACTGCGAATGAGGGTTCCGCATAGAACCTGAAGTACCAGACGATGAAGTAAAGGACCGTTGCGGGAAAGGCGCCAAGCAGGAGTCGTGGCCAGGGCTTGACCCGCACCAGGGCGACTGTAGCGGCGTCGATCGCCAGGAGGTACGCAAAGAGGAAGACCTCGTGGTTTCCTCCTGTCGACAGCAGCAGCGGGGTCGAGAGGCCACCGGCAAGGGCATAGGCTGCGAGCAGCTCGGCATTCTGGCTCCACGCCATGTAGGCGTTCCACCCAGTCACCAGGATCATGCCGCCCAGCGCAGCCTCCGCGGGTAACAGATGGTAGAGCTGATAGGCCGCCCAGAGCGTGAGATAGAGCACGCCGGAGCCGATGGCTTTGAGGGAGTAGGAGAAGGCCGGGAAGCCTTTGCGCCGGAAGCGCTCCGACCAGATGACAATTCCCGCGCCGGCGACCAGGCCGATGAGGATGCGTCCGACCGGGCCAATCCACTGATTGTCGATCGCGAGCTTGAGAAACAACGTGACGCCGATCATCACGGCGATGATGCCGATACGGTTGAAGAACTGCGCGCCTAATCTGTTTTCCAGCGAGGAAGAGGGGGTGGAGACTGCGGCAACCGGAGAATCCGGGATAGAGTCTGGCTTTGGCGGAGGCGGTGCCGGGATCTGTACCGGTACTGGTGAAGCCTTAGAGACGGCTCTTGGAGAAGCTGATGTGCCCCTCATCTCTGCCAGCTGGTGCTCCAGTGCCTCTACCCTGGCGGTCAGCAGACGTAGCTCTGACACAACGGATGACTCATCTGCCTGACCCTGCTGCGACTGCGAAAGATCCTCCGGACCCATGGAAACTACTGTACCGCCTGCGCCGGTCCACTGGCATGGAAAACTCCCACTTGATACTCTTCACGGATGATTGAGCGTCGATCGAGCCGGGTTCTTGTGGTGGACGACGATTCCATGACCCGCGAGTTGCTTCAATTGCTGCTCACGCGGCACGGGTATGTGGCTGAGCTGGCGGAGTCGGGCGAGGCAGCCTTACTGATTCTCGGGGACAAGGAAGCTCAACCTGACGCCGTACTCACGGATCTGCAGATGCCGGGGATTACTGGCAAGCCCCTTGCCGACAAAATACGGTCGATGTGCGGAGACAATCTCCGCGTGATCGCGATGAGCGGAAGCGAGGCTGGCAAAGCAGCGCTGGATGGCTTCGATGGATTTCTTCGAAAGCCTTTCTCCATGGATGCACTGGATCGTCTTCTTGAAGGAGAGGGGATTCCCCTTTCCTCGAGAATGCAACCGGAAGCAGACCGCGCCCCGATCCTCAATCAGAAAATCTATGAACAGCTCCTTGGCTCCATGGGCGAGAAGAAGACTGCAGAGCTTTATGCGTTGTGCCTGGAAGATGGGAGGCGCCGCATTGCCACAATACGGCAGGAGGCGACTCATGGAAACGATGAAATCTGCCGAAAACAGGCACATGCTATTAAAGGAAGCTGCAGAATGGTTGGCGCGATAGAGATGGCCAACCTTGCGGAGTACATAGAAGTACATGGCGTCACGACCACTCTCATGGATACACTCGATGAACTGCTGCGGGCCTGCGGCAGACTCGAATGTATCGTGAGCAAACGTAGATCTACACAACACGACGGGACCGCCGAAGAGACGGCGAGGAGAAGTCACGCATGAAGGAGTCCGGGAAAAAATCTGTCGACAGGTCCAACGCAGCAACCACACCAGTCCGCATCGTCGTCGCCGACGATCACCCCGTGGTCAGGTTTGGCGTAAAAAACATGCTTGAGAACGAGCCGGAGTTCGAGATCGTCGGCGAAGCCGAGGATGGTGACGTAGCGATTACCGAGACTCTGGAGCTTGAACCGGACGTACTTCTGCTCGACGTCCAGATGCCGCGACTGCCGGGCCTGGAGGCGATGCGAGCCATCATGGACCGGTCGCCGCGAGTGAAGATTATCCTGCTGACCAGCACCATCTCGACCCAACAGATTATTGAAGCCCTGCAGATTGGCGCACGCGGCATTATCCTGAAGGATTCCGTGGCCGGAGACCTGACCAAGGCGATGCGGGCCGTGCTCTCCGGCGATTACTGGATCGGCGGTGAACGCGTGATGAACCTGGTAGCTGCTCTCAATGAGCTGATGAAGCAAGCTGCCGCCGTCCAGGAAAAGAAGACCTACGGGCTGACTCCGCGGGAGCTCGAGGTGGTCACCTGCATCGTTGAAGGCTGCAGCAATAAAGATGTCGCCAAGCAGTTCACCATCAGCGAAGAGACCGTAAAGCGCCATCTTTCGAATATCTTCGATAAGACAGGCGTCTCGACGCGCCTGGAGCTGGCACTGTTTGCCATAGCCCACAAGCTCGTCTCGCTGGAGGCCTAGGCTGGAAATAGCCAGGAGCCGAGCCTTCCCGGGGATCACGTTCCGATCCTGTTCAGTAAGATGAATAGATGAACGAGCAGCTGGCCCCCACGGAAGCGACCCTGGATCTGGCAGTCATCGGCGCAGGTCCCACCGGGATGGCCTGCGCCATCGAAGCGCAGCGGGCGGGATTTACCGTCATCCTCATCGACAAGGGCTGTCTTTGTAACTCGCTCTTTCATTACCCCTCGAACATGACCTTCTTCACCACTCCAGAGCTACTGGAGATTGGCGATATTCCCTTCCCGAGCCCCAACCAGAAGCCCGGCCGGGACGAGGCGCTGGAGTACTACCGCAAGGTGGCGGAGCATTATCAGCTCGACGTCCGGCAATACGAGACCGTGGAGCGGATCACGGGCAGTGACGGTAACTTTACCGTCCACACGGTCGATCGCTTTGGCCGACCTGTTACGCATCGTGCGCGAAAGCTGGTGATCGCGACCGGATACTACGATCTGCCGAACTATCTCAACATTCCCGGCGAGGAACTGAACAAGGTCTCGCACTATTACCACGACCCGCATCCGTACTATGGACTCGACGTAGTCGTCATCGGCGGAAAGAATTCAGCTGCGATTGCAGCGCTTGACCTGTGGCGGCACGGCGCGAGGGTGACCCTGGTCCATCGCGGGGCAGAGATGCATCGCCATGTGAAGTACTGGATTCTTCCAGACATCAACAATCGCATCAAAAATGGAGAGATCACGGCCTACTTTTCAAGCTCGGTCGTGCGCATTACCGAAGACAACGTCACACTGGCTACTCCCGAGGGCGAGCGTACTCTGCCCAACCAGTTTGTCTTTGCGCTTACCGGCTATCAGCCGGACTTCAAATTTCTGGAAGCTCTCGGTGTGCGACTGGATGAAGCAAACGATCGCTGCCCTGCCTGCGATCCGGCGACGCTCGAGAGCAACGTACCGGGAATCTACCTTGCAGGCGTTGTTGTCGCAGGCGAACGGACCAACGAGATCTTCATCGAGAACGGCCGCTTTCACGGAAAGCAGATCGCGACCGATCTGCTGGCCAAGAATGTGTCGGCTGCTGCCTTCGATTGAGACCTGCGGCTCGTTTAGCCGATCACCCTGCGCATAAACCCGCGAATCCCAAGCCAGGTCAAGAGAACCAGGAAGACGACCAACATGCCCAGAATCAATGCGGGATGCATGTGCGGAAGCGTCGGTGTAAGCGCGGAGCGCAGGCCCTCGCTCATGTAAACGATCGGGTTGACGAGTACCCCGATCTGTAGCCAGCGAATATGGCTGAGCGCCGTCCAGGGGTAGTAGACGCAGCCCAGGAAGGTAATGGGCATTACAACGACACCGAAGATGAGGCCGATCTGCTTGGGCTCAACGGTCGTGCCGATGGTGAGGCCGAGCGCGCCCGAGGTGACCGAAGCGAGCACCAGAATCGCAATCAGGTACGGCCAGTTGTTGACGTGCGCGACAACCGGCGTGGACGGGATGTAGTACGCAAGTGGAAAGACGACAGCGGCGGCGATGATGCTCTGCATCGCGGAGAAGACGATTTTCTCGATGGCGACAGCGGCTACCGGTAATGGGCACATTACGCGGTCGTCGATCTCTCGGGTGATGCCGAACTCCTGTGCCAGCGGGAGCGCTACTGCCGCGATTCCACTGAACATGATGGCAACCGCCATCAGGCCGGGCAGGAGAACCGTGCTGAAGTTCGCCCCCATCGCAGCCGCGGTGGGATTCATCGAGGCGCCTCCGCTCATGTGCGGCATGATGAAGGTGAAGACGAAGAGGAACAGCATGGGATTCATGCAGACGCGGATGACAAAGGGAAAGAGCTCTCGTCGCAGGACGTGCAGATCGCGTCGAAACAGGCCCGCGAAGGCGCGGGCGTACTGCATCCTGAGGGAACCACCGGCGGTCATAGGGGCGGGAGCTTGTGTTTCGATTGTGGCAAGTTCAGTCATAGAATCTCGTATTACTCGCGAAGCTCTCTGCCTGTAAGCCGAATGAAGACCGTCTCCAGGCTGGGTTCTGTGATGGTAAGGTCGCGCAGGCCGTATGGATTTGCAGCATGGACGACCTCGGACAGCAGACCCTCGGTTCCTTCCGCGAAGACGCGCAATCCCTTCTGGGTGCTCTCTACGCTGGCGACGCCCGGCTGCCGCTGGAGTGTCTGCAGCAGTTGGGGAATGCCCTGTTCGCTGCGAAGGTCCAATTCATAGATGCGCTGCGCTCCCACCGAGTTCTTCAGGGCGGAGGGCGTATCTTCTACAAGAATTCGTCCATGGTCGATGATGGCAACACGGTCGCAGAGCTCATCGGCTTCTTCCATGTAATGCGTTGTCAGAACGACGGTAATTCCCTCTTCGCGAAGGTTCCGTACCGCCTCCCACATGGCGATCCGGCTCTGGGGGTCGAGACCGGCGCTCGGTTCATCGAGAAAGAGAACCTTGGGATGATGGGCGATGGCACGCGCAATCTGGACCCGCTGCGCAAGGCCTCCGGAAAGCTGCGCCGGATAGGCCTGGGCACGCTCGGTCAGGTGAAACTGTTCGAGCAGGCGGTCGGTCCGTTTCTTCGCATCGGCCTGCGAGAAGCCAAAATACAGGCAATGGAAGTGAATGTTCTCGTAGATCGTGCAGGCTCGATCGAGCGTGTTGTATTGAGGGACCACACCGATGCATCGCCTCGCCTGCGATGGCGATTTGACGACATCGATCCCCGCGATCCGCACTCTGCCAGCAGTCGGCAAGGCGCGGGTCGTGCAGATGCTGATAGTAGTAGTTTTACCGGCACCGTTGGGACCGAGAAATCCGTAAAGCACACCCGGACTTACCGACAGGTCGATCCCGTCAACGGCGACCACGCGCTGTTTGCCCTCGTAAACCTTCCTCAGGCCTTCGATCTCAACGATCACCGTGGTCCCTCCCCCTGCGCGACACTTCAGATTACATGAAGTGCGGGATCTATTGTCCCATCCCAGCTGCTCCATTCCCGCAGGTACGATTATCTTTCCCGGATTGACTTACCTGCGGGCCACAGCAGGGCGAGGATGCAGCGAAACTCGCTGGAGTTTCACCTCCTCGGCGTAGAATGAGACCATGTCGCGTGGATGGGAGAGTAAATCCGTGGAAGAACAGCAAGCACAAGCCTCCGCCCCTAAGGCGGACACGCAGGAGAGCAGCTCCGACGTTGCCGAACGCAAGCGTCGTATGCAGGCGCTCGAGTTGCAGCGCGAGCGCATCCTTTCCGAGCGGACCTCCAGTCCTCACCGCCGTTCAGCCCTGACCTATGCGCTGGCCGACATTGAGGAGAAGATGGCCGAGCTGGGTTGGACCGTGCACCTGTAGGCGAACAGCAGAAGCCTAGCTGTGCCGATGGAAGACGACCGAGTTTGCCTGGTCGATCGTCGTCATAACAACAGTGTGAATATTGACGTGTGCCGGCCGTGAAGCCGCCCACACAATCGTATCCGCGATATCTTCGGGCTGCAGCGGCGTGATGTTCTGATACACCTTCGCGGCTCGCTCCGCGTCGCCGCGAAACCGGACCTCGCTGAACTCCGTCTCCACCATGCCGGGATCGACCGAGGTCACTCGAACCGCCGTGCCCATCAGATCGATCTTCAGGCCTTCGCTGATGGACTTCTCAGCAGCCTTGGTGGCGCAATAGACCGCTCCATTGGCATAAGTAATATAGCCGGCCGTCGAACCCATATTGATCACATGGCCTCTGCCACGCTCGACCATCCCAGGCACCACGGCGCGGGTGACATAGAGCAGCCCTTTGATGTTGGTGTCGATCATCTCTTCCCAGTTTTCAGGGTCATCTTCGAACACCTTCGCCAGGCCACGGCTCAGGCCGGCATTGTTTACGAGCACGTCAATCGCGCTCCACTCCGCTGAAAGGGAGGCGAATGTCTGGTCCACCGAAGCACGCCTGGTGACGTCGAGTGCAAAGGTCAGAACAGCGGGCGCGCCTGCGTTGCCAAGCTCTGCTTCGAGCTCCTTCAAGCGATCTTCCCGGCGCGCGCAGACGGCCACACGTGCTCCCTCGCGAGCAAACGCCAGCGCCGTTGCCCGGCCGATTCCCGAGCTCGCTCCCGTGATCAGTACAGTCTTTCCGCTTAGATATCCCATAACTCCGTTATAAACAAAATGCTGGAGAGCCGCGTTGGGCTCTCCAGCATTTTGTGAATTGCCTTCAGCTTTCTTGTTTACTCAGGAGGGTTGGAGGTTCCCCTGGAGTCCGGAGCGGGAGCAGGCGCCGGCATGGGAGTTGCATCTGCATCCGGCCCCTTCTGCTGAACCCCGATCGCATCCCCGGAGACGACAAGCTGCACCCGCCGATTCAGCGCGCGCCCCTGCGCCGTGTTGTTATCCGCCACGGGTTTGGCCATGCCATAGCCGGTCGCGACGATGTTGTCGTTCGAGACGCCCTGGGTCACCAGGAAGTCCCGCACCGCACCGGCCCGATTCTCCGACAGCTTCTGGTTGAACTCCGGACTTCCCGTGCTATCGGTATATCCCTCGACCTGAAGCTTCAGACCGGGATACGCCTGCAGAATTCCCGAGACCTTCGCCAGGCTGATCTGCGTGGCGGGCTTGAGGGTGTACTTGGCTGTGTCGAAGAGGACGTCCGACATGTTCACAATCAGACCACGTGCGGTCTCACTCGTCGCCAGAACGCTATTCAATTGAGCGCGCAGACGCTCACGGGCCGCACGAGCGCTGTCTGCGCTCTTCGAAGCCTCAGCTGCCTGCAGTTGGGCCCGGGCCGCCTCTGCCTCGGCACGTGCGCGCTCAGCATCGGCCTGCGCCTGTGCTGCACGCGCTCGCTCCGCCTCCAGTGCGGACTGCTGCGCCTGGTTCTGCGCCTGATCGCGAGCGAGTTCGGCGTTGCGCTGCCGTTCCGCCGCCTGCTTGCGCAACGTTACCAGGCGGGCATCCTCAGATCGCTGCACCGCCTGTCGTGCATAGGTGATTCCCATCTTGGTGTCAGGCTTTTTTCCGGTAAGAATGTCCGTCGCGTTCTTGAGATCCAGAGTCGCATCGTTATAGATGTCGGCCGCGTATTTATCTGCGCCGGCCTGCTGAGCGATGCGCAAGGCGTTGTTGGCTTCGTACAGCTCCAGCGGCATCTTTTCATCGCGTGTAATCGGATCGAGGACCGATTTTGCACCCTCGGTCTCTGCGTAGGTTCCTCGCGGCAACAGCATGTAATGGGCGTTCACCTTCTCGAGTACGCCCGTGGTTTTGTCCTGAATGATCTGGTTCTCCAGCACGACGAGATCGCTCGGCTGCGTCACCGAAAAGTAAGGCTCTGCCGTGACGATGAGACCAAAGGACTGAAGAGCGGTCGTGACACTGATGTTATTCTTCGTTCCCGCGGGCAGCACCTCGCCGAGATTTTCCGGACGGCCATCGGGCGTAATCGCCCACAAAACATAGGTGAGATATTCGCGACCGAAGCCATTCGCCGGGGTCAGGCCCTCGAAACGAGCATCGATCGTGATGCCTCCGCGCTCGCTGGTGACCTTGGCATCTCCCTTCGCCAGGGGAAGCAGGGGCGTACCCTTGAAGGCGATCCGGGTCGATCCGCTGCGATGCAGGTAATTCACCGCGTCCAGATCGCGCTGTACCACCTTCACGCGATAGAGATAGACGCCCTCAGATTCCTTGGTGATCTTGTTATCGTCCGGAGGCGCCTGCTGCGCCATCGGATTCCGTTCCTGAGCTCTTAGCTTCGACCCGCCGACAAAACCAACCGCGGTCAGAACAAATGCAACAAAAACAACTCGACCATTCATCTTCGACATTCACATTCTCCCTTGTCCCATAGGCGGACCCAAATACACACGTCACCCGGAGGCGTGTGAATTGGACTCTGTCTGCGCTTTTCTCTATGGTGCGATGCTGCGCCTGGGGAAAAAGTAGTCTGGTGCAGGCGAGTACCTGGACGATGGATTCGAACTGTAACCAGCCTGTTTCCAAAGACAAAGGAGCGAATCCTTTCCGGCTGCCGGAATACGATTCGCTCCTTTCTCCCTGGCCTTCTTCAGGCCGAATGCTGATGCTGGTGCTGGTTGGTGCGCTGAACGAAGTGATAAGGAGGCCAGGGACCGGAGAGCTGCATCTGGCATTCCTTCATCTGCTGCATGGCAGAGGTGTACTTGTTCTGGTAGCGCTCGATGGTCTTGTTGTCGATCAGGTGGGCGATGTCGAGAAGCATCTTGCCGGAGTCCATCCGCCGGCAGGTGATCTCCTCTGCCAGGGGAAGGAACATGCGATGCATCTGCACCGAAAGCGCCCGCGCTCTGGACTGGCGTTCCCGTTGACGGCTGGCGCTCTCACGAAGGCTCGTCAGATACTGCTGTCCAACGGTCATATCGCGAAGCGTATTGCCTGGGCAGGTGTCGTCGACCAGGACTTTGAGGTGCATCTCGGCCTTGCCGCGAAGGCGTTCGACGTTGGCCAGGAAATGGCGTTGGTTGGAACGGACAGAGCGTCGCAAAGCGTCGTCGTCCTGAAAGGAAGTTCCGAAGCGGAAAGGCAGGACCGTAGAGTGCTTGAAGCAGTCAGCGATCACACGAGCGTGATCTTTCTGGGATTGCTGATCCATGCGTGCGCTGTCCTCCGCATTGTGCTCGGAGACGATCACCGCAAGATCGCTGGCTGGAAAGAGAAAGGTCTGGTTACCAAACAGACCCGTGACTCCGGCCAGCGGCATCGGGCGACGATGCCGGCAAAGCTCCGGAAAGGCCTGTCTTTCTGCAATGCAATAGGCGTACCATGCCATCGTTTTTACCTTTCCATGGCGCAGGCAGGGCTGGTGCCGCCCTGTCAGGCAGTTGGTTAATGAAAAATTCATACTGAAACGAAAGGTTAGACAAGCTGTTCATTTACGACACTTTCGCCTTCAAGTAGGGTGAGCGATAAGCGCACTGTACCGAAGCCGAAACGGATACTAAGCCGATTGAATAACAATTGGCAAGGGTTTTTACCTAAAAAAATGCACCGAAAGCACACCATAAGCATCCTGACCGTGATTTCGTCATGCTTCGTTCCCTTACTTTTCCCCCAGAAATTGGTCAGTCCTCTGACCCGCTTTTCTCATGAGCGCTGACAACCCGAACCTTGGAACCTCCCTCTAACTGTGGGAGTTAGCTCAAAATCCAAAAATTTTTAAAGTTAGGCATTCAGTACCCAATGACACCTCATCTGGATATCAACTCTTTTTCCCTTCAGCGAGGCTGTAAGAAATTTGTACGGCACCTCGGGATCATCGGTTTCGCGGCAACGATGCTTCCCCTGGCCTCACGAGCCCAAGACAAGCCGGCTTCCACACCCGATGTCGTTGTCTTCAAAAACGGCGACCAGTTAACCGGCAAGTTTGACCATAGTGAAGGCGGCAATATCGTCTTCAAGAGCGATGCCGTAGGCGAGGTCACAATTTCCATGGATAAAGTGAAGGAGCTGCGTTCCAGCAGCAACTTCGTCGTTCTGAAGAAGGACGAAAAGATTACCCGTACCCCGAAGCAGGCCACTCCCATCGAGATCGAAGATGGAGAGGTAAAGCAGACCACCCCCGGCGGCGCGGCGGAGACGATCGCGAACAAAAATGTGGGCTATATCGTCGATGGTGCAACTTATAACAAACAATTGAATGGAAATCCGGGCTTCTTCCAGGGTTGGGACGGCTCCGCGACCGGTGGCGCAACCGTCCTGCAGTCGAGCACCTATGGCCAGACCCTAACCGCGGCGCTCTCCCTGGTCCGCGAGATTCCCGCGGTCACTTATCTTCCTCTTCGCACCCGCACGACTTTTAACCTGCTCGAAACCTATGGCAAGCTGACGCAGCCTGTAATTCCGAATCCGACCAACCTGCCAGCCTCGGCAGCGAAGACCAGCATCTTCCATACCGATTTTGAGCACGACAAGTACCTGACTCCTCGCTTCTACATCCTGGGCGGCTTGTCTTTGGACCATAACTTCTCTCAAGGTATGCAGCTCCAGCAGATCTACGGAGGTGGCGCCGGTTACACGATCCTGAAGGACGCAATCCAGCAGCTCGATGCGAAGGCCGACCTGCACTACTCCCAGCTGCGATATATCGCTCCTGTCCAGGTGGCACCACCACCTGCACCGCAGATTCCGCCCACCCCCAACCTGAACCTCATCGGCTCTACCTTTGGAGAGGCGTATCACAGGACTCTGCCCGCCAAGATCATCTTGACGCAGAGCGCCACGTTCATCCAGTCGTGGAACAACACGGATGCCTGGTCGGCGATCGGATCCTTGGGCCTGGCGCTTCCGGTTTACCACCGGTTCAGCCTCAGCGTGAACCTGCTGGATAACTATCTGAACCTTCCCGCCCCTGGCTTCAACAAGAACAGCTTGCAGTTTGTCACTGGTGTTACGTACAACTTTAAATAACTACGATCCAAATAAAAAAGCCGGAGATAATCTCAATAGAGAAAGACAGCGATTATCTCCGGCTTTATCTTTAATTGAATTGTGGGGCTACGGGCGGAGGTGGTGGCGTATAAATTTCCGCGCTGTTTATAGTATCTCCATCGTCATTTACACCTCCGGTAATCAATACACGCCCATCTTGCAATAAAGTCGCTCCAGCTCCTGCACGGTCATGCTTTAACGATCCTGTATAAGAAAATGTTGCGACGCTGGGGGTCCAAAGTTCAGCTGAGTTTAGGGCAGGATTCTGTATGCTTATAGCCGATCCCCCTGCAACTAAAACTTGACCACTATTCAAAAGTACTGCGGTTACATTTGTGCGACCTGCTATCAAATTTCCAGTTTCGCTAAAGGTTTGGGTGGCGGGATCGTATAATTCAGTCCCAGCATAGCTAATGGGATTAGAAAAATAACCGGCAGTTATAAACACCTTTCCTGATTGCAATAGAACCGCAGTTCCATAAGCTCGAGGATGAACCGTAGAGCCAACAGCAGAAAAACTCTGAGTTAGCGGGTTGTATATTTCAGCAGTATTTAGGGCACTAGATCCAGTTGCGCCATTAGCTACTAAGACAGTTGAGCCATCTTGCAAAAGCGTGGCAGTGAACCCCGAACGTGCTTGCAAAAGATTACCGGTGGAAGAGAAGGTTCCAGTGGAGGGGTTATAGAGTTCAGCGGTATTTAGCACTGTCCCATTACGTTTCGTAACACCACCAGCTATTAGTACATAATTAGCAAAAGCGCCACTGGTTATTAATGTTGCAGTATGATCTCCTCTAGCATGTAGAAGGCTACCCGTATAAGAAAATTGTCCAGTCGACGGGTCGTACAGTTCTGCTGTATTCATAGCCTCATGATCACCATTCAGGCCACCCACAATAAGAACCTTGCCAATGCTTGGTATAAAAGTTGCGGTGTGATAATCACGGTCGTGCTGCAAATTTCCAGTATAGGCAAATGTTCCGGTTGAGGGGTTATAAAGTTCTGCTTTATTGATCGTACCTCCATCTGAATTTTGCCCGCCCGCGATCAGTACTTGACCATTGGGCAGAAGTGTTGAAGTGTGGACTGCTCTGTCATGCTGGAGATTTCCTGTATATGCAAATGTCTGAGTAAATCCAGCGTGAGGGCTAACCAGAACTAAACCAAAGCCGAAACTAACAATTTTTCTTAAAAATTCCACGTAAATCCCCTTTTTGGATACAACACTGCATCCGCTACAGGATGCGACCCGGAAGTATCTAAAAGGATCTATAACGACAAAATGTAAACTATCTTTATTTTCGGTAACTCATGATGTAGCTTGAGTTGCAGCGAGTCAAGCAAATAAATTTCAGCCGTGCAATTGATTGAATACAGTAAGCTTTTTAAGAACAATTTAGTTATGGTTTACTAGCCGTTTCTCCTCGCAAAAGTCGCTCCACCGGGTCCGGCATCTCCTTGTCCGCGTTCTTCAGCAGAAGACTGACCTGCCACATCTCCGTATCGGAAAGAACGTGCCTGAAGGCGGGCATTCCCGTCAGCCGGATTCCGTTAGCGACTCTCCAGTAGGTTTCGCCAGTCTCATCGTCGCTCACACCAACGACACCTTTGCTTCCGTGCTTTCTCCAGAGCTGGGGAGCGGAGGGATACATGAACTTCGCATACCCCACATCGTGTCCCGGCGTGCCATGGCAGGATGCGCACTGTGCCCGATATATCTTGGCACCCCCTTCGAAGACGTCCTCGCCAATGCCGAACGGTGGGTCCTTCTTCTCGCTGTCGATGCGGCTATGCAATGGAATTCTGACCAGCTGCTTCTCCAACAGAAAAGGCGCATCGCTCACAGCAACAGGCAGGCTTCCGAAATTGAGATAGGCGTACCCACCGGCAGCGACCGCCGCAATTCCCAGGACAAATCCCAGCAGCAGCTTGCCAAAACCCCCTCCACTACTTTTTTTCGCCATAATCAAAACCTTTCCCGAGGAATTCGCTATGGAAAATCCGTTGTCCCCGCTCCACGGATGCCGCGGATGTTCTAATAAGAGAGATGGCTCGCGGCGAGAGTTTCCAGCGGCGGGCCCTAAGTTCCACCATAGCAAGAGCCCAGCTAGTGCAGGAGTAATCGTTGATGTTCGGTTTCAGGTTTAGTGTGAAGTGTGCGGCAGCAGCGCTGGCCGCCGTTTTCGTTGCCAGCGGATCGACTCCCCTTCAAGCCCAGTTTTCGCGCAGGCGAGAGACCAATGCCAATCGCAGAGCGCGTATCGAGCGCACCATTCAGGACACCTACAGCCACAAGTGGGAGGGCGGGGCCGGTGGCGGCTACCTTCGCTTCCGTTCCGGAGAAGACCTCCAGAGGAACAACGAGGTTACCTTCTGGGTCTCTGGAACTCGCTTCTTCAACCCGAAGTTGGGCATCCTCGCCGATGTGCGCGGCGCTTATGGCAATGCCAAGGTCGGCAACACGGAATTCAACATCAAGAATCCGCAGATCTCCCAGTACACCTTCATGGCAGGCCCGAACTACCGCTTCTACCTCAGGGAGAAGATGGCAGCGAGCGTCTTCGGCACGGCGGGCGCGGGAATCGGCAAATTCGACAGCGGATCCAAGGGCATTCCTGCCGAACAGCTCGGGTTGTGGCCCTCCGAGACCCGCGCGGTCTTCTCTGCGGGCGTAAACCTGGACTACAACTTCTACCCGAACCTCGCCTTCCGAATTACTCCTACCTATCTGGGCTCGACCTGGGGAGGAACCATCCAGAACAACTTAGGCGTCAACCTCGGCGTCGTCTATCGATTCGGCCGCATCAAGTAGCGCTCATCCAGAAACAACGACCGAACCTTGCCGTCAGGAGATTTTGACGTGAGGTTCGGTCATGTTTTTGGGATCAAGAATCTCGGCGATCTGGTCTTCGTTGAGGAGTTTCTTTTCGCGCGCCAGATCGACGATCGACCGGCCTGAGGCCACCGACTCCTTCACCAGCTCCGCTGCCTTGCGATAACCGATATACGGGTTCAGCGCGGTCGCGAGCGCGATGGTGCTGGAGGCGTAAAAGGCGTTGCGCTCCCGGTTCGCCGTAATCCCCCGGATGCAGTGCGCATCCAGCTCGCGCAGGGTATTGGTCAGGATCGTGATCGACTGGAGCGTGGCGTGCGTCATGGCGGGCATCATCACGTTCAACTCCAGCTGTCCTGCCTGCACCGCCATCGCCGTCGTGGTGTCGTTGCCGATTACCTGGAAGGCGACCATCGCGGTCAGCTCGGCCAGCACGGGATTCACCTTGCCCGGCATGATGCTCGAACCCGGCTGCAGGCTGGGAAGATGGATCTCGTTGAAGCCCGTATTCGGCCCGGACGAGAGCAACCGCAGGTCGTTCGAGATGCGGATCATCTCCAGCGCAAGGCCGCGCAGCGCGCCCGAGACATCTGCCATCGGAGCACAGGACTGCATGGCATAGCGAAGATCGTCGGCGGGGTGCAGTTCAAGCTTTGTGAGGTGGGCAAGTTTTGCGATGGCCTTCTCGCGGTATTCGGGATGCGTGTTGAGGCCGGTCCCGACGGCTGAGCCTCCCAACCCAAGCGAGTGCAGCGCTACAGCGTTGCGCCGGATGGAAGCCGTAGCCTCACGCATCGCAACCGCATACGCGGCGAACTCCTGGCCCAGCGTGATCGGCACGGCGTCCTGCATGTGGGTACGTCCGGCTTTGAGGATGTCTTTGAACTCGACAGCCTTCGCGGCAAAGCTTTCGCTGAGCCTCTCAAGAACCGGATACAGCTCTTCCAGCGCAAGCAAAGCGCTGAGACGCATTGCGGTCGGGAAGACGTCGTTGGTCGACTGCCCGTAGTTCACATGGTCATTCGGATGGATCTTCTTGTACGTCCCAAGTTCCTGACCCAGAATCTGGTTCGCCCGGTTCGCCAGCACCTCGTTGGTGTTCATGTGCAGACTCACGCCCGCTCCGGCCTGAAAGACGTCGACCACGAAGTGCTCATGGTGCTTGTGATCCAGAATCTCCTGCGCTGCCTGCACGATGGCTCTTCCCTGCTCCGCCGTGATCAGACCCAGCTCCGCATTCGCCTCCGCCGCCGCAAGCTTGATCATCGCGAGCGCGCGGACGAGGAAGCGATTTGCCTTCAGTCCGCTGATGGGGAAGTTGGAGACCGCGCGTGTGGTCTGGGCTCCGTAAAGAGCTTCCGCAGGGACTTCAACTTCACCTAAGGAATCGGTTTCGGTACGGATATCGGACATCTTCGTCCCTCTAAAACATTAGATGCTTGAGTTCTACAGCCAGAATGAGACAACGATACGCGGGACATCCTAGAATTGAGCGTATCCGGAAATAAGGACTTCGCACTTCATGGCCACCATCAAGCAAGCCGATTTCATTCAGTCTGTCGCCGACGCTCTTCAGTACATCAGCTACTACCATCCTGAGGACTTCATCACCAACCTGACCCGCGCCTGGGAGCTCGAGCAGTCGCCTGCCGCGAAGGACGCGATGGCGCAGATTTTGATCAACTCGCGCATGTGCGCCGAGGGGCATCGGCCCGTCTGCCAGGACACCGGCATCGTCACCGCCTTCGTGAAGGTGGGCATGGAGGCTCGCTGGGATAACGGCGGCCAGCCGCTGATGACGGTGCAGCAGATGGTCGACGAAGGCGTTCGCCAAGCCTACAACCATTCCGACAACAAGCTGCGGGCCAGTATCCTGGCCGATCCCGCCTTCTCTCGCAAGAACACCGGCGACAACACCCCTTCGGTGGTTTCGGTGGAGATGGTTGAGGGCGGCGACGTGGACGTGACGGTCGCGGCCAAGGGCGGCGGATCGGAGGCCAAGTCGAAGTTCGTCATGCTCAATCCCTCGGATTCGATCGTCGACTGGGTGGTGAAGACAGTTCCTACGATGGGCGCCGGATGGTGTCCTCCGGGGATGCTGGGTATCGGCATCGGCGGGACCGCGGAGAAGGCGATGGTGATGGCGAAGGAGTCCCTGATGGACCCGATCGACATGCAGGAGCTGATCGCACGTGGGCCGAAGAACAAGATCGAAGAGCTGCGCATCGAGCTCTACAACAAGATCAACCAGCTGGGCATTGGAGCGCAGGGGCTGGGCGGTCTGACCACCGTGCTCGACATCAAGATTCTCGACTACCCCACCCACGCGGCCAACCTGCCCGTGGCGATGATTCCCAACTGCGCGGCCACTCGACATGCGCATGTTCATCTGGACGGCTCGGGGCCGGTAGCGCTGGAGCCGCCGTCGCTGGAGGCGTGGCCGAAGCTGACCTACGACTCCTCGAAGGCACGACGCGTGAATCTCGACACCGTCACCCATGACGAGGTGAAGACGTGGAAGCCGGGCGAGGTGCTGCTGCTGAACGGCAAGCTGCTCACCGGCCGCGATGCGGCGCACAAGCGCATGACCGACATGCTGAACCGCGGAGAAGATCTGCCGGTCGACTTCAAGAACCGTTTCATCTACTACGTCGGCCCTGTGGATGCCGTGCGCGACGAGGCAGTAGGGCCAGCTGGGCCGACGACGGCGACGCGCATGGACAAGTTCACCCGGCAGATGCTGTCCGAGACCGGGCTGCTGGGCATGGTCGGCAAGGCTGAGCGCGGACCGGCTGCGATCGAGGCCATCAAGGAGCACGAGGCCGTGTACCTGATGGCGGTCGGCGGTGCCGCATACCTGGTCTCGAAGGCGATCCGCAGCTCGAAGCTTCTGGGCTTCGACGACCTGGGCATGGAGGCCATCTACGAGTTCGACGTGGTCGATATGCCGGTCACGGTGGCGGTGGATTCAAAGGGCGTGAGCGTCCATCACACCGGTCCGGCTGAGTGGCAGGCGCGGATTGCCGGGGAGCTGGGCGGGGTACCGATTCTGCAGTAGTAGCCCCCCATACTTAATTGCGCAAAGTCTTCTAAAAATAGACTTTAGCCTTGAACCTACTTTTCTCCACGATCCTAAAGGCCCACCGTCTGGTGGGCCTTTTCCCTTTTTCGTCCTGTATTCAGGATAGCAAGGGAGAGACAACTGATCGGCAGATTTATATTACTGATTTGTAATGGTTTACATGCTTTAGATGCTTGACAGAGCCGCAGAAAGGCAGATCTCTCCACTCCGCTCCTTGCGCCCCGGTCGAGATGACTTATTGAAGGGGGCTGTCAGGGAGGGAGTGACATCATCAGTGCAGATAGGGTGGAACGTTGGTATCGATGGTGTGGAACTCTTGTTTGGTGAGCGGGAGAGCCTGATAGGCCTTCAGGGCCTGTTGTGGAGTGGGACCACCGCCGAAGGCTCCATCGGAGCCCCAGAGGATGCGTTTTACGCCGACCTGCCGGATGCGGGCGGCGATGAGGTCTTTCTTTGCCTCCCATTGCCCGGCCCCCGCGACTCCAGAGATATCGAAGTAGGCGTTCTTCATGCGGGGGTCATGCTTTGCGATGGCTTCGATGAAGACGGAGAGCGCGTCATCGACGACGGGGTCGTCGTATCCGCCTGAGCCCGCGAGGTGTGCGATCTGCGCGGTTACATCGGGTGCAGCGGGGAGAAGCTGGGTGAGAAAGACACGCGCTTCCTTGGCCCCGTAGGGGCGCTTCCTCGTGACGGAGGAGCGCATGTGGACGACGATGGCCATATGGTGATCGTTGGCGGCCTGGAAGACGCGGCGCAGCTGTGCGACGTGTTGCGGGTTGTCGAGATCGACGTCGGAGTTTCCAAAGTGGAGCTTGAGACCGGTGCGCAGGATGGGGTCACGAGCGCAGCGGGCAATCTCGTCGAGGGCATAGTCCTTGAGCGGGTTGACGCTGCAAAAGGCCCAGAGACGGCCCGGGTAAAGGGAGATCTGTTGCGCGGTCCAGTCGTTTTCCGCCTTCACCTTCGTGTACTCATCTTCGATCGGCGGCTGGTTGGGGTTTCCGTACTGATAGGCGAGGGAGAGGATAACGGCCTGGCGTACTCCTGCAGCGTCGAGCAGGGTGACGAGGTCGTGGGCGACGAAGGGTTGGACCTGGGGAGCGCGCTGGTGCGAGGCGGGGCTGAAGAGATGCTGGTGGAAGTCGGTGGTGGGTTGAGATTGGGCGACGGAAGCCAGGAAAAGAAGGGTCGAGGCGAGGGAGATGGTTATTTTCATGGCGAGAGAAAAACTAGCGGACTTTTCCGGCGGAGTTTTCGAGGATGACATTGGAGAGGACACCGGTGTCGACTGTGGCAGGCAGGTGTGAGGTAAAGCCTATGCCGACATAAAAAGGACCGTCGAAGTGCAGGCGAATCGGGGGCCCGAACTGGTGGAGCGGCTCGCCTTCGAGCGAGATGTAGAGGTAGACTTCGTCCCCGTGTTTTTCAATACCGACGCGCTTGGGCAGGATATCGACACGGCTTGAGGGATTGGGGCTGGAGGGTAGACCGACGGCGGAGAGACGGTACTCGTAGTCGCGGAAGTTTGCACCTCTCTCCGGTCGGGCCGCGAGATGAACCATGCCGGTGCCGTGCTCGCCGGTCATGATTTCCTTGGAATCGTCGTCGAGGTTCTGACGGATGACGAGGACGCCCTTGCGGTCGTTGTAGCCCTTGGGATTGGGGAAGGTGACGTCGGCGGCGAGGGAGACGTCTCCCGACATCTTCTTCCAGAGGAAACGGAACTCGTCGCGGGAGTACCAGATGTTATAGCCGGCGGAGTGGATGGTGTACTGCTTCGTCGCGGCGTCGTAGCTGGCTGAGCCGGGGACGACGGCGGAGCCGATGTCTGCTTGCCCGTCGAAGATGCCGATGGGGGTATTGAAGATTTTGCTGGGCCGGTGGAAGTCGGCGGGTGGAGGGACCTGTTTGTGGGTGGAGGAGCCGGGCTGGGCCCAGTCAGGGACGTCGGGGGTCTGCTGGGCGTGGAGCGTGGCAGAGGCCAGTGCGAGGACGAGGAGAAATTTCATGGCAGGAGAACTTTAGCAAAGCTGCATTTGCGTGGCGCGGTAGCACGGCTAAAGTCAACCCACCAACACTGGGGCTAAAGCTACGTTTTCTCCAAACGACAATGCATCGCTTTTGTACGACAAGCGCGTTTATGAGGACAAGACCTGGACGGAACGTTCGGCA
Source organism: Edaphobacter sp. FHG110511_03 (assembly GCF_059115365.1). Taxonomy (NCBI): domain Bacteria; kingdom Pseudomonadati; phylum Acidobacteriota; class Terriglobia; order Terriglobales; family Acidobacteriaceae; genus Edaphobacter; species Edaphobacter sp. FHG110511_03. Next base: position 362,806 of record NZ_JBZYWL010000003.1, on the reverse strand, counting down.
CTTCGTTTCGTTGAGGCATCCGCCGTTCATGAAGAACGGCGGATGATTGCACTACTGTACGTCGTTGACCTTGCCGTTGACGAAAATCACCTTCATATCGGGGTACTTGAAGATTTTTTTAGGTCCCAGATCAACGATTTGGGTTGGCTGTCCCATGGTTGCAGTCACTTGATCGATGGTCTGCCCTATGGAGATGGTCTGCGTGGTGGGCTGTGTGGTGGGCTGTGTGCTGACTGGAGCTACAACTGCACCGCCCAAGACTGCACCTGTGGTGGTGGAAACGGCGCAGTGCGGTTCGCAGGAACGAGCCACCGTCCCGGAATCACGGGCCCGGACTTGATCGGCTGCGTTGACTGAGAGAACAGCTTCAATCGTTTTGGACGCATCGTCCAAAGACATTTCTGCGAGAGCGCCCTTGGGTAGCTTGAATGCCAATGTGGTGGAATATCGCTTGGCAGCCTGATACTGACTATATGCACCGCTGGAATACGTGGCCAGAACGGCATCGGTGGTCAGGATCGTAACCTTGAGAGAATCCCCGTCCCCCTGGGTGTGGCCATTGATCTTGGTGATATACACCTTCTGCCCGGGCTGCAGGATCTGTAAGTTCGAGCTCTTGAGCAGGCCGAAGCCCTTGGATCGCTGCTTTACCTGACCATCTATCACCGGATTTTCGAAGGTGATCATCGTCGGATAAGGCTCCGCATTGATGCCATCGGCCTCGATCGTGAATACAGTTCCGGGATTAGCCGCAACCCCCTGCATATTGATCTCGGTGATGCGATATTTCTGTTTAAGGGATGCGACTACATCGACTTGTCCGTCGGCAGCCGGTGCAAGGCAGATAGCAAGCATGAAGAGGGCAATGACTCCTAAAAACTTGCGGTAAATGAGCGAACAGCGGTTCAGCATTGCACGGGTCTCCTAACTATAGGAACAGCACAGGTTTAGCTGGCATTAGGAGAAAATGATACTGACCGGTCTCCCTCTCGTCAAAATAAAAAATATTGAACCTTCATTACCGTCGATTTTTAGCTTGAGGTTTAGGCTTTTTGGGATTTGGACTTTTTTTTCAGAAGCGCATGGCTGCGAACTTTCGGCGAGGCGACCCTACCTGTCTTGCCGATTTCTTGTTCAAGAAGCTTTTCCGCTGTACCCCAGGCTATGGCCGCAGAGTGCGAATCATTCGTCGCTCGAGCTTCCACCGTCGCGCCATCCAGCAACATCATGAAAACATGCGCCAGTTGCTTCGCCGACGAAGGAGACACAACATCTTGCAATATGCCAGCCATCAGATCGGTCATTGAATTCCGGAAAAGAACCGCGGGCTCTGAGATCAACGGCCTCTTCGTGCCGAACTCGGCAAGCGCCCGCTCAAATAAACACCCAGCGAACTCAGCCGTACAAAACCATGATTGATACCAGTCGAAGATACATTTCAACCGTTTCTTTGGGTCTGTGATCGGCTGCATCTTCTCTTCGATGCTTTGGAAGATGTGCTCGTGGCGTTGCGACAGGACTTCTCCAATCAGCTCGTCCTTGCTGGCGAAGTGCCGATAGAGGGTCATGCGGGCAACGTCAGAATCGCGGATGATCGAATCCACTCCAACCGCTTGGAAACCGTGTTCGGAAAATAAGGCGGTGGCCTTTTTTACAAGAATTTGACGCTTGTCCCCGTGCATCGCGATGTGTCCCTTGCCCCTATACTCTACCGCACTTCGCGACAAGTGCCCTCTGTAAGAGCGACTCAACCATAGAACAAATTGCTGTTGGCCAGCCTGCTCTCTACTGTTGCAAAGCATAAGTCTGAAATCCTCACCTTCCGAGGTATTCGAGACCGCTGAGATCTTCAGGTAAGTCCGGAGGCGACTAGGGAATCTGCCGTCTTCCACGAGAGCGTTGTTGCTTTAACGTGTGGAAGCGATGCCAAGCTCTTCGGCGGCAAGTTTGGTTCCCTCTACGCGTGCGCGTATTTTGCTGAACGCTGTGTCGCGTGCAGTCGAAGTATCGTCGGCAAACGGCGCGAAGCCGCAATCGTCAGTGGTGCCGAGGTGTTCAGGAGGCAGGATCGACGCTGCTTCAAGCACCCGGCTCCGCACCTGGTCGGCGGTTTCGATGATGGGGTTGATGGGATCGATAACGCCGATGAACACCAGATGGTCCGGCTTCATGACGTCCTTGACGATGCGAAGAGTGCCGGGCCGATCTGGTTCGCTTGCCATCTGCAGGTAGAAGCGCCCGACATTCATCTGAAAGAGGTCAGGCAGCAGTCCTGCATAATTGACATCCGCGCTATGCGTCGAATCGAAATCTCCTCCTGGGCAGACGTGAACTCCAATCCGTTTGCGCTCCTCACCAGTAAAGCGATCGAGCACCTGATTGTTCAAATCGATGAAGCTACGGAGAAGTTTTCCCGATGGATCGAGCTTCAAGGAGAGGCGGGCTTCGGTGAAGTCGATCTGCACAACAACGGCGCCTGCATCGAGCGCATCACGAATGTCTTTTTCAGCCTCGTTGATCAGATCGGCAACAAAAGCATCCTGTGGATAGTCTGCAATGGCGGAGGACGGATAGAGGAGGCTCAGAGCAGAGGCAGAGATAACAGCCTGTTTGATGGGGAGAGTGGCGTTGAGCCGGGCGGATCGAGTGTATGCACCGGCATGGACGGCATAGCGAAAGGGGCCTTTGGTTAAACGGGGCAACTGGCGCTTATGGCCGTCTGCGAAGGGAATGACCACGCCATCCGGCGCGAGGTTCTCTAACCCTGCCAGGGGATACGTGGCAAAACTTGGCTTGGTCTGCTCGCCATCGGTGATGATAGGCGAACCGGTTTCGGCAAAGCGCTGCAAGGTGTCCCGAAGGGCCTTTGCATACTCCTCGTCCAATACGTCGCGGGTGATACGTTCAGAGCGAAATGCCGCAATCGCGTGAAGCAGGGGCAGCGGCCGAGGAATACTGCCGATAGGTTCGGTGTTCATTGCGGGCAGTCTACGCCTGAGGGATCGTGCTGGAGATCCATCTTAAGATGGACGTCGCTGGCGGCGACCATCTGGGTTCGAGTGACGAGAAGAGCGTTTCTCAGGACTGATACCATCCTTGCTGTATGAATGAGAAAGCGGCTCTTGACTTCATCGAGCAAGCGTTCCACCTGTCGCGCAATATCCGGTATGTCGCTGTTTATCAAGAAAAGCGGCTGATTTTCCGGCAACGTCAGATGGTCGAGGAAGCTTCCGACAGCGAGAGTGATCGCTATGAAGAGCTGCTTGTAAACCCAACGCTTTTAGTGCTGGCAAAGCAGCGTGGAGACATCGACTGCGGGGGTCTGCGCTTTTTGATCGTGTCCTACGGAAATTTTTATCAATATGTGCGTCCTTACCGTGAGGGTCACATCTCGGTTTGCATAGAGAAAGACACCGATCCCCGCGAAGAGGGAAAACTGATTGATGCACTCTTGGCAAGCTTAGGATAAATTTTGCTGGGCCGATGGGAAGTGGGCTAGCGCGCGCCTTTTCTTACGAAGGTCGTCCCGCCGATCATCAGCATCTCGATGTCCTGCGTTGGAGCGACGATGCGGGTGATTGTGCGAGTGCCGTCGGAGAACTGAAGCTCGAGGTCGAAGTTGTTGTTGATGCGGTACTGACCGCTTGCCGAGCCGCTGCGATAGGCGCCCGCACTGGTGTTCGCGGTGTTGCTGGCGACGGAGGTGGAGCGGGAGCTGGTGAAGCGGCCTCCGGGCAGGAAGGTCATGTCCTCGAGGCGGAGGGAGCCGGTGCCCATCATTCCGCTGCCACTGACGGCCTGGTAGGTTCCTGTGGGGGTGCTGGGAAGAGGACGAAGGGGCCACATGCCTACACCGCTGACGCGAATCTCACCATCGGGGCCGGGGACGGGCTCGATGGATTTGGACTCATCGTTGCCGATGCGGATGGAGCGGCCAGTGATCTGATAACGGACGCAGCGTCCTTCGCCGGTTCCAGCCTGCGGGCATTGAATGTCGTTGAGGGAGCCCTGTTGCGGGAGGCTGGTGTAGACCCATCCGTCGGGGAAGAAGCGGTAGAACTTCCAGACAGTCTTGACCGAGGTGGTGAAGTTCATGCCTGGCATGACGCGGGTGGCCGATTTGGCATACCAGCCCTGGAGTCCTGTGCCTCCGTTGACGAGGCCCTCGGGGGAGTTGCCTGAGGGGGCGGTGGGAGCAGGAGCGGGCTGGATGGGGTTGGGCTGGATGGAATTGGAATGGGGAGCGGCCGGGGGAGGAGCTTCGACGGGCGCGAACCGGATGGAGCTGACGAAGGCGTTGAGCACCGGGGTGTAGTTTTTGGCGACGGCGACGGCGGCGTGGAAGACCATCAACTCGCCAATGCCGGAGGACGGCGATTTGCCGATGTACATGCGGACCGCCTTCTGTCCGTCGGGTTGCTGAATGACAACCATCTTCTGAAGACCGCTGGTGCTGAGGGGCCCGGCGGGTGTGGTCTGAATGAGGGTGAGCCCTTGTGTCTCCTGCTGGACGCGCTGCTCGAGCCAGGACTGGAGCGTACCGTTGAGATTCTGCGCGGGGAAGAGGCGGAGATAGACGGTGCCGGTCGCGGCGTCTGGAGGAGTGAGGGTGGCGGTCTCTGGCTGTTGGGAGAGCTGCCAGCCGGCAGGGGCCTGGAAGGTCCACTCGCGGAATTGCTGGGCCCAGGCAGAAGGACCGCATGCTGCCAGGAAGAGGAGCGTGCAGATTCGGACCAACATAGATCTACGACTCTATCTCAAGACGAGGCCGGGTTTTATAACAGAAAACTTTGGCAGAGCTGTACCGCAGCGGCTAAAGCGGCTTATTTGGTCGCGCCGATACGGCACGGCTAAAGCCGTGCCTGTAACACTGCTGTTCGCGCTTTGCAACGAAGGGCCCACTCATGCGATGAGGCTGAATGAATGGGCACCCGGCAGGAGTTAGTACGGCGGGGGTCGGAGGATCAGCTTGCTACCGGAAAGAGCGTTTCTCGGCACTTATCGGACACTTCAAATCGTGTACCCCGCGCGCTTGAAGGGCATGGTACGCACCCTGTCCCCGTTGGCTGCGAAGATTGCGTTCCCCAGTGCTGCGGCCAGAGGAGGCACACAGGGTTCGCCTAAACCGGCAGGGCGGAACTCCGACTGGATAAAGTGGACGTCCACCGGAGGCGCGCTGTTTGTCCTCAAAATCGGATACTCGCCGAAGTTGGTCTGCTGGATGCGGCCTTGCTCAAAACCGATCTCCAGTCCCATCGCGGTGGACAGTGCATCGATAGCGCCGCCCTGCGCCTGGTTCTCGGCGCTGCTCATGTTGATGATGGGACCAATGTCACCGACGACTGTGATCTTGTGCACGATGATGTGTTTCTTCGCATCGACGCTCAGCTCGACGGCTTCGGCGATGTGGCCACCGTAGGCGCAACTGAAGGCGATGCCCAGGCCGCGTCCGGCAGGAAGTTTCTTACCCCAACCCGACTTCTCCGCTGCCAGTTTGAGGACGCCGGCGGCGCGGGTGGGATTGAAGGTACGGCTGAGGTCGGGCGGCGGACCCTGAGTAGGAGCAGCAGCGAGCGGCCGCGCGAACCATTCCAGCAGGAACTCCACGTGGTCGCGTCCTGCTGCCACGGAGAGCTCATGAAGGAAGCTCCCCGCCACGAACATCTGAACATTATCCGTAGGAGCGCGCCAAGGGCCGCACGGAATCTGCAACGGCATCAGGCTGACGGCATAGCGCGTGTTAGGCGCCATGTCCGTGGGGAAGCTGTTGCTGCTGCGCCCGCCACCCGATACCGGGCGGCTGCCGTCGGCGGAGAAGGTGACGAGATGGTTCTGGAAGGCCGTCAGCTTGCCCGCCTTGTCGACCGAGCCCTTCAGGAAGTGATAGCCGCCTGCGCGGAAGAAGTCGTGAGCGAAGTCGTCTTCGCGCTTCCATTGCAGCTTTACCGGAGCGTTGACTTTCAGCGCGATCGCCGCGGACTCGCACATGTAGTCGTTCATCAGCCTGCGGCCAAAGCCGCCACCGGCGCGGGTCTGGTGAATTTTGATCTTCTCTTCCGGCAGGTTCAGCATCTTGACGAGCATCGCCAGGCCGCGGTCCCCCTGCTGGGTTGGCGACCACACCTCCATGATGCCGTCATGCCACCACGCCGTGTTGTTCTGTGGCTCCAGCTGCTGATGCGAGACCATCGCGTAGTCATAATTCGCTTCGACCACCTTGGCGGCGGAGGCAAAGGCGGCATCGACATCGCCCACATTGTTGGCCGGTGCAGGCATCTTGGGCCCAAGCTCTTTCGCTTTGGCGTCTGCCTGGGTTAGCGAATCCTTCGACGCACCGCTCTCGTCCCATTCGACCTTCAGTGCAGACTTCGCCTTGAAGGCCTCCCACGTAGACTTGGCGATGATCGCAACACCCGGCATTACCTCAAGCGGATTGCCGGTGCCCTCAAGCACAAACGCATCGACCACGCCCGGCATCTTTTTAATCTCGTCCAGATTGGCGCTCTTCACCTTGCCGCCGACGGCAGGGCACTTCACGTAATTGGCATAGAGCATGCCAGGCATCTGCACATCGATACCGAACAGAGGCTTGCCGGTGACAATCTTCAGATTGTCGACTCCGGTGTAACGCTTGCCCAGCAGCTTGTACTCGCCTCGCGTCTTCAGCGGCACCTTGCTCACATCCGGCACCGGCTGTGCAGCCGCCGCCTTCGCCAACTCGCCATACGACATCATGCGTTTGGAAGGCTTGTGACTCACACAGCTGGCCGCGGCCGTGCACTCACTCGCCGACACATTCCATTGCTTGGCCGCCGCAGCGATCAGCATGGCGCGCGCGGTGGCGCCCGCCTGCCGCAGTTGATCCCATCCGCGCGGGATCGAGGTGGATCCGCCGGCGCCCTGATAGCCATAAACCTTGGGGTTGATCAGAGCCTGATCGACCTTGACGGTCTTCCAGTCCGCGTCGAGCTCTTCGGCGATGATCAGGCCGAACGCTGTCTTGATACCTTGGCCAATCTCTGGCCCCTTGGAGACGACCGTGACCGTGTTGTCCGGCGCAATGCGCACAAAAGCATTCAGCGTCTCGGACTCTGCTGTTGGGTGGGCGTCGGCCGCTCGGGCAACGCGAGTATTGAGATTGAAGGCCAGCACCAGCCCGCCGCCGGCAAATCCCGCAAGCTTGATAAACGATCGACGCCCCATCCCCGCAGTCGGAGCTGGCATCGTCTCGATCTCCGCGATCATGGCCTGCAGATCGGCGTCATATTGTACGAATGTCTCAGAGACCGGCATGGGTGTCTCCCTTCGTCTCGACGTGTGAGTTCGCAGCCTGGTGAATCGCCGCCTTAATGCGGTTATATGTAGCGCAGCGGCAGATATTGCCCGTCATCGCCGTGATGATCTGCTCGTCGGTGGGCTTGGGATGCTCCGCAAGCAGCGAGGCCGCGCTCAGGATCTGTCCACCCTGACAGTAACCGCACTGCGCAACGTCCAGGTCAACCCAGGCCTGTTGCAGGGCGTGCAGTTTGCCGTCCTCCCCCAGACCTTCGATCGTTGTAATGCTCCCCTTCACTGCCGACACCGGAGTCAGGCAGGAGCGGATGGCCTTGCCGTCCATCAGCACGGTACACGCACCACACATGCCGATCCCGCAGCCGTACTTGGTGCCCTTCATGTCGAGTGTGTCGCGCAGCACCCAAAGTAACGGCGTGTCATCCGCGACGTCCGCCGTTTGAGGTTTCCGATTGATGTTCAGCTGGAATGGCATTTTGATTTCACCTCAAGAACATGGAGAAGAGATACTTCAAGGCGGGTTCAAAACAAGGTGACAGACAACAAGATTATTACCTGTATTGTGACACTTTGTCTCGAATGCATACCGTAAATTTCAGCGGCTAAAGCCGCTTATTTTATTCGCGCCTTGGGCGAAAGGACCCCCATGCGATGAAGCTGAATGAATGGAGCACCCGGCAGGAGTGGTGGACGGCGGAGGTCGGAGGATCAGTTTGCTACGGGCAAGGGCGTTTATCGGGCATCATGCGACGCGGCGCGGTATGCTGACTTCACGTCCGTTAGGAGTTCAATTCTCTTTCCATAGAACTGGATTCGCCGGCGGTTCATTGCGAACACGTCAATTTTGACGGGCTGAAGGATCGGCGGAAGCGATGCAGGTTCCCTACGCAAAGAAGTGGCAGAAGGAAACGGATAAGCTGCGAAAGATTGCCCTTGACTGTGATCTGATCGAAGAACTCAAGTGGGGCAAACCCTCCTTCACCTTTCTGAAGAAAAACGTCGCCATTATCATCCCGCTCAAGGAGTCGTGTGCGCTCTCGTTCTTCAAAGGTGCTCTGCTCAAAGATCCCATAGATATTCTTAGCAAAGTCGGAGAACACACGCAGGCCGCGCGATGGATCAAGTTCACTTCACTCAGAGAGATTACGGCCTTGCAGTCGTCTCTGAGAAAGTACCTCTACGAAGCCATCGAACTGGAGGAGTCCGGGAAGAAGGTCGAGCGCAAGAAGCTATCCGAGTACGCCATTCCTGAGGAGTTAGAGGCCTTGCTGAGTGACGACGCGGCTCTGAGAGCATCGTTTGAAGCACTCACGCCGGGCCGGAGAAAGTCATACATCTTCCACATCTCAAGCGCTAAGCAGACAAACACCAGAACAGCGCGAGCAGAAAGATGTATCCCCATGATCTTGAGTGGTCGGGGGTTCAACGAACTGCCGAAGTGAAGTCCCTTTCGGGCGGACCCTTTCTGGATCTAATACGGGGCGAGTGCATGCCTTCGGCCGATGACGGGAAGCGAGTTTCTCACGACCAAATGGCTGTCGTGTCGCTCGTTCTCATGCCAGTTTCACGGGTTCGAGAAAGAGGCGTTCGTAGCGAAGGAAGCAACCCGTCTCTCGAACGATCTCCGCAGCCGATTTGCACTCGGGATCCGCTGCGACCCTCTCGCGATAGCTCCGATAACTTTCTTCGTCTGAAAAGGTGAACATCGCCACGGCAACATCCGCTGGGCCATCATGTCCAAGTCCCGGAAAGCTCACCCCAACTCTGTCCGGGGACGCTCGAGGAATGAAATATCCATGGTGAATCCCGCCATAGCGCTCGACGAGCACGATCCAAGTGCGCGCATAGCTCTCAAACGCACTCAGCTTGCTCAAGTCGAGCGTGTACCGAATCTGACATGTTACTGGGTGAGCGTTTGCCATTGCCTCGTCGTACCCCTTCAATTTTGGCATCCGTAGCGATAAGCCGGGTTCTCGTCAGTTGGGGTTCTTTGCTGTCCTCGGCAATCCCATTCAGCCGATGCGGGAGGGGTGTTCGGGGCTGGGCTGGGAGGGTTTGGCTTTGCGGCTGAGGACGACGCGGCGGCGGCGCTGGCGCTCGCTGGCGTGGTCGATCTTCTTCCAGAAGCCTACGAAGTAATCGATCGCAGAGATGATGGAGACGATGGTCATCCAGTAGATGGCCGTCAGCGCGATGAAGCGGACACCGATGACGAAGCCGCCGTGGAAGTTGGGGAACCAGAGCCAGTAGTCCCAGCGGTGGGCGAGGATGGCGGCGACGACGGAAACGATCTGGATGACGGTCTTGAGCTTGCCGATCTCGGAGGCCTCGATGGTGAAGCCCTCAGTGGCGGCGATGGAGCGCAGGCCGGAGACGAGGAACTCGCGGCCGATGACAAGGACGGCGATCCAGGGCGGGACGATGCGCGGGTTGTAGGCCACCAAGACGATGTAGGCGGCCGAGACCAGGAGCTTGTCGGCGAGGGGGTCGAGCAGCATCCCCATGGTGGTGATCTGTCCGCGGCGACGGGCGAGGTAGCCGTCGACTCCATCGGTGATGGAGGCGATGATGAAGACGATGGAGGCGATGATCTCCTGCTCGCCGCCCCGGAGCCCGGCCTGACCGTGGCCGTGGAAGGGAAAGGCGGGCGAGAGGATCCAGATGAGCAGCGGAATGGCTGCGATCCGGCTCATCGTGATGGAGTTAGGAAGATTCATCGCATGATGGCACAGGCTCGGAGGCGGGCTCGCGCCGGGCGGTCAATGACATCATTCTGCCACATCAAGGCAGGCGTCTGCGTGGGCCGCCCGGGAGGCTGCTGTTGCGAGCGGGTATCGACCTACTCACCGATAAGTGTTGAAGGTGAGAAAGCTGGAGATTGAGTCGAGCAGATGAGGCTGTCATCAAACCTCAGATCCTTCGACTGCGCTTCGCAATGAAGCTGCGAAGGCGCAGTCGCTCAGGATGACAATCTTTATATAAATCAGCTATTTATGCTTCACTTGGCGCTCACTTCACTCCAAATGTGGCTACACACTAGGGGTGGTTCGCGGCCTTCTCGGCGGCGGCGACTGCCTTGCGAAACTGGTCGACGGCGGGGACGTTGTGGGGGCGGAGAGCATCGTGGGCGGTGTATCTCCATGCAGGGGGTGCGTCGAGAGGCCTGGTGATGGTGCCGTTATAGACCGCGAAGGAGTCGTCCTCGCCGCCAATCTCGGTCTGGGGGGCGGCGGGCGCCTGGGGGAATCGCGCGGCGGGCGGCCCAGAGGATCCGGGAGGGGTGCCCTGACGGCCTCCGACCGACATGCTGTCATTGGAGGAGTTGATGCCGCCGATGCGGTCGTTCTGGCGCGGGTCGGGTATGGTTTCGTCGACCTGGCGACCGTGTCCACGGCGGATGACGATGATGAGATCTGCGGGTTGGCCGGCGAGGACTGGGTCAAGCCTGCCCCAGTTTTGCAGAGCCGCCTCGACGTCTCTGCGGGCGATCTGGTTGGCGTTGGGATCGTCTTCGACGGAGATACCGGCGTGTGGGTCGATGACGACGGAGACGGTGTGGGCAGAGAGGACGTAGGGCGGGAGAATCTCTTTCGGCTTGCCCTTTGCCAGGGCCATGGACGCTACGAGAACCGTTCCGATAAAGAGTGCCGTGGATCGTGTAAGCATTCCCGCCTCCCTTTTTGACTGCGAGGAATTCTACTCCGAAGGCTGTTCTTTGGCCCGGGGGTGGCGGTAGGCGGAGGGCTGGTTTACACGGCTACGGTCGCGGGTGCACATGGGCCGGTGTCCGGGGCAGTGACGTTTCTGGATGGAACCGTTTCGATGGGCTCGACAACACTGAGCGGAAGCGGTACGGCGGCGCTTTCCGTGCTGATGCTGGTGGCGGGAGACCATGCCATTACGGCGCGATATGTGGGAGACGCGAACTCGCTGGGGTCGACGAGCACCGTGCTACACGAGATGGTGCAGGGGACGCTGGCAGCGACGACGACTACGCTTTCGGCGAGCGCGAATCCCGTGGTTGCGGGTGCGAATGTCTCGTTCACGGCAAAGGTTGCGGCTGGGGGCGGAAAGACTGCTCCGACGGGAACGGTTACGTTCGTCGAGGGCGGAGCTACATTGGGTTCCGCTTTGGTGAGCGCAGGCGCGGCTACCTGGAACACGTCGGCGCTGAGCGTCGGAGGCCACAATATCGTCGCCCACTATGCGGGCGATGCGATGACGGCCGGGAGCGTCTCGGCGGCGTTGAGCGTGGTGGTGAACCAGCAGCAGTCAGGACAGGGGCCCGGAACAGGATTGACGATTGGCACGGGGACGGTCACGGTGGCGGCGGGCGATACGGCAGTGATTCCGGTAGTGGTGAATATGGGCTCGGGGATGGCGAAGGCGGTGAGCCTGAGCTGCAGCGGATTGCCGGAGGAAGCCTCGTGCTCGTACGTGTCCGGCAGCTCGGGTGCGGCGGCTGGAGCGGGCGCTGCTACGCTTCGGATTGCAACGTCGGCTCCGCGGGATTGCGGGTCTTCGACGCCTTATGGTGCTCCGGCGAAGAGTGCAGCGGTGGCGGGATTGCTGCTGGTGCTGGTTCCGGGGCGACGACGGATGGCGAAGGGGCTGCTGGCGGCGGTTTGTGCCGTGATGGCGATGGGGACGATGACAGGATGTGGGACAGGAACGTGCACGGATCTGGGGACTCGGCCGGGGACTTACACGATTACGGTGACGGGGAGTGTGGGCGGAGCGGGGGTGTCGCAGAAGGTGAAGCTGGTGGTGACGCCTTAGGCGTGGACTTCAGCGGCTTCAGCCGCTTTCTTCTGTGATGGGTACGGCACGGCTAAAGCCGTGCCGCTAACGAGACGGTTCGAACTTCGTTCGAATGGCCCGCCTTAGCGACGATGGGGCCGTCGCGAAGGTAAATCAATACTCCTCTCACCGTTTGGTTAGGTGGCGCTTACGCAACGAGCGTTTTACGATGCTTCACTCGGACGTGAACTCCACTTTGGAGAGCATTGGAATGCTGAAACAATAGTCGGATGAGAAAAGTCCTGCTCGTCATTCGGTTGCTTGTAGAGGCGACGTTCGGCGTGATCTGCATCAGGCTCCTTCTGCTTCCTGAAGTTTGGAGAGGAACGTTCCTGCTGCGATTTATTCTTGGCTACCTGGGCATGCCACGCCGTTCTCATGCTTCGGCAGATTTCCGCCTCGACCACGTTATAACGCTCGGCGGTTTGCTCTCTGTGCCGATCCTCCTCCTGATTGGCGCCCTCTGCTTTAAAGATGTCCTTAAGCTAATCCGGAGGCTAAGAGTGAGCCATCACGAATCCTAGACAGGCAGCCTACATAAATTTGATCGCATCCATCGCCATTGAGGCTACGGGCTGGTGGGACTAAGGCTGGTGATGAGGATGATCGGACGCGTCTCGTCCATCGAGGTCCAATCAGCAACCAGCCCCGGAGTTTAGACCATCGCTTCTCCGGGGCTCATTGTTGTTCAGGCGTAGATACCGCGCTGGCGCGTGGTGTAGGCTACGCGGTCGATGGCGAGCATGTAGGCGGCGATGCGGTTGTTGACGCTGTGGTTCTGGGCGTAGGTGATGACGTCGCGGAAGCTCTCGGCCATGATGTGGTCGAGGCGCTGGTTGACCTCGGACTCGGTCCAGAAGTAGCCCATGCGGTCCTGCACCCACTCGAAGTAGCTGGTGGTGACTCCTCCGGCGTTGGCGAGGATATCGGGGATGATGAAGACCTTCTTCTCGGCGAGGATATCGTCGGCGATGGGTGTGGTGGGGCCATTAGCGCCCTCGCAAAGAATCTTGCAGCGGAGCTTGTCGGCGTTCTTGCTGGTGATGACGTTTTCAGTGGCGGCGGGAATAAGGATCTCGCAGGGGTAGGTGAGGAGCTCGTCTTTATCGGCGGCCTTTGCACCGGAGAAACCGACGATGGTGCGGGCGCGCTTCTTGTGCTCGAGCAGGGCGTGAATGTCGATGCCGTCGGGATTGAAGAGGCCGCCGTCGTACTCGGCGATGCCGATGATGGTGTAACCCTTGTCGGCGAGAAGGCGGGCGGCGTTGGAGCCGACGTTACCGAAGCCCTGCACGATGACGCGGCAGCCTTCGACGGGCATGCCGAGTGTCTTGAGGGCTTCGTCGCAGACGACGGAGAGGCCGCGACCGGTGGCGGCGGTACGTCCACGCGAGCCACCAAGGTTGACCGGCTTTCCTGTGACGACGGCGTTGACGGTCTGGCGCATGTGCATGGAGTAGGTATCCATGATCCAGGCCATGGTCTGCTCGTCGGTTCCCATGTCGGGCGCGGGGACATCTTTTTCAGGGCCAATGAACTCGATCAGCTCGGAGGTGTAACGGCGGGTGATGCGCTCGAGCTCGCCCTGGGAGAGCTTTTTGGGATCGCAGATGACTCCCCCCTTGGCTCCGCCGAAGGGGATGTTGACGACGGCGCACTTCCAGGTCATCCAGGAGGCGAGGGCGCGGACCTCGTCGAGGGAGACGTCGGGGGAATAGCGGATGCCGCCCTTGCCCGGGCCTCGGGCGACGGAGTGCTGGACGCGGTAGCCGGTAAAGACCTCGATGGTGCCATCATCCATGCTGACGGGAATGTGGACGATGATCTCGCGGGAAGGTTGGCGGAGGACCTTCCAGAGGCCCTGCTCAAGGTTGAGTTTTTTGGCAGCGAAGTCGAACCGAGCAGCCTGGGCTTCCCAGGGGTTGGTCTCCTGCTCGAGGGTCAAGGTTTGCATCGTGATTTCCTTTTTCTCTGTTGCTGGTATCAGCGATTCTCCGGCCATCGTCCTGCCTCCGATAAAGCCCCAAGGTAAGCAAGCATACAGCTTTGACCAGACCGGTCTGTGGCCAAACCTGCTGAGTATAGGACGCGGCAACGGGAGTTTCAATGCAACCAAGGGGGATGGCGTACCACGTTCGTCATGGACTCGGCAAGCCGCGAGGCAGGGGGGAGGCGCGGGTATGATGGAGACAGTTATGCCAGTCTCCGCCACGAATTCCCTGCCCTTAGAGCGCGATTTTCTGCAGCTCTGCCGCTCGCATACGCTGGTCCCGGTCTACAGAACCGTGGCTGCGGACCTGGAGACGCCGGTTTCAGCGTTTCTGAGGATCGCGGCAGAGGAGCCGGAGGCGTTCCTGCTGGAGTCCGTGGAGGGTGGCGAGCATGTGGGCCGATACACGTTTATCGGGATCGAGCCGTACAAGAAGATGGTGGCTCGCGGCAACGCCATTGCGGTCCGCGAAGGTCAGAAGGAACGACAGTTTACCGGCGACGTCTTTGAGGAGCTGAAGCAGGAGCTGAGTGGACACAAACCGGCGAAGCTGTCGGGACTGCCTCCCTTTACCGCCGGTGCGGTGGGATTTTTTGCATACGACGTCGTGCGCCAGATCGAGAAGCTTCCCGCGACCACGAAGGATGAGCTGGGAGTGCCGGACGCATGCCTGATGTTCTTCGACCAGGTGCTGGTCTTCGACCATGTGAAGAAGGAGATTCACCTTATCGTCACCACCGACCTGGCGCGGGAGAAGAGCCAGGGCGCTTATGCGCGCGCGGTGCGAAGGCTGAACCGGCTGGAGAAGAAGTTCTCCGGCACTCTGCCTGCGTTCAAGAAGAAAAAGCCTGCGGGAAAACTGAAGCTGACGGCGCGGACTTCCAAGGCGACGTTCCTGAAAGCAGTGGAGAAGACGAAGGAGTACGTCGCGGCCGGCGATGTGTTTCAGTGTGTGCTGTCGCAGCGGTTCGACTGCGAGCCGGAAGTGGACGCGTTCGAGATCTATCGTGCGCTGCGGGTTGTGAACCCTTCCCCGTATATGTATTTTTTGCGGTTCGGGCTGGAAGAGGGAACGAAGAAGAAGTCTTCAGCCAAGAAGCCTGTGGCGCACCACATTGTGGGATCGTCGCCGGAACTGCTGGTGCGAGTGCATGGGCGCGAGGTGGAGTACAGGCCGATTGCCGGGACGCGGCATCGGAGCGCAGATGAGGTGGAGGATCGCCGGATTGAAGCAGAGCTGCGGGCCGATGAGAAGGAACGCGCCGAGCACATCATGCTGGTGGACCTGGGCCGCAATGACGTGGGGCGCGTAAGCGAGTTCGGCTCGGTAAAGGTAAAAGACCTGATGTTCGTGGAGCGGTACAGCCACGTGATGCATCTAGTCAGCGCGCTTGAGGGACAGTTGCGCGAGGGACTTGCGCCGATCGATGCGTTTCGTGCGTGTTTCCCTGCCGGGACCCTAAGCGGAGCTCCCAAGGTTCGCGCGATGGAGATCATCGAGGAGATGGAGCCGGCGCGGCGCGGCGTGTATGGCGGAAGCATTCTGTATGCGGACTTCAGCGGCAATCTGGATTCGTGCATCGCGATCCGCACGCTGTACATGAATGGGCCGCATGGATACATCCAGGCAGGCGCGGGGATTGTGGCAGACTCGGTTCCCGAGAAGGAATTCGAGGAGTGCCGCAACAAGGCTCAGGCAGTCGTGCGGGCCATAGAGCGGGCGCGGGGAATGTAGCGGTTGAACCCGTACATCTTGCCGGGTACGGCGATGGCCATAGAGCGGGCGCGGGGAATGTAACTATCCGAAACGGGATGAGTCGCGCCTTCGCGTGATAACCAATTTCGCGGATGAGAGATTGGGCGAAGATTTCGGAGCATTATCCGAGTGGCTTCGACATCTCGTATTCCTGAATGGCCGGGTCGTTGGGATAAGGCTCGGTGTGGCCAGTCGGCGAGAACCCGAGGCTTCTGTAGAAGTCCATTGCGGAGTGATTGACGTCGGTGACCATCAGGTGCAGGGCGCGGGCTCCGTGCTCCCGTGCCCATACAGTAATCGCATCGATCAGAAGACGTCCAACGCCTAGTCTCCGCTGCTCCGGCGCGACCCACATCGAGATGAGCTCCGCTTTCTTCGGATCGTTTTCATCGAGGAGGCAGAGTGCAAGCCCGACGTAGCTCTCCTCCGCCTGCGCCAGATAGCCGGTGCCGCGAATGCCATTGAGGTTTTGGATCCGCGCAACCCATTCCGCGTCGGTAAGCTGCGACTCGCGCAGGTAGGTGCTGCCGAAGGAGGTGGGTGAGTCCTTGAGCGCGCGGAGCCGCACCGTCTTGTACTCCCAGACGAGTGGGGGCGTAATTGGACGAAGATGAACCGCCATGGAAAGAGTGTAATCAGGCGATGTGGTGAGATGAGCCCTCGAGTTTGGCGGAGGCGCTGGCCTCTTCCCTGGAGCTGTGAAGAACCCAGAGGACCCCGCCCACTACCTGTGCGGCAGAGATGATTCGCGTGAGATTGGGACGCTCCTCGAGAGACTGCATGAGGTTTTGCCAGGGCTGAGGACCGTAGTGCCATGCCTGAGCTCCACGGCGGGGATGGAGCATTCCCATGACGCCGTCGCCGATGATGGCCATGGCAGTGAAGTGTTTCCAACGACTAAAGTCGAATTGCATGAACGTTCTCCAATCGCTCTATAAGACGCCTAAGAGCCGCCCGCGTTTGCCTCGCGAAAGATCAGGGCTGCTGAACTCCTACACATCACAAAGATCGACTGCCTGTCTGAGCGAGGTCAGCGGGTCGCGCTTCGGTACGAATTCGTGGGCGACGTAGCCGGAAAATTTCAGATCGACTAGAGCGTTCATCAGCGCCGGATAGTAGATCTCCTGCGTATCGTCGATTTCGTTCCGGCCCGGAACGCCTCCGGTGTGAAAGTGGCCAAGAACATCGATGTTCTCTCGAATGGTGGCGATCAGATCTCCTTCCATGATCTGCATGTGGTAGATGTCGTAGAGCAGCTTCACGTGCGGTGAATTAACCTCCCGCATCACACGCGCGCCCCAGGCCGTGTGATCGGCCATATAGTCCTTGTGGTTGCGCTTGCTGTTCAGCAGCTCAACGCAGATGTTCACGCCGTTGTCTTCGGCGATCTTCTTCAACCGGTTCAGTCCGGCGATGGTGTTGCGCGCGCCTTCTTCATCCGACATGCCGCGCCGGTTTCCGGAGAATGTAATGACATTCGGCACTCCGGCCTTAGCGGCGATGGGAATGTTTTTGCGGAAGGCCTCTTCAATGGCGGCATGGTTCTCCGTGCGATTGAGCGCGTCGGAGATCGTTCCTCCACCGCAATAGCCCATGGTGCACACCAACCCATAGCGGTGGGGCACCTCCCAATCCGGCATATCCAGCAGGTCGATGCCCTTCAGCCCCATCTGCACTCCATAGGTACAGAGCTGATCGAGGGTGAACTGCTTGTAACACCAGCGGGAGACGGACTGCTGGATACGTCCCTTGCGCTTGACGGGCGAGGGCTGCTGGGCGCTATTCGTCTGCGCGGCGAGGGACGATGTTGCTGTCAGAACGGTCGCCGCCAGACCAGATTTGAGGAACTTACGTCGATTTTCCATAACCGCGGATAATGGTACAGGGAGCAGGGCGCGGGGTACAGGAGCTAAAATCATATTCAGCCATGGTCTTCGTTCTGGATAATTACGACTCATTCACCTACAACCTGGTGCAGTATATGGGCGAGCTGGGCGCCGAGATGGTGGTCAGGCGCAACGACGAGCTGACGCCGGAAGAGGTTGAGGCGCTGAATCCGGAGCGCATCCTGATCTCGCCGGGACCGTGCACACCGCAGGATGCTGGGATCAGCATAGAGCTGATACGGCGCTTCGCGAAATCGGACAAACGGGTTCCGATTCTTGGCGTATGCCTGGGACACCAGGCGATCGGCGCGGCGTTTGGCGGCGAGGTGATTCGTGCGCCGAAGCTGATGCACGGCAAGACCAGCGAAGTAGACCACGATGGGCGGACGATCTTCGCGGGAATTCCTTCGCGGATGACGTGCACGCGATATCACTCGCTGATTGTGAGCCCGAAGGGACTGCCGCAGGAGCTGGAGGTCTCGGCCCGGACGACCGATGCGGTGACGGGTGAGGAGACGATTATGGCTCTCAGGCATCGTGAGCTTCCGATTGAAGGGGTTCAGTTCCATCCCGAGAGCGTGCTGACCTTGCATGGCAAAGAGATCATTGCGAATTTTCTAAAGATGTAGCATCGGCAGGAATTGGATAAAGGCAAAGACAAATGCGGGGATTCTTCGCTGCACTCAGAATGACGGCCTTTTCCGGTTATGCGGCCTGGGCGACGATATGCGTCCTGTCGATCGGTGGAACATCAAAGCGCTGTATGGCGCAGCAGCCGATCGGCTCGGTCGGACTGGCGGATGCTTCGGTCGCGGGTGCGCTTGAGGTGTCGAACGGACGCGCCGTTCTGGTGGGCGCCTCGACAGTTACGGCACGGGATCACACCGCCGAGGTGGCGCTGCAACGTGGCGGGATGGTGCGGGTGTGCTCGACCAGCGGACTGCACCTGACGGCAGGCAAAGGTGCGGTGGACGCTCCCTTGATGCTTGCGCTCGATCGCGGCGCAATTGAGATGGCGACGCGGATCACGACCAGCGATGTGGTCATGACACCCGATCTGCGCTTCACGATCAAGTCGGCGGGAACGCTGGATCTGCGAATGCGGGTGGCACGCAATGGAGATACCTGCGTTGAGAATCGCGGGGCGGCTGCGCCCGTGCTGAATGTGGCGGATCAGTTTGGCGAAGCAAGCTACGAGGTTCGGCCGGGGCAGCACGTTCTGTTCGAACACGGAAGCTTGAAAGAGGTTGTCGATAACGAGAGCGAGCCGTGTGGCTGCCCTACCGCGCCTGTGACCTCGGTAGCGGATGCGGGAGTTACCGGCGCGACAGTGGCTGCGCCGGGAAGCGTTGTAGCGGCGAAGACTGCCGCTGCCGAGCAGCACCCCTTCCCGGCGGCACAGAGCGCGGGACTGGCTCCGGTGAGCGGGCCTCCGCAGACGCCTGCTGGCGCAGTGCATGCGCAGGTCTCGACAACCTTGAGCTACGGAGCGAACGGCGCGGCGACGGCAGCGGATGGCGAACCGGCTTCGGATACGAATCCCAGCGTGGGCTCCACTCAGGATGCTGGAGCGAAACAGGCGGTTGCCGCGACTGCAGAGAACGAGAAGCCGGCTGCATCCGGTACGCCCGAAGCAGTTGCGGGAAGAGCGGAAGCTCCGCCACCACCGCCTGCGCCATCTTCAGGGGATGTCTTTCATGCAATCGGACACTTCTTCAAGAAGCTGTTCGGAGGCCACTGAACCGGGCTTCCCAAGGGGCCTGCGATACAATAAAGGGAGTTCGGATGATTCGGTTGCCATACAGGCACGCCTCCGGCAAAACTCTCAAAACAAGCTGAGTTTCAGCGAAAGATCAGGGGTTTTTCTATGTCGATTCCCGCAACGCAGATGCGCCCGGGCATGGTTATCAAGTTCAAGGACGATCTTCACCTCGTGTTTTCGGTGGAGCACCGGACGCCGGGCAATCTCCGTGCCTTCATCCAGGCAAAGCTGCGCAACATCCGCACGGGCGCAATGTTTGTAGAGCGTTTTCGCTCGCCGGACCCGATCGATCGCGTGGTCGTGGATGAGGTGAAGATGGAGTTCCTGTACAACGACGGGGACGATTACTACTTCATGGATATGGAGACCTTCGAGCAGACGCACCTGAAGCGCGAGACGCTGGGCGATGCCGTGGACTATCTGCTGCCGAATCTGACCATCGCGGTCAGCTTCCATGACGGCAAGGCTGTCGGCATCGAGCTTCCGACCGTAGTCGAGATGACGGTGGTGGAAACGGAGCCGGGCATCAAGTCGGCGACCGCATCCTCGGTCACCAAGCCTGCCAAGCTGGAGACAGGCCTGGTGGTGCAGGTTCCTCCGTTTATCAACGAGGGCGAGAAGATTCGCGTGGATACGGCCGAAGGCGCCTACATGAGCCGCGCTTAGGTTCGGGGCAAAGTTCTATGCGGGGAGGCAGAGTTAATGGCTCTGCCTCTTTGTTTTGTTGTACCTCTGCTTGCGCGGGCTGGGACGCTCTGCGAAACTGAAGATTCCATGGTGCGCTACTACCTCGTAAAAGGCCGCGTGCAAGGCGTTGGGTTTCGCTGGTTTGTGCATCGCGAGGCCGCTGAGCTTGGCCTGCGCGGATGGGTTCGCAACACCGATACCGGACATGTCGAGATGGTCGCTTCGGGTGAGCCGAAGGTGCTGGCAGAGTTGAAGAGTGCGCTGTGGAAGGGTTCGCGCGGCAGTCGCGTGGATGCAGTGCTTGAAGAGGAATTGGATCAAAGCGAAGACGAAAAGCTTGGACCGTTTGTGATTGAAGGAGCATGGTAGGAGAAGAATGCCGAACTCAACCCTGATGAATTGCGAGCCCTTGAAAGCACTCGTACGAACCGTGCCGGACTTCCCCAAGCCGGGAATTCTGTTCTATGACATTACAACCCTGCTGAAGGACAAGACCGGTTTCGCGCAGCTGATCGACGCGTTTGCAGCCTATTACATCGGCAAGGAGATTGACCTGGTGCTGGGTATCGAGGCACGCGGGTTTATCTTCGGCCCCGCGCTGGCTTACCGTTTGAACGCGGGATTCGTTCCGGTGCGAAAGCCGAAGAAGCTGCCTGCCCCGACGGCGCGTGTCAGCTATGACCTGGAGTACGGCACAGATTCGCTGGAGATTCACCTGGACGCGATCCAGCCGGGGCAGCGTGTCATCATCGTCGACGATCTGCTGGCCACCGGAGGAACCATGGCCGCGACCGTACAACTGGTTCGCCAGATGGGCGGAGTGATCGCCGGCCTGGGATTCGCAGTCGAGCTGGATTTTCTGAAGGGCAGGGAGAAGTTCCCGGAATACGACGTGCTTAGCCTGTTGCATTACAACGAATAAAGGGAATAAAAAAAATTCTGAGCCTGCACAGCAAAACGGAGAATTGCCTCCGTTTTGTTACATGTATGTTGCACCTGCGTCTTTCGCGCAGATGGACGCATCCAACCGATATTCCTCCGGGAATTGGAGAAACGAATGATTGCAACAAATGGTTACGCCGTACAGTCGGCGACAACACCGGTATCGCCCTTTGCCTATGAGCATCGCGAGCCGGGGGAACAGGATGTTCTGATCGACGTGCAGTTCTGCGGCATCTGTCACTCGGATATTCACCAGGCAAAGAATGAGTGGGGAAACTCGTTATACCCAATGGTTCCCGGGCATGAGGTGATCGGAACCGTAGCCCGTGTGGGCTCGAAGGTAAAGAAGTTCAAGGCAGGCGACCTGGTTGGCGTGGGCTGCATGGTGGATTCCTGCGGCGAGTGCGTATCCTGCAAGGACAGCGAACAGCAGTACTGCGAGCGGGGCCAGACGGTGTACACGTACAACTCGCGCGGCAAGGACGGCAATCTGACCTTCGGTGGCTACGGCAACCACATCGTCGTCGATGAGGGATTCGTGCTGTCGATCCCGAAGAACCTGGATGCTGCTGCCACTGCGCCCCTGCTCTGCGCCGGTATCACCACCTATTCCCCGTTGAAGCACTGGAAGGTCGGCCCCGGTAAGAAGGTCGGCATTGTCGGTCTGGGCGGTCTGGGACACATGGGATTGAAGTTTTCGCATGCTTTCGGAGCGAAGACGGTTTTGTTTACCACCTCGGCTTCGAAGATCGAGGATGCGAAAAAGCTTGGCGCCGATGAAGTCATCCTGACGAAGGAAGAGGGCTGGGCGGCCAAACACGCGGGCAGTTTCGACTTCATCCTGGACTGCGTCTCCGCAGACCACGATATGAACACTTACCTTTCGCTGTTGAAGCGGGATGGTACTCTCTGCCTGGTAGGAGCTCCGGGGAATCCACTGGCAATCGCGGCGTTTGCGGTTCTGGGAAGAAAGAACTTCTCAGGCTCGATGATCGGCGGAATCCGCGAGACCCAGGAGATGCTGGATTTCTGCGGCGAGCACAACATCGTCTCCGATATCGAGATGGCGAGCTTCGACAAGGTGAACGAAGCCTGGGAGCGCGTGCTGAAGAGCGATGTAAAGTATCGGTTCGTTCTGGACCTGAAGACTCTGTAAGCAACGGGATAGCCTACAGGGCCTATCAGGATCCGGAAATACGATCGGGCTCGGAGATGCGGACACGCTCTCCGGGCCCGATGTAGTTTTGCGGCAATTCAGGCGAAGAGCGTGAAGAGGGGAGAATCGACCGGGACCGTCTCGACGGGACCGGCAAGCTTTCCGTTCCCCTGGTCACGGCGAAAGACCGTGATGCATGCCGAATCCTGGTTGCCGCAGAGGATCCAGTTGAAGGTCAGGTCGAAGGTAAAGTGACGCGGGGTTTTGCCTCCACAGGGAATCCGTTGGATCTCTTTGAGTGCGCCATCGTCGCCGATGGAAAAGACGACCAGCGTGTCTTCCCCTCGATTGCTGGCATAGAGGAAGTTTCCATCCGGGGAGATCATCACTTCGGAGGCGGTGTTCTTGTCGCCGGGGAAATCAGGGGCAATCGTCTTGACCGTGGTGTTGGTATTGACCAGAAGACCCTGGGGATGGGTGATGGAGTGGGTAGTGGTCCAGAGGAGATGGTCAAGGGTAGAGTCGAGCTCGTTGATCAGATAAATCCAGCGGCCATTGGGGTGGAAGGCAATGTGCCGAGGGCCGGAGCCGGGACGAACACCGGTAAGTAATGGGGTGGCAGGAGTGAGTTTTGCCGTGGTGGGGTCGATCTGAAAGACGCTGAGAGCATCGTTTCCCAGGTCGTTGACGATAAGAAAGCGATCGTCGGGTGAGACGAAGACGGAGTGCGGGTGGGGGCCGTTCTGGCGTCCCGCAACGGGACCATGATGGCCGAACTTCGGTTCGTTGTAGTTGAAGGTATCGACCGGCTGCGAAAGGGTGCCATCGGGCTGAATGAGATAGGAGGCGATGGTTCCGCCGACGTAGTTAGCGACGAAGGCGGAGTGGCAGGTGGAATCTACGGAGATATAGGCAGGACCGGCGCCGGCGGAGGTGACCTTGCCCTTCTCGGTGAGGGTTCCTGTCCTGGAATCGAGATCGAAGGTCGTCACGGTGGCCGAAGGATCAGGCACGGCGTTGACCGCATAGAGAGACTGGCGGCCACCCCGAGGGGGTGAGAGGGCAAGATAAGAGGGCCGACGCGTCTCGGCAGCGAGGATAGGAACACTGAGCTGGCCGTTTGCCGCATTGAAGATGGAATGGTAGATGCCTTTGCTCACTCCTTTGGCGGTGTCGGTTCCAATGAAGACTCGAACCGGACCGGGAGGAACAGGCTTCTTTCGGCGGAAGGGTGAGGTGAAATATTGAGCCGAGGCCGAATAGGCCGGAAACAGCAGCAGGAACCGTCGGCGCGTAATCATGGCAGCTAGGCCGGCTCGCCGGGAAGATGAATTCCCATCTCGTCTTCAGCCCGAATGTTTTCGTTGATGACGGGGAGACTGGGGAGGTTGGATGTATGTCCCACCTCACGAACGACCGCGTCGGCATGCATGAGGACTTCGTCGACGGTCATGGTGTACATCTCGCGGCCATTGTCGTAACCAGACTCGATCGCCTGCTTGAGGTATCGGCCTGCGATCTGGGCAGCGAGGTAGTCGGTGATGACGTTTCCGGTGCGGTGTTTCTGCTCGACCCAGGCGACGTTGGGAAGAGAGATCCACACGGGCCGGCTGTTGACCGAAAAGCGAATGTCGGTCGCATCGGCATGACGCGTGGCAATGGCGACGATGGTCCCCTTCCACTGGCAGTGGAGCTGTTCGCCGGTCCAGCGATCGGTCACTTTGAAGTCTTCGTACATGAGTGCATTTTAGCGTAGTACCGCCCCCATATCTCCCTAACCCTGGTTTCGGCCAAAATCTTCAATCTTTAGAGACTGAGGATGATGGACCAGGTGGCGCGCCAGTCGGTGTGGGTTTTGAGGAGGTTGATGCCGCCGTGGCCGTCGGTGGAGTAGAACTCGCCAGTGCCTTCGGAGGGGGAGTAGAAGAGCAGATCGGTGTAGCCGCTGTTGGAAAACTTGCCCGGGAGGATCATGGTCCAGCTTCCGCGCCAGTCGGTGTAGGTCTTGAGGAGGTTGATGCCGCCGTGGCCGTCGGTGGAGTAGAACTCACCGGTGCCTTCGGAGGGGGAGTAGAAGAGGAGGTCGGTGTAGCCGCTGTCGGAGAAGTGGCCGGGGACGATGATCGTCCATGTATTGCGCCAGTTGGTGTAGGTCTGGAGCTCGGACATGCCATGGGCGTCGATGTCGTAGATCTGGCCGACGCCTCGGGAGGGCGAATAGAAGAGCAGGCCGGTGGTGGGCTTCGAGGAGAACTTGCCGGGGAGGATGATCTGCCAGTCTGTTGCCCATCCGGTCTCGTTGATGATGAGGCTGAGATTGCCGTTGCCGTCGGTGTGGTCGAACTCGCCGAAGCCGCTGGAGGGCTCGTAGAAGAGCAGGTCCATGGCATTGGCGGCGGAGAAGGAGCCGGGAACGATCTGAGACCAGGTGGTGCGCCAGTTATCGTGGACGCTGAACTGGTGCATGTCGCCGATGAGGCCGGTCTTGTAGAACTCTCCGTGGCCGGGAGTGTAGAAGAGGAGGTCTTTGCGGCTGCCAGCGGGCTTGGAGGTGTAGGGGCCGGGGACGATGAGGGACCAGGTGTCGCGCCAGTCGGGGTAGACGGTCTGAATGGCGAGGTTGGCCTGGGCATCGACGGAGTAGAGCTCGGCGTAACCGGTCGGCCGCTCGTAGAAGAGAAGTTCTCCGACGCCCTGTTTTGTGGAAGGGGCGTAGTTGCACCCCCAGTCGGGGGAAGGACAGTTGTCGGGGTAGGCAGTCTGGGCGATCGCGGCAGTGTAGAAGTCGTAGGTGAAGGGCAAGGGTGGAATTCCGGAGGCGGAGCGAAGATAGGTGAAGCCGCCGCCGGGGGGAATGGAGAAGAAGCTGCGCCAGTCTTTGTTGCAGTTCCCGGCGCAGGCATCGCAGACCTCGGGATTGGTCCACGAGGTGTAGGGGTCGACGGTCATCTCGGCGATCTCGTGGGACAGGGTATCGGCGTACTGGTCGAGGCGGTCGTCCACAGTGACGGTCTGGGCGGGAACGTTGACGAAGCAGTAGGGCGCGGGCACGACCTGAGGGAAGGGCTGCTGGGGGGTGATGACATTGACCTTGTCGTGGTAGCCGAGGGTCCCCTGGGAGATGTCGCCGTCGGTGTTGACCATGCCGCCGGGATTGAAGACGACGATGCAGGTGTTGCGAACGGGCGTGCCGGTGGTAAGCATAAGGCCGCGGATCCAGCCCTGGAGGTCGTCGTCGTCGTATTTTCCCTGCGGGGTGTTGACGGTGAGATGGAGAACCTTGGGTGAGATGGTGAGGGAGTTTTCCCCATACTTGGCGCAGTACTGCGAGATGACGGGCAGAGCGGCGGCAGCGTATTGCTGCATGGTGGCAATTTCGTCGTCCGTGGTCATGAGGAAGTTGGTGGCGTCGACCTGGAACTTAATCTGGGCGAAGAAGATGGTGCCTTTGAAGGGATCGTCGGAGAAGATGAGGCCGCGGGGACGAACGCTGGAGGGCTCGGGCGCGGGCTTCTTTTTGCGGAGCTGATGGAGGGCGTCGCGGAGAACGGGGTAGGTCTTCAGCTCGGCGTCGGACATCTTGTGGAAGCGGTTGAGGACATCGAAGGGCACGACGCTCGAGAAGCCCTCAGAGGGCTTCTTGGAGGCGAAGACCTCGGGCGCGATGGATTGAATCTGACGGACGTTCTTGAGGAAACGGGTGGCACAGAGCATGTGGCCTCCGAGGATGAAGTTCCGTGCGGGCCTAAGCGTAGCTTGTGACTGGATGGGCCCGAAGGCCCGGGGGAGCTTGGTTATTCTGCGACCGGACAAAGGATATCGTCAAGCTGGACGGTTGCGGAAGAAGAACTAGAGGCCGAGTTCAGCCCGGATAGCGTCGGCGATCGTATCGGCGTGATGACGCATAATAGGCTCGGATTCGGCCTCGATCATGACCCGAGCGAGGGCTTCGGTTCCGGAGTAGCGAATGACTACACGGCCGGAGTCGGCGAGCTCGGCCTCAGCCGCTGCAATGGCTGCGGCGACTGCGGGGATCGCATCGAGGGGCTTCTTCTCACGGACTTCGACGTTGACGATGACCTGCGGGAAGACCTTGAGGTCGGCGATGAGCTCGGAGAGAGTCTTGCCGCTGCGGTGGACGACGTCGAGCAGGAGCAGCGCGGTAAGAAGGCCGTCGCCGGTGGTGGAGCGGCCGGAGAAGATGATGTGTCCGGACTGTTCGCCACCGAGCGCGGCGTTGGTGGAGAGCATCTGCTCGAGGACGTACTTGTCTCCGACGGCAGCGCGAAGCATATGAATGCCGCTGCGCTTGAGCGCGGCTTCGAGCCCCATGTTGGACATGGTGGTGGCAACGACGGTGGAGTTGGTCAGCAGACCCCGTGCCTGAAGATCGCGCGCGGCGAGCAGAAGAACGGCATCGCCATTGACGACGCAGCCATGCTCGTCGGCGAAGAGGGCGCGGTCGGCGTCGCCATCGAAGGTGATGCCGAGGGATGCCTTGTGATGACGGACCTGGGCGGCGACGATCTCCGGATGCAGAGCGCCGCACTGCTCGTTGATGTTGCGGCCATCGGGCGAGGCATGGGTGATGAGGATCTCGCTGCCGCCCAGCTGAGAGAAAAGTTCGGGCGCGACGGCAGAGGCGGCTCCGTTGGCGCAATCGATGACGATGCGGTGGTTGTCGAGCGAGAGACCGGGTACGGCATCGAGCAGAAAGCGGATGTAATCGGCGCGGTCGGCCTCGTTGACGGCGGGGGCGTCCAGATCCACCTTCGCCTGATTGCCGCGCATTGAAGATGGAGTACCTGCGTTATTCAGGTGTTTGAAGATCTCTTCTTCAATCGCGAGCTCCGTGGCGTCGGGCAGCTTGTAGCCATCCGAGCCGAAGACCTTGATGCCGTTGTCCTGCCAGGGATTGTGCGAGGCTGAGATGACGATGCCCGCGGCGAAGCCGTGCGTATGGGTGAGATGAGCGATGGCTGGAGTGGTAATGATTCCGGCGCTCTCGACTGTGGCTCCGCCTGCGGTGAGGCCTGCGGTGAGCTGGGCCGCGATGGCGGGGCCGGATTCGCGGGTATCCATACCGAGCAGCACGCGCGGGGAGGGAGAGGACGCTGAAAGCTTGTGTGCCAGCGCAAGGCCGATAGCGTGCACGGTGGGGGCGTCCAGTGGGTACTGCCCTGCGACGGAGCGGATGCCGTCGGTTCCAAAGAGCTTCTTCATCACTTGCTGTTCTCCATTGAATCGGTCGTGATGACCTGGGCTGAAAGAGTTCCTGATGCGAGACGTGCGCGAATCCTTTGCCCCGTCGCGGTTTCCTCTGCGGATCGGAGGAGCGTTCCCTGTTCGGTATAGACAAGAGCGTAGCCGCGAGCGAGAACGTTTAAAGGCGAGAGCGCCTGAAGACGCGCGGCGGCAGCGTGCAGACGGGCGCGGCGAAGGGAGAGCGTCTCGGTGACGATGCGGTCAAGCCGTACGGTGGCGCGTTCGATGCGGCGATGGGACGCAGCCAGGCGAAGGCCGACATCCTGCCGGCGAAGGCGCTGATCGAGAAGGCGAAGCCGTTCGCTACGAACACGGAGTTGCCGCGATGAGGCGCGGTCAAGTCGCAAGGCCAGCTCGTCGACACGCTGGCCACGTCGATTGATGGAGTCGAAGAGACGCCGCAGGACAGACGGAGCAGACAGGCGGGCGTAGCGCTGACGACTCTCGAGCAGGTGAAGCCGGATGGCGCGGCGAACCCGCAAGGAGAGCGCATCAACGCGCTCTTCGATGCGGTGCTGGGCGGTAGTGATGAGTTCGGCGGCGGCGGACGGAGTAGCGGCGCGAAGGTCGGCGACGAAGTCCGCGATGGTGAAGTCGGTCTCGTGCCCGATGGCGGAGACGACGGGAAGCTCAGAGGCGGCGATGACACGGGCCAGCGCCTCGTCGTTGAAGCAGGCGAGGTCCTCCATGGAGCCTCCGCCGCGGGCGATGACGATGAGGTCGACGAGCGAGGGATTGCGGTTGAACCAGCGGATTCCAGCCGCAACCGAGCCCGGGCTGGAGGCGCCCTGCATGACCGCGGGATAGACCAGCAGGTTCAGCCGCGCGTGGCGGCGGCGCACAACGGTGACGATGTCGCGGATAACGGCTCCGGCAGGCGAGGTCACAATGCCCACGCAACGCGGGAAAGCAGGTAAGGAGCGCTTCTTCGACGCGTCGAAGAGACCTTCCGCAAGAAGCCTGGCCTTCAGCTGCTCGAAAGCAAGTTGTAGAGACCCGGCGCCGCGAGGCTCCATAGTCTCGGCGATGAGCTGGAGTTGGCCGCGCGACTCGTATACGGAGATGCGTCCGCGAACGAGAACGGCAAGACCATCGGAGGGCCGGAAACGAAGGAGCTGCGCCTGACGGCGGAAGAGGACGACCGGGAGCTGGGCATCAGCGTCCTTGAGCGTGAAATAAATGTGGCCCGAGGGAGCGGGGCGGCAGTTGGAGATCTCGCCTTCGACCCAGAGGTCTGCATGGGTCGTCTCGATCTGCTGGCGGATACTGCCGACCAGGTCGGCTACGGTCCAGATGCGGCGCTCGACAAGCGGAGCCCGTGCGGGTGGCTGGACCACAGGTGGCGGGGGTGGAGCCTCACGCGCGGGAGGATTGTCCGAGCCGAAGAGGAGGCCAGGCTGCGTTTCAGAAGAATCCGGGATGCGCTGGGATCGCGAGGAGCGGGCTCTCTCCCGGCCAGCGCGAAGGCTGGCGAGGGTGGGCGGATTCTGCTCCCGAATAGACATACAAAGCAAAGTCTAGCAGGCGGTGACAGGGTAAAGTCAGGGCCAGGCCATGGTGGAAACGGCTCTGCTGGAGAAGAAAAGCATGATCCAGCGGAAAAAACTTCTAACGGCGAAAGTGGCTGATTGCCCAGAGGAGCAGGCTGAGGACCACGCTGATCACGATGGAGCTGGCGAGGGGAAAGGAGACCGCCCAGCCGCGGCCCTTCCACGAGAAATCACCGGGCAACCGGCCCAAGGGGACGTTCATCCTCGTAAATGCAAGAAAAATAACGCCAATCACGACGAGAAGAAGGCCAAGCGCGATGAAGATGCGTCCTAGATCATGCATAGGACCGGCTCATTTCTAAGCCATGGCGAGCATTGCATTCGCTTCGCGAAGGAGATCGTCAGGCTGGCAAGGTTTGGTGAGAATTCCCACGTTCCGGGCCAGTTTCTTCGTGTGCTCCCTGACGCGATAGAGATTCCCATAAAAGCCTGTCAGCACCAGGATGCGGCAGGATGGCAATTCCCGGTGGATGTCATCCACCAAGGCAATTCCGTCACGGTCCGGCATGGAGATATCGCAGAGCAGCAGATCAGGAGGAAACTCCCGCGCACATTCGAGGGCTTCGTCTGCCGAGTAACGTGCATTGGCGGCAAAGCCGCTTCTGGCGAAGATCAGGCTAAGGGTGTCGGCGACGAGACGATCGTCATCGACGATCAAAACGCGTTGGGAGGGGGATACCATTGGGTGCGATCTCAAGAACACGGTTAAGGATGAGCACTTCGCATACCAGACTGGCCCTGACTTGCCGATCAGATTAGCCCGGAATGTGGGAAATGTCGAATGAATAGTCGAAAAAACTCTAAAGACAGGCGCTGAAATGGCGAAGATCGAGCAGCTCTGCTAAGGTGGCGAAAGACTGCCATGATCAACCCGAAGGGATAATTTAACCTTGCAGATTCTTGCACTCATTGCCGGGTCCGTCTGCTGTTCCGCAGTCTTCCTGGACGCTTTCCAGACGATTATTCTGCCCCGCAGAGCCACGGGAAGGTTTCGCATCACGCGACTGTTCCTGATCGCGACCTGGCAGCCATGGAAGATCTTCACGGACCGAATCCGCTCCACCAGGACGCGGGAGCAGATCTACAGCTTCTACGGTCCGCTCTCCCTGATCCTTCTCCTGCTTCTGTGGGCGATGCTTCTGATTCTGGGATTCGCCCTCTTCTACTTCGCCCTGGGAACGCCCTTTACCGATGTAATGGGCGTGCAGAGCGCGGCGGGGCTCTCGAAGTTTCGCACCGCTCTTTATGTAAGCGGCACAACGATGTTCACGCTGGGATTGGGAGACGTGGTCCCCCACAGCATGGGAGCCCGAACGCTGATCATCTGCGAGTCCGGCGTGGGCCTGGGCTTTGTGGCCCTGGTCATCGGCTATCTGCCGGTGCTCTATCAATCCTTCTCGCGCCGGGAGGTAAGCATTGCATTGCTGGATGCTCGGGCCGGGTCCCCTCCAACCGCGGCAGAGCTGCTGCGAAGGCATGGCTTCGACGGCGGAGAAGAAGCCCTGATCGACCTGTTGGAGGAATGGGAGCGGTGGTCGGCGGAGCTGCTGGAGTCGCACATCTCCTATCCGATCCTGTGCTACTACCGGTCGCAGCACGATAACCAGAGCTGGCTATCGGCCCTGATCTCCATTCTGGATACGTGCGCTTTGCTTATCTCGGTGCTCGAGGGCCCCGCTTCTAGGCAGGCGCAGTTGACGTTTGTGATGGCACGGCATGCCCTGATCGACCTTGGCAACGTCTTCCATATCCAGGAGCAGAAGGTATGGGCGGATCAGGCAGGCAGGGAGCGGCTTCCGAAGAAGGATTTCGATCGGCTCTGTGATGTTCTGGGTGAAGTCAGGCTTCGGCTCTGCGGGGATCAGGCTTCGGCGGATCGCCTGCACACCATTCGCGGGTTATACGAGCCGCATGCCGGCGCGTTCTCGGATTATCTGAGAATGCCGCTTCCAGCGTGGGTTCCCGTGGTGAAGGAGAAAGATCAGTGGCGGCTGCTCTCGAAGATTCGTTCGGAGGCAGAAGCAGGACGATCGGGAGGGGTAGTTGCGGGCCGCGCCGCCGCTGCGGCCCTTCTCCACGACGAACACAACCACTAAAGGTCTACTGCGCGGCGATAGGAGCGCCCGCACCCGCACCTGCAGGAGCCGGGTTCAACTTCTGCGCGGCGATCATACCGGCAGCGCCTTTGGCGTCCTTATCCTTTAGCTGTGCGTAGATCTTCTTTGCCATCTCAGGCTTGTTCTCCGCTTCGTACAGG
The DNA here is from genome assembly GCF_059115365.1 of Edaphobacter sp. FHG110511_03. NCBI lineage: Bacteria > Pseudomonadati > Acidobacteriota > Terriglobia > Terriglobales > Acidobacteriaceae > Edaphobacter > Edaphobacter sp. FHG110511_03. Next base: position 331,462 of record NZ_JBZYWL010000003.1, on the reverse strand, counting down.
TCGGCGAGCTGGAGCTGGGCGGTTCCCGCGGGGACGGCGGAGCTGGGATGAGCCGTCAGATCGTTGTAGACCTCGATAGCCTGTGGGTCCTTGCCGGTTTGACGGTAGAGCTGGGCGAGCGCCAGTTTGGCCAGAGAAGAGAGATCGCTGTTCCAGCCACCGGCAACCTGCTTCAACGTGCTTTCGCCCTGGGCATTCTGCCCGGCCTCGATGTAGGTCAAGCCAGCGAAGTAACGCGCCAGTTTGCCAGCTGGGGTCATGCCATAGCCGTCGGCAACCTTGACGAAGAGTTGATTGGCGACCTTGGCGCGCTCGGCAGCCGAGGGGAAGGTCTTCACACCTGGAGGCACCTGCTGGCCGGGAGCGGCAAGCGGGGTTTGATACGACTGCATAGCCTCCCCAAAGGCGTTATTGGCTTGTTCGCTGCGATGGTTGAAGATAAGAGCGCCAATAGCAAGGATGACGATGAGAGCAGCGACGATGGAGCCGACCAGGATCAGGGAACGTCGGTTCTCGGTGGCCCATTCGAGGCCGTGCTGTGTGGTGTCGACGAACTGGTCGTGCTTGAGAGCTTGGCGAGTCTGTTGGTCCACGAGTTTGAATCTTCCTTTAGTTACTGCAGAGAGTTCCACACCGGCGCGACATGCTCAGTGCGAAGCTTCAGTTTATCAGTCGAAGGAGGTGTCTCCCACCCACAATGGCCCAGAACAGGTTTTTTTGCTAAAAAGACAATTCGGTGTGAAACTGCATCCATTCAAAACAATGACTTTCTGGAGAAACAGATCCGGCTCAGGCGTCCAACGCATTTCAGGCGTCCAATGTATTGCAGATGAGCACTTATGTACTCTGCCGTGCCCGCAGACGGTCGAAGGAGAAGAAAAAGAACGCCGATAGTAGTCAGGCGCAACGATTCATTATGTCGATAAGCCCGCCCATCCAGATCGAGATCGTCAACCGGCAGATCAGCAAGCTATCCGGGCTGCGTTTTCAATGGCTCTCATTTCCAGGGGAGCTGGAGGGCCGCTTCGAGCAGGAAACCATGGAGCGCAGGTCAAGACGCCTGTGGCTCGAAGGCCTGATCGCGATCATCCTGTTCGATCTGTTTCTGATTGCGGACTACTACGGCGCGCCCCAACAGTTTCGGCGGGCTTTTATCATCCGGCTGCTGGTCGTAACCCCGGTATGCCTGTTGGTCAATGCGAGCATGCTGCGTCGCCTGGAGAAGGTCTTTCGCGAGTCAAGCATCGCGGTGGCGGCTTGCCTGGCCGGTTTAACGCAGCTCTACCTGGAATCGAATCGCAGCCGCGTGGCATCTGCTTATGTCCAGATGGCAGTCCTGGCGGTCATCCTGTTCACGAACATCGTGATGCGATTGAGGCTTCCCTATGCAATCGCAACCTCCGTGGTGATGCTCGGTGGGGATGCACTGTATCTCTTGAAGGACCAGATGCTCCAGCCCGGGGACAAGATCTTTGGGTTGGGCCTGGCGATTGGTGCCACTGCGATCACCCTGGTTGCGAACTATAGCGCCTGCCGGGAAGAGCGGCTGAACTACCTTCTGCACCTACGCGGCGAGCTTCTGGTGACGGATCTCAACCGATTGAATGCCCAGCTGCTGCGACGGTCGGAGAGCGATGCCCTGACCGGACTCGCGAATCGACATTCTTTCGACACCCAGTACTCCGAGCTCTGGAAGAGAGCCATGGTCACGGGGACTGCCTTGTCCCTCGTCGTCGTCGACGTGGACTATTTCAAGCAGCTAAATGACCGCTACGGCCATTTGTACGGCGATGAGGTGCTCAAACGGATTGGTTCGCTGCTGCAGCAGGCCCTGCGTGTGAAAGATGATTTTGCGGCGCGATTTGGCGGCGAGGAGTTTGTCATCCTGCTGCCGGGCACCTACGAGACGGCAGCGGTCCAGGTAGCAGAGCGCCTGCGCAAGATGGTCGAGCTGGCGGGTTTTCCAGCGCTTGACCCCGCGCAGGGACCCTACGATCAGAGCATTCGGGCGACAGTAAGCTGCGGAGTCGCAACTGCTTACCCAACGACGCAAGACAAGCAGGAGTGGTTGCTGGAGGCCGCGGACCGGGCGTTATACCAGGCCAAGTCGGATGGCCGTAACCGGGTCTGCGCCGCGCCGCAAAATGCCTGGGTGGGCTTTAGCTAGACCTCTATTTCAGGTCGCGCCAGTTCCTCCCTGTGCCGACCTCGACGACGATGGGAACCGAAAACTCCGCCACGTGCTCCATCTCGTGCTTCACGAGGGTCTCCATCTCTTTTTCCTCTTCCGGAACGACGTCGAAGAGAAGCTCGTCGTGGACCTGCAGGGTCATTCGGGAGCGAAGCCTGCGACGGGTCAGCTCGGAGTCAATGCGTAGCATGGCGAGTTTGATAAGGTCGGCGGCAGTGCCCTGGAGCGGTGTATTGACGGCTGTGCGCTCGGCGAAGCCGCGCATGTTGGGATTGCGGGACTGAATGTCGGGAATAGGACGGGCGCGCCCGAAGAAGGTACGCACGGCCTGCTCGCGCCGGACAGTAGCCAGGATCTCCTCGATGAAACTCTGCACGCCCTTATAACGTTCGAAGTAGCGCTCGATGTACTCGCGCGCGGTCTTCTGGTCGATACCGAGCTGGGCGGCAAGACCGAAGGGCGAGATGCCGTAGACGATGCCGAAGTTGACGGCCTTGGCACGATTGCGGGTCTCCTTGTCCATCGTCGCGGCATCGACTTCGAAGACTTCGGAGGCGGTAAGGGTATGAATGTCCTTGCCGGTGCGGTAGGCGTCCAGCAGCAGGGGATCCTGCGAGAAGTGGGCCATGAGACGCAGCTCGATCTGCGAGTAGTCAGCGGACATGAGCACGTTGCCCTTCGCGGGAATGAAGGCGGCGCGAATCTCGCGGCCTACGGCAGTGCGGATGGGGATGTTCTGAAGATTCGGATTAGTGCTCGAGAGACGCCCGGTCGCCGTGCCCACCTGATTGAAGGTGGTATGGATGCGGCCTTCGGAGTCGGCCAGCACCGGCAATGCGTCCAGATAGGTGCCCTTGAGCTTCTGGAGCTGTCGGTGCTCGATGACCAGAGCGGCGATGGGGTGACTCTCGGCTAGCTCTTCGAGGACGTCCTGCGCAGTGGAGACGACCTTGCCTTTGCCATACTTCATGGGCTTGGGCAGCAGCATCCTGTTGAAGAGGACATCGCCGAGCTGCTTGGGAGAGTTGATATTGAAGCGGTGGCCGGAGTCGCTGTAGATCTTCTCGGCAAGGTTGTCGATTTCGACGGCAAGCCGGGTGGACATCTCGCGGAGGAAGCCGGGATCGATGCGGACTCCGGTCTGCTCCATACGCAGGAGAACGGGAACCAGGGGCTTGTCGATGGTCTCGTAGACATGAAGGAGAGGCGAGACCGATTTGCTCTGTGTTCCCTGCTCCTTGCTCCCTGTCTTCGGCTGATCGGCGAAGAGCATCTCGGTTGTCACCGCGCCGCCCAGCGCGGGATCATCGGCGAGAATATTGTGCGCGACGGGGGCATAGTCCGTGACCTGTTTGGCGAGTGTCGTAACCAGGCGAACGATCGCAGCTGCGGCCTCGGGGAGACGCTTCGGGTCCGCAGGATTTTCCTTCGTCGGCTGATGGACGAGCGCGCGGCTGGTGCTGCGGGCGGCGATATCAGGAAGCGTGTGGGATCCGTGCGTGGGATTGATGAGGTAGCTCAGAAGCATGACATCGTTGCGAACGCCGTCAAGCTGAAGATTGTGCGTTTCCAAAGCACGGAGAACAGCTTTCAGATCGTGAACATCTTTCGGCAGCGAGGCATCGGCAAGCGCCTCTTTTATGCCCGGTTCGTCGAGTGAGACCTCGATGGCGAACTGGTCGTTGACTGCAAGTCCGAGTCTGCAGCCTGGATCTTCTGCTGGTTTCGCAGGTGCGGCCTCCGGTTCCTGCAGAACCGAGGACACTCCGAACAGGGACATGTTCTCGGCCGGGGGCGGCTCAGGCTCACCACTTTCTTCAGAGGGTTCCGCTGCCACCTCTTCGGCGATGGCCTGCGCGTCTTCGAAGATTGCGATGGCGAGGCCGTTGGGAAGTTTGGTTTCAGGATTGAGGGAGCGCGCCTCGTCGAGAAGGTGCTTGAGCTGGACCGCGGTGGGTTTGAGCTCGTAGGTGATAACGGTATTGTCGGGAGCGGGCGCCAGCTCCTTGAGGAGAGTCGTAAACTCGAGCTCGGAGAAGAGATCGCGGCAGGCAGCGAGATCAGGCGCCTGCGTGCGCATGTCGTCGAGCGAATACTCGATCGGCACCGAGGTATGAATGGTGACCAGATCTTTCGAGAGCAGGATGTTATCGCGATTGTTGGCGAGCGATTCACGATAGGTCTTGCGCTTGATGCTGTCGGGGGAGGCGGTTGCGGCATCGATTGCGCCCTCGACCGTGCCAAACTGCTGGATGAGCTCGACCGAGCCCTTGTCGCCAATGCCGGGCGCGCCGGGGATGTTGTCGATGGAGTCGCCACGCAGTGCCATCACATCGATCACGCGCTCAGGAGGAACGCCAAGAGCAGCCTCAACGCCGGCGGGATCGAGGATAAGGTTGTCCTTGGTGGGGTTCAGAATCGAAACATCTTCGTTGACGAGCTGCATCATGTCCTTGTCGGACGAGACGACATAGACATGGTGGCCGAGTGCAGCCAGCTTGCAGGAGAGCGTGCCGATGACATCGTCGGCCTCGAACCCCTCGTAGTAGAGGATGGGGATGCGGAAGGCTTCGAGTGCGCGCCGGATGTAGGGCTGCTGCTGGATGAGGTCGGGCGGGGTCTCGGTACGGTTGGCCTTATAGCCGCCGTACTCGGTGATCTCGAACTGCTGTGTCTTGATGTTGAACTTCTTGACGTCCTTCATCTGCGCAGCCATCTCGTTGCGATGGACGGGAGCGCCCACGTCGTAGACGGCGGCAAGGTACTCAGGCTGGAAGTCCTTACGCAGCTTGTTAATCATGTTGACGAAGACATAAGTCGCCGCTGTAGGAATACCGGTGCGCGTGGACATAGGCCGCGAACGCTGCATGGCGTGATAGGCGCGAAAGATAAAAGCCATCGAGTCGAGCAGGTAGATGGGTGGCTTCTTCGCCTTGGGCGCGGTGGACTTCGTTTCAGCGGACTTGGTGGGCGTCTTTGCCATAGCCTTTCGATGGTAGCGCGTTGGCTGAATACTTGTTCGCTAGAGGATCAGCATGCAATCACCGTACGAGAAGAAACGGTAGCTCTCGCGGACGGCGTGCTGGTAAGCCGCCAGCACCTTTTCCCTTCCCGCGAAGGCGCTGACCAGCATCAGCAGCGTGGATTCAGGAAGGTGAAAGTTGGTCAGCAGTCCACTGACGACGCGGAACGGATAGCCGGGGCTGATGAAGATGCTGGTCTCGCCCGAATGCGGATGCAGGCGAAGACCGGCGTGCGGTTCAAACGCGTCGGCAGACGCGATATGCGCGCAGTGCTCAAGCGTACGCGTGGTCGTGGTTCCCGCAGCGATAATGCGACGCTTCTCGCGCAGGGCCGCATTGATGGCATCGGCGGTTGCAGCAGGAAGGGTGTAGTGCTCGGAGTGGAGACGAATGTCTTCGACGCGCTCGGCACGGACCGGCTGAAAGGTGCCCAGGCCCACGTGAAGCGTGACTGTCTCAATCTGGACGCCGCGTGCACGAAGCTGGTCGAGGATCCCCGGGGTGAAGTGGAGGCCTGCGGTGGGAGCTGCGGCAGAGCCTGGCTCGTGGGAGAAAACCGTCTGGTAGCGGTCGCGATCCTCTTCGGTATCGCTGCGGTGGATATAAGGCGGCAGCGGCATATGGCCGATGCGATCAAGAATGGCGCGGAATTCGGATGTGGGGGCAAAGCGCAGGGTGCGCTCTCCGAAATCGGCAGCAGCTATGACCTCGGCTTCGAGAAGAGGCGTAGCGTCGTTCCCTGCTGCGAAGTGCAGGCGTTCGCCCGGCTGTATCTTGCGGCCGGGACGCACCAGGGCGGTCCACTCGTGCTCGTTGAGCTGCTGGGTCAGAAGAACTTCAATGCGACCAGTCGGATCAGGCGAGCTGGCCTGCGTATGCGGGCCGCGAACACGCGTTGCATAGAGACGCGCGGGAATGACGCGGCTGTCGTTGAGGATGAGCAGGTCTCCGGGATGGAGGAGCTGCGGCAAGTTGCGGAAGAAGTCGTCACGATACTCGCCGGCAGCGCGGTTAAGGACGAGCATGCGGCTGGAGCCACGCACGGGAGGCGGAGACTGGGCGATCAACTCTTCCGGAAGATCGAAATGAAAGTCGGATACGCGCACTCCAGTGATTTTAGTTTGTAGACGGGGTGTGGATTCCGAATGCTTTGCAACCGCCAGACCTCTATGCCGTGCGTGATTCGGCGATTTTGACAGAACGATCCAGAGCGGCCTGTACAGCTTCCCTTTCGGCGGGAACCGGGACAGTCCAGCCCACGGTAACGCGGGAAAAGGGTTTTGGGATAAGAAAGCGATCCCATGATCTAAGGGTCCAGGCTCGGTCCGGATGCACGTAGACTGCTCCGACGGGCGCGTTGACCGAGGCAGCAAGTTGCGTAACGCCGGGCTTCGCCTTTTGCGAAGGACCGCGGGGGCCATCGGCGGTGACGGCGATGTACTGGTTCTCGTAGTACGCACGCTGCAGATTTCGCAGGCCGACAGCGCCATCGCGTGAACTGGAACCGCGAACGGCGACGAAACCGAGCCGCTCGACGGTGCGGGCGATCAACTCGCCATCGAAGCTGCGGCTGATAAGAATATGCAGGTTTCCATTGCGGAAGCGCCAGGCACAGGCAAGCAGGCAACGGTGCCAGATGGCATAGATGAGCGGCGGAGGCGTGTGATATTGCGGCACCATGCCCGGCTCGCAGATATCTTCATACCGCAAGGTAACTCCGAGCAGGCAGATGATCATGTACGCCAGCGGTGGAACGATGGCGAGAAGAACGCGTTGCTTAAACGTAAAGCCTTGGGCTGCGGGTTCGGGCACGTAAACGAGTTTACTTCTCCAACCGGCCAATCACGACCCGGCGAAATTCGTTAGCTGTACTTGAGCCAACGCATGATCTCCGCCAGATTGGGGCGCTTGCCGTACATCAGGATGCCCACACGGTAGATTCGGCTGGCGACCCACAGAATGGCGTAAATCGTAACGATCATCAGCACGATGGAAAGCCCGATCTCCCATGCCGGTGGCGTGGCCAGCGAGATGCGGAGGTACATGATGAGCGGCGTGCAGAACGGGATCAGCGAGATCACACGCGCAATCATGCCGCTGGGATTGCTGATGACCGGAGCAAGCGCGAACATGCAACCCGCCAGAGGCATCACAAGGATCATGTTGAGCTGTTGAAGCTCCTGCTCGGAGTTGACCATCGCGCCAAGCGCCGCGGCGATGGAGGAATAAAGCAGGTAGCCAAGCAGAAAATACACGACGAAGAAGACGATCTGCATGGCGCTGAGCGAGACATGCATGTTGCCGCCCGCAATCGCTCCGATCCACGACCCGCTGGTGAGCAGAACTGCCGTAGCCAGCCACACCGCAACCTGCGTAAGGCCCACAGAGCCTACTCCGATCACCTTACCGGCCATCATCTCCTCCGGCGTGATGGTCGCCAGAAGCACCTCGAAGACCCGCGAGGTCTTCTCTTCGATGATGGAGCGGGCAACATTCATCCCGTAGAGCAGGATGACCATGTACATCAGGAAGAACAGGACATAGATGGCGACGAAGCTCGAGGTTGTATCGGCGTTTTTGCCAGCCTGGGTAGTGTCTATTTTCACCGGTTCCATCAGCGAATCGACATCGTGCGCCACCAGGCCGTCATGAGAGAGGCGTTCGCGCATCAGGACCGTGCGCAACGCCGTCGTGATGGTGCTCTTGGTGCTGATGTCGGCTGCCGAACGCGGCGTGTAGGAAAAGCTGGGTCGGGCATTGGGATCGGCCGCCGGGGTAATCCAGAGATAGCCGTCGATCTGCTTGTCGGCCAGCATCGAATCGAGCGATGCCTTGGTCGCGCTGTTACCGGGCGAGATGACGTCCACCGTCATCTCGCTATCCTTGCCATGCTCCAGCTCTTTCTGGAGATCGACGGCAAGCTGCTGATCGGGGGACACGATCGTTATGTGCGAGGTGGACTTCGCCTTGCTACCAGCAATGACCGACCCGACGATACCTCCGCCCATCAGCAGTGGAATCATGAGCGTGGAGATAAGAAAAGCCTTGGTGCGCACGCGCTCCAGGTATTCGCGCTTGGCGATGAGCCAGACATTATGCATCGACGCGGTCTCCTACGGTTTCGATGAAGATCTCTTCGAGGGTGGGCTCCATCACCTCGAAACGAGTGATGCGGGCTCGGGCCACCGCCTCGGCAAGCAGCGGCTGCGCGTCGGCGCCGTCGCGGAGTTTGATCTCGGCCATGCCGTTGTAGTTCTTTGCACCTTCCACAGACGGATGTTTCAGGAAAGAGGCATCGCCTTCGAAGACCATCTGGACCCGGTTCTTCGGATAGCGCGACTTGATCTCCTGCATAGGGCCGGAGAGAACGGGATGCCCGCGATGGATGAGGCAGATGGTGTCGCAGAGCTTCTCAACCTGATCCATGCGATGCGTGGAGAAGAGCACTGTGCGACCCTGCTTGTTCAGGTCGAGCAGCGTGTCCTGCAGAAGGCTGGCATTGACAGGATCGAGGCCGCTGAAGGGCTCATCCATGATGATGAGCTCCGGTTCGTGCAGCAAGGCCGCAATGAACTGAATCTTCTGCTGCATGCCTTTGGAGAGCTCTTCGGTCTTCTTCGGGATGGCCTCGGTGATCTCCATGCGCTCGCACCAGGCATGGGCACGTTTGCTGGCCGTAATCGCGTCGAGGCCATGCAGTTGTCCCAGGAAGATGAGCTGGTCGATGACTTTCATCTTCTTGTAGAGCCCGCGCTCCTCCGGCAGATAGCCTACGCGATGCAGATTCTTGCGATCGAAAGGTTGGTTGAAGAGGTCAACCGAGCCGGAGTCCGGGAGCGTCATCCCGATCATCATGCGAATCGAGGAGGTTTTGCCCGAGCCGTTCGGGCCAAGCAGGCCGAACATGCTTCCCTCCTCAATGCGGAAGCTCAGATTATCAACAGCGATTTTGGTGTCGTAGGCTTTGCGGACCTGCTGAAGTTCAACGATGGCCATGGAATTCCGTATGTCGAGTTAGGCCCAGTTTAGCAGGAGCCCTCGGATAACCTTTCGGGACAAAACCCAGCTTTACCCTTGAAGCTGCCGATACATCAATGCCAGGTCGAAGTTATTCCAGGCCTCCGCGACTTTGCCATCTTCAAGCCGGGCCAGGCACATGCCGGTAAATGTTACCCGCTTACCGGTGGCAGGCAGCCCCAGCCCGTCGCCGGTGTGCACTCCTGTCATGACACAGCGCGCCACGGTTAACTCTCCCTCGGTGACGGTCTGCTGTACGTCCGCATGGATCTCGGTGAAACTGGAGCGAAACTGCTTATGGAAGGCCTTGAATGCATCTCTTCCCTGCACTTCTGTACCATCGGGGTGCTCAAGCCCATGGGCCCTGAAACTGGATGTGGTCATCTCATCAATTGCTTCCGCGTGGCCCTTATTCCACACTTCATCGAACCACTTCTCAAGCAAGGTCATTGCAGCCCTCCAATGGGAGCAAACGTTTGTCCATCACGCTGAAAATCTGTCAAGGAACGTTCCAAATTATAAGGCCTGCCATAGAAGCATCCGCCACGTGTCCCGAGGCTTGGTAGCATCGATCTGTGCTGGAACTATCGACTCCTATTAAATATGTGAAGCGGGTGGGGGAACGGGTCGCCGAAGCACTGGCGAAACGTGGAGTCGAGACCGTGGAGGACCTGCTCTACCATCTGCCTTTCCGCTACGAAGACCGCCTGAATCCGCTCCCCATTCGAGAGTTGAAGGCCGGCAGCATGGCTTCGATCGTCGGTGAAGTACGTGGCTCTGCATTGCTGCGAACTCGTTCGATGCCGATCTTTGAGATGACCATCGGTCAGGGCATGGACACCGTGAAGTGCATGTGGTTTCACGGCAGCTACCTGAAGGACAAGTTTCATGCAGGGCAGATGGTGGCGCTTTACGGCAAGCTTGAAGCTTCGCGCTCCACCGCGGGAAAGTTCAAGATGATCCAGCCGCAGTTTGAGATCCTGCCTGCGGCGGACTCTCCGGACGCGGAGTTCGTCTCGCTCGAGGTAGGGCGCATCGTTCCCGTGTATGAATTTCTGGGAGGAACGACGGCCTGGGGAGCGAAGCTGACCTCACGCTGGCTGCGGCGCGTCGTCTGGGCTCTCTTCGACGAGCTGAAGGAGAAGGAAGGCAATGTGCCGGAGACTCTGCCGGCAGGAATGCTTAAGCGTTTGCGCCTTCCTGGAAGACTCGAAGCCCTTCGCGCGGTCCATTTTCCTGAGGCAGGCACGCCCATCACGGAGCTGATGTCAGCGACGACTCCCGGACACCAGCGGCTGATCTTCGAAGAGTTGTTTTACCTCGAGCTCGGGCTGGAGTTGAAACGCCGCCGACTGAGGGAGCGCGAAGGAACCGCCTTCCGCACCGATGATCGAGTCCGCACGGCGCTGAAGCAGGTGCTTCCCTTCCATCCCACCGCGGCGCAAAAACGCGTTCTGGGAGAGATCGCGACCGACATGCGCAGGACCCAACCGATGCGAAGGCTCCTGCAGGGCGACGTAGGATCGGGCAAGACCATTGTTGCGATGCAGGCGGCGCTGATTGCGATTGAGAATGGCTGCCAGGCAGCCTTGATGGCACCTACCGAGATTCTTGCGACCCAGCACTATCTCTCTGCGCGCAAGCTGCTGGGGGATGCAATCTCTCCGCGCACTGGCAGGCCTTATCGCGTGACGCTGTTGACCGGCTCGCTGGATGAAGTTGCCAAACGCGAGGCGCGGGGCAGAATTTATCGCGGGGAGACGGAGCTTGCAATCGGAACCCACGCGCTCATCGAAGAGAAGGTCGATTTCGACAACCTGGGCCTGGTGATCGTAGACGAACAACACCGGTTCGGCGTGCAACAGCGATTCCAGCTGATGAAGAAGCCTGGCCCGGACGGAAGGTCGGCAGAGCCAGATGTCCTGGTGATGACGGCGACTCCGATTCCGAGGACCCTTGCTCTCACACTCTACGGCGATCTCGATACCAGCGTGATCGACGAACTCCCGCCGGGACGAACTCCTATCGTGACGCGCCGAACGACAGAGGAGCGCGCCGCCGATGTCTGGGGATTCGTTCGCAAGCAGGTAGCCTCCGGACAGCAGGCCTATATCGTGTACCCCGTGATCGAGGGCACCAGGGACGACCAGCCGGAACTGGACTTCGCACGCGATGAGGCAAGTGCCGAGACGGAGGCCGGAACGCAGGCTCCGGAAGGCACGACGCCTCTCTTATCTTCGCGCGGCAAAATCTCGAAAGCGAAGCCGAAGAAGACTACGAAGACGGAAAAACTCTTTGCCCCGAAGAAGGCGCTACGCGCTGCCACCGATATGCACGAGAAGCTCCGCACAGGTGAACTGAAGGGGCTTCGTCTGGGCCTGTTGCATGGACGCCTGAGCGCCGACGAAAAAGAAATCGTCATGCGGCGTTTCCAGCGCGGCGAGATCGATGTCCTGATCGCGACAACCGTTATTGAAGTCGGAGTCGATGTTCCCAACGCATCCGTCATGGTCATCGAGCATGCCGAGCGCTTTGGCCTGGCGCAGATGCATCAGCTGCGAGGGCGCGTGGGTCGTGGCTCCGCAAAGAGCTACTGCATCCTGATGACAGGCGGCAGGGTAAGCGAGCAGGCCGAAGCGAGGCTCGACGCGATGGTCGCAACGCAGAATGGCTTCGAGCTGGCAGAGCTGGACCTGGAACAGCGGGGGCCCGGCGAGTTCTTCGGAACGCGACAGGCGGGAATGCCCGAGTTCCGCGTCGCCAATCTGTTGCGCGACCGCAAGACACTCGAGCAGGCCAAAGCCGAAGCAGCACGCTTCGTAGAAAAGCCGGATCCTGCGATGACACGGGAAGAGCGCGAAGCGATCTGGGCAAGGCTGAAACAGCAATGGCAGCGTCGCTATGGACTGGTAGAGGCGTAGAAGCAAAAGACCACGTCGGGACGGGGGTGAGAGAGTGTTGGGTTCCGATCAACACTCTCTTCTTTGTTTCCCCCATCCCATGGCGCGTCTTCCTGTCTTCAGGATGCGATCGCGGAATCGAAGACCACGGTCGGGGTAAGGGCAGATCTCTTGGGGCCGCGCTTGCGAGCGACGAGAACGCGGATGCGTTCAATCATCTCCGCCGGAGAGCTTGCTCCCTTGGGAAGAAACACATCGGCACAGCAAGCACGATCGGAGGAGCCGGTGGTCCCGGAGACGATCATCGCCGGCAACGCCGGCTGCAACTGCTTCGCGCGACGGACCAGTTCGTTGCCGTCCATCAGAGGCATGTTGAGATCGCTGAGCAGGAGATCGAGCGACCCGGGAATCGACTGCTCGACCACCTCGAGAGCGTGCTGGGGAGAGAGGGCAGGGATGACTCGGTATCCGCGGGTTTCCAGCAGGAAAGTTCGGACAGACAGCGTTTGTTCGTTGTCATCTACGCAAAGGATCGTCTTTTTCGGCCGCAAGGCAGTCTCGCTTCTGCCGGTGGGCAGCCGTAACGGCTGCTCCGGCGGATGGGCCAGGCTTGCGGATCGCTGGTTAGCAGTCCGCAAGCCCGGATGGTTCAGGCGTCCCCGCAGGCCCGGCCCGAGACGATTCGGGCGTAGGATGGCTGTCCACTCCCGGATGGAGCAGACGGAAGAGGCAAAGCTCTCCTGTCTGCTTCCACGTGGGAACAGTGCCCACCGCCCGGCATATCGAAGCCGGACCGCAGGGGGAGAGAGATACTCGTCCGGCGCAGGTTGCCCCGCGAGACTCGTCGAACGCAAAGGATCGGTCTGCGTAGATGCCGTAGGTGCGGAGCCACAAGTCGGCTCGCGGTCGGCTGCGGTTGCAGACAGCGATGATGCGCTTCGAGGACTCGCGACTGTGCGGCAGTCGAGCGTCTCTCAACTCAGGTTGTCAGTAATACAGGCGAAAGACCTCATCAGCGATGTGTTCGCACGTTGCGTGCGAAACAATCGTTAACGCTTGCCAAGAGTATGAAGAGACAGCCTGCAGCGCAACGGCGAAGCTAGAGCGAAAAGAGAAAAGATTAGACCTTGCACATCCACCGCATAGTGAATTCGGCGCGAATTTATTGACGATTCACAAAAGGCGCCTGTTGAAATTAAGTGCATCACGGCAGGAAAAAACGTCCCGTTGCAACAGGAATGGTGCGACCGCCGACAAACACTTCCGTAACTTTGTCTCCTGCGAGCTTCGCCGAGAGCGAAAGCCGGCTCGGACGTTGCATCTCCACTCCCTGTTCGAAGAGGATCGTCTCCCCACTGACTGCGAGACCATGCTTCACAAGCCATGCAATTGCGGGTCCAGCCGCAGATCCCGTTGCCGGATCCTCTCCGTTGTAGAACTTCATGCGCGCATGCCAGTCGACGCCGCTGCTGCTGTCGGCGCGCGTGAGGAAGTAGAAGAACTTCGCGTCGTGCCGTTGCAGGTAAGCCTGCACAGAAGGACTCTGGGGAACGACGACCCTGTGCGCCGCATCCAGCGAGCTGAGCGGAACGATGCAGAAGGGATTGCCCGTTGTAACGGTCTGAATGGGAAACGCGGGATCGATATCGTCGAGGGGAAGACCAAGCACCTTTGCAAGCTCAGCGCGATCCTGCGCCGGTCCAAAGACCGGATCGTTCTGCCGCATGGTTCCGAAGATTCCCTGCTGATGTGGATCCGGAGGCGCGAACCGAACGGGAATGCGTCCCGCCGTCAGGTCGAGCGCGATCGATTCTGCACCGCGCAGCTCGGGGTGATTCCAATAGAGCCAGCTCGCGGTGCCCAGCGTAGGATGACCGGCGAAGGGAAGCTCCTCCTCGGTCGTGAAGATGCGAACCCGGACGCCGCGCTCGCGATCGATCTCCGGGGAGCGGGGAAGGATGAAGGTGGTCTCGGAGAGATTCGTCTCGCGTGCAAAAGCTTGCATCTCCGCATCGGTCAGGCCGCGCGCGTCCGTGAAAATGGCCAGCTGATTTCCTTCCAGCGGCCGCTCGGCAAAGACGTCCACAAGCGCATAATCGAAGGCCACGTGTGCTGTAGAGGGCGGCGACGGTAGAGTTGACATGGAGGCTCCCGAGTTCTATGGTTTTGATTAGACCGCAATCAGGCCAACCTGCTTGATGCTAGCCGAGCTAGCCGCGGTACGAAATATTTTGACGCGATGATGATGACTCCGAACACACTTCCGATGCGCTGTCGCTTTAGCTAGGCGCGGGTGTGTGTATGAGCGAATCGAAGTAAGCGTCTTCGAATAGCACAGAGACCCACCCAGGCGGTCACGCGGGGGTGGGTTTTCTGTCTCGGCCCATAGCAACTTCAGAACGTGGGGCAAGTCCCCGGAAAGTAGAACGAACATGGCACTGCGTATCAATGATGTGGCTCCTGACTTTACCGCTGAAACGACTCACGGCACGATTCGCTTTCACGAGTGGATCGGCGATAACTGGGCCGTGTTGTTTTCGCACCCAAAGGACTTTACGCCGGTCTGCACCACGGAGCTGGGTGCGGTTGGATCGCTTGAAAGCCAATTCGCGGCTCGCGGAGCCAAGGCCATCGGCCTCAGCGTCGACCCGGTCGAGCATCACGGCCGATGGGCAAAGGACATTGAAGAGGTAACCGGATCGCCCGTTAACTTTCCCGTGATCGGCGACACGGAGCTCGCAGTAGCCAAGCTCTATGACATGCTTCCCGGAGATGCCGGCGACAGCTGCGAGGGCCGCACGCCTGCCGACAATGCGACTGTGCGTATGGTCTTCGTGGTGGGTCCCGACAAGCGCATCAAGCTGACGATGGCCTACCCCATGACCACCGGTCGCAACTTCGACGAAATCATCCGCGTGCTGGACTCGATGCAGTTGACCGCGAAGCACAAGGTTGCGACGCCCGCAAACTGGAAGCAGGGTGAGGATGTCATCATCACCGGCGCCGTTTCCAACGAAGATGCGGACAAGGTCTTCCCCGGCTACAAAACGGTAAAGCCCTACCTCCGTACGACGGCTCAGCCCAAGTAAGGTAATCTGTTCTGCAACGCCCTCCGCTGGATCTCCTGTCCGGCGGAGCGACGAGCACCGATGGCGAAGTGGCTAACGCGCTGGTCTGCAAAACCAGTATTCGTGGGTTCAATTCCCACTCGGTGCTCCACAAAAAGCCTTAGATAAAATCTAGCCCATCGGCAAAACCCACTAAAAACCCACTCTTTATTCTCTGCCCTAGAAATAGGGCGGGGATGCGCATGCTTGCGAATAAGCTGCGGATAGGGATGACATCTGCATGACAATCTTTGCGGGCATTTTTCTTATCCTTAAGAGGAAAGCAAGGCTCGCACAAAGGCAGGTAGATATGGATTGGAATGGTAACTGACAGTCTTCCCGGCCGATTGAGGAATGTGCTTAACCTGTATCTGTAGAAGAGGTTCCATCATGGTTCAGAACATCTCCGGCATACGGTACGGCAAAGTACTTCTCGGCATTGCAATCTTGCTCATCCTATTCATCCTCAGTGCCTATGTTTATCTGAGGGTTGGTCCGGTTCCAGTTGCGGTTACAGATCCACCTTTTCCCTTTGAAAAACCAATTGTCAGAACTGCGGTTAGAGCACGTACCGCTCGCCAGAATCAAAGCCCTCCTTTTGCTGCCAGTGAAGACGTATTTAAATCCGGCGCTGACATCTATCGCCAGCACTGTTCCATGTGCCACGGGAATCCGGGCCACGATGCTGCCCTTGCCAGTCAAATGTTTCCGGCCCCACCTCAACTCTGGAAAAAGCATGGCCCGCATGGGGTAGTTGGCGTAAGCGATGACGATCCTGGGTTTAGTTACTGGGTTGTATCAAACGGGATCCGACTGACGGGTATGCCTTCTTTCTCGCATGCTCTGTCTGATAAAGAAAGATGGGAAGTAACTCTCTTACTCAAGAATGCAGATAAGCCGATGCCCCCGTCCGTCGGTCAGATCCTGAACGCATCCGAATCGCATGAGCAAGAAACCCGTCCTTGAACGGTGTTATGTCGCGCGACTTCAACACATAGCTTGCGCCGCTCTCTTCGTTCCTATAGATGAGCGGAATTTCCTTGAGATTTCCGGGCATCCCACTTCCCTATCACGACATCTAACGCACCAGCCGAACGACTCCATCTGATCCTAAGTAATACTTTCCGGTTAGGCCGACTTCCTCAAAACCAGGTATGTGATGGCTTACTTCCAACGCAGAGTTCCGCAAGGGGTTCGTCATGGATGATTTACGGTGCCCGAGTATGGATCGATTAGGCGTGCGCCTGATAGACGCCTATCGCCGATTGAACGACATAGAAGATTTCGCGAGCTCCCTGGCCGATCAGGTCCGAGCGCAGAGCGAAATGGCTGCAGTCCAGGAACAGCTGGAAAAACATCGCGAGGAATGCCCTTTGTGTCGCTCAATCAGGTGGAAGCAGGAGGTCGCGCGTGCGTTCTGCAGTTCAGAACCCGTCTGGCGCGGCACAATGGCAAGCTGAGCAGGCATGGCTCCCAGTTTCGTCTTCCCTTCCGAGGAAGGAATGGAGGAGTCCTGCGTCGCAAACAGAGTTCCAACCATTTGCCACGCGAATGGTGCGGCGAGGCATGGCAAATGGTTCGTGATGGTCTGCGAGACGATCTACCGCAGCACCAGATTCGTAATCGCTGGCACCGAGGTGTACAGCAGCACTAAGAGCCCCGCAAGGCAGGCGAGTGCGAAGCTGTGCAGGATTACAAAGCGCAGCAGAGTTCCTTCTTTTCCATAGTGATCGGTCGCGGTCGTGGCCACGACAATGCTCTGCGGTGCGATCATCTTTCCCATCACTCCTCCCGCGGAGTTGGCTGCCGCCATCAGGTAGGCGGAGATGCCGAGCTGTTGTGCGGTCAGTTTTTGCAGGCTTCCGAAGAGAACATTTGAGGAAGTGTCAGACCCCGTAGAAGCGGTTCCAATCCATCCGATAAGGGTTCCGAAGAAGGGATAGAACTTGCCCGTGCGTGCGAATGCCAGGCCAAGCGTTGCGTCCATGCCGGCGTAGCGCGTCACAAAACCCAATGCCATCAGGGCAGCGATGGTGATGAAGGTGAAGCGCATGGAGACGAAGGTCTCGCCGCATGTCTTCGCAATGATGCCGGGACGGATGCCCATCGCCAGGCCTGCGACGATGGCGGCGATGAAGATTCCGGTTCCGGTGGCGGAGAGCCAGTTGAAGTTGAAGATGGCAGCTTCAGCGACGGGAGTCGGCACGGCCGGAGGCATGCGCAGGACGACGTGATGCAGGCCGGGGATGACGATAGGAATCGTGCTGATGGAGTCCAGCCAACGCGACCACTTCGGCAGTCCCCAAAGAACGATGAAGAGAGAGAGAATAGCCCACGGAAGGATCGCCTGCTTGAGAAATCCCTTCTGCCGCTTCGCAGACGTGCGAGAGATCGGAGGAACCACTTCAAGAGTTGGGTTGAGGATCCGCTTCGGCCTCCACACCCGCAGAAGCAGCAGCAGAGCCACGATGGTGAAGCTCGAGGAGAAGATATCGACCAGCCAGGGACCGTGGAGGGTCGCGACCAGAAGCAAAGTGAGGCTATAGACTCCTCCGGCGACGAGAATGGCCGGCCAGATCTCGAGCATCGCCGCCCATCCCGCATACGCGCAGATCAGCCAGAACGGAACCAGGATGCAGAAGGGAGCGATCATGCGTGCGGCCACACGCGAGAGCAGAAGCGTATCCAGGCCGGTGATTCCGTGGAGCGCCACCATCGGGATTCCCAGTCCTCCGAAGGCAACCGGAGCGGTATTGGCCAGCAGGGAGAGTCCCGCCGCCTGAAGCGGAGGAAAACCGAGACCGATAAGAATCGTTGCACAGATGGCAACCGGGGTTCCGAAGCCCGCGGATCCCTCGAAAAAGGCCCCAAAGGCAAAGGCGATCAACAGGAGCTGAAGCCGGCTGTCCTGCGTGACTCCAACAAGGCTTTGCTGCAGAAGCGTGAAGCTGCCGGAGCGATGGGTCAGTTGATAAAGAAACAAAACAGGAAAGACGATCCAGGCGATAGGAAAGAGTCCGTAGGCCGCTCCGTAGGCAGTGGAGAGCAGCCCCATCTTTATAGGTAGATGGAAGATGCCTATCGCGATTGCAAAGGCCGTCGCCAGACCGGCGAGAGCCGCCAGGTGGCCCTTCACCCGAAAGACCCCCATGGTGACCAGCAGCACGCAAAGCGGAAGCGCTGCCCATGCCGCAGAGAGGAGCCAATGGCGCGCAGGATCATAGCTTTGCGCCCACTTCACAGCTGGCTCCAATAGAAGACACACGAGGGACGTGCCAGGAGAAAAGGCTTGTATGGAAATAAGATTTAGAATGCTCGCCCTCGCGCTAAAAAGAATGACGACCAGTATGGTCGAACCACTGCGCAACTGTAAATAAAGACAGACGTCAATTTTGGGGTACTCTCCTTGTAGGCGGCCCCAAATCCGAGCTTCGGCATCTCATAAAACCAGGAAATGGCTACTTTAAACTCATCGCATTTTCAATCTCGAGAAAATTTTCCTCTGGTACTGATCGTCCTCCTGAACTGGCAGGACGCGGAAGAGACTGCGACAGCGGTCGCCTCCGTCCACCAGATGGATTACCCGAACTTTCGCGTTTTGATCGTCGATAATGCCTCTGGAGACGATTCCCTGGTCAAGCTTCGCGCTCTCGCGGGGGACACGGTAGAGATTCTGGAATCCCCCATCAATACCGGGTACACCGGAGGGTGCAACCTGGGGATGAAGCGGGCGCTGGAGATCGATGCAAAGTACGTCTGGCTCCTGAATAACGATGCGGTCGTTGACCGGAAAACCCTCTCGTCGATCGTTGCGCTGGCGGAAACCGATCCTTCCATCGGGCTGGTTACGCCCCAGATTGCGGCTCTCGACGAAGACAGGCTGACCTTTGCAGGCGGCGTGCTCTCTCTCAAGGACACGCTTTACAACGAAACCCATGACCCCACCGTAGCCGAGGAGTGGAATACACGCTATCCGAACTCCGGCCTGGTGATTGGAACTGCGATGCTGGTCCGGACAGAGCTGATGCGGAAGATTGGAATGCTGGATCCCCGTTTCTTCGCTTACTTCGAAGACATCGACTACTCTGCCCGAAGCACGAAGGCAGGATTCCGGAACGTGGTCGATCCCCATTCGGTCGTGCGGCATCTGGAGAAGAACCGAAATACGAAGCCGTTCGAGATTAAGCCTCATTATTGGTATTACGTGGCCAGAAACGAGAGCCGGTTCTGGAGGAAGCATCTTGGTCTGGCGGCCAGCATGCGGCTGGCGTGGTATAGCTTCAACGGATTCATCCGGCATCGCAATCGTCTGACGACAAGACCGGAGAGCTCCCAGGCCATTCTTGCGGGGCTCTGGGACGGCTGGCTCAATCGTGGAGGTCCCTACCACCCGGGAGTTCAGATGCCGGCGCTTCCCGCTGCCCTTGTGAACGCCTACAGCCGGCGAAAAACCCTGCAGCCCACGGAAGAGCGCATGAAGGGCGATGTCGTCACCGACTCCTAATAGGGCAGTTTTCCGAGCCGCGAAAGAAGCACCGTCTCCGCTCGGAACAAGAGCGGATCGCGATTGGTCGCCATACGCAACAGATTCATCGGCTGCATGTTTGCCGGAGTATTGATTCCTCCATAGAAGGAGAAGCACATCCTGTAGCCAAGGGACTGCGCGATCGCCTCCGTCTTCTCATCGAAGGCGCCCCGGATTCCAACTGGATACGCGAGGCTGCGCACCTCCGCTCCAATGCCTGCTTCGATATTTTTCCTGGATTCGCTGAGCTCCCAGCCCTGTTTGTCCGGAGGCATCTGCCCGAGGATTCCGTGGGTCTGGGTGTGCGATCCGACCACCATTCCGGCGGCCCTCATCTCACGGGCCTCCTCCCAGGTGATAAAGCGCCGCCCCGTGGCAGGAACAGCACAACCTGCCTGCTCGCGAAGCTCCTTGAGAATCTGTTCGCCGTTTACGTTGTCTGGGCGCTTGTAGTGGCGCAGCACGTTTCGGATGGCCTGTTCTCGATCGCCGCTGAGGCTGATAGTCGTGGGGACCGGGCTTTTGAGCGTGATCTGCAAGCGAGGTGAGTTGCGAACCAGATAGGCGATCTCGTCCCACCACGGAACAAGGGATGTTCCGACATACTCAGGGACAAGGAAGAAAGTTCCAGCACAGCCGTTGGACTTGAGAATCGGAAACGAGACTAAGTAATCGTTGATATAGCCATCGTCGAAGGTGATCGCTATATAGGTCCGCTTGAGCGGAGTCTTCCCTGCCACAAGCGCTTCAAGCTCCTCGCCGGCCACGATCGGGAAATGTCGCTTGAAGTAGTTCAGCTGCATGTCGAAGGCGTCCGCGGAGGCGCTGAAGACATCGCGGTCGAAACGTGACGAGGCTGCGTCTCCGACACGGTGGTGATTGACGATCAGGATGCCGGGCTTGGATCGGAAGCTTTCGAGGATGGCCAGGGCACCTGAGTTCTTGAGCGCCGTGGCGGCGAGTTCTCTCTTCGACATTCGGGAAAAGTTCTCCTCTTTACAGTCTGACTGGATTGGATGCTTCAACCTGCCCTCTAAGAAAGCTTTCGTCGCAAGCCCAAAGAGCGAAGCACCGTTCCCGCGACTACGCGCGTACAACCTTTTAGAGTTGCCGCGGTGGGGCGCCAGTCGTGGCGGTCGAAGTCGAAGAAGGCGAGCTCGCCGCGATAAGTCTGCCGGATCTGGCCCCAGGTGAGCAGACCGCGTTCCACATAGCGCGGCAGGGCAGGAATGTCGCGGCGCAGAACAACGTGACGATAGCCAAGATGGGTCGGCTCGACGGGCTCGACAGGCTGCCCGATAAGGTCGAGATAGTGCAGCCAGCCGATATCGACACCGGCATAAACGGAGGCGTCGGCAGTGACACTGTACCTCGGATTAGCCTCGATAAGACGAACGATGCCGTCGCGCGTATCGCGTTTGACCTCGATCTCGCAGATTCCGACATAACCGATGCCGCGAAGAAATTTGTCGCAGAGGTTTGCGACCTCGGGGTCGATGACCGGCTCAACCATCGAGCCGCTGCCGAAGAGAACCGGATGCGCGCGCAGCTCATGGACGACAGTATGGCCCAGCCGGCGGCTGCCCGCTCCATAGACGGAGAGGTAGCAGTACTTGGCGTCATCGCCTCCGGCGATAATCTCCTGCGCGACAGCTTCGGGACGCAGGATCTCGGCGTGAGAGTACTTGGCGAAAAGCTCTTCCGGCGTATCGGCGGTGAAGAGCTTGAGGCCGCGCAGAGGATTGCCTTCAGGAAGAGCGTCCCACTCGCGCTGGTGGCGGGGCTTAACCAGGCAGGGGAAGCGCGCCTGCGCGGCGAAGTTCTCCAGATCGGCGCGCGATTGAATGTAAGCTGTACGCGCGATAGGCAGGCCATGCTGGGCGGCAAGAGCGTACTGCTGCTCCTTGGTGGCGAGTGCGGCCTGGACCGCAATGGAGTCGAGGGAGAAGATGTAGTGCTCTTTTAACGCCTCGACGTGTTTGCCCAGGGCGGAGACGAAGATGTCTGCGGCCGGAATGATGACCGGCCTTCCACCCAGTTTCTGCGCCAGCTCGATCATGAATGCCGTCCACTGCTCCGGATGAGTGTCCGGGTTAGGGCAGAGATAGGACTTTCCGTATGAAGAGCTGAAGCCCTCGTGGCTGCTGTCGCAATCGATGCCAACCGTCCGCACGCCGCGACGAAGCAGATCGCGCATAAGGTTCAAGCCCGTCTGAAACACGCTGGCGACGACCACCGGGGGCCAGTCACTTTGAGCGCGAAGAGATGTCACGCGTTAGTGCCTCCTGGAGCAGGCTTAAGCGGGCAATCGAGCGCCCGAAGTACTGCTCCATCAGCATACCGGTACGTCGTTCGAAGAAACAGAGGCAAACAGGTTCGCAGATCGGATCGCTGAGGGAAGATCAGTTGCGGGACCGCTCTTTTATGCTCTTCGCCAGCCGTTCGATCTCTTGAGCCTTTTTGACGACCGGCACCGAGAGAGTGTCCTTGTTGCTCTTGGCCACCTCGGCCTTCAACTCCTGCGTAAGCTTGTAAAGCTTTTCCGTGTCAGCCAGCAGATCGGCGCGCTTCTTCTCTTCGGGAGTGAGCGGCGTCTTTGCAGAGGAAGCTTCTCCTTGGCTCGCCGCAGGCTTCGAACTAGCGCCTTCGGCCGGTTTATCGGCGGCGGGAGCCGGGCTTCCCTGCTGCGCAGAGGCCGGCGCAGAAAAGCTTACGACTGCACACAGAATAAGCATCAGAAAGGAGTTACACGAACTCGGCGACGACGCACTCATTACGAATCAGATTCTCCTTCTGACGATGAGCCCTCGCGTAGATCTCTCCCGCGGTGATTCATGGTGGTAACGATTTTATTCCCTCCCGCAAAACGGCGGCAGAACCTGTGCGTTGTCGTTTGTGAGTCGTTTAAAGACAATTCAATGTTTTACTTAAAAAATATTAGTTTTGCATATGGAATATGCTTGCCGCTAGAATCTCCCCGTGCCGGTTTCACCTCCGCGAGGTGGGTACCTGACTTCAAGCACTTCAAGGAGTATTTTCTGCATGACTCAATCCCGTGTATCTGTCGTTTGTCTGGCAATCCTTCTGATGGCCTTCAGCGCCTGCGTCTCCGCGCAGAGCCCCGCAGCCGATCAGCGGCGCAGCGAGGCGGCCAATGAGCCGCTGCAGATGGGAGATGCGACCAAGCGGGATGCAGCCGCGGTCCAGGATGCTCGCACCGGATGGTACGCGGAAGCGCTCAAGACGCACGATGAACGGCTTGAATGGTGGCGCGAAGCAACGTTCGGATGCTTCATTCACTGGGGCGCCTACTCCGTACTTGGAGGGGAGTGGAAAGGTAACCCGAATCCCGGATACGCCGAGCACATCATGCGCGTCGATCGCATTCCGCTGGCAACATATCGCGACGAGGTAGCAGCGAAGTTTCATCCCGATCAGTTCGATGCGAACGAGTGGGTCCGCCTGATCAAGTCCGCGGGGATGCGCTACATCATCATCACCTCGAAGCATCACGATGGCTTTGCGATCTGGCCTTCGAACGTGAACGGCTACAACATCCGCGACGTCGCCCACTTCAAGCGCGATCCGCTCCGTGAGCTGGTGGACGCTGCGCGGGCACAGGGACTTCACGTGGGCTTCTACTATTCGCATGCCTTCGACTGGGAAGACCCGAATGCTCCCGGCAACGACTGGGACTACAACAATCCAGGTGGCGACAAGAAGCTGTTCGGCGGCGTCGACTGGTATATCGAGCATCCAGAGCTGATCCCGCGCGTGGAGAAGTACGTCTACGGCAAAGCCATTCCACAGCTCCAGGAGCTGATCTCTCGCTATCACCCGGACATTCTCTGGTTCGATACGCCGACCAAGCTACCGTTTTTCGAGCAGGCCGCCATCGTCAAGGCAGTGCGTGCTGCCGGACCGGATATTGTGATCAACGGTCGCGCCGCCCGTAATGAAGCCATCAACCTGGGAGACTACCTGAATACCGCCGACCGTCCTGCGGAGCTGCGGCCTACCGCCGGAGACTGGGAGGCGATTCCGACCACGAACGAATCCTATGGCTGGGACCAACTCGATAATACGTATAAGCCCGTTCCTTACTTCATTCAGTTAGTGGCCAAGGCGGCGGCAAAGGGCGGCAATATCCTGCTCAACATCGGCCCACGCGGGAACGGCACCATTAACCCTCCCGACGTTTCCATTCTTGAGGGAATCGGCCAATGGATGAATGTGAACCAGGAGAGTATCCGCGGCACCACCCGAACCCCGCTGGATCGCCAGGCATGGGGCGACTCCACGCTGAAGGGAGACACGCTGTACCTGCATGTGTTCCATTGGCCCGGCGATAGAAAGCTCGTCGTAGGCGGCCTCCAAAGCGATGTGCAGACTGCATACCTCTTGAGCGACCCCAAACGGCAGCCGCTCAAAGTGACTCGAGTCAACGCAACCGACCTCAGCCTGCTGCTGCCGGAGAAGGCGCCCGACGGCGCGGATTCCGTCATCGTGGTCGAGAGTAAGGTTCCGGTGAAGGCAGTTCTGGGCCGGCTTCTGCAACCGGAATTCGACAGAAACATACTGCTCGGCTTCGATGCAGCGACACAGGGAGAGGGGTTCAGCTACGGCGATGGCAAGACAGCTCGCTATTACGTGGATGGGCTAGAGAAGCGAGGCAATGCGCTCTCCTGGAACGTGCGGGCCGATAGACCCACGCAGTTTTCGGTAGACGTGCGCTACAGCACGCCGAAGACAAGCCTCACCCCAGGCGCGCGCTTCGTTGTGCGGTTTGGATCCCAGGTTCTGACCGCTCCAATCACTGCAACCGCGGGTGAAAGAGAAGTAGGAACACTCTCGCTGGGGAAGATCGGCGTGGCACAGGGCGCAACGCAAAGGCTCGAAATCACCATGGAGGGAGCGACGACGCCAGTTCATTTCTTTGAAGTGGGGCTGGCGCCTGCTTCACCGCAATAAGGAAAAGCCCGGAAATCAGCGCACAGATGCGCCGAGCTCCGCTTCCTCATTAAGGGGAAGCGGATTGCTCTGCGCGGGAGTTGCAAGACTTGTCAGAACCGTCACCACGAAATTGAGAACGAGTGCGAGAAACCCCGCATTAAATCCGTGAAAGGGATCGCGATGCGAGAGCATCAGCATGGCGACAACGAGCAGGCCCGAGACGAGACCTGCGGCAACCCCAAAGGCGTTGACGCGAGGCCAGAAGAGGCCAAGAACAACCCCCGGAAAAAACTGGGTGACACCCGCGTAGCCTAGAAGCAGAAGCGCGACAAGCGTGCTGGAGCTATGCAGAGCCAGCCCGAAGCTCGCCATGGCAAGCACCAGAACGGTTGCCTTCGCCAGTCGCGCAACGCTGTCCTCCGTAAGCTGTGGTGCGAACAAGGGCCGGAAGACATTCTTGGCGAAAAGTGTTGACGCCGTAAGCAGGATGATCGCGGCGGGAACCATCGCGGTAAGCGCACCAGCACCGCCAATGACACCGAGAAACCACGCCGGAAACGTCTTGCGCGCCAGCATCAGCAGCGACATGTCTCCATTGGTGAGGCCGGGAACGATAAGCAGGGCTGCAAATCCCGCAATCAGAATGAAGACAAGGCTCAGCGTGTAGAGCGGCGTAACGATCGCGTTGCGGCGCAGGGTTTCTCCGCTTTTAGCGGTAAAGGCCGCGCCGAACGTATGCGGCCACATGTAGAAGCCGCACGCACTCAAAATGACAGTGGAGATGAACCAGGCGTGCCCCATTGTCTTTGTTGCGCCTGGCATCACCAGGTGCGTGGGATGGGTTGCCGCAAGCGTGTGAAAGAGTGGGCTGACGCCTCCGAAGTAATGCAGCGGAACGTAGATGCCAATCGAAAGCGCTGCAAGGATCATCAGGAAGTCCTTGATGACGCTGACCCATGCCACCGCACGCATGCCACCGAAGAAGACAAAGAGCGCCACCAGCGAAACCGCGATAAGCATCGAGGCATTGCGCGGAATCTGGTCGAAGCTGGCCACCTGCACGATGATGCCAAGGCCGGTGAGTTGGATCTGCAAATACGGAATGACGAAGATCACGCCGAAAAGGGAGACCAGAAGCGCAAGCCCCTTGCTGCGATATCGCTTCTCGAAGAAATCGGACTGCGTCTGCAGGCCATGACGTCGGCCAAGCTCCCAGATATAGGGAAGGATATAGAAGGAGACGACGTAGCCCAGGGTGATATAGGCCATGATGTAAAGCGCCGGCCCGCCACGCGAGTAGGCCCATCCGCTTGCGCCCAGAAAGGCGAAGGTCGTATAGATCTCCCCCGCCATCAGCAGCCACATGAAGAGCAGGCCAAAGCTGCGGCCGGCGATCGACCACTCTTCCAGGTCCATCTTGCGACCGGCGCCCGCACAGAAGCCCACCACGCTCCCTACCAGGACGATGAAGAAGATCACGCTCATCGCAATGACGCTGGGCGTCATAGGGCCGAGCCTCTCTTTCTGCGCTCCTCTACGCGGTTTGCGAGCGCCATGCAACCGCTGCTCAAGACGATCCACAGAATGAGCCAGAAGAGATTGAAGGGCAACCCGAAGACCATGGGCGTGACACGGTCCCACCACGGCACCGTGAGGCACATGCCAACCAGGGGAACGAAGCCAATGGCCACAGCGAGTGCAGAGGGTCGTCTCATAATATTTCCCTTCCACGCCGATCTTATGCGAAGTCGATCGCGATGACTTCGTAATCCAGAACCGACTGCACATGAAACTTCAGCGTGCTGCCGGTCAGCGTATGCGGCATGGCGCCTTCTTTCATCAGAGTGTGCACGCGAGCGACGCGCTTTCCTTTGGGAATCTCAACCTCAACCGACTGCGGCGGAGAGGCGATCAGCTCATGCATCTGCGGCCGCATGGCCATCGGGTTGGTGAAATTGACGAGATGGACGGTCATGGAATTCTTCTGCTCCCAGGCCGTAGCATCGAACATCCCTTGCCCGGTCACACGCAGAGGAGACGGCTCGTTCGTGGCCCACTCAATCGCATTCAGCAACAGGCGCTGGTGATCGTGCGCCATCACATCCCAGTAAACGCGGTCGATATCCCAGGGGAAGTAGACCACCCGCCCCGCACCCACTTGGTTCATGAAGACGTCCGGTATGTCTGTCTTCTCTACCGTCCAGAAGGTCTTCTCCATGGGAAGATTCGCAACCGCGGGAATTCGCGATAGAGGCTGCCGGGCACGATCGGCGTGCGGTTTGACGTTCAGCTGCCAGGTGCCTCCGATCAGCGTGTCGGCATCTTCCATGCCGCGCAGCAGCGTGGCGTAGAGAGGACTTTGCTTCTGCGGATAGAGATACGTGTTTTGCAACGCCGTCTTTGTATTCACGCGCGAGACGAAAGAAGCTCCAAAGAGATCGGCGAGACCAAAGTCTTTTCTCAACTCGCCATGCTCATCGCAAAGTGAAGTCTCATACGTAGCAACAATGCTTCCGCCGCGCTGAACGAACTCGCGCAACTGCTGGCACTGTTCATCAGAAAGAGCAGCAATGTTAGGAAGGATCAGCGTCTTGAACCGATCGACATTGGCGGCAGTCAAAGTGTGGTCATGCACCATCTCGAACGGAATGCGTGCCTCAATCAGCGCCTGGTAGAAACCCAGCTGCGGATCTTCCACCAGCCGATGCGCATCGGCCGCCCCAGCGTAAAACTGGGCCGTCTGCTGCGAATACACCATGCCGACCCGCGCGACGGGAGCGGTGTTGCGCAGGTAGCGCTCGTTCTTGTAGTGCCAGACGTAGAGGTCTTCAATCACCTTCAGTCCGCGCCTGTCATGCAACTGGCCGGAGACCATATTGAACCAGGGACGCAGCCCATTCGCCACTCCATCCTGGACCCAGACGCGAGTCTCGGCGGCACTCTTAGTGGAGTTCAACCAGCGGTAGGGCGACACGATGCCGACGTTGAAGATGCCGCCAATGGCCTTGTTGCCCAGCGTGGAGCGATACTCCTTGCCGTTCTTGCCGTTGGCCCACGGCACCATCACGCGCTCACGGCACTGCCGGTCGGCGAAGAGCGTCGGCGAAAGCTCCCCGACCTTTTTCATGTCGAGCCCGCTCAAGGCTCCGCCACCGGAGTTCGCAATATAGCGAGCGTCAGGGCGAACCTTGCGAATCTCGGTATCCCACAGGTTCCACAACTCGAAGCGGCGCGCCTGTTCCCACATCAGGTAGTTGCGATACACGGGATTTCGCGGATCATGGTTACGGGGCAGGTCTTCGTGATACGCCTGGCGGAAGTTGCGAACGCAGTGCTCGCAGTAGCACATGCCGTTGCCGGTCCAGCGATTGGAGAAGATGCCCCCGACGTTATACATCTCCACAATCTCGCGGGTAACGTCAGTCATGAAGTCGAAGTTGTACGGACCCAGCGTGCAGGTGAGCCACATATTTGGATAGTCGGGATGCGGACGTTTTTTTCCGTTCGCATCCACGGCGATCCAATCAGGATGTGCTTCATACACATCCTGATACGTCGCATGCGGATCGGTACGTGCGAGCACGACCATATTCTGCTTGCGACAGCCCTCCACCATCTCGGCGTAAAAGCTTTCATTACCATCGAGCCACTTGCTGCGATGGTGATATTTAATCTTCGTTGGATAGAAAGCTACGACACCACCTGCTGAGAGACACGCCCCATCGGCATGGATGCGCCTGAAGTAATCGAACCAGAAGGCGCGATCCATCTTCGCGGGATCGTCTTCCGTTAGATTGAGCTGGGCCCAGCGCATGGGGCGATCGAACCATTCGGAGTCGGCGGAGACCAACGGCGCGGCCCCCCCCGGCGCGGTCATGGCAAAGGCGGCAGCAGCAGTCGTCGTCTGTAAAAAATCTCTGCGAGTCATCATGACATTACTCCGAAAGAAAAAATGAAAACAACAAGGATCTTCAAAGACTCAGAACTGATAACGTAGCGCGAACTGCATGATACGTGGATCGCCAGCGGTCGTGATCTTGCCGAAGGATGTGGACGCGTTGCTAAGATTGCCATCCGGCTGACCGAAGTTTGCGTGGTTCAGGGCGTTGAAGAACTCCGCGCGGAACTGCACCGTTCCGAAGTGCTCCGTGATCGGAATGCTTTTTACAAGAGATAAATTGACGTTGGCGAGACCAGGACCGGAGATGATATTCCGGCCCGTGTTCCCGTACGTGCCTGGGAGATTGGCAGTGAAAGCAGAGGTATTGAAGAAGCGATTGATCTTATCCGTCTTATTGGTGTATGAAGCGCGATAGGGGATGGCGACGACGTTCGGGCGGTCGTAGTTGACGCCGGTCAAAGAGGCATCGCGGCCAGTGGTAATCAAGAAAGGGTTGCCGCTGGAAAGCTGAATCAGGCTGTTAACTCCCCAGTTGGCGAAGACGCCGCGCAGGATGGGATTGGCGTCCTGGTAGAAGGGAATCTGATAAACGATGGAGCCGGCGAAGACGTGGCGACGATCGAAGTCGGAACGTCCTCGATCAGCGCCGGGATTTGCAGGGTCCTGCGGGGTCTGGCCTAGATTGGTCGCAGAGTACTGATCCAGCAGCTTGCCGTAGGTATAGGCAGTCATGAAGGTGAGTCCATTGCTATAGCGCTTGGAGAGCGACGCCTGCATGGAATGATAGGTCGCGGGAGAGCAAGTGCAGACAAGCCGCACGCTGGCGTAGACACCGGGCAGCAGCGGACGTCGGGAATCCGTGTTCGCGACGGTGGACGAGGGACCGGTGTAGACGGCGGGATTCGCCTGCAACATACGGATGAGGCCGTGTTCCAGTTTGCCCACGTAGCCGATGTTGAACTGCACGCCTCCGGGAAGCTGCTGCTGGATGGAGGCGCTGAAGTTGTGGACGTAGGGAGCGTTCAACGTCGCAGTGGGCACGGTGAAGAGGCTCATCGGTAAGGTGAACTTGGAGTTCTGGGGATCGTAAACGTAGGGGAATGGATCTACGGTTCCAGCGTAGGGATCGACCATGCTGCGGGGAGCATTGACCGTGTTGGAGATGACGAAGGGTTGATTGACGGCAGCGTACGTGAAGACATCTGAGCGGAGGTCTTCAAAGAACATGCCGTAGCTTGCGCGAATGCTGGTGCGGCCGTCGCCACGAGGATCGAAGGCCAGACCGATGCGCGGAGCGATGTTGTTGTAATCGCCGGGAACCAGACCGCTGGGGATGCCGGTGTCGCCGGGGAAGACCATGCCGAGAGGAGCATTGGGATTGACGGTGGACTTCTGACCGGCGCGGAAGGTATTGGTGTGGTTCTGAGTTATGCCAAAGGGCTGGAAGATCGAGTAGCGCAGGCCTAGGTTCAAAGTGAGGCGGTTCGTGACGCGATAGTCATCCTGCGCGAAGATGTACCCGTCCCAGGTTTTGGCGTTGCGGTGGTAGGGGCTGGCCTGCAGAAGGCGAACGGGGCGGCCGATAAGGAAGTCCGCGAAGGAGTTGCCGGTCTGTGAGCCATCAAAAGTAAATGTGCCGTTGTTGCCGGATGAGCCGAAGTTGTAGAGCTCGAGCCGCTCGATCTCTCCGCCAATGCTGATGGAGTGCTTTCCTCGATTCCAGCGCAGCGTATCTCCAAGCTGGTAGATGTTGTCGTGCTCGTTGAACAGATCGGTGGTGTTCATGTTCACGAAGCCGTTGATGTTGAGGTTGGGAAGCTGCGGTGTGATGACGCCGGGGAACTTGGCTCCAAAGTCGGAGAGCTGGCGGTTGTCCTTCTGGGTGACGTTGGAGTCAATGCGAGAGACATCGATACGAAGCTCGTTGAGCAGAGCGGGGCTGAAGGTATGGGTGAACTGCGAGGCCCAGTTCTGCAGATTCAGACTAGTATCGCTGGGAGCGTAGGGAGTGAGCGTGCCCGCCTGGCTGGTGAGGATTCCTTTGTCGCGGAAGTAACGAACAAAGAGAAGATTCTTCTCGGTAAAGTTGTAGTCGCCGCGCACGATGTACTGATCGTCGTTGGTAGGACTCGAAATCAGCTGAACGACACCCGCCCCGGTGGGCGAAGTCGGGATGAAGGCGTTCATCAGATTCACGGAGACAGGATCGAAGTCAGCCGGATTAATCTGGCCATTAGGATAGGTGCCGCCGTGGATAGGATTTTTGAGGACGGTATTTGCCCCGAAGGATCCATTGCGCTGCGCTGCGGTGGGAATAAACGCAGGCGAGATGATCTGCGACTGGCGGACACGTGTGCCCTGGTAAGAACCGAAGAAGAAGAGCTTGTCTTGCAGAATGGGGCCGCCGAAGGTTCCTCCGAACTGATTCTGCTTGAGCGAGGGTTTGGCTGTAGGCAGGCGCGTGAAGTAGTTGCGCGCATTCAATACGGTGTTGCGTAGGTAGTCGTATGCAGAGCCGTGGAACTTGTTGGTTCCCGCGCGTGTGACGGCGATGAAGATACCGCCGGAGTTGCGTCCATACTCCGCACTGGGACTGCTGGTAAAGATCTGGAACTCCTGCAACGCATCCGGGTTCGGCAGATTCAAAGAAGTATTCTGCGTGATGTTCTTCCATGAGGCGCCGTCGAACCGAAACTCGTTCTGTGTATCGCGGCCTCCGGCAACCGTGATGCCTGCGCCGGAGCGACTCTGTGTCTGCACCGTGGGCGGGCTGATGATATTGGTTACGCCGGGCACAACGGCTGCAAGCGTCAGCGCGTTCCGGCCATTCAGCGGAAGCTCCTGAATGCGCTCGTGGCTCACCAGCTCGCCCATCGTCGCAGAATGGGTATCGACGCCGGAGGCCTGCGCATCCACCTGGACCGTCTGCGAAGTCGACCCCAGGACCAGCCCCACATCGACACGCGCATTCTGGTTTACAACCAGCGTGATTCCTGTCTGCGAGAAAGTCTCGAAGCCGGACATCGTCACCTTCAGCTGATAAGGCCCGATGGGCAGGTTCGTAAACAGGTAGTTGCCCTCCCCATCCGTCTGCACGGTCCGGGTGAACGACGTCTGCGTATTCATCGCGGTTACCTCCGCACCGGGCAGAACGGAGCCTCCGGGATCGCGCACAACGCCGAGTAAAGATGCCGTAGTGCTCTGGGCAAACAGCCTGGGAGAAGCCACACACGCCATCAACGTGAGGGCTGAAAAAACAGCAAGGAAAAGTCTCCGGTACATAGCAACCTCCTTCATGGAGTCACAGATTTCAGATCAGACCAGCAAGATCAAATGCTTCTGTAGTTCGCTATTACGCTTTCGTGCTTCGTACCTGGCAGGACGCAATCTCTTCCAGGGCGCGGATCGATCCGCTGATGTCGTCCTCTCCATAGCCCATCGCGATTGCAGTGCGTAGCTGCTGTTGCGAGGCGGACGTCGTGTAGAGTGGCACCCCTAGCTCCGACGCAAGCTCAATGGCGAGGCCAAGATCCTTCTCCATCCAGCGCACCGAGAAGGTCGTCGAAAAGTTTCCCTTCAAGACCGAGTCCGCCTTCGAGGCAACATAACCGGAGCGCGCTCCCGTATTGTTGAGGATCTCGATCATGACCTCTGGATCGACACCGCCCTTCGTGCTTAGAACCAGTCCCTCATTGAACGCCTGCAGAATATTTCCGAGCATAAGGTTCTGCGTCACCTTGGCATGAAGTCCCATCCCCTGCACGCCGCAATAGTAGAGGGACTTGCCCATCGCTTCGAACAGAGGCCGGGTCTCCTCGAACGCCTCGCGATCCCCGCCGATCATGAAGGTCAGCGTTCCCGCTTCGGCGCCCGGCTTCGATCCCGTACAGGGAGCATCCAGGAAACGGATTCCCCTCCCCGCCAGCTGCGCTCCGATCTCTTTACTGGCAACGGGCGAAATCGTGCTGCAGTCCACAATCAGGGTTCCCGGTGCCGCCCCGTGAACCAATCCATCGTCACCCAGAATCACTTCACGGGACATCGCCGTATCGCCCACGCAAAGAAAGCTCACCTGGCTTCTACAGGCCGCCTCTGCCGGAGTCTTTGCCAGCGCACAGCCGTGTTGCGATGCGAAGCTGGCCGCCTTTTCCGCATTATGCGACCACACAATCACCCGATGACCGGCGGCAACAAGGTTCCGCGCCATCGGCGCACCCATGATTCCAAGACCCAGAAAACCAACATCTGCCACGACAAATCTCCTTCCGGAAAAACCGGATAGCCATCGCGACTTTGTCGACGAAAGCCAGTGTTTGAGCGGTGAATTTACCGAAAGATTGTCATATTGTCATACCAATGTCAAGATAGAATTTCACTCCGGAGTTGAAGCTCGACTCATGATGTATGGTGTAGAAGGTTTGCTTCCATGAACGAGACGAAGAGTCTGCAAAAGAAAAACACGCGCCTCAAAGTACGCCCAATCCGCAAAAGCTCCATCAGCGACGACATCGTGCAGCAGATCATCTCGCTGATTTCAAATGGCGATCTAAAGGCTGGCCAGCGTCTGCCCTCCGAGCGCGATCTCTGCGTGAAGTTTGCCGCCAGCCGCTCTTCTCTGCGCGAGGCGCTCCGTTGCCTTTCCATCATGGGAGTGCTCTCTGCGCGTCCCGGCGAGGGAACCTCGGTCGCGATGGACGGCTCTAAATTCATGGAGACCGTGCTCCACTGGCGCATGAGCACCGAGCAGCACGACATCGAGGACCTGATGGAGGTCCGTATCGCGCTCGAGGGTGTCACCGCCGCAAGCGCCGCCCGCAATGCGCAGGGAGCAGACCTGAAAAAGCTGCAGGACCTCGTTGCGCGGATGGAGGAGTCGGTCGGCGATGCAAAGCGCTTCGCCGCACTCGATCTGGACTTTCACCTCAGCCTCGCCCGGGCCTCCAACAACAAGCTCATCCTCGATCTGGTCTCGGTCATTCGAGGCCAGCTGGAGCGTGGCGTCGCGAAGGTCCTTCAGCTTCCGCAGGCCATGCCTCTCTCCGTCAAGGAGCACAAGGAAATTCTGCAGGCCGTGATGAAGAACGAATCAGAACAGGCTCGCGCCGCCATGCAGACGCATCTGAACGCGGCCATCCTCCGCCATCGCGCCGCCGTCGAAGCTACTCTTCGACAGGATGCGTAGCTCCCTCGCGGAGGATCAGGCGGCTTAGACGTTTTGCAGGTATTTCGCTCGAGCCTGGAGCAGTTGCTCCACTGCCGGCTCTTCCAGCGGACAGGCGGACCCCAGCTGATGCGCTACAAGGCAGATATGCGCGAAGTGCTCCACCGTCTCCATCTTTAGAAAAGCATCCAGAAGGCTGTTGCCGTACGCCACTGCGCCATGATTGGCCATTAGGATGGCGGTGTGTTCCGGAATCAGCGCTGCAAGGCTCGCGGCAAGATCCTTGGTTCCGGTCGTCGCATACGGTGCCAGCGGAACCGGCCCCAGCATCATGATCGCTTCTGCGCACAGCGGCTGATCCAGTGCCCGCCCGGCGCAGGCGAAGCCCGTCGCCAGCGGAGGATGTGCATGAACCACCGCATTAATATCTTTCCGCGCGCCGTAGACCGCAAGGTGAATCCCGATCTCGCTGGTGACCTTTCTCGATCCGCCCAGCTGTCGCCCTTCCATATCCACCAGCACCATGTCCTCTGGCTTCAGCAGGTATTTGCTGCACCCCGTCGGAGTTGCAAGCACGCACTCCGGATTCACACGCACAGACAGATTGCCCGAACTGCCCGGCATAAATCCGAGGCGATAGAGCCATTTGCCGAATTTGACCAGGTTGCGTCTTAGCTCGTCTTCCGTTTTGTATCCGTTTGCGGTCAAGGGCAACTCCTGTCTCCTGTCCATTGCAACATATTTAGGCCATTTAGATCGAACAGGCAGATAAGGAATAGCATCTTATTAGAAAAGATAGAGGTCCGATGAAAACAAGTGAGGTCGTTCAAGCATGGGCCGGAATTCTCGCCGGACATAAGCCATCCCTTTCAATTGAGATCACCAAGGAGTGCCCCCTTCGTTGCCCTGGCTGTTACGCATTTGATGCAGCCCATTTGGGTGGGGAAACAGATCTGAGGCAACTCTCCGACTTTAAAGGCGACGACCTCGTTCAAAAAATTCTCGCGATTGTGGATCGCGAGAAGCCTCTGCATGTCTCCCTCGTCGGTGGAGACCCCCTGGTCCGCTATCGCGAACTGGAGCTCCTTCTCCCCCAGCTCGATGCCCGCGGCGTGCACACGCAGGTCGTCACCAGCGCCTTCCGTGTCATTCCGGCGGAGTGGAAGAGGTTTAAACGCCTCAACGTAGTGGTCTCCATCGATGGTCTCCAGCCGGAGCACGACGAACGCCGCAAACCCGCAACCTACGAGCGAATCCTCAAAAACATCGCCGACGCAAAAATCACCATTCACTCCACCATTACCGGAAACATCGCGTCGCGTCCCGGATATCTCGAAGAGTTCATGCGTTTCTGGAGCGCCCAACCCCAGATCAATAAAGTGTGGTTCAGCCTGTTCACGCCGCAGATCGGAGCCACGGGGCCGGAGATTCTCACGCCCGAGCAACGGGTTTTCGTCGTGGAAGACCTCCTTCGATTGCGGAAACTCTATCCCATCCTGGATATGGCAGAAGGCCTGGTCCACGAGATCCTCTCTCCTCCCGAAAGCCCCGAGGATTGCATCTTCGCCAGGACCACTCACACCATCTCCGCCGATCTGAAGACCAAGATCACACCCTGCCAGTTTGGTGGAGAGCCGGATTGCGCACAGTGCGGGTGCATCGCCTCCATGGGACTCGCCGCCGTCGGACACCATCGCGTTGTCGGCCCGCTCACCGCGGGGCACCTGTTTTTCGCTTCCGATAAATTGGGTAAATCGTGGAGAGCCATGAAGGGTGCCTTCACGAAGACCAAGCCAGAGCCGGAAGCGTTCACAATTCTTCAGAGCTAATGCCGTCCGAAGGCTGTAACCTAAGAAGAGGCTTGAGGAACGTAGAAAGCTTGAAGACTGTTTAAAAGTGTCATCCTGAGCGAAGCCTCTCGCGGTTTCATCGCGAGAGGCGCCGTCGAAGGATCTGTGGTTTTGCTTTGGCACCCGCTGACTTCTGACCCAGCGTCCTAATCCTGCTTTGATCCAGGACTGACAATCCGGCCTGCACCGTTGTGTTCAAAACTGAACATCTGATTCCAAAACAGACAGGAATCGACCGGCCAAATCCGCCTAACTCCTTCTATTGCAACAATAAAGTATGGTGATCCACCTGCACCTCACTCGTTGAATCTCTGCCTGGGAGAGCCCATGGACCGACATCTCGCCGCACTTCTTGCCGATCTTCGCTACGCAGCCCGCCAGCTTCGCCGTTCGCCCGGCTTCACCTCGACCGCAGTCCTTACCCTCGCCCTCTCCATCGGGGCCACCATCACCATGGCAGGAATCGTCAACTCCGTCCTGCTTCAGCCTCTTCCCTATCCGCAGCCGGATCGATTGGTGGGCGTGGCCTTCACCCAGCCGCAACAGGCTCCTACGAATGAGCAGACAGGACCCACCGCAAACTTCCTCATCCAGCACTCCCAGTCCTTCCAGAATGCGGCTGTCTATGCCGAGACCAGTGCCGGAGCAAACCTCGCCCTCGGCGACAACGCCAGCCAGAACGCCGTCCAGGTCGCCGCACAGGCGGTCGACCATAACTTCTTCCCCACACTTGGCGTTCAACCCATCTTGGGGCGCAACTTCTCCGCCGAGGAAGATCTGCGCAACGGTCCTAAGGCCATCCTCCTCAGCTATGGCACATGGAAAAGCCTCTTCAATGGAAATCCTGCCGTCCTGAATCAGGTCGTCCATCTCAACGGAGAGAGCGTGACCGTGATCGGCGTCATGCCGCCCAGCCTCGCCTTCAGCAGCGACGACCCTCGATCGCTCAGCGCCGTCGCCGACATCTGGGGGCCTCTCAGGCTCGACACGCACGATCCTGGCTATGCGGGCACCAACTACAACATGCTTGCCCGGCTGCGCCCTGCCGTCACGGTTGCTCAGGCACAGCAGGAGCTGGCCTCCTTCCAGAAGTCCCTCTACAAAGAGTTTCCCTTCCTATGGCAGTGGCTCGGCGTCACCAAAACAGTTCCGGAGTTTCGCGTCTGGCCGCTGCGGCAGGTTCTCGTCAGCAACGTTCGCACCAGCCTTCTTGCCCTTACCGGTGCAGTTCTCGCGGTCCTGCTCGTCGCCTGTCTTAATCTCGCGGGACTCATGGCGGCGCGCGCCACCCGGCGTCAACGGGAGATCGCCCTGCGAAGTGCCCTGGGCGCATCCCGCGCCGGCATCCTCCGGCTTCTGCTGTCGGAGAGCCTCCTGCTCGCCCTCATCGGTTCCGCACTCGGAATCGCGCTCTCGCATCTCATGTTGCCCGCCCTGCTGAACAGCTCTCCCATTCCTCTCCCGCAGGCAAGTCACACCGGCATCTCAACCCTGCTGGCCTTTACCCTACCCATCGTTCTCGCCGTCACCCTCCTGTGCGGTCTGCTGCCTTCCTGGCTCATTCTCCGCCGCAACACCTCGGCTGCTCTCCAGGCATCTCACTCCGTCGGAGCGTCCGCGGCCGACACCCGCGTCAGCAATCTCCTCCTCGTCTCGCAGATCGCGGTCGCCGTCCTTCTTCTCTCCGCCGCCTCGCTTCTTCTCGCCAGCTTCCTGCGGCTTCGCTCCACTCCGTCAGGAGTCCAGCCACAACACCTCAGCGTGGCGCAGGTCAATCTCAAGGGCTCCGACTACGCGACCACCCTCCCGACAACGCAATTTATCCAGAAGGTTCTCGAACAGGTCCAGCACTACCCCGGCGTCAGGCAGGTAGCAGCCATCAATGGACTCCCCTTCGATCGAGGCCTTAACATCCTTTTGCCCGATGCCAAGAACTCCAGGACGCCCTCTACCGTCGAGCTGCGTCTCGTCTCCCCCGGATACTTCCACACGGTCGGAATTCCCATCCTCGCCGGCCGCGATATCTCCGAAGCCGACCGGGCCGACTCAGCCCCTGTGATCCTCGTCAGCGAGGCATTCGCGAAGCAGCACTGGCCGGGCCGCTCTCCGGTGGGAGAGAACATCAAAGCCTTTCTCGGAAAAAATGCGCCGCCGCTAACCGTGATCGGCGTCGTTGCCGATGCGCACTCGCACTCCCTTGCGGAGGATCCTCGGCTCCTGGTGTATGAGCCCTTCGTGCAGCAATCCGACGTCACCATCAAGATGCTCAATGGCTGGTTCCGTACCAGCTTCGCCATACGCAGCGCGGCAGACGTCGATCTTGCCGCGGTCGTTCAGCGGGCCATTCACGAGGCAGACCCGGACATCCCCATCTCGCGCTTCGTCACCATGCAGTCCATCATCGACAACTCGCTGGCTCGTCCGCGCTTCTTCTCCTCGCTGGTCACTGCCTTTGCAGGCTTCGCACTCCTGCTGACGGTCATCGGACTCTTCGGCCTGCTCAGCTATCAAGTCACCCAGCGAACCCGTGAGATCGGCGTCCGCCTCGCCGTTGGAGCCACCCGTCGCCAGATTCTCACCTTCATCCTCGGCCGCGGACTCAACCTCACCCTGATCGGTCTAGCCGCAGGAGCCGCGATCAGCCTCCTGCTTCCCCGCCTCATCCATTCCATGCTCAACGACAATATCTACGCCGGAAGTAAAGGGCTGATCTCAACCCTCTCCAATACGACAGTCGCCCTCACCGCCGCCTGTGCAGCCATGCTCCTCGCCGCCATCCTCGCCAGCTACCTTCCCGCCCGCAAAGCTTCAGCCATCGAACCCATGGAAGCCCTGCGCACCGAATAACCCGCGGCCACCTGTCAAGTCACAATAAGCTCTAAGCCAATTCGATTCAGCAACTTAAAGTTGCCGATCAGTTCGGCTGGCTCTGCAAGAATAGAAGCAAGCAGAAACCTCAAGGAAAAACTGTACCCACCTTCAATCCGCCGTTCTTGATCCGTTATCTGAGCACCCCTCACAAAACGTCATTCCGAGCGGAGCGAAGCGGAGTCGAGGAATCCCTGTATTTCGCCCGTGTCGCCCAAAAACCTGACAGGAGACCAAAGGCCCTCAAATCGCAGATGTAAAGTTTGACTCTACCCAAAAGCGGAGGAACTGCAAACGCTAGTCCGGACCTAAGTCCAATTTTTCGAAGACTTTGCGCAAATAAGTACGGGGGGGACCCCTCAGGGGGCAAGCAGCACCCGAAGGTCTCGGAGGTTGTTCCCAGTGGGGCCAGTCACGATGACATCCTGAAGCCTCGAAAGCAGAGAGTAACTATTAAATCCGCCGAGCGCCTCCTCGACAGGAGCGCCCTCCTGAGCCGCCCGTTCCACCGAGCTTCCATCTACCAAGCCACCTGCCGCCGGACTATTTCCGTCCACGCCGTCGCTGCCGACGCTAAGGACCGTGATCCTGTCGCCCGCAATCAGCCTGGCAGCCTCGAGGACGAAGTGCTGGTTCCTTCCGCCACTCCCCGAGACGCCATGCGGAACCGTCACCGTCACCTCGCCCGAAGAGAGCAGGCAGACACGCTCCTGGCCCCGTCGCAGCTCTCGGAGCCGATGGACCAGATAAGCGGCGGCCTTGTCCGCGCTCCAGTCGTCACAGGTATTGTCGATGACCACATGCCAGCCCAGCTCCGCGGCGCGTCGTCCCGCAGCCGCCTCCAGCGAGGAGCTGTCCAGCAGGACCGACCAGCGGGAGCGAGCAAAGATCGCCTCCCCGCGCTTGGGAGTCTCCGCCAGCGAATGGGCGGCAAGCTGTACTGTGACCTCACGCGGCAGCCGCTCCATCAATCCATACTGCGCCACCGCGGCATAGACATCCGCGAGGGTGCTCCCGTCAGGAGTCGTCGGCCCAGAAGACAGAGCATCCAGCTTTCCGGCGGGAACGTCCGAAACCGCGATCGTCAGCTGCTCCGCCGGAGCCGCCGCTGCAGCAAGCCTTCCTCCCTTCACCGAGGACAGATGCTTGCGCACCGTGTTGATCGCTGTAATCGGAGCTGCGCTCTCCACCAGCGCCTTGTGCGTCGCGGCAATCACTTCGAGCGGAGTGTCCGGATCGAGAAACTGCTCCACCAGCGACGACCCGCCGCCGCTGATGAGAAAGATCACCAGGTCGCGCTCCGTCAGGGCGGAGAGCACCCTAAGAATCGCCTCCGCAGCCTCAACCGAAGCAGCGTTCGGGCTTGGATGCCCCGCGTGAAACGCGACAAACCGGTTCGACGGAACTGCAACCGGATCGGGAGCGACGATCACGCCTTCGAAACGCTCCGCAGCCTCCCCGCTTCGCGCCAGGAAGGACGAGCACATCGGTTCGGCTGCCTTGCCCAGAGAGATCAGAACGCATCGACCGAACTTCGTGAGATCGTACTGGAAGCCATCGATCTCCATCGACTCGCCTGCGAAACGAATACGCTCCTCGATGACCTGCTCGACCCGCGAGGCCTGAAAGGCATATTGGAAGATCTCGATGATGTCCTGGCGTGCGGTTTGCGTTCTCACTGCAGTTTGCATCGTCTAAGCCACGCTCATCGTCTTCAGGTTGGATGCAATCGAAAGCTTCGCCTCGGTTCGAGCCTGCACCTCGGCCGCGCTGATGCCCTCAGCAATCTCCTTCAGGACAAGGCCCTGATGAGTGACCTCGATCCATCCCAGCTCCGTGACGATGTCATGCACCACGTGCGTGCCCGTCAACGGCAGGGTGCAGCGCTTCAAAATCCGCGACTCGCCCTCCCGGGTCTGGTGCTCCATCGCAACGATCACGCGCCGCGCCCCGGCGACCAGATCCATCGCTCCTCCCATTCCCTTCACCATCTTGCCGGGAATGGTCCAGTTCGCAAGATTTCCCTCCTCATCCACCTGCATGGCGCCGAGGACGCTCATGTCCATGTGGCCCCCGCGAATCATCGCGAAGGACTCGTCGCTGCCAAAGTACGAGCAGCCCGGAAGCTCCGTCACCGGCTGCTTCCCGGCGTTGATCAGATCCGGATCGGCCTCCGCCTCATTCGGCGGCGGACCCACGCCAAGCATCCCATTCTCGGATTGAAAGATGACATCCATTCCAGCCGGAAGATAGGAGGCGATCATCGTCGGCAGACCGATGCCGAGATTCACGTAGAAGCCGTCCCTGACCTCACGCGCAATCCGACGAGCGATTCTCTCCTTACCGTTCACGCTGCGCCTCCCGCGATCTGTTCCTTGATAAAACGGGATTCAACCGGTTTTCGATACATCTCTCCTACAACAACACGCTTCACATAAATTCCCGGCGTAACGATGTGATCCGGATCGAGCTCGCCGGGCTCCACCAGCTCCTCTACCTCCGCGATCGTCAGAGCTGCAGCCGTCGCCATCACCGGATTGAAGTTTCGGGTCGTCTTGCGGTAGACCAAGTTTCCGAGCCGGTCTCCCTTCCACGCCTTCACCA
Organism: Edaphobacter sp. FHG110511_03; assembly: GCF_059115365.1. Lineage (NCBI taxonomy): Bacteria > Pseudomonadati > Acidobacteriota > Terriglobia > Terriglobales > Acidobacteriaceae > Edaphobacter > Edaphobacter sp. FHG110511_03. Next base: position 290,362 of record NZ_JBZYWL010000003.1, on the reverse strand, counting down.
GAGCAACATCGGCACGCAGTGCGGTCTCAAGAACATAGTTCCGCCCTCCGATCTCCCGCGTCTCCTTCCCTTCGGCGACGACGGTGCCAAGGCCGGTAGGGACATAAAAGGCCGGAATCCCGGCTCCCCCGGCCCGTATCCGCTCCGCCAAGGTGCCTTGAGGAATCAACGTAAGATTCAGCTCGCCCCTGAGAACCATCTGTTCGAGCTTGCGGTTCTCCCCCACATAGCTTCCGATGTGCGAGGCGATCATTCCTGCCTCGAGCATCAACCCCATGCCGAAGCCATCGACTCCCATGTTGTTGCTGATCGTGTGCAGTCCCGTGATGCGCCGCCTCACTAGGGCGGCGATCAGGTTTTCCGGAATACCGCACAGGCCGAAGCCTCCGAGCATGATCGTCGACTCGGCCGCGATATCTGCAACCGCCGCATCCGCTGAGGCAACAACCTTGTTCATGCTTCGGTACCCGGCGACCTATTTCTGTGTCGAAAAGGTGAAGGTGGTTGTGCTGTGTCTTGCCTGTCCAGGCTTCAGCTCCGTCGTTGGAAAGGAAGGATGGTTCGGCGAATCGGGAAAGTGCTGCGTCTCCAGGCAGAGGGCCGTGTTCTTTGCGTAAGCCCATCCCTGCGGACTCTTGAACGACCCGTCCAGCGAGACACCCGCATAGAACTGCACGCCCGGCTCCGTCGTCGTGACCGTAAGGACACGCCCCGTGGCGGGATCATAGACGCGGGCGGCTGTCTTCACTTCACCGTTCGATCCGCGCAGAACCCAGTTGTGGTCATAGCCTCCAGCCAGCTTGAGTTGGGGGTAGTCGTCGTTGATCCGCTTGCCGATCACGGTGGATTTGCGGAAGTCGAAAGGCGTTCCTTCAACCGGTGCGAGCTCTCCCGTAGGGATCAGTCCTTTGTCTACCGGCGTGTACTTGTCGGCGCCGATCATGATTTCTTCGTTCAGGATCGTTCCGCTTCCGCGTCCGCCCAGGTTGAAGTAGGAATGGTTGGTCAGGTTCACCACCGTGTCCTTATCGGTCGAGGCGCTGTAGTCGATCCGCAGGGCATTCTGGTGCAGTGTGTAGCGAACATGCGCCGTCAGGGTGCCGGGATACCCTTGATCGCCGTCCTTGCTCACCAGGGTCATCTCCACGCCATCTGGGATCTCGCGGCCCTTCCATACCAGCTGATCGAAACCCACGGTCCCACCGTGCAGCGAGTTCACGCCATTGTTCGTGGGCAAATGGTAGGTCTTGCCGTCCAGCTTAAACTCGCCCTTCGCGATGCGGTTCCCATAGCGTCCAACGACGGCGCCAAAATACGTCTTCTTGTCCGCGAGATAGCCAGCCAACGAATCGTACCCGAGCACCACATCGGCGATCTTGCCATTTTTATCCGCTGTCTTGATCGAGACGATGCGCGCCCCGTACGTCATGATGCGAGCCTCAACGGCATCGCTCTTCAAAGTGTAGATATCTACTGCAGTCCCGTCCGGCGTAGTGCCAAACGATGCCTTCGTCACCGATCCATGTGCAGCTATCGCAGTTGTCATGCTAAGCAGCATAACTGTTAGCCATCGCATCGTCATTATTCTCCGGCCCCTCAGCTCTTTCATGTCGATTTCACAATCCTCAACAGACATCTCACATCAACCTCGCAACTATACTTCACCCGCTCGGGTTCCAAGAAGTCGTGTCCAGCCAAATAGCCCGGGAAGCCCGATGTCTTGCGGATGGGATTAGCGGTAGCATGGACCGTCAAGAATTTTCTCTCAAGGAAGCTCATGAACCTGCACAAGAGAATTACTGTCCTTTCTACGGCCCTTTTCCTTCTTCTGACCGGCTTTCCACTCTCCGCCTCCGCGGCGGAAGACCACTGGGTAGGAACCTGGGCCACCTCTCCGGTCGCCCTGCCCAACGCCCCTGAAAAGTATGGCGCCGTCGAAACCACCTATCGCGAGATCGTGCACACGTCTCTCGGCGGAGACTCCTCGCGCATTATCCTCACCAACGAATTTGGTCTCGCCCCCCTGACCATTACTTCGGCCTATATCGCCCTTCGCGCAAAGGGCAGCGAGATCGATGTCGCCACCGCCCGCCAGGTCACCTTCAGCGGAGCCTCGTCCATCACCATTCCGGCAGGAGCGCTCGCGGTCAGCGATCCGGTGGCCCTGAAACTTTCTCCCCTTTCGGATGTCGCCGTGAGCTTCGTCTTGCCCGCCCAGGCAATTCAGCAGGCGACCCACCACGGCTTCGCCGACCAGACCAGCTACACCTCTCCCGGGAGCGTCTCTGGAGCAAAGTCGTTAGAAACCCCTACAGAGATCACGGATTGGCCTTTTCTCAAAGGCATCGATGTTCGCGCAGACGACAAGAGCGCGGCCATCGTCACCTTTGGCGACAGCATCACCGACGGCGCGCACAGTACTCGCGACACCAACCAACGCTGGCCCGATATCCTCGCCCAGCGTTTGCAGGCGGACAAGAAGACCCGGAAATTAGGCGTGCTGAACGAGGGCATTGGCGGAAACCGCATTCTCCACGACAACACGGGCCCAAGCGCCCTGGCTCGCTTCGACCGCGACGTTCTGGCACAGGCTGGCGTGAAGTACCTCATCATCCTTGAGTCCATCAACGATATTGGCCACGCGCAGGACCCCGTCAAGCCTTACGATGTGGTCTCGGCAGAGGATCTGATCGCCGGGATTTCCCAACTCGCCGCGCGCGCCCACACCCATGGCATCAAAGTTTACGGCGCCACGCTGACGCCATATGTCGGCGCAAAGTACTCCTCGCCGGCAGGCGAAGCCATGGTTCAGGCAGTCAACCGCTGGATTCGCACAAGCAATCAGCTCGACGGGTTTATCGATTTCGAAAAGGCCACACAGGACCCTGCGAACCCGACCGCCTTTTTAAGCGCAGCCGACAGCGGCGATCATCTCCACCCCAGCGATGCCGGTTACAAGTCCATGGGCAACGCCATCGACCTCAAACTTTTCACCAAATAACCAGCGGACTTGACGACGGATCGTACATGGAGGATCTTTCATCCACCATGTCCGATCCGTCAGTCCGATCTGCCTCCTTAAACGACGCAGCAGCAATCGCAATCATGTGTGCTGCCCTTTGGCCCGACGCAACTGAAAAGGAGCATCGAGCCGAGATTGACCTGCTTCTCAAAACTCGTATGTCCGGGACTCTCCCGGCGACGATCTTTGTTGCGGAGGATGGCACGGGACGGCTCGCAGGTTTTTTGCAGGTGGGTCTGCGTTCTCATGCAGACGGCTGCGATCCGGCGCATCCCGTAGGTTTTGTTGAGGGATGGTTTGTTTTCGAGGCATTTCGACGACGAGGCATCGGACGGGCACTGATGCACGGCGCCGAGGACTGGGCCAGCAGCCAAGGCTGCAAAGAGATGGCCTCCGATACCTGGATCGATGAGACGATCTCTCAAAACTCCCATGAAGCTTTAGGTTTTGAGGTCGTCGATCGCTGTATCCACTTTCGCAAACAGCTTTAAATTCAACCGTTAGAAACAAAAAGGCGGTTCGTCAGGCATTTGCCCGCGAACCGCCTATATCTTGAAACTTCGAAACTACTTCAGCTCGAACCCTGCGAAGAAGTAGCCGATCTCGAATGCCGCAGTGTCCTCGGCGTCCGATCCGTGGATCGCGTTCTCGCCGATCGAAGCCGCGAACTTCTTGCGGATGGTTCCCTCTTCGGCCTGAGCCGGGTTGGTCGCGCCCATCAGCTTGCGCAGGTCGGCAATGGCATTGTCCTTTTCGAGGACCATCGGGAAGATCGGGCCGCTCGACATGAATTCAGTCAGTTCGCCGAAAAACGGCCGCTCTTTGTGGACGTAATAGAAACCTTCGGCCTGAGCCTTGGAGATCGAAACTTTTTTGATCGAAACAATCTTGAATCCGGCCTTCTCAATCTCGGCCAGGATGGCACCGGCGTGTCCCTTTTTGACCGCGTCCGGCTTGATGATGCTGAATGTGCGCTGTGACAACGTAGTTCTCCCTTGCTGTTTGGGTGCTCAAATTAGTGTAGAACACGGTAGCCAAAGTCACGTGAACATGGTGCATCATAGCCCTATGCGGAATTTCGCATGGATATGGTTCGTCGGTTTTGCCGCATGGGTGGTGGACGGCCTCATCAGCCTCCATTTCCACTCGATGCAGCACGCCCAGCTCGCCTTTCTGGTGGCCATGGTCTTTCTGGCCGCCGGCTTCTTCTACCGGCGCCAGCAAAGATAGCCTTAGGCCTTCCCCAGTACCCGCGCCATGGCCTCGCCGATCTCCGCCGGCGACTTCACCACGGTAATTCCGGCTTCGGTCATGGCCTTCATCTTCTCCGCGGCCGTTCCTTCGCCGCCCGAGATGATCGCCCCGGCATGGCCCATGCGGCGTCCCGGAGGAGCCGTCTGGCCCGCGATAAAGCCAACCACCGGCTTCTTCACGTTCTCCTTGATGTACTTCGCCGCAGCCTCTTCCGCCGAACCGCCGATCTCGCCGATCATGATGATGGCCTCGGTCTCCGGGTCCTCGTTCAGCAGCTTCAGCGCGTCGATGTGCGTGGTTCCGATGATCGGGTCGCCGCCGATGCCGATCGCCGTCGACTGCCCGATGCCGCGCGTCGTCAGCTGGTACACCGCCTCGTAGGTCAGCGTGCCCGACTTCGAGACGATGCCGACAGAGCCTTCCTTGTGGATCCGCCCCGGCATGATGCCAACCTTGGCCTTACCCGGCGAGATCACGCCCGGGCAGTTCGGCCCGATCAGCCGTGACTTCGACTGCTTCACGACCTCCCAGGTCTTGATCATGTCGAGCACCGGAATCCCCTCGGTGATGCAGATCACCAGCGGAACCTCGGCAGCCGCAGCCTCGAGGATTCCATCCGCGGCAAAGGGCGGAGGCACAAAGATCACCGAGACATTCGCGCCCGTCTCCTTCACCGCCTCTTCGACGGTGTTGAAGACCGGCCAGCCCTCGTGCGTTGTGCCGCCCTTGCCCGGAGTTACTCCACCCACAACCTTCGTGCCGTACTCAGCGCAGCCCTTCGCGTGAAAGGTTCCCTCACGCCCGGTGATTCCCTGCACGATCAGCCGCGTATTCTTGTCGACCAAAACTGCCATTACTTACCACCTTTCGCGGCTGCGACGGCCAGATCGGCCGCTTCCTTCATTGTTGTGCCCACTTCGAACTTCAAGCCCGACTCCGCGAGAATCTTGCGACCTTCCTCCACGTTCGTGCCTTCCAGCCGTAAGATGATCGGCAGCTGCACATTGAGCTTCTTCGCCGCCGCTACCACTGCCGTCGCCAGCACGTCCACCCGCAGAATTCCGCCGAAGATATTGATGAAGATTGCCTTCACATTCGGGTCGCTCAGCAGGATGCCGAAGGCGTTCTCGATCTGCTCCTGGTTCGCTCCACCGCCTACATCGAGGAAGTTCGCCGCTGAGCCGCCGGCATACTGGATGATGTCCATCGTCGCCATCGCCAGGCCTGCTCCGTTCACCATGCAGGCAATGTTGCCGTCCAGCTTGATGTAGTTCAGCGCAAACTTCGACGCCTCCACCTCAAGGGGATCTTCTTCCGCCAGGTCGCGCAGTTCCTTCAGGTCCTTGTGACGGAACATCGCGTTGTCGTCGAAGTTGATCTTGCAGTCCAGAGCCAACAACTTGTCGTCCTTCGTCGTGATGAAGGGATTGATCTCCATCAGCGTTGAGTCGGTCTCAATAAACGCCTTGTACAACCCGAGCATGAACGACGTCGCCTGCCCGATCTGCGTCGGCTTCAGCCCCAGCTTGAATGCCAGCTTGCGCGCCTGATATGGCTGCAGCCCGATGGCAGGGTCGATGTATTCCTTGTAGATCTTTTCAGGAGTCGCATGCGCGACCTCCTCAATCTCCATGCCGCCTGCCTGCGATGCCATAAAGACCAGGCGAGCCGCAGCGCGGTCGAGCACGATGCCGAGATAGAGCTCGCGGTCGATCGCCGAACCCTCTTCGACCAGCAAACGCTGCACCTTCTGGCCCTGTGGACCGGTCTGGTGGGTCACCAGCTGCATCCCCAGGATCGCCTTCGAGGCCTTCGAGGCATCGTCCAGCGACTTGACCACCTTCACGCCGCCGCCCTTACCGCGGCCTCCGGCATGGATCTGCGCCTTCACCACCACCACCGCGTTGCCTTTGTCGAAAAGGTCCTTGGCGGCCCTGTCTGCCTCTTCCAGCGTCGAGACCATCTCGCCGCTCGGAACCGGCACGTTGTACTTACGCAGAATCTCTTTTGCCTGATATTCGTGAATTTTCATAGAGGTTTCGTTTATTCCGCCCGCGCAAAAAGTGTAGCGGACCGAAACAAGCACCCGCAATGCGAAATGCGAACAACAGTGCGGTTATCGCCGTCGTGTAGGTCAATTTTCCTAGAATCCGGCTTCCTGCAGCCCCGCGGTGCAATCGCGCTTCGCAGGCTTCACGATCTCGATGCTATCGCCGACACCGTTGGGGGAGCCGTCGCTCAACGCGCTCTCAAGGCCCTGAAGGCAGGAGGAGTGTTCGGGACTGTCCTCACTCCCTCGAAGAGCGCCGATAAGCTCGGCATACAGATCAGGAACATGATGGCCGAGCCGGATGCCTCACGTCTCTACCAGCTCGCCGACGATGTCTCGCGCGGCAGCCTTCTTATTCCCGTCGCTAAAGTCATGCCTCTCGATCAGGTCCGCGAAGCGCAGCAGGAGGCCGAGGAAGGTCACCCGCAGGGCAAGATCATTTTGAAGCCCGCCGCCTGATCGTAGTTTCCTTTGTCCCGGAGGGAGGGGCTTTGTTCACGTCAGAGCGGGCTCTTCCCGGGGACATCTCATCTGCCGGAATCGTGCGGGCGAGACTCCCCGGCTTCGCTTGAAGGCGCGGCTGAAGGCAAACTCCGACTCATAGCCCACCCGTTCGGCAACCTCAGCCAGCGACGCTCCGCTGCTGTTCAGCAGGCGCGAGGCGACGATCATGCGCCACCGCGTCAGATAAGACAGCGGCGGCTCCCCTACCTGCTCGGCAAATCGGCGGGCAAATGCAGCCCTGGACAGACCCGCTTCGCGGGCCAGCGTTCCCACCGTCCATGTCTTCGCCGGTTCGGCGTGAATTCTCGCCATGGCCTTAGAGAGCGCCGGCTCCTTCAGCGCCGAGAGCCATCCCCGTCTCTCTAAAGAGCCCTCATCGGTCCAGGCGCGCACGATGTACACGAACAGTACGTCGAACAGGTGCTGAACCAGGGCCTCGCTTCCCGGCGAGGGAGCTTCGATCTCCGCTCGCAGCAGCGCAAGGGTAGATGCCAGCGGCGGTGTCGCCTGCACGGTCCTGGCCGCAAAGTGCATTACTGGGGGCAGCGCAAGAAGCATGGGATGCGCGAGCTCCACATCGGCCAGGTAGACCCCGCAAATCAGCGTCGTCGTGGGACTTCCGTTCGGAGGAAACGACGGCTTCGAAAGAAACGCGCCAAGCGGTTCCGCCTTGCTTGCGGGATCATCCACGACATCGTGATCCAGCCCCTGCGGCAACAGCACAAGGTCGCCCTCGGACAATCGAAGCGGATCGGCCTCCGGACGCCGCAGCCAACACGCTCCCTCGGTAACGATATGAAACATCACGCCTTCGCGTGCCGAGATCTTCATTCCCCAGGGAGCCGGCATCCGGCTGCGGCAAAGCACCACCGCATTGGTCTCGATCTCGCGAAGCCAATCTGTCAGCACGTCGTCCATAACGCCTCAACTCTAGCCCGGCGATGAGACGGATAGCAATGAATGGGAGACTCTGTCACATGGATCGCCTCGCTAACCCCTTCTAGAGTTGGCTCATGAACGCGACCACGACCCCGAAACCTCGCTCTCTACTCCTGATCCTGACCTTTTTGGCTGCGCTCGGCACAGGCTCGGTGGGGGGAGTCTTCTTCGCCTTCTCGAGCTTCGTCATGAAGGCGTTAAGCCGGCTGCCTCCCGTGCAGGGCATCGCCGCCATGCAGTCCATCAACGTCTCGGTCATCAACCTGTCCTTTGCCATTCAGCTCTTTGGGACCGCCACGCTGTGCGTCTTGGCATTCGAGCGATCCTGCGCCGCCAGGAATCGGGTGCCGGATATCAGATCGCCGGAAGCCTGCTCTATCTCGGCGTGACGATGGCCGCGACGTTCGGATTCAACGTGCCGCTGAACGATGCTCTTGCAAAGATCGATCCCGCGAGCTCCGAAGGAACGAACTTCTGGACGTCATTCCTTTCCAGCTGGATCGCATGGAACCACGTAAGAACCGTCGGCGCCCTCGCTGCGTCCATGTCCTTCACCACAGCTATCTATCGGATGGGAACCGGCAGGATCGAAACCAAATGACAACGAACGCACAAAACAAGGAGAAACCCATGCAGAAGATCCTCGTCTTAGGCAGCACCGGTAAAGTAGGTCAGGCCCTTACCCAGCAGCTCCTGCAAGCAGGGGAACAGGTCCGCGCCGCCACTCGAAACCCTGACAGCTTTGCCCCCACCCCTGGGGTCGAACCTGTTCTCTTCGACTACACCGATCCCTCCACCTTCGAGCCCGCGCTCGAGACCTGCAACCGCGTCTTCCTGCTCGAGCCTCAGCCGTCTCTCCCCGGGGCTCCGTACACCTTCATGGCTCCATTCATCGAAGCCGCCAGCCGCAGCCGATGCAAGATCGTCCTGATGAGCTCGGCCAGCGTCGAATTCGATTCAAACGATCCTTTGCACCCTGTCGAGGATGCGGTCATCGGCTCCGGAAGACCCTTCGTAATCCTCCGACCTAACTGGTTTATGGATAACTTCCACACCTTGTGGCTCGATCCCATCGCGCAGGCGAGCATAATCCCTTTGCCCGCAGGGGATTCCCGTACCTCCTTCATCGATTCTCGGGATATCGCAGCGGCAGCCTCGGCAGCCCTGCGAGGCGACCATCTCAACGGAAGCACCTTCACCCTCACAGGACCGCAGGCTCTCACCTACGCGGAAGCTGCGGCCACTCTCTCGACCATCATCGGACGCAGGATCGACTACGTTCCGCTCGAAGACGACGCTTTCATGCAATCGCTGCTGAAAGCGGGCCTTCCTCTCGAAGACGCGAAGTACATCACCGGTCTGTTCGGCCCTACCCGTGACGGCGCAGCGGCAGGAATATCCCTCGACGTGGAGAAACTGACAGGACATCCACCCCGTACATTCACCCAGTACGCCCGGGACCACGCCTCCGCCTGGCAATAGCGCGGTGTTCTATTGAAGGGCCCGCTTGGATCACTCGGTCAGGGATCCTCTTCTGCATCCTCCCTCCGTCGTCATTCTGAGCGAGCAAAGCGAGTCGAAGAATCCCTGTATCTTTTTGCAGGATGCGTCCCTGTTACCCTTTAACTCATGCCTCTCCAGCCTCATCTCAAGCACCTCATCGAGGGCCGCTCCACCTTGTCCCGCGAGCAGGCCCGGGAGCTGATGCAGCAGATCCTCGCCGGGGCTCTTACCGATATTGAGATCGCTGCACTCGTCGGCGCGCTGGCCGCTCGCGGTGAGACTCCCGAAGAGGTCGCGGGCTTCGTCGACGTCATGCGATCCGCCGTGACCCGGGTTCCGCTCGATGCCGACGAACAGGCGCTTCTGGTGGACACCTGCGGCACCGGAGGGGACGCCAGCCGCACCTTCAACATCTCCACCGCCTCAGCGCTGGTCGCTGCCGCCGCCGGAGCCACCATCGCCAAGCACGGCAACCGCGCCATCACCTCGCAGTGCGGCTCCGCCGATGTTCTTGAAGCCCTCGGGATCCCGGTCGATCTCACTCCGGCCGAAGCCTCCGCCGCTCTGCGCGTGCACCGGTTCGCCTTTCTGCACGCGCCTTCGCTCCATCCCGCGATGAAGGCCGTGATGCCCGTCCGCCGTGCCCTCGGCGTTCGCACCGTCTTCAATCTCCTTGGACCGCTTACCAATCCTGCCGGAGCTTCCGCGCAGGTCATGGGAGTCTATGCGCAGTCCGCCGTTCCCCTGGTCGCGCAGACGATGGCGCTGCTCGGAACCCGCCATGCCTTCGTCGTCCATGGAACCGCCGAAGGTGCGGACGGGACTGTCCGTGGGCTGGATGAGATCTCCATCTCCGGCCCCACCCATCTGGCCGAGGTTCGCAACGGAGTCGTAACCCTCTCCACCCTCACCCCCGAAGACGTCGGCCTCACGCGTGCTCCCATGGAGACGCTCGCCGGTGGCGACTCTCACGAGAACGCCGGAATCCTTACCGCCATCTTCTCTGGCGAGCCCGGGCCCCGCCGCGAGATCGTTCTGCTCAACGCCGCCGCAGTGCTGGTTGCAGCCGATCTTGCTCCGGATCTTGCTACTGGAATCGCGCTGGCAGCGCACACCATCGACTCCGGCGCGGTGACGAAACTTCTCGACCGGCTCCGCAGCGGGACATAGAATCAGCGGGCACGCATTTCACATTCAGGAAACGACTGCCATGTCTTCCATGCCTCCGCCCGCACTCCTCGATGTCTCCATGGTGACGACTGCGCTCGAGCTGCCGGGCTACCGCATCGTCCGCAATCTCGGCGTGGTCCGTGGCATCGTGGTTCGGTCGCGCTCCATCTTCGGAACCCTCGGCGCCAGCTTCCAGACCATCCTCGGCGGCAATATCACCCTGCTCTCGCAGCTCTGCGAGAAGACCCGGCAGGACGCCTTCGTGATGATGATGCAGCACGCCTCGGAGCGCGGAGCCAACGCTATCGTCGCCGCACGCTACGACGCCAACGAGCTGATGCAAGGAGTCACCGAGGTTCTGGCTTACGGGACAGCCGTCGTTGTCGAGCGCCAGTAACCATCTAAAACAGGAACACCGGTTACCCATTTTCGACCCCTGAAATCCACAAGCTTGTGAGGGGCCGGCGTTTAAGATGGGGCTAATGACCACAGTCCCTCCCGGCCGCATCGAGATCATCACCGGCCCCATGTTCTCTGGAAAGTCCGAAGAGCTGATCCGCCGCCTGAAGCGCGCCCGGATTGCCCGCCAGCGCGTCGCCTGCTTCAAACCGGATATCGATCTCCGCTATCACCGCACCGCCATCGCCAGCCACAGCTCGCAGACTCATGATGCCTCGACCGTAGCGACGGTCGAGGAGCTTCGCGCTGCGCTCTTTCCCCAACTCGATGAAATTGAAGTGGTTGGAATCGACGAGGTGCAGTTTTTCTCGGAAGCCATTCTTCCGCTCGCCCTTGAGCTTGTGCACCTGGGCAAGCGCGTCGTCTTCGCCGGTCTTGACACCACCTTCGCGAATGAGCCCTTCGGTCCCGTTCCCGACCTGATGGCTATTGCTGATGAGGTCACCAAGCTCTCGGCGGTCTGCATGGTCTGCGGCGCTCCCGCCATCCATACCCAACGGCTGGGCCAGAGCCAGGAGCTCGTTGTGGTCGGAGCAGCCGGGCTCTATGAAGCGCGCTGCCGGGCTCACTTCCGCCCCTGGGTCGACGAGCTTCAATCCGAACAGCTGGAGCTGCCTTCTACCCGATAACCGGCTACAAAGACAAATAAACGGGGCTGCTACGGTATCCTTCTCCCTACTCGTCCAGCATCTATATCAAGCAGGAGAAAAATAAATATGCGTCTTACCGCCGCCGCCCTTGCCGTCAGTCTTCTTACCGTGCCAGCCCTGGCGAAGCCCAAAGGCGTAACTGTTCCCCTAAAGACCAGCACTGGACAGGATGCCGGTACCGCCAGCTTTTCCCCTGCAAAGGGCAACAAAGTCGCCATCAAGCTGAAATTGAAGAACCTTCCCGCAGGAGAGCATGCCGTTCACGTCCACGAGCATGCCGCCTGTGACGCTCCTGACTTCAAGACTGCCGGAGGCCACTTCAATCCCGCTGAAAAGAAGCACGGTACGGAAAACCCGATGGGCCACCACAACGGGGACCTGCCCCAGAATGTGACCGTCGCCGCCAACGGCATCGGAACTGCCGCCTTCACCGTAGATTATCTGTCTCTTGACCCCTCAGCCGCCGATTCCATCTTTGCCAATGGGGGCACCTCCATCATGGTCCATGAGAAGGCGGACGACATGAAGACGGATCCCACGGGGAACGCTGGCGGCCGGATCGCATGCGGAGTCATTACGGCTCCTAAATAGGCTTCTAAATAGATCGATATCGATTGATCTTTTGAGCTACTGAACCATCCCGGACGCCCCTGCGTATAGACCTGCATGGGCGTCCTTTCCATTGCGCTTCCCGTTACCGGCCGACGCGTTACTGGCCGGACCACTCGCGTTGTATCCCTCAATCACCGCGTGGCCCGTTCCGCCCCGTATAACCCTGGCTCCATTCCTGCAACTCCGACCGGTTCACGCGGTAAACTCATACAACCGTTAAAGCCAGTTGAGGCCATGTTAGAGCGCACCCCGGAACAGGAAGCCGCACAGGAAGCTGTAGCCCGACTGGTTCGGCAGTGTATCGCCGGCGATGCCCAGGCATGGCAGCAGCTTGTCGTGACGCAACACCGGCGCATCTACGCGATCTGCTATCGCTTCACGGGTTCTGCGACGGATGCCGAGGACCTGACCCAGGACGTCTTCCTCAAGCTCTACAAAAACCTGGCGAGCTTCGATCTGCAGAAGGGCAGCTTCCAGACCTGGATTACAACGCTGGCCCGCAATCTCCTTGTCGATCACTTCCGCCGCACGCGACTGGACCGCGCCTCCGATTCGCTGGATGCGAGCTTCGATGGAGAAGAGGACAGCCCCACGATGGCTGACCGTCTCGCCGACACGCGGGAGTCCCAGGAGCAGCAATTCGCCAGCCTGGAGCTTAAGACGCGCATCCAGGAAGCCCTGAAACAGCTCTCTCCGGAGCTACGCGAAGCTGTTATTCTGCGTGACCTCGAAGATATGGATTACAAGGAGATCGCCCAGGTTCTGCGGATTCCGGAAGGGACCGTGAAAAGCCGTATCAGTCGGGGTCGCGGGGAACTTGCAAGGCTGTTACAACGTATAGAAAAACAACAGATGATGTAACGATAGAAGGCGAGGTGGTTTCAGGTGGCAGAGTTCAATCAGTTCGGTAACGCGCAACCCTCACGGTCTCCGGACCCGACTCACTGCGCCCAGTGCGAGGCTATGCTGACCGATGCCCTCGACAGGACCCTCTCGGCGGAAGATCAGTCCGTCTTCGACCGCCACCTGGCAATCTGCCCGGACTGCTCACGCATGTTCATCGACACGAAACTGGGAGTTGACCTCCTTGCAAAGCTGCATGGCTCCCGGCCCCAGCCCTCAGCATCGCTGCTGGAGCGCATCCTCGCCACCACGGGCCCGGCGGCCGACCTCGCCGTATCCTCGATAGCACAACAAAAAGGCCTGTTGAGCGGTTCCATGACCGTACCGGCAACTGTATCGGGCATTCCTGGTGCGTACATCCCGGGAACCGCCTACGCCTCACGCAAGGTTCTGCCCTTTCACAAGCGGCTCACCGGAGCTTTCAAGCTTGCCAACGTCCGGCACACGCTCATGCAGCCACGGTTGGCGATGACGGCAGCGATGGCCTTCTTCTCGATTGCACTTACGCTCAATCTGACGGGAGTTCGCATCACCGACCTTCGCGCCAGTGACTTCACCCCGTCCAGCCTCAAGCGCACCTTCTACGACACCAACGCACGGGTGGTCCGCTCCATCGACAACCTCCGCGTCGTCTATGAACTGGAGTCGCGGGTACGCGATCTGCAACGCGATAGCGATTCAAACACTGCCCCGGCCCCGCAGGTGACCACCCCGGCCCCCGCTCAGAGCAATCCCTCTGAGGACCAGCACCGAAACGATCCGAATCAAGAGGAGCAGAAACGATCCAATCCCCGGCCGCGGTCTGGCAGCAGCCGCAGCCTTGGACTTGATCATTCGCTTGAGTTCACTGCTTCGCTCGTTCATCCCGGTTCATCCCCCGAACCCGTCCATGAGCGCCGGAAGGTTTCTACTTTCTTTACTCCCACGGTTTTCAACTCAGTCGAGCAAGGGGGACAGGCATGAACTGCGCCAATCATCCAGAGCGAGAACGAATCGCCTTCTGCCAGAACTGCGGTAAGGCATTGTGCCAGGAGTGCGCCCGCGTCATCGGGACTGCTGTCTTCTGTGAGCCCTGCCTTGAAGCTCGACTCGCTGGCACTCAGCCACCACCCACAGCCGGTGCCGGGTATGCTTCCGGCAACGTTGGGGGCGTCAACTTCACCACCTCCGCCACCGGAGGGAGCTACGCCTATACAGATCCAGCTACTGGATACACCGTCAACGGCTCCATTCCGCCCCCTTCCGCGGCTGGAGCGCCGAATCCCGGCCTGGCCGCGCTGCTTGGCTTTATCCCAGGCGTGGGAGCGATGTACAACGGGCAGTATGCCAAAGGGATCGTCCACCTGATCGTCTTTGCGGTTCTCGTCAGCCTTGCGGATGAACACGGCATCTTTGGTCTCTTCGTCGCCGGTTGGGTCTTCTACCAGGTTTTCGAGGCGTATCAGACGGCGCGAGCACGCCGCGACGCCACCCCTCTGCCCAATCCCTTCGGGCTCAACGACCTTGGCGATCGGCTAGGCTTTGGAAAATCATGGACCGCCACCAGCTCTTCTGCGAATGCCAGTCCGGCAGCCTCGACAGCTTACACCGCTCCTGAAGCCGCGCCCGCAGACGCAGTAGCTTATCCGCCGCCACCATCCAGCTATCCGCCTCCCGGAGCCGGCTGGGGGGCTCCGGCTGACAATTTCCCGGGTTCCCCCTATAACAGCGCTTACATGGGATCTGCTTATGCCGCGCAGCCACCTGCCTTCGATCCCAACGCGGCCTATCCGCGAAATCGTTTTCCAACCGGAGCAATCTGGCTTATCGGTCTGGGCGCGATCTTTCTGATTGGCAATACTGGCTTGTTCCATGGCTTTCCCGTACACCGGCTTTTTCCCATCTTCCTAATCGGGCTGGGGCTGTGGCTCTTCTATTACAAGATGACAGCCCTGGGAGGGACGCTTGCAGACGACGGCTCACCTCTCTACCGGATGCGCCTCTTCAGCGCTCTGCGCGGCTCCATCTGGGTGATTCTGGTTGGAATCATGTTCTTTCTCTCAGCCTTCAACATTCTCTCCTGGGGAAGCAGCTGGCCGTTGTTCATCATTGTGGCGGGCGTGATGATCCTCGCGGAGAAGACTCTTTACAGCCAAGCTTCTGTGCCTCCGGTCTATCCGGGACCACCTGTGCCTCCGACAGCTCCACCTAATCCGGTCTCCGTGGTTCCCCCATCAACGCAGGCCTCCCCCTCGAACCAGTCCAACCAGGAAGGGCGCTGAACGAAGATGGCAAACCAGACCCCGCCCTATCCTCCACCTCCCGGACAGTACCCTCCACCCCAGGGCGACTGGCGATATCAGCGCCGCGCCATGAAGGAACAGGCACGCTACCAACGCAGCTATCTTCGCGCGCAGCAGGCTGCTTACCGCGCCCAGCTCCGCAGTACGCGGCGGAGTTCCATCGTGGGGCCGCTGCTGATTATCACAACCGGCATCATCTTTTTCCTGATTCAGACCGGCCGCATGTCAGCACGCTTCTTCTGGGACTGGTATGGGCGCTGGTGGCCGCTGCTGCTGATCTGCATCGGCGTCATCATGCTGCTGGAATGGGGATGGGACCAGTACTTTCACTCCGAAGAGCCACAGTATCGAAGGCGTTCTCTCGGCGGCGGCGTCTTCACGCTTCTGCTTCTCATCGGAATCCTAGGGGTCACCTTCAGCGGCTTTCGCGGAGGGGCTTTCAGTAGGACCTTCAACCTGAACCCGGACAACATGGACGAGTTTCTGGGGGATAAGCACGAGAGCGATCAAACTCTCTCCCAGGCTCTGCCTCAGGGGAGCGGGCTGACGATCAACAATCCTCGCGGCGACGTCATCATCGCTGGTACCAGCGACGATCAGCAGGTCCACGTCCAGGTTCACAAACAGGTCTACACGCGCTCTGATTCCGAGGCGAATACTCGCGCCCAGCAACTCTCGCCAACATTCGACACGGATACTCCAACCGGAACCCTGCGTCTCACTGTCCCCTCGATTGAGGGGGCGCGCGCCGATCTCAGTATTACGCTTCCTCCCTCGGCCCCCGTCACGGTCACGGCGAACCGGGGAGACATCCATGCCGCCTCCATCAAGGCTCCTGTAACCGTCACGGCCAATCACGGCGATGTTTCTCTCACCGCCATCTCCGGCCCCATCAGTACGCGCATCAACAACGGCGACTCCTCGTTCTCGGTGCACAGCGCCACCGGGCCAGTCACCGTGGAAGGCCGCGCTCGCGACCTCACTTTCTCCGACGTTTCCGGCCCGGCATCGATGACTGGGGAGTTCTTCGGGACCACACACCTTGAGCACATCACCGGCGACGTTCGCTTCCATACCAGCCGTACCGAGATGCGTTTCACCCGCCTGGACGGCGAAAGCGAGATCAGTTCTTCCGACATCTCCGCCGATCGCGCTGCCGGTCCCTTCACGCTTGCTACGGGCAACAAAAATGTCAGCCTGGAACGCATCACCGGCGACGTCTCGATCACGAACCGAAATGGCTCAGTCGATTTGACCGGAGCTCCCCCGCTCGGCAACATCACCATCGAAAACCGCAACGGCTCGGTTGACCTCACACTTCCTGAGAAGGCCAGCTTCTCCGTGCAGGCCGACACCACCAACGGCGACCTCGAAAACGACTTCTCTCTTCCTCAGCAGGGCAATGAGGACAGCAATCACAAGAGCTACAACGGAATGGTCGGCAAAGGCGGCCCGCTGGTACGGATCTCCACCAGCCAGGGAGATATCTCACTCAAGAAGGCTTCAGTCGCGCCGATGCCCCCGGCCCCACCGGCGCCTCCTGCCCCAATCTCAATCCGGGATAATGATGGTTCCTCGGTGATCATTGGCAAAGAGGGCGTCAACATCAAAAGCAGCGATGGGTCTTCCATCATCAGCGACAAGAACGGGCTCCACATCAACATCCGTACCGATGGCTCCAGTATTTACGACAACAAGGGAACTCACCTCACGACAGGCGCCGACGGCTCCCGTATCTATCAGGGAGCAGATGGAACCCGCTACACCGTAGAGGCTTCTGGCGCGAAGACTTACCGCGGCAAAGACGGCACCAAAATTATCATCGGCGCCGATGGCTCCCGCAGTGGCAGCAGCCCAAGCGGCCATGCACTCTCCAGCTCCGAGATCGACAGCCGACTGCGCGAGGCCGAACGTGACGCCAATAAGGCCGCTGCCGATCGCGACGCAACGGTTCGCAACAAATAAATCAGACAAAGCCCTGTAGCTGAATTAGAAGGTAAGCTTGAGGGCTCCCTGCATCACTCGGGGGGTGCTGCTGTTCGATGTGATCTGGCCGCCTCTGGCGCTGGTCGGATCGGTATTGGGACCAGCGAACGTAGGATGGTTGAAGGCATTGAACGCCTCCCAACGAAACTGGAGCACGTAGCTTTCGTAGACATGCCAGCTCTTCGCGATTCCCAGATCCCAGGAGTTGATCCAGGGTGCGTTGAAGAGATTGCGCTGCGAATTGCCGAAGGTGCCAAGAACATTCGTTCGGAATGCGGCCGTGCTGTAGTAATGCTGCAGCCAGTTATCCCGAGAACCTTCGTGGACTCGATAAGGAAGTCCCGTTACATCGGCCCGATCGCGACCCACCTAGGAAGCAGAACGATTATTCCCGTTGCCTCCGGAGATGCTGAAGGGCTTTCCGGAAGCGGTCTGCCAGATGCCGCTTCCCTGCCACTGCCCCAGAACCTGACGGATAAGAAAACCGTGCCGTGACAGAGAGGGTGTGGTGTAAACGAAGTGCGTCACCAGCGTGTATGGCACATTCATGTCGGAAAGGCCGTGGTTGAAGCGAATATCAAACGGATTGGGGACGCTTGAAAGGACGTCGGTTCCGAGTGTGGTGACATCGAATGTCTTCGACCAGGTGAAGTTCGATTGAAGCTGAAGGCCGTAGCGCATACGCTTTTCGATACCGGCCTGCAGAGACTGATAGTTGGCTGTTCCTGCGGTGTTGTACTCCGTAATGGAGCCGAACTGTGGAAACGTAGAACGGGCGCCGCTCACAGAGCAGAAGGTATTGGCAACGGCACAGTAGATGCCGGGGTTACGCTCGACCGGCGTGAGCAGGTGGTAGCTTTCATTTCCGAAATACGCAAGATGGATGGCGATGTCGCGCGTAAACTGCTGCTCGACTGAGAAGTTCCAGCTCTGGGTGATCGCCAGACGGAAGTTGCGGGAAAAGCTCGTACTGATCGTCAGAGGAGGAGAGATGGGATCGGAGATCTTTACAAACTGCGAGAGGCAGATAGGATTGCCATTCGCGTCAAGCTGCTGTGCCCCGGAGACGAAGTCCATGCGAATCCACGCAGCCGAAAAAGAGTTGACCATTCTGGGACTAAGGATCCAGGTATGATTGACGCCTCATTCCAGTACCTGCCATCATCCCCAAGGACTGCGGTAACGATATTGCCGGGAATCGAGCCCTGCGGCCGGGAGAAGCGACCAATAAAGCTGCGGACGGAGAGTCGCTGGGCCTGATTCACCTGCCAGTCAATTCTTGCAGTTCCCTCATTAAGAGGGACGCGCGTGACAGGACTTGAATAGTAGACGATGCCCGTAGCGGGATCCTGTCCGAGGGGAACATTCTTCACGAGTGCCAGAGCTCCGGGGCTGAAGAGCTTGGGGTCTATTCTGTTGCCGACAAATCCTCCGGCAAGCGTTTTGGGAACGGCAGTGAAGTCGCCATTGAGCATCGCCTGCGTAGGAGCATTGGTATGACTGTCCGCCGATGTGCTTATGGAACGAGTTCCCTGATAGTTCGTGAAAAAGAAAAGCTTGTCGGCGATGATGGGGCCGCCCAGGAACGCTCCAAATTGGTTGCGTTTTAGAGTGTCGATGGATTTATTGAACCAGTTGCGAGCGTTGAAGGCATCGTTGCGCAGGAACTCGAATGCCCCCCCATGAAAGGCATTCGTGCCGCTCTTGGTCTGGATGCTAACGACAGCGCCGGGCGCAAATTCCATAGCGGGCATCGAAATTGTTCGTTGTGACACGAAACTCCTGCGTGGCGTCCGCATTGGGAAAGGGAGCGGCGAGGAGGTTGTAGGTATCGATGTTGCGAGCACCATCGAGAAGGTAATACGTGCTTCCGGAGCGGCCCCCGAAGAGGACGCGCCGGTCTCACCGGGAAAGGAATTCGTCGCCTGCAGGACACCCAGGCGAAGACCGTTGGTCATTCCTGGGGCCAGCAGGACGAGCGTGGAGGGGTCGCGTCCATTAAGCGGGAGCTCCTGGATCGCCCGCGCGTCGACAATCGTACTCAGATCCGGGGAGGTCGCATTGATCATCTCCGGTGTCGAATTGACGCTTACGATTTCACTCGCGTTGCCGACCTGAAGAGTCAGGTTGAGAGTGGCTTTCTGGGCGACGGTAAGGAGAATGCCGGATTGAACGTGGCGACGGAACCCGTCGCGTTCGGCAGAGACGGTATAGTGACCGGGAGGCAATGGAGTGAGTACAAAGTTGCCGCTGTCGCTGCTGACGACCGACTGACTTAGACGAGTGTCGTCATTGGTGAGAGTGATCTTGACTTGCGGGATGGCAGCTCCCGTCGAGTCAAGGACAGATCCCGAGAGACTGGCATCGGTATTCTGAGCGAAGGCCGAGGTGGACATCAGACAAAGGAAGATCAGAGACGCCCAGAACGGAAAGCTCCTGAGTTGTTTTAGTTTTCGGGCAAGGTATAGGGAGTCGAAAATGGCACTGTCAAGATTGAGGTTCCTCCTTCATGCCGAGAAGGAATAGAAAGGAACTCCATATTCCGAAATATGGGATTTTTTGCGTTGAATCAGGCACCAAAGGCATTTTGACGCGGGTTCTTTCTTCTTATGCGTACCACAAAGCGGAACCTAATATTTTTTCAATTAGTTGCCCTCCCTCTTTCCCGGGACTAATTTAAAAGAGCATCGAGACATTTGCTTCAATCAGACAAAGTATCCAAAGCCGCGGGAATCTTACCTTGAGCACGGCAGCGGTCTAAACCTTCGCCATGAGGAGAACGGAATGACAGTAGAGACCACTCTCACTCCAGCTGCAGAACTGGCAGCCAAAAACAGATCGAGCTTCCCCAATGAAAGCAGTGAATATCGTCAAGCACGGAACGCCCTGCTTGCAGAAGAGATTGAGCTCCGCCGCCACATCGAGCAGGTTGCCGCTCAGCGGCGGACCCTTCCACTGGGCGGAGAAATTCCCGAAAATTACACCTTCGAAGGAGAAAAAGGCGCGGTTGGCATCTCCGATCTTTTCGGGGGAAAGCAAACTCTCGTTCTCTATAGCATGATGTTTGGCCCACAGCGCAAGCACGTATGTCCCATGTGTACTGCAATGCTTACTTCCTGGGAAGGGACCGCAAGGAACTTGCGTGAGCGCGTCGCCATCGCCGTTACTGCACGGTCACCCATCCAGCGGCTTCTTGATTTCAAGAAAGATCGCGGCTGGAAAAATCTGCAGGTATATTCGGATGGTAAAGGTGACTACACGCGCAGCTATGTAAGTTCCGAGGATGGCGACGTCCCGGCGCTCAACATCTTTACCCGCCACAATGGCGTCATTCATCATTTCTGGGCGGGAGAGATGAGCAGCGAGATGGCGGACCCGAACCAAGACCCACGCGGAGCTCCGGACCTTGATCCACTCTGGACGATTCTCGACTTAACCTCCGAAGGTAGAGGTGGAGACTGGTATCCAAAGCTCGAATACTGATAGCAAGGTAAAGGGACAAGGCGTGGTTTGCTTCTAGAGTCGAAGTATTTTTCAGGAAGTTAAAAGCAGAAAAGCCCCATCCAAGGATGGGGCTTTTCAAAATTATGCCGGCGATCACCTAATCTCCCACACACTTACGCGTGCAGTACCATCGGCCCAACGAGGCTTAACTTCCGTGTTCGGGATGGGAACGGGTGTGACCCTCGCGGTAAACTCACCGGCAAACTTGAGAATTTCGCTCACGCGATCTTCCACAACTGAATAGATTGAGCAGACATTTACCAAAACGTATTCGTTATATCTCGTATAACTACAAAGCTTGTGTTGAATGACTCCAAAACAGCGGACAATGCTTTCACTGCGCAGAGTAAATTCTATGGACAAGCCGAACGGGCGATTAGTACTGGTAAGCTACACGCATTACTGCGCTTCAACCTCCAGCCTATCAACCAGGTGGTCTTCCTGGGCCCTTCATTTCCCTTACGGGTTGGGAGATCTCATCTTAGAGCGTGCTTCCCGCTTATATGCATTCAGCGGTTATCACAACCGAACTTCGCTACCCAGCCGTGCCTTTGGCAAGACAACTGGAACACAAGAGGTTCGTCCATCCCGGTCCTCTCGTACTAAGGACAGCCCTCTTCAAATCTCCTACGCCCACAGCAGATAGAGACCGAACTGTCTCGCGACGTTCTGAACCCAGCTCACGTACCACTTTAATCGGCGAACAGCCGAACCCTTGGAACCTTCTACAGCTCCAGGATGTGATGAGCCGACATCGAGGTGCCAAACCATTGCGTCGATATGAACTCTTGGCAATGATCAGCCTGTTATCCCCGGCGTACCTTTTATCCGTTGAGCGATGGCCCTTCCATACAGAACCACCGGATCACTAAGGCCTGCTTTCGCATCTGCTCGACTTGTAGGTCTCGCAGTTAACCACACTTATGCCTTTGCACTCGACGGTCGATTTCCAAACGACCTGAGTGTAGCTTCGCGCGCCTCCGTTACAATTTAGGAGGCGACCGCCCCAGTCAAACTACCCGTCTTACAATGTCCCTCTCCCGGATCACGGGAGGAGGTTAGGATCACAACAATCGCAGGGTGGTATCTCACCGTTGGCTCCACCGAACCCAAAAGTCCGATATCAAAGCCTCCCACCTATCCTGCGCAGCAATTGCCGTAAACCACTGTAAAAGTATAGTAAAGGTGCACGGGGTCTTTTCGTCTAGCTGCGGGTAACCGGCATCTTCACCGGTACTACAAGTTCGCCGAGCAACTCGTTAAGACAGTCGAACGATCGTTACTCCATTCGTGCAGGTCGGAACTTACCCGACAAGGAATTTCGCTACCTTAGGACCGTTATAGTTACGGCCGCCGTTCACCGGGGCTTCAGTTCAAAGCTTCGAGCTTGCGCCCTAACCTCTCCCTTTAACCTTCCGGCACCGGGCAGGAGTCAGCCCCTATACGTCGTTTTAGACTTTGCAGAGACCTGTGTTTTTGTTAAACAGTCGCCGTTCGCATTTCGCTGCGGCCATCAGAGGCTATGAACCTCGATGGCGACCCTTCTCCCGAAGTTACGGGTCTAATTTGCCGAGTTCCTTAACAAGCTTTCACTCGAGCGCCTTTGGATATTCTCCTCGTCTACCTGTGTCGGTTTGTGGTACGGTTCCCAATCTCTCTCCTTAGAGGTTTTTCTTGGCAGCATGAAATCAGCAGCTTTCAGCCATTCGGCTTACTGCTTTGCGCCTCACTGTTAAGTCTTCCCGGATTTGCCTAGGAAAACCAGCTTACGCGCATCGAACCCCATAGCCATAGGAGGTCCTGCTTATCCTTCTGCGTCACCCCATCGTGATAACGAAAAACTGGGAGGTCCGGAATATTAACCGGATGTCCATCGCCTACGCCTTTCGACCTCGGCTTAGGGACCGCCTAACCCTGAGCGGATTAACCTTCCTCAGGAAACCTTAGACTTTCGGCGGGAAGGGTTCTCACCTTCCTTATCGCTACTTATGCCGGCAGGGTCTCTTCTCAACGCTCCATCAGTCTTCTCAGTCTGACTTCATCGCTGTGAGAATGCTCTCCTACCACGCACACTCAAAGTGTGCATCCGCTGCTTCGGTATATAGTTTTAGCCCCGTTGTATTGTCGGCACCGGACCGCTTGACCAGTGAGCTATTACGCTTTCTTTAAAGGATGGCTGCTTCTAAGCCAACCTCCTGGCTGTCTGAGCGTTCCGACTTCCTTTCCCACTTAACTATAATTTGGGGACCTTAGCAGGCGGTCTGGACTGTTTTCCTCTCGACTGTGAAGCTTAGCCCCCACAGTCTGACTCCCGGGCTGGTTGTAATTGGCATTCGAAGTTTGGCTGGATTCAGTAAGCCGGAAAGCCCCCTAGTCCAATCATGTCTCTACCACCAATCCAAATCACCCGAGGCTAGCCCTAAAGCTATTTCGGAGAGAACGAGCTATCACGGAATTTGATTAGCCTTTCACCCCTACCCTCAGCTCATCCGAGCTTTTTTCAACAAACACCGGTTCGGTCCTCCAGTAGGTGTTACCCCACCTTCAACCTGGCCAAGGGTAGATCATCCCGCTTCGCGTCTATTCCTGCCAACTTATCGCCCTATTCAGACTCGCTTTCGCTGCGGCTCGCTCACGCTTAACCTTGCTGACAAGAATAACTAGCCGGCTCATTATGCAATAGGCACGCGGTCAGACATTCCCTTACGGGCATAGTCCTCCCACTGCTTGTAGGCACACGGTTTCAGGTACTTTTCACTCCCCTCAAAGGGGTGCTTTTCGCCTTTCCCTCACGGTACTGGTTCACTATCGGTCAGAAACGAGTATTTAGCCTTACGGGATGGTCCCCGTGGATTCAAGCAGGGTTTCTCGTGCCCCGCCTTACTCAGGTACCTGCTTCGAGTCTGGATCAATTTCGTCTACGGGTCTGTCACCCTCTATGGAGCTCCTTTCCAGAAGCTTCGACTATCGACCAGATTGGTAACTCTACTGTTGCAGGCCCTACAACCCCCGACGCACCTTAATGCAACGGGTTTGGGCTGTTCCGATTTCGCTCGCCACTACTTTCGGAATCGAGGTTTCTTTCTCCTCCTGGAGGTACTGAGATGGTTCACTTCCCTCCGTTCGCTTATTCCAACCTATGAATTCAGTTGGATATACCCAGGTTTTACCTGGGTGGGTTTCCCCATTCGGAAATCTCCGGATCAACGCCTGTGTGCGGCTTCCCGAAGCTTATCGCAGCTTGCCACGTCCTTCATCGCCTGTTTCTGCCAAGGCATCCACCGTGCGCCCTTAGTAGCTTGACCATAGAATTTACTCGCACGCAGCAGAGTGATTACCTCTACCATTTACAAGCAATCTATATTGTCCATTTTTCGCCTGTATCGCTACAATCATCACCTCAACTTGCTGGGATCTGATTGCCGATACGAATATTCTAAAGACACTCAACACTGATTGACAGCTTTCTCCGGAAACTACCCGAAGACATGCTGCTCAGCCTTGTAGTTATATTTACCCAATCTATTCAGTTGTCAAAAATCGTTGAGCGACTTACTGTCGCTGTCGCGCCCTGAGGCGGCTCGAGCATTCCTGCTCAAGGTTCAAGTCCCGCTTGCGCAGAACCTCAACCTCAAGCAGACTTCGCTTTCCTTATTCGAGAGGATGGTGGAGCTGACCGGGATCGAACCGATGACATCCTGCTTGCAAAGCAGGCGCTCTCCCAACTGAGCTACAGCCCCATCACTACAAATATACCAGTAGATCCGATGAAAGGTGGTGGGCCTGGGTAGATTCGAACTACCGACCTCACCCTTATCAGGGGTGCGCTCTAACCAACTGAGCTACAGGCCCGAAACAGCGGCTTTTAGCTTTTAGCTCCTAGTCTTTAGCTAAGAGCTAACGGCTAGGAGCTACTAGCTGGATTTCTCGAAAAGGTTTCGAGGACACAGTTGAACGTGCGGATCGGCTACGCCGGTCCTGACCATCGGTGTTGATTGATATCGACAAAGAGAGGCTTAGTTCAGGCTCATCCCCATCAGGCTTGATAGATGGAGATGGTGCATGGAACCCCTCATATGTTCAGCGGTCAGGCTGCCTGCATTTGCAGGACACATATGAGTGCCATGACGTTTTCTCTTTAGAAAGGAGGTGATCCAGCCGCAGGTTCTCCTACGGCTACCTTGTTACGACTTCACCCCAATCATGAATTACACCTTGGGCGGCTGCTTCCTTGCGGTTAGCGCACCGACTTCTAGTGCAACCCACTTTCGTGATGTGACGGGCGGTGTGTACAAGGCCCGGGAACGTATTCACCGCAGCATGCTGATCTGCGATTACTAGCGATTCCAGCTTCATGGAGTCGAGTTGCAGACTCCAATCCGAACTGAGGCCGGCTTTTTCCGATTAGCTCCCCCTCGCGGGTTTGCAGCGGTTTGTACCGGCCATTGTAGCACGTGTGTAGCCCTGGACATAAAGGCCATGAGGACTTGACGTCATCCCCACCTTCCTCCCCGTTATCCGAGGCGGTTTCGTCAGAGTGCTCAACTAAATGGTAGCAACTGAAGATAAGGGTTGCGCTCGTTGCGGGACTTAACCCAACATCTCACGACACGAGCTGACGACAGCCATGCAGCACCTATATAGCGGTCTATTGCTAGACGCCGACGTTTCTGCCGGATTCCACTACATTTCGAGCCCAGGTAAGGTTCTTCGCGTTGCGTCGAATTAAACCACATGCTCCACCGCTTGTGCGGGCCCCCGTCAATTCCTTTGAGTTTCAGCCTTGCGACCGTACTCCCCAGGCGGATTGCTTATCGCGTTAGCTTCGACACGACAGGATTGGGTACCTGTCACATCAAGCAATCATCGTTTAGGGCTAGGACTACCAGGGTATCTAATCCTGTTTGCTCCCCTAGCTTTCGCGCCTCAGCGTCAGTTATGGTCCAGTGAGCCGCTTTCGCCACAGGTGTTCCTTCCGATATCTACGCATTTCACCGCTACACCGGAAATTCCACTCACCTCTCCCATACTCAAGCCCGACAGTTTCTAATGCAGACTCTGGGTTGAGCCCAGAGATTTCACATCAGACTTGTCAAACCGCCTACGCGCCCTTTACGCCCAATAATTCCGAACAACGCTTGCCCCCCTCGTATTACCGCGGCTGCTGGCACGAAGTTAGCCGGGGCTTCTTCTATTGGTACCGTCATAATCTTCCCAATCGAAAGGAGTTTACATCCCAAGGGATTTCATCCTCCACGCGGCGTTGCTGCGTCAGGGTTTCCCCCATTGCGCAAAATTCCCCACTGCTGCCTCCCGTAGGAGTCTGGACCGTGTTTCAGTTCCAGTGTGTCCGTGCGCCCTCTCAGGCCGGATACAGATCATCGTCTTGGTGGGCCATTACCCCGCCAACTAACTAATCTGCCGCGACCTCCTCTCCAAGCGCATTGCTGCTTTGACTCGTAAGTGTTATGCGGTATTAGCCCAGATTTCTCTAGGTTATTCCCCACTCGGAGGTAGATAAGTCACGTGTTACTCACCCGTGCGCCACTGTACTCATGGATTGCTCCACTTTCTCGTGCGACTTGCATGTGTTAGGCACGCCGCCAGCGTTGATTCTGAGCCAGGATCAAACTCTCGTTTAATCTTGGTGTGTCCGCTCCCAGGACGGAGGTCCGGGAGTCAGACGCCTTCGCTCGCTCGAAAGGAGCGAAGGATATAACTAGTGAGATTGACTAAACCAAATTCCGTTATCATTCTCACGACTGGCACGTTCAACTATGTTGTCAAAGATCCGAACTGCATCCACACTAGGCGGGCAGCTTTGGATCAAGGAACTTCCCGGCTATAAGCCTTGGGTCGTGTCCTCGAACTTGTTTGCGCTTGTTTCGTCTTTGTTTTCACTACTTTAGGCTTGCCTTGCTGCCGGCCGCGCTTACTACTCAGTAGTGTTCGACGTTTTAGCGAACTTTCTGAGATTATCTGTTTCTTCATCCCTTGTCAACAACTTTTTGATTTATTTTTGAGAAGTTTTTCTCATAAATAGAATCAGCCCGCTGACCGATCGTTCGCGTACGCAAAATTTCAAAACATCTCTACGGCGCAAAATGTGCCGCGAAGCCTAAGCTTCTATCAAATTTAGCCTGCAGTGACTTGGGTTTGGATTTGGCTGGCCAGTGGCTCAATGCCGCGTCAAACGCTTGGACTGCGCTTCATCTTCCCTTACCGGCCCTTTATTGCTTTGGCGTCCAGGTGCGAAGCTCATTTTCTTACTTCCACACTGAGAGTATCGTGCTTGCCTTATCTTTGCAAGCTCAACCGCTCACTGCGACTTCCTGAGAGTATCAACGACCATGCAAACATGCAACTCCATAGGCTGTGAATAACTTGCCGTTTCTGTAGAAAAGTCGAATTAGGCCAGCAATGACGCGGCATTTTTATCGGCCAAACATTCTTGACCGATCCCTTCCAGCGCGCGAAAAGGGCCTCAACGGGCTCGAAAGCTTTGAGCCATCGAGTTGAAGAGCGGTTTCAACGCTGGATAATCTGGCTCTGGCGCGACAAAAACCATGTAATTGACCGCGCCATCCGGACGGGCCACAGTCACCAGCAGATCTCTCTCCTGGAGGGGAGCGCCGCCGCTTGTCAGTGGAGATCGTCCTTTGAGTTCCACCAGGTTCGCCGGCTGGCCATTGATGGTCGTAGAAGAGATGTCGCCGACCTGCGCCATTCCTTCATTTTGCTGACTCATCTGGCTTGCGATTGCGGAGGTTGCCCGCTCCAAGTCACTCGCGTTGGTCACTGCGCTCTGAAACCGCGCACCCTCGACGATCGCCCCGTAAGCAATTCCCGCTTGCGCAGCACCATTGACGGGAACCAAGGCAACGCTGCCATTCTTCCCTTCCCCTTTTTGCCAGCTCTGCGGATAGCTGATGGAGAAGTTCTTGCCGTTATAGAAGATCATGCGGTCGTTGAGCCCCAGCGCTGTCTTGTCCAGGCGCGCAGTTCCTCCTCCACCTTGAGCGTTGCTGTCGGCCTGTGCAGGAATTACCTGTGCGGGTCCTCCCGGCACTAAGGCGTACTTGCCACTTTGCCTCCACGCTCCGGCCTGCACCTCCTTGGCGGTATAGGTTTTTTCTTTGGTTGCCAGGGCGCGGGCATTGGTAAATGCTGTTGAAGTCACGGTCGGATTTGCTTTTTTCGGCAGGGTCGCGATCT
Organism: Edaphobacter sp. FHG110511_03; assembly: GCF_059115365.1. Lineage (NCBI taxonomy): Bacteria > Pseudomonadati > Acidobacteriota > Terriglobia > Terriglobales > Acidobacteriaceae > Edaphobacter > Edaphobacter sp. FHG110511_03. The sequence goes on along the minus strand of NZ_JBZYWL010000003.1, from coordinate 262,309 downwards.
CAGCACCGACGTATTGCATGCGATTTCCGGGGTTGGGATGATCACTGAAGATTTGCGCTCCCCCCTCGCCGTACTTTGCCTGGATCGTCTCGAAAAACTGGGGAAGACCACGGGGATCGAAACCGGCGTCGTAGAGGATGCCTGCCCCTAGAAGATCGGCCTGCTTCTCGTAATCACGAGACATGCGCAAGAAGCCCAGCCCAGTTGCCATTCCGATTCCCTGAGTGGCTAAGGAACCCAACGCGCCGTTTCCGAGTGCGATGGCGGCCCCAAGCTGGCCCAGGGCCGCCCAGGTTCCCACCGACTGCTGTTTGGTCATATTGCAGGTTGAGTGCCGCATCACAACGTGTGAGAGTTCGTGCGCCATCACGCCAGCCAACTGGGACTCGGTTTCCGCGGCGCGAATGGCGCCGACATTCACAAACATTGCACCACCCGGAAGGGCGAAGGCATTGATTTCGTCACTGGCGACAACATGAAAGTTGAATGGCCAGCGATATCCAGGGGTAACGGCGACCAGTTTGGCACCCAACTGTCGCACATACTGGGAAAGCGGAGAGCTATCTGGGAGAACAGGCATCTGCTTGAAAATCTCGGCCGCAACCTTTGCGCCTTCGGTCTGCTCCTGCTGAACACTGAAGGCATTTTTGCAAGGTGGAGGAACCTGAAAACGTGCCCACGCGGCCTGTGTTGCACCACCCAGGACCAGGGCAACCGTCAAAATCATCCTCGCCGGGCTTCCCGATCGAAACATGATCCACTCCTTCTCGTATTCATCACTGCAAGGCTACAAATTGCATAAACGTTGGTCGAGGGAGCAATGCTTTTATGAAGGCTTCGCAATCACTCCAAGATCAGCCATTCCATTTACGAAATACTGCACCGCCAGGGCGACAAGGAGCAAGCCCATGATACGAACTAGAATCCGAATTCCCGTATCCCCCAGAGCCCGAGCTACTTTGTCGGAGTTGCCGAGAACCAAATAGCAAATCATCGCGGTAATGAAGATCGAGCCAAGAATTGCGACCATCTGCCAGTGGTTTTGCGCCTGTCCCACGAGGACCATCACGCTGGCGATCGCGCCAGGACCGGCGAGCATAGGAATTCCGAGCGGAACGATGCCTGCATCTTCCTTGGTGGCCGCAGCCTCAGCATCTCCGCTCGCCTCCTGGGTCGGCGAACGTTTTGCTTCAAGCATGTCGAGGCCGATCAAGAGGAGAATGACACCGCCGGCGATCTCAAATGCCGGCAGCGTGATCCCGAACATCTTGAAGATGTATTGCCCGCCAACTGCAAAGGCGCTCAGAAAGATCAGCGCCGTCAACGAAGCCTTTCGCGCCATTCGGCGCCGCCGTGCATTGTCAGCACCAGCCGTTACCGCCAGAAATGTCGGCAGAGCGGCGAAGGGATCGACCAGAAAGAAGATCGAACTGAGCGCCAGGACCGAGAATCGGACGTAGACCGAGTGCTGCAGGCCGTAGAGACTCACCGACGAGTGGGGCTCGTAGAACACAATCTATTTTCCCACGTCCGATTCACTGACCTGCTCGAGGCAGGCACGATCTGGCCCAGCGGCCGCTCGGAATGGCTATAATGGAAGCTCTACGCGAGGAACGTACATGCCTATACAACCCACTGCAAACATCTGGCACAACGGGCAACTCATTCCCTGGGACAAGGCCCAGATCCACGTTATGAGCCACGTCGTCCACTATGGCTCCTCTGTCTTCGAGGGAATCCGTTGTTACGCCCCCGGCGTATTCCGCTTGCAGGAGCATATGCAGCGGCTGATCGACTCGGCCAAGATCTATCGCATGCCGCTGCCCTACACCGTCGAGCAGCTCTCGGCTGCAGTCATTGATGTGATTGAGGCGAATGGAGTGGCTCCTTGCTACATCCGCCCCATCGCCTTCCGCGGATACGGTGAGGTCGGTGTCAATCCTCTCAAGTCCCCAGTTGAGGTCTACGTCGTCAACTATCCGTGGGGCAAGTATGTTCCCGGTAACGAGGGCGCAGACGTCTGCGTCTCCAGCTGGTCGCGCCTGGCTCCCAACACCATGCCCTCTCTCGCGAAGGCGGGCGCAAATTATATGAACTCGCAGCTTATCCGGATGGAAGCTGAGGTGAATGGTTACGCAGAGGGAATTGCGCTGGACGTGAACGGCTATCTGTCCGAGGGCTCAGGCGAGAATCTCTTCCTGGTCCGCAATGGAGTAATTTACACCACCCCCTTGGCCAACTCCGTGCTCAGCGGCATCACCCGCAACTCGGTTATCACTCTGGCAAAGCAGCTTGGCATGGAAGTGGTCGAACAGACGCTTCCGCGAGAGCTGATTTATATTGCCGATGAAGCTTTCTTTACCGGAACCGCGGCCGAAGTGACGCATCTGCGCTCGGTCGACCGGATCATGATCGGAGATGGAAGCATGGGACCGATTACTTCAGCTCTTCACGAAGAGTTCTTCGGTATCGTCAATGGTCTCAAGGCTGACCGTTACAACTGGCTCACGCCCGTCAATGTGAAAGTCGCGGAGCCTGTGGGAGTTTAGGTAAGACACTATCTAAAAAAGAAAAACGCGAAGCTCGGGGCTTCGCGGTTTTCTTTTTAGTTTGAATGGCTGATCTTCGCGAGTTTGCATCCAAAAGAATGACACTTTCGAGGCACGCTATCGCTGCCGACGGCGGGGCCCGCTGCGATAGTCTTATTAAAGAAGCATATCCACAGCCGAGTTCTTCATGGAGGCTCCATGTCTACCGTTCTCATTACCGGCATCGCCGGATTTATCGGATCAAGTATCGCGCGAGCGCTTCTGGCAGAAGGCGCGCAAGTACGCGGAATCGATAATCTCTCAACCGGCTCGATGGACAACATTGAAGAGATCCGGTCACAAATCGATTTCCGCAGAGCGAACGTTCTGGATCGTGAAGCCCTTTCTCATGCCAGCAGGGATGTGGACTATATCTTCCATGAAGCCGCGATACCTTCGGTCCCCAAATCAGTCGACGATCCCATCGGGACGAATGACCCAAACCTGACAGGGACTCTCTATGTCCTCGAAGCGGCCCGAAAGGCGGGCGCTAAGCGTGTCCTCTATGCTGCATCTTCAGCAGCCTACGGAGATTCTCCTGAACTGCCGAAGACAGAGGCGATGCTTCCCGCCCCTCTTTCGCCCTACGCGGTCCAGAAGCTAGCCGGAGAGCACTACCTTGCCAGTTACTACCGTGTCTTTGGTCTCGAGACTGTCTCTCTACGCTATTTCAATATCTTCGGTCCGCGACAGGATCCCTCGTCACAGTATTCCGGGGTTTTGGCACGCTTTATCTCTCTCATGCTTGCGGGACAAACTCCCACTATCTATGGGGACGGACTCACCAGCCGCGACTTCACCTATATCGACAACGTCGTAAGCGCGAATTTGCTGGCGGCAAAGGCTCCTGCAGAAAAGGTTGCAGGCCAGATCTTCAATGTCGCTACGGGAGATCGCACCACGCTCCTTCAAGCTTTTGAAGAGATCAAGCGGATCACCGGCTACCGGGGAGGCATAAATCATGCCCCAGAGAGAGAAGGCGACATCAAACATTCGCTTGCTGATATCTCCGGGGCACAAGCAGCTTTCGGCTACAAAGTCCTTGCCGATCTCCCTTATGGTCTTGAACAGACGATCGCATGGGCTAAAGAAGCTGTCGCAACCGTCTAAAGATCGGCGGCGACAGGCCGTCCACGAGATCTAAAGCTTGTGGAGATTTTTGGGCATATTTCGCATGCCCAGGACGTGAAAGTCCTTCAGACCGCTCTTATTCACATAAGCCAGCCTATTGTTTCCATTGGGATCAGTGGGTATGAGAAAAAAGCCGTCTTCCAGGACGAAATCCCGAGTATTGCTGATGATCCCCTCGATCATCTCTCCGTCATAAAAGTAAATCCTTACCCACAGCCCTGGAACGATTGGGGAGTTTTCATGGAAATGGAGGGCTTTATGACGTAGGTCACCACTAAAGGTTTTGACGAAGAAGACTGCCTTCGCATCACGCGTCGGAATCTCTTCGATCTCGCCCGTATCCACTAAGGTGAGCTTGATGCGATCGAGCGGAGAATGAGGATCATTCTGCAGCAACTGCTCGATGGAGCCCAGTTCGCTGATCTCCACCGTTCCTCGAATGGTACGATCCTCAAATCGTACTACCACTCGATGGACACCTTCGGCTGCAGCCGCCGCCATAGCGGCTATTTTGGCAGCTACGCGCGATCTTGTGGAGATAGATCGTACTGTTTGATCTTGTAGAGCAGAGCTTTGTAGCTGATCTGCAGATCGTTTGCCGCCGCCTTGCGGTTCCATCCAGTACCCTCCAACACCTGTGCAATCGCAGCTGCTTCGGCGCCACCCTTAAGATTTTTTACCAATGCTTTAAGTCCAGCGCCACTAGCTGATTCCGCTGAAACTCCGCCTGAAGTTTGAGCCGTGGCCGGAGCCAGTTCCTCGAGAATCGCGCGTTCATCGCCAAGGACCAGATAACGATTGACGACATTTTCGAGCTCTCGCAGGTTTCCAGGCCAGCTGTGCGACGACAAGGTGTCCATTAGTTTCTGGGAGAAAGGCAGCGGATCGCGGTCATAACGCCGCGATCCTTTGCGCATGAAATATTCGGCGAGAACAGGAATTTCCTCCTGACGCTCGCGAAGCGGAGGAATGTTCAAGGTGAACCCGTTGAGGCGATAGTAAAGATCTTCGCGGAAGGTCTTGTTCGCCATAGCTTCTTTCATATTGATGTTCGTGGCGGCAATCACACGAACATCTACCCTCATCGGGGAACGGCTTCCAAGCCGTGAGAAGGTTCCGTCCTGAAGAACTTGGAGAAGTTTCGCCTGCAGGATAGCCGGCATCTCTCCGATCTCGTCCAAAAAGATCGTTCCTCCGGAACAGATCTCAAACTTGCCGGGCTTGGTCTTTACCGCGCCCGTAAATGCTCCCTGTTCGTAGCCAAAGAGCTCACTTTCCAGTAGATCCGCGGGAACAGCAGCACAATTGACCTTCAGGAAGGTATTCTGGCTGCGCGCCGACATCTTGTGAGTGTAAAGGGCAAGAATTTCCTTACCGGTCCCGCTCTCTCCCAAGATCAACAACGGGATGTCTGCCCTGGCGACAAGCGATGCCTGCGACTCCAGATCGCGCATACGCTTGCTGGAACGAACAAAGGAATGAGTCTCATTGAGAGGAACTTCCCGCGGCGAATCAGCTGCGGACACCTTCCGACTTGCGGAGGCAAGATGCTCCTCGATCGTCTCTTCGACGTCGGTTCCCACAAAAGGCTTCATCACGATGGCGCGAACGCCAAGCCGGATTACCACTTCCAGATCACGCAATTCAGCGGAACAGGACAGTACAACCACCGGTAAATTAGGACTGACGGATCGAATGTGGGTCAGCAGCGGAAGAGGTTCGCGGCCTGGATGCAGGGCGAGCAAGAGAATATCCGGGGCATCATTCTGTTCCAGCCGATCCAGAAGAGACTTCTCTTCTGAAAAGAGACTCAATGCGTAACGGTCCCCCAGTGTAAGTCGAAGATAGTCCAGCACCGCTAGGTCAGGCTCAAGGATGAGCACCTGCGGACGGGACTTAGCGACTGACTTCAAAGCAGGCATACTATAAGACGGAGAAGCCGACATACCAATACCCCTATGATGCCGATTCGAGTTCTTGCGCCCGAATCTTGCGAGCCTGGCTGGCCTTACAAAGATCGTACCCGGTTTCCCAGCCTCTTACTGTAACTCCATACCACCCGTGAAGTAGGGAGAACTCCCGGCGAGCTACTAGCCGAATTTTAGTTCGGATTAGCCGAAGTGTGACACAAAAATGTTAATAATTTTGCCGATAAAAGAGAAAAATGTTTACCACTCTGCCGAAAAAATCATAGGACATCATCTTGAACTTGGTACATTTGAAGAAAAAATTGGACTATCGACAGCATAGTTACCAAAGTAAAGAGTGATTTGGTTACCTACAAATCATCCTATAAATGCAGGGCCGATGTTCATTTGCAAAAAATCTGCTTTCATGAAGGATTTTTTGAGCGGATTTCCATCCACATAATTTCTTCGTCTAGATAAGTTGGCGCGCTACGTGCTGAGTGAAACGTATTGCACTCATTGCGTCGACTACCCAACAAGACGGGAAAATGACTTGATTCATAATGCCGAATCCGCTGCCTCCTTTAGTCTGCCACCGATGGATATCCTCTTCGGCAAAACCGCGGCTATGCAAGCCGTACGCAATAAAATAGAACGGGTTGCCGAAACCGACGTTCCGGTATTGATCCAGGGGGAAAGCGGGACTGGGAAAGAGATATGCGTACAGTTGCTTCATTCCCTTTCCCTTCGCTCCCGGGGAAGTCTGGTAAAAGTCAGTTGTCCGGCCATTCCTCACTCCCTGCTTGAAACGGAGTTGTTTGGCTATGAAAAAGGGGCCTTTACCGGTGCGGCGAGTACAAAGTTGGGCCGGGTGGAACAAGCCCATAATGGAACTCTCTTCCTAGACGAGGTAGGAAGCCTCGATCTCAACGTTCAGTCAAAGCTTTTACAGGTCTTACAGGATGGAACCTTTGTCCGCGTTGGAGGACATGAATCTCGCTCCATCGCTACCCGGCTGGTTTCGGCAGCGAATGGCGATCTAAGGACTCAGGTTGAAAATGGAACGTTTCGACTCGACTTCCTATTCCGTATTAATGCCGTAACGATCAACCTGCCCCCCCTGCGTCAGCGGATTGCGGATCTCCCGGTGTTGATCGACCACTATATTGAGCATTATTCGCGGATATTCCGTCATACGCCGGAACTACTGTCGAAGAGCGCGATACGGCTCATGCAAAGCTATCACTGGCCAGGAAATATCCGGCAACTAGAAAACCTGATTCGCAGCTATGTTCTGATCGGCAGTGAAGATGCTCTGGTCGCGGAATTGATCCCGGAGCAGCCTCGAAGCGGGATCACTGCCGAGATCGATCTCAGTGAGCCGATCTCCTTGAAAGACATTACCCGCCAGGCTACCCACGATCTTGAGAGGCAGATCATTCTGAAGGTTCTGCAGGCAAACAGCTGGAACCGGCAGAAAACCGCGAAGTGGCTGCAGATCAGCTATCGATCCTTGCTGTATAAGCTCAGCGAAGCTGGGATGCCGGAGGTTCCTCCGCGACCTCTACGGACGTCCACCACGAAGAGAAACGGCAGCGCAATCGGTCCAGTTCAGCCTTTGTCGACGCCGCGTACAAGACTCTATTGATTGAGCATGTCATTTGGGGTGAATTGAGCTTCGAGTGTATCCATCAGAATGTCTGCTACCTCCCCGCTGACATCTTCCCAGCTCCGACTGTGGTGGGCAGCCATCGCTTGGGCGTCCCATGTGCGCGATAGAACCTCATCGAGTGCCAGCGCAAGCGCTTCTGCGTCCCTAGGTGGAACGAGACAACCGCTCGACCGATCCATCAGCTCAGGAATTCCACCAACCTCCGTCGCCACAACAGGCCGACCAGAGGCGAGAGCCTCGATGATCACATTGGGACAGCCTTCCCGATAACTCGGCAGGGTGATCAGATCGGACGCCGCCATCCAGGTAGCAACCTTGTCGGTGGGACAGGAAGGAACTAGCGTTATCTGGCCGGAGAGGTTACTGGAAGCAATTAAGTCAATGAGTTCCTGACGCGCTGGCCCATCTCCGACGATCCAAGCGTGCAGCCGGGGACGCCGGGTTCGTAGGGCTGCAAGAGCCGAGACCAGTTCGCCTAGCCCTTTGGCCATATCGAGTCTCCCGACATACACCACCGCTTCAGCATCGTCAGGAACATCGACAGAAGCGCGTGCCTGAACTCGGTCACGAGGATAGAAGACGCCGGTGTCGCAGCCATTCAGAACGGCCCTGCTTCGCTCGGCCTGTGCTCCTAGTCTGTGTGCCGTACGTAGAAGATCGCCGCTGACAGTGATCGTGAAATCCGCTTCGCGAAGCACGCGACGAGTAAGCCATCCGCAAAACGGGTCGGGAATGACATTCAGGTCCGAGCCAATCGCGGTGACAACAAGTGGAATCCGAAGGGCACGAGCTACTCGAAGTGCAGCGTCACCATCGGGATAAACGATGTAGTTCAGAATGATGTCGGGGCGATAGGCCCGAATACGGGAGAGAATGCTGCGGCCTGCAGAGAATCCGTTCAACGGACGTGACACCGCAGGAAGCGCAAAATAGGGGATGTACTCGACTGCGACCCCAGCTACCCGGTGGTCAAAGTTGATTTTGCGGCCAGCGCGACTCTGCGGCGTAAGCATAGGAGGATATTGCGATTCAGGATAGAAGACCTTGAGATCGCAGTTTTGCGCAAGAATGCGCAATGTCTGATACGCAGAGTGGCCGGCCCAGGGCTCGTGTGAGGTGGGGAAATATCGTGTAATGACCGCAACTCTCATGAATTGAACCGCTCATTTGTCCGACGATCCCCTTTGACAAGATCCTTCAGCAGGGCGGCGTAGCGCGCTGTAAGTGGCCGGCGATGATAGGCCGCGATACGGTCGAAGTCGGGCTTTAAAGTCCCTGTGAACTCGACCGCATCTTCCAGCATCTTCCGGATCGCATGGGGATCGTTCACATCGGCCCACTTTCCGGCACCAGTCTCCTCAAGGAGACGTCGCACATCGCCCTGAGGATGAACCGCCCCAAGGATTGGTTTGCCTCCGCCAAGATAGTCATAGAACTTTGCGGCCACGTTGATCTTGTCGTGTGTGATCAGCAGCAGATAATCGGAATCTTGGATAGCGGCGAGCGCCTCAGCCTGTGGAATGAATCCTCTCAACTCAATCGTGTCTCCCAGTGAGAGCAGTTGCTTCCGATATGCCGGCTCTTCTATGTGGCCGATGAAGCGGATATGTAAGCGAGATCGAACTGCCTCAGGGAGGCTGCGAACCGCCTCGACAAAATTGCCGGGGGCGGTGGATCCATAGACTGTACCAATGTAAGTAAGGACAACCTGCCGTTGGAGCGACCGCGAAAGGTTGGACTGGGGTTGAGCCTGGGGTGGAGGAGCATCATACCCATTCTCAATGCAGAGGAACTTCTCCGGAGGTACATCAGGATAGCGGGATTGAAGCTCGCTGCGCGCCGCCTCCGTTACCAAAACAACCGTCGTTGCATTGCGAACAGCTTCGCTCTCTGTTCTCTCAGCAACGATTCGAGCACGGTCGTTGTTGTTAAAGCTGACGAGATCCAGCGTTGTGGTGAGCCACTCGTCACGAAAATCCACGACAATCGGCAATGCCGGAAAAAGCTTCCTGAGACGTGTGACGACTTTCAGACTTGAATATGGAGGGACCGTAATCAATACGGCATCGATCGAGCGCTCGCGGATAATGCGAACTGCCGCCGGAAGAGCGAAAGGAAGCCAACCGAGTTGAGGGTCAGGCAGAAGCAGATTGCCTATCAGGCGCTTCAAGGAATTCCTGCTCTTCGTATCCGCTTGAGAATCGTTTCCTAGAGAAGACTTTCCCTTCCCTCCAGTAATGACTTTTTTCACTGACTTGCGGAGCCAGAAAGGGAGATCTAAGGTCCAGCTGCGATGTACATTGACGACTTCTGGAACCTGCTGAAGCAATGTCAGGTCTTTGCCCACCGCAGGAGCGTTGCGGGCAGTCAGGACATCGACGCGAACACCGTTCTCAGGCAAATACTTCGCCAGCGAGAGGGCTCGCAACACACCAACGCCTCCGGCCGGCGGAAAAGAAAATGTAATCAGGAGTAGATTCAAGTTTAGCGAGCCCCAGCAGGAATCCCGGTCATCTCCGAGCCGGAATGCGAGCCTGGATAGAGAGGGCCGGTGAGAGCTTCCACCGCGCAGAACATATCATAGGCGCTCGCCCAGCGGAGCTCAATGCTACGCTTCTGAGTCTCTTCATGGAGCCAACGGAACATCTGCTCCAAACCTCCAGCATGTGCACCTGTTCCCAATAAGGCATCTGCGTTATCTTCACGAGCCCCATGCGTGTGAAGTTTAAGAAACATTTCGTCACCAATCTGTGCAGCTAAATCAAGCCAGCGACGAACGCGCTCCCTCGTCGGCGGATCATTGTGGGCGATCTCTCCCATTTCCACTCGAGGTATCAGTCGCCCTGAGAATCGCAGCCCTGCGGGGCCAGTGATCATCAAAAGATCGCCTTGGGATCCTCCCCCGACAGAAGCTTCAATCCCGCGATCAAACGCCTTCGGGCGGCCTGGCGTTCCGGTACACCAATAGACCTGGTTCAGGATTCTTCCCTGTGTTGGCGATGGGATCGATGGCATGGTGAAGTCGGCGTAGCAACCCAGGTCGCGTAGAAGCTCAATCTCACCGGTCAGCCCACAGTCAAGCCCGTCTGGGCGAGAGTTATCCAGTGCCCAGTTGCCGTGGATAAAGCCAAAGACCATGCGACCCCGATGGTCATGTAGAAGACCATGATCATTCCTTAATCTACGGCAAAAATCAGTGATTTTTCCTATAAAGCCTTCTGCGGTTTCACGATGATGATGGATGTGAACTTCAACATCGCCAATTCCCTGTTGCGTCATCTCTGCCAAAGGATCAAGTAACTCGGACCTGTATTCTTCCTGTGGATAGAAGAAGCTGTAGCAAGGCATCTTGCCTGTGGAATCACGGGGGGCGTCGCTGGCGATCCGTGGCCACGCCTCCTGCCAACGAGCGACACGGCGTAGTGCCGTTTCCATGGGCGCCTTTTGGCACAACGGTTCATAATGGTCGGTGATTCCCACCCATAAACGTCGGGTTGCAGGTCGGCCCAATACACGCCGCGTACGGTCGCGGAGGTAGCCTGGAAACCATAACTCAGCATGTCGTGGAAGTTTCATGGCTATTCGGCCCGAGTGAATCGTACAGGAACGGTGAGAGTGCGATTGCCCGTTCTTCGGGGTATGCTAGTTATCCCTCTCATTTGGAATTCGAGATGCACTAATATTGCATTGGGACTTCAGTATCTATTTTATGGGACTTTTTCTAACGCTACTGTACATTCTGACGGCGTATATCGGTCCCGAGACCTTGTGGGGTCCTATTTATGAATTCCATATCGAAATTATTCTAGCTGCCCTGGCGCTGGTAGCTTCCCTGCCCGGAATTCAACGATCAAAGCTACTGACTATGCCCCAGAGCTATGCGTTGGTCGGCATGTGCATTGCAGTCTTTTGTTCGATGGTACTGACGGGGTGGCTTGGTTCTATTCTGCCGGCCGTGCTTGGCTTTATCCCGAATGCTTTTACGTTCTTCTTGGTTGTGGTGAACTTCAGGACGAAGAAGCACCTGCAACTGTTGGTCCTGACGTTGTTCTTTGTGAGCGCATTCACAATCTTCCGAGGATATTCGGCCTTGCGGGCGGGCGATTTCCTTAATCCTTATTTGATGCCCCAGGGCAACGATGAAGGAACTTTCTATCGGCTTCGGGGCATGGCGTTCATCAATGATCCCAATGATTTTGCTCAAGTGATGGTCAGTCTGATTCCATGCATGTTCTTCTTCTGGAAGAAGGGAAGCCTTCCACGTAATATTCTGTTCGTTTTAGCACCGGTTGCGTGGCTGGTGTTTGGGATGTATTTGACCCATTCCCGAGGCGGAATCATAGCTCTGCTCGCTATCGTTCTGTTCGGAGCAAGACGTAAGATAGGCACCATCCCCGCAACAATTATCGCCGGAGCCCTCTTCGCGGTCACCAGCGTAGTGGGCTGGTCTGGGGGCCGCGACGTCTCAGTAGAAGCTGGCGCAGGCCGCATGGAGGCCTGGGCGGTAGGCATTGACCTGCTCAAGGCGCATCCTCTCTTCGGAGTGGGATTTCAGCGATTCGGCGAGTACTTCTTCATTACCGCCCACAACACCGTGGTCGTCTGTGCGGCTGAACTCGGGATGTTTGGCCTCTTTTGGTGGGTTCTGTTCGTTATTCCCACCATCCGAGATGCCATGGTTTGCTCTGTTTCAAAGGAACCTAAGCCTCTTGAAGAAGATAGCTTTTCTTATGATCGCGCATTGAATGTGGCCCGGGGGCCCCTAGCGCGATTTGATAGGTCGGCAACTGGATCTTCGTTTGCAAAGAACATCAACTCCCCTGTCCTGCTTGAAGAGGCCTCTGTTTCGGAGACAGAAGTAAAAACGCCGCTACATCTTGCCATTGACCTGAATGAGCCGCAGCCCTCATCCCCGGAAGAGATCGAGCGCATCGCGCGACTCATGCTGATCTCGATTGTCGGCTATTTCGTAGCAGGATGGTTCCTATCGCGCGCCTACGTCATGACCCTTTTCATCTATGGCGGGATGGTTCAGGTGATCTATTCCATGGCGTTGGTCAGCAAGATTGCACCGCCAAGGATGAATGCATTCAAGGCAGTTCAATATGCCGCAATCGGATCCGTCGGACTGATCTTTGTGGTCTACATCATGCTGCGGCTCCAGCACTTGATGCCGAAATAGGATTCAGGACCTTACATCGGTTGAAAGGCGTGAAAGATCATCTTCAACCCTCGCATGGAGTTGGTTACGAAGATCAATCCCAAAGCGAAATAAGCCAGGGTAATGGCATTCGCGACGTGATAGATCACTTTATTCTCACGATATTTGGCATAACGAACCTTCCCCAGACGCTTCTTCAGGAAGAGCGTGTAGTAGTGAACGACGACTACGCCGACCGCATGCCATAAGCCATAGACTACGAAGTTCCAGCCCGCCCCGTGCCATATTCCCATCAGCACAAAGACGATGGCGATGGCCAGAGCGATACAGTGCGGCGCTGAAGCTGGACCAAAGCGGCGAATGAGGGTCTTCGACAACGGCACAAAGACCATATCGCGCATGTAGTTGGTCAGCGTCATATGCCAGTGCGCCCAGAACTCCTGCAGGTTCCGTTTGTTGAAAGGTCGATCAAAGTTTTCGTGTACGTGAATGCCAAGCAATCCGGAGACGCCAATAGAGATATCGCAGAAGCCGGAAAAGTTGAGGTATAGATAAGCACAGTATCCAGCCACTGCGATTGGAAAATCGATCCAATGATGCGGCAAACCATCTGCCAGCAGGCCATCGTAGGTCAACTGATTGGCGAGGTTTCCCAGAAAAATGTACTTCGTCAGACCAATGAGAATTCGCGCCCAGCTTCGACCAATTGGCGTGATGGAGCGATCAGGGGCAGCCAGTGAGTTGTGAAAGGCGCTGTAAGGGTTGATCGGCCCAATGGAAAGAGTCGGCACGAAAAAAGCAAAGGAGAGGTATTCCGCAAAGCTGGGCAGTGGGACGATTCCATTTCGGATCTCATGCACCATATACGTGAGCCGAAAGGCCATGTAGGAGAGCCCTAGAAAAAAATCCGCGAAAACCTTGTTTGAAAAGGGCGCTGGAACGAAGCTTTGCGTCCAGCTTCCAGGAACATACTTAACGAGGGCGAGAATCAGAATTGGGAAAAAGAGGGGCAGCCAGGAGCCCAGCTTCTTTTCAAGCAAAAGATACTGCACCGCAACAAGCAGAACATAAACCACGAACATCACAGTCGAGAAGACGAAGTATTGCTTCACGTCGTGAAGACGTACTCCATAAGTTCCCCGTGAAATGCATACAGCAAGTGCAAAGACAAGATTAACGATGGCAAACGCCGCCATGCGGAATTTACCAGGTGGCAAGCGCAACACGATCCAGGCCGCCAGAGGAAACAGAAGAAATGGAACCGCCAACGTTACAAGGAGCAGCGAATTCGACAAAAAATGAGTAAGGCCGGGTGGCATCGCGAGCGGGTTCCTCTGGTTAAAACGCCTGATAAACGAGGTTGACTGAGAGCGAGTCGGGGGTAATGAACAGGGTCAGCGTGATCGCCGCGATGCAAAGTGCAAAGAGAACCCCAACGAGGACGGGATGCGGCTTACTGGATGGTATTGCCATGGACCTCCCTCACATAGAGATCCAGCACCGCCGGCGTAATCGCGCGCGTGAAGAATTCTTTGCCGTTGTCATTGAAATGCTGATCGTAGTAGTAATTGCTAACCTCGGATGGCGGCGTATCGTGGAAAAGAGTTGCTGAAGGAATTCCGAGAATTGGAGCGGACGGAAGGCCAATGACATCCGGCCAGTACATGCGTTCAGGCACGCGGGTCATTCCCTTCTCCAGGTCTTCCGGAATGTGCATCATGGCAAATGGAATGTTGTACTGTTTGGCCAGATTGCCGATCTCTCGTGCCCAGTGCCGATGATAGGGTCCCAGCGGAAGGCCATCGAAGTCGAAGTGCTGATCCTCCGGTCCATGCGAGAACATGCTGCCCGTGGGTATCGTCGGTGGCGTTCGCGGCTCAGCAACGAAGGGGCCGCCAAAGTATCCCACCGATCCATACTCCGATTGCGACCCAAGCCGGGTGACAAGCTGGCGATTCTGCACCAGTCGATTGGGTCGCAGATAGTTAACGAGTTGTCTGGGTGCACCCAGTACCTGAGCCCCGTAGATCGCCAGCCTGTCGCGCAAAGAGAGATCCGAGGTCGATCTGGGAAATTCGCCCCATCGCATCCATCGATATGCCTGAATATGCGGAGAGTCACCGACCAAAGCTAAGGTGGGCATGTCCATCACGACCATCCCCACCTTGTGATGTTCAAGGAAATCGTGCATCAGCATGTACTGCATATCCAGGCCTTGCCATTTGAGCGAAAGGTAGCTAATCTTTGCCGGCCTTCCCAGCTTTGCGCTCAATTGCCGCTGCACATACCCCATGTCGACGCCACGCACCATCAACGAACTACCCACGAAGAGAATGTCGACCGGCCCCTTTTCTTCAAAGATCTCGTGTTCGTCAAATGGACCCATGCCGGTCTCTACGCGGATTCCGCTATAGACGCGGTCGCGCGGAGGCAGACCCACGATCGACATCAGTATCGGGAACGTAAGCAGAGTCGCGATAACGAGGATCAAGGCTACCGCATGGCGGTTCGACCAGATCGCAGGGAACATTTAGACCTTTGCGCCTTCGTTCATGCGTCGCTGAATCAGATCGGCAAACTCGCCCAGGTTTTTCGTCGCTTCTACCTCTCCAACTCGAAACCGGACGTTGAAGGCCTTCTCCACACCCAGAACGAGAGAGATCTGCAGCAGAGAGTCCCACTCCTCTACGTCGTTGGCGCTCAGCTCGGGCGTGACCTTGACGTCGTCTAAAAACACATCGTCGAAGACAGTTTGCATTGTTGCAAGGATTTCAGTTTGGGTCATAAGCTCTCCGGTCAATCTGAATATGAGTTCTTCGCGGTACAAAATCTTCAAGAATCAACTGATACGTGGTGCGATCCGGGGTCTCCTCCACTAGGGAAAACCCCATGCGCGGGAAGAGATCCTTTACCATGCCATTCTTCTCGGTAGGCAGATATTGACCCACAACCATTGTGCAGCCACGTTGTAAGGCGAGACGGGCAATCTCGTTGACGACTTCATCCTCCATCTGGCGCTTTAGAACGCGGCAACTCATCAGCCATGTATCGACGATAGCGGTCTTTCCTTCAGCCTTAACAATCACCACGGAGATCAGGCCGTTATCGCCAAATTTATCTGCAAGGCGCACACTGAACCCGTAGTAGTCATGATTCGTCAGCAATGCCTCCACCTCGGTTTCACTGCGTCGGCGAGTGGTGACATTGAACTGATTGCTCTTGTTGATCAGCTGCGAGATTCGAGGAACATCCACTCCGCTGAACTCGCTGATGGTACTGTGCATCTCGAGAGATGCCAGGTAAGCCTCCATATCTGTCCCCGCGTTCATTGCCTGAGCGCGTGCAGCCTGCTGTTGATATTGTTCGCCGCGTCTCAGGTCGTCATCAGTAATGGAACGGGGCTCGAAAAATCGGGAATTGAGAAGCTGCGAGGCATACTCCGCAGGATCGGGACCAAGCCAAATGGTCTCAATCTCGGGAACGAACTGCTTCACGATCTCAATCTCTGCAGGATTGTCATCGACAAAGACAATGGAATCGAGGCCCAGGTTCAGCTCCTGGGCGATTCTGCGAAGATTTTCCGACTTGGGCTCCCAATTTGCCTGAAAACAGGCAATGTCTTTGAGCCGCAGAATCATCTCAGGATGCTTCTCAAATGGCTCGGCGGCATTCTTGTAATCATTTTTACTGCAAACAGTCAGAATGACGCCCCGTTGCGCCAAAGAAGCTATGGCAAGCTGAAACTGTTTAAAGGCCTCCCCACGGGGGTGTGTTCCTCCGATCTCGATGCCAGTCATTCCATCGTCCCCGATCACGCCTCCCCATAACGTATTGTCGAGATCGAGCGCCAGCACTTTCTTCGAAGGCCGATGCAAAGAGCTAACGATCCCGGCCACCTCCCGCGCAATACTTACAGCGAAATCGGAAGAATATAGCTGTTTTGTCTCAAACCATGCACGCTCGTCATAGCTAGACGCTGCCCCAAGGCGGGTCGCCAGGAACTCCGCATCACAGACATGGACATAAAAAGGCGCATTGAGGCCTAGCTCGAGGTTAACCAATTTGCGGAAGTTCCAATTTGAGCCGAGAGTTCGCACACGGAAGGGGCCGGGGTCGAACTCCGCTGCAGGAAGAAAGTTTGCAACAATGACTTCAGCGCCTGAGCGCTCGTGCGCCATCCTGCAAAGACTTAACAGGTCTTCTGCAGTCTTCATCGCCCCCGCGCGTTGCAGTTCCTTCGGATCGGTCATCGATCCTTGATAAACACAGCGTTGACTTGAGGGAATCAGAAAGATTACATCCGGCTTGAACACGTATAGTTCACTCTCAGGATCGAGAATCTCCGCGATGTAGTTGTCGTAATCACCCTTCCAAAGCTCAATCTCCCACCATCCTGCTGAAGATCCGGCTCCGATCATCTGCTGTATCAGCTCGTGCAAAGGATAAAGGCTTGAGCCTCCGACCATGGCCAGGCGGATTGTCTTATCGATACCGCCGGGAATGCCGGCCCGAAGCGCCTTCTTGCGCAAAGTGGTTAGAGCGAGTACCTCAGAAAAATCAGTTGCGCTTCTAGTAGCCGCTCGGAGCGCAGGCCAGAATTCCGTGGATCTCTGCCCCAGCAACTCACGCACATCACCAAGTCCGTTTTTTGATTTCGGTGGCTGGACTATAGCTTCACTACTCATACCGCACAACTCCTCT
The DNA here is from genome assembly GCF_059115365.1 of Edaphobacter sp. FHG110511_03. Lineage (NCBI taxonomy): Bacteria > Pseudomonadati > Acidobacteriota > Terriglobia > Terriglobales > Acidobacteriaceae > Edaphobacter > Edaphobacter sp. FHG110511_03. Next base: position 245,149 of record NZ_JBZYWL010000003.1, on the reverse strand, counting down.
GCTGAATTGCCCCTCGATCGCTAAGATATGCGCGTCCGGCAATAATCCTGTCTGCTTGCGAAAAAACGGTTGTTTTCAAAATCTGCAACTGAGTAAGGATAACGTTGGCGCGTAGCTGAGAATATGCGTAGCAGTTAGTATTATGTAGATTCGAATTCAGACTCTTGTTTTTCTCTGCAATGGAATTGACCCGACGCTTCGCATGAAGATCATTCACGTTGTCTACAGTCTTGAGATGGGCGGAGCGGAGATTCTCGTAGCTCAGCTCTGTCGCCTTCAGAGAGAGCATGGACACGATGTTTCGGTGATTGCTTACAGCAACCTTGGTACTCTTGGCGAACAACTTCAGGCTGAAGGTATCCCCGTCCTCGTTCTCGGCGAAGCTCCTCTGCCCAAAACCTTTGTGCGGTTCCTCGGCGAGTTCCGACGTCTCCGTCCTGACATTGTCCATTGCCACAACCCAGCACCGACGCTTCAGGCTGCCATTCCCGCGAGGCTCGCGGGCGCCCGCTCCGTTCTCTCGACTCGCCATAGCCTTGTTGCCCCGCCATATGAAAAGGGCGCCGAGATCCTTTTTAATTTTGTTGCGCGTTTTTGCGACTGGGTCGTCGGCATCTGCGATGCCACCTGTGAAAACCTGCGACATACCCCTGGTGCTCTTCGCAGTCGTCTTGTACGCATCTACAACGGCGTAGATCCCGTAATTCCCGTCGCGGCCGCCGATCAACCAGTCAAGAGCGGCTTGACGTTGCTGTTCGTTGGGCGCCTCGCTCCTATAAAAGATCTTCCGACTCTGATTCGCGCTGTAGCAGTTGCGGTGCCACGCATTCCTGATCTTCATCTTTGGGTGGTAGGCCATGGAGCAGAACGGCCGCAACTCGATCTTCTTGTCGCCCAATTGGGAATTGAGGATCATATTACCTTTTGGGGGGAACGCCTCGACGTTGCGGGATTCTTCACTGCTGCGGATATCTACTGCATGTCGTCTACGTCCGAAGGTCTTCCGATGTCCCTTTTGCAAGCCATGTCGGCTGGCTTGCCTTCCATTGTGACGGATGTAGGCGGCATGGCGGAGGTGGTCAGGAATGCTGATGCCGGTCTGACCGCTCCTGTTGGTGACGCCGCGGCGATAGGTGAAGCGATCGTTCAACTCGCATCTGATTCTGTGAAAAGAAGCCTTCTCGCCGAAAACGCCCGGGCAGCCTACAACGAGCACTTCACGCTTGGACACATGGACGCGTCCTACATGGAGCTCTACCAGCGCCGTCCCTGAAATCGACAAACTATCACCCTCACTTCCAAAAATTGGCGACCTAACCACCTCTGCATGATTTATGCGGCGCGTGATCTCCAGCACACATACTTGCTTTGACCTCGATCACGCGCGTTCCCGCCCCGTCTCCAGCGAAATCGCCTCAGTCACCCGACCTGTCGGGGACCAGATCTTCCAAAGGGGGCCCGCCGTAAATACAAACTTGTACAAACCAGCTATCGCAGCAAAATTCAACACCAACAGCGCCCCGGCTGCTGAAGCAACGCGATGAATCATGGGGAGCTTTATTCGAAGCGCAAGGGCAGCCACTAACCAGAAACCCCATTGCGCAATCGCAACGATTCTCCACTCAATGGATTCTTCCCCAAGCCAGGTCGCACTCAGCAATAGAAAAACGAAGAAATACGGAACGACTAGCCGCATCAGCTTATGAGAAACCAGCTGAAAGAGCACCCGATTTCCCGGACCTAATGTCCAAGGCGCCAGTGAAAACAGCTGATAATTTCCTGCCAGAGTGCGAACCTTCCGCTGAAACTCACCTGAGACCTTCCCCGGCCAGGTATCCGTAACGATCGCCGAGCGATCGAGCACACTGCGATACCCCTGACGCAGAATCGACAAAGGCTGAAACATATCGTCCAAAATGACACCTGGTGGGAATGGCTGCACCAAATTTCGACGCGCGGCATAGAAACCGCCATAAACTCCTACAGGAGAATCCCACGCGGCTTCGCAGTTGCGAATCCACTGCTCATAGCGCCAGTAAACACCGCTAACTGCCGAGGCAGCTGCATCATGCCCGTCCGTATTTAGAACCAGCTCCCCTGCGACACAACCTACAGCTGGATCCGCAAAATTACTCAGTAGCTTCATGAGAGCACCTGACCACACCTTGGGCCGGATGTCGATGAACAACAGAACATCTCCTGTAGCGGCGGAGATGCCGTAATTCAGCGCCGCTGCCTTTCCCACCTGTTCGGGTAAAACGATCGTCTGCAGGCGAGGCTGTTGCAGACGATTCAGAATCTCCGCAGTGCCGTCATTCGATCCATCCGAGACGATGATCACTTCGCGTACTAGATCCGGCTCGAGTGAGAGAAGGTGTTCCGCCTGCGCATGAAGACGCTCCGCGCCGTTATGCACTGCCATCACAACGCTGACTGGCGCAGTGAAGGGCTCCTTCTTCCATGGCCGAGGGAAGAGACGGGCGAGTAGAAACATGATCGCTGGATACCCAATATAGGTGTAAGCGATGACCGCCAATGAAATCCAGAAGAGCGCCTTCACTGCGCACCCCTTCTCCGGAGAATCGTCTTGACCGTCTCGAACATAATCAAGAGATCGAGCCCAAGCGTCATATGCTTGATGTAGTAGAGGTCATACTCCAACTTCTCTCGTGCCTCCTCCAGCGTCGCACCATAGCCATACCGCACTTGAGCCCACCCCGTGAGACCAGGCCGAATCATGTGGCGAAGGTCGAAGTACGGGATGTTTTCTGAAAGCCACGGCACAAACTCCGGCCGCTCCGGTCGAGGGCCTACGAATCCCATATCTCCACGCAGCACATTCCACAGCTGCGGAACTTCATCGAGCCGGGTCTTGCGCATGAAACGTCCGACCTTTGTGGCCCGGGGATCATCCTTACTCGCCCACTTGGCACCGGAAATCTCGGCGTCGGTTCTCATCGTACGGAACTTGTAAACCGTGAAGTTGCGACCTTTCATGCCGACCCGGGTCTGACGGAAGAAGATGGGGCCAGGAGAAGAGAGCCTAACCGCCAAAATCACAAAAGGGAAAAATGGAAGAAATAACAGTAACCCGGCTGCAGCTGTAAACGTAGACACGATACGACGTGCAATCTGCTGCGAAGGCTTCACCCGAAAGCCTTCGCTGTAGATGAAATTGCTGGGCCGAAGGCCATCGAGATAGAGCTTGCCGGTCAGACGTTCGAGTAATGCGCCAGCTTCTTCAATCACGACACCATCGAATCGCAGCTTTAGTAGTTCACGCAGCGGAAGCTCGCCGCGGCGATCTTCAAGTGCGATGACTACACGATCAATTCCTGGAGTTCTCCCGCGAAAAGATTCAAGAGCTGCACGGAAAGCCTCTCGACGTTCAAGCTTGTCGACCGGCATTGCCTCAAAGCCAATTACCTCCATGCCTGCGTCTTTGCGTGTCCGTAGTGTGTCGGCAATCATGCGTGCGTGATCGCCCCCGCCGAGGACATAAACTCGTTCGCGGAAGACTTCACGGCCGATGATCCATTCATAGGCTCCTCGCCAGATGACCAGCCCCAGAGTAAGGAACATGAGGCCAATCAGAAGGACATAATGCGCGATGTCAACTTGAGGAAAAAAATAAATGACCGCAGAGAGTAGAAACGAGAGAAAACCAAGGACAAGCAACAGCCGGAAATAGATCTCCCACCGCTCCGAGATGCGCTGGGGCTCATAAAGATCGAAGTAGTAGGAAAGCAGCAATGTCAGAATTGTCAGTGCCGCGATCTTAAGAACGCCGTACTCATAATTCAGACAGATGTATGTGTCCGGCCCTAAAACTAACACTGTCGCTAGTAGGAACGACCCGCTGACGATCAGAGCCTCGCACATCAACAAAACAATAGTGCGGGTCGAATAATACACATTGAATAGTCGAATCATTACCGACGGTGCTCCCGCCTACTCCTTGTTTGTGTTGTATCCGTAGTAGCTTCCCGTCTGGGGATTCTCCTGTACAGCATTCAGAACAAATCCAAGAATATTGGCGGCGCGCAATTCTGAGGCGGCCCGCTGAGCTACCGTATATTTTGTGACTCCAGCACGCGCAACCAGGAGAACTCCATCGCAGGAGCGTGCAAGATTGACGCCATCGGAGACCGGTACAACAGGGGATGAATCGACGATGATCCAATCAAAGTAGGGAGCTGCTATCCGAAGCAAATCCCCAAATCTTGCGTTGCCAGAAAGATCCGCCGCCTTATCGCCACCATTTCCGCCAGGAATGAATGTCAGGTTAGAAAGAACGTGGTTTCCCGTACCCTGGGGGGCGGTATCTTCAGACCGTTGCATGATCTGTTCAATAGTCGCCTTGCCAGCCAGATAATCAGCAAGCCCCGGATGCGATTCGGTGCCCAGCAACTCATGAAGCGTATACCGGCGCATATCGCCGTCGATCAGAAGAACCTTGCTATTCTTATGGCGGGCGAGGCTCACAGCCAGATTCGCCGATATGAAACTCTTGCCCTCCTGGGGCAGGCCACTGCTCACCAGGATGGACTTAAGAGGACGGATATCTCGCGCCTCATAAACCCGAGATCTTAGACTGCGAAACTGTTCGATCGCGGGCCCCCTCTCGAGCAGGGACGGAAGTCGGGTAACGGAAGGGTTCCAGGCGTAGCGCTGAATCTGGCCCAGGTCCAATCCTCCGCTACCTAGCGAAAACTCGCCGTCGGGGGCATCTTCCATCCTCGATTCGGCAAAGGAAGACGGCGCCTCATACTCAACCGTTTCTAAAGGCGGTCGAGCATCCAGCCTTTCAGGCGGAGTGCGCGGTTCATTCTCTGGACGCTCCAGCTTTCTTTCGGATTCGGCCTTCTGGAGTGCTTCGTATATTCGGCTCATCGATCCTGCCTTCCCTTCGTATCGCCGTCAAATGCTGTCATCAGGCCAGAGCCTTCACCGGCGCTGTTCCCTCGAGCGTTCATTCCGCCTATGGCAACCGGCGAGATCAAAAAAGGTTGTGTCTCCAGCTCAAGCTCCGCTGCAACTCCGTCAACGATGACCGCGGATACCTGTTGCACTTGTTCGACATAAGCCACGATCAGGGAGTGTTCGCATAACAGATTGATGATGCGTGGAATTCCATGGCTATAGCGGTAAATCAGGTCAAGAGCGTCTGGAGTAAAGAGAGGGCGACCTGCCCCGGCCAGCCTCAACCGTTCACCGACATAAGCATGGGTCTGACTCTCCGTTAGCGGCTGAGTGCGGCACCACAGGGCAATTCGCTGACGAAGTTGGCGCACGCTTGGGTGACGTAGCTTCTCCTCGAGCTCGGGTTGGCCGGAAAGTACGATCTGCAGGAGCTTCTCGGAGGAGGTTTCCAGATTCGTTAGCAGCCGAATCTCTTCCAATAACTCCCAGGAGAGGTTCTGCGCCTCATCGATGACGACAACGCAGGTCTCCTCCATGCGAAATCGCTCAATCAGCCAGCGATTCAGTTGAAGCAGCATGCCGGACTTTGTCCTGTTTGCCGCCACGATGCCAAAATCCGCAAGAACGAATTCTAAAAAGTCCAAGACTTCCAGGCGCGGATTGAAGACGAACGCCGTAGAGATACGCCGATTGTTGAATGACGCCAATGCTCTTTTGAGCAAAGTCGTCTTTCCTGTTCCGACCTCACCCGTAAGCACCGTAAACCCCTTCCGCGCGGAGATGCCATATTCCAGACACGCGAGAGCCTCTCGCGTATGCGGCATCATGTAAAGGAAATGCGGATCCGGACTCGTGCCAAAAGGACTGGTATGTAATTTGAAATAGCTTTTATACATTCGTCATCCGCCCGTATTCGCCAAAGGCTTGCCAGCTTGGAGTTCCGCCTTCTTACGGCGTCCTAACGCCCAGCGCCCTCTTGCTGGAGTCACGATCCCAGGCTCATTCATCGAGAAAGAGATGACGCCGAGTGTTGGAAGCTTTGTAAATGCCCATACATCACGTTCCGTCCGCATCGAAGTGTCGCGATATTCTCTCCAGGCAACAAGTATCATTCCCAGGATCAGGCCCGCCATGAATCCAGCCCCAACAAAAACATCGCGTCTAGGGAACGTCGGGCTGTCGGGTAGATTCGGCTGATCCATTACGCTGAACTGCTCTCCCTGCTGGCGCCGTTCGAGATCGGTTGCCATCTTCGATTGGTTCATCTTCTTCAGCAGGTCGTCATAGAAACCCTGGGCCGTTTGATAGTCCCTGGTAATGTTTTTATATTCTTCGAGCACCATTGGACTTGAAGAGATCCGGTCCTGGTACATGCGAACCTGGCTCGAGATCAGAGCTTGATCGTGCCTTTTCGCCTGGATTCCCTGGTCCAATGAGCGCAGTTGCGCGCGCAACTGCTGCACAGCGGGAGGATCGTTACGGTTCGGGGCTGTGCTCGGAGAAGGGGAAGATGCCACAGGAGCCGGCGGAGCTGCATCAATCTGCGCGCGCAAGTTCTTGATCCTTCGCCGAACCGCGACTACATCGGGATAGTCGTCCGTATATCGTCGAGTTAGATCGGCTTCCTCGTTCTGTAGATTCTGCAGCTCTGTCTGCTGAGCTCCAGGAGCGGGTGCACCGTGCTCACCAGAACCAGCAGGAGCATAGCTCTGCTGCTGCGCAATCATCGATTCGGTGTAGCTCTTGTCCTGCTCCATACGGCTAAGGGCCTGGGTGGTCGCATCGAGCTGCGTATTGAGACTGGTCAACATGTTCATGTTGGGCATCTCTTCACCGGGAAGCTTGCCCATGTATTTTGATTGGAAGACAGCAAGCTTCGCGTCCTGTTCGTCGAGCGCGCGCTTGGCATCCGCTAGCTGTCCCTTCAGGAACTCCGTCGTGCCCTCAACCGATTGCGCTCGCGCATTCAGGTTGGCCGTCACAAAGAGCGATGCAATCTCACCGCAGACCTGCTGCGCCGTATGAGCGTCCGAATCTTTGTACGAGATGAAGAATCCCGGCAGGCCTCCCGTTCGCGCCATCTCGGAGTGAATTGGCTTGATATCGATATTCTTTCGCACCAGGTCGATCCGATCGTCCATCGACATCTTTTTAGTTCCATAAAGATTGAATCTCTCGATGATCGGCTCTAACCGGGAACGGCTGAGAATCTGTTCCTTCATCGAGGCCAGCCGAGCCGTAATATCTTCCACCACCACCGGCCGGACATAATCGTCCGGCACCTTCTGTTGCTCGACCAGGATAAGGGTCTGCGATACGTATTGCGGTGAAACTATAAACGTAAGCGCAAACCCGACCAGCGTCAAAAGCAGCGCGGGCAGTGCGATCATCCAGCCTCTGCGCTTCAGAATTCCAAAATAATCGTCCACATTGAGCGCACGATGTCCCAACATAGCTAGCTCCTTAAAAATCCCCGAGACGCTTTGCTTGCGGTGTCCACGAGATCCCAATCCCGAAGATATGCGATAAGCCGTTGAAAGCGTTCGGTGTCAAAAATCCTTGGTTTACCGACTGATTCTGCGCCGTATAACTGGCATAGCCGGAGATGGTTCGCGTAAAGCCATGCGTAAGCTGCAATGTGCCGTATTCGGTGTTCGTTGCCCCATTGAACGATTGCTGGCCAGGATAGAGAGCAAGCAATCCGGTGGTTCGCGTATACACCAGAGCAGCGGAACCCGCCCACCGCTGACTGAAATTACGTCCGACTGAACCGCTCACGGTATCCGACAGCGCCCCCGGCTGCACTCCGGATCCTCCATTAGCTCCATGTGTGTAACGCAAGCCGTAGTGGGTGAGCCGGCGGTTGTATCCGAGTCCCGCATTCAAATAATAGTTAAGCTTATTCGGGATCAACGGCGCGGCTGAAGTCTGGATCCACATAGGACCAGCGGAGATATCCGTGGAAAGAGACCGCGTCCATATGCGCGAATACGATAGATTGATGCCTTTGGTCTGGTATGTAACGTCGTTGGCTGGAAAACCAGGGGGAAAGAGGCCCGAAATATTGGAAGTGTTAAAAGTTGAGTAAACCGCGCTGAGACTTACAGAGTTTCTCCGATCGATTTGATGATTCAGCGCAACCTGGCCACTCACCATGGTGTTATCAAGACCTGCATTCTTGTCCAGAAAGTGCAGAACAGACCATACGCCACTGCCGCTGATTGAGGTTCTTCCCGTCAACCTGCGCTCGAGGGTTCCACTTAGCACGTTGCTGAGGCGATTTCCCGAAAAAGTCAGAATCCCCCCTGCGGGGCCCTGAGAAGGACCATCGGTCGGGATCGTTCCAGGGTTATTGATACCTGGAACTCCCGCGACGCCCGTCACAGGGGATTGAGGAAGAAAGCTGAACGAATCGGTGACATTGAAGAGCCACAATCCCTTGATGAGAGATTGGCTTATAGCGAGGTTCTGGTAAGTTGAAGTACCCTGCCCACCTTGGCCAACCACGACTCCGCCGGCGAATATAAATGATGTAGGGTGCACCATACTCAACGACGAATACCCTACAAGGCCGGAAAGCGCCGTTGAACTGGTTAGATTTCCTGTGCCGTAATAGCCGTACTGGACAATCTCCGAGGCGCTCAGAGCATAGTGAACAGAGCCGTCTATCCACGACAGGCGAGGCGTCGTGGTGCCGGCAGGCGTTGCCGTCTGCACGCTGGTCGCTGTAGGCGCAGCCTGGCCAAACAATCGCCCGGCAAACACGAACAGCAAAATCGAGAGGGGAATCCACGTCTTCATTGGTTGGCTCATGGAACGACGATCGTGTCTCCCGGCTTCAAGGTCACATCCTGCGAACTCTCGCCTTTAAGGGCCTGCTTATAGTTGAAGGGAATCTTTTGCTGCTTTCCGCCTTCATTCCGCAAGATATAGATCTTCTTTGAGTTAGCAAAAGCTGACAGTCCACCGCCAGCTGCGATCGCCTGCAAAGGAGTCATCCCTGGCGTCATTGGAACGGGTCCTACGTGGCCAACTTCCCCAATCAGAAAAATCCGTTGGCTACTATCTGCCATTACGACAACGGAGACATTCGGATCCTGAATATACTTCTTCAATTTTACGGTGATGTCATCAGCCAGCTGCATTGGCGTTCGCCCTGCCGCTCGCAGGTCGCCAATCAAGGCGATCGAGATCATTCCATCCGGCCGGACCGGAATCGTTCCCGAAAGCGATGGTTCTTTCCAGACAGTGATCGCCAGCGAATCATCGGGACCGATGACATATCGGGTGTTGTCTATCTCTGCAACACCCGAAACCGATGGCGAAGCAGACTTCGTTGCCGGCCCCTGCGACAACGTACTGCTTTGTCCTTGGACTGGAGTATCTGGCTTTTTCGTAGAATCTTGCGCCTGGGTAGAAATCGCTGCCACTAGAACAAAACATCCAATATGATGCCATTTCATGGGGTCACTCCCGATTCGCCTGCGACCTTCCTTATTATTCTTCCCATTCTCACTCATCCGGCTAAGCTCCTGCCTCCCCTTTATGTTCATCCGCATTTATTTGTTCGATTTACACGTGCATAACGACTCACTCGGATTGCAGTTCTCACCCTAGATTTTAGTTTTCGTTGCGCGATCTCTCGAAGAATGTGATGTATTGGCGAACGCAAAAAATATGCACACCCGTCAAAAAACTAAATCTGTAAGCAGTCACCGCATTTCCAGTAAGCACAGGGATGGCCAAAATGTAGTTTTTAGAGACTTTTTTGCATAGTCATGGAACGACTGTTATATGGGCCGCGCTCCACCCCTTATTTCACCGATTTCAGGTAGGGAAATGGGATATTTGTCCTCCGCAGGCACTCCCATGGTATGCAGAAGTGCAGCTTGAGTGGGAAAACTTTTTCTCTTTTCTCTACAACTATGGTCGACTATCTTCCTATCGCGGCGTATCTAAGTTAGAAATTACGCTTATCTCTTACATCTGTTCACGGCAAGAAAATTGCTTATAGTTTGAGTCGTGAAGTATAACGCCCTAAGAACGGTGACCGGCAGCTTGCAAAACGAACAGCTTTCTCCGGAGACTCTTCCCGGCTATGATCAGCTCCCCTTGAGCTCACCCCGGATCAAGATTCCATCCCACGTCTGGCTACCCGCCTCCATCATTGGCGTCCTTCTTGTTGCGCTCTATTACCGCATCGGCATCAAGCTCATTGTCGACTGGTACAACATCCCCGACTATTCTCACGGTTTTCTGGTCCCCCTTTTCTCGATCTTCCTGATTTGGGACAAAAGAAAGCAGATTGCAGAGACATCGGTCCGACCAAGTTGGTCCGGCCTTCCCCTCGTAGGGTTGGGCTTGATCATCCTCATCTTCGGTGTCTATGGGGTTGACCTGTTTACCTCTCGTGTCTCCTTCGTAATCCTTTTGACGGGTCTTATCTGGACTTTTCTCGGCCGTCCCATGCTCCGCCAACTCCAGTTTCCCGTACTTATTCTTTTGTTGGCGATTCCATTTCCCGCCATAATCTTCAATCAAATCACCTTTCCGCTACAGCTTCTGGCCTCAAGGCTAGCGAGTTCGACGCTTCCCGTGCTTGGCGTTCCCGTACTGCAGGAGGGCAATGTGATTCAGCTTCCTGTGATGAAGCTCGAGGTCGCCGAGGCCTGCAGTGGCATCCGGTCACTGATGAGCCTATTTACGTTATCGGTGTTTTATGGGTATTTCCTCGAACGCACCACTGCGCGCCGTGTGATCCTTGCCCTGGCGAGTATTCCTATTGCTGTAGCCGCCAACGCCGTTCGTATCGTTGGAACCGGCCTTTGCGTTCAATATTGGGATCCGGTCAAAGCGCTCGGATTTTTTCATGAGTTCTCTGGCTGGGTCATGTTCGTGATCTCGTTGGCTTGCCTTTATCTCATCCACTGTTTCATGCGGATTGTCTCCCGCCCGAAGGAGGTAAGTGCATGAAATCGCCCCGATTCTGGACCGTTGTTCTTCTTATGGGTGTAACGCTTGTGATGTTGATGCACCGCGGGGACGCCGACCACGTCCCTCCCAGTGAGCCGCTTAGCCGAATGCCCAGTGTCATCGAAGGCCTTGTCGCTCAGGACCTTCCTCTTGAAGAGGACGTCCTCGCCGTCCTCGGCAAAGGTGATTTTCTCAATCGAATCTACAGCGTTCCCACGGCTAGCGCGATTTCGGCGCAGCCGTCCTCGGCTTACCCCATCAGCCTGTTCATCGGCTACTTCGCCACTCAGCGCACCGGCCAATCCATCCACTCGCCACAGCACTGTCTGCCTGGTGCGGGCTGGACTTTTGAGTCTTCCCGCTACGCCAGCCTGGAGGACATTCAGGGCAAACGCTTCAACGTCGGGGAATATGTCATCAACAATGGTGAATCCAGGCAATTTGTCATCTACTGGTATCAAGCACATGGCCGCAGCATTGCAAATGAATACAAGGCCAAGGCTTACATGCTGGCCGATGCGATCCGATTCAATCGGACTGATGGCGCGCTGGTCAGAGTTATTACTCCAATCTCTAGCTCCGAGCAGGTAGCTGACGCACGCAAGCGAGCCGTTCTCTTTACGACGCATATGACTCCGTACCTGCCTCAATTCATTCCCAATTGAGGTCGCATTAACACGCCGCAGGCATGATGCCGGGCGTAAGATCCATCTCGGAAGGTTCTGTCCTCGATGGACGACTAAATAAGGAAAGGTACGATGAAAATCTCACGGGCTTCCGCTCCTGTTCGTCTCTTCGCCGCCTTTATGGCAGCATCCCTTGCCCTTGGTTTTACAACTGGATGTTCGCGCGACCCCAATAAACAGAAGCATAAGTATCTTGAAAGCGGCAAGCGCTACTCCAACGAAGGCAAGCTCAAGGAAGCGACGATTCAGTTTTCGAACGCGCTCAAGGTTGATCGCAATTTCGCCGACGCGCACTACGAATTGGCGAAAGTTTATCTCAAGCAAGGTTCGGCAATGACTGGATATGCCGAACTGAGGCGCACGGTCGATCTCGCGCCGAGCAACCAGGAAGCGCGCATCGAATTAGGAAATCTGCTGCTGACCGGCAAAGCGCTGGACAAGGCCACTGAGCAGGCAAATGCCGTTCTCGCCCTGAACAGCAATAATGCAGATGCTTATGCTCTACTTTCGGCCATTGCTGCGCGCAAAGGCGATCACGCAACCGCCCTGACCCAGATCCAGAAGGCGCTCTCCATTGACCCGAACCGGGCAACCTTCCACACCACACTTGGAATGCTTCAGGCCTCTGATCCGTCCACATCAGGACAGGCGGAAGAACAGCTTCGCAAGGCCATTGCCCTTGACAACAAGAGTGTCGGAGCGCATATCGTTCTGGGGGCGATGCTGCAAAAGAACGGTGATCTCTCCGGTGCTCTTGAACAGATGAACGCCGCCGTTGCCGCCGACCCGCATAACATCATAGCTCGCTCGAGCCTGGCCGATCTTTATATGCGTCAGAATGATCCTGGCAAGGCGGAAGAAGCCCTTCGGAAAGCAGCTGATGATCTGCCGGATGATGGGAATGCCTCCGATCTGCTGGCAAATTATTACCTTCGAAGCCAACAGATTGATCGTGGAGCCCAGGTGTACTCTGAGCTGGTCTCCAAACATCCCAAGAGCCCTTCTCTTAAGCTTGCCTATGCTCGCATTCTGATCGCCAAAAAAGATCTTCCAAAGGCTCGCGCTCTTGGTCAGGAACTGGCTAAGACGGACAGTGAACTCCCTCAGGTGGCCCTTCTGAACGGGATGCTGATGTTGAATGATGGTAAGACAACCGAAGCGTTTGACACCCTGCAAAAAGCCGCCAAAGCCAACCCGGAAAACTCCCAGCTGAAGGTTTGGCTAGGACGGGCAGCCGCCGCGAAGGGAGACATCCCCACGGCACAGCAGGCATTCCGTGATGCCGTTCGAATCAATCCCCGCAATAACGAAGCACAGATGGGATTGGCGCAGATCTCAATCGATCGTCGTGACTTTACCACGCTTGCACAATTGGGCGATGCGACCATCACTTCTACCCCACAATCTGCGAATGGTTACATCTGGCGCGGCATCGCTGAGGGTAGCCAGAAGCTCAATGACAAGGCTGAGGCCGATTTCAAGGAAGCCATCAAGGTCGATCCCAATAACGCCACAGGCTACCTGGAGTTGGCTCAGCTTCGGCTGGTCCAGAAGAATATGGGCGAAGCCAAAGCTCTGCTGGAACAGTCCCTTGCCCACAATCCCAATTCGTCGCGTGCGCTTCGTCTGCTGGCAGCTATCTACGTAGCAGATAAACAGGCTCCCAAGGCTGTTATCCGGGTCCAGGAGCAGATCGCGAAGGCACCTCAGAATGGCGACATGTACAGTCTGTTGGCACAACTCCAGGGGACAACTGGGGATACGAAAGGTGCACTCACTTCAGCCGAAAAAGCGATGCAGATGAATCCAAACGATTCAGGGGCGGCAGTCGTCTACACCCGTGCCATCATCGCAAGCGGAGATCCAAGCAAGGCCGTCGCAAAGTGGCAGCAGTGGACGAACGATCATCCCAATGACGCCCAGGGCTTTACAATTCTCGGCACCCTGCAGGAGGCGCAGGGAAGCCGTGATCAGGCTATCGCTGCTTACAAAAAAGCGTTGCAGATTCAACCGGAACAGCCGATCGCCTCCAACAATCTTTCCTACCTGATGATCGAGACCGGCCAGAATATTGATGTCGCCCTTTCGCTGGCCCAGGTGGCCCATCGTGCCTTGCCCGACTCTCCCAGCACCGCGGACACCCTTGCGTGGGCCTACTATCACAAAGGGAATTACACCTCGGCACGTGATCTGCTAGTGGACGCCGTCAAAACGAACCCGAATGATGCCGCCCTGCATTATCACCTTGGTCTGACTTACAGCAAGCTCTCTGACGCCTCCGATGCTACGCTGCATCTGAAGAAGGCAGTAACCCTTGCTCCGAATACTCAGACGGCAAAGGACGCCGAGAAGGCGCTTAGCCAACTCAGCTGATCCTCGCTTCATTTCGTTGCCGGACCCATCGCTTTCGCCTGGGTCCGACAATATTAAAGTTTCCTGGGAAACGTGTGAATAGCAAAACCATCGCCCGAAATACAGCCTGGTATGGGCTGGAAAACCTGATTGGCTTTGTAACATCGCTGATCACTTCCGTCGCCATCGCTCGGACTCTCGGTCCGACGAAGATGGGGTACATCATCTACGTCACCTGGCTTACTGGGATCGTCAGCAGCCTGGGCTCAGTAGGAATTCCTGAAACCACGCGCAAGTATATGGCGGAGTTCATCGGCGGCGGAGATTACTCAACTGCCCGCTACATCTACATACGCACCCTGCTCCTCCAAACCAGCCTTGCTGCTGTTGCCACCATTGCTGCTGTGATCTGGGTATACCACGACGCCCCCCCGGATTATCGCGTCGCCGCGCTTCTGCTCGTATTAAGCATTCTGCCGGCGATGAGCAACTTCATCTCTGCCCAGGCCAACGTCGCCACAGAAAATCTATCGGCAAATCTTCCTGCGTCTCTCGCCTCCACTGCCACTTACTTTATTCTCACCTTGCTTGCGGTGATCTTTGGCTGGGGAGTCAACGGAATCGCTTTTGCCATGCTTGCCATGCGACTGGCAGACTTCCTCGTTCGGCTCATTCCGACGATGCGTCGCATCCTCTCCTGGGACAGTGGCCACGCCCATCCGCCCGAAGATCTACGGAACCGCATGAAAAGATTTGCCTCGCAGAGCGTCATGGGAATGCTTCTAACGCTTGTAGTCTGGGACCGATCGGAGCTCTTCCTTCTCAAGCATCTCTCTCCTGATATTCGTCAGCTCGCGTTTTATTCGGTCGCCTTCAATCTTGCTGAACGCCTTCTCCTCTTTCCCACCATCTTCGCCGCCGCTACCGGAGCCAGTATTCTTGCCCAATACGGCCGCGACCGCACCAAGCTCCCGGCAATGACTGCGGCAGCCGCTCGTTATATCGCGCTGATCTCTATTCCCATTCATCTCATCGCGGTCCCGTTGGCCGCACCTGTACTCTATGTGCTCTACGGCAAACAGTATGTGGGAGCTTTTCTAGTCGCTTCTGTCGCTCCCCTGCTCTGCCTGCCCAAGGCCTTTCTAGGCCCCATCCAAAGCCTTTTCGAAAGTGTCGATCGTCAAAAATACTTCCTCGTCACCACAGTGATTGCCTCCTTCGTCGATATTGGTGTCGCGTGGCTGCTTATTCCAGCCCATGGCGCCCTTGGAGCCTGTCTTGGAAGCGGTGCGGCGCAATTTACCGCCGTTGGCCTCATGTGGTCCGTTGGCATTCGCCGTTACAACATTCAACTTCCATGGCGATTCATCTTGAAGATCACGGCCATGAGTGCCTTTTCTTCACTTGCGGCCTATATCGCTACTTTCCGGCTGACGCCTTTACCCGGCCTCATAGCCGGTTGCGCTATTGCCACCGGCACCTTTATCGCGCTCGGATACAGCTTCAAGATACTTGAGCCTGAAGATCGGGATCGATTCAGAGTTATCTCAAACGCGTGCCCCCAGCCGGTCGCTACCCCGCTTAACTATCTCCTTGACCGCTTTACGCGCCGGCTAGCCTCGGACTCAACCACGGTATAGCAATAAATTTCAAAAAAAATGAGTGAGGAGATGTCTCTCCTCACTCGCGATTGGATCTGTTCGAATCGATCAGCTGCGACAGGGCTCCCGGCACCTGTCGAGAGGGACAACTCGACAGACATACTTCAAAAAGCGGATCTCGGTCCCCAATAATGCGGCGACCGATTCAACAATCTCTGTGCAGATTGACGACCAAAAACAAAATCAATAGAGTCAATTACTTAACCAGGGAAATTCGATTCGGGTGTGCAAACCTTTGCCCATCAAAGTGAGAAAATTTAGACTCATTGCCTCCGCTCCATAAAATCCATTTAGTCTCCATCCATGCTTTTATCGGGTACTTTCGGAGCCAAAACAAATCTTTGGTACGGCATTCGTGACCGTGGTGGCCTTTAACCTCTTCTATTTCGTCCTAGTTAAATGGAGGAATACGCTCCAGACAGGAACCTGATGACCAAAGATATGCCCTTCCGCATTGTTCCAATTAGACGTGCCAGCCAATATCTCTATGTATTTATGCTTCTTTTGTGGCTCGGCATCGCACACTCGGCCTTCGCTAGTGAGCCGCTGACTGGGAGCGTTCTCGATGACGGCTATCGCGACATGTACAACCTTCGCTTCCCCGACGCACATATAAAGTTTCAGCAATGGATGTCAGTGCATCCTCAAGATCCAATGGGACCGGTTTCAGACGCAGCCGCCTCGCTCTTCAGTGAATTCGAACGTTTGAAGATAATCGATGTCCAACTCTTCGCGAACCAGGACCGATTTGACAGTCGAAACCGGCTCACCCCGGACGAAAAAGTGCGCAAGTCCTTTGAAGACCACCTTAATCAGGCCTCAAATCTCGCAGATACTGCGCTCAAGCAAAATCCTCAGGATGCCCGAGCCCTTTATGTAAAAACGCTGGTTAGCGGAATGCGTTCCGACTACGCCTTGATGATTGAAAAGAAAGATATCTCCGCGCTGAATTACAGCAAGGAAGCAAGTGCTTATTCCAAGCAGACTCTCGCTGCCAATCCTCACATGTATGACGCTTATCTGGCTTCGGGAGTCGAGAATTACATGCTAAGCCTGAAATTTGCCCCGGTCCGCTGGCTTCTCAACCTTACTGGTGCGTCCACCAGTCGCGAAGAGGGGATTCGCCTGTTGAAGTTAACCGCCAGCCAGGGTTATTATCTAGCGCCCTTCGCCCGGATGATGCTCGCCGTGGCCGCTCTTCGTGAAAATCGCCCCCAGGAAGCCCGCTCCATTCTTATCGCTCTTAAACACGAGTTTCCCCTTAATTCCCTCTATGATCGCCAACTCGCACTGATCCATTAGCGGGTGAAAAACTTTTGCATCGGAATCGAGCCAAAGCATGTACGCTGAATGGGTCTCGTATATTCGAATCGGTACATCATCTCAAGAAGACCCAGAAGGCCCTCATCAGCATGCGCATCGCTTCCGTTGGAACAGCATATCCTCCTCATCGCTATCACCAGACTGTCATTGCCGAAGCTCTTCGGGACCGATGGCAACACAAGATGGAGGAGCCGCGTCTTCTTACCCGTCTTCACGCGAACTGCGGCGTCGAATACCGTTACACCGTCTTTCCTCTCGAGCAATATCCCACTCTCGATACCTTCCGCAAGACAAATGACGCCTGGATCAAGGCTGCTGTGGATCTGGGACAACAGGCCATCTGCCGCTCATTGGACCATGCGGGAATCTCGCCGGAGGACATCTCTGCAATTTTCTTTGCTTCGGTCACTGGAATTTCCAGTCCGACCGTCGACGCTCGGCTTATCAACCGGCTACCTTTTCCTGTGAATGTAAAGCGAACCCCGATCTTCGGCCTCGGCTGCGTCGCCGGAGCCGCCGGAATCGCTCGCGCCGCTGATTATGTCCGGGCCTTTCCCGATCATTACGCTCTCCTTCTTTCAGTCGAGCTCTGTTCCCTGACATGGCAGGACGATGACCAGTCCATAGCCAACCTTATCTCCAGCGGTCTCTTTGGTGATGGCGCGGCCGCCGTTGTCATCGCCGGAGCAGAGACAGAACTTGCCCGCCAGAACCGCGGCCCACGTGTGCTTGCCACCCGTTCTACTTTTTATCGCAATACAGAGCGTGTCATGGGATGGGACATTGTTGAATCTGGCTTCAAGATTGTCCTTTCTCCTGATGTCCCGAAAGTTGTCGAAGAAAACCTGCTTCAAAATGTTGAAGGGTTTCTCGCAGATAACAATCTCACCCGCGAGGATATCTCTACCTACATCTTTCACTCCGGCGGACCGAAGGTGCTTGAGGCTATGCAGAAATCACTTGGCCTACCAGCCGATGCCCTCGCGCCTTCCTGGAAGAGTCTCCGCGAGGTAGGAAATCTTTCAGCTGCCTCGGTTCTTGCAGTGATGGAAGACTATCTCAAAGTACATCCTGGAAAACCCGGCTCTTACAGCATTCTCGCAGCCATGGGGCCAGCCTTCTGCTCGGAACTTGTCCTCCTTCAATGGTGAACTTTGATGGAAGTCGCGCCTGTACGCTTCTACGTGCAGGCGCTCACTATATGTGGAAAGCTTCAATAATTGGAGCGCCAGCCCGACCATTCACAACATCCACGCGCAAAACGACCTCGACATTTTTGTCACTTCAATTCCACCCGAACCTGACAATTGAACTCTGCGAGTAGATCGTGCGAGGTTGCAAACTGAGACGCTGCATCCGTTCCGAAACGTTGCGGTCCAGCGAGAACCACGATGATGCTATCGGTAGAAGGATTGCGAAAGCGGGACGAGAGCATAGTCAGGTGTTTCGCTAAACGGTTTAGAAAGATCTCGTGCCCAAAACCGACTTGGCATCTGGGAATCCAGAATTCGTTCCTGCGGATGACGGGAAAAATGGAAACGCAGAGGCTCCGTCATCCGATAGGCCCAGTCATTGTTGTAGGCTCCTACCAGGACCGTGGGGTTCTCTCGAATCTGTGCGAGAGTCGTGGATGCTGCCGACTGCACCCGATAATCACCTCCACGCGCGTTGAGAAGAGCGGCTACCCTTCCCATCGCAAGCCCATTTTCAAATGAGAGATATGGGTTGGTGCTGGATTGATCCGACGCCACCCCCGTACCGGTGCTACTCGGGCCGATACGATCTCGCTGTAAGGCTTATCTGAATCTGAGAGTCCGGCGCGCCATGATAATGGAGTGCCAGCTGTTTGCGAACCTCTCCTGCGGAGTAGCGGACAACCGTATCTAGGTTCGTATCGTAGTCTGGCGCACGCCCGAAAACGTCGATTCCGACCGTTCGCTCTTTGAGTTCATCTCCGCGTCCAAGAAGAGTCTGCTCCACCACATACTTGAATAAGGCTGGATAGCGCCTGCTATTGCTGAAATACGAGCTTTCCAGAACCTCCTCGAGGGCGCGCAACACTTCCGCATGCTCTCCTGGAGAAGAGAGTATGCCCGTTTGATTGGCGACGAAGAACTCGAAATGAGATTCGGGAGTGGTTCACCCAGACTTTGCTCCCAAATCAGCTCGGAAAGGATGGATCATTCCCTAAGGAGTTGACGCGAACCAAGCCGTACAGCTATTCCATCTTCAACTTCGACGTCATGGCCGGGCTGGCTCAATTTTTAAAAAGGATCGGGAATCGACCTCACAAGCTTCGTGTTGCCTAATGGCCGCGGTCTATGCAAGACGGCGCAGTTTCTCTATCCGTATCTGAAAGATAAAGACAAATGACCCTACGCGAAGGATATAGAACACTTCGACGCTCAACCGGTCCGCTCGCCCGGGCTACTCTTCGCAGGACTGGCCTGCCGACTTTTCAGCAACGCCTGATGTAACCATCCGCAATCCGATCACCGGCGCAAATGCTAACGATGGACGTGGGCCCAATACCTTTACCCCGTCTCCCCAATCCGCATATCTGCTTCGATACAGGCCTCGTGCGAACGCTGTGGTCAATGGCGTTGGGCGAGCCATTCTCACAAACAAGCTGAAGCAACAGCTTGGACAAGGCGACATCCGCATCGATCACCAGCTCCCAAATTCAGACCATCTGACAGGCCGGTATTCCATCGCGGACAATCGCGAGACAGACCCGAACGCCTATCCCGCGATGGGTGGCTTCCCACTTCGAAGCCGTGGGTAGAATGCGTTTTTTCGTGAGACGCATATCTTTAGCTCCAAATGGATCAATGAGCTCCAGGTTGCCTTCTGCTCTATCGAAAGCAGGACACCCCTCGTCTCGTTGCCGGTTTTTTCGAGGCGAAGAACAATTCCGGCATTGCAATCCCCCTCACAACGGAACTGAAGATAAACGCCGGTATCCTGCGTGGGTTTATGGAACACCAGCAGGCCATCGCCTGTACCGGTAATTTCACCCTTGGATGCGGTCCATTTAGCATCGCCGAGACGAGTCCAGTCCCGCCCAGAGAAGATCCCTGAAAGATGTCGTCTGGAGCAAAGCTCGGGGACTGTGCCTGCATTGTCATGAACTGCGCCGGCCGGCATGAGAATCCCGACACCAGCCAATCGGAGAAACATCAACATCAAATTCATCCTCGAATCAAATCAGAAAAAGCATTATTAGCAATTAATTTTGCATATTATGCAATGAAAGATTTTGAAACGAAGCCATACTAGCACTGGGTCAGGCACAATTGTCGAGAGCCTTTTTCACAAAAATTGCGAATTCTTACAGATCACCTTGGAGGAACCTTAGAGATGCTTCGAGCAATTGCCTTCGCTTCAACCGGTATTCTTCTGTTGTTGACAAACTTGAACACTCGGAGCGACCAACCCGTGATCGAAAGACCGAGAGATAACCCTTTCGTATACCCCGCTCAGATCGAACGATTGGACGCGGCGGCAGCCGCCATCGTTCCGGAACATCCGGTCTTTCGTAGAGAGGCGACGGGTTTTACCTGGGTTGAAGGACCGGTATGGATCCACTCCGGATACCTTATGTTTGCTGACATCGCGAGTAACAGCATCCGAAAGATCGATTCCAATGGCGATGTCTCCATATGGCTGCAGCCCAGCGGGTATCGGGGAGAAGAGCCATACGGCGGCAAAGAGCCAGGTACCAATGGAATGACGCTGGATTCAACCGGCAGAATCACGGTAGCCGGCCATGCCGCGCGAAATGTGATGCGTTTTGAGTCAATGGATCCACACGGCGTAGTCACGGTCCTGGCCGATAGCTATAAGGGAAAAAAGCTCAACAGCCCAAATGACTTAGTCTATGGTCCGGATGGATCGCTCTACTTCACAGACCCTCCCTATGGCCTGAGAACGCAAAGCGACACCGATCCACACAAGGAACTCCAGACCAATGGGGTCTATCGTATTCAAAATGCTCTCAGGCAAAAGGCTGGTACTCCTCCGAATCGTGATTCGCTACAGCTTCTGGTGAGCGATCTGGAACGCCCCAACGGTATCGCCATATCTCCTGACCATCGATGGCTCTACGTCAGTAACTCCGAGCCTAAGAAGTGGATGCGCTATCCAATCAAGGAGGATGGCACTCTCGGCCCAGGGGGAACTTTTTTGGACGCGTCCAATGACAAGCGGATAGGCGCTCCAGATGGCATGAAGCTCGATACAAAGGGAAATCTCTATGCCACCGGACCGGGCGGTGTATGGATCATCTCACCGGTTGGCAAACACATTGCTACCATCCTCACAGACAAGGCGACAGCGAATGTCGCATGGGGAGGCGAAGATGGTTCGACGCTTTATACAACGACCACCGACTCAGTTCTAAGCGTTCGGCTAAACGCGAAAGGGCTTCGACCGTAGATTGAGCCTTACCAATCCGTAAGGGTTCCATCGAGCTTACGAGCGATAGGGAGATACGCTCGCTGATAGGGATACTTAGCGGCCAGCTGCTCGTCGATATCCACGCCAAGGCCCGGCGTATCTCCCGGATACATGTATCCCGCGTCATAGCTATAGGCGTGTGGAAACACTTGATCCGTTAGCGAGGTATGGGGCATATGTTCCTGGATGCCAAAGTTATGAATTGCGATCCCAAAATGAAGCGCAGCCGCCATAGTCACAGGCGATAGATCCGTAGCTCCGTGAAATCCAGTTCTCACTTGATAGATTGCCGCAAAGTCAGCTGTCTTTTTGAGAGCGCTGATGCCGCCTCCATGAACGATCGTCATGCGGATATAGTCAATCCATTGGCTGCGGATAAGATCGTGCGCATCCCAGAATGAGTTAAAGACTTCCCCGGTGGCGATAGGGGTGACGGTGTGCTGCCGAATCAGACGAAACGCCTCCTGGTTCTCCGCAGGCGTCGGATCCTCCATCCAAAAGAGGTGGTACGGTTCCAGTGCGCGGCCCAGACGGGCAGCCTCAACCGGCGTAAGCCGGTGATGGACATCGTGAAGAAGGTGGATATCTTCGCCGACCTCCTTCCGAATCGTCTGAAAAAGCTGGGGAACGAAATTTAGATATCTCTCGGTCGACCACGAAGATTCCGAAGGCAAACCTCTCTCTGCAGGCTCGTAGGGTTTATCTCCCTTTGGAACGCCATAGCTTGAGAGCGTACCGGGTACTCCACACTGGACCCGAACGGCTAGATATCCTTGGTTAATATGCTCTTGTACGCTCTCAACCGCACTCGGAATATCGGCACCATTTGCGTGACAGTAGACCAGTACGCCCTGGCGACTTTTCCCCCCAAGAAGGTTATATACAGGAGTGTTCAAGGCTTTGCCCTTGATGTCCCACAAAGCAACGTCCACGGCAGAGATCGCCGTCATCGTTACAGGACCTCGTCTCCAATAGGCGCCACGATAGAGATACTGCCAGATATCTTCAATTGCGAAGGGATCCCTTCCAAGGAGACATGGGAGCACGTGCTCCTCAAGATAGGCGACAACAGCGAGTTCTCTGCCGTTTAACGTAGCGTCGCCTAGCCCATAAATTCCATCATCTGTCTCGATTCTAAGCGTGACAAAATTACGATCGGGCGAACATACGATGATTCTCGCATCTACGATTTTCATGTTTCTAATCGGTGCTCCCTTAAGACACTTCCATCAGCGTGGTATCTCTTTATTGCCAGTAATCGCAACAGAAGTTGTGACCCCCTCCGATTCACCCGGTTGCGACCCGCTTACGGATATTGAATACGATCCGGCGCGCACTGCCCTCAGCCCCTCTTGATCAACATAAGAAAGTTGCCGAGGATCCAGAATAAACTGGAGATGACGCACCTCCCCTGATGCAAGGTGAATTCTCTGAAATCCCTCAAGCGAGTACTTCGGCAGCAGTTCTTCCTTCGGCGGAACTAAATAGAGCTGTGCGACCTCGTCTCCAGGTACATCACCCGTGTTCTTCACATCGACGTCAACCTCGAGGTTCTCTCCGGCAGACAGGCTGCTTTTGCTCAACTTCATGTTGGAGTAAGCAAAACTCGTGTAGCTCAAACCATATCCGAAACCATAGAGTGGCTGCCCTTTGTAATAACGATAGGTACGGTTCGACATCGAATAGTCGGTAAATGGAGGCAGGTCGCTTACACTGCGATAAAAGGTTACCGGCAGTCGACCCGCCGGATTGTTCTTCCCACTTAATGTCTCCGCGATAGCCTGCGCTCCAGCCTGGCCTGGATACCAGGCCTCCAGAATCGCATCGGCATTTTGCTGTGCCCAGTTGACCGCGAGTGCAGATCCATTGAGCAGTACTACGACGAGAGGTTTCCCGGTCTCTTTGATAGCTTCCAGGAGTTTCTGTTGGGCAGCAGGAAGAGCAATGTCGGTGCGATCTCCACCGGCAAAACCTGGGATCTGCACCTTCATCTCCTCGCCTTCCAGATCAGGCGAAAGACCTACGAACGCAATAACGGTGTCAGCCTCTTTCACCGTGTCCATGGCCTGCTTCAAGAGTGGCTCCACGGGAGCAACCCACTTCAGAGTGAGACCAGCTCCGAATAATCGAGCATGATGAGAATAAGTAACCTCAAACGTGTGAGGCTTGGTGTCGTCGAAGTGAAGCTTCACGAGAGGTGTGGTCGATTCGTGATACTCCAAGTCTTCTCCGATGTGGAACGTCGTCAACTCTTTACCGTCGAAATGAATACTTAGGTTCTCCGCGTTATTGCAGGGATAACAATGTGCCAGATTCGCAGTGATCTCGTAATCTCCCGGTCCAGGAGCCTGCAGAGTTCCCGTCCAGCGCACGGAGAATGCCTTTGGATCGATCGACGTAGCTGGGGATGTAGCGTTCCAATCGAAATTGATCTGTTTATCAACGCGGACCAGAGCGGGCTTACCTTCAAATTTCTCGTTCGAATAGTACTCAGCCTTGAGACCTTCTGCTTTAGATTCGGCGGACGTCCGAAACTGTGTCCGCGGGATAACAATGGGAGCATTCTCGGCATAAGGAGAACCCTGTGCATACAGAATCTTTGCAGTTCGAAACTCACGAGCGATGCCGTCGAGAGGCATCATTGGATTTTTTGGAACCGCGTTGTAATTACCCTCAATAGCAGAGAGTTCTGCCGCATTGGGCCCAATAACGGCGATAGTGTGTGCCTTGCCGGTCAACGGTAGAATATGATCCTTGTTCTTCAGTAACACCATAGCTTCTCGCGCCGCTTGTAAAGCCAACGCAGTGTGAGCCGGAGACATGTTCTCACTGAATGGCAAGGAAGCATATTTCGTCCGGGAGGGAGGATCAAATAGCCCCAGCTTGAATCTGGCCATAAAGAGGCGACGAAGCGAGACATCTAGCTCATCCTCGCGAATTACCCCATGCCTGACCGCGTCTGCAAGATCTTTGTAGGTCGCTCCGCAGTTAGTGTCTGTTCCCGAGCGAATACCCGCAACAGACGCATGTTCTGCATCTTGAGAAAACCGATGACCGTTCTGATGAAAGAAATCATCGATCGCCCCGCAATCGGAAGTAACGAACCCCTGGAAATTCCAGTCCCGTCTCAAAATGTCTTTCAGCAGCAGGTCACTTGCGCATGCTGGCTTGCCGTCTATGGCATTGTAGGCACACATGATGCTATAAGCCTGCCCATCGACGATGGTGGCGCGAAAGGCGGGGAGATATGTATCCCGCAGATCATAAGCACTGGGTGTGACGTTAAAACGATGGCGGTCATTTTCCGGGCCGCTATGTACGGCAAAATGCTTCGGGGTAGCAACAGCACGGAAGTAAGTTGGATCGGTCCCCTGTATCCCCTTTACGAACGCAGTACCAAGCTGTGCCGTAAGAAACGGATCTTCACCGTAAGTCTCCTGCCCACGGCCCCATCGAGGATCTCGAAAAATATTGATATTAGGCGACCAGATCGTCAGTCCGTAGTAGATGGAATGAATGTCATGTCGAACGGCTTCGTTGTACTTTGCGCGGGCCTCCGTCGATACCACTTCGCCTATCTTTCCTAGCAGAGGCTGGTCAAAGGTAGCCGCCATACCGATCGCTTGCGGAAAGAGAGTCGCATAGCCGGATCGAGCTACCCCATGCAGACCTTCGCTCCAGAAGTCATAGGCAGGAACGCCGAGACGCGGAATTGCTGGGGCTGTGTTGACGAGTTGTTGAGCCTTCTCATCCAACGTCATTCGACTGACAAGATCAGCAACACGCTGCTGTATGGAAGATGAGGAATCTTGGTAAGGCAGCTTTGAAGCAGGTTTCTGTTGCGTATGACCCGAAACTCCAAGTGCAAGTACGAAGAAGAGAAGATAGGATACAGATTTCATTGAGCAGGCACTCTCGGAAGATTCATACATAACCGTACCTCTTTTCTGCAGTCACAATTCAGACTCGATGATTGGTACAGGATCATACAAGATGAGTTCGGTCCGTCACTGATTGACCCCGCTCGCCAAGAAACCTCCGTCGACACTAACGATTTGTCCTGTGGCGAAGCCGTTTTGCGGATCGACGAGATAGATAAGAGTTGAGACCAGTTCTTCCGGTTCCCCGAACCGGTGCATAGGAGTTCTTTGCAAAAGCTCCTGTCCCCTCGGACTGTCGATAATCCTGCGATTCAAGGCCGTGGGAAACACACCAGGAGCAATAGCATTGACGGTCACCCCAAAGGGAGCCCACTCGACTGCCAAAGATCGCGTCAGCGCACCTACTGCGGCCTTGCTCGCTCCGTAAGCAGCAACTTCATGAAAAGCTACGAAGGTTGAGAGAGACGCAATATTTACAATCCGACCAAAGCAGCTCTCGAGCATCGCTTCACCAAATACCTGGCACCCTCGCAATGTCCCAGTAAGATTGATGTCCAGAATGCCACGCCATGTCTCTTCGTCCACCTCCAAAGTCGAGACGCGTTTCGTAATCCCCGCACTGTTAACAAGGATCTGGACACAGCCGAATTCTGAGAGAACCGCATCACGCAGATGCAAAAGAGACGTCCGATCGGATACATCACTGCACATTCTCAGCGTCCGAACACCAAACGCCTCTATCTCCGAGCTGACCTCGTCGACTGACCTCTCATTGCGAGAGGATGCGATCACGGAGACTCCCCGCCGCGCAAGCCCTAAGGCAAGTGACCGGCCAATTCCCGATGTGCCGCCGAGCACCACAGCACATTGTCCCTTCAGTTCGGTAGGCCCCGTACCGCCGGGTTCACTGTTTAGGACCAATGCAATACCTTCTGCGAATCAATCTTGGATGCATCCAGCTCGATTCCAAATCCTGCTGATGTTGGCAGCATCAGGTGTGCGCGATTCACCATCGGTGGACTCTTCTCAAAATGATAATAGTGGCGCATCTTGTTAATCAGGTACTCGCCAAGGGGAAAGGTCATCGGCGATTGACTCGCGATCACATGCATTGCGGCATGAATACTATGTCCATGCGGTATGACAGGAACATCATACAAAGACGCAACGCTGCCGATCTTCAGCAGCTCGGAGACTCCTCCACACCATTCAGGGTCCGCCTGCACCACAGAAAGAGCATTTGCCTGCAGGTATCGCTGCACCTCCCACCGGCCATAGAAGTGCTCCCCTGACGCAATCGGTATCGTCGTTTCGCGATGAAGATCGGTAAAGGACTGTATCTTCTCTGGATGTGCGATCTCCTCCATCCACCGGGGATGATACTGCTCCACCTGATGCGCCCACTCCAGGGCATACGTTTGATCCCATCCGCTAAAAGCGTCGAACATCAACTCAGTACTGTCGCCCAGAGTCTCTCGAAGAATACGAACAAGCTCGACATTTTTTCCCATGCCCTCGAAACCGGAGCCTGGGCCATACCCCATGAACCATTTCTGATACCGATATCCCTCTTGCTTCAACGCTAAACATCGCTTGCGAACTGCCTCGGGTTCTAAAGAAAATCCGAGGCAACTTGCATAAACCTCTACCGACCCCCTCGTTGGGCCACCCAGAAGACGATATACCGGCACGCCAAAAAAGCGTCCCTTAAGATCCCAAAGGGTGTTATCGACGGCGCTGATTGCCATCATGAAAAACCCATCACGAGAATGTCGATTCGAACGATACATCTGATCCCACAAAAGCTCGGTCGCTAAGGCATCTTTTCCCATCAGGAAGGGACGAAGGTTTTCATGAACTACAATCGCCGGTTCCCGTTCAATCGGACCGTACAAACCCTCCAACCCGTCTCCGGTCTTGATGCGTAAATAGATGGCAGAAGTGTTGACGCTTTTCATCCCCCCGGGGACATCTTTGTAAATCTCGGGACGCTGGTCTTCATAGATATCGAGGGGATTGACCTGCCGTTGACCATCTAGACCGCTCTGCACTTCGTAGTGCCCGTGCAGCTCGATCAATTCCACGGCAACAATCTTCTGTGGCGTAACACCTTTCAAGCCATCAGAAGAATACGTCGCCAGCGCGCCCCGCGCCCCTGCAAATGGAATCATGCTTCCGGCGACACCGGCCATAGATCTGAGCAGCAAACTTCGCCGATTCATTCGCCGACCAACCCTCCATCTCACAAAATGCAATCTAAGTGCTTCGGCCCGGTAAACATCTCAAGGTTCAGGCGTGTAAAAAGCCTACAGCGACGAAATGACATCGGCAAATGTAATTATGAATCTTCCGGGAAATCGATATCCTCAAAAAACCGGTAATTCTCAAAGCTCGCGGGAGGAGCAAAGAAACATGCGACCTTCATCTCCACATCGGAGAGATTCTGAAGCATATGGATCTTTCCTTTAGGAAATAAGACGGCGCAGCCTGTTTTTACTGGCTCAACCTCGCCGTCTACAAGCACCCGGCCATGGCCTGTCAGAATATAAATCACCTCTTCTCCATTCGGATGCGAGTGAGCGGGCCGAACTTTCTGGCCCGGCGCAACACGAATAATGGCCATAGTGCAGTATTGCGAACCTGTATTCTCGCCCGTTACCACCCAACGTAACTTCCTTCCGGGCACATCCACCTCTTCGATGGTGCTCTCATCCACAATAGGTATCGACACGGGCATCTCTCGCTTTCTAAACTTTCATCAATCTCACGATTGCATCCGCAATCGCGACCGGAGTGAGACCAAAGACTTCTACAAGCTCCTCGTAAGTGGCGGAATGAATAAACTGCTTGTTTCCATCCTTGTCCAGGGTGTTGATCGACGCGATCTGGCTCATCCCTTTCCACTCGGCATTCTCACGATGACGATAAAGCACCTTCAGGCAGTTTTGCCATAGGTAGCCATTGTTTTGCTCGGCAAAGAGGATCGGTAATCCCGTGCGATAAAGCTTCATCAGCAGTTCTTCATCGACCGAAGGCATGTCTACGACCCTCACCGCAATCCCCTTACTAGCACAGACCCCCGCTGCCCCTAGCGCCTCATGAACTCCACGCCCACTGCTGATAAGAATTGCACGATCCGACTCTCCTTCCCGAAGAACATAACCGCGTCCATACTCGAATTCGTAATCATTCCCATACAGAACAGCAGATCCTGTCCGCATTACCCTTAGATAAAGCAGCCCACGATTCCCCTCCATCGTCCACTTCATGATGGAGAGCATTTGTTGCGGGCAGGAGACATCCACGATCTTCAATTGTGCCACTCCATCAAAAGTCGTGGAATCATCGTTACCCATATGCGTCGCACCATTGGTCCGAGTCTCGAAATTCGCAGCGGTAGCCAGAAATGTAATATCTAGGCCGTGGCCCTCGCTTAACCATCCATCCCTGCCTGCGATTGCTTCCAGTCTCTCCTGGTGGCCTACAGCAATGCGTCTCAAGACCTGCCAATTGAAAAAGGGGCAGAAGGTGCTGCACCAGGTGTTGTATCCCAGTGCACCAAACGCTTCGGAGATCAACATCATGTTCGCTTCCGCCACTCCTACGTTCAGAGCGCGAGACTGATCGACTCCCCCTACGCCGGCTTCCAGTCCACTCGTCGATGCAAGATCAGAGTCAATAGAGACCACGCGTCCGTCTTGTGCAAACACCTTCATCGCCGCAGTCACAATCTCAGCCGCGCTATAGCTCTTGCTTCTATCTAGTTTTGGCAGTGTAGACGCATCGTACTGAATCGTCTTGTCACGTTTCGGCACACGCCTTGTCATAACCGGGCCAACGACAGAATCAAGCAAATTGCTGCCAGAGGAACTCTTTGTCGTCAGGTGCATTCTCTCCGCTTCGCTCAGTAAGGATTCTCGTATCGCCTCTCCATCCGACCCGCTGGATAGATCGTCGAGATAAACAAGAAATTCTTTCACTCGTGCAGCTCTCCTCTGCTGCTGCAACGACAACTCCTGTGCGAACAGAGCCTCAGAGACCGTTACCTTGTGTTTATTGAAAAAATCGGAGAAGGCTCCATATCCCTTCTTTGTATTGCAAAGAATTACGGTGGGCCGTCCATTCCGAGTGCCGAAGCGAAACCTGTTCAACGATGCAACCACGCCATCGTATTCAGTCGCATCGACGTTGTAGGTGTTCCACCCGAAAGAACGAAATACCTCTTCAAGAGGTGGCATCGGAAACAGCATTCGATCGTGTATGTCTAATTGCCCATTGTTCCGGTCGACCAGAACGCAGAAGTTATCCAGGTTATGCTGTGCCGCATACATAATGGCTTCCCAGCAGGAGCCTTCCTGCAGCTCTCCATCACCCACCATGCAGTAGGAATCAAATTTTGGATTGCCCTTTCCGGCGATCGCAAAACCTTCTGCCACTCCAATTCCCTGTCCCATTGGTCCAGTCGCGATCTGAACACCCGGCAATATCGGCCCCGGATGACCATTGAGAATACTCTTGTGAGAACGGGAGCCGTGAAGAACCTTCTCGTCAAAATAGCCCAACTCCGCATAAATGGATGCAAGAGCCGCTACGGCATGTCCCTTGCTAAGAGTAAAGAGGTCTTGTCCCCTTCTGGTCGGATCCGTAATATCCAACCGCATAAACCCGCCATAGAAGAGCGATACAAGCGGAACAATTGCGGAGAATGCACCCCCGGCATGAAGTCCCTTATCTACAGCATCACGACTCTGCCCCAGCGTCAGGATTCGAATATCCGAATCCTTGATCGCCAGCAGCTTCAAAAGACCTGCTTGAAATACGGCATCTGAATGCACAGAGAATTCACGACGTTGCGCCTTGGGTTCTGTTGCAGCGAGGGCGGAGACATTCATGCTCTTCATCTCTTTGATTGAAATCAATTTGCACAATATGCAATTTATATTGCGCGATTTGATCGGCAGTATAGGAGGCTGGATGAGCCATCGTCAAGGACAACATTAAAGCAGTTCGTCCTCTCCAGCGGATTGAACGACAGACTTCACAATAAAATTGGATGGTTGAGGAGACAGCAATGCGAATTGCAATTATCGGCGGAACAGGCCACATTGGAAGCTATCTGACCCCTAGGCTCGCAGAAGCTGGCCATTCTGTCCTGTGCATCTGTCGAGGGCTGAAGACCCCTTATCGGCCGCACTCCTCCTGGACGAAGATTCACAACATCGCGCTTGACCGGGATGCGGAAGAGGCGGGCGGCAACTTCGGAGAGAAGATTGCCGCGCTTGATCCCGATGCCGTAATCGATCTGACCTGCTATCGACAAGAGAGCGCAGAGCAGCTTGTGACTTCGCTGAAAGACAGGAACGCGCATCTTCTTCACTGCGGAACTATCTGGGTTCACGGTCACAACAGTGAAGTTCCTACCACAGAGGACGCTCTACGAATCCCCTTCGGGGAATATGGCATAAGGAAGCACAACATCGAGCAATACCTGCTCTCCAAAGCTCGACGGGAATCCTTTCCCGTAACCATCCTTCATCCTGGACATTTAGTTGGAATGGGATGGAACCCGATCAATCCGCAGGGCAACTTCAATTCATCCGTCTTTTCCGACCTTGCACACGGCAAAAGAATTTCCCTTCCAAACCTCGGAATGGAAACAGTTCATCATGTTCATGCTGACGATGTCGCGCAAGCTTTCATACGAGCAATCGTTCGCAGAAATATTGCGGTCGGAGAAAGCTTTCACGTTGTCTCTCCGTCTGCCATAACCCTTCGTCGATTCGCAGAACGCATGTCGACCTGGTTCGGCCGACCGGTAGATCTTGGCTTTCTGCCATGGGAACAATGGAAGCTTACCGTCAG
This sequence comes from Edaphobacter sp. FHG110511_03, assembly GCF_059115365.1. Classification (NCBI taxonomy): domain Bacteria; kingdom Pseudomonadati; phylum Acidobacteriota; class Terriglobia; order Terriglobales; family Acidobacteriaceae; genus Edaphobacter; species Edaphobacter sp. FHG110511_03. Next base: position 214,030 of record NZ_JBZYWL010000003.1, on the reverse strand, counting down.
CGACAAGGATGCACAGTCGACCTGGGATCACATCGCGCACTCGCCCAATTGCAGTATTGCCAAAGCGCGCGAATTGCTTGGCTATTCTCCTCGATACACCTCTCTCGAAGCCGTTCAGGAAGCCGTCATCGCCCTGCAAGCAAACAAGGTCGTCGTGCGGCCAGAGATTAGCCCGTAGCGAATTTTCAGAGATGACATCCCGATGGTTGTGATCCGAAGAATCACTGAAGCTCAGTGACGTTCGTTCCAGTGCACCATGGGTAAACCCGGGGCTGGAGCACGAAAATATGGGATATTGGAGGCTCTAAGCGAGCCTATGTACACGGTCTGAAGATCGTGCCCACCAAAGGTAACGCTCGCCATCCACGGAGCGACCCCACGCCCCGTTGCAAATAAAACATCCTGCGTCACCGAGCCGGCAAAAAACTGCTTCTCCAGCGCTTCTACCTTCAGCGGATCTCCCTCATCCAGAAGAACCCGCAAATCACCCTCCGGGGTCAGTACAAACAATTTGTCTGAATAGACACAAGTGCCCCACAGATTGCCAAGACTGTCGAAGGCGATTCCGTCTGGCCAGGCGCCCTTCCCTAAACTCGAGGGCCCGAAAACCTCTCGCTCTCCCAGCGATCCATCGTCCTGGACACGCAACCGGCTGATACAGCCCCCGGTTGTTTCAACGACGTACATGTACTCTTCTTTCGCGTCCATGCGAATCTCATTTGTGAAATGAAATCCATCAGCCACAATATGGAACTTGCCATCGACATATCGAGCGATATAGCCATCAGGAAGATCCGGCTTCAACGCGTGCATCCAGTTCTTGATCCTTGTCGAGATCGTGATCCAGATACGTCCCTTGGAATCACGCAAAACAAAATTTACCTTCCCGATTGCCTCACCGTCGATGCTGTCCGCAAGAACCTTCGATTCTCCGGAACGTGTCATCATTTCGAGCCGGTCAGTTCCGAAATTTGAGATCAGGATGTCGCCATTCGCCGCAAAGGCAAGGCCGTTCGGGAGTGTTCCAGTTAAATAGCGCGTTGCTTCGTTATCGGCATTGGAAAAGTGCGATGAGATCTTCTGCGTGATGATCTCTTGCGTACCATCATGGTGCAATCGAACTACCCCACCGCGGGAATCTGCGGACCATAACGTCCCATCGCTCTCCGCAAGGATGCACTCCGGGCGTTGCAACCCCTCTCCGATGTACTGCATTTTCGACCTGTCGATTTGAAAGTCCAGGATGGGATTTCGCATTCATCTCTCCTTGGCTAAATTTGCATATTACGCAATTTGAATTGCATATTGGCACAAGAACCAAAAAATTGAACCCTGGTTTCCTTAAAACAAGGAAAAGAGTTGCGATCAGAGGGGAAGCTAATCTAGGCGCTTTGTTCCGAAACCTCTTCCGATGCGCTTAAAAGTTGGCCTATTTTTTTTGCGCACTGGATGACCGATTTTGAATGAGCAGGATAATGCTCTTTGAGGAATCGGGAGTCGGGAGCCGAGATACCAATGGATCCGACGATCATCCCGTTATTGAGGCGAATCGGAGCTGCCACACAGCGTATTCCTTCCATATATTCCGCCTCGTCCAACGCATAACCACGTTCACGAATCCCGGCACACTCTTTCGCCAGCGCCGGAACGGTCTTGATTGTGGTCTTCGTGAACTTCTGGAGTGGATCGGAGCCAAAGATCGTCCGCAGCTCCTTCTCCTCAAAATCAGCAAGAAGCGCCTTCCCATGCGCGGTCGCATACAGCGGAACTAGCTCACCTGTTTGCCCCGCAACCACGATCACATGGCGAGCATGGACCGAATCAATGAAAAGCGCATTTCTACCCTCTCGAATCGCAAGGTGTGCGGTCTCATTCAAACCATTCACCAGCGCCTTCAATTCCTGGTGAGCCACACGGACCAACATATTGCCCCAGTCATATTGACGCGAGAGAGTCCACATGGCCGATCCCAGGATGTAGTCCTTGCGTCCAGCAGGTGTGGACAGAAAGCCACGTCGCCGAAGCGTCTGCGCCAGGCGAAAAGCACTGCTTCGATCGACTCCAAGTAATTCCGACAATTCGCCTAGATTCACCGGCTGCTTGGACATTGCCACGGTCTGCAAGATCGTCAGACCGCGATCGAGACTCTGAATGAAGGGTACCTGGGCTACTTTCTTTGGCATGAATCCTGCTGCTTACGTTCGGAATCTGACTCCAATCGATCGCAAATAGTCCCGGCTTTCTTTTGCCAGGGTTGCGGATGGAACTGGAGACGGATCCTTGAAATCGTTATCAAGCTCGACCATTACCATACCACTAATCTTTCGTCCTTCCATCAGATCCAGGATTCCCGGCACATCGACTCGCCCCTGCCCCAGTGGGCAATAACCCAACAGATGGTCATCTTTGCCATTGAAATCTTTAAGGTGCATATGCTGGACCAAAGGCAAAAAATCTTTGACAACCTTGAGAGCGTCCTGGCCGCCCTTCGTCAATTGCCCCACGTCAGGACCAAACTTCAGATACTTCGTATCGACCGCATTCAATACCGCGTAGGTCTCATCGCGCGATTCAATGCAGGTTCCCGTGTGCTGATGCAGCACCGGGGTTAGTCCCTGGTCGGTCACAGTCTTGGCTAAATCATTCAGCATGCCGATTATATTTTCTCTATTCGAGGCAAAGTCGTAGGACGCCCGCGGCACCTGATTCGGGCCAACCACAAAAATGCGGCCCTTTGATCTCTTGATCAGATCACACCAGCGAATCGCCTTTGCGAGTTCGTCTTTCTTTCGGGAAGAATCGGTCAAATTGATCGTGCAATAGCTGGAGATCAGGGGAATACGATTCTTCTCAAGAACCGGAGTTAAGCCGCCTTGATCCTCCGCTTGCGCAAGTACATCTCCAAACGTTTCAAAACCGTAGAACCCCAGCGAGGCAACCGACTGAATAGCCTGATCGACCTCAGTATTTCTCCATGTGATGCCGGTATATCCAATAGGAATGTTCCTCTTCTGAACCATTGCCGCAAAACTTGGCGTGATCGTCAGGGATGTCGCAGCCGATGCAGTCTGAAAAAGGAACGTTCGACGGCTCAAAAAGGGGCTCAAAGATTCACCTCCAGCAATAGAGCTGCATTGGATAGAATGCACACATTGCAATTAGTTTTGCGTACCACGCAATAAATCTGCAACGATGCCATTATGCTTGTCAAGAAAACATCCCCGATCTCTAAGATTTTTTTGGCCACGCTCACAACAACACCAAGCCTTGACGCATTCCCATGCGAAAGATAAGATTTTTTGCGTGTTTGCATTATGCGCAATATAATTCTCGCTTTATGCAATACAAATAAATAGGCTAAACTCCCTGGCCGTCCTGAAGGAGCCGGGGTTTACGTGGAGGTGATTTCTTGGCGGACTATTCCAGCTTTGGCCTCGAAGGGAAGATTGCGATCGTTACCGGCGCCTCTCAAGGCATTGGCCGAGCTATCGCTGCAGGACTTGCGCAGGCAGGCGCTCATCTCGTACTGGCAAAATATCCAGGCCCCCGAATGGAAGAGATAAAAAAACTGCAGCAGGAGATCGAAGGCCTCGGAAGACAGGCTTTGATTGTTCCTACCGACGTAAATAAAGTCGAGGACTGCCGGTCCCTGATGGAGCAGGCCATAGCGAAATTTGGCCGTATCGATATCCTCGTCAACAATGCCAGCTGGACAGGTACCGGAGATGCGCTCGATGTAACGGAAGAAGAGTACGACAAGACCTTTGATGCAACCGTAAAAAGTGTCTTCTTCGCATCGCAGGCGGCAGCACGCGTTATGCTGCCCCAGGGAAGTGGCAGGATCATCCACATCGGGTCGAACTTCGGAGAAGTAGCCTTCAAAAAACGTGCCGTCTACGCTGCCGCGAAGGCCGCGGTTCACCATCTTGCGAAAGCTCTCTCTCTGGAGTGGGCTCACCAGGGAGTTCTCGTAAACACCATCGCGCCATGCATCACTGAAACTGAATCGCGCAAAAATATCCTGGAGCGTCCGGGCTACAAGGAATGGGCCACCCAGGACATGATTCCGCGCGGAAGATGGAATCAGCCAGAAGACCTCGTAGGTGCAGTGTTGTTTCTATCCAGCAGCTTTGCGGACATGATCGTCGGTCACACCCTGATGGTCGATGGCGGTTGGACCATCCACTAATTGCCGTATCGATCAAGCGAATCAATCTCGCTTCAGGAAACGTGTACTTCGCTGAAGAACAAGCTAAAGGACAATCTATGAAGCTGAAGGGCAAAATTGCTGTTGTAACGGGGGCGGGTCAGGGCATCGGGCGAGGAATCGCGGAAGCCTTCGCGAACGAAGGAGCGGACGTCGTCATCAATGATCTTGTAGAAGATGACCGCACCGAAAAAGTAGCGGAAAGCATCCGGGCCAAAGGTCGCCGTGCTGTCGTCATTGCCGGCAACGTCTCCCAGCGTGCGGCCGTCGAGAATCTCTTCGAAGCGGCATGGAACGAATTAGGCCCTGTCGACGTGCTCGTCAATAACGCTGGAATAGAAACCATCATCCCGTTCACCGAGCTCACAGACGAGCAGTGGGAAGAAGTTACCAATACAAACTTGAAAAGTGAGTGGATGTGTTCGCAGGCCCTCTGTAAGCGGCTGATCGCTGAAGGGCGAAAAGGTGCAATCATCAATATAGGGTCCATTCAAGCGGCGCGCGTACTGCCCGGCCGCACTCACTATGCTCCCAGTAAGCTGGCAATTGAAGCGCTTACCCGCAATATCTCGGCGGAAGTTGGAAGCCACGGTATCCGCGTTAACTGTATTCACCCAGGACTGATCGACACCCCGATGATTCGCTGGGTCCTCGAGAGTCCGGAAATCCTTCCCCAAGTCGTAGCCCAGATTTCGCTTGGCCGTCCCGGCCTTCCTTGTGAGATCGGTGCCGTAGCTGCCTTTCTTGCCTCAGAGGAAGCCGCCTATGTGACCGGACAATCGCTCTACGTGGATGGAGGATGGGTCGGCAAATAGCACTTCACCAGGAAAGCCGAGGAGCTCAACTTGAATCAAGCTTCTCGGCTTCAACACTCTCTGACGAACGTCGAGTGTGAATCTATCTCTTCTTTTGTGATTGCTCGGGAACTGCATACGCGTAATAGCCCGTTCGACTGAATCTGCCAAATGCTCGAAGGATCGCGGGGTCAGTTAGAAATAATAAAAAAAAATAATAAAATGCTCAACGTGCAATAAATATTGCGCAATAAGCAATGTAATAGCACTATGGTCCAGCGGCTTGTCGAGTGATTTCAACCGCGTTAGCCTTGGAGGCACCTTAGGCGATGGCCGCACCTTGTCTTCTCGTCAGGAATGGACTCTTTATTGGAATCGCTTATCGGAAAGACGGCCCTCGTCACAGGCGCATCCCGCGGCATAGGCCGTGCTGCCGCGCTCTCTCTCGCCGCCGCAGGCTGCGATGTCGCGGTCAACTATCTCAAATCGGAAAAAGAAGCAGCTTCTGCCTGCCATGCCATTGAAGAGCTGGGACGACGCGCTTATGCCATCCGCGCGGACGTATCACAATTGGTAGACGTGAAACGTCTGATCGAGAAGGCCCAATCCGATCTCGGCACAATCGACATCCTTGTTAATAATGCGGGAATCAATCCTGCTAAACCCTTCCTCGAACTCGACCTGGACGACTGGAATCGCACCATCGAAGCCAACCTCACCTCCGCCTTCCTGGTCTCACAGGCCGTGGTTCCCGGCATGCGCCAGCAAGGCTGGGGTCGTCTGATCTTCCTTTCCTCCGTCGCTGCCCAGACCGGAGGAGTTATCGGTCCCCACTATGCCGCGAGCAAAGCGGGCATGCTGGGGCTTATGCACAGCTACGCCAACCTGCTCGCCAGGGAAGGCGTCACCTCGAACGCCATCGCACCGGCTCTTATCGAAACCGATATGATTCGCAACAACAAGTCCATCCGGCCCGATCTGCTTCCAGTGGGTCGATTCGGCACAATTGAAGAAGTAGCCGATGCAGTCGTTCTTCTGGCACGCAATGGCTACATCACTGGCCAAACCCTTAATCTGAACGGTGGCTGGTACATGAGCTAAGAAAGGCTCTCGAACTCCGCTCTGGATCGCGTCTCAAACCCTGAAAATGACATCCTCTCCTCTCAATTCGGAACCGGTCTCCAACGTCGCCCCCTCGTCCGAAACGGCGACCAGGCTTCAGGCATCGCTTAGAAAGCGATGGATCTATGTACTCCCCGCAGCCTTCATCACCTATAGCCTGGCCTATCTCGATCGTGCCAACTATGGCTTTGGAGCCGCCGCAGGCCTGGCCGAAACGCTCCACATCACCGGTTCGCAGACTTCCCTGCTCGGGGCCCTCTTCTTTCTCGGCTACTTCATCTTTCAGATTCCCGGCGCGAAATTCGCAAGAACCCGTAGCGCCCGCTGGCTCATCTTCGCCGCCCTGATCCTCTGGGGTACACTCGCCGCCCTCACCGGCATCATCCGGCACTTCTGGTTGCTCGCGATCGACCGTTTTCTGCTTGGAATCGCGGAGAGCGTCATCTTCCCGGCGATGTTGCTCCTTCTCACGCGCTGGTTCACCCGCGGAGAACGCTCCCGCGCTAACTCCATCCTGATCCTCGGAAACCCAACCACGGTTCTGTGGATGTCAGCCATCACCGGTTATCTGATCCAGGCAGTCGGCTGGCAGATGACCTTCATCCTCGAAGGTCTACCCTCCGTCGCATGGGCCTTGGCATGGATCTTTCTGGTCCGCGACCGGCCCACGGAAGCTCGTTGGCTCGATGCAGAAGCAGCACAACGTTTAGACCAGCGGCTCGCCCAGGAACAAACTGTCCTCGATCCGGTAGGGTCCGTCCGTCAGGCGCTATTTCGGGGCGATGTTCTCCTGCTCTCTCTTCAATATTTCTGTTGGAGCCTCGGGATCTATGGCTTCGTCCTATGGCTTCCAACCATCGTCAGGCAAGGCAGCTCACTCTCCATGGGCCAGACCGGCCTGCTGTCTGCGATTCCCTACCTCGCAGCGATCATTCTCATGATCGTCGTCTCTTACCTCTCGGATAAAACGCTTCGCCGCGAAGCTCTCGTCTGGCCGTTCCTGCTTCTCTCCGGAATCGGTCTACTCGGCTCCTTCCTCTTCGCAAACAAAAGCTTCCCTGCCGCTTTCGTCTGCCTTGTCATCGCAGGGGGCTGCATGTACGCACCCTACGGCCCATACTTCGCAATCATCCCTGAGCGTCTGCCGCAAAACGTCACCGCCGAAGTCTTGGCTCTCATCAATAGCTGCGGAGCCCTCGGAGGATTCGCCGGAAGCTATCTCGTAGGGCTTTTGCAGGCACTTACCGGAAGCTCACGCCCCGGCTATCTCTTAATGTCCCTCTCGCTGATATGCTCTTCTTTGCTTCTTCTCGCTCTTCCGAAGAAACCTCAACAAAGCGCAATACAAAATGGATAGGAAGCATACCCTGTGAGCACCGTCTCCATCTCCGGCATCCTTGAAACCGACCCCTCTCTCTTCGAGAGCGTAAAAACGCACGCCCGTGGTCCGGAAGGCTCACTTCCCATCACGCCGGAGATGCTTCTCACCCAGCCCTCAGGAAATCTCTTTGGCCTCACCCAGGACGCAGGCATGGGCTGGGAGCCATCTCGGCTCCTCGATCCGGAGTTCCTTATCCTCAGCACGCATGGCGGCCTTCGTGCGCAGGATGGAACTCCCATCGCCCTCGGCTTCCACACCGGGCACTGGGAAGTCGGTCTGCTCGTCGCCGAAGCCGCGCGCGAGTTCCGGAACCTGCACGCCATCCCCTTCGCCGGAGCCTGCACCGATCCCTGCGATGGCCGCACACAGGGCACAGCAGGCATGATGGACTCGCTCCCCTACCGCAACGATGCCGCCGTTGTCCTCTCCCGGCTCATTCGCTCTCTTCCCACTCGCAAAGGCGTCCTCGGCATCGCGACCTGCGACAAGGGATTGCCCGCCATGATGATGGCCCTCGCCGGCTGCGGCCCATTTCCCAGCATCCTCGTCCCAGGCGGCGTCACCTTGCTTGCCGACGAAGGCGAAGACGCGGGCAAAGTTCAGACCATCGGCGCTCGCTACGCAAAAAATCAGATCACCCTCGAATACGCCGCCGAGATGGGCTGCCGCGCCTGCGCCACTCCCGGCGGAGGCTGCCAGTTCCTCGGCACCGCCGCCACCTCGCAGGTCGTCGGCGAAGCACTCGGACTCGCCCTTCCACACTCCGCCCTCGCTCCCTCCGGTCAACCCATCTGGCTCGACAGTGCCGTGCGCTCCGCGCGAGCTATGCTCCGCATGCAGCATCTCGGCATCGGAACAAAGGATGTCATCACCGACGCCGCCATTCGGAACGCCATGGTGCTTCACGCCGCATTCGGCGGCTCGACGAATCTCCTCTTACATGTTCCTGCGATCGCGCACGCCGCTGGTCTGCGCCGCCCAACTGTAGAAGATTGGACCCACGTCAATCGGCAGATCCCACGCCTCGTGGACGCCCTGCCAAACGGACCGAACAACTTCGCCACCGTTCAGGTCTTTCTTGCCGGAGCTGTCCCCGAAGTGATGCTTCACCTCCGCAGCGCGGGTCTGCTCGATACCTCAGTTCGAACCGTCACCGGCGAAACCCTCGATGAAAATCTCAACTGGTGGCAGCAGAGCGACCGACGCAAAGCTCTCAAAGAGAGACTTCTTGCACTCGATGGCGTCCACGCGGAAGAGGTCATCCTCTCTCCCGACCAGGCTCGCAGCCGCGGCCTCACCGCAACCGTCTGCTTCCCCGTTGGAAACCTCGCCCCCGAAGGCTCAGTAATCAAGAGCACGTCGATCGATCCTTCCATCATCGATGACACAAACCAGTATCGCCACGTCGGTCCCGCGCGCGTCTTCATCACCGAAGAAGCCGCAATCGCCGCGATCAAACAAGGCTCCATCGGCAAAGGTGATGTCATCGTCCTCATCTGCGGAGGCCCCGCCGGCGCGGGCATGCAGGAGATCTACCAGATCACCTCCGCTCTCAAGAACCTTCCGACCTGCAAGCACGTCGCCGTGCTCACCGATGCCCGCTTCAGCGGAGTCTCGACCGGCGCCTGCATCGGCCACATCTCTCCCGAAGCTCTCGCAGGCGGTCCCATCGGGCGCGTTCTCGAAGGCGACATCATCGAGATCGTCGTCGACCGCAATGCTCTTCACGGCAGCGTAAACCTTATCGGCGAAGGCAACGAGCAGTTCTCCGCAGAAGAAGGCCATCGCCGTCTCGCCGCACGCCCCCCTCGCAAAGATCTCGCCCCGCATCCCATGCTGCCCTCCCAGACGAGGCTCTGGGCCGCTCTCGTCCAGGCAAGCGGAGGCACATGGGGCGGCTGTGTCTACGACACCGACGCCATCGTCAACCTCCTGCGCCTCGGCGAAGAAGCCAACCGACAACACACACCTACCGGGAAGGAAACAAGATGAAGCTCTACCGCACGACAACTGGCTTTTACGCTGAAGACAACAACAGCTACTATTCCGTCGACGCTCCCGACTGGGACGATCTGATCGCGAGTCCCGATCTGTATGACCGCGTAAAAGCAGCGCTTTCCGGCGAAAAGCTCTCCTCCCTTAACGGTGCCCAGATCCTCGCTCCCGTCGGCAATCAGGAGGTCTGGGCGGCAGGTGTCACCTACTTCCGCAGCCGCGATGCGCGCATCGAAGAGTCCAAAGATGCCGGTGGCGGAACCTTCTACGACCGCGTCTATAACGCCGAACGCCCCGAGCTCTTCTTCAAGGCCACCGGCCGGCGCGTCGTCGGTCCCAACCAGCCCGTCCGCATCCGCTCTGATGCCAAATGGTCCGTGCCCGAGCCCGAACTCACGCTGCTCATCAGCTCCAGCGGAGAGATCACCGGCTACACCATCGGAAACGACATGAGCTCTCGCGATATCGAAGGAGAAAACCCCCTCTATCTCCCCCAGGCCAAGGTCTACGACGGAAGCTGCGCTCTTGGCCCCGCAATTCTCCTCAGCCCCGATCCGCTTCCACGCTCTACCTCAATCCAGCTCCAGGTAGAGCGCACCGGATCCATGGTCTTTTCCGGCGCCACCACTCTCGCCGAGCTCAAGCGCGACCCCAAACTCCTCGCCGCCTATCTCTTCCGCGACAACACCTTTCCTCAAGGAGCCTTCCTCATGACTGGAACAGGAATCGTGCCCGGGGATGACTTCACCCTCTCGAGTGGAGACGTGGTCCGCATCACCATTGATACGATTGGAACGCTGGAAAACACCGTCGCCTGACGATCGGCCCCTCTCACGCGTTCCTACGAGCGCGTGAGAGTGCCATTCACCAGCCGCATAATCCCCAGAGGATTTGCACGCTTCAGTTCCGCCGGAAGCGAAGCATCCGGACAGTCCTGGTAGCAGACCGGTCTCACAAACCGCTGGATCGCTTTCATTCCTACCGAAGTCGTCCGGCTATCCGAGGTCGCAGGATAAGGGCCGCCATGGACCATCGCATGGCACACCTCGACGCCTGTCGGATATCCGTTGAACAGAATGCGTCCCACCTTGGTCTCCAGTACACGAATTAGATCCGCGGCATTCGCGATGTCCTCCTCCGTACCGTGGATCGTCGCCGTAAGGTGGCCATGCAGTCTCTCCGCCGCAGACACCAGCTCATCTTTTTCGCCATACTGGATCAACAAGGTTGTCGGTCCAAAGATTTCTTCTTCAAGAGAAGAGTGCCCGAGAAATTCCTTCAACGTCACCCTGAACAAAGAAGCAGCTCCCGCGGCGATTCCCTCGTCGACAACAGTGTCTACACCGGCAATCTGTTCGGCATTCCCTTTCTTCGCTCGCTCCTTGACTGCCTCCGTGTACTTCGCGGCAATCCCTGGGGTCAGCATTCCCTGCTGCCCTAATCCTTTAACTCCGGTTCGCAGCTGATCGGCAAAGGACTCCATCTCTTCCGCTGGCCCAAACACCAGTCCCGGCTTGGTGCAGAACTGTCCCGACCCCAGCGTGAACGAAGTCTGCAGTCCTTGCGCAAGGGCCTCTCTGCGCTCCTTCATCGCCCCCGGCAAAATAAACAGCGGGTTCGTGCTCCCCATCTCCGCATAACAGGGAATCGGCTCCTCACGTTCCGCCGCTAAACGCATCAAAGCCTTGCCGCCATTTTGCGAACCTGTAAATGCAACTGCCTTGATGCCAGGATGCTTTACCAGCGACACTCCAACATCAATACCGGCATCGAATAGCAGGGAGAAAACTCCCTCCGGCAAGCCACTCTCCTGCACCGCCTTCTGTACCGCTCTTCCCACCAGCTCGCTCGTTCCAGGATGTGCCGGGTGAGCCTTTACAACCACAGGACATCCGGCAGCCAAAGCGGAAGCGGTATCTCCCCCAGCAACAGAGAACGCCAGTGGAAAATTGCTCGCGCCGAACACTGCGACCGGTCCAAGTGCTCTGGACACCGAGCGCACATCCGGCTTCGGCAACGGCTTGCGCGCCGAATCGGCCTCATCGATCCTCGCGTCCGCCCAGGATCCCTCCTCCAGAACTTCCGCAAAGAGCGACAGCTGATTCGTCGTTCTCGCCAGCTCTCCCTGCAGGCGAGGCAAGGGCAAGCCCGTCTCCAGGTGAGCGCGCTCCACAATCGCGGTCCCTTGCTCTGTCAGACCGGCGGCAATTCTGCGAAGAAAAGCGCCTCGTTCTTTACCGGTCATTCCAGAAAAGGCGAAGAACGAAGCGCCGGCCAGCTCCACCGCCTGGTCGATCTGTTGTTCTGTAGCCGAATAAAATCTCGGCTCCATCTTCTGCCCCGTAGCAGGATTGATCCCCTGAAAGGCAGTCTTGCCCGGCGCCACTGCACTATTTCCAACCAGGGAAACTCCCGATAGTGAAATCTCAACTGCTGACATACGTAGGCTCCTTCGCTCTCAATCCACTCGCTCAAATCCAGCACGCTAAGCAATGCATGCATACAGTCAAAGGCGAAACCAGTGTAAATCAGTTGGAAAACACCAGGCACACCACAGCCAGTTCACACTCATTCAGTTTTCCTTTTACAGCTATTTCATGCAAACTCGATGAATGGTGCGCGTTGGTGTCGACGAAAATCTCTCCTCGGAACTGCTGATAGATTTCCCCCCTGAAGCCAAAATCGTTCGTATCCCTCGTCATCCCACAGAAGAACTTGCAATCGATTTCTGGATCCTTCCCTTCGCCCGTCGAGACGCCGCAACCACCTTCGCCCACCTGCGCGAGGTGAAAGTTGTGCAGTCCATGATGGCGGGTGTCGACTGGATCACGCCATGGCTTCCGAAAGACGTCGCCCTCTGCGATGGTCGCGGCATCCATGACATCTCCACTTCGGAGTGGGTCGTCGCCTCCATCATCGCCTCCCTCAAGCGCTTCCCTCTCTATCGTGACCTGCAGAACCGGCACGAATGGGGAGGCCAAGCCTCCGTGCGCGATGGCTTCCTAGGGGAAAGCGGACCTCAGACCGGTCAATATCGGATTATGGGCGAAGACCTCTCCGGTAAGTCGGTGCTGATCGTCGGCTACGGCTCCATCGGTGCCGCAATCGAATCTCGCCTCACCCCTTTCGGAGTGGACATCGTCCGCGTAGCGCGAAGCTCGCGAAACACCCCGCAGGTCTTCCCCGTCTCCGAGCTTCATCAGCTATTGCCGAAGGCAGACATCGTCATCGCAATCGTCCCCTTCACACCCGAGACCCACAAGCTGTTCGGCGATCGCGAGATAAGCCTGATGAAACCCGGCGCTCTCCTTGTGAACGCCGCCCGCGGCCCGGTCGTCGATACGGATGCCTTACTCGCAGCTCTGAATGCTCGAAAGATTCGAGCCGCACTCGACGTCACCGATCCCGAACCACTGCCCGCGGATCATCCCCTCTGGTCAGCTCCCGACTGCTTCATCACTCCTCACGTCGCCGGCTCCACACCGGAGTTCATCCACCGCGCCTTTCGCTTCGGAGTTGCTCAGATTCGCCGCTATCTAGCCGGTGAGCCGCTTGAAAACCTCGTCACCGATGCAGGATATTGAGCAATGGAAAGGCCGCGCCAGAATCTAACGGCGCAGCCTTGTACTTCCAAGCTCTAGGTTGACATCAGACATCCAGCATCACTGGAAAATCACTACATACGGCGACCGCGAGGCATACGGGGAAGATCCTCATCGTACTCGCTTTCATCTTTTTCCTCGTCGTCTTCCTCATCGTCGTCTTCGTAGTAGCCTTCGTCCTCGTCCTCCTCCTCCTCATCATCCTCGTCGTCATCTTCGTCGTCGTCTTCTAGATCCTCGTCGTCATCCTCATCGTCGGAATCATCTTCCTCTTCTTCGTCGTCGTCGTCGTCCTCGTCATCCTCTTCGTCGTCATCCTCGTCATAGTCCTCGTCGTCGTCATCGTCCACGCTACGCGTTGCGGTGAAGACTTCCTCGAAAGGAAACGGTTCAAAGAGGGCAAAGGTGCTCGGGTCAATGGGGCGAAGTGACTGAATGACTTGGATCGTGATGGGCTCTATGGCCATGAACATATTCTCCTGTTCGCACTATTGTATTGGGGTAGGATGCACGGAATTGCAAAAGGTGAGTGTGAAAATAGTGATTTTTCTGACTCACTCCGGCGAAGAAATTTAGAAGGTCTTCCCACATCGCTCCCTTACCTCGCAATAGATTCATCTCACCCCCAATCGGTTAGCGGCTTGACCGATCATCGACCGCATTTTTACATCGACCGTATTTTTCTCCCGAGCCTCCCCAATTCCCCAACCTGTAGCAAAACGGGTCACGTGCCTCAATCCGAGTCATTTTGACGAAGAAATAAGGGTACTCGGAGGCCCATGGTGATTCACACAATCTATAGATTCGGAATCGCCGGCCTCGTCGTCGCATTGCTCGCACTTTCCGCCCCTGCACAGGAGCCCGGCCTCCCTCCCCAGACCGTTGAGGACGCCCTGCATCAGATGTCCGATCTCGCCGGAGTCATCTTCGTAGGCGAGGTCATCGCCATCCGCCATCGCCCCGGGCAACAGGGTGCCTCAGGCATCGTAGAAATCGACTTCCGCATCGATCAGGCAGTGCGCGGTTGCACCCCTGGCAACACCTACACCCTGCGCGAATGGGCGGGTCTGTGGGAAGGTGGAGACGAGCGCTATCGTCCCGGCCAGCGGCTTCTCATGATGCTGCACGCGCCCGGCACCACTGGTCTTACGTCTCCCGTAGGACGCATGAACGGCGCAATGCCTGTTCATCCAGAGACAACGTCTTCCCTGGCTACAGCGGCAACAGAATCCGCACCGCTCACAGTGGATCTCCGATGGGTAACAACACGCCTCCTGCACCGGGTCCCCTATTCCTCGCCTCCCCCGATGGCTCAGGGGTTGGTTACCGCAGAAGCCCAGGACTCTCTTACGGATACACCCGATCCTCCGCGGCAAATTCCCGTCTCTGACATCGTTGGGATGCTTCGTTCCTGGCAACAGGCCGCTCCATGATCCTCACCAAAAGGGTGCGGAAATCGCTGATCGCGCTCCTCTGTATCTTTACTTTCCCCGCAATCGTTCATGCAAGTGGACCCAGATGGGTCACCGGGCAGCCGTACTACTATCCCGAGGGTCTTTCCATTGTCTGGTACACCGCAAGTCCGCGGTACTTCACCGATCCCGGAGATCTCAGTCCTTATGTCAGCCATGCTGCCGCCGACGCCCTCGTCAACGCCGCAGCAAGCGTCTGGACCGTTCCCACGGCGAACTTCAACCTTCTGTATGGAGGCGCGCTGGCAGAACATGCAAGCCTCGCAAACGTTTATCCGACCACGACCGGCATCGTCTTTCCCAGCGATGTCCAGAGCGCAAATTATCTCAACAAGCAGATTGCGATCCTTTACGACTCCGACGGATCCATCACTGACCTGATGCTCGGCAGCGGAGCCAGCTCCCCCTCAAGCTGCCGACAGAATGCGGTTACCGAGAGTGTGGACTCCATCTCGACCTCCGGCAAGATCCAGCACGCAATTCTCGTCCTCAACGGGCGCTGCACCGGGCCAGCTGGTCTCAGACCAACGATAACGTCTTTACCGGCAATCCACGTCCCACCATTCAGCAGGCATTGCACTGGCCCGTCATGCACCCCATCGACGTGATCTGCGGTCCTTATACGTACCAGTGCATGCCCCAGCCGTTTACTCTCCGCGATGATGACGTCTCCGGCCTGGGCCAGCTCTATCCTGTCGGATCCATCGCTCCGTCAGTCCCCGGAAAGACCGATACGCTCGCTCGCGCCAACCGTGTCTATGGCACTATTACATTTCCTAACGGGCAGGGCATGCAGGGAGTGAATGTTGTCATTCATCGGCTCGAACCCTCCTGGAACACTCCAGAGGCATGGGAGTCCACCTCCGCCGTATCCGGTGCCTCCTTTCGTCGCCGCAGCGCGACACCTATCAATAAAAGCGTCGCCTCATCACCATCCGCCAATATGGGATCTCCCAAGCCCACCCTGGAGGGAGCCTACGATATCTTTCGCACGCCTCTCTACGACTGGGAGCCCTGGCAAAATCTCGTCGTTTCGACGCAGCCCATCAATCCTCTTTATATCGGGGCCTATGCCGTAGGCCCATACGACTCCAACTCCGTCGCCCCCTCCGGGTCGGTCACGACAAACACCTACTACGTCAGCTCTCCCTATTCGCAGGCAAGGGTCGACTTCAACATCTCCGACGCTGCCCGTGGCTGCCAGACAAATCAGGATGGAATCGAAGCCGCACCAGCCGCACTCTCCTCTACCGGCTGGTGGACCGGAAACCTATGCAGCTACGGCCACACCGCGTGGTCCACCTTGTCCATCAAGCCCGGTCGTAGCTTCGCCGTCGAAGTGACCGCTCAGGACGAAGACTCTCTTGCCACCACAGTCAAAAGCCTGCCCGTAATCGGCATATGGAACGCAGGCGACGCGATGGGAACTCTGCCTTCCGTTGCTTCCACCCCTGAAGCCTTCAACGCATCGGTCACCGGCATGACCTCGCTCTCTAGCCAGGCATCCTCTCAGTCGCAACAACTCCGGATCGCCATCATGGACCAGCGCGGCGATGGCCGTCCCGACTTCGCCTACCAGGCTCGCGTACTCTACGCCGACTCCATCAGTCCCACTACCGTCCCGGCAAAGGGGGGTTCCATCACCATCTCCGGCATGGGCTTCCGCCCAGGCAACACGGTGTCGATCCATGGGTTCCCCGCGACCGTCTCAGGCTGGACCTCAAACACCTTGACCGTAATCGCCCCTGCCCTGCACGCCAGCGACGCCACTACGGCCGACGTGACGATCCGCGATCTTGCTACCGGCGGGACCACCACCATGATCGCTGCACTCCAATATGACGCGCCTCAGCCTGAGCTCACATTGCTCTCCGCCCCCTCAGGCACCGTCTTCGCCCAGATGCAGGCGCCTCTCCCCTTCACGGTAAAAGCTCTCTCCGCTGACGGGGTCACACCTCTTCCCAATACCGTCGTCACTCTCACCGCATCCGGACAGGTTCGCTTCGAGGCTTGCGGGCGCACAAGCTGCACGCTGTCCACTGACGCTTCAGGCATCGTCACCTCCGCCGTCACACCGCTTGCATCCGGCTCCATCACACTCTCGGCATCCAGCAGCGTCGGTAATATTAAGGCCAGCTTCAACGCAATCCCTTGCATACAGACCATTACCGCTCTCAACCCTCAGCTCTACCTCGCGCAGAAGGCCGTCATCTCCTGGACCCCACAGGCGTCGCTCGCCGACAATGCAGCCACTACTCTGGGAGTTCCTGTCCAGTGGACGGCACTCTCGGGTCCAATCGCCTTCAATCCCACCCGCTCCTTCGCAGATGCGCAATCCATCGCTCAAACCACCGCCACCGCCGGTCCCCTCGGCAGGAATACGCAGGCCACTGCGGCGGCATGTGCCTGGACCTCGATATGCGCCACCTTCACCGTCAACGGCGTCAACGATGCTGACCTGCGCCTCGCCATCGTCAGCGGGGCCAACCAATCCATCCGCACCGCTGCCTTTGCTCCTGTCACTATCCTCGTAACCGACTCCGCCGGTCATCCCGTCTCCGGAGCATCGGTGACCATTCACCAGACCCTCCAACCATGGTCGAATCCATGTCTCCCGCAAGGCCGCTGTCCCATCGCACCTACCTATGAATCCTCGACGTCCACCCTGATCTCCGGACTCGATGGGACCGTTTCGCTGGCGCCGCTGGAGACTGTAGATTTCCCGGAAATCACCCGAATCGCAGTAGTTGCCGGTACAGAGGGCTTCCTTGCCTTCCGTCTTCAGAAGCACTTCTAAGCCCTCAATCCAGCGTCATATACACACCTTCATGCATCAAATAAGAGAGAACAAAGAGAGCGCAGACAAGCTCAAAGGAGCCAGAGACAATGGCGACTGGCAATAGCACTGTACGCAAGCGAGTAGTCGTAATCGGGGGTGGCTTCGCCGGCATCAACGCAGCGATCGGCCTTGCAAAGCTCCCCGTCGATATCACTCTTGTCGACCGTAAGAACCATCACACGTTTCAGCCCCTTCTCTACCAGGTCGCCCTGGCTGTACTTTCGCCGGCTGAAATCGCGCAACCCATCCGATCCATCCTCCGCGACCACCAGAACATCGAGGTCCTCATGGACGAGGCCGTCGGCTTCGATCTTACCCGGCGATACGTCCAGCTCAAGACCGGAGCCCTGATCGAGTACGACTACCTGATCATCGCCACCGGATCCACCCATTCCTACTTCGGCCGTGACGACTGGGCAAAGCTCGCCCCCGGCCTCAAAGTGATCGAAGACGCTACTGAGATCCGCCGTCGCGTTCTGCTTGCCTTTGAGCTTGCCGAGCGCCAGATGCAGGAGGCCGGAACCCACCCCCCTCTCAACTTCGTCATCGTCGGCGGGGGCCCTACCGGGGTCGAGCTGGCCGGAGCGATCAGCGACATCGCCCGGCTCTACATGGCCCGTGATTTCCGTCACATCGACCCGGCTTCGGCTCATGTTCTGATTCTTGAAGGGTCGCCGTCTATCCTGGCCGCGTATTCTCCCAAACTTCAGAAGAAGGCCGTAGAGCAACTCGCCGCCCTTGGGGTCAGCATCCGCACCAACGCCCATGTCTCCGATATCCAGCCCGGCTACGTGATGGTCGGCGACGAGCGCATCGACTCGACCGTCACCCTCTGGGCGGCTGGAGTCCAGGCCTCCCCACTCGGCAAGATGCTGGGCGTCCCACTGGATCGCCGTGGCTGCGTCATCGTCGACCAGTTTCTCAACCCTCCCGGTCACCCAGAGATCTTCATCTGCGGAGACCTTGCCCACGTGGAAGAGAACGGGAAACAAGTCCCGGGAGTCGCTCAGCCCGCCATGCAAATGGGGGTCTATTCCGCGAAACGCATTGCACGCCTCGTCGCCCGCGATATGGGCAGCGACGGGACCGGGCTCAACGAACCCTTCCACTACTTTGACAAGGGCGACATGGCCACGATCGGGCGCAAGGCGGCTGTCGCCAACATCAAGTGGCCTTTCGTCGGGCAGTGGAGCGGCTTCCCTGCCTGGGTCGTCTGGCTCGTCATCCACATCTTCTTCCTCATCGGGTTCCGGAACCGACTTGCAGTCTTCCGGCAGTGGTTCTGGACTTATCTCACTTTCCAGGACGGAGCCCGCCTCATCACCGGCTCTCAGGAGCTTCCTGGGTGGGACACCGAGTACGGCAGGAAAGATCACCTCCCCGCCACCGACCCCGTCGATATGGCCCTTCCCAAAACCTAGGGCCCGCCAACGCAGTAGGGCTCGAGCCCTACTGCGTTGGCGGTTTGGTAGGCATCACCACATCATCGGTCGTCGGCAGATGATAGGTCTCTTCCAACTCTTGCCTGTACACGCTCATCGGTGGCAGAAGGGCCTTTGCGCGCCGCTCATCCAGGTCGGACGGATCCTCCACCGCAAGCATCGCCATCTTTCCGTTGATGAACTTGAACTGCGTGCCATTGAGCTGCGGCTTCCCCTCTGCCACAAGTTCCTTATCTACCACCAGCGCCAGCATCGAGCCGTCAATCCTGTCCTCGGCGGCCAGTGTCTGCAACTCGGGTAAAAGTTTCCTCTGCCACGCGTGGTCCGCCGTGTGCGTCAAGATAAGCATCGCGCCATTCGACGCCTCGAACCCCACCAGCGAGATCACCGGCCAGCCGCTCTTCGCCACAATCTGCTTCAGTTCTTCGGTCAGACGGCTGTCCGTTGCAGAGAGCGCCGTAACCATCGCTTTAGTCATGTTCGAAGTTCGTTGCCCACGCATAAACCCTCGCGCCGTCTGATCCTCATCGCGCATCCGCAACAGCTCTCGCTGAAGGGCAACGTCCGTCCCCGCCCCATTCTTTTTCACCAGGGCATCCTGCCGATTCTTCACTTCCATCTCCCACGCAGCGGGCTTTTTGTTACTGGCCGGACCCTGCATGGCGGATAGCTCACTGGACGAGAACACAAAAAGGCAGACAACGACACCACAAAATAAAGACAAACGACGGGGCATCCCCTCATTCTATGGGTATCTCTCAACCATGGAAGCCGCATATCCCACATCCATTTTGAAATGGCGCCAACACTTGCTGGAACCGTTCTTTCGACCGAAGCCACTCACAGCTGTATCGTGAGGCGCGAAGCGGAGAAATCCGCTTCTCTACCCGAACTCCACGCTTCCTCGGCACATCACGAACCCCAATCCCCACGCCCCTTCCACCCATTTTTCCGCTCCAGAATCTTGACTTGTCCTGCTACGCTTAAATCAGGGAATTAAGAAACCCGGCCACCGGCCGGGCTTTTCTTTTTACCCCGTGCGATTGGAGGTCCGGACCTAAGGCATTCCTTTCGAATACTTTGCGCAAAAAAAAGATAGGGAGGGGTACCCCACGAACCATCAGCTCGTACAACAGGCCACGCCATCGTTGCCGCCACATCTTCGTCGACGGACGCGGTTGCGGCTCCGTCTCGCTCCGCAACGAACGAAAAGGGGCTTGCTTCAGCCCTTGGGGCAGGTTACACAGATTGAAACAGGGTAGAGACGCCTCAGGCCGTGAAACTCGACCCGCATCCGCAGCTCTTGGTTGAGTTCGGATTGATGAAGTTGAACCCCTGCCGCATCAGGGTCTCCTCGAAGTCCAACACCATTCCGGCCAGATAGAGAAAGCTCTTCGGATCGACAAAGATGCGAACTGCGCCGCCGCCCGTAGAATCCCCCGGGGTTTCCACGCCTGCACCGAAGAGAAACACGCGATCCCGCTCCCGCGGCTGCGAATCGAAGCGAATCGAATAGCTCAGTCCCGAGCAGCCGCCCCCCATGACGCCCAGGCGCAGGCCACCCTGCTCCGGCGAGACGCCCTCCTTGGCCATGGCGACGCGGATGCGCTTCAAGGCATTCTTCGTGATCTCGACCGAAGCCTTCGCCCGGGGCTGCTGCCCCTCAGCCGTCAGCAGCGTCATCCCCGCAAGGGGATCCTTCGGATGCTCGGCCACAGCGGCCGTTGCGTCCTGCGAAGTCGTCGGCTGAATCGAAACCATGGACATGAAGAAACCTTCTTTCGCGTCCCTTTGAATTGAAGGAACGCAGGGCTGAACCGCTCTTCGAAAGCCCTACTCTACTGATGATGGAAATGCACCCCGCGATTCGGCGCGAAATCATCGCTCGATGCGGGGTGCCATGTTCTTGTAAAAACGCCAGACCTTAGTGCGCCGCGACTGCTACTGCCTCTGTCTCGCCGACGCTGTTCTTCTTCTTCCAGTCACCGATTGCGGCGCGGATTGCGTCCTCGGCCAGCACCGAGCAGTGAATCTTGACGGGGGGAAGCGCTAGTTCCTTGACGATGTCCGTATTCGAGATTGCCATCGCCTCGGCCACGGTCTTGCCCTTCACCCATTCCGTCGCGAGGGAGCTTGAAGCGATCGCCGAACCGCAACCGAAGGTCTTGAACTTGGCATCTTCGATCACCTGGGTCTCGGGATTTACCTTGATCTGCAGGCGCATAACGTCGCCACACTCCGGCGCACCAACCAGGCCGGTACCGACCTCTGGAGCACCCTTGTCCAGCGTGCCTACGTTCCGGGGGTTGTTGTAATGGTCTACGACCTTGTCGCTATATGCCATGGGATAGTCCTCACTGTCTTAGATGATAACTCTTATTGTTTTGGTTCGCCAGGATGGCTTGTTTTTCCTAAATACCACATATTACTTGACTAGAAATCGATGGCGTAAGTTGCTGGGAGGATGACAGATGGCTTGATCTCAACCAATTCAGCTTACGGCGCAGGACTCTCGGTAGGATCTCCTTCGGGACCGTAGGTTGGATATGGGAGCGGCTCGTTGCTGGTCGGCATGGCGCTCAGGGTGGCAAGATCGGCCTGCAGGGTGCGCCAGCTTGAGGGGTGGGATTTTGTAGCAAAGGGCAGATTGAGATCGGCATAGTATGCCAGGATGTCTTCCTTAATGCCGGGCGGAACTGCCTGGGCAGGCTTGGCGGCCAGGCGATGGACGAGCTTGCAATAGGTGGCATCCGTAAGCGGATATCCGGCGGGTCTGACGATGCTGCCGGTATCAAGGTCGCGGTTCCTTAGAGGGTGTTGGGGATCGGAAGAACCGCGAGGAACGGCCTGGGCGGACCCAGGCTTTGCGGACAACGGATCAGACGGGGGCGACTGTGAGTTTACGTCCTTCGCAGCTGCCGCGGCGGTACCTGCCGATGTGCTGGGAGGGGTAAAACGACGCAACGTGAAGTTCAAGGCGTCGGTCGAGCGCAGGACCGAACGTAAGTACTCGCGGTCGGTATCCACGGTAGGGCCTTTGACGGCAACGAGGCTAAGGGCGCCTACCTTGGGCAGGATATAGAGAAAACCCGCGAGGGTGTATGTCCCGACGCCGGCTTTTCTTCGATAGGCAGCCCAGTCGTTTTTGGCAGCTATGTCGGCAAGCTCGGTCGTGAGCCGCTGAAGTTCAGGAGAGTCGACGACAGGCGGTTCCTTATGCCGGTGCAGCAGGTTCACGGAGAAGGCGATCCGGGGGATGAAGGTGCGCACGGCGAACCGATAGGCCTTCACGTTAACCCGGTTCCCTTTGCCTTTGCTGAAATCTTCGGCTAAACCGTAGGTTTGGTAGAACGCAAGCTCGAGCTGCCGCTGCGGTACCTGGAGACCGACGTGGCTGAGGTAATGCGCGGGCGCGAAGTGTGCGTGGCTGATCTCGTTGATGTCGAAGCCGAACTCGGTGCGAACGTGTTGCGAGCCGCCCTCGGCATATCGGACCGAGTGGCCGTACTTCTGGCCAAGCTTGGGAAACTCGACGGGTACGGCGAGGTTGGTTGCATCTGCATGCCCGATGTTGTCGCCGATGTAGTGAGATAGCGCACCGATTGCGAAGGCAAGCTCATCCGCATTTCCGGCATTGCGAAAGAGGTTGACGACGAAGTCTCCCGAACGGACATAGTGGGTGAGATTGGAATAGAAAGTGTCGCCGAACGGGTAATACCCGATGTCCTGAATCACGCATCCGCCATAGGCGTAGGCGCGGGCGTGCTCAAGCTGAGCCGCCGTCAGCGTGGGATAACGGCTTTTGAGGAGAGGGACGATGGAAGTATCCCACGTGAGATCGATGAGCTGCTCGTGGGTGAGCAGCGAATAGCCATCCGCGGGACGAGCGTACAACAGACAAAGAAGAAGCAATGAGGAAAAGGGACGAAGGAGCTTTGACATTCTGGCCTGCCGCCAAGAGTATCGCAAACGGCCAGCACCGGCCTATAAGAAAACAGGCGCGCTATCCAAGCCGCGCCTGTCTCAAAACTGCTGAACGAATTAGTGCGCAGCCCACTCGATCTTCGAGAGGTCGATGCCTTCCTTGACCATCTCGTACAGCGGGCTCAGCTCACGCAGCTTCTGAACGACGTCGATGATCTTGTCAGAGACGTAATCGACTTCAGCCTTGGTGTTGAAGCGACCGAGACCGAAGCGGATCGAGCTGTGCGCAACATCGTCTCCAAGGCCAAGGGCTTTGAGTACGTAGCTGGGCTCGAGGGTGGCTGATGTGCAGGCAGAACCGGACGAGACGGCGATGTCGTTAATTCCCATCAACAGGCTCTCACCTTCAACATAGACGAAGCTCATGTTGAGATTGCCGGGCAGATGATGGTCCATGTTGCCGTTGACGTGAACGTAGTCGAGAGCATTCTCGAACTTCTTCTTCAAGTACTCGCGCAGCTCGGTCTCTCGCTTGGCTTCCGCTTCCATCTCGTTCATCGCGATCTCGCAGGCTGCACCAAGACCGACGATTCCGGGCACGTTCAACGTTCCCGAACGCATGCCGCGCTCGTGACCGCCGCCGTTGATCTGTTCGGAGATCTGCACGCGCGGGTTGCGGCGACGCACATAAAGCGCGCCGACTCCCTTCGGCCCATAGATCTTATGAGCGCTCAGGCTGAGGACGTCGATGTTGTCCTTCTGCACGTCGACAGGAATCTTGCCTACGGCCTGGACGCCATCGGTGTGGAAGAGAATTCCCTTCTCATGGCAGAGGGCGCCGATCTCGCGGATGGGCTGAATGACACCGATCTCGTTATTGGCGTACATGATCGAAACGAGAATCGTCTTATCGTCGATGGCTCGCTTGAGATCTTCAATATCGATGAGCCCATCGGCCTGGACGGGAAGATACGTTATGCGATATCCCTGCTTCTCAAGCTTCTTGCAGGTATCGAGAACTGCCTTGTGCTCGGTGACCTGGGTGATGATGTGATTGCCGCGCTCACGGTACATCTCCGCGATGCCCTTGAGGGCGAGATTGTTGGATTCCGTCGCGCCCGAGGTAAAGATCACCTCTTTCGCCGTTGCGCCAATCAGCTTTGCGACCTGCTCACGAGCCTTCTCTACAGCCTTTTCCGCCTCCCAGCCGAAGCTGTGATTGCGGCTGGCGGCGTTTCCGAAGATGCCGGTCAGATAGGGCATCATCGCTTCGAGAACGCGCGGATCGAGCGGAGTGGTAGCGTGGTTATCCATGTAGATCGGCAGGCGCACGCCTTCCGGCAATGACGTTGCCGACTCGGCGATGACGACTCCAGTTCCATTCGTGCTCATAAGCTCCCACTCCTGACTTTCACTTGCTTTAAGAATTTTTTGTAATGCTCGACGCGCTAAAGCGCGATCGAGACCAGGCCGCCGCCGACCGCATTCGACCCTGCGCGTTCGGCCTCCCCGCTTTCGACGAGGTCTGCAATATAGATGCCGCCCAACAGATCCTTGATGCTGTCGTTTACCTTACGCAACGGCTCCTTGATCGTGCAGGTGCTGGTGAGATCGCAGGCGCCGTGAATCGTGATGCAGCTGGTGATAAACAAAGGGCCGTCGATGGTACGGATGACCTCAAATGCAGAGATCTCCTTCGCCGGCCGCGCCAGCGCATAACCTCCGTTGGTTCCCGCATGGGAGACCAGAAGTCCGCCCTTGGCAAGGGTTTGCAGGATCTTAGCCAAAAGCTGCGGAGGTATATGGTAGGCCTCGGCGATGTCCTTTGCGCTATGCGCAGAGCCGCTCGTCTGCTCGGCCAGGTATTTAAGGGCCATCAGACCATAATCCGCTTTTTTGGTTAGCCGAAGCATCTGCGCCCAATCATGCCCGTAGCAGGATAAGTCATAGCTCTCCAATGAATAGACTGGAGAGTCTTCCGGCGACGGACGAACCTCATACCATAGTGTACGACTGGAGGATGGTGATCGCAACCTGCTTCGGCGGGATCATTCCGGCTCTTGAGAGAGCCGCCACGGACCGATGCTAGACCCGTCTTTTGATTCACCGTAAAAAAATCGCAAGTCCTCTGCCATGGGTTGACAACCCGCACCGGTAGGGGCAGAATCCAACCAAACTTATTCGTTCTACCCCTAATTTTTTCAATCTTCGATCCATGACCACCCATTGCAAACACCCCATCGTAAAGATCGTCTCCCGAGACGAGGATGCAGAGTTCGTCGAGTGCCAGGCATGTGGCGAAATCTTTGACTCTACTGAATTTCGCGATATTGCAATCGAAGAGGAGGTCGAGGCTGAAGCCACGGAAGAGGAGAGCTAGGCTGCAGCCGGGCCGGAGTTGAGCCGCCGGAAGACAATCCACGCATATTGAGCCGCCGAGACCGGCGCAAGAACAGCAATCACGCGCAACAGCACCGCTGTAAGTGCGTTGAGCCAGCCTGTCGGCCAAAGCCTCTCCAACAACACCGAGATTACTCCCAGAATCTGGACGAGCGTGTTCAGCTTTCCTAACAGGCTGGGACGAAAATCCCGGAGTGTCCCAGTAGCGAAGAGCAAGGTAGAGATCAGCAGGATTCCAAGATCCCGGCTAAAGACCAGAACCGTCACATATCGCGGAATCAGTCCTGTATGGGTAAGGACGATGAAGAGAGTGCTGAGCAGGAGCTTGTCGGCGATGGGATCCAAATACTGGCCCAGCGTCGTCTTCTGGCTCAGCCAGCGGGCAAGAAGACCGTCCAGGGCGTCCGTGATTCCTGCAAAAACAAAGAGCGCGAAGGCTGCCGGATAATTGTTATCCAGGATTTCGATCGCCAGAAACGGAAGGATGAACAGCCGCAACAGCGTGAGGAGGTTTGGTGTGGCTCGAACTTGAGTGAGGAACGGCACTGTCGCTAAGGTTCATCGTAAATGAAAGCAGCGCCTCTCATTGCGAGGCGAGAACTGCAAAACAGGAATCGCCCTTGCGGCATAAAGAACGTCGAACTCAGCCGGGCTCCGTGATGGCTAAAGGTTTGCTACAATTGAGGTACGGAATCGAAACAGCTTTCTGACCCTCTGAGGACGAAATTAGTGGTCAGGGCTACTGTCCAGTCAGCGACTTACGTTCCTTAACGGTCGGAGTGATCGTCAGAGAACATAGAACGACGAAGCAGCGGTTACGTCTTAGGCATCGATAGAAGCGATATAGGCGCGTAGCTCAGTTGGTTAGAGCGCTACCTTGACACGGTAGAGGTCAGCGGTTCGAATCCGCTCGTGCCTACCATATCTTCAAGCACTTACAGCAAAATCTGGGAACAGATAGGGTTTGCGTGGGAACAGTTAGCCACCAAACGTCGGGTCCATTTGGCAAAAGTGAGACCTTGTGTTGCCTCTTATTGGAGGCATTTTCCAGCAACTGATTGATTTCCTTAGCATTGCCTTTTTGGCATGATTCAGTCGACCGCTGATAACCGCACGGTAATTACACACTTCACATAGATCAAGCGATTTTGGTTACCTTCTCAGCTACAGTCTGAAGCGCAACTGTTCCCGCGCCATCACAAACCGGCTACCTGACGCTGAAGTGATCGGGGAAACGACTCACTAGACACTCGACGTATGCACAGCTCCGCGCGGAACACTCGTGTCGACCGCGAGGTTCGTCTTCCAATCGAGGACGCCATTTCCTTTAAAGAAGAGATTGCTCGTCTTCGCCCCACTCACTCGATATGAACGAGCGGGTACCGGCAGGATCGCAAGACATTCGAGCCAGGAATCTCTCACATTATTCAGCCACAAATGCGTCGCATTCATACCGAATTCCTTCTCATAGCCGTGGAGCCGCAGGTTCACAACATCGTCAGCCACGATATCGGGACGATCTTCCTGGGCGGGTGCCTTGAGCTTCACGTCTGACAGAACCAGATTCGCAACGTGGCGCAGGAACAGGCCGAAGGCGGGGAGTTTGCCGAACATAACGGGTTGGGGATAGGCGATCGGTTGTTCGGGCACCTCCTCCAAAGTCTTGGGGCCGGTGCCCGAGACCGCCATGGAAATTGAAACTCCGCTGATGTGAACACCCATGACAGGGGCATCCGGCAAGCCTGCGATGACGCTTGTAAACTTCGCGCCGGTAGCGATGATGTTCGAGACGCTAATAGAACCGAGAGGCCCCGGGCCTTTGCCGAGCGAACAGCGATCTCGGTTGCCGCGAATGATCGCCAGAGGAGTACCGACGTCCCGCATGACGATGTTGGAAGCAACAACACCATCGAGGTTTCCGCCATCTACCGTGTACAAAGCGATGCCTGGGTTGCCGTGTCGCATGCCCAAGCCGCCTTCAAAGACACAGTTTGAGATGGTGATGTTCCGAAAATCGCCACAGCTTTCCGTCCCACATTTGAAGTGGATGCTTGCCGTGCGCAGTACGCAGTTGGTCACCGTCACGTGCTCCGTTGCGCCACGTTCGCCGAGCGAGCCGCTCGCCTTCAGGCATAGGCTATCGTCCGCCGACTCAACGAAACAGTTAGCGATACGTACGTAGCGACAGCAGTCCGGATCAATCCCGTCGGCGTGGCCTCTCTGTATCGTGATGCCATCCATGTCGACAAACTGGCAGCCGAGCATACTGATGTTGTAGTTCCGAGCATTGCGGATGGTGATACCACGCAGGCTCACGCGTGTGCAGCGCCTTAGTGCAATTGGTTTGGGGCCTCCACCTTTCTGTTTGCCTTGTTCACACTCGATGACGCCTTCTCCAAATACCGCTATGCTCTCGACGGCGTCACCCACAAGTAACGCAAAGTGAAAGTCCGAGGTCGCCTGGTTCGCTCCGGTCTCGTAGGTCAGCTTCTCCGCGGGCAGAAACTCAGCAACATCCGGACTCATGGCGAGGATCGAACCATTGTCGAGCCACAACGAGACATTGGACCGTAACAGCAAAGAGCCGGACACATAGCGGCCCGCGGCAAGATGCACCGTTCCACCGCCGCGCTCATGTACCTGGTCGATTGCACGTTGCAAACGCTTCGTGTCGCTCGTCTCAGTGGCGGCACGTGGACCTGGAGTAAGTAGAGCGGACGCCTCAATTCTCTGCGGCTCCTGGGCGGCGGCCACCCCACCGAAGTACGTTGCAGGACTAACTGCTGCGAGACCGAGGCTGCCGAACTTCAGGATCTGTCTACGATTTGTGCTCATCAAACTCCCGTTTCCGCCGTAAGTAAAAGATTGGGACCCGGCCCGTCTTCGCGACAGGCCGGCCTTCAGGTTGTCAATGAGTCAGGCTGACCGCATCTAGAAACGGATGTGTGCGGAGACCTGTAGTGTTCTGGATTCGTTAGCCTGTCCGGTGATCGTGCCGAAGGCGGCGCTCGTGGGTGTCAGGTTAGGGTTACTGAAGGTAACGTGGTTGAGAAAATTGAATGCTTCGACCCGTAGTTCTCCGGTGATGCGGTCGCGAAAGCTGACTTGCTTAGCCAGAGACACATCGATATTGTTCGTGATATCCCCGCGCCACCGGGAATCGGTGGTGTGAAACGTACGGACGTTATAAGTGGGTTGATGGCTCGGGTCCATGTCAAACCGGCTGGTATCGAACGCCGCACCGACAGTTTTCTTTGGATTAAGATGAAGTTCCCCACCCAGATAGACAACATTTCCCCAGGAAAGCGGTGCACCCGATTGCAGAAGATAGGTACCGCTAGTCGCCCAGCCTCCCAACAGTGCATGTTGAAGATGCCCCACTATTCCATCTCCGCTAAATGCTGAGGAAGGCAGTTTGTAGGTGAACGAGATCACAAGGTGTTGCGGATAGTCGAAGCTGGAGATGCGCTTCTCGTATTTGGCATCCGATTCGTTCAGCAGCGAATCCTGCTCGATATTGCGCGACCAGGTATAGTTCGCCAGCAGGGAGAGACCGTGCGTCAACCGGCGTTGAATGCGCGCATTGAAGCTGTTGAAGTTCACCGAACCGTTGCTGACGTTCTGCTCGATCACCTGATCGACGGGGTACTGTGGATAGGGTAGTAGCAACTGCGCCCGCGCGATCATAGAACCATTCAGCGTTGTGCCCGGCAGTAAACCACTGAACGGATTTGGAACGTTTGAGCTCAATGAATTGACGAGCGCAGTGTCGCGGATCGGGCTCGTGCTGAGGTACTGACGCGGAACAAAGTTGAGCGACCGCTGAACCGGCAGCTTTACATAATGAGCGCCTAGATATGCGATCTGCATATAAGTATTTGCGTCGAGTTGTTGCTGTATTGAGAACGCATACCGCTCCGAGTATGCGTTGTGGAAGTCTGGATTGAACCAGTAGACCAATTGTCCCTGAGACGTCGAAGTGCCTAACGACGATCCCGTCGGCTGTACAAAGCCTGCGGGAAACGGATCGCTCAGACTGTGAGCCGCTGTCGCGAAGTTGTCGTTTGTCGCAACGTAGGGCGTGGTCGAACTGAAGCCCGTGCTGTTCACAGTACCTACATCGAGCAGCGGGAAGACAAAGATGGAAAATCCGCCTGTCAGTACAGTCTTGCCATTAAGGTAGTCAGGACTCCACGCAAAGCCCACGCGTGGGCTGAAGGTCTTAGACGGAGTGTCGTATAACTGTGGCTTGGCATCGCTGGCGTAAGTGAGGCCTCCGGGAACATTGAAGTGCCCACTCGGAATCTCAGGAATAGGCTTAGCATTGTAAGCGGCCATGGCACGCGCGCTGAGTGGCGTCGTGATTGTGGGATCGAATCCATTGATGGCACGGTTATGGCGCTCGTACAGCGGGAAATCGTGATCGAAACGGAGCCCGAGGTTTAGCGTCAGGGTCTTAGACACCCGCCAGTCATCCTGCACATAAATTCCAAGATAGTTGCTATGCGTCGAGAGAAATACGTTATGGTCGTACTCGCCTGCGGTTGGCAGCCCAAGAAGCAGCGCAGCAAGATCCTGCCCGAGCGGAGCAGACGCCGAACCACTGGACGCCTGGGTGAATGTATTCCCGAACGTGAACTGACCCGCCGAGTAGTTATAAGCAATATTGGCCACCCGGTACTGGCGTGCATCCACACCGATCTTCAATACATGCTCGTGAATCACCTTGGTGAGGCTGTTCAACAGGTGATAACTTTCCGTGTAGGTTGATGCTGCAAGATTATTCGGCGTGAATAGACATGCGTATGTAGTCGTTTTGCAAGTGCTGATTTGAATGGATGGATACTCCAGCAGGGTCGTGTTTTCGGTCAAATAGCCCGGGTATCCAAGCGGGGTCGGGTCCAGTCCCTGGCTTCCGGCAATAGCGTAGTTAACATAGCGGTTCCAGTTGACGCGCGTATTGATCAGGGTTGTCGGATTGACCGTGTAAACATTGTCGACACCTGAACCCCAGTTGACGCGATCCAACGGATCGCCGGTCGCAATGTTGTGGAAGTAGTTGTTCGTGGTCTGTGTACGTTGGCTATGCCGCACATCCAGGAACAGCTTGTCCTTGGTGCCTAGATTGAAGTCAAGACGTCCAAATTGATTGTCGTACAAGTCAACGCTTGGAAAACTCGTGAAGTAATTGTTCGTTCCGTCGAAAGACGTATTAATAGTGTTAGGTTCCGGATAGAACTTCATCAATTCCAGTGCGATTGGATTCAAGCGGCTTTGTGGAATAACGTTGTTCTTGAACGGCTGACGCGTGACGTTGCCCTTGCTATCGACCGTGGCAGTCGCCGGATCGTAGATCTGGTACTTCGTTCCACCTGCAAGCAATGCAGAAAAATCACCGGCTCGTTCTGCATCTGTAGGCACAGTTAGAAATCCATTTGCAGGCTGCGAATCGCGGATCCCCTCCCAAGCAAACTCAAAGAAAACGCGGTTGCGTCCATCGAACAGCTTTGGTATCCGGACTGGACCACCGATAGAAAGACCATACTGGTGATAGTGATTGTTCGGCTTGGGCTTATGCTGTTGATCAGCAAAATACGTATTGGCGTTCAGCGCTGCGAACTGAGCATACTCATATACCGATCCGTGATACTGATTGGTCCCGCCCTTGGTTACCTGGTTTAGTACGCCCCCGCCGGAGTGTCCATATCCCGCATCCACCTGGAACACATTCACGTTAACCGACTGTACGATGTCCTGCGGGGGGCTATATGCCAGCTTCAGCAAGTTATCCGTATCGGGCGAGCCATCTAATAGGATCTCCGTGCTCTCCGTGGGCGTACCCGCGATGGAGATCGACGCCGCACCCGCATTGTCGAATGGACGTGTCTGTCCTGGGTGATTTGTGCTCGCGACACCCAAAGTCAACTGCGCGAGCACCACTGGCGTACGGCCATTCTGCGGAAGGTCTTCCACTTCGCGCGTCGTAATAACCTGGCCAATTGCTGCATTGGACGCATCCACGATAGGAGCATCAGCGGTCACCTGGACCTCCTGGCTCACATCGCCAAGCTGCAGCATTACATCCACATGCAACTGCTGGCTGGCCTGCAGCCTGATGCCGTTTTGCAGGAAAGCACGGAACGTGGGAGCCTCCACATGCACCTCATATGTGCCAGGCGTAAGGGATGGGGCGATGTAGTTGCCATGGTCGTTCGTCTTTGCTCTGAAAAGCGCGCCTGTCTCCGTGTTTCGAACCGTGACAGCGGCGCTATTGACAGCGTTACCCCCGGGATCAGTGACGACGCCAGCAATGGAGCTACGAAACTCCTGCGCCGGAAGGGAAAGAAAACAGCTAGCAATCAAGGGTAACAAGAGAAGGGCATGAATAAAACGATGACGCATTCTATTCGGACAGGGCGTTCGGCTCGTCTTCTGATTCTTCATAGATCTTCCTTTCGGAGAGAGGTTTGAACTCCGTGGAATCACATGGAGCAGTGAATTCCTGCATTGCGGCTAAAGGCATTTTTTGCAAAGCCTCGACAGATCTCAACCGGGGAGCGAAGTGCGCCGCTCTGTTCGATGTCGAGGATCTTTGCGAGTGATCGAGATCAATGCGCTACTTATTTGTGAATGATCGAGGAATATAGTTCTTCCCCGCTAAGACCGATAAATCGCAACTTGATCTGATCCCTGTCTGCATCGAGGACGGTAAACCCGTACTGTTCCTGCTTGAAGATAGAGTGCGAATAGTTGGGCTGCCGGAATGGATATACCCCTGCGCCGCCGCCGCCGCTTACAAAGAAGTGCACGCCATCTTCGGGCTTCAACTCCTGCAGATTATGATCGTGCCCACATAGATACACATCGACGCGATTCCGCAGAATCGGCAGTAGTCTTTTGATCAGATTCTGCTCATCGCCGCGCGTTGCCGAGTAGATCTGGTAGTGACCGTAGACGATCTTCCATCGCGCCTTACTCTTTGCGATCTCAGCGTCAAGCCATGCCATTTCTTTGTTCGGCAAGGCGGAGTCCGATAACTCGATTGTGTCGATTGCGAAAAATTGAACCGGCCCGGCCGTGTAGGTATAGTAAGTAGCCGGCATCTTCCAGGAAGGGCTTTTCTGGGTGTAGAGAATCTCTGCCGCGGGTCCGTCCGGACGAAGATAATCGTGGTTTCCAAGTGTGGCGTAGAACGAGAGTCCGAGCGGACTGTACATGTCTTCCCACTTCGCCTTCCACTGTGGATCGTCGGGACTGGATACGCCGTTTGGGTAAAAGTTATCGCCCAAAGTAATTCCAAAGTCGAATGGGTTCTTCTTCTGATACTCCTTCATCGTTGCCGCCAGTTGAACCTGCTGCGGCGAACTTGTGCCGAAGTCGCCAAAAGCAAGCACACGAATCGGCTTCTCCTCCGAAGAGATCTGAAACAAAGGTGGCGGCGTTCGCATAAAGTTCGGGAGATTCATCTGTCCATCCCACGCCGTCCATTTGTCCCCCTCATCCAGCAGTTTCATCGCACCGGCCACATCGCCATCCGAGCGAGCCCGGTTTGCACGGGCCGCAACGAGTTGAGAAGAGTGGCCCCACTCCAGCCGGCGAAGAGCCTGAATCGCGTCCAGCGATACTCCAGCATCCTTATCCTGTAATGCAAGACGCGTCAATGTCTCGCGAACCTTGTCGCGTTGCTCTCCTTCATGGGCATAACGCACATAGGGTTGAATTCCGTACTTGAGAATGAGGCTGCGACGCTCAGCAGAGCTCTCCTGCGCCAACTGCTGGATCATGAAATCGAAGCCCTCGGGATTGATCGACATTCCCTTCAGAGCCAGCGCCAGCGGAGCATCCGGATACATTGCGGCCTGCTTCAGAATCTTTTCCTGATCCTGTGCGGTCGCCGTTAGTTGAAGCTTAACCACCTCTTCTCGATATCCTGAAGGAATCTTCTGAAGAAGATCGTCAGAGATCGCAATCTTCGGTGACGGCATTTCGTCCATCGTTTGTGCTTCGAGCAATCCTGAGAAAAAGAGAACGCCGAGAAGAAGCCCTTTGTAGGTCGTACCGAGATGCATTACTGTCTCTCCGTCTTTCGGTGGTATAGATCTGTCGCTGAGTGAATGTTGAAAAGCGTCTGGAGGCCCGCATCCATATGCATCTGGTTGTGGCAATGAAACAAAGCAGGACCTGTCTGCCTGGGAATCATGAGAATCTCCACTTCGTTATAGGGAGGAACAACAACGGTATCCTTCATCAACCCTGCATTCGTCCTCCCCCGAAAACGGATCAACTCGAAGCAGTGACGATGAAGATGCATGGGATGCCATTCGTTGCTCTCGTTCCTGATGCGAAGGCGATAGGGATTATCCCGGTGCAATACGGTCGGAAGCGGACTATTCTGCCCGTTCACCCGGCCCGCCATCTCCCATCTCTCAGTGCCCTCTTCCGTGAGAGGCAACCGGCGCAGGGCGATGCAGATCTCTTCCGCGATACGGTCCATTCCCTGGCTGGCAAAGAGCGTGTAATCCCATTCCGGCGCCACCACATCCGTCCATACAGGATCTCCGCGTCTTCCGGCATACTCGATCACGACGCCGAGCCCCTTATTGCGAGTCTCCTCGTCGGTTGAGCCAAGTATCCATACACCCGGGGCGGTCATCTCTACAATCGCGTCGATGCGCTCTCCCACTCCCAGGTCGAGTGCGGTGACGGCGGTGGGATTGGGGACGCGATGTCCGTCCATCGACTGGACAAGGAACTCATGGCCAGGAAGTGCGATTTGTATATTCTCTGTAGCGCTGGCGTTAAGAAGATGCAGGAGAATCCGTTCCCCCTCCTTTACGCGAATCGGCTCTCCATGGCCCAACGCCTTTCCGTTAAGGGAGGCAATCCGGTACCGGATATCCCACCCGCCTTCGCCGGGAGCTTCGCCCTCACCCTCCTCGGGGTCGATCCGGAGATGGTGCATCTCCTCGATCGATCTTTCGTCCTGCGTCTCATTCACCATGTACGGTTCCCACTCATGGCTGCTCAGGAATATCTCCTGGTCATAGTCCCCGGCTTCCCGGGCGGGCTCGACGTAGACGAAGGCGAATTGGCCTCCATACATTCCCGCACCCATATCGTGGTGTGCCATCGTATGGGAGTGAACATAGTAGGAGCCTGCAGACTGTGCGGGAAGCAGATAACTCAATCGGGACGAAGGGCCGACTGAAAGGCTATCTTCCTCGGCCGTTCCGTCCAGTGCAGCATCCAGAGAAAAGCCATGCCAGTGAACATACTCGTTGGTCGAAGACTCATTGCGGATCTCGACCTGAATGGACCTGCCCTCAGGGATGCGAAGAAGAGGGCCGGGAGCGCTGCCGTTATAGGCCGTCGTATGGATAATGTGCCCTGGAGCTACCTCGATCTGGCAGGGTGATATCTGAAGAGAGATCTCCGGCTTCACTGTCGCAAAGGCAGATCCTCCGAATTGCAGTAGGCTGCCGGCAGTCAACGCGCCGAGAGAAAGGAAGCGACGGCGAGAGAGTTCCCCGTCGAAGCCTCCGTGCGACATGCCCTCTGCTATGCGCGCACTACTCAAATCGTTCTCCAACGCTATGTAGCGCCAAATTCCTTGATCGATGTGTCGTTGTAGTCCCAGAGGTCTCCGAGCCGCTATCTGACTCCGAAGCGCGTCCTGCCGAATAAGTTCCACAAAAGATGCCACGGTAAGTCCCGCGACTTACGCTGAATTTTTTCTTGATGTGTGCTGCGATAGACCAACTCTAGGAAAGGCGTCGAAACCGCACAAGGTTACAAACGGTAATATCTCAGTAACTTCAACGTGTGCTCGACTTCTAGTCCCGAAGCTTTGCTGAGCGTAACTGCCCGTAACGGGCCGCCTTTTTCCGCTTCTGTAACACGCCATTCATAAGACACGACACATTTCTTTAAAGTAATCGTGCTTTCATAGGAACAGCGGCTTTGCGTCTATCCAATGTCAGGCTTCAAGGTTGAAGACCTCGAGCACCCTTGGGTAGTCCAAGAACGCAAGCCGATCGATATTTGCGTGTAAAACTTCCAGGTGCTCGGCCCCCAGATGTTTGAGATAAAACAAAACGATTTAAGACAGAGAGATGGTGAAAATCTGTCGTCTATATATAGTGATGCGGAGATTGAATCAGAATTAGAGCGAATCCTCGCAAGCGACTTCTTTAAGAGTAGTGCTCGCTGTCAGGATTTTCTGAAGCATGTGGTGTATGTTGCCTGCTCGAAGTCTCGAGAATCTCTGAAAGAGCGCAATATTGGAATTGCGGTATTTGGTCGCGCTCCGGACTACGACACTGGTACGGATGCCATAGTACGAGTCAAGGCCAGCGAGGTTCGACGGCGGCTCGCTCAGTACAATCAGAGTGCAAATCCGCAGAGGTCGGTCGCAATCGAACTCAGCCCTGGTTCCTATGCTCCGAAGATTACGCGTCTGTTGTCTCCAGAACCGCTGACCGCGGACACAGCTCCAAAACGGGCGTCCGGAAGAATTATTCCCATGACGGCGATAACGGCTCTGCTCTTGATTCTCGCCGGAGTTATTTACGCGGTATCTTCAGCCGCGTCTCCCTTGAAGAAGTTCTGGCGACCCTTTCTGGGGCGCGACAAACCCATCATTTGTATATCCCATCCAGGCGCTTACTATCTCTCTCTGGATCGGTTAGCCCGCAAAGGAGATGCCTCTGAGGGATTTTATCTGAGCGAAAAACTCCAGGACTTAGGACGCTCAAGCCGAATAGAAATAGCAAACGATGTCTCCGCCTCGGACCTGGAGGTGTCGCCCATCGTCCTGATTGGGGGACCGAGATTCAACCGCTGGACCCTCGCGCTGACACAAGACCTCAGGTTTGCCTTCCAACTCATCGACAACAAACCGAGAATTGTTGATCGAGATAATCCGGCACGCTTCTGGGAGATTAAAGAAACGAACTCGGTGAAAAGCTCGGAAGACTATGTCGTCATCACACGTCTTATAGGTTCAAACTCCCGAAAAGCAGTCATCTGCGTCGCTGGACTGAGGGCGTACGGTAGTCGAATCGGAGCCGAATTGATTGTCAGTCCGGCCTTTCTGGAGAAGGTACTGAAATTCGCCCCTGAAAATTGGGATAAGAAAAATTTGCAGTTCGTGATTCGCATCGCCTCCGATAAAGGAATCCATGATCCTGAGCTAGTGGCCACCACTTACTGGTGAGAAGGATAAGGTAAACACCGATAGCCTTGCCCACGAGCTCGATCCGGTCCCACTCGTGTCCTGAATATTAGAAACGATGCCTTTTCTATCGGCAGCCAGTGAAAGCTTTAGGGTTCCGATCGGCCCAGCGTGTCGAAAAGCGGAGCTGCAGGAATAAGGGACGGATTGTCATCAACAGCTGAGACCGATAGGATGCGAATTCTGTCGTTGTTCGGTAGCGTAAGCGTTTTAGCACCCGCGAAAAGATCCAGTGAGTATACAAAGAGATAGGAATACTGGTATGGCTCGTTGAGCCCCTCCGCCGTGTGGTGATGAGACGCGTACCAGCCAAGTGAAGCATGCTTGATGTAACCAGGTTTCAATCCGACATAGTCATCTGGATAGCGCCAAGCGGGCGGTTTGGGATCGCTCGACGAATGAAGGGGAGGCCATACAGCGTGATTGGCGGAGACAGCCCAATCACGGTCTGGAGCGCTTTTCCAGAGGCGCGTATCCCACTGGCCGATCCAGCCAGTCCACGATTGAATGTTTAGCTCAGCAGCGCGATTCCCAACGCGGAAGAGCGCCTTTTGATCATCCGCAGAGGATGCAGCCGCTAGCAGATAAATGCGATTGAATCGGCCGGCGGGTAATGCAAGCGTTTGGCCCCTGGCAGTGACAGCGTTCAGAGCGCCGGTTTTAGCTGTGGCAAGCTTGAACTTGACCGGACCGTAATCGATCTCAGCCGGAAGCATCTCAGCAGGCATTGTGTTTCCCTTGCCGTCGATGCCGCCATCTTCAGTCTTCGTATCATCGTTGCCTGCAACAGCATGATCGTAATGCAGCGCAACGGTCTGCGTATGGGGTCGGGCAAGCAGAGGGTGCAGCGATGCCAGGCGCAGAGCAAAGGTGCGCGGCTGATACGGAGCTAAGGATGCAATCAAATCACCGTGGCTTACTTCGGTTGGCCCAATTGGTTCCTCCTGCGCATTGACTTCGCGCGCCGACCCAATTGGCGCAGCAAAGGACACGTGCACGTCCGGAGCCGGCTTACCGTTCAGCTCCACCACGCGGAGAACAATCTCATCACTGTCCTCGGCTTTCTTAAGCGCAAGCACGCGGACAGCAGGATTGCTGACACGCACAAGTGACAAGCTCTTACCGAGTGTGCCTGGATGCTTTTCCGTTATAAACGAGACCAGCGGATCGTTTACACGGTATGCCTGCCACACTGTCTGGTCCTGGCGCCAGTCGCCGGAGTGCCCCGCGAGGCCGAGTACGATTTCGTGATGTCCCCAGTCCTGAGTCGTCTGGTCACTGAAGCTACCGGGATGGCCGTCGGCCGTAAGCTTCGCTCCGGGAGAACGCAGCAATGTCACGCGAATCGTCTGATCGTTAGGTTTGTCAGAGCCATTCTTCACATCGGTAAGCAGAGCTATTCCAAAGCTTCCCTTCTTGTCGGTCAGATCGATCCAACGATGTGAACCCATCTCATACAGCCGCCGCTGCGAATTGGTTCGCTCGACGGTGCCGATGTCCCAACTGTAGGTCGCTTGGGGATTTGAAGCACTCAGCGAAAAAGCGGCCTTGAGGTTGGCACACGCAGTCTTCCAGTCAATTGCATAGTGGAGATCAACGCGATTACCGGCATCGCCCGCAGCAAGGCTAACGGTTTGCACAAACCGGGAACCTTCTGCTTGCCGCGTCACTTCGAGCGAGACGCGCGCCGCGCCATTCTCGCTGATGCGAATCTCCGCAGGTCCACTGACAAAAGTGCGCGGAGCAGCCTGCTCCTGCGCGAAGTCCATGTTCCACGCCGGATAATTACGAGGCACATCAGTGGAGATCGCTAATGTGAGAGGGCCCGAGAGCAGTTCCCTGCCGAGCTTTTTGTCATAGACGCTCGACAGGTCGCCGTTCTCATTGAGCAGCACGCGATAACGCTGGTTTTCAAGCGAACGATCCGATGCGCGCAATGCGTTGTTTGGTGTTGGTTGCTTGACCGGACGCACGTCGAACACCGCGTAGCCGACAGATGGCATCGACGCCAGGAAGACCACCTTGCCGTCTTCCCACTGCGCCGGTGTCTCCTTGCCGTCTGGACCATAGACGCGTACAGCTTTGGGAGCCGGACCGGGAAAGACGACCGCAGCCTCGACCAGATCCTTGCGAGTGATATTGAGCGGGTTGTAGACCACCACAGGCACGCCCTGCGTGCCTGTGTCGAGACCGGACGAGATAGCGGCGCTTGCGCCGGTGAGCACAGCGGCAAACTGATTCGCTGCGATCACGTCGTCATTCCATGCGTATTGATAGGCACGCGGCGTCGACGTTCCGGCGCCGGTGTCGTGAAAGTGCCCGGCGAGCGCGAGCATCCATGCATCATTCAGCCGCTGCTGCGGATATGCGCGAGCACCAAGCCATTCGGCAGCGATCGAAGCCTTCTCTGCTGCGTCAGCGAGATTCTCATTCCTGATGGTCCAGCGTTTATGGTAAGCCTGCGATGTGAGCGAGCCTGCGGAGTGATCCGTCAGCTCCAGATCACCCTCGTAGCGCGGCATGTGGGCAGCCATCCCAGGCGTAATGGCACTGAACATCTGATCGGCGGAGGACTCGACCACATGCACCGGCCCTTCTCCTACACGGACCATCACCGAATGTGCAGGAAAGGACGATGCACCGTTCAACTTTGGCAGAGACGGCAGTACGGTCTCGCTCTTGGTTGCGATGGCTTCAAGCAGTTTGACCGTAGACTCCTGCGGCGCCCCACCGGTATCTCCAGTGCCCACATAGCGGTAATCGGCGGTTACGCCCGACGCTTTGCCATTGAGATCGATGCGCTTCACCCAGTCCGTATCAAGGGCAACCAGCTTGCGAAGTGCGCTCGCCTGTTCCGAGGTGAGAGGTGGCTTTTGCGCGTTGTTTAGCAGCGTCTTCTCCATGGACGTACTGGGGGGCTCGCTCAAGTCGGTATAGACACTGCTGCCATACGCTCCTGGATGCAATGCTGCAACGACGCTCCTGCCGTCTGGCCCCACCCATACACCGACGTTGAAGGGCACGCCGACCGGTGTCTGCTCCGGCGAATCGGGTCCACCTACCTCCGGACCCGCGGGCCAGCGCCCGCCAAGCTTCTGCGTCGAGAATCCTTTCAATCCGGCATGAGCAAGGATCGTGGGTAAGGAGGCGGGAAATCCGAAACAGTCCGGCAGCATGAACTCGTTACTTGCCTTGCCGAACTCGTGACGGAAATACGCATTGCCATACAGCACCTGGCGAAATACTCCTTCGGCGCTGGGCAAGTTCACATCGCCCTCCTCCATGGAAGAGCCCGCAGGGAACCACTGTCCGCGCGCGACATACATCTTGATTCGCGCATAGTCGCTGGGAAAGTACTCCTTCATCAGACGATAGCGGTTAGCACCGGTCCAGTTGAAGACATAGTGCGGATACTCATCCATGTAATCGAAGTTCACCCGCATGGTCTTGAGCAGGTGTTCGCTGATGCTCTGCGGAAACTCCCATCTCCATTGGGTGTCCAGATGGGCATAAGGGACGACGAAAAGTGTAGGAGTCTTTGTGATGTCCGGTGTTGCCATCGTTTGGCCGTCGGCGATAGTGATCGAGGTAAGGATCGCTGCTGCGGTTACAACGAATCGCAAACTGCGCCGGACGGTAACGCAAACTACACGGAAAACAACGACCATTTAAATCTCCCCAAAACAACTTGCATAAAAACCGTCCGGTATCTTTTCGCCGCCGAATCGCTTCAGGCTGCCTGAATCCCTCTTTGCATGAAGACGAAGGTGGGAGACGGTAGAAATACCGTCTCCTACCTTCGTCTTAGAACGAGTAGCGTAGAGATAACTGGAGCTGTCGTGAAAGGTCGGATTTGCCCGTAACTTTACCGAAGGTGGAAGTACTGGCATTGAAGTTGGGGCTGGACCAATTGGGATGGTTGAAGACATCGTAAGCCTCGGCTCGGAACTCAAAGACGTTGCGTTCGTCGATGGCGAACTTCTTGAACAACCCTGCATTCCAATCCTGGTAGCCGGGACCGTAGATCGCATCTCGGACCCCCTGCTGCAGATTGAAGGTTCCCTGAGCGGGTGGAGTAAACAGAGGCTGGCCGTCAGAGGTCGTCGTACCGAAGTAAGTCGCCGAGCTATTAGCACTGGTTGAGAATTGACGTGGGTACTGTGGCGATCCATGCATCACCCAGAACTGGGGCACACCTGGCACACCCGTTCCTGCATAGTCGATATTCGTGCTGTAGACAGTTCCAGGAGCTCCGCTCAAATACTGGGCGGTACCGCTGAGCTGCCAACCGCCCAGCACCTTTCCAGTGATGTGTTGCTGGCTCCTCAGGAAGGGAAGGTCGTAGGTGAAGGTAGTGACAAAGGCATGGCGAACGTCGAACGTAGACGGTCCCCAAAGATTACTTGTGTTGTAGGTGTCCGGGACCGTGTCGCTGTAGCTGGAGCTGTTATCCATGCTCTTGGCCAGCGTATAGGCTGCAGAGAAGCCCAATCCCCTGGTGAACCTTCGGTTCCAGAAGACCTGCAGAGAGTTATATCTGGAACTGGCAGCACTCCGTTCCATCAGGATCTGGGAAAATCCCTTGTATGGTACCAACGCGGCTATGTTTGTGTGTGGATTCGCATACGTGGTTCCGGCAGGAGCCTGATTGATATTTGCCGAATTGCAAAGGTGCAGCCCGCGGCGGCCGACATAGGCGACAGACAGCACCGACTGCCACGGAAGCTGTCTCTCCACCGTAACGTTCCAGTTCCATGCCTCCGGCTGTTTCATGCTACGGTCATAGGTTGTCACTGACATCGTAGGTGCCGCGGTAGAAGTCAGTTCGGCCCCTGGGTTGTCCACCGAGACATTCGTCACGGTGACAAAGGGTTGGAACGGAGAGTTTCCACCGGGAAAGATGTTGTCCAACAGACCCATCCGGGTCACAAACCGGCCGGCACCGGCACGGACGACCGTCTTCTCGGTAAATTGGTACGCGATCCCAGCGCGCGGTTGAAAGGCATTTTGAATATCAACTAAGCCACGCGGCAGGTTCTTGTTGAAAAGAGCGGCATAGTCCCCCGGAGTAGTAGCTTGAAAGACTCCATGCTGAGCGGCACCGCTCGGGAAGCCGGAGAGCCCCGGAATGACCATGCCGTTATATTGATTGCCGCTGCCCAGGGCAACGAGACCGGTATTCGGGTTGATGCTGACTGCAGCCGCCGGGTTATAGAGGCTGGGAACGAAGTAAGCAGCGTTTCCCCAAAGCGCGTGATAAGGGGAGACAATCGTATCGCGTACACCATAGTCGATGTGCAATTTTGGGGTGATCTTCCATGAATCTTGCACGAACCCTTCATACATGGCGCTGCGCCAGATCGTATAGGCTCGCGGTCCGATCTCGGTATAGCTATCGGCCAGTCCCATGGCCAGATTGGCGACACCTAAACCACTGCCGTTCGCATAGGAGTCGGTAAGGGCAAACGTTCCGTTCTGATTGCTGCTGCCCCCAGGAACAGTCGTAATGTTGATCTGATCGTCATCATTCTCGCCCCGATAATCGACCTGGAACCCAGCCTTGAACATATGGGTCCCGGCTGCCTTCGATAGGCTGTCACTCAACGTATAGATTGGACCGCCGGAGTGGGACGGATAAGGGCCGCCGCTCAAACTGAAGAAAGGACTCGGAAGGCTAAGACTGGGAATCTTATCTACGTCCTTACCACCGGGAATGATGTAGTTATAGTTGATTCCCAACTTGCTACGATCGAATCCGCGCTGGGAAGGATCGATCGGATTCGCTACGCGGTCGATACTAAGAGTTCCGTTAAGCTCATTGATGATGGTCGGAGTGATGGTCCAGGTCCAGGCAAGCGTGTTCGTCTGGTTCGGCCACGTCTTGAACTTACCTGTGAGTCCCGCTCCCTGGTCGAGGGCGGTGTACTCATTGTAAGAGAGGTCCGATCGGCGATAGGTGAAGCGGTGCTTGTCGTTCAAAATGAAATCGAAATTGTAAGATCCCTTTCGCTGGTCAATCGGATGAGGCGCAACCGCCTGCCAGTTCTTGTTTCCATTAATCAATAGACCTGGAATCGGCGCCGGGTAAGCATTCATGATGGCCATCCCGTTATGGCTTAACATGCTCTGCGGGATGATATTTCCTGCAAATGCGGCGCAGGTCTTCTTTCCGTTCGTTGTCGTGCAATGCGACGGATCGGTGATGATCTTAGCGGAGCTGTAAAACGGGTTCGGGCCAAGTAATTCGCTGAAGTTACCCGTTCGCATAAGCGCCGTGGGAACGGTCTGGAGCACAGTATCCGTAAACCGGTACCGGATCCAATCTTCGGCAACGAACCAGAAGAGCTTCTTTCGCATGACCTCAGGCAAACCCGGAGCCC
The DNA here is from genome assembly GCF_059115365.1 of Edaphobacter sp. FHG110511_03. Classification (NCBI taxonomy): domain Bacteria; kingdom Pseudomonadati; phylum Acidobacteriota; class Terriglobia; order Terriglobales; family Acidobacteriaceae; genus Edaphobacter; species Edaphobacter sp. FHG110511_03. Next base: position 171,239 of record NZ_JBZYWL010000003.1, on the reverse strand, counting down.
ACACGGGGCCGCCCACGGCAAAACCGAAGTCGTTATAACGGAAGGGCGAGGCAAACCTTGTTGACGGACTCTGGTTCCTCGACCAGGTGTTTGCGTTCAACGCCGAGTTCCTCAAATACTCATAGGCCGTTCCATGGAAGTCGGTCGTGCCACTTTTGCTGACCATGCGGACCTGACCGCCGCCCGCCCCACCGTATTCGGCTGCATAAGCCGCTGTGAGTACTTGAATCTCTGCGGTCGAATCTACATTCGGCGCTCCAATCACGTACGTGTTGGCGCGAGTCCGTACGGCCGCTGCGCCGTCAATGGTTACGGTTGTGTCTGTCGAACGCGCACCGTTGATGGAGAAGCCCGGCTTGCTTACGCCGAAGTTGAAGTCACCCAGTGTAGCTCCCGTAATAACACCCGGCAGCAGTTCAGTCATGAAGACCGGGTTCCTGCCATTGAGCTCCTGATGCTGGATCTGTTCCCCGGTGATTTGGTGCTGGACGGCCCCGGAATCGGTCTGGATTAAATCAGCGCTCGAGGTTACTTCAACAGACTCGTTGGGAGTTCCAATGGTCAGCGAGGCGCTGACAGATAACGTTGACACAGCGTCCAACTTGTTGTGGACGCTTTCGAAGGCTTTGAATCCCTGCTTCCGAACAGCGACGGTATAGAGGCCCGCCGGGAGACTGGAAAGAGAATAATAACCATTGCTATTTGTAAGAATGGTCCTGCTTTCCTGAGTTGCTTCGGATATCAACGTAACTTGCGCGTCGGGAACCACGGCTCCCGAGGGGTCTTTAACAAAACCTGCAATCGAACTGGTATCCGATTGCGCATGCACGGGGAAATACGTGCCCAGTAAGCTGACCAGCACCCAACTGGTTCGCCGAAATCTTCGCTCGTTTCGCTTCACTTCTATCCCCATCGGTGAAATTCTGCATCTCTGTTTGTGAACACACGGGATCGTTCCAGCTGTTATGCCGGGACTTCCCAACAGGTCAATGACTGCTTGGTTCGATATGTCTTAGTGCGTGGCCAGGTTATGGGCGCGAAGGTACCCTGCAAGCTCTGCGGGAAGATTCGTCTGGATACCATCGGCTCCAAGATCGATCGCCTTCTGCCATGTCTCCGGGTTGTCGGCATCTCCTAAACGATCTACGAAGATTCTTGCGTTTGCGGCCTTGGCGCAGTCGATAACAGGGTCTTGGAAGTCATGGGCATCGAATGCGAGAACCTGCGGCTGCATGGCCCGAACCATGAACTTGCAGATGTCGGGACTGATGGTCTCAGGCATGACCTTCAAGGTTGGACGAATCTTGCGGACCTCATAGAGGAAGAAGGGGTTGCCGTAGATGACGACATGGTCCTGCATGTCGTGGCGGACGATCGTATCGACTAACTGCTGAGGGTCGGCGTATTTGGTGTCGACGTAGACGTTGATCTTGCCGTGGGCAAGATCGAAGGCTTCGTCGAGGGTCGGGACTTTCGTTCCGGCGAAGGAGGGAGAGAACTTCGAACCGGCGTCTAGGGCACGAATCTCGTCGAAGGTATGCTTATGAACTTCACCAGTTCCATTCGTTGTGCGATCGAGGGTGCCGTCGTGCATGAGAATAAACTTGCCGTCGGAGGTGGTGCGTACGTCGAGCTCAAAGTAGTCAGCGCCTGCATCGATGGCGGCCTGGAAGGCAGGCATGGTGTTCTCAGGATGATGGAGGTGCTCTCCACGGTGAGAGATGACCTTGATGGTTTTGCCGTCCTCTTTCGGGATCCACGCTGTCTGGGCGAAGGTTACGCTACCGGTAAGGGTAGAGCCGATGAGGCACTTCAGGACGAGGTTACGCATTTTTGTTTTCCTTTTCTATCTAATGAATGTCTAAGGTGTTCCGGCTCAGAACCTGAGACGACCGACGAGAAGTAGTGAGCGCGGGTCCTGTGCGCCAGTAACTGTGCCAAATGCGGTGTTCGTTGCAGACAACGAGGTGTTGAGACCGGAGAATTGCGGATGGTTGAAGGCATTATGTGCGTCGACACGGAGGGTGAAGGCGGCATGCTCCCACAGGGGGATGTCCCGCATGAGGCTTATGTCCCATACATTCTGACCGGGCCCATAGAAGCTGGCACGCGGGCCGTTGCCCAAAGTGTCAGGAGGGGTGATCGAAAAGGCAGAGGTATTGAACCACTTTGCTACCGAGCGCGAACCGCGAGAAAGATTGGGATTACCTGTCTCGGTTACAAACTGTCCTCCTGAACCGATCTGGAGTTGGTCTGCCTGTGAGACGTTGTACGGCAATCCGACCTGGAACTGTGCCACAGTGCTGACCTTCCAGTGTCCGATGACCTGCGAGACGACGGGTGTGCTTTGGAGGAATCTGCCTCCCGAACCTATAGGGAAAGCGTAGACCGCGGAGAGGGAGAAGCGCTGGGGGATGCTCAGCTTTGCCGTTCCCCATTGCGCGTGCAGGTTGTAATAGTTCTGGAGCAGTGGAGTCAGGGTGCCCCCATCGACGTCGTCTTGCGTGTGCGCCAAGGTGTAGGCGGCGCGTACCGAGACCCCGTTACTCCATCGGTGACTCAGAGTTGCGAAGAGGGCCGCATAGGACTGAGCTCCTCCATTCGTGACGTTATAAACGGTGAGGAATTGAGGATAGGGGCGGAGACTCTGAGCAGTTTTGACATTGAAGCAGCAGTTAGGAGAAGGAGCGATCTGGTTGACCGGAAGCACGACAGGAAGATGCACTCCGTGGTCACCCATGTAGTCGACTTCAGCGATCCAGTTATGACCGAGATCCTGCTGTACTCCAATCTGCCACTCCTGGAGATACGGAAGGACTGCGGTCAGCTGGAGTTGGACAGGGCTGGAGGTAGGATTCGTCAGACTGGAGGGAATCAGAGGCTGACCATTTGGACCGACATTGGGCGAGTAATGAGGAACTCCCTGAGAGAGTTGATAAGCGGGGGTAAAGCTTCCCGTTGGAGTCTGAAACGTTGTCGATACGGTTGAGGTTGAGGTGTTGCTCAACGCATTGAAACCGATACTGGGCAGCTGGTAGATTCCATAGCCGCCTCGTACGACGGTATTGCGGAGAAGACGGTAGTTGAAGCCGACACGGGGAAGGACTCCGGTATAGGTATTCGGAATCAGTTGGTGGGGACCGTTGAACCCGGCAAACTCGATGCCTCCCTGCTTGCCAGTGGTGGCGTCGATGATGTTCGGGTTGAAGCTGTAGTAGTTGTTGTTCTTCTCCACGGCCGGGCCATCGAACTCGTAACGCAGACCGAGGTTGACGGTGAGCCGGGATGAAATTCTGTAGTCATCCTGCAGATAACCAGCGAAGTAGTTCAGGTTGTAATGGAAGACGGTGTTGGTTGTGCTGATGGTTGTGGTCGCAGGCAGGCCAAGGAGAAGATCGGCGAAGCCGTATCCACTCTGCCCAGGCACAGCTGTAAAGCCGCCTGTGAAGCTGTAGCTGCCGGAGAGAACTCCGGGCTTGTAAGAACTGTAGGCGTAGCGCATGAACTCGCCGCCAATTGAAAGCGTGTGACGTCCCATCTGCAGAACCATCGCATCGTTCAGGATGTAGTGACCATCTCTCGTTCTGGAGTAGCCGCCCGCACCAAAGCTGGCGTATTGATTAGTCTTGATAGTGGGGAACTGAGTCAGTGGCACACCTTGCAGTCCGATCGAGCCTGCGTCTGCGGGTAATGGCGAGGCGAAGTTGACCTCCGAGACATAACCGACGCGAGCTTCATTCGAGAAGCTGGGCGAGAAGATATGGCTCCACGAGATCTCGTAGTGATCGTCGGTCCAGCCGCCGTACGCAGAGGTGTTTGCGACGTTGGGAATGTTGATGGTGGGCTGATTTCGTGGGCCGTCACGCGAGAACTTTGCCCAGATGTGATCGTAATCGGAGGCGTTGTAATCGACCCGGTCGGCATTATAGAGGCAGCTGGTCGCCGAGATGGGATTGGAGCAGTAGTTGAATGGAGAGGTCGGAGTCGGGGTGCAGTTCGGTGCGGGGAAAAACGCTGCGATGTTCCGGCCGATGGGATCCATTCGCGATTGCGGAATGATATTGCCTTTAAACTGCGTCCGCGAAGTCACCTTACCGACAGTCGTTGTGGTCAAGGGGTCATAGATAGGTGCAGTCGGCATACCGACGGGAGATAGTCCGGAGAAGTCGCCGTTCAGCTCCGCCGCGGTGGGTACGGTTGTGGTGAACGGTGCGTTGGCGTGGCTAAGGGTGTACTCCCAATCGGTAAAGAAGTAGAGGCGATGCTTCCGTCCATCCAAAAGCTTCGGCAAGATTACGGGGCCGCCGATCGATCCACCGAAGTAGTGGAAGTAGGAAGGCTGAATGATCGTACCGGGCTTGGTGAAGTAACCGAGAGCACTGAGGCTCTGGGAGCTGTATGACTCGAAGACAGTTCCATGAAACTTTTCAGTACCGGATCTCGTGGTGGTCAGGATGGCACCCCCACCGCTCTGACCATACTGGGCAGAGAAAGGGGCGGTGAGGACCTGAAGTTCTTCGGTGGAATCGGGTGTGGGGATTAGGCCGTAGGTACCATCGATACCCATATTGCTGGGCAGACCGTCGATGATGATGGGATTGGTGCCGGCCCTGCCTCCGCCGAGGGAGAGATTATTGACGTTCGAGTAATCCTGGCTGGAACTGGCAGCTCCGGCGAAAGTCTTGGTGATAAGAAACTCGTTCGCACCTTTCGTCCCAGTGGATTCCGGAAGATCGATGAGCTCCTGAGTGCTGAGTTCGCCGCCTACCTGAGAATTGAAGGTGTTAAGAGAGCTTTCAGTGCCGGAGACGGTCATGATCTCCGAAGTCGCACCCAGCTTCAACGAACCATCGACGACGCGCTCCTGGTTGAGCACGATACTGAGCTCGTCCGTAACGTACTGAGCAAAGCCGTCTTTCTCAAAGCGGACGGTGTAGCCGCCTGGCTTAAGAAAGGAGATACGATACGCGCCAGCCTTGTTCGAGACAGTCTTATATTCGGTAGTTGTGCCGTTCTCATGCACCGTCACCGCGACGCCGGGAACGACCGCTCCAGTGGGATCTTTCACCACACCGCTGATTGAGCCATAAAAGGTCTGGCTTTCGAGATTGCCACTCAAACTGAAAAGCACGAGCAGGAAAGCGAAGCCGCCAAAGATCCGAAAAATTTCGCTGCCGCTACCATAGAACCGGCGGCCGATGCCGGTTCGCATACAGCTATCGCAACGGGAAACAAGGGAGAGGTAATTCATAAAAACTCCAGAAATTTGGCATTCAAAAGTGGAAGCTGGAAAACCGGAAGAGGAAACTTTGACTACATCGGAAGTACAAATCGAGCGATCATGTGCGAGTGATCAGAAAATAACAGGAAAATGTTAATAAATAACAAATTAAGCCAGCTAAGTGGTCGAAATTTACAAGTCCGGTTCATGCGCAATCTCTCGAAAATAAATTTTTCGAACGAAAATATGAGAATTTATTGCATAAAATCTAGATTTTGCGAAAATACAACTACACGAGAATGAAATTTCAATGAGCGAATTTACCGAGAGCTCCCGACTTAACTCCATCGTCGAGATGTTAAAAATAAACACCTCCGCTTCCATCGCGGAGATCGCGGAGGCATGTCACGTTTCGCAAATGACCATCCGGCGAGATCTGCAGAAGCTAACTGAAACCGGTCAGGTGATTCGTATTCCCGGCGGAGCGCGTATTGAGCACTGGCGCGGCGCAGAGCGAAGCTTCTTCGAGCGGCTGCAGAAGATGGGGCATGCCAAACGGAGCATAGGAGCCGCCGCATCCTCGCTGATCAAAGATGGGGAATCGGTTGTTCTGGACTCTGGAACCACCACACTTTATGTGGCAAGAGAGCTGCGAACCCGCAAAAATGTGGTCGTCTTTACCTTCTCCCTCGCAGTCCTTGAAGAGCTGACCTCGGCGGAACACATTCGTGTGGAGCTGACTGGCGGGGTTTACCGCTCCAGCAGCCATGATCTGATCGGCCACGCAGTTGCAAAGAGTCTGACCTCAATCTATGCCGACACTGTGATCTTCGGAGCCGCGGCCATCTCCTTGAGCCGCGGTGTCATGGTTCATGATCCAGATGCACAACATGAGTTATTGCGAGCCGGCAGGCGGAAGGTGCTAGTCGTCGACAGCAGTAAGATTGGAACCGAAGCGACCTATCAGCTCTGCGGAATAGAAGAATGTGACCTCATCCTGACAGACAAAGGGGTTTCGGATGACAATCTGGCACGCCTGCGCCGCGTGACGGAGGTTCAGATCGCCGATCTGGAGTGAATATTAACGCCTTTTGTACAGCGTTTCGATAGCCTGAATGAGATGCCGTCTCCTGCTCAGGCACTATCGAACATTCGCTCTTTCGAGGATCAGATCGCAACCTCCGTTGAGGACGATCTGTTTTCTGCGGAGAGGCCCATCTATATATCCCGGGCTCCTGGTCGATTGGACGTGATGGGTGGCAATGTCGACTACACTGGCGGCACTGTACTGCAGGGACTTTTACGCGAGGCCGCATGGGTTGCGGCACAGGCGCGATCCGACGAAGTTATTCGTATCGTAAACCCAGGCGCCGAGCAGTTCGGATGGAACACCAGATTCGAAGCGCGCATGAGCGATCTATGCGATGTAGACAGTGTGCGAGCGCTATGCAAATCGCATCCCAGCTCGCTCTGGGTCTGCTACATTCTGGGTGCGCTCTACTTCCTGAAGAACCTTCGAGGATTCGGGGAAACGGGCGGAGTCGACTTGTTTCTCGCCTCAGACCTGCCTCCAAATAAAGGAGTCAGCTCCTCGGCAGCATTGGAAGTTGCTGCCTTGAAAGCTGTTTCGGCCTCCTGGAGAGTCGCCCTCAATGGCACAACTCTGGCCACCGCCGGACAATGGGTAGAGAACGTCGTTGTAGGCGCTGCCTGCGGAATCATGGATCAGGCGGCGATCGTTCTAGGCAAGAAAGGTCATCTTCTTCCCGTGCTCTGCCAGCCCTGCCAGCCCTGCCCTCTAGTGACGCTGCCTGCCGGAATCCATTTTATGGGAATCGACTCGATGGTCCCCCGCTCGACGACCAGCACCGTATACGAGACGGCCAGAGCCGCTGCATTCATTGGATACAAGCTGATCTGCCAGCATGAAGGAATCGAAATCACTCTAGAGCAAGGCGCCGAGATACCGCGATGGACAGAGGAGCGGTGGCATGGTCATCTCTCTAATCTCGCGCCATCGGAGTTTCGTGCAAGGTACGAGCGACTGTTGCCCGAATCGATCAAGGGAAGCGAGTTTCTTGGCTATGGCGGAGAACACGTCGACCCCTTCACAAAGGTCGATCCCGAGACACAATACCCTGTCCGCGCTGCCGTGCGATACGCTACCGAGGAGAATCTTCGCGTACAGATGGTACGTACACTTCTCGAGTCCATGGTACGGAGCGGATCGGAGAGCGCCTTACGGTTGATCGGTGAACTATTCTGTCAGTCTCATTTGGCTTACAGTGAGTGCGGCTTGGGAAGCGAGGCATGTGACGATCTGGTCGAACATGCCGTGAAATCCGGCCTTGCTGGAGCAAAGATGACCGGTGGTGGGGGTGGCGGCGTCGTTGCCATCCTTTGCCGCTCGGGCGATGAGCAGACCGTACACGCTATCGCTGAAGCATACGGCAAAGAGCGCGGAGATGTGCCCCACATCTTCCAAGGCAGCTCTGACGGAGTTGATATCTTCGGCGTTCAAGTTTTACGGCCCGATCTTCTCCGGAGAAGACGGTAGTGTTTTCAGCGCGGAATGTTCGCGTCACCTTCGCCCTCCTGCTTCTGATCGCCGCCAACCTGTTTTGGGCAGGCCAAGGAGTCGCGATCAAAATTCTTGCTGTAAACGACAGCCCGCTAGCGATTGCCCTGCTTCCGCTCTACTCCATTACCATCGTGGGCTTGGGACTTCTCATCCTGCGCCCCGGTGTCGTGCAAAAGTTCAGAGCTGCATGGAGATTCCATCGCGAATTCTTCCTCGCTGGTATATGCGGTCAACTGATGGCTCAGGTAGGTATGACAGTCGGGGTAAGCTGGTCCACGGCCTCCAATGGAGCGATCCTCAGCCTGCTCATCCCAATCTTCGGCGCCTTGATTGCCGCGTGGCTGCTGCGCGAGCGCTTGTCGTCACTTCGTGTCAGCTCCCTCTCGTTGGGGCTGGCGGGAGTTTTCATCCTCTCCCCGCTGCATAACATGTCCATCACTAGAAACGGTCGCCATGAACTTCTAGGTGACTTGCTAATCACTGCCGGATGCATTGGCTCAGCCTTCTACAACGTCTACTCCAAGCGCCTGTTGAACTACTTCTCTGGCATCGAGACGCTATTCTTCAGTTATCTACCGGCGACCGTCTTCAGCCTACCCGTACTCTTTCTAGTGGAACCACATTGCCTTGACAAACTGGAGCATCTCACCCTCACGCAGTGGGGGGCGTTTGGATATCTTGCAGTGTTCTTCTACGGGCTTGCAATGGTGTTCTTCCTAAAAGCGCTCGAGGCTGTCGACGTTATTACCGCCTCAGCGTCACTCTATTTCATACCAATCGCCGGTGTGGCGCTGGCCTTCTGCATCCTGAAGGAACGTCTGGCACCCCGCACAATTGCTGGTTCAGCAATTGTGCTATTCGCCACCGGCATACTGTTCTTCTTCGATACCTCCAACCAACCCGAAATTCTTCGAGCTGAGGATTTTGTTAATAATTAACAAAGCTGTTTACTGACCCACATATCCATTTTTTATTCCAGATTACGGCTAAAAAGACGCGACACCTATCATCAAGCGATCTTGATCATGAACGTGTATAGTGCCTGATGTGAATTATTTTCTTCGAGAACAGGACGGCTTTTTAATTACGACAAACCCACAATTCCTGGACTGCGAGGCAGTATTTGGGTTCCTTGCGCAGACAAGTTGGTGGAGTGACCTTACTCCAGAGTCCTTGGATCGTGCGCTGCGCAACTCTCTTTGCTTTTCTCTGTTGGAAGAGAATCAACAGATCGGTATAGCAAGAGTTATTACGGACTACGTCACCTATGCATACTTATGTGACGTTTACATTGTAGCCTTGCGAAGGAGACAGGGGTTGGGATCGTGGCTGGTTCGCTCAGTCCTTGAACATCCTGACGTCAAGTCTCTTAAGCGAGTCGCCCTACTTACGCATGATGCCCAGCCATTCTATCTCGGACTTGACTTTCAATTTGCCACATATCCAAATAACTACATGGAACACCTGACAAAGTAGTCATAGTTTTTCAAGCCCAGCGAAATTCCATTCAAGATGAGTTGTCATCGTTAATCGAAAAATCTAGTTGCGACGATTCGGGTTCCCGTGGGGTGCGAATTTGCGTCCAGGCTGTTGACCTCGATCAGGAGCTCGAAGCTGCCCACGGGCGCATGTCGTTGATTGGAGTTCTGGACAATTTTCTGCATCTCGTCACCGCTGAAGAGTATGTCCGCTGCGGCCTGCGTTCCGGTTGCATCCAGTCCCTGAAGCAACAAGACATGGCCGCTCTTACTAAGATTGTGGACGAAGGCCACGACTGCATAGGTGCGGTGTGAGACGGCCGTTGTCGTGGATTCATAGACGCCCGCTTCTCCTGGGCTGGGATGTTGATTCACGATCCAGAATCGATTGTCTTGCGGGCGATTCACGAAGCGGAAGTTAAGCTTGTCGGCGAAGAGTTCCGTCCAGGGATTGCTGTAGTTCGATCCCAGAAGGATTGCGTTTCCATCGCGTAAGTTGTCGAGCCGCATATTTTTGGCTGCGCGAACGATGAAGCGTTCTCTCACTACCTCTGGCAGTTGTTGAAGGTTCAACAACACGCTGAGGTTCAACATACTCGTGTACGTCTCGTCTTTGAGATAGGACATCGCCAGATGGCTATCCGTGTTTTCTCCGGAAAACCAGCGCACGTATTCAGTCAATGGAAAAGTGCGGCGGTTTGCCTGTTGGAGGACAACCAATCCGATATCGCCCGGCACAACGAAGGTATCCCGGTCAGGGGAGAAAACCTGAGTCCAGAGTTGATGCGAGCTACTTTGGCGGATTGGTGTTCCTTCTCTTGCGGGGGAAGTCGTATGAGCAGCCAGTCGCCACAGCCCGACGGAGTAGCCCACTAACAACAAGACGACCACGATCAAGATAAGCCAGATAGGCTTTCCTGGTTTCACCGGCGAATGGAGTTGGACAAGCTCCGCCTGCTGCGGGGAGGCCGCTGTTTGCTCCACCTCAGGCAAGCGAGATTGGACTCTATGGAATACGGGGACATACGTGCCCTTCGGCAACTCGACGCGGATCGGATCGTTTTGGCCTTCCTGCTCGTAGTAGTCCCGCAAACGACTACGTAGGTGCCGAGCATAGGTGCGAACAATGTTGTCTTGTCGTGGATCAAAGGTATCGTCCCGCTGGAAGACGGTCATGCCGATCTCATACTCAGAGATACGAACCATTCCCTCGTCAAGTGCGCATTGGGAAACATAAAGAAGAAATGAAGAAAGCAGAGGTGCTTTGAGGAAGTGCTTGCTTGCAACGATGTTCCGCACTGCAGCATGTTCGTCGCTGACCCCAATCGAGGCGACGGAGGGAATATCAGGGGTGGCGGTGGAAGGAGCTGCCATCGGTAATTGCGGTATACGCTTCTTCCACTCAATCCTACGGTTCACTTATCAACGACAGATTAAGGATTCATTTCGCTGTAACAGTCACATCCGGATCCACCTGTTTGGCACTTACACATGCCGATTACCCAGCGCAGAGACTGGCCTTCGAAATTGCTGTCACGCAATTTTGATATTGCAATCCAGCTCCTAGAAACGCGCCCTCCACAGCGAGAATTCCTCAGTGTAGACCGGTGTATACACACCCGTTCACTAGAAATGCCCTATAGCCATCGGATACGTTCCAATCATTTGGCAGAACAGCCAATCGAGTAACACAGTAGTGTCTTTAACCCCTATTCATCAAGGCTAGCCATCCTAATGACTGCTCCCAATCTTCGCCTACTCTCTCTTGCGTCGAGTTTCCTTCTGCTCCCTTCCGCGCTCCTTGCACAAGCTGGAGTAGCTTCCCTAACAGGTCAGGTTACCGATTCGTCCGGGGCCATCATGGTGGGAGCCCAGATCACTGAGACCAATATCGCTACGCAGACGGCTCGCTCCACCGTGACCGATAAATCGGGTAACTTCATCTTCGTCGGCCTTCCCGTCGGTCGTTATCGAGTTGCAGTTGTACAAAGTGGTTTCCAAACCCAGGAAGCTACCGTGATGCTGGACCCTTCCGAAAGAGGCCGTCAGGACTTCCATATGGCGGTGTCGAGTATGACCACGCAGGTCGAGGTTTCGGAAAGCGGACCTGAACTGGCGACGGACGACGCGTCGATTGGTACGGTGATCGACAACGAGACCATCGTCGGCACCCCCTTGTATCAACGCAATTGGGACGACCTGATCCGCCTGGTCCCAGGTGTCCAGATGCAGCGCTTCACCCAGCAGAGTGGAAGCAGCGTTTCAGGCAGCACCGGTTTGTTTGTGATTCACGGAGTGGGCAACGAGCAGAACGACTACATTCTCGATGGAGTCGACAACAATACTTTTTCAGAAATCTACAGGAGCTTTCGGCCTCGGCGTCGCGACCGTCCGTCGACGTTATTAGCGAGTTCAAGCTCATTAGCAGCCCGTACACCGCGATCTACGGCCGAAGCCCCGGTGCCCAGGTCGACGTCACAACCAAGGGCGGGACGAATGACTTCCATGGACTAGTGTTCGAGTACCTTCGCAATCGCGTGTTCGACTCGAACGACTACTTTACTCATGGAGCTGGATTACCCAAGCCCAAGGAGATCCAGAACCAGTTTGGCGGAAATTTTGGCGGCCCAATTTTGCATAAGCGCCTCTTCGGGTTCTTTGACTACGAAGGCACCCGCATTCGCCAAGGCGTGACCCGTATCTCCACAGTGCCCCTTCCTAACGAGCGCATAGGCGACTACAGCCCCGCGACTGCTGCGGCGGTGGGAGTCATGTATCCGACGCTTCGCAATCCAGCTACGGGCCAGCCGTTTGTCAACAACGTGGTTCCTCAGTCCATGTGGGATCCGTTCGGATCGAAGATCCTCAATGCGTTCCCACTGCCGAACCTGCCCGGTGACTTCAACAACTACGCTCGTACCGGGTCGGTGGTAGACGATACCGACAGCTATGACGGTCGAGTTGACTGGGCGGCCAGCGACAAAGACTCCGTTTTCGCTCGTTATACAACATCTAACCGGACACGAGACGTTCCCGGAAACTTTGGCGGCATCGCTGATGGAAGCAGTACCTCGTCCTGGGGAAACTCCACCCTCAAGTCCTGGGCAGCCGCTCTTGGCTGGACACACATATTCGGTCCTACTCTCACGAATGACTTCCGTTTCGGCTTCGTCCGTAACTTCTCGTATGACCAGCAACAGCCCTCGGTATGAATGCTCCCTCTGACTACATCCCGGGAGTGCCTTTCAGCGCGGCGACAGCAGGTGGAATTGGCATCACGCAATATGTGAATCACACCATCATCGGATCGCCCGTCTATCTGCCCAAGCAACAAGTGCCACAGCAATTCCAATACACCGATACTCTGTCCTGGACCAAAGGTCAGCACTTCCTGCGGTTTGGAGCGGATGTTCGCGCTCCCATGCGCAATCTTTACGAAGACCAGGACTACATGAACGGCGGTCTCGGCTTTGCTGGGATCTATTCCGGAGACTCCTATATCGACGGGCTTCTAGGGTATGTCTATCAGGGTGGGCTCTCTAATGTTTTCTTTGTAGATCAGCGCATATGGATGGCGTCTGCGTTCGCTCAGGACGACTGGAAGATCACAAGGAAACTCACCTTGAATTTAGGACTGCGATATGATTTCGCGACCCCGCCCTATTCGGCGAAGAACCAGCTGGCAAACTTCAATCCAGCCGGCTCTGGTTCGCTTGTGACGGCGTCGGGAGGGTCCCTCTTCAATCGAAGCCTCGTTCAGGTGGACAAGACGGATTTTGCTCCTCGTATTGGCGTAGCTTACTCGCTGAACGACAAGACCGTTATCCGGGGCGGCTACGGCATTTACTATCTTCTGTTCAAGCGTGCCGGCAGCGAGGACCAGCTGGCACTGAATCCTCCAGGCCTTCTCGAGGTGACGGTCAATCCAAAGGGGAACCAGCCTGCCTTCCTGCTGAAGAACGGATTCGCACCGAATACGCTTGACCCTGCCAGCGTCAACTTGTCGAGCCTCCATATCCATGCCATGGAGACCGCCTCGCCCACACCCAAAACGCAAGAATGGAGCGTGGGCTTCCAGCGTGAACTTCCGGCGCGTCTGGTTCTCACCATGGACTATGTTGGTACCAAGTCTTCCAATCTCGACGTCATCCACGACCTGAATCAATACCTTCCAGGTACCCAGACTTTCCCCTATCCAAACTTTGGCTATCTCGAGTACTCCCAAGCAGTCGGAACGGGGAACTACAGTGGTCTCGAAGCGTCGGTGCAGCGTCGATTCAACAAAGGACTCTCCTTGGAGGCCGCATATACCTGGTCCAAGAACACAGGAACGACGTACTATCAGACCTTTGGACATGCCTTGAGCGGGTCAGATGTCCCTCAACATCTAGTAGTGTCCTATCTATATGAACTGCCTTTCGGGCGCAACAAGGAATTCTTGAATACCGGGGTAGGCTCTGCTCTGCTTGGGGGTGGCGCACCTCGGGCGTCTACACGCATTCGTCCGGAACTCCATTCACGGTTACGTCGGCCGGAAACTTTAGCAGTCTCATCGATATCAACGGAAACGCAACCTCGCTGCCCAACATGACCGGCACCCTCAAGATCATTGGCAATGTAAATTGCTGGTTTTATACCACACGGAACAAGACCTGCACCGCACTCGCACCCAATGCTACTGACGCCTATGCACTCCCTACGAAGGAAAACCCCTATGGAAACGGGAGTGTCAACAACCTGCGCGGACCGCACACGAACGTGTTCGACTTTGCTCTGATGCGCGATTTCAATGTGATGGAGAGGACTAAGCTCCAGTTCCGATGGGAGGTCTTCAACCTGACGAACAGCGTACTCTTTGCTCAGCCCGACTCCGGTTTAAGCGATAGCGGTGTCGGCACGATTACATCGCTTGCGGGTGACCCGCGCATCATGCAATTCGCACTTCGTTTGTCGTTCTAAGATCGAAGCTGGAGCCGCGGACCCTTGGGGACCGCGGCACGTTGGTTGGTTCGATACCATACGTGCAGTCGCAAGAGAAAAGGAAATCCAGGCATGCGCTATAAGGCTATCTCGCTATTCGCCCTCATGGTTGTTTCGTTGTCTTCCGTGTCAGCTCGTGCTCAGGGGGCGGATCTCGACTTTCTCAACCATAATCAGCCACTGCTCGATGCCCATAATTGTTATCCCTACGAGGGGCATTGGAGCGACCGTATTCAGCGTGCCCTCAACTCGGGATATCCAGTCTCGATCGAGCAGGACCTTGCCTGGTATGTCGATCCGGCGACCGGAAAGGGTCGTGTTGTCGTCTCGCACACACCGCACACCACGGGAACGGAACCGACGCTGGAAGACTACTTCTTCAAGCAGGTACGGCCCGTTGTAGAGAAGGCAATCGCTGAAAACAAAAAGGATCAATGGCCACTGATTCTCCTGCACTTCGATTTCAAGGACAATCAGGAACCACTGCTGCGGGCGGTCTGGCAGGTTCTCGGGGAGCACCAAGAGTGGCTTTCAACTGCGGTAAAGACGGATGATCCGAGCAAGCTTTCGCCGATCGAGCGCAAACCGATCCTTGTGGTGACAGAAGAGTCCGACGAGCAACAGAAGGTCTTCTATGACAGCCTGCCGGTTGGTGGGCGGTTGCGTCTCTTTGGCTCCGCTCACACGCATCCGACACCCAAAGGCATGCCCAAGAATGAGCTGATGCACTGGGCCGTTAACGTCACACCGGAAGAGCTGCTGAGCGAGCGGCCCACGAACTATCGTCGCTGGTGGAACAGCTCCTGGTACACGGTAGAAGAGGGTGGAGAGCCTAAGGCCGGGGAATGGACTGCGGGTGACAACCAGCGCCTAAAAGCCTTGGTAGATCATGCTCACAAGATGGGGTTTTGGGTGCGCTTCTATGCGCTCGACGGATTCGCTCCCTCTGAGGATCAGGGATGGGGCCAGGGTTACAACTTTGGCTCCCGAGAAGCAGTTATTCCGCGTTGGAAGGCTGCCATCGCTGCTGGCGTGAACTTCATCGCCACAAACCAGTACGAAGGACTCGCCACCTACCTAAAGCAGGATGCGAAAGAGCTTCGTCCAGCAACCGCTCTTGCATCGGGCAAATAGCTACTCCACCTTCGATCAGAGCGCAGGCGTCGAGCCCTCGCCAGGCATTGCAACCCTTCAGAGGAGCATGAATGTTCTTTAGAATGCGCAGCGGAACCATCCGCAGGGGTTTGCTGCTTATAGCGCTTGGGGGGCCGGCAGCGCTTCTTGGCCAGTCAACGACTTCGGACCAGAGCGATCTTCGCGCAGTCATCGTGCTGATGAGGCATGGGGTGCGCACACCTATTGAAAGTGAGACTCGCTCCGGAGCCTATAACGCACAACCTTGGCCCGCCTGGCCAACTGAACCTGGGGTCCTCACGCCGCATGGCGGTCAGGCTCTACGCTTGATAGCCAACTTCTATCGGTCGCGCTATCCGAAGTTGCTGCAGGAAAACTCGTGCGAGCATCCGGGTATTTATATCGAAGCGAATACAACGTCACGCACGATCGCCTCTACTAATGCACTTCTGCCTGGGCTTGCGCCTGAATGCAAGATCCAAGTTCATGTCACCGAAGGTCATCTGAATCCTCTATTCTCACCGTCTCAGAGCGGTGCCGTTGATCACCAGCGCTCAGCGGATGCCACATTAGGCAGGATGGCGAATCGACCAGACTGGTTCACCGCCGCGTTCGCCCGTCCTCTGGGCGAGATGCACGAGATTCTTACAGCCTGCACAGGTAAAGACTGCAAAGCGTCCGTGCCGGACTTCCGCAGCGTCAAGGTAAAGAATGGTCCCGCTGCTCCCCGGGATCTACGGGAAGAAAACCCGGTCACACTTGGAGCGGACTTCGCTGAGAACTTCCTGCTTCAATACACCGAAGGGATGCCGATGTCGCAGGTCGGTTGGGGAAGAGTGTCACGAGCGAAGCTCAACGATCTGATGCAGATGAACACGCAGTACCACGATTTCATGCTGCGTACTCCATACGGTGCGCAGGTCGCAGCGTCAGACCTGGCCATACACCTAAAGGACACCGTCCTCGCTGCCGCTTCCGGACAGCCTACAAAGTACCAGCTTGGGTCGCCAGACGACCATTTCATCCTCCTTGATGGACATGACGCTAACCTCACTTGGCTTGGCGGCCTGCTTCGTCTTGACTGGGTGCTGCCTGACCAGACCTTGAATGCCACGCCGCCAGGGAGTGCTCTAGTCTTCGAGGTTCACGGCAACCAGGAGACAGGCGCTGCAACGGTACGAGTTCTCTTTATTAGCCAGACATTGGACCAGATACGCGAACTGCGTCCGCTAACGGGCACCGAGCAGCCCTCCATTGCGCCTGTCTTTGTTCCGGGATGCAGCGGACCGGGCCCAGCTTATGCCTGCCCGGTGCAGGACTTCGCCGACTATGTCGACTCGATGATTGACGCTCGTTTCGTCAGCACGCCCAAATGAAAACGTTCCCGTCGGGTCACGCATAGTTCTAGCAACCTGTTTTCCCTGCTGCCGCAGATTTCTCTTGCCGATCCAGTCGACTGGGTTAATCCCTACATCGGGACGGACCAACAGCCCATCCACATTGTGGGGCTTCTTTATTTGGTCGACACAGGAGGGCTCAGCTGACGGTTCTTTGTGACGTTCGTTGCAACACATTTTTCTACGGCACGCTGATTCTCAAGTTTTTTGTTGAGTTTTGCTGTTAGCTCGCGTCCGACCTCGTCTTCGTCGCTCCGCTCTGCGTTTCCAGTCGCCGCGCCGCACGCCGGTTCTGGTAGTTGAAGAGAATCTGGTCAGCCGCAATAAGCAGGTCCTTCGCCATACGACGGAAATGTTTTTTCACCCATGGCAGAAGGAGCAAATAGGCACGCACCTTTTGCCAAGGAGAAAGCGTGGACCTTTTCACGGAGGCTGCGTATTCGTAAAACTGACGAAATTCCGGGAAATTCACTTCGTGAGTCTTCGCCGGGTCCCACCACTCTGGACAAGGGAGAGTGCCGTGCCGTCGTATCAAGCGGAAACCTTGTGATTTGAGGCGGGCAGGAGCTGTCTGCGACGACTGGTTCTCATGACGGGTGTAGCTGAAGAGGAATTTGTCCGATTCCCAAAACCGACCGATGAGCCCAACCTGAGCCAACAAGATGCCGTCAGAGTTCACATGGCTGCCTAGCGGCGGGCACTGACGCAGCGCATCCAGACGAAAGACACCGAAGATTGGAAAGCACATATGATCGTTCAACAGAAGATCACGCCAGCGGACCAAAGGATCAGGTGAGTCAAGCCGCAGCGGCAAGTTGTAATACTCCACAAGGTCGCCAGCAGGTGAGATTATCTTCGTGCGCGAGTGTGCCAGAACCAGGCCCGGATCGGCCTCGAGCGCCCCGATACATTCCTCCAGAAAGGTCGGCTCGATCAAATCGTCATGTGCTGCGCTCTTATAGTATTTTCCGTTTGCCAGCGAATAGACCCTGCGGAAGTTCCAGCCGGCACCCATGTTCTCTGCATTTCGGAAATAACGGATGCATGGATCCCGAGCAGCGTAGTCCCGACAGATTTCCTCTGTGCGATCGGTTGAAAAATTATCAGAGAGGACCAGCTCAAAGTCTTTGAAGGTCTGGCCTAAGATGGAATCCAGCGCTTTGGCGAGAAAGCGATCGGCGTTATAAACGGGCATACCAACGGTCAACATAGGACATGAAGGCATAGAAACCGCTCCTGTGCGCAGATTTAGAAGGTCAACACACTAGTCTCCCTAGACTAGTAGCTAAGTTATACATTGAAGCCTCACTCGTTACTTCGATGGAAATTCCCTTCAGGAGCAGTTATTTAGTGTTGGCAGACGCAAATATACGTGCCCCCTCCGAAGACTCATGAAACAGGGTCTGATCGTTCAAAGTGAGATTTAACAGATGTCCAAGTATTGAAGAGGCACAGGTAAGGTGAAAGGTGGCCATCGAATGGTGGCTTCTCCAAATCAAATCCTTACGGCGCGTCCAATTTATTGATTTATTTATTGACTTCCATCTGCGATCACGCGCTCGGGCAATAAACCAAGCCTGAGTTAATGAGATTTTTTTATTTCACAGAAAAAGAGATACAAGCATCAGAGGCAAAACGGCATAAGAAATATTAGGATCATAGGCAAAACGGCGAAGCGGCCCCAGGGTGATGCCGGCTGATTCGATAAATGCCACC
The DNA here is from genome assembly GCF_059115365.1 of Edaphobacter sp. FHG110511_03. Classification (NCBI taxonomy): domain Bacteria; kingdom Pseudomonadati; phylum Acidobacteriota; class Terriglobia; order Terriglobales; family Acidobacteriaceae; genus Edaphobacter; species Edaphobacter sp. FHG110511_03. The sequence continues at coordinate 152,732 of NZ_JBZYWL010000003.1, read as the reverse complement.
GTCTCTCCGGGAAAATGCGCAGAATTCAACTCGTCGAAGGCAACCACCCCGCCTCGTACCACCCTGGGTAAGAAATGTTGAAGAGCTGTCTTCGTTGGCTCGTATAGGTCAAAATCCAGGTAAAGAAGGCTGATCAAAAGATGAGGATTCAACTCCAGATATTGGGGTATGGTGTGGCAGCTATCACCCTGAACAAGGTTGACCTTCGGGATGTGGCCGAGCGGGCGATTTCTATCGTGGATCGAAGCGAGGTGGTTCAATTCTTCAACTATCTTTGTCGAGGTGTCGAACGCTCCTTCGTGAAGGTGCTCCGAAGTTCCTGAGGAGGTATCCTTTTCGTGGATCGTTGGAAATCCAGCAAAGGTGTCGAAGCCAATCACACGTCTGGTGTGATTGTAAGGCTCAAGGATTGAAGAACATTGCGCCCACGTCATCAAGCCACCGCCTGCGAAGACTCCACACTCGACAACGCTTCCGTGTACTCCCAGGTTCAGTTTAAAAATCTCGTAACGCACGAGAAAACGTGCCAAGTCCTGCCTGCGAACATGCCGAGGAAAGGTCTCGAGGCGCTGAGCAAGCGGTAGACTTGAGTTCTCGAATGCTTGACAAAGAGCATTGACGATGTCCTCTTCAGCCGACGAATGCATATCCGCATGATGCCCGAGTTGATTTAGAGAAAGGCTGCTGCTAGCGGTCTCGTTGTTCATGAGGCCTCCGACTGTTTTTGGGTTGCCCAGAAGTTTCTTTTGGTTGCCAAGAAGGCGGCGCTTTGCCCTGAAATCGCAATCGCGAGCTTATCCGCACGTGACCCAACTGAAAGTGTCAACCGAGAACGTTTGCCCGAGTAGACATCTACGCCTTCGCTGGTACTGCAACACGAAAGAACTACCAGCGCGTTACGTTTATCGGGCCTTGCGCTCCGTTCCGATGGTGAGCTATTGTTTTGAACTTAAGACGACGATTCATCTTTGGGTCCATCCTCAAAAATGAGGTTGTTGCAAAAATATATCCCCAAAAGATTGATTTTGGGTAGATACTTTCGGGAAGCGTGCTGCGTTGGATCGCTTCATTCGTTACCCCTCCTGCCCCGGGCTCAGGTGCTTCGCAGTCGAAAATAAACATCATTAGTTGACGTCTAACGTCACTGCCAGTTCCGGTAAGACCCTAGCGAATCGCACCATGGGCCAACCATACATCAGCGTTGGAACTATCTTTTTTTTGGGAGCGAGAGCATGAATGATTTCCGAGCGCCTGCGTTTGATCTTCTACCTACTAGCGTGACGTTGCCGAAAGAAGGTCTGGAAACTGAATCGATCGAACTTACCGAACTTCAACAACTTTGTGAACTTTCAAACGTTGGCCAAGAAATTTTCGACCTGATCGTTGATCTGTACCCCATATGTCGGAGCATCACTGGTGATGGAGTTCGCCAGACGCTCTCGGTGATGACACAATTCATACCGTTGCAGCAGTATGAAGTTCCCAGCGGAACTCCCGCGCTCGACTGGACGGTTCCCAAAGAATGGAACATCCGCGACGCCTATGTGGCAAACGCGCGCGGAGAACGAGTGATCGACTTTCAACGGAACTGCCTGCATGTCGTAGGATACAGTACGCCGGTGAGCGGGAGATTCCATCTAAATGAGCTGAAGAAACACCTGTTCACCATACCTGAGCACCCTGACTGGATTCCATTCCGTTACTCCTACTACGACAGAAATTGGGGATTCTGCTTGGCCCATAGGGACCTCGAGAAGCTGGAGGACGGCGAGTACGAGGTACTCATCGACTCTTCGCTGGAAGATGGTCTTCTTACTTATGGTGAATACTATCTGCCCGGGTCTAGCACCGATGAGCTTCTAATTTCCACTCACATCGATCACCCGGCGATGTGCAATGACAATCTCTCCGGCGTAGCTGTGGCGACATTTCTTGCTCAATACCTATCTCGCGTCGAAAATCGACGTCTCTCGTATCGGTTTATTTTCATCCCAACAACAATTGGATCGATCACCTGGCTCAGCCGCAATGAAGAAACTCTTGACCAGATTAAATATGGCTTCACCTTGACCTGCATCGGAGATGATGGAGGGTTTACCTGGAAGGAAACGCGCCGCGGGGGCACTGAAATTGACCGGGCGGTCAAGTGTGCGTTGCGTGAAAGCAAAGAAGAACATAAGCTTTGGGGCTTTGATCCCTTCGGCTACGACGAGCGACAGTTCTGCTCACCTGGGTTCAATTTACCTGTCGGTTGCCTCTTCCGAACCTATTCCCATCATTACCCGCAAAACCATACCTCAGCCGACGATCTGACACTTATGTCGCCAGAAAGACTCGCGGGTAGCCTAGCTCTCACAGCAAGGATCGTCACAATTCTTGAGGGAAATGCAACGTACCTCAACACGAGCCCGAAGGGTGAACCACAATTGGGCAAACGTGGTATCTACCGCAAAATGGGCGGACCAAGTATCGAACAGAACTTGATCCACCTATTATGGGTCTTAAACTACTCCGATGGCGAACACTCACTACTCGACATCGCAGAAATGTCGCAGTTCGCATTTTCCGATCTGCGAAAGGCAGCTAACATTCTCCTGGAACAGGGCTTACTTGTTACTTGTCCGTAGCTCCTGACCAGGAATAATTGGCGCAGATTTTGCGGGCAGGAAGAGCAACTTTGTGCTTAAAGATATGTCAAAATGCATACTCTTCTGTTGACATGGTGCGCCCACTTTGGAATACTCCGACGTAATTGAGTGGGCGGAGCTACGCGCAAAGCCCCCTTCCTTTCTGCCTGCCACCCCGGGTTCCAAAATATTGTGAAGCGCGTCTTCCTGGGTAACCACACTCGTGCAACCTGCACCTTATAAACCACGATGACTCTGCTTCGACCGCCAGAGCAGTGATCGTTCTGCATCCTTCCGAGGGACACATGTCGCTGCATTTGTCTCACGCGCTTTCATCGACAAAGCGCACCGCTAATCGGGTCATTGGATTGATGAATCCGCGGGCGCTACGATCCCTATTCAAAGCACACCACAACCCGGGCCGCGAACGCTATCGGAGAGCCAGTATCACAGCGTCGGCATCGCTGATTCAGAAAACGCTGACGATCGCTATCAGCTTCATATCCGTGCCGCTTACCGTACATTACCTTGGCGCAGAACGGTACGGCGTCTGGCTCACGATCAGCAGTCTTTTGATCTGGTTATCGATGACTGACTTCGGGCTTGCTGGGAACGCACTGGTCAATGTGCTCTCCGAAGCCCATGGAAAAGAAGACAGACGGGCAGCCCAGGAATATACCTCTTCAGCCGTTTGGGCACTGATCGCTATCGCAGTTTTATTGGCCGTCATAACGCTTGCAAGCTTTCCTTTCATCCCGTGGAGCTCGGTATTCAAGGTCACGACCATACCACCACATGAGCTGGCTTTGGCCTGCGCCCTCACGCTTGCGTTCTTTATTATCAGCGTGCCGCTTAGCGTCCAGTACTCGATTTACAGCGCGTATCAGGATGGGTTCCTGTCGAATGTCTGGGGCATCGCGATCAATGTAGCTTCGCTTGTGGCTTTGGTTATCGTCAGCCGCTTCCATGGCAGTTTGCCAGAGCTGGTATTGGCTCTCTCGGGTACAAGAACGATTCTTGCACTGATTAATGTTTATTACCTATTCTTCAGGCGTTATCGCTGGCTGCGTCCTTCGCCCATCGCAGTACGCTGGCATTGCATACTCCGACTTTTCAGAGTGGGGTCCAAGTATTTAGTGCTCCAACTGGGCGCGCTTGGCATTTACCAGAGCCAGCCAATGATCATCACGCAGATCCTGGGACCGACCCAAGTCATGATCTTTGTCGTGGCGCAGAAGATCATCACCCTACCGGTGGATATGATCTACCTGGTTACCGCGCCCTTGATTCCAGCATTTGGTGAAGCAAAAGCACGTAATGACTGGAGGTGGATCCGAGGAGCCTATCGCAACGCAACGCTGGCTTCCGTGGCAACCGGAGTACCGGTCATGTTGGCGATCGCGTTGATGGCGAAGCCGTTGATTCGCGTTTGGGCGGGTTCAGCGGCCGTACCGGATACATCGCTCATCCTCTGGTTAAGTCTGTACAACCTGTGCTGCATTGTGCTGATGGCAGGGGGACAATTGCTGACCGGATTGGAGAGATTGAACGGACCAACACTTTCCATTACTCTTTGCGCTATTGGCACCATCGGATTTGGTATCCTCTTCGGCCACTGGATTGGCCTGAGCGGCGTCGCTGCCGCGATGGGGATCAGCAAGCTCCTCTTCTTCTTTCCTATCCAGCAGTGGGCGGTGCGGCGCATCTTTGCCGCAGGTAAGAGCCGCACCCTCGAGACTACGATCAATGAAGTCGCGTCAAGCCCTTCGATATGATCGCTATTCCCTATCAAAGTTCCATCGGGTATCAGACTTGGGGAGGAGACCGCGTCCTCAGTTGATGCAAGAGAGTCGCTAAGGCCCTGAACTTTACCGCACAACAGTTAAATTCTTTTTAGGATCCTACCCACATGTATCCGAATCATTTGATCCAGGACATTTTCGAAAGAAGCCAGGTGGCGGACGAGAAAGGGAATACTCACGCACTGAGGGATGGGATCGACCCGGAGGAAGGGGCTCTTCTCTTTTCTCTTATTTCCCAGCACAAATTTACGCGAACGCTCGAGGTTGGTTGTGCGTTCGGAATTTCCTCTCTTTATATCTGTGAAGCCTTGTCCCAGCAGGGTTCTGGCCATCACACCATCCTTGACCCGGGCCAGTATGGTGAGTTTCATGGAATCGGCATTGCGAATCTGAAAAGAGCGGGCTTTGATTTTTTTGAGTTGGTCGAGAAGCCGTCAGAGATAGCTCTTCCGGCTCTTCTGGCGGAGGGAAGAACGTTTCAGTTTGCACTGATCGACGGTTGGCATACCTTCGATCACACGCTCGTCGATCTTTTCTATATCGACCGGTTGCTGGAGGAAGGCGGAATCGTGGTTATCGACGACCTCCATCTGCATGGCGTGCGAAGGGCCGTTCGGTACATACTCAACTATCCCAACTATAAAATTGTAGGAAGCACGACAGACTTCGACCGCTACCAGAAGGCTTCGCTAAGACGGCTTGTTGACGGTTGTATGCAGGGGCTAGGAGCAGTCATACCCAGGCGTTATCTTGACCAGATGTTTGCGAGCACCCGATTGAATCCCGATGCCTCGCTGGGCATCAAGGGGTCGATGATTGCGCTGCAAAAGACAGGACCGGACCCGAGGGGATGGAATTGGTACAAAGAGTTTTGAGAGGGTGTCTTTCTACTGATAGGGACCCCAGCGTTTGACCCTCCCGTTTCCCTGTGTGTCTCGGAATGAATCGTCACTTTTGCGTCCCCACGCATGTACACCTGCTAAGACAGCGTCCAGCACATCGCCAATCTCTCAAATCAGTTACCGACCGGGTTTACGTGGCCGAAGGCTCGCCCTTACCTTGATACGCCAGCGGATTAGAATTTCATTCATGGTTGTGGAAAGAGGCTCACAACGACATGACGCTGTATTTCTGCTCGAAGATTTGCCCCGGTCGGCAGAAACACGGACATTCCGCGTGCCTATTTTTTCTACGCACTTGGGAGCCACGTTGTCCGTAACATATAGTTTTTACTTGCGTTACTGACATACGAAATGCGCTGAGTATCCAATAGCTCCAGGCAGGAAATACGGTGCGACATCCAATGTCGCAGTTTGACGTACGACTTTTGTGGTATCGCAAATGTCGTTCATGCTAATATCGGGACTCCAACTCCCCAAGGGCCCGCTAAGTACATTAAATGATTCTGTACTCGGTTCTGTAACCGAGAGTGCTACTGCTTTGGCTTGATAACAACAAGCCTACAGAAGAAGCACTCACCTCGAGAACGTAGCGGAGGAGTCTATGCACTCGACTTCCGAATCCCGAGATTGGTATGCATTCCGCGTTCGACCTCGTCATGAAAAGCTCGTTTCTATGTCGCTACGCGGAAAAGGATATGAGGAGTTCCTTCCTCTTACTAAATCAAAACGTAAATGGGCGGATCGATCTCCAATCATCGAAATGCCATTATTTCCGGGCTACATCTTTTGCGACACTGAGCGCACTGAGATTGGCAAAATCCGCTGTACCCGCGGGATCCTTGATGTTATTCGTGCCGGATCTATGCCGCTGCCAGCTGATCGTGCGGAAATCGAAGGCCTACGCAAAGCAACGAAGGCGGAACTCGAGCTTGAGAGTTTGCCTTATATCGATCCGTCTACAGCTGGGCGTTTACGAATTATTTCCGGGCCGCTCAACGGACTGGATGGAATGCTGGTGCAAGTGCGCGGCAAAGAACGACTGATCCTTTCCGTCGATTTGCTCTGCAGGTCAGTATTGGTGGAAGTGCCACTTTCCTCTGTTGCTTGTGTAAGCTACGTACTCTCCGATCTTCCCACTCCACCTTTTGAGAAGCTCTCGGGAGTTACCGCAACATAATCGGGCAAGCGCATCGCGATTGAAATGGAAGAAAAGGTAAGGAGAAACTAAAGTTCGAAGCGAACTACTGGACGACCTGCAATCAGTTACTCATACGTGTTCCACACTGTTCCGCAAATGGAGTCAGGCAATGAGGAGGCATTAGCATGTCACAACTTCACGTCAGTGCTCCTCAATCGATCATTCTTCTACTACTAACTCCTATGCTTTTTACTAGAGCACTTGCACAGACGACAGCGACAACGGGAGATCCGTCGATGACAGCTCTCCAGTCGCAGACCACGGGTGACAAACTCGCGGCGGCAGAAATCGATAACCTGCCAGCGGATAAAAGTGCGTATGTTCTTGGCACAGGTGACCAGTTGTCGGTACGCGTATTCGGAGCGGATGACATTCCCGATCGCCCTATCGAGGTTGGCTCCGATGGAATGATTAAATTACCAATGGTCGGTAGGGTTCAAGCTTCACGTGTTTCCGTGCGGGACCTCGAAGCCGACCTGACGGCTCGATATCGAACCTATTTCAAAGATCCACAGATTTCCGTAACCGTGACGGACTATCGAAGCCAAGCAATTACTGTCGTTGGCGCGGTCAACGCGCCTGGTGTCATTCAGTTACGCGGGCCGACGCGATTAATGCGCGTAATCTCTCAGTCGGGCGGGCTGAAACCCGAAGCTGGAGACAAGATACTGATCACGCGCCGGCTCCCCTCCAACGACGTTGCTCCGGCTCCTCCTTCTCCAGGTTTAGCCGAACCGAACTCTTCTTTCTACCTGAAAGAGATCAATCTTCTAACGATCATCGATGGAACGGACCCCTCTGCCAACCTGATCGTCGAGGCGGGAGATCTAATTTCGGTGCCTAGAGCAAAGATGGTCTATGTGATTGGAGACGTGGGAAGGCCCGGAGGGTATGTTCTTGACGGACATAGAAGCAGGCTCACTGTGCTTCAGGCTGTCGCTCTCGCAGGCGGAGTCAATAAGTCTGCCGCGTACGGTGGTACCAGAATCCTACGACCCACAACCGAAACCGGCTCGCCTCGCACCGAGACCCAGATCGACCTGAAGAAGATTCTGGCCAGCAAATCTCCTGACATTCCCCTTCATGCCGATGACATCTTGTATGTACCTAACAGCCTTACTAAGGCTGTGACCCTTCGTACGATAGAAACGGCTGTGAGCGTGGGGACGGGTCTTTTGATCTGGAAATAATCCACCGTTGCTCGGAGTTTCAGTTATGCGCACACCGGATGGAAAGCTAAGAGTCATCTCTCCCGCAGAAACAGCCGAGCCCAGGCTGCCGTCCGGTGGTGCCTTGGACACTCTTCACACTTCGACCGTCTATGGCACGCCTGAAGAGCAGATTAACTACTTCCTTCTCCTGCGCAGGCATCGTCACGCAGTCATGATGATCTTCGGACTTTGTGCACTTGCTGGCGTGCTCTACGCCTTCCTCGCTCCCAAGTCCTACAAAGCCCAAGCGGTGCTCGAAGTCACGGGTATCAATCAGGATTTCATGAACACTCGGGATGCGGATCCATACGGAAATGGGGTAACACCAGACAGCTATCTTGAAACCCAGATCATGCTCTTGAAGAATGAGGCTGTCGTAGATCGTGTGGTGAAAGGGATGGTGCCCAAGGTACCTTCCTCATTAGCCTCCGATGATGCGGGCCGAGAAGGATTGATCCGCAATGTGATGTCAAACGCGAAGGCTAAGGAAGAAGGGATGTCGAATCTGATCAGGATCAGTCTAATCGGACCCGATCCACACCTCGTGGCAGATACAGCCAACGAATGGGCCAATCAATATATTCAGCAGGGACAGAATGCCCGGTTGACGGCGGCGTCGGAAACAGGCACTTTCCTGAAGCAGCAGCTGGAAGATGCGAAGCACAAGCTGCAGGAGGCAGGAAATGCGCTGCAAGAGTATGCACGAGCCAGCGGGATCGTCCTGACGAGCGGAACTCAGGAGCCAGTGGCTGCAGAACATTTGCGCGAGATTCAGCAGGGTCTTGCCCAAGCAGAGGTCGACCGCGCAAATCGGCAGTCGGCTGTGGAAATGGCTCAGAACGCCGCCGCTGATACGTTGCCCCAAGTTGTGGATGATCCGACAATACGCGAGGATGGCTCCAAGCTGACTGAACTACGCAGGCAACTGGCCGATCTAAGCACGACGCTTACCCCTTCAAATTACAAGGTGCAGAAGGTTGAAGCGCAGATAAAGGACATCGAAGCAGAGATGCTGCGGCGACGGTCCATCATCGTGCACCGGCTCTCTGTGGAGGATGGCACAGCGGCACGGCGGCAGCAACTACTCAAGCAACAATATGATCGGCAACTCGCAGTCGCGGCCGACCAAGGGAGCAAACAGGTCCGCTTCGATATGCTCAAGCATGAAGTGGACGTGAACGAGCAGGTCTATCAGTCGATGCTGCAGAAGGCAAAGGAGGCTGGAGTCATTGCGGCACTGCGAGCAGCGAATGCCCGTGTGGTCAGTCCTGCAAAGGCTTCCCTGATTCCTACTTCGCCCAAACTCTCTATTTGCATAACTCTGGCCACACTGCTCGGTGTTGTCCTGTCGTTGCTCTATATCCTCATCGCCGAACGCAAGAACAATAGCGTGCGCAATCCAGGTGAGAGTGAACAATATGTCGATCGCCCAGAGCTGGCAGTAATTCCACGATCCCGCCTCCTCAACAAGAGCTCTAAAGCTCTTGCCCGCGGGGTGCTCAAGGTTGGTGTTGGCTCCAAAGAAGTGCATCCTATGCTCGAGCATTGGAGAAAAGCGGACAAAACCTTCTTGACAGAGACCTATCGCTCGGCGGGGATATCAATCTTGTTCAGCAGGCATGGTCCCGTCATTCCCAGGGTTCTGTTGGTAACGAGTCCTCACCCGCGATGCGGGAAGACGATCACTATTGCGAACCTCGCGATAAGCCTAGCCGAAAGCGGCCAACGCGTACTTCTTATCGACGGTGATCTGCGGCGGCCAGCTCTCCCGCTACTATTCGGAGTGCAAAATATCGAAGGCCTGGCAAATGCGCTCAATGAAGCCGAGTGCGCGGATCTCGACAGCTTAATACAAACCACCGCTTTCCCCGGCGTCTCCATTCTTACAAGTGGCAACGCTAAAGAAAACGTAACCAGGCTGTTACACTCCAGCCGCCTTGCTTCAGTCCTTCATACGGCGCGCAGCGGATTCGACTTTGTTCTCATAGACGCTCCACCCCTACTTGGACTAGCGGATGCGCGGATCCTCGGCAAGTTTGCAGATGGCGTGATCTTTATCTGCCGTGCAGGCCACACCAGTGGCGACGATCTGACAGAAGCGCGCAGACTTCTGGCTGAAGACGGCACTTATATCATCGGTACCATTTTGAATGACTATGACTCCCAGCGCGAAGGGTCATCTCATTACAACAGTTATTTGAGCTATGTTGGTAAGACCTCGGCCTAACACCTTCCCTGTTTTATCGGCCGCAGCCAGTGAGTGAGCCGCAGCGGCATCATCGTTATCGTTTGACTCGCTCTATGGAGAAGCAACAATGCGCCTCCGAAATCTACATCTTTATCAAGTCTTGCGATTATTGGCTGACGCGATTGCAATTGCCTGCGCGTGGCGATTGACGGTCGCCATCCGCATACTGCTAAATCCTGTAGCCTCTCAGCAGGTCACCATCGTGGAGGCGACGTTCTGGGCGCCTTCTCTGCTGGTCGTCTTGGCTCTATGGTCCGTACTTGCTTGGAGGCTTGGTCACTACGGTGCACCAGAAAAGCAGGGCTGGCATAGAAACTTGCTCGCTGTCATCGACCAGAGTCTTCTAGCTAGCATGATTGTCGTGTCGGTCACTGTCTTTGATCGCAGCGTCGGGATCGAGGCATCGCGATCCTTCATGCTGCTCTTCGCGCCGGTGAGTTTCGTCACACTTGCATTGGCAAGATTCGGCACACTGTTATTGTGTCTCAAAACGGAAAACATATCGTTCCCACCTCTACGTGCCGCTCTGCTTGGAGATTGTCAGGTTGCCGCGCAGTTGCTTGGCCAGATATCACCGGTTCGCGGAGATAGCATTTTCACGGGCTTGATCGTTCCCGAGGGCCAATCTACGGCAGAAGCCCCCGAGACTCTGCGTGTGCTGGGAACCACGACCCAACTTGCAGAAGTGATCAACCGCGAGCGAATTAGAGAGATCATTGTGCTAAATAGCTCCATGCCCCACACGGAGGTGGAACGATGCGGAGTGGTGTGCAAGCGAATGGGCATGTCAATGAATTTTGCTTTTGACCTTGCAACGGGACCTGCTCGGATGAATCTCTCCACCTTCTATGGGTTCCCAATTCTGGAGATCGTGCCAATTAGTGTCTCGAAGACACAAGAACTGTTGAAGCGGGCGTTCGACGTACTTCTGGCCAGCATTGCCCTTGTAATAACAGCTCCGTTGATGTTGATAATCGCAGTCGCCATTAAACTGGACTCGGAAGGACCGGTGTTTTACCGTGCACCCCGCGTGGGCAAAGGGGGACGACATTTTATCTGTTTTAAGTTCCGCTCGATGTACACGGTCTCGGACCGCGTTGAAGTAACGACCGCTAACGAGAAAGACGGGCACATCTTCAAGATGAAGAATGACCCGCGAGTTACACGTATAGGCCATTGGCTACGCCGTCATAGTCTCGACGAGTTACCGCAAATTTTTAATGTCCTGCTCAATGAGATGAGCATTGTGGGACCACGCCCCCTACCTGCGGTCGATCTTGACCCCGATGGCATGAGCCGGGCTTTTGCAGAGTGGGCTGAAGGTCGTGCATGTGTGCAGCCTGGCATAACTGGCCTGTGGCAGATTCGAGGACGCAGTGAACTTCCATTCGAAGAGATGGTCCGTCTGGACTTGGAGTACACCCAAAATTGGTCTCTGCTGCTCGACATCAGAATCATCCTCGATACTCCCGCAATCGTGCTGAGGGGTACAGGTGCCTACTAGTTTAGAAAGCTGCTTCCTCAGGAGAATCGCTGTGACGACTGCCACTCTTCTTGCGCCAATCGAGCTTAGGGCATTGTCGGAGCGGCCAAAGGTTTCCGTTCTTATCTCTAATTACAACTACGATAAGTACATCAGCCAAGCAATCGAGAGCGTTCTCTCTCAGACCTATGAGAATTTTGAACTCATTATCTGTGACGACGGTTCAACCGATAATTCGAAGCCGATTATCACCGAGTATTGTCGACGGGATTCGCGGATTCATCTGATTGCAAAAGAGAATGGCGGCCAAGCTTCAGGTTTCAATGCGGCTTTCGCCGCGAGTGCGGGCGAACTGATTTGTTTTCTTGATTCAGACGACCTTTTCCGTCTGACGAAACTCGCGTTGATGGTGGAGGCGCACCTGCTTGCCCCGGACGCAGGTTTTGGTGTGCATCGGGTGCAGAGGGTCAACACGCGGAGGCGGTCGCAAGGTGTTTGGCCGTTGGGATCAAGGCTTCCGGAAGGTTGGCAAGGCGAGCGGATGCTAAAAGATGGCGGCGCCTTGGGCTATATGCCTCCAACTTCGGGATTGAGTTTACATCGCACAGTGGCGGAACATATCTTTCCGCTGCCGGAGAGCTTCAGGATCTGTGCGGATCAAGTCATCATCCGTTTCGCTCCGCTGCTTACATCGATCTTGCGGAGGCAGGAGGTGTTGGCTGAATACCGGCTGCACGGTGCAAATAGCTATGAGAGATCGAAGATGACCGCTGAATCCATCTTGCGGGAGATCACGATGTGTCAGAATCTGTGGATTGCGCAGCGCGATTTCCTCGAATCCCGCGATCCCACTCTGGCTCCGCAACTGCAGCCTCTGGAAGATAGCTCTTACATCTTATATCTTGAGTATCTTCACGCGCGCCTTTCCCGATCGCCTTTAACACCGCTATACCACCAGCGCTATATCCGTGACACGCAGGCTAATCCGGACGCCCGGATGCTATGGTTTTGGAAGAATTCGATCCACTTTCCATCATTCATATTCGAACGCATGATTAATCTCATGAACCGGCAGAGTTTCTTCAAAGAGATCCTCGCAAGACTCCGAGGTCTCGCCTGATGATCATCTAAATAAGACGACCAGGCACATCATTGTAATTCTTACTTCCCTTCCTCTACGCACAGGAGGTTTTCAATGCCTTCATCACCGATGTTGACGGTGGGTATGCCCGTTTATAACGCTGATCGCTTTCTCGCCAAGTCGTTGGATTCTATCCTGAGCCAGACCTTCACCGACTTCGAACTGCTGATATCGGACAATGCTTCAACCGACCGTACTGAGGAGATTTGCCGCGAATATGCTTCCCGAGATAAACGTATCCGGTATTTCAAAAATGAAAAGAATATGGGAGCTGGGTGGAATTTCCGACGCGTCTATTCGCAAGCGACCGGGAAATACTATAAGCAGGCGGCCCATGATGACTTCCTAGAACCTACGTTTCTTGAGGAATGTATTACGGCGCTAGAGGCCAATCCCAGCCTGGTGTTGGCGCATGCTCGAACCAAGGTTGTGTCACTGACGGGTGAGTTAGTCGAATATTACAACTTACCTCTCCGGTTCGATTCACCGGACCCGCTGATCCGCTGGCATGATCTTCTGCTGAACGATCACATGTGCTTTCAAATCTTCGGTGTCTTCCGGCTTGAGGCCCTTCGTCAGTGCCCGCCGCAGGGCAGTTATGTCAATTCCGACGGCGTGCTTTTGGCGCAGGTCGGTTTCCTTGGACACTTTTGGGAATCGGATAAGTTTCTGTTTATCAGCACCCGCCACGAGAGCCAATCGATGCAAACATTACCTGTTCGCCTTAAATCTGATGGGTTTCGGTTGATACGGCGCCATGGCACTTTACCGTGTCCGGAGTGGTGGGACCCGGCAAAGAGTCATGCAGTTACTTTTCCGGAGCTTCGCCAGCTTTACGAGTACGCTGCCTCGGTGAAGCGAGCTCCGCTTTCTTTCGTGCAAAAGCTCCATGCATACTCCCTTTTGTTTCCTTGGACCAAAAAACACTTCCGCCGCATAACGAAAGATTTACTTATAGCGGCTGACCAAATCATCTTCAATTACCAGAACCGGCACGCGGTGCGACGACTCGAAATACTAAGTCCGGGAGAAGATGTGAAATCAGATATGGAACTCACGACGCAGGCTCAAGGAGGCAAAACGGTATGAGAGTCGCCATCCTAGCAGGAGGGCTGGGGTCCCGCCTGGCCGAAGAAACTGATGTCCGTCCCAAGCCAATGGTGGAGATCGGTGGCAAGCCTATCCTTTGGCACATCATGATGCACTATGGTCACTACGGTTTTAATGACTTCGTCATCGGCCTTGGTTACCGAGGCGAGGTCATCAAGAAATACATGCTCGATTACTGTTCACTCAATCATGATCTGACAGTCTTCACGGCAACCGGAAAAGTAAAAATGGGAAGCTCTCCGGTAGAAGACTGGACGGTTGACCTCATCGATACCGGCATTAAGACGCAAACCGGTGGGCGAATCAAGCGGCTCGCACCGTTTATGGGAAAAGGTACCTTCATGCTGACGTGGGGCGACGGCGTTTCCAATCTGAATATTAATGAATTGTTGGCATTTCATCGCCGACATGGAAAACTGGCAACGCTCACCGCGGTGCGGCCGACAGCACGTTTTGGACACCTTGAAATGCTTGGAGACCAGATCGTCGAGTTTTCCGAGAAGCCTCAGACCAAAGAGGGCTGGATCAACGGTGCATTCTTCGTGCTTGAGCCTGAAGTCTTCGATTACATTGATGGCGACAGCACGCACTGGGAGAAGGAACCGCTCGAGCGGCTCGCGCGAGATGGCCAACTCATGGCTTATCGCCATTCGGACTTCTGGCAATGCATGGATACGATCCGCGAAAAACGTTACCTGGAAAGTCTGTGGGAAGAAGGTCACGCACCTTGGAAGATCTGGGAGGAAAACGATGCGCGTATTAGTGACGGGTCACGAAGGCTATATCGGAACGGTACTGGTCCCGCTGCTACTCTCAGCAGGGCATGAGGTCGTTGGTCTCGATTCCAACTTATTCGAGCGCTGCACCTTCTCCGATGGTGTTCCTGCTATACCTTCCATCCAGAAGGACGTGCGTGATGTTTGTCTCGCGGAGCTGGACGGCTTCGATGGAATCATTCATCTGGCTGGTCTATCTAATGATCCGCTCGGCGACCTCAATCCCGAGTTGACGTATGAGATCAACCACATCGCGTCCGTCCGACTTGCGCAACTTGCCAAGGAGGCGGGCGTTCAACGTTTTGTCTTTTCATCGTCCTGCAGTAATTATGGGGCGGCGGGCGGGACCGATATGTTGACCGAAGAATCTCCGTTTAACCCCGTTACTCCTTATGGCATTTCAAAGGTTCGTGTCGAGCAGGATGTATCGAAGCTCGCGGACGATCGTTTCAGTCCGACTTTCCTGCGCAATGCTACCGCATTCGGTGTCTCTCCCCGGTTACGATTTGATCTTGTATTGAACAACCTCGTGGCATGGGCGCATGCTACCGGTCGCGTTCATATCAAGAGTGATGGCACCGCCTGGCGACCAATCGTTCATATAGAAGATATCTCGCGAGCCTTTCTAGCGGTTTTGGAAGCACCAATCGCCATCGTACACAATCAAGCATTTAATGTAGGTCGCACTGAAGACAACTATCAGATTCGCGATCTCGCAGACATTGTGAAGGCTACTGTCCCGAACACAACGATCGAATACGCAAGCGGCGGGACCGCAGATCAGCGCTGTTACCGCGTCGACTGCTCCAAGATAAATCGCATGCTCCCAGCTTTTCAGCCACAATGGGATGCACGCAAGGGAGCGCTTGAACTCTACGAAACATTCTGTACTACAAATCTAACGGTTGATGACTTTGAGGGCGAACGTTATAAACGCATCGCCCATATTCAGAAGCTTCTGGCTAACAAGGAACTTGACCCGACTCTGCGCTGGACGGAGCAACGAGGATCAGCAACCAGCGAGGCAGCCTAGTCATGGCAGATACTACTTTTCGTTGCCGAGCATGTGCATCTCCATATGCGATTCCTATTATTTCGTTTGGCCGAACACCTCTCGCGGACAGTTTGCTTACCCAAGGAGAATTGGAGGCACCGGAGGTTACTGCACCGCTTGACCTGGTCTTCTGCCCTGATTGCTCCTTGGTGCAGATTACAGAGACCGTACCACCTGAGATTCTCTTTTGTCGGTCGTATCCTTATTTCTCATCCGTCTCTAAGAGCCTAAGCGAGCACTTCGCGGCTAGTGCCAATTTGATCATCGAAAAGCACGGATTGAACAGTCATAGCCTTGTGGTGGAAGCTGCTTCAAATGACGGCTGCATGCTTCGCAACTTCGCGGCTAAGAAGATTCCAGTCCTCGGCATCGATCCTGCAGAAGGGCCAGTAAGTAAGGCGCAACAGCAGGGAGTCACGAGTATGTGCGCATTCTTCACTGAAGATCTCGCCAAGGATCTAAAGGCGCAAGGCAAACAGGCTGATATATTCCTCGCGAACAACGTGCTTGCCCACGTCGCTGATCTTAATGGTTTCGTCGAAGGCTTTCGCACACTGCTCAAGCCATCCGGGGTCGCTGTCATCGAGTGTCCATATATCGTCGATCTGATCGAGAAGTGTGAATTCGACACCATCTATCATCAGCACCTCTGCTATTTTTCCGTAACGGCGCTCCTTCGTCTCTTCGAGAGGCACAATTTGTGCCTCACAGATGTCGAACGCACGTCAATCCACGGCGGCTCGCTACGCCTGTTTGTACAGCATCATGGCCATTCTAGTGAGCGCGTTATGGCTCTCCTCGATGAAGAACAAAAAATGGGTCTCGACAAAATCCAGTTTTACCAGAGTTTCGCATCCCGCGTGGAAGGTGTGCGCGATAGTTTGGTCAAGATGCTGAAGGAACTGAAAGAATCGGGTAAGAGGATTGCTGGCTACGCTGCGGCCGCCAAGGCGACCACTCTGCTTTCATTCTGCGATATTGATAACTCTATTCTCGACTATATCGTCGATCTGAATGAATTCAAACAGGGCCGCTACATGCCAGGCAACCATTTACCCATATATTCGCCCAACAGGCTACAAGAAAATCCGCCAGACTACTTGCTGGTGCTCGCCTGGAACTTCGCATCAGAAATCATGAATCAGCAACAAAGCTACAAAGAGGCTGGGGGCAAATTTATCGTTCCAATTCCGTCACCTGCGATTGTTTAGGAGGATTTTGTATATGAACAATACTGTATATGTAGATGCAAAAATGACGGATGATCAACGCCGCGACCGTCTGTATGACGGACAGTTATTTGTCTATCCTCCAAAGGAAACGGCTCTGCAGTTTACTGAGTTCGCCCGCGAAATGATCTGCGAAGGCTTCAACTGTTCCGATCCGACATTAGCGCAGTTCGACATGCCGGTAGAGGAGTTCGTTAAGATCTTCGCACCGATGAAGCCCGCCTTCATCCATCACGCCAAAACAAAGAAATTAATTCAGGAGATGCTACTCGATTTCGGCTGTGACATGGATGATACTTACTTGGACGTGCCGCGACTACGCGCCGTCACGTCAGACGCTTATCTGACGTCTGGTGTTGGTTATGCCCATCATCTGCATCGTGACACCTGGTATTCAGCTCCAATGTGTCAGATCAATTGGTGGCTCCCTATTTTCCCCATGACTTCAGAGAGTTCCATGGCATTTCATCCGATCTATTGGAGCCAGCCTGTCGCTAATGGATCGGCAGATTTCAACTATTACGAATGGAACAGTACAAGTCGCGCGACTGCCGCGCAGCATGTCAAGAGCGATACGCGGCCACAGCCCAAGCCTCTAGAACCGATCGCACTCGATCCGCAGATTCGGCTTGTAACCGATCCTGGGGGAGCTATTCTTTTTTCTGCGGCTCAAATGCACTCTACAGTGCCAAACACGTCTGGACGTACTCGCTTCAGCATCGATTTCCGAACCGTTCATCTCGGTGATCTTCGCGAACGGAGAGCAGCTGCGAATATCGACTCTAGCCCACTGGGCACTTCTCTGCGCGACTTCATGCGCGGTAGTGATCTCACGCGACTGCCTGACGACATCATTGCCATGTATGACAACGCGGTTGTCAAGGAAGGCGTGCTGATATACGCGCCCGAGCAGACGGTAGCGGCCATTCCGTAGAGATTGTATTTGTGTTATTGGCTTGTGCTCTACGCCAGTCAGTTCGCTTTCAATCCTCGATGTCGAACGGAGCTACGATGAATTTAAGACTTGGGTCTGTCATCGACCATCTCTCCGCGGCCCCCGGTAGCAGTCCAATTAAATGGCTGCTGCGTACACCTTTGAACTTAATTCCAGCCGGCCTCAAGATCACTGTCATGCGCGGGCCACTTCAAGGAAAAGGATGGATCGTCGGATCAAGTACGCACGCCTGCTGGTACGGAACCTACGAGCCGGAAGAATCACAGCTGATGAAACAAAGACTTCAGCCTGGAGATGTCTTCTTCGACATCGGTGCGCAAGCGGGTTACCACACTATGTATGCTTCAGAGCTCGTGGGACCCTCTGGACGCGTCTTCGCATTTGAACCTGCCCCCTCCAACCTCGCGCACCTCAAACAACATCTGCTGATGAACCATCTTACCAACACAGTAGTGGTGGATGTGGCGGTTGCCGACACGAGCGGCGTTTCTCATTTCGATTGTGCAGATAGTTTGGTTGCCGGACATCTCTCTTCAGCAGGAACATTGGAAGTTCGTACCATCAGCCTTGATACGGAGATCGACTCTGGAGCTTTGCCGGAACCTGATTACATCAAAATCGACGCTGAGGGTGCAGAGTTGAAAATCTTGGAAGGGGCTCGGAAGATGCTCAGACGAAGACATCCAACTCTCTCGCTGGAGACGCACCAGTGGATTCCCCAGTTCCCTGCAATTCGTCAGGACTGCAAGCTTCTTCTTGTAGAGCTTGGGTATCAACTTTCCGAAGCAAATCCTGACGTAAAGCACAGTGACACACATCTACTTGCGTACAGGCCAACTTCAGATTGCCTCTAGGAGTCGCTGACTTAATCTCAATTTTGAATCAACTTAGAGCAATCGAGCCCGCTTTATTCATCCTTCACATTGACGAGGTCCAACCTATGGAACAGATCTCCTCTTGTCCAAACTGCACGAAGAAATCCGTCGAAACCTTCTATACAGTTGATCCGGTACCGGTCCATAGTGTCATGCTTGTACCTACGCGTGAGGAGGCGTTGCACTTTCCGGCCGGTAAGATCACGTTAGGGTTTTGCAATGCCTGTGGGTTCATCACCAACACGTCATTCGACGACTCCAAGATGAATTATTCGCCGAAGTGCGAGGAGACGCAGGGCTTTTCCTCTACATTTCAATGCTTCCATGACCGCTTAGCGAAAGACCTGATCGAACGATACGGATTGCATGATAAGTCTGTGTTAGAGATCGGCTGTGGAAAAGGCGAATTCATCTCGATGCTTTGCGCGATGGGCGAAAATCGCGGCGTCGGTTTTGATCCCGCATTCGTGCCGCAGCGACGGCCGGTGCGGGGGGGGGACGCGGTTGAATTTATCGAGGATTTCTACTCTGAAAAGTATATGCACATCAAAGCTGACTTCATTGCATGCAAGATGACGCTTGAGCACATCCCAGACACACACCAATTTGTGAGAATGGTTCGTCGCGCGGTCGGCGAGAATTTCGACACTACAGTATTCTTTCAAGTCCCAGACATGAGCCGAGTACTCAAAGATGTCGCATTTTGGGATGTTTATCACGAACACTGCTCCTATTTCACGACCAGTGCATTACGAAATCTCTTCGTGGCGTCAGGATTTGATGTGGTTGATGTCTGGACGGATTACGACGATCAGTATCTAATGATTACTGCTCGCCCGACGAAACGGCACCTTAGCGATGCGAAGTCGCTAATTCCACCTTCTAAAACTGAGGTCAGTGCGGTTCGCAGTTTCACGTTCGAGGCAGAACGTCGCATCCATCTGTGGCAACATGCAGTGAATCGTCTGAAGCAAGAAGGTCAGCATGTTGTTATCTGGGGATCAGGGTCAAAGGGTGTCGCCTTTCTCTCTGCGTTAGGGGCACATGTAGACGATGGTGGTATCGAATACGCGGTGGACATCAATCCCTACCGCAAGGGCTACTTCATGCCCGGGACAGGTCAGGAGATTGTAGAACCGGCATTCCTATCGGCCTATCGGCCTGAGGTCGTCATCGCCATGAATTCTATCTATATCCCAGAGATCGGGGCTGATCTCAAACGTCATGGAGTCCGTGCCACAGTGATGCCGATAGAAGCCATCGAGGCAGCAGTCTAGAGATATGCATGGTGGGATTGTCGGTGGGGGAAATTGCCGGCTTGGCTACAGCGGCGGAGCTCGCTAATCGATTCCACTGCTCACACATTCTCGTGGAAAGCCCGCTACACGTATTGAATGCGCGATCCCCAGCAGCAACCGCTTCGCTGGAGATTGCGAAGCATATCGTTGCACAAGCTCCACAAACTTCACGCTCAACGTTGGCTGTCGCGTTTCAATGATAGGGCGTGCTCACGATAGGACTCGAAGCATGCGGATTGCCATTTTCGATTACAAAATCATACCTGGCAATCCGAGCGGGAATTGCCACCTCACACTGTTGCGCTCACTTTCGAAGGAACATAGGTTCACCGTCTTCTCGGTGGAGTTTGAGAATCCTGATCCGCAAGCAATTACTTGGATCCGCGTGCCTGCACCAACACGACCCCTGGCCCTGCTGTTTGTGGTATTTCATTTGCTGGCTCCAGTAATGTACATCATGTACAAGATCCGGACCGGAGAGCGTTTTGATCTCGTACAGTCAGTGGAAAGCGACTTGTGCTTCGGCAGTGTCGTCTACTCGCACTTCTCACATACGACCTACCTACGCCACCATATGACAACTCGTCACGGCTTGCGCGGGATGTTGCGCTGGATCGATAATTGGCTCCATGCCCGGGCAGAGCACTTTCGCTATCCCGCTGCCGAGCTCATAGTGACTCCCTCTACGGGCCTCGCTGAGGAATTGAAACGCGATTTCCAGGTCGCGCCCGAGAGAGTGAACGTGATTGCAAATCCAATTCCCGTCAAACGCATGGAGCGTCCCGACGATTTCGAGCGGGAAAATTTCCGACACCAACTCGGGTTCACTTCTTTAGACTTTGTGCTTGTGTTTTCCGCCCTGGGTCAATTCGACCGTAAAGGTCTCCCACTCATCTTCGAATCTCTGGAAGCGCCTAGCCAAGTGCAGACAAAATTGTTGGTGGTCGGTGGCGAGCCCGACCTAATCTCAGAATACAGGCGGCGGGCGGATGCGATGGGAATTGGAGATCGCATCTACTTCGTAGGAATGCAGTCCGACGTGCGACCATTCCTCTGGAGTGGAGATGCGTTTATCCTTCCCTCAGCCTATGAATCTTTCTCCCTTGTAACATACGAGGCCGCGGCAGCTGGACTTCCCATCCTCGCTCCACCCTTAAATGGAATATGTGATCTATTGCGGGACGGAGAAAATGGATTTTTAGTAACTCGCAGCAAATCCTCGATAACCTCTGCCCTGGAACACCTTACGGCCCTCCCCGAAAAAGAACGCAAGGCGATGGGACACAATGCCCAGCAGTCGGCAGGGAGATTTTCGGAAGAACGTTTTGTCAATGCGTGGCGAGACCTTTATAACAACTTGAAAGATTCTCTAGCGATACAACAACAGCTGCTCGAGCAATAGGCGACGCGACTGTTGGCATGTAGTACTCCGTCGCACTGGCCTGATGAGATCCTATGCGGCGAGACTATTTACTGAACTGAATTCCTCGTCAATGGAAAATTTTCTTAGAGGCGCGATCTGTCTCTGTCGCGCCTTCTCTAAAAGTATTTCGATCTTTTACAAATGCAGAGTAGATGGAAGGAATGCCTGGCGTGCGGTGCACAGGCGCCATGCCTGGGGTTCACATGTACAGCTCACATGAAAGCGTGATAGCGTCTTCGTCGCTCGAAACGAGTGTTGCTTCGAAAGTGCTCCTTGTTCATAACTCCTACCGACAACCCGGCGGAGAAGACCAGGTCGTTAATGCCGAGGCGAATCTACTTCGATCTTATGGACACGAAGTTCTTCTGTACGAAGCGACCAACGCAGACATCCACAATCCACTTGCAGTACTTGGTCAAATGGTGTGGAATCAGACAAGCTTTCGTGAATTGCGTGCTCTTGTCCAACGAACTCGGCCAGATGTCGTTCACGTGCACAACACTTTTCCAGTAATCTCCCCAGCGGTGCTTTACGCGGCCACAGAGGAACGTGTTCCGGTCGTACATACGCTCCATAACTACAGACTCCTTTGTCCAGCAGCGATTTTCTACAGAGATGGCCAAGTTTGCGAGGAGTGTGTACACAGCCGAAACTTCCTGCCCGCCGTGTTTCACGCCTGTTACCGCCACAGCCACTTAGCAACCGCAGCCGCTGCGGTCACGTTAAGAGCACATCGTCTTGCGCGTTCATGGCACCGGCGTGTCGCTGCCTACATCGCACTCACCGAGTTTGCCCGACAAAAATTCGTTGAGAACGGCTTCGATCCTTGCAAAATGCACGTAAAACCAAACTTCATTCGACTCGATCCCGGCATGGGATCCGGGAATGGTGGTTATGCGCTTTTTGTGGGCAGGTTGACCGAAGAGAAAGGAATCGTCACCTTGCTCAGAGCATGGAGGCAACTCGGAGATAAATTTCAGCTTGAAATTATTGGCGAGGGTCCTCTGTCTTCAGAGGTCAAGGCCGCGCAACTTACCATGTCCAATCTTCGCTGGCATGGCTGGCTCTCCAAAGACCAGGTACTGGCGCGGATGCAACGCGCCGACATGTTGATAATTCCCTCCGAGTGGTACGAAGGTTTTCCGGTTACTCTTCTTGAGGCATTTGCAACCGGCTTGCCAGCTCTCGTTAGCCGCATCGGAAGTCTGGCCGGTTTAGTTGAGGAGGAAAAAACCGGCGTGCAGTTTGAAGCAGGAAATGCCGCTGAGCTCGCCGACAAGGTCCGCTTTTTATTCACAAACCCTGATTTGCTTTGGCAGATGCGTCGAGCCTGCCGCGAAGAATACGAAAAGAAATATACAGCCAAAGCCAACTATGCTATTTTGACTGGCATATACGGTGCGGTATTGAACAGCCATTGCGAGTCATCCGGCCCTTTTAGTCGAAATTACGTTTCTTCAATCAAATCAGAAAGAACAGACAAACCGAAGGTCGTTATGTCTGCGCTTTGATCTACATAGATCGAAGAACATTGTGGATCCTGCAAATTCAATTCGGAAAAAAATTCCTCTACTTTTCCCGAGATTGGAGACAAATGGAACACCAAATTCTGAACGGTTGGAAAGAAATTAGTTCCCACATCGAACGAGGTGCGCGGACAGCGCAGCGTTGGGAGTTGCGGTTTGGTATGCCTGTCCACAGACCTGCCAACAACCGTAGAACTGCAGTGGTGGCTTTCGCCGACGAGTTGGATGTGTGGCTCCTCCGAAATTCGAGCGCACAAAATGGGGCTCCCCAGAGTGTGAGTGATGAGATCAATTCCGCCGGCCTGCAAGAAATTCTCCTCCGCCTGCAATTCGAGACCAAAGCACTCGCAACAAAGTTATTACACCTGGAGCGGCAGCTTAACGAGACTACTGGCTTCAACAACAAGGCGTGTCCACAGAGAAATGATTCGCCAGAGAGCCCACAGGATGGCCATTCAGCACGTTGACATTCCAATCGACGGTATGATGCCTAGCTCACCATCATTAGCCTGCTTGTCTGGATGACATAACGCGCCCTCACCGTCGGTCTGATTGCAAGCTTTAGGAGTAGCGAGAGCAAGCTATGCGCGCAAGTAGTAGATCCTGGGAGCTCGAAAAGATTTTGCCTTCGATTTCGATGGCACGACGCACACTTGTCGACCAGACAACCGCTCGAGTGGCGGCTGCACTTTTCTCCATCGGGTATGCTTACCCCAGTTCGCAAATTTTTGGCCGGACTGTTCTGGCTGGCAAAAATGCAAGGGAGATCGCTCTGACCTTCGATGATGGGCCGAACGATCCTTACACTCTACGATTGCTTGACATTCTCGCCCAACACAATGTTCGTGCCACGTTCTTTCTCATCGGACGGTTTGTCCGGCAGCGGCCCCAGATCGCGCGTCAGATACGAGATTCTGGGCACCTGCTTGGCAATCACACCATGACCCATCCAGTCCTACTCAAATTGTCTCCGCTGGAAATACGTGAGCAGTTGGCTGGATGTAATGCCTCGATTGAGGATGCGACGGGTGAGCCAGTACGCTTCTTCCGCCCTCCGCATGGCGCGCGTTGCCAAAGGGTTCTCCATACGGCAGCTGAGTTGGGATTGATTCCAGTGATGTGGAACGTGACAGGTCGTGATTGGACTCCGTTGCAACCGGAACAGATTCTCCGCCGTGTAGCGCAGAAAGTGCGCATGAACCAAAAACGGAAGAAGGGGAGCAATATCCTTCTGCATGACGGAGGGCAGGCAGACTTGGGAGTGGACCGAGAGCGGACGCTTGAGGCGACGAGGATGATGTTGGAATCATGGCCTCAAGAGGAGCATGAGTTCGTCACGATAGAGAAATGGGTGAGCGAGGCGTCAGCACCTACCGGTAGATCCTAGGAAATCCGCAGAGGAATTCCCTCCCAAAGTTCTGGAGCAGCAATCTGTCCCGCCATCGGCTAGCAACTTCACTTTTAGCAGTGCAATCTACAGGAAGCCGCGGTCAGACAAGACTGCCATGGGACGGGGATGCGAACACAGATCAGATTCCACGCGATCCATCCGCTGGAGACCGAACCGATTTCATCCATCCACGGATGGGCGAGGTTAGTGTTCTTCATGATGCTCGGCTCTTTTTTTGGACGCGCATTTTATTACCTCGGCATTCCGCCAGCCAAGGTTTTCATTGGTGATATAGTCCTATTCCTATTCTTTTCACTTCGTCCCAGAGCACTCCTCGACCGCTGGATGACTGCTCTGACCGTAGGTAGCGTATTCGGTCCGTTTGCATGGTCGCTGTTGCTGTCCATCCTGTTCGGCATGTTTGAGGTACTCTATGGGCTCTATTCCGACTACCCTCCTCTTACTGCCCTCCAAAATCTCGCTTTCAATATCTATCCAGTCTATTTTTTTCTCGGTCTATGGGTAGGCACCGAACACCCAACTCTGTATCGCAAGATAATCCGGTGCTACGCATGGATGCTGGCGATCTATGGCCCCGCTTACCTATTGTTCTTGGATCACATCAAACTCACGATGCCAGGTAGCGACGTTATGATCTTTAATCAGGTCGGCGGGGGCGGATTTATCATTCTAGCTCTCCTCTCTCTTGAACGGAAACCATTGCGTTATTGGCTGCCGATGGTGGTTGGCGCATTCATGACGCTGGCCATCCAGGAACGAGAGGAATGGATAAGCACGGCCGTTGCTTTCTCGGTTTGGGGCCTTCTGGAGCGGAAGACGGGGAAGGTGCTATCTGTAGGCGTTCTAATGCTAGTACTTCTGTCGGTAGGATTTATCGCCGATGTTGATCTTCCCGGCCCTGCAGCACGAGGCGGAAGAATTTCTTCCAGCGAGATCGCGGCTCGTGGCCTATCGGCGGTCAGCCCTGACCTGGCGAAGGAGTACACCGACTCCAGGAACATTGGAATGTATGCTGGCACTATTACCTGGCGTACCCGGTGGTGGAGTGCGATCTGGAACTCTGTGCATGAGTCCTTCCCAAAAGCCCTCATTGGCAATGGCTATGGATTTCCTCTGAAGGATCTCGTGCCATATCTCAAAGGCATGGACATCCGAACGCCGCATAGTATTTTTTTCTTTGCGCTTGGATATTCAGGCTGGATCGGCGTCTTTTTATTCTTATCGCTCCAAGCCTCTATCCTCGCCATGTTGTGGCGTGTATATAGGCTGACTGGGCAATCCTATGGCTTAGCAATTTGGATTGCCACATTGACCGCCTCCCTTTTTGGCAACTCTTTCGAGTCTCCCATGGGATCGATTCCGAATTACATAGCCATCGGTTTGATCATCGGCCCGATCCTGTGCGGCAAAATCACAGTTCTTGCGCCACATTCTTCTCATCGACCGACCGTTGAACCAAGCTTGGCGGTACAACTTTCTGCCTTGTAAAACTATCCGACACATCACACGCAAGAACGTTGTTTTCAGTGGTTCGAACTCGTCGGCCCAAAGGATCGCGATCGTCACAGGGCAATAAAGTAAATCTCTGAGATCATGAAGATACTCATCATAGGTCATCCTTGCGGTCCGGGGCTAGGATCTGAACCGGCAAACACTTGGAATTGGGCGTGGCATCTGTCGCGCACAAACCAGGTCTGGGTCATCGCTCATCCCGAATATAAAGAGCGTGTAGACAGGTTTCTAGAATCGGAGCCAAATGATAACCTCGAATTCCATTGGGTCACTACAGATAGTCGCTTCGATTGTTGGGTTCCTGGCCAAGGTCAAGAAAAAGGCATCAGGCTCCATTATTGGCTCTGGTTGAGCGAAGCTTACGAGCGGGCTGCTGTTCTTAATAAAGAGGTGAGGTTCGATCTCGTCCATCACGTTAGCTGGACCACGATGGCAATTTCCCCTCCCTTCTGGAAGCTACCTGTCCGGTCTCTTTGGGGGCCAGTTGGCGGCGGCCAGATATTTCCGCCTGCGTTGACTTCATTCCTTCACGAAAAGCGAGTTACGGAGCAGCTTAGAAGCTTATATGTAAGCATGCTCCCCTTTTCGCCAAGGCTGCGAAGGACCCTTGCTAATGTTGGTATGGTATTGGCTGCCAATTTCGAGACAAAAAGCCTGTTGAAGAAGGCTGGCGCCTCTGGTGTGGAGCTGTTTTTGGATTGCGGTGTCGATGGACAACCCATCATGCCAACGAGGCAATCAACAGGAGAGCAGATCACCCTACTTTGGGCAGGACGACTTGAACCGACCAAAGGATTGGTGATAGCTATACGAGCGTTAGCGAAATGTAAGAACGTTCAGACCCGCTTGCTCGTGGCTGGCTCCGGAATCGAACGCGCTAGAATGGAGGACCTCACAAGGGAGCTTAGCTTGACAGATCGCGTCGAGTTTCTGGGGCGCATCCCGCATGAGGATATGCCGGCGCTGTTTCAGCGTTGTGATGCATTTGTATTCACCTCGATGCGTGACACTTCTGGCGCGGTAGTTCTGGAAGCCATGGCACACGGACTCCCGATCATCACTCTTAACCATCAGGGCATGCGAGCGTTTATTCCTGAAGACGCAGCCATCAAGATTCCCGTCACAACTCCCGAACAAATCATCAGAGACTTCGCAGTCGCCATCGACACTCTCGTATCGAATCCAGACTCCATGCATAAGATGTCGAAGGCTTCGTCTGTCTTTGCAAACGAGCAAACATGGCCGCGCAGGGCTGAGATGATGAACGCCCTTTATGGTGAGCTCGTTAAAGGGTAGCAACTCTTTTTCTGGGAAGCGAGTCCCTGAGTTTGAGGTTCGAGTCGGGAAATGTCTTCGACTATGTCGATAGTAACTTGGCATTTTTCAACTCATTTCGTTGTGCGAACACCATTTTGAGGCTTAGGCTCCGGTGGAGCACACGTCAAGCTGGCTGAAGTAGTGTTACCCGACACCACAGTCCCTGGTCTGGGGTTACTTTCATGGGAGACAAAGCCTTTGGCATTGCCCGAGACTGCAGCCTGATTTGGCGAATGTGCAGCCATAGCCGGGCCGCAGATATAGTTATTCGTAATGCTCATGTTCGTGGCATTGCCGATCGCGAAGCCCCACTCCCAGTAGCCTTCAATAATATTGTTGTATGCGCGTGTGTTATTTCCCGCGATCTCGATCGCATAGGGAACATAGCCAGGCTTGTTGTTATTTGCGTTGATGACGTTGTCATGGACGATCATATTCTGCCCGGCAGTAAGCGAAAAACCAAATGTATATGCCCATGGTAGTAAAGCATTCGAGTAGTGGTTATATGCTACTTCCAGCCCACTCGGATTCGTATTCGTCCCAAGAATCTCGATGGCCATCCGGTGTATTCCAGAGAAGACGTTGTAATTTATCTTTCCTCCAGCACCGTCATACTCATTGCTATTGCTTATGGATATACCGATACCTTCATACACCGTATTGAAGCTATTGTGCGTGATCGTCAAGTTGTGGAACCCGAATAAACCAATTCCTCCGGCACCCAGCTTATCTTGATATTGTGAGTTGCAGGTCTGTCCGATGTTTTGGAATGCATTATACGAAATATCGGAATCATTTAGACCTCCCGCTACAAAGATTGCAGTCGTTTGAGAAGCGACAGATCCGCAGTCTATGTTCGCAAACACGTTATGATCAATGGTTGCGTTTGTAACTTGATTCTCCAAAAACAATGGGCCGTTGTCAAAAGTAAGATATTCAATAGTTACACGTCTTCCACTGAAGTACATCAGTGGATATCTACCAGTGCCGACGAGACGAGCTGTCGCTCCGGGACGGGGACCTGTATAAGTTACGCCGGCTGCAAGACGAAGTGCCGCCCCATAGAAATTTGGTCCATTGCTCGCTAAGTAATAAATTCCCGGGGCAAATTCAACGGTATCGCCAACTACGGCTCGGTTGATCTTTGATTGAATTTCCGCGGCCGACATTTTCGCGTCTACTTTCAAAACAGCGCCTTGTGCCGGACGTATGAACAGCAGCGGCGCTAGCAAACAGGCGAAGAGTTGGATTCGCGTCATAATGAATGCCTGCCCCCGTTACCGGTGATCAAACAATATAACGCATTTTTCTTTCCAATCTCGCTTTTTCTGATGAATTATCTTGAGGCGGAATAAAGAACGGCCTCCAATACAAACGCACGTCATACGCCCAAGCTAAGCATCCACGCGATGCGGCTTTCCCGAAACAGTGTGCCGTGAGGTGTTATGTCATCCATGGATCAGACCGTCAACAGAACCGCCAACGAAGTTGAGCTCCCCGTCACACTAAGCATCATTACAATCGTGCGCAACGATTTGCCCGGGCTCACTACAAGTTGCGATTCGCTGGAACCTATCTTGGCGGATGACATCGAGCACGTCATCGTCGATGGCAGCACGGAGAGCGACGTACGAGATTTTTTGTCGCTTCGGCGTACGGGAAGACTTCAATGGATCAGCGGTCCTGACGACGGAATTTACGACGCAATGAATAAAGGACTTTCCCTCGCATCGGGAAGCTATGTCTTGTTTTTGAACGCTGGTGACAGATTTCAAACACCGTTTCCTATGGCAAGTCTGCGAACCTTAATTTTGCGATCTCAAGGAGAGGAAATCCCGCCGGTGATCCTCGGGTATTCGGCAGAAGTATACGGCAAACGGAAATATCTACGCCCAGGGCTTGGCAGGGAAACAGATGTATTTATGGCGCCAAGCCACCAAGCGACATTCTATCCACGCCATTTCATAAACACTAACCGATTTCGCTGTGACATGCCGGTAGGTGGCGACGGGGAATTCACAGCTCGAGGAATCTACTATTGTGGAGCCGTCTTCTTCCCTGCCGTCATTTGCGAATTTTCGCTCGGCGGTGTTTCCACCAGCTACTCGAGGATTAATGTTGTACTACGCCGCCTGAAGGAAACTACGTCTCCTGTTCAGCAGCTGAAGCTACTCACTAAGTTGGTACTCTGGCGGGTTCTTCCACGAAAACTCTTCTACGATTTGATGGCCAGTTATAAGTACACACGCTTTACCGATGCAGCGGCGCTTCCCCTTCCAGCAGGCGAATTGCATATTTCGCGCTATGCGGATGCAATAGGATCAAACTGGAAGTTTGATCCTAAGGGAGTTTTTCCGTCGTTAGCATCGGAATATAGTCACATGTCTACGGATCAAAAGAATTAAGAGGTACTCATGGATAGCCGTAGGCACCTGCAACGCATAAGAGGCGACCGTGCGATGTCAGGCAGGTGTGACACGCCGAGTGGACATCCTGAGTACACGTTGATAGCGAGCCTATGGACATGCACCGCAGAGCTTCATCGTACCGCGAGGTCATAAGTCGATATGAATCCCAAAGTCAAGACAGCGATAAGGTCGGGTCTTTTTGCGCTAGGTTTTCGTGTGACCGGACAAACTAAGTTCGCGGACATTCTTGATCTTATAAAAAAACTAAGGCCTCAAGATTGCGGAATAAATTTGATCAGGATCGGAAGTAGTGGTGATGGAGGCTATCTGATCCCAGACGACCTCGAAGGACTCGAGTATTGCTTTTCTCCGGGAGTAAGTACTGTTGCAGATTTCGAGAATTATTTGGCAGATCTCCGCATCAAGTCTTATCTTGCGGATTACTCAGTAACCTCGCCTCCGATCAATAGACCGGAATTCACCTTTGACAGAAAGTTCCTTGGCTCATCTGATCAGGAAAATTATTTCACTCTTGCATCCTGGAAGGCTAAGTATCTTAAGGACTATACCGGCGATCTGATCTTACAGATGGATATTGAAGGTTCCGAGTACGAAGTAATTCTCAGCTTGCCAGATAACCTGCTCGATCAGTTCAGGATCATGGTGATCGAATTTCACAATTTAGATAGGCTCTTCGATCCGTTTGCGTTTCGTCTTATTTCGTCGTGCTTCGAGAGACTGTGCGGATCATTCCATGTCGCGCACATCCATCCAAATGGCTACGACGGATGCCTCCGATACGGCGACCTTGAAATTCCAAGAAGCATGGAATTCACTTTTCTCAATAAGAAGCGGGTGAGCCGGACGAAACCCCAGGTAGTTTTCCCACACAAGCTAGATATGGATAACATACCGGGAGTATCTTTGGCGCTGCCTAAATGTT
The DNA here is from genome assembly GCF_059115365.1 of Edaphobacter sp. FHG110511_03. Classification (NCBI taxonomy): domain Bacteria; kingdom Pseudomonadati; phylum Acidobacteriota; class Terriglobia; order Terriglobales; family Acidobacteriaceae; genus Edaphobacter; species Edaphobacter sp. FHG110511_03. Next base: position 122,283 of record NZ_JBZYWL010000003.1, on the reverse strand, counting down.
GGTATTTGTAGGCGCGCACTAACTCCGAAAATAAAAGAGGTGAGCTGGGCATTTTCCCCAGCACACCTCTTTATTTGTTATCCCACATGCCAGATCTATGGCGCGCAGGTCAAGGCAGACGATGTTGCATTGCCTGTAAACGTCCCATCCACGGCGCTTCCTTGCCACGAGATGAATCCACCTGCATTGCCTGCTACCGGAATACTACCCGATTCCGGAGCTGCTGCTGCCATTGCCGGCCCGCAGATGTGATTGTTTGTGATGCTGATGGGGGTATTGGTGCCGATAGCGAAACCCCATCCCCAGTAGCCTTCTATAGTGTTGTTGTAAGCGGAAGAGTTGACGCCGCCAATTTCGACGGCATAAGGAACATAACCAGGCTGGTTGTTGTTTCCATTCAAGACGTTGTCATGAACAATCATATTCTGACCAGCCGTAAGCGACAGGCCAAACGTGTACGCCCATGGGAGAAGTGCGTTGGAATAGTTCGTGTAGGCGACTTCGAGTCCGCTCGGATTGGTAGTAGTACCGAGTAGCTCGAGCGCCATGCGATGAATTCTGGTGAAGGTGTTGTAGTTGATGTGACCCCCTACACCGTCATATTGATCGCTGTTGCTGATGACGATCGCAATTCCTTCATAAACCGTGTCGAAGGTATTGTGAGTAATGTTAAGGTTATGGAATCCGTACATCTGAATTCCGCCCGCGCCTTGGGCATCTTGGAACTGCGAGTTGCAGGTTTGTCCGATGTTTTTGAATGTATTGTACGAAATATCGGAATCATTGAGTCCTCCCGCAACAAAGATGGCTGACGTCTGAGAGGCATTCACTCCGCAATCGATGTTCTCAAAGATATTGTTGCCGATGGTTGCGCTCGCGACCCCATTTTCCAAAAATAAGGTCCCGTTGTCGAGGGTGAGATATTCAATGGTCACAGTTGTTCCAGAAAAGTACACCAGTGGATATCCACCAGCACCTACAAGATGGGCTGACGATCCGGAAGAAGGCCCTGTATAAATCCGCCCAGCGACTAGATTGAGTGCAGCTCCATTCGGATTCGATCCGTTGCCAGCCAAGCTATAGGTTCCGGCTGCGAAAGCAATCGTAGCCCCATTCGGACTTTCATTAATCTTACTTTGAATCTGACTCTGACTCATCGATGGGTCGATTTGAATTGCATTGGCGGTCGTGGCAGCCTGCGGCTGTGTGACAGCAGAGCCCGCCGCTGGCGTGACAGTGGGCGTTGCTGACGCTGTTGATGTGGGTGTCGATGTTGATGTTGATGTGGGTGTTGATGTGGGTGTTGATGTTGATGTCGATGTTGATGTCGATGTGGGTGTTGATGTCGATGTGGGTGTTGATGTCGATGTGGGTGTTGACGTTGATGTGGGTGTTCCTTCGGAGGTTCCGCTCGCATTGACTGCACCGGATGCCCTGCGGTGATTGCTCTCAACATCGGCAGTACGAGGGTTAGCTGGGTTAGAGCAGCCGACAATCAAACCTGTCAGCATCACGGAAAAACACGTCTGCATGAGCGTATGGGGAGGAGTACGCACGCTTACCACCTTTATTTTTTTAATTTTTCAAGACAGGGGAAGCCAATGTAACTCTGCTCGGGGAAATAGAACGCCAATCAAGTACCAGAAATACTTTCCACTTCTGGTTGCAATAAACCAGATCAGATACGTGCTAGCGCAAATAACACGTACGTCATGGCGTCGCTTTGAATGAGCTGACATGCCACCCTGATCCTTGATGTAAGAAATTGAGTGCTGAACGTTTCGGAGGGAGAGCCCTGGGTTAAGTTACGACGACACCTACACGAGTTGGATTTCGGTTAATCATGGCACATCGGCGAGCTTCCTGCAAATCAACACGGAATAAAGCAGAGAGGAATGACGATCACCAGAGGCATTCAAGAATAGTGCCGATCAGCATTAAACAATTTGATATCAAAACTTGAGCCGAGTGGAAGGGAGCTCCAATGCGTGAAATTCTTGGAGTCAAAATTACCGCGAGTAGCTACGGTGAAACTGTGGAAAAGAGCGTCGCATGGACGAAGCAAAGAGAGTCACGCGCCGTTTTTTTCGCAAATGTACACGTAGTAATGGAAGCGTTTGATGATTCGAGTTTTCGCGCCAAATTGAATGCCGCAGATTTGGTGAATCCGGATGGCATGCCTCTCGTTTGGGGGCTCCGAGCAATGGGCGAGCGCGATGCAACTCGGGTGTATGGACCGGACGCTACGCAAGTGCTCCTTGATGCCGCGCAAGCGGCGGCTATTCCGGTGGGCTTCTATGGAGGAAGCGAGGAGACACTGGCCAAACTCATCGCAGAAGTGCGACGTCTATACCCAGATTTAGAGATCGTGTTCACGATGTCGCCTCCGTTTTACCCTCTGGAAGCAGATGAAGATGAAGAGATAACACGGCAAATTTCCAACTCAGGCGCGCGGATGGTGTTTGTCGGGCTTGGCTGTCCTAAGCAGGAGCGTTGGATTATGGAGCACAGAGGGCTAATTCCTGCCGTGATGTTAGGCGTCGGAGCCGCTTTTGATTTCTTAGCGGGATCCAAGCGGCAGGCGCCGCGCTGGATGATGCGCAACGGGTTGGAGTGGGCGTTTCGCCTCGCATCAGAACCGCGTCGCCTCGCAGGCCGCTACTTAAAGCACAACCCAAGATTCGTCGCTTTGTTTCTCCTGCAGCTCCTGAAAGGTAACGACCGTATGCCTGAACTTCTGCATGCCAACCCTTATCCAATTCCGGTACATAGTGACGACGACTCGGCCCCCAAGCAAAATGCAAAAAACGTCCAATCTTCGCGCCACACTTAGACTGGAGCCCTGACCTGAGCGCCCTAACGAGGGCGCCTTGAGTCGATGAATTAGCAGCGCCCAAATTCTGCGACGCTAGAGGTTAGCTGTTCGAATCCGTTCGTGGCCGCCATATATTTCAATCGCTTACAGCAGCCCTTGAGAAACGCTGGAAGCTTCTTGGTAGCAAAATCATCAGACGGCTGCTGCAATTTTCTCCTTTCGTCAGCATCGTATACACCAATCTTCCTTACACTCTCCGGGAAATTCTGCACATACTGCCGTATCGCCGGACCTTTCCCCATTAGATGGTTTCGGTGATGGATGGGGGTCACCGTGAAGGTCGCCGGTACCGGCAGGTCGATATCGGTATACTTCTTCTCCATCAAGAATCGCGATGGCGATGCGCCTGATGATCTGATGGGGCGTCGAGATTGTGGAGAAGTCACCCTTGCGCTGCAACTCTTGTTCCTTGTCGCATCTCGGCAGGCATTTCACCAAACTATTTTGGGATTTTTGGGGCAGCGAGCCGGGATCATCTTCTTCAGTTTGCAACATAGCTCCATCGTGTCGATAACTAAAACCTCTGTGTGTGAGAAACACAAGCGAATCCCTTCACTTACTGCTCATGACTGGAGCTAACTACGGAGCACGAAATCGGTAACCGATGCAACTATCTGTCAAGAGATAGGTCGGATTGGCAGCATCGTCTTCCAGTTTCTTTCGTAGTTGACCGATAAGAACTCGCAGATAGCTGCGTTCATCTCCGAAGCCAGGACCGCGCAAGACAGCTAGCAATCGGGCGTGTGTGACTGGACGTCCGGCACGTGCCATCAGAAAGGCGAGAGCATCAAATTCCCTTGGTGTCAGGTGCACCTCAACCCCGGCTCGTTCGACACGGCGACGAACAGGATCCAGCATGAGGACTCCGTTGACGATCGTCATATCCTCAGGTGTTTCAGGTGCCCTAAATCGACGGATAGCAGCGCGGATTCTGGCCGTCAATTCTCGTGTCCGAAATGGTTTGGTCACGTAGTCGTCAGCCCCAGCCTCTAACGCATCCACCTTGTCATCTTCGCTATCGCGGACCGTCAGCACAAGAATCTGTGTCTTAGTGAAGATCCGCCTAATACGCCGGCAGGCCTCTATGCCTCCTATTCCCGGCATGTTGATGTCGAGAAGGATGGCCTCAAAGTCCGTCATGCGTACCCTCATCAACGCCTCTTCGCCATTGCTCGCTTCCGCTACATCGAAGCCAAGAGAACCGAGAGTAGTACGCAGACTTCGACGTAGCGCGGAATCGTCTTCTACAATGAGCAATTTTCCTTGTGATTCGTCCATCTCAAAACTTCCTTACGTATGTGCGGTAATGCCAGAAAGAACGTTGTAATAGTATCTGGATCGCTTTCTACCCACACCCGGCCGCGATGAGCTTCCACGATCCGCTTGGTTACGGACAGACCTATGCCAGTCCCAGAAGCCTTGTACTGCGAACCCGGGGCTCGGTAAAAACGCTGAAAGATGCGTAATCTCTCTTCAGGAGCGATGAAAGACCCTTCATTCTGAACGCTAAACACGACTTCGGTGTCGGTGGAAGCGACACGAAGGGTAATTGGCGACTTTGGGCTAGCGTACTTCGAGGCGTTGTCGAGTAGTTGAAAGAGCGCCATCTGAAGCATATTGGGATCTGCCCACAAGTAGTTCACCCCACGCTCATGAATAACGCTCAGCGGATGATCTTCCAGAAGGGCCTTATGTTGCTCCTTATAAAGTTCAACCAAATCCGTCAGCGAGATCTTCTCGTGACGGACCACTAATTGCCCCTCATCCAATCTCGCGGTTTGAAGTATCTGGTTGGTCAGTTTCACCAGACGAGTTGTTTCCTCATCAATGAGAGACACAAGTTCTCTTTCTGCGTCCCCAAGGTTGCTGATCTCGATCAGTCCTGAACTGGCGCTCTGGATGGTCGCCAAAGGTGTTTTGAATGAATGGGCGAGACCGTCGAGAACCGCGGATCGCAACTGCTCGCTCCTCTTGGCTGCTTCGGCATTGCTCTCCGCTATAAACGAGTGTGCCCTTTCCAGGGCGATTGCGGAAAGGGACGCAATCGCGTCCACCGATCGAGGATCGAAATGGCTTTCATGATGAGAGCCCTTGATATAGAGGGCACCGACGGGCCTTGCGCCTAGTCTCAATACTCGTTTAAATCTGCATGCGGTGAGATCGTTTTCGCAAAGCTCGTGAAAATAAATTGCAAGTACGTCGCTATCCGGTATGGCTTCTTTTCCAGCTTTATCCATCCGAACCTCGCGGGCATCCCACAGGGCCACGGCATCGGCGTTGAATGCATCAACGATCAGACGCGTAAGTTGCACCCCAACGTCCTGACTCCGGTCCAAGATGATGATGTCCCGGCTTGTGAAGTAAAGTCTTTCCAGTCTCGTTCGTTCACTCTCGGTTTGTGCAGCCTTCTCCTTGATGCGGTCAACAAAATGACCTGCGGTCAAAGCGATTGCCACAAATGTGGCCGATGAAATCCAGTCCTGAGGTTCACGGGAGTAAAGAGAGAAGATCGGGGCCATATAGAAGTAGTCCAGACATCCAACGGACAGCACTGAAGCAGCTACTGCTTCAATAAATCCCCATCGAAATGCGATTAGCATAATGAGGACAAGATCGATAAGTCCCGCAGTCAACGCCTTGCCATGGCTACCGTATACCGCTGTCGTTACTAACACTACGATCGGGCCGGTAGCGAGAGTGCGGAGCAGACGCCTGGTTACATGCGTGTATCTCATCTCGAAAGATCAGAATATCGCCAAATCGTTAGGCATATTCGACCCCGAACTAAAAAGTTGTAAACAAATCGTAAAGTTTAATGAGCCTAGATACTCTAACCGTTTTGAAATGAGGCAAGTTACAGGGCATAATTTCTAGCCAATTTATCCCCCAACAACAAATGCTCTGGGACGAGTCTTCATAGACATCGTTGCCACAAATTAAAAGTTATAAGTAAACCGTAAAACCCGGGGTGATCGTTATGCCATAGTTATGCGCGAAGAGTTGTCATGAGACATCGCCGCTAATTGAATCGGCAGATTGGAGAATACTCATGACCTCTCCCAGAGGGTCGGTATATCATGCTTCACTCATTTCCGCACATTCTTTGATGTGTTTGCATTTGGAGGCAGCACTTCTAATTGAGCAACAGGCCGCATCTTCCCGAGTAAAAGATAAAGCGAATTCCCAGATCCTTTCATCACGGCGAGTTCGGAAACGTCATCTATCAGGTCCGTTCCTTGTTCTATTGAGCATGCTCTTTCTGGCTGCTCCAACTGTAGATGCTCAGTCGACGTTCGGAAGTATTCGAGGAATTGTTCTGGATAGTTCTGAGGCTGCAATCCCAGATGCGCAGATCACACTTCACAGCACAGATCAGAACACCGACCGTATCGTGAAGGCCGACGCCACTGGCAGCTATTCAATCGAGAATGTCCTGGCTGGCAAGTACAGTCTTCGCGCTCACCATGATGGCTTCGCGGATACGGTAATTGACGGCATTACACTGGATGCGAGGCAGGCTCTACGGTTTACGTTATCGATGAAGCTTGCTGAGCAATCAACCACCGTCGAAGTGAACTCCTCTGCCACTGTGATCAACACGGAGAATGGCACGATTGGCGATTCAAAGGATACGGCGCAGATAGGCCAGCTACCGCTGAATTTCCGCGCATCGTCGACAAGTCCACTTGCGGCATTAACGACTTCGCCGAATGTGCAGCAAGATAGCCAGGGAAATACCGCCATCGGTGGTGCGACTGCGAACCAGATCGGCTTCTCCGTGGATGGCATTTCAACGGCGAACGTCTTCCTGAGTGCCGCAGGAACAAACCCTTATCCATCCGCAGAGGGCATCGCGGAACTCAAGGTCTCGGCTTATAACAACAATGCTGAGTTTTCCCAGGTTGGCGATGTGACGTTTACGACCAAGGGAGGAACAAATCAGTTTCACGGGAGCCTCTTCGAGTATCTGCAGAATGACGCGCTTGATGCTCGCGTACTGAATTTTACGGAAAAGGCACCGAAACATTTCAACACTTTCGGAGGTAGTATCGGAGGTCCGCTGTCGATTCCTCATCTTTACGACGGCCATAACAAGACTTTCTTCTTTTTCGATTACGAGGGCAACCGAAGACGAACCTCGCAGGCACAGCAATACACGGTTCCCACGGCCGAGGAAAGAGCGGGGAACCTAAGTGCGCTTGCGTCTACCTTAAGAAATCCTTTTACAGGCCAGAATTATCAAAACAGCACCATTACAAATATCAACCCGACAGCTACAGCATTGCTGAATCAGTTTTATCCGTTGCCGAACCTACCCACCTCGAACGGTTCAATCAACTACCAGACATTGGTACCGATTCCCTCGAATACAGATGGATTCGATGCCAGACTCGATCAGGTCATCAACTCGAAACAGCAGGTATACGCGCGATTCAATCGAAAGAATCTAACGGTAAATGTGGTTAACCCGCTTTTGCCAAACGATGTAGACACCGAGCATGACCGGAGCTTCCTGGTATCTCACAATTACGTAATCAACAGCCATCTTTTGAACGAGTTTCGCTACGGGTTCACTGATACCATCCTTGCGCCCAACTTCGCGATTCAGGGCGCTGCAGCTCTGCAAGGATTGAATATTCAAGTCGGCGGTGATCAGGGCGTCAATGTTTCGAATCATCCGGTGGACCAGGGCTTTCCATCGATTGTCTTTTCCGATGGAACAAGTTTTACCCAGATCGGCCGAGATCACGTCGGACCTACTGAGTCCACGACGAAACAAATCGCTGACAATCTCACCTATAACCGCGGTAGACATACAATTCGAGTCGGCGCAGATTTCCGGTGGGTGCGTTTCGCAGTCCCCGAGATCGAAACTCCCTCTGATGACTACGGACTGTTCACCTTCAATCAGTCAGTATTTACGGGTAATGCCTTCGGCGATTTTCTTCTTGGTGCTCCCAATACGTCATACTTTGCTGTCACGGGACCGAGAGACAATGCGGGTGGCCTTCAGACAGGTATCTACGGTCAAGACCAGTGGCAGGTCAACGATCGATTGACCGTCAACATCGGCCTTCGTTGGGAATTGATGCCTCCCTTTGTCGACAAGAACGGAATTCAGGCCAACTTCGATCCTAACTACACAGGCCCTGGTGCGAATGGTCAAGGTGCAATCATCGTCAACGACGTTTTGCTGAATGGTCTCGGAACAGCTCCCGCCTTCCTGGCGTCTTTCAATGCGTGCGGGCTTGGTAACGTCAACCCTAACTACAACGGCTCCACTTGCACTCCAGTAGTAACAAATAGTCAGGACCATCTGCCGCAAGGTCTTCGTCAGACCTATCTTCGTAACTTCGATCCACGTTTCAGCGTCGCGTATCGCCCGTTCAAAGACAACAAGACGGTCATCCGTGCCGGCTTCGGAATCTTCACCGTTACTGCTCTGGGACAACTCCAGAACAACAACGAAAGCAATCCCCAGGCTGCCGTTAATACGTGGCAGAACAACAATGGAGGTACCCCTGCCTTCACCTTCCCACGAGTTACGCCCCCCGGTGCCGGACTTCAGTTTGGAGGTGGAGAGCTTGAGCAAGGAACTGATCCGCACTATCGTGATGCGCAGTCAGAACAATGGAACCTCACAGTAGAACGAGAGCTTACTTCCAATACCTCAGTTAGGGTTAGCTACGTTGGAATGAACTCTTATCGGTTACCCGTAACAGTAAATCTGAATCAAACGAAGCCAAGCACAACTCCCTATAATTTTGCGAATGCGCCATTTCAAAACTGGGGAGTTATCTTCGAAACCTATAATCTAGGGTCACAGAACTATCAAGGGCTGGAGTTGGAGGCCACGCACAGGATGTCTAGAGGTTTATCCTATCAGGCAAACTATTCTTGGACTCACAACATCAGCGATGCCCAGGGCGACGCACCTACAGCGTTCCAGGGCGAAACCCGTTATGGTCTCGCCGATCTGGACCGTTTTAACATCAGTGCAAACCGTGGAAATGTCGTTGGAACAAGGCGTCAACGCTTGCTGGTGACAGGTACTTACGAGCTGCCGTTCGGCAAAGGTCGTCAGTGGTTAAACTCGTCACCCGTAGTTGGAGGAATTTTAGGCGGCTGGAACATCAACACCATTACGCTTCTCCAAACGGGTCCCTATCTCACGCCAACCGACAGCATCACTAATGACCAGACCAATACCAATCCTGCCGCCGATGGATCGATCGTTCGTCCTGATCGAGTAGGGAATCCAATTCCTGCTCATCGTTCACCAGCGAATTATTTCAACATCAATGCGTTTGCACCTACTCCTGCCAATGCCGGACGAATAGGCAGTGCGGGAGTTGGAATTCTTGAAGCGCCGGGCACGATCGCAGTAAGTGCAGGTTTGGCAAAGGTGATTACCCTCAGAGAAGCATGGCGCTTGCGCTTTGAGTCGACATTTACCAATGTATTAAACCGTACGAACTATGCGCCTCCGGCAACTAATGTAAGCAACGCCAGTTCATTCGGCGTGCTTACAGGAGCGCAAACGGCAGAAAACGCGGGAAACAGGACGGGACAAATCGCCTTGCGACTCGAATTCTAAAATCGGATGGAGGCAAAGCCAACCAACGTTGGGTTGGGCCAGGAACTGAAATCGATTCCTGGTCCAGCCCAAGCCAGCCAGTTCCGGATTATGAGCAATTTCAAGTCAATCGAGTCGTCCTAATTCGAGGTAAAGATGAGTTTGTTATGGACAGGTGTATGCAGGATTTATTTCAACTCCTACACCGAAGCTCTTTTGTATTGGTCAGTCGATAACGGAGATCCTTCCACAGAAGTAAAGTGCCAACGTGTGGTGATGACCGGTGACTTTGAGGCTGTCGAGGCACCTGAACAAGAAGTCGAACCGCGTGCGTGGCTTTATTTCAAATTGGCAAGTGTATACGAGCAACTAGATGGAGTCATTGCTGTGAGTGGCAGTACAAAACGCATCGTTGCGCGACAGGAGCGACAATGAAGCGCGGCGATAGGCACTCCATGGTTAAGATCCTGATCGTAGACGACCAACCTGAAACCGCAAAAAATTTTCAAACAAATCTTTCATCTCAAGGATATCTTACGCATATTGCGGCAAACGGCGTAGAAGGAATGACCATAGCCCGAGATTGGCAGCCGAACCTTGTGGTCGCAGATATATTCATGTCGAAGATGAGCGGTGTTGAGTTTTGCCGCCAACTCCGTGAGATCTCTGAAGCGCCGATTATTGTTTTCTCAGATCCTACACACGAGAACATTAAGATCGAGGCATTGAATGCCGGTGCTGACGATTATGTTGTCAAGCCAATTAGTATGCCGGAATTTCACGCCCGGGTGCAGGTTCAGCTTCGGCGTCATCCAATTAATGGATCAGAGACGCAACGAACTCTCGTCGCGGGTGACTTTCAAATTGATATTCCTTTACATCGCGTCACTGTCCGTGGCCAGCCGGTTCATCTTTCGCCGTTAGAGTTTGGGCTGTTGCGTTATTTCGTTGAACACGCCGGACAGGTTCTTACCCACCGAGCGATTTTTCAAGATGTATGGGGAGTAGACGAGGATCGCAAGGGCCACATTCGCGTCTATATCGCCAGTCTTCGCAAGAAGATTGATTGTTCAGATCACCGCCGGTACATCGTCACCGAATCATGGATGGGCTATCGTTTTTGCGCATCTGGTGAGATGGTTGACCTGTAAAACTAAGGCTACTTTGTCATCGTATGCATTCTTCAGAAAGCTGGCGACTTCCGGCCCGTCCTTAATCGACGGAATCGCGCCAATCCAATAAAAAGGCTGGGGCGAGAAAAGGTGACAGCCCCGGCATTCTCCCGCATGGAAAAACTGCGAGGCCGTTCCCCAGCGTCCTCGCAAGAAATAGTCAACTAGAATCATAGTTACGAGAATAGAACGATGCTGACGAGAATCACACGATTTGCAGCAGAGAAGATCAATAGGTAGAGAAGAACCCGTACGAGAGCAATACTGATCTTCCAGCTTTGGATACAGTCAGTGCGGAGATTTGAGAAAGCTGACTTCGCCCAATACTGGTTCTAGGGCTTCTGCGCCATCCCAGTTGATTCACGAATAACAAGCTCTGTACGGACCTTATACTTCTTCCCTATGGCGTGAGGATCTTTACTGAAGCTTTCGAGCGCTTTGAAGAAGGTTTCAGCAAGTGTGTTACGTGGTAACCGTAGAGTGGTAAGCGGAGGATAGACAATATCGCAGAGTTCAATATCGTCGAACCCCACAACAGAAAAATGTAGTGGTACGGAAAGACCCTTCCGATGAATCACTCGAAGGGCACCAATCGCTGTAAGGTCATTAGTGGCCAAAATGGCTGTAGGGCGATCTTTGAGAGCTAGCAATTCCGACATACCGCTTTCGCCACCGGTAATACGGTAGTTACCGACACGAAGGAAAGACTGCTCAACCTTCAGCCCGGCTTCAGACATTGCAGCCTTAAAAGCGTCAACACGGTGATCGGAGATGGTGAGACCAGGCGAGCCACCAATATAGGCAATCTTGCGATGATAAAGCTGTTTGAGATGAGCGATCGCCTGTCGCATACCGCTCATGTAGTCGATGGAGACATCACTTAGTCCAGCTGCGACGAGCCTGCGGTCCATGGTGACCAGCGGAACACGGTTATGCAAAAGCGATTCGATGGGCCCAGTTTCAATCTCAGCGGCAAGCAGTGCCACTCCATCAACCTGGCGAACCAGCATGCGGCGTATCGTTTGTTGCATCTGAGATATGTGAAAGTCGGTCGTCGCCATCAACATATCCTGATTATTCTTGACGAGAATTGCCTCGAAGTAACGAATGAATTCCGGGAAGAACGGATTTGTGATATCAGGAATAATCAGGCCGTAAGTGCTGCTTTTTCCGTATTTTAATGTGGTCGCACTCCCATTTGGGACAAACTTGTTCTCTTCAATTACTTTCCGGACGCGCTCTGCCGTCCTGGGGCGGACAAGGGTGGAACCGTTAACAACACGAGATACGGTCGCACTCGAAACTCCGGCGAGCTTCGCTATATCACGCATGTCCATAAGAAGATTTGAAAGCTCCTAGTGCCGAATGAGGCATGTGCTTAAGAGTGAGTTATCCCTCTGACAGATGTCGTCAGTGTATCGTTATTGACGATTGTATACGGATACATTTATGGTGTAGCCGCGGTATATTTCATATACTTTCTCTTCATTATTTCCCAAGAGGGCACACCTTGACGACTGAATCTACTGTTGGTGAAACGAATCGCAGCTCTTTAACTCGACGTCAGTGGCTCAGGCAAGCCCCGGTAAGCGCCGTGACGGCGGCGGCAGCAATGAGTTTGATGAAACCCAATCATCTAGAGGCTCAGTCAAGTTCAGGCGGTGCAACAGCAATAAGCGATCTGGGCGCTCGTGTCTATAACATACGAACTTTCGGGGCAAAAGGAGATGGTAAGGCTCTCGATACATCTGCGCTGCAAGCGGCGATTGATGCCTGCACGCGCGACGGTGGCGGTACAGTTCTGGTCCCGGCGGGAATCTTTCAGATCGGTACGGTCGAGCTAAAAAGTAATGTTACGTTGCGTATCACTGCAGGTGGAAAGCTGCTGGGCAGCGGTGACGGCAAACAATATCACGCGGTAGACGTGATTCCGCTAAGCGGAGACACAACGCTTGTGGATGGAAACTGGGCTCTCCTATTTGCAGTTAATGCAAAAAACATCACCATAGAAGGACCTGGCACAATCGATGGGCAAGGGGCCCAATTTCATTCAAAAGTGCGTGGCACCAAACCGCCCAGCGGGATCGGTGGTGCCAGCCGCCCTTATCATGTCCTTGCATATCGCTGCGAGGGTCTTACTGTACGCAACCTGGACCTCATCGATTGTGCATACCACAGCATCCGCGTGATTCAGAGCAAACGCGTGCACATGGACAGTCTCTATATACACAACCGTGTAAACGGCAATAATGATGGATTTCACTTCATCAGCACACAGCACCTCACGGTCAACAACTGCATTGTGTTATCACAAGACGATGCATGTGCGCTGTTTGGAAGCTGCAGATTCGTGACGATTGCAAACAGCATCTTCAGCACGCGGTGGTCTGTCTTTCGCTTTGGCGGTGGCTTCGCTCAAAACATTTCGATATCGAACTGCGTGCTCTATCAGGTCTACGGCTGCCCGATTAAATTCCAGGGCAACCCGGGATCTCGCTATGAAAACATCTCTTTTTCGAATCTCGTACTAGATGACGTTACCGGACCAATCCATGTAGGCGTCGGACCTCGACGGCCGATTTCCCCTGAAAACGCTAATGCACCCGTGAAGGATGACATGAGCACGGGCGCGCCTCCAGGCACAACAACACCTGCGGTCATGCGGAATATCTCCTTCAGCCATATCCATGGCAACGTAACCACTAATCCCGCCCAGCTTACGGAAACTGAGCTTACAAGTTCAGCAAATCCGGGCGAGAAGATGTCCTGCATCACGTTCAACTGCGTTGGGGGCGCGACGATGGAGAACATCTCGCTCGAAGACATCAATCTGACCTTCGGCGGCGGTGGGACGGCCGAAGATGGCGCGAAACGCAACCTGCCCGAAATTGCTGGCGAATATTTCATGTTGGGCCCGATGCCTGCCTATGGCCTGTATGTACGCGGTGTTCATGGATTCACCGCACAAAATCTTCGCCTGCGGGTAAGTTCGCCTGACCTGCGTCCCGCGGTGATCTTTGATAACGTGACGGACGCGACGGTGTCAGGAATCAGCGTTGATGGCAACTCCGGAGCTGAGACAGTCGTTCGCATGATCGACAGTAAACAGGTTTTGGTTACATCGCCTCGCTTACTTACTCCAGCGGCAGTATTTTTGCAGATGGAAGGCGCAGGAAATGAACGCGTCACGATCGATGGCGGAGATATCTCCTACGCGACTAAACCACTGGTCTTTCAAAACGGCGCGACAGAGAAGGCCGTAAAGTTGCGCGACTAGTTCAGTCTCCCAACTTGTTCAGCCGTTTTCTTTATCTGTATCGCCAGCATCTGGTCTGAAACGCACTAACGAAAAGCCGTATCTTGATAACAAAAGCTCGACGCTTCAGACGGAAGAACGTCCAAGCGTCGAGCCTTTTCAGCGATTAGAAACTAACCCGAAGCGCTAATTGCAGATAACGGGGATTATTTGCGCCATTGAACCTGCCAAAGGTCGCATCGGTTTGAGGATTGACAGTCGTCGAACCTGAATTTGCATTCGCGAAGGTTGCTGTGTTGTTGAGTGAGTTGAATTGAGTGTGATTGAAGGTGTTGTACGTCTCGAGGCGGAATTGCACTGTCAGCTTGTTCTCGATGGGGATGTTCTTGAAGAGTGCCGTGTCAAAGTTGGTATAGCCAGGAAGGTAATAATTTACCTTCGGAGCGTTTCCAGGATCGCCAGGTCTATATCCGCTGGTTGCGCTGGTAGCAGCAGCCCCCGCGACAGGAGCGCTCACCACACTTGTGTTGAACCATTGGTTGAAAGTGCGCGGCGCCCCCTGCATTGGATTTCCCGAGAGGTTAACGCGGGCACCATCACCACCTCCTGTGATGTTTGCTCCATTGCTAGTTTTCAGGATGATTCCACCCGGAGTGCCGCTGAGATAGGAGGCAATGCCGGATATCTGCCAGTTATCCAGTACAGCCCGGGTGAGAAAGTTGCTCCAGACGCTGCTCGCTTTGGGCAGGCTCCAAAGATAATTCACGACCAGGTTGTTTCTAATATCCCAGCTGGCAGGTCCATAGTTCCAGGCACGAAGGTTCTGATACATCGCAACCGTTACGTTGTAAGCATCCGAACAAGATGCCGCTGTTGCGGTTGACACAGTCTGACATGAACCGTAGTCCATCGATTTGGACCAGGTATATGCCGCCCCAAACTCAAGCCCCTTGGAGAAGCGTCGGGTCACGCGAGCCTGCAAGGAGTTGTAACTGGAGGTGAGGTTGAAGTTCTGCATGTTGATGCCCCCAAATCCAGGATACGGACGGAAGAAGTTGTCAGGCAGAGTTCCCCCGGCAGGACTCTGACTCGACCATAAAAATTGCGAGCCATATGGGACTGTATTGATGGGTGTGTAGTTGCTCAGGTGCCTGCCAAATGTGCCAACATATGCCACATCCAGAACGATGCCCGCACCGACCATCTGCTGAATACCCAAACTCGTGTTCATGGTGGAAACGACAGGAGCATGCAAGGGGATCGCATGGCCAATCGTGTAAGGTCCACTTAGCGAACCGGCGTTCTGGAAAGTAGCGACGTTGCCGTAGTATTGCGTCGGAGAGTTGGTCGTCGGTGCGTTGTTTGTCATGTCGCCTGACTGGCCGGAGCGCGCACGGACGTTGTAGAAGATGCCGTAGCCTCCGCGAATGACTGTCTTTCCCTGGCCGAAGGGATCATAGGCAAAGCCGATACGTGGAGCATAGATGACCCCGTTGCCATACAGCGTTCCTTGCGGGTAGCCTGGAGTGTTCACGTTCAGGATGCCGTTCTGGAGGTTGCCGGTATTGGGTACGAAGAGACCTCCCCATGCTCCTGGCACAAATGCCCCGGTTGTCGGATCGATCGCCCGAGGCAACCCCGTCTTTGGATCTTTTGTTGTCGGCTGATAAAGGCGCGGCGCATCGGAAGTTTTATACAGGCTTGGAGCAAAGTTATTGCCGGCCGACAGCCGCTGCGCCAGCGCCCACGAGAAACGCATTCCATAATCAAGAGTTAATTTGTTGTTCAGCTTCCACTGGTCCTGCCCGTACCACTCAAACGCATTGGTGCGCGGCTTGTAATTGACCAGCGCTGTCACTTCGGTCATTGTGTCGAAGTTCCCCAACAGGTTATTCGAATACGCGTAGTTGCTATCGTTTGGATTGTTAACGTCGCGCGCATAAGAGAAGTTACCGACACGATTGTGATTGGCCTGCAAGTACGAGTCTGTCTGGGCATCGACGCCGAATTTCAAGGTGTGCGAACCGATGATCTTTGTCACATTGTCCGTAGCACTGTACGATCTGACCTTATTTCCCATGGGGAATCTGCTATCCCAACCAAAGTTCGCAGAGTTGGTGAGGCCAAATGTCACACTTGGAAGCAGGTTGAGCGGATTAACGCCAGGATATAGCGCCGGAATGTTATATCCGTTGGGGTCTAACAGAGCCTTGTTCAGATCATCTTGGTTATAGAGCTGCGACTCGTTCCATCCCGCTGTTCCCAGGTTTAGCTCATTCACAAGCGTGGGACTGAAGGTATAGATCACATTGAAGGCAAAGTTAGGATTGGAGGTTTTGTAGTTTACCTTCATCAACCAGGGAAGATTGTTGGCGGGGGAGCTATAGCTATTGTTATTGACTGTCTCCAGGTTAATCCGGCCGAACATATGCAGCTTCTCAGTCGGGAAGTAGTCGATGCGGAATATCTCTTGGTTTACCGGCTTCTCACCTGAGTAATTCGTTGCGTAGTTGTAATTGTTGTTCGTGACGCCTAGGTCGTTCACAGCAAAGCCCGGGTTCAAGGCGAGGGTATTGTTGTAAAGCACCTTGAGCAGCGCCTGGGTCTGGGGGTTCATTCGACCGGCCGGAATTACGTTCCCTGGAAAGCAGCCGGCTCCCGGAGTTACAGAATTTACAGCGCAAGCACTGCCGGAAGTGGGATCCTTAACTCGAATCAAGTGGGCAGGATCTTGGAGTTGGTTTCCTTGGTTATAGCTCTTCGAAAAGTCACCGTTCACCTCGAGCGCAGTCGGTACCTTGTATGTCTTGAGGCCATCTGGAGCCGTAATCGGTGAGTTCTCAAGAGAGACGAAGAAGAACAGCTTGTTCTTGGCGGTATTGAAGTGGCCTGGCCAGAAAACCGGGCCTCCGATCGTGCCACCATAAGTGTTAAAGCGGTAGCGAGCCCGAGTCAAATTGCCGTTGTATTTGGTGAAATAGGCGTTGGCGTTCAAAGCCTCGTTTCGGAAGTAATAGTAAAGTCCGCCGTGAAATTGCTGTGTGCCGCTTTTCGTAACGAAATTGATGTTTGCGCCCGCGGTCTTTCCGTACTGTGCCTGATAATTCGAGGCCATAACCGTAACTTCCTGAACGGCATCAAGGTTGACTGGTGTGTCCAGGGTTGAGAGGCCACGGGTATTGCCCGTAACACCGTCAATCGTGGCTGAGTTGTACTCGCTGTTTACGCCGTTGATGGTCGGGGTGTTTGAAGTTCCCAGGCTTGAGCTTCCGCCACTCCCCACTACGCCCGGCAATACGCGAACGAAGGACATAGCATCACGCCCGACCGCCAGCAGATTGTCGATCTGCTTGCTATCCAACACGCCGGAGCGCTCAGAGCTGCCGTTCTGGATTGGCGTAATCTCCGCAGACACGGTAACGGACTGGGAGACTTCACCAACCTGGAGGGTGAATGTGCCGGCTGAAAGGACCTGCGAGGCGCTCAACTGCAGGTCTACCTTGCGCAACTCCTTATAGCCTCTTGCCTGGACAATGACCGTGAATGTCCCGGGCTGCACGTTCGAAAAGATGAAGTCTCCGTTCGACCGAACCTGTGTCGATACCATGACAGCCGTCTGCTGATTGATCAGTTTCACCTCTGCGCTGGATATAACTGCATCGGTTTGGTCGACGACGTGCCCGCTTATCGTGCCACTGGAAGTTTGAGCATCTACCTGGAAGGCTAGGCAAACGAAAACGCTTACCAGCAAAATCAATCTGAAATAAAACTTCATAAAGGCCTCACAAAAAATCTTTCCATATATATGAATACGTATACAGATGGACCGGAATACTTCGAATCCTCAAATGCCCCGGTCAGGCACGCAAAGTCAATCTGTACTCAATCAACAATCCTGATTAGCGAATAGCTCTTTGATTCTGACGCCAGGAAGCTATGAACAATCAAGAAACCTGCCGAACGACACCAGCAAATTCCCCGTCGCGGTAGCCATTTGCGATCGAAGCATAGCTAAAATTGGTCTTGGCGGATACTTTTATATGCAATGCGATATCATCGTCAATAAAAAAATGAACTTGCCTTTCATTACGAAACCGAGACCCACCGCCGATAACATTTTGGCGAGGCTCGGGGGAGGGCAAAGCATAAGGCGCAGCCAGGAAGGATCCGACCTGTAACGATGAAGTTGCGACCAGGCGGATAGGGAATATTCTTTTTTTGAATCTATAGACCGACCGGTCTACTCTTATCGACATGCCGCCCCAAGGGCGCTATTCGAAAAAGGAGACTGTCATGTCCACTCATTCCAGCAAAGGTACTGCTCTCATCACCGGCGCTTCCACGGGAATCGGCGCCGTCTATGCCGACCGCCTCGCGAAGCGCGGTTACGATCTCATCCTCATAGCGCGCAGCCAGAACAAGCTTAACGAAGTCGCGAAGCAGATTCAGTTCGCAACCGGTCGCAAGGTCGAGACCCTGCAGGCCGACCTCACCATTCCCCCTGATGTACAACGGGTTGCTGACCGCCTCTCCACCGACACCACCATCACTGCCCTGGTCAATAACGCTGGTATTGCGGCGGCGAACAAACTACTCGAGTCCGATCCGAACTACCTCGACCAAATGATCCAACTCAATGTCACAGCGCTTACGCGGCTCGCGCTCGCTGCAGCGCCTGGTTTCGTAGCGCGAGCGAACGGTCTCATCATCAACATCGGATCCATTGTCGCGCTCGCGCCGGAGTTGCTAAACGGCACCTACAGCGGCACCAAAGCCTATGTGCAAAACTTCAGCATTTCGCTAAAGAACGAGCTTGCAGATAAGGGCGTAACAGTACAGGTGGTGCTGCCCGGCGCAACGGCGACTCCTCTTTGGGATAAGGCGGGCGTGCCGATACATAACCTTCCTGCCGAGTGGGTCATGACCACCGAGGACATGGTCGACGCTTCGCTGGCTGGCCTCGATCAAGGCGAGTTCGCTACCATCCCCGCGCTTCCCAATGCTGCAGACTTCGAGGCATACGAAAAGGCGCGTCTAGCGCTTGCTCCCAACCTCTCTCACAAGAACCCCGCAGGTCGTTACAGCATTGGAGCACATCAGTAAGGCAAGCAAACTCGCGCACCTTAAGACCGGTACGATAGAAACGTCAACCTCCGTGCATCTGCGCGGGGGTTGCGCGTTCTTTCTCCAGAAAGCGAGCCGCATCATGCCGACAAAGACGCAAACCGCCGCGAAAGCTACACCAGACACGAAGGCAGGGACGCCCTCGACCCGCGATAACTTGATCGGCGTGGGCCTCGAGTTGATGCGGAAGCACGGCTACGGCGCTACAGGCGTACAGGAAATTTTGAAGGCTGCTGGTGTCCCCAAGGGCTCGTTTTATCACCACTTCGGCAGTAAGGAGGAGTTCGCCGCCGCAGTAGTTGAGCGCTATGTCCATCTCGAAGGAGAACACTGCGAGGAAGTCCTTGGAAACACGAGCCAAGCGCCATTGAGACGGTTGCGCCGCTACTTCGAAGATCTAATCCGCACCGCAGGGCAATCAGCACCCATCCAAGGCTGCCTTATGGGCACCCTCAGCCTGGAGATCGCAGGGGCCAGTTCACTGTTACAAGCTTGCCTCAGTTCCAACTTCGCGTACTGGGAGGCGGTCATCACCTCCGTGCTACGCGAAGCCATCGAGAACGATGAGTTGCCAAAATCTACCAGGCCCGAAGCACTGGCAGGCTTTGTGCTCAATGGCTGGGAGGGAGCCTTACTTCGCTCCCAGGCAGACCGGAGCGATGCCCCGCTGAAGGACTTCCTGCACTACATGTTCGAGAGATTCCTAATCAATAAGTAGAGAGTTCGTGCCTCGAATACGTGCTTTCACTTCGGCGTTTGACTCCAGGCTGATCGGATACTTGTTGAAACGGACGACCCGACTCAAAATCCGGAGCCAGCTCACCGCCAACTGGTTTGATGAGACTAAATCGACAAACTCATTGAGTGGCTCATCACCAGTAGCGGAGGCTCGGCCTGTGTGCTTCTCAATGAAATCCGCAGACAACATAATTGCCAGCACTTGGTACATCAAATTTCGATCATAGATCGTGATAGTTCGTATCGAACCTGATAAACCTTCGATGGTGAACCGAGATAACAAACTGGAAAAATTGCGCCTACTCGATCAAAAGATGGAGAAGTGGTTCCCTATTTGGGAGGAGGACAGTCTCGGGCCAGATGAGCAAAAATGCTGTGACCAACAGATAGCACTTCAGGTATGCAAGGCAAACACGGACTTGCTCGCCCAATCGATAAATGTCTTTGAGGAGTCCCATGAGATGCAAGCGGTTGTTCGTTTTTTTGCCGGTTTTGTGGATTGCAGCAACTGTAGCGGACGCACAAGCAAATTACGTAGCCTTGCGGGGTCTAGTGAAAGACCCTCAGGCTCTAGGAATACCTGCGGCGCACGTCAAACTGACCGACGAAAATACGGGGCGTGAGCGCGAGACTACCGCCGATTCGCATGGAGATTATGAGATGGGTGGTCTTCTGCCTGGGGTTTATATTTTGGAGGCTGTGAGTCCTGGATTCGCTCCTACGAAACAAGAGGTGCTTCTAGAAGTAGGTCAACAGGTGACCTTGGACGTGATGCTAAAGGTCGGGCCGGACAAGCAGACTGTGACGGCCGAGACGGCGGCGGAGCTGTTGAAGACAACGGATGCAAGCGTTGGGGAGGTAGTTGACCAACGGGCGGTGTCGCAGCTTCCGTTGAATGGCCGGATGCTTGTCGACCTGATGCTGCTTGTTCCAGGTGCGCATCTAAGCCATGGGGCCCAGACCGGAGACATGAATCCGCTCTACTGGCGACCAGGGCAACGATCAGCGATCAGCGTCGGAGGCAACCGGCCCAACGCGAATTATTTTTTGCTGGATGGAGCAACGAACACCGACCCAACCTTCAATACCCAGAATCTGAGCGCGTCTCCGGACGCCATCCAGGAATTCAACGTACAGATCGGAAGCTACTCGGCGGACATGGGAGGTGCCGGAGGTGGGCAGGTAAATATCGTTACGCGCTCAGGGGGAAGCCATCTGCATGGAACGGTATATGAGTTCCTTCGGAATGGAGCATTGGATGCTCACTCCTTCAATGACATGGGAGGAACAAAGCATCTGGTGCAAAATAATTTTGGAGCTTCGTTGGGTGGCCCGGTTCCAATAGGAAAGCACACATTTTTTTTCCTGAACTATGAGGGGCTGCGCCATGTGCAAGCTGATTCGATGACACAGACCGTTCCGACAGCAGATGAAGTGAATGGCGACTTCAGCATGAGCGGCGTAACAATCTACGATCCGGCGACAACGAAACCCAATCCTACCTATAACCCGAGCCTTCCGGTTACTGCGCAGAATCCACAGTTCACGCGTCAGCCCTTCCCTGACAATAAGATTCCAAGATCACGGATGAATCAAGTTGCGGTGACTATGCTGACTCAATACACACCGATGCCGGGCATGATGATGGACGGCATGGGTGGAATGACGATGATGGGTCAGCCCACGGTAGTAGGTGCCGGAAACGACTCCAATAATTATCTTGATGTCCGAAACGAGATTCACGACACGGATCAAGGGACAGCACGCGTCGATCACCAGTTTGGCTCAAAAGATACGGCTTTTATTCGCTATAGCGCGAGCGGCGAGCATGGCTTTATGCCGGAAAATTTGCCGGGCTTCGGTTATCCGCATGACAATCTTTCTCAGCAGGGTGCGGGATCGTATAGCCACATCTTTACGCCATCCTTGCTGAATGTTGCGACAATTGCCGTGTCGCGGCTAAGTATGAACCACACGACCGAAAGTGCGAACAAAAACGACATTACAGGTCAATTGGGGATTGCCGGAGTAGGGTTTGGTGGTCCTGGAGCATGGGGCGCACCCTACTTCAACGTTCAAGGGTACTCGCCGATCGGCGATAGCTATGCGGCAACACCGATGCATTCCTGGGACACTTTGGTTGAAGGGCGAGATACGGTAAGTTGGGTGAAAGGGCGGCACAGTATGAAATTTGGTGCTGTGTACCAACGCTTCATCTGGCCGATGTGGGGATTCTTCCAGAACCGCGGCTACTATCAGTTCACAAACGGATTCACGACCGACATTGGAGCAAACAATGGCACAGGATCGGCTCTGGCGAGTTTCCTGCTGGGGTTGCCAGCGGTAAGGCAGAGACAGGCTGGAATCCCTCAGATGAATCTGAGGCAATGGTATGCGAATGGGTATGCGCAGGATACGTTTCGTGTAACCCAGAACACGACTCTAAATTACGGCGTGCGATACGAGTATATGAGCGCGCTGGTGGATATTCGATACACGAACAGCAACCTGACATTCGCGCAGAATGGAACGCCTAGCGTTTTCATCGGCGGTCAGAACGGATATCCGGAGGGATTGATGTATCCGAGCAAGGCAGACTTCGCCCCTCGGCTGGGTATTTCCCATAGTGTGCCGAAGATCGGGTTGGTCTTGCACGCGGCATACGGTGTCTTTTTCACTCCGGTAGATATGAACACGTGGTGCAATCAACGTCACAATGTGCCGTATGTTTTTCCAGAGACGAATCAGAGCGACAACTTTACACCTTCAATCTCGACGTTCAACTTTGCTCCCGCAGTCCTGGGAGTAACCGTCGTGAGTTTCACGGGAATGCAGACAAACCCTGCGCCTCAATATATTCAGCAATGGAGCGCTGCCATAGAGCAAAGCCTGGACAAGAGCACGGTGCTCGAAATCGGCTATCTCGGTTCCCGCGGCTTCCATTTGCAACGGGCCCACCTGATTAACAATGCACAGCCAGGACCAGGTCTGATTCAGCCACGCAGACCCTTCACGAAGATCAGTTTCGTCCCCAATACGGTGTTGCCGCCTGATATCAACGTCGTGAGCACCACGTTTGGAGTGAGTACGATCAACTTATTGGAGAATTCGGCGCAAAGCTGGTACGACGCTGGGTATGTGAATGTGCGCAGACACGCGGCGAAAGGCTTGAGCCTTCTGGCGAACTTTACTTGGTCCAAGAGCCTTTCCAATGCGCCGGATTTCCGTTCGCCGATGTTTGAGGCAGCCATTCCACAAAACAACAATAATCTGGCCGCGGAGAAAGGCCCCGCGTGTGACGTGCGCAACCGCTTTGCGTTGAGCGCTGTGTACGACGTGCCAACTTGGGCGTTGAACAGAATGACGAGAGCGGTGACAGCGAACTGGAGGACGTCAGCAATTATTCAGCTACAGAGTGGGTTTCCGCTGACGATCTCGGTATTTGGAGACACGGCGAATGCTGGAACTGCATTAGGGGAGAACCCTGTACGGGCGAACACAACTGGAAAACCAATATTTGGTCCAGGAACCCGCAATTCAACAACTTGGTTCAACCCTGCTGCTTTCGCCGCTCCTCCAGCTTATACGTTTGGCAATACGGGAAGGAATTCAGTACCGGGTCCAGGGATGGAAACAGTGGATATCAGTGTCGTTCGTAGTTTCGCTCTGGGCGAAGCATTGCGGCTCGAGACGCGCGGCGAGTTCTTCAATGCCTTAAATCACACAAACCTTGGCACACCGAATCGGTTTGTGAATACGGCGGGGTTTGGATCGATTACGGAGGTCACTACTCCCGGAAGAGAGATCCAGTTGAGTGCGCGCCTCTCATTTTGAAAAATAGCTCAACGGTCAGCCGGTACGTTCGCTCGCGAACGGGGAGAAATGCTGTACGCCAAACGCATCTCCTCAGACCAAACGGGATATTTTCCTAGCCATATTGCCGCAGGTTCTATTCGGACGACACGGACACGTATCCACCTCTCTTGGCAGGAAGGCCATGAGTATGGTGGATACGCGTAATCGTCCGAAACGGCATCGAGAACAAGAGATGGTTGTAGAACCGGCAACAAAAACGATTAGAAAATCTGGGTGACTTCTTTCTTATGCCACCCCACCCATCGCAGGGTCCGTGATACTCGTAGCTCCCGTTTCAACACGCCCCGCGTAACGGACCTCAGCATTCTCAACGCTGATTGAAATGTCATACCACCCGTGGCTCTTCCCCGACCACATCACAACGTTTTCCACCGCGCCAGCCGCCACACTCCTCATTACCGGAGCCAATCCGTAGGAGTGGTCTTTCACTACAATCTGCACCGGAGTCTTGCCCGAATTCTTCACTTGCAGAGCGATATTACCGCTCTGTCTTCTACCCTTATGCTCATACATGGCCTGCACTGTCACCGGCACGTTCACCGTCCCGTTGAAACTCCGAAAGAACCCATTCGGGGCATGAACATCAATCGAATACTTCCCGTCATTCACTGGAAAGCTCTGCGTCAACGTGTCGCCGGCCTTTACCGCGTACGTCCCCGCAACCATTTTCCCACCATCGCGCAGATACACATTGAACGGCGCTCCCATGGATTTCGTTCCATGGACCGCCGTGCCCGCCTTCATCGTCAAAACGAAACGCTTGCCATCCGCGCTTAACGTACCGTCAGCATATAGCTCATACGGCAACGAATTCGCCGGCCTTGTGCCCGGTTCCTGCTTCGACATCCACTGCGACGCCGCTAGCTTCTGGTTCACTTCCGCGATCTGCTCCGCGGTCAATGCTTTAAAGTTCGCAGGCAGTTCTTTGTCCTTCGCCTCGCGGATCTGAATTACAAACTTGTCGCGGTCAAGATAATCCAGCTTCGCGTCATCGGCCGTGTGCGTCCGGAAGCAACTGGTCAGGTCACCCGCAATGGCTCGTCGCCACTCGCTCACATTCGTTTCGTGCACCGTCTTGCCGGTCTTATCCTTTACGAAGCCTTCGAGAAACTGAATCATCGATGTGTGATCGAACAATTGCGAGTTCACCCATCCACCGCGGCTCCATGGTGAAGCAACGACCATGGGCACGCGGAAGCCC
This sequence comes from Edaphobacter sp. FHG110511_03, assembly GCF_059115365.1. Lineage (NCBI taxonomy): Bacteria > Pseudomonadati > Acidobacteriota > Terriglobia > Terriglobales > Acidobacteriaceae > Edaphobacter > Edaphobacter sp. FHG110511_03. The sequence continues at coordinate 97,464 of NZ_JBZYWL010000003.1, read as the reverse complement.
ATTCCGATCGGCCCACTCCGCGCCTCTTCGTGACTAACGCCCTGCGCTAACTCATCTTCCTTGTATGTGTACTCCAACGATGTATCGATCCCCGACGACGCCTTACCCGTCTCGGGAAGCTGCGGATCAGCCGCCACATAGGACGGGGCGTGATCGAAGTACCCATCGTTCTCGTCATATGTAAGAATAAAGATCGTCTTCTTCCACACCTCGGGATTGCGTGTCAGAATGTCCATCACTTCCGACACGTACCAGGCTCCATACCAAGGCGAAGTCGGATGATCCGAGAAGTGCCCCGGCGAGCTCAACCAGGAAACCATCGGAAGCTTATTGTTCTGCACGTCATCGCGGAACTGGTGCAGAATGTCTCCCTTCGGCACGTCCATCTCCTGTCCGTCGAACTTCAATGTTTCCAGCGACCGGTAGTGTGGATCATTCACGTTTACCACAAACGCGGCATCATGCAGCGCCTGTTGCTGCGGCGAAAGCTTCGCATACAACTCCTTGCCTGAGCCTGCCGCAAGCTGCCGTGACAACGCTTCACGATCCAGCTCATCACGCTTCAGCTTCTGCTCCAGCTTCGCCTTCATCTTCGGGTCGGTTGTCTTCGCAAGAAGTTCCTGTGTCTTCGGGATGCGCTCCTCTCGAATCGCCAGCTCTTTCTGTAGATTTGGCCCGGCATAGTGATATGCCGGGATATTGTAAGCCGCGAACGCCTCCAGCACGTTCGTTCCGAAGTTCCCCAGCCACGACCCCTCTTCTCCATGCAGACCGGAGGTGCGTGTCAACTCGTTCTGATAAAACTTCCAGCTCACGCCCGCTTCCTGCAGCCGCTCCGGAAATGTCTTCCACTTCTGGCCACCGATCATGATCTGATCATTCCTCATGAATACACGCGACCCAGAATGCTGCTCATCGCGCACTGTTCCGGTCCAGGAGAACAATCGGTTCGGCGTTGTACTCGTCATAGCGGAGCAGTAGTTCTGATCGCACACTGTAAATGCGTCGGCCAATGCGTAATAGAAGGGCAAATCTTCGCGCGTGTAATGCCCCATCGTGATCGGGATATGTCCATACGCTGCGTTGCCGGAACGTTTGGAGTCAATCCATCGATCATGATGGCCTTCATTCCACGCGTCCACCTGGCTATTGCGGCTATGCGGAATCGAACCCATCCACGTAATCTTCGTGTCTTTGATATCCAGCCGCCAGGGTGCAAACGTCTCACCGGCGCTGCTTGTCTGCAGAAATACAGAATTTCCATTTGCCTGCCGGATCGCCCGCGGATCGTTGAATCCGCGCACCCCCTGCAGCGAACCCAGCGTATGGTCGAATGACCGGTTTTCCTGCATCAGGATCACAATGTGTTCGGCATCCTTGTACGTCGATCCCAGCGTCGGCTCGATCGCAAACGCCCGCTTCACCGACTCAGGAATAACGCCAGCCATACCCGCGCCGCCCGCCAAAAGCGACGCAGCCTTCAGAAAATCACGCCTCGATGCCATATCCAGAATTCTCCACCAAAAACATTACCAAACCATGAAGTGCGTCGACGTGTGGAATGGATTACAGGCATGCGGAGCCCTCCATCTCAGCTAGAACGCCATTTAACGTAAAGGTCAGCAACACTGATGCTATAGGCAAATATGTTCTCTTTCTCGCTAATGCGAGGAGTGTCGAGCAAATGTAGAAAAATCAACTTACAACGCTCGCAATCGACTATTCTGCTCACGGCAACTTAATCTCAATGCATCAAGGCCTGAACAGGAACGTGAGGTCGTCTCGTGTCGAGTCTCCTTCGTAATCTCCGTTATTCCGCGCGTACCTTGTGGAAGAATCCCGGCCTTACCCTCACAGTTCTACTTACCCTGGCCCTCGGCATCGGCGCAAACACGGCCATCTTCACCGTGGACTATGCCACTCTACTTGCTCCCTTGCCGTACCCCGAACCTGACCAGCTCGTTGTCGTCTGGTCAAAGATTCAGACATTCCACAACGGAATCTCCGCCGGAGACTTCACCGACTGGAAACGCGAAAACTCAAGCTTCCAGGACATCAACGCGTTCACCGGCGACTCTTTCAACATCGCGAGCAAGGACGAGCCCGAAAACATCGACGGCAGGCAGGTCACCGTCGGTTTCTACAAAATGGTCGGTCGTCCTTTCTTCCTTGGCCGCGACTTCCTCCCCGAAGAGGGCGTTGAGGGCAAGAATCACGTCGTCATCCTCACCCACAAGCTCTGGGCACACCTCGGCTCCGATCGCAAGATCATCGGCCAACCCATGCGCATCAACGGCGAGCCCTACACCGTCGTCGGCGTCCTGCCCCCTGGCCTCGACGATCGGGCCCAATCCCAGCTCACCGTACCGCTCGTCTTCAAACCCGAGCAGATCAACCACGACTTCCATTGGCTCCTCTCCATTGCTCGTCTCAAACCCGGCGTCACCGTCCAACAGGCGCAGGCTGACATGGACTCCGTCGCCGCCCATATCGCCCAGGCCAATCCCAAAAGCAATAAGGGTTGGGGCGTCTTCGTCGAACCGCTCAAAAACGACTTCCTGCCCAGCGAACGCAAACAGACCCTCTGGCTTCTCCTCGGCGCCGTTGCCTTCATCCTGCTCATCGCCTGCGTCAACGTCGCCAATCTTCTCCTCGCCCGCGGTCTCGCCCGCCAGAAGGAACTCGCCGTCCGCAGCGCACTCGGAGCCAGCCGCAGGACCATCTTCGAACAACTCATCACCGAAAGCCTGTTGCTCGCCGTCACCGGGGGACTCCTCGGAATCGGCATCGGCTACGCCATGCTCCAGGGGCTCAAGGCCATCATGCCTCGCGGAACCCTGCCCGATGAGGCGGACCTCCACCTCAACCTTCCTATCCTGCTCTTCACCCTCGCTGCCACCACGCTCGCCGGTCTCCTCTTCGGCAGCGCGCCCGCCTGGTATGCCTCCCGGGTCGATCCTGGCGAATCACTCAAGGAAGGCAACCGCACCGGCGTAGGAGCAGGCCGCCATCGCCTCCGCCAGTCCCTCGTCATCGGCGAGTTCGCCCTCGCCCTCGCCCTGCTCACCGGCGCCGGACTCGCCATACACAGCTTTCTCAATCTCCTTCGTGTGGATCTCGGCCTGCGCACCGATCACGTCCTCACCTTCTTTCTGCCCGTTCCCGACTCGCGCCCCAAAGACCCCGAAAAGATCATCGCCTACTACAAACAGATTCTCTCCAGCGTCAACGCCGTCCCGGGCGTAACCTCAGCCTCCGCGATGACCGGCCTTCCTCTCTTCGGCGCAGGCTTTGGCATGCCGTTTACCATCGTCGGAAAACCAGCCTTCAACGACCCCTCCATGCGCCCCAACACCGGCTTCGGCATGGTCACCCCCGACTTCTTCAAGACCTTCGACATTCGCATGGTCAGTGGCCACTCCTTCACCGATCAGGACAGCGCCTCAAGCGTGAAAGTGGCCGTCGTCAACGAAGACTTCGTCAAAAAATACTTCAAAGACGTCGACCCGCTCCGGCAGCGTGTCTCCGTCGAACAGCTGATCCCCGGCGTCACCAAGCTCGGGCCTCCCCAGGAGTGGCAGATCGTAGGCGTCTATCACACCGTCCATAATCGGGAATCCAAAGACCCTCGCCCCGAGATGCGGATCCCCTTCTGGCAGATCCCCTGGTCCAACGCAGGCATCGGCGTTCGCACCGTCAATGACCCCGCCACCATGGTCAAAAGCATCGCCGCAGCCGTTCACTCCGTCGATCCCGAGATCGCCCTCGCCCAGCCCCGCTCCATGGAGGAGATTCGCGAGCTCGTTCTCTCCAACGACCGCTTCACCCTCGTCCTCTTCGTCAGCTTCGCCGCCGTCGCGCTTCTCCTCGCCGCACTCGGTGTCTACGGCGTCATGTCTTTCTCGGTGGCGCAGCGCTCGCACGAGATAGCCCTTCGCATGGCACTCGGCGCAAACCGCGGCCGCGTCGTCGCTCTTATCGTCAAAGAAGGCCTGGTTCTTGCTTCTATCGGCCTCACCATCGGCCTCGTCGGAGCCTACTTCGTTGGCCGCAGCATGCAGAGTATGCTCTATGAAATTGGCAAGCTTGACGTTTCCGTCTTTGCCTCCGTCGCCCTCCTCTTACTCTTCGCCGCGATCACAGCCTGCTTCCTTCCGGCCCGGCGTGCCGCCTCTGTCGAACCCATGCAGGCGCTTAGGGCAGAGTAAATTAGGAAAAGAAAAAAATGGCAATCACCGTCAAGAGCGCCCTGGTGTAGTAGCTATGGCTTTACTACTTTGGCGATCCCAGATCAATTCCGCATTTTAATTTGAGATTCTAGGAATGACCTAACTTCCGTTTCGTCGGGCAAGGAGGGTTGCGCCCCCCGACGCGTGACGGAGACTGCTGCGGCCGCTGCCGCGAAGCGTGCGCTTTCCTCGATAGAACGACCCTGCATCAGCCCGACTGCGAACGCACCATTAAAGGCATCGCCCGCGGCAGTCGTATCCACAGCATCGACCGGAAAGGTTTCTGTGGAAGTGATAACGCCACCCTGAGTTGCCAGGATAGCTCCCTCAGCACCTCGCTTAAGGATGACATTGGCGACTCCCAGTTGAAAGAGTGCGGCCACAGTTTGTTCGATGGTTTGCGCTTGCCCAGAGTAGAAGCTCGCTTCTGTCTCATTCGGCGTAAACCAGACAATTTTCTTTAAAGTAGATGAAGAAAGGGGACAGGCAGGAGCGGGATCCAGCATAAAAGGCACACCAAAATCAGCACAAACACTTGCAAGCCAATCGACAGTTGCGACAGGAATCTCCAGTTGCGCAAGAACCATGCCAGCACTCCTGAAAATCCCCAGCTTTGAGGATAGATAGTCCGGGGTTACATGAGCATTGGCTCCTGGCGTGACGATGATCGTATTCTCGCCTGCGGCGTCGACCACAATACTGGCAACTCCCGAAGCTCCTGCAACGACGTTGATGTGCGAGGTATCGACTCCGTAATCGGTAAGTGTAGCGAGAAGCTTCTGGCCAAAGATGTCGTCCCCCAGCGCTCCAAGCAGAATAGAAGGGTAGCCAAGACGCGCGATGGCGACGGCCTGATTGGCTCCTTTGCCGCCCGAGTGGATTTCAAACAAGGATCCGATAAGGGTCTCCCCAGGACGAGGGATGCGCTCAATCCGTGATACGAGGTCCATGTTAATGCTACCTACAACGACGATGGGCTTCATGGGGCATTCCTTTTACCTATTTACCGAAGACTGGGGCTGCAGCAATACATGCGAGACCGGCGATGAAACAAGCAAACATCGCGATAAGAAGATTCCTGACTCGCGAGGTGGGCGAACGAAATTCCCGCCATACAAAGACACCCCAGAAAGCAGAGATCATGGTTGCCCCCTGTCCAATAGAGTAAGAGATGGCGGGCCCGACGAAATTGACGGTGGATGCAACGAAGTTCAAGGTCGCTCCTGTGACCCAGATCGCTCCGCCAAGAATGCCGGCGAGATGCCATCGTACAGGTGCCGCCGTGAAACCACTGAAGTCAACAGGAAGTCCTCCATCGATAGGTTTCCTCATGAACAGGAAATTGACGGGGATCGAGCAAAGAGCCGTTCCCAGGACAAAGAAGAGTGCAGCTGCATATGGTCCCGGCGCTTTAGGCATTGCCATGGCCTTTGCGATCAACGGGTAAAAGCTGCCCATAAGTAGTCCGCTCGCGAGACTAATCACAATACCTCGCATATTGCCGCTGCGACGATCTGTCTCTCTCGCGCGGTAAGCCAGTGAATCACAGAAGATGGCAATCATTACGAGGGCGATACCTCCAAAGAGTAGAAGAGGGTTTCCCTGAGGAGCAATGACGTAACTACTAAGTGCGCCGACCACAAGTGCCAACCCGATGCCGACCGGAAATGCGACTGCCATTCCGGCAAGCTCGATCGCAGCAACCAGAAGCAGGTTGGCGACATTAAAGATGGCTCCACTGAGCATAGCGAGCAAAATGGACTTCGAGGGAGCGGCAATTGCGTCACGAAGGAAATGGGGACCTGTTCCCGTAGAACCCGCCGTGAAGCCCCAGAACAAGACACCGACAAAAAGCCCCACTACATAATCCCAGTAAAACAGCTGGAAACGATAGCCAGGGCAAAGCTTCATGCAATTGGCCCAGGAACCCCAGCACAACATGCTCCCGATCATGAAGAGCAGGGCTATCTCGTAACTTTGCGGCAGGAACATACAGCACCTCAAAACTTCGGACGATCAGAATGCGATAAAATGAAACGATTCATTGAATGGTTCACGCTACATGCCTATCAAAGCCGATGTCAATAGTTCATATCTATTCAGTTCATACCTTTGCGCTCTTTTCGAATGCACGATGATTCGCAATATAGACTCGTCTTCAAAAAACGATTGAGGATTCATGGCAACTATCAAAGAGATTGCAAAATTGGCGGGTGTCTCCATCGGGACGGTTTCCAATGTGCTCAACGGCCTGCCTACAGTAAGAGAGGCCGCCCGAGATCGTGTACACGCGGCAGTTCGCGAATTGGGATATCAGCCCTCCGTGCTAGGCAGAGCGCTCCGTAGAGACAAGACTGACATGATCGTGATGATCATTCCCGACATAATGAATCCCTTCTTCCCCAGCGCCGTGCGTGGGGCAGAGGATGTTGCATTCAATAATGGATTTCGCCTCGTCCTATGCAACTCCGATAACGACTTCAAGAAAGAGACGACCTATCTCCATGAGATGCGGACCTACCGACCGTCGGGACTCATCATCGTTCCGGCAGACCTGAGCAAGGGTACGGAGGAGGCGAAGGAATACCTGAAGACGGGGTGCGGCGTCGTCTACATGGATCGCATTCCGCCGAAATGGCGTGGCGACGCGGTGACCAGCGCCCATGAGCAGGGTGCTTACGCCGCAGCTCAACATCTTATCGGTTTGGGACACCGGAGGATTGCGACGATCACCGGCCCATTGCCAGGACCCAGTGCTCAGGCACGTCTCGATGGTTATCAGCGAGCCATGAAAGACGCGCGTTTGCCCATACCAGCCGACTACGTACAACAGGCTGAGTTCAACAAAGCCGCAGGGCACAAGAAGGCTGCGGTGCTACTGGGGCTTGCACAACGGCCAACCGCAATCTTCGCTGCGAACGACTTGATTGCGTTTGGCGTCCTGGCAGCCGCGCGAGAGGTCGGACTTCGCTGTCCGCAGGATCTGTCCCTGGTGGGATACGACAATCTGGATGACAGTGATGCGACGGTGCCTGCGTTGTCCACTGTAGATCAATTCGCTTATAAACTTGGAGCCGACGCTGCACAGATCGTCATCGATCGCGCGCGGGGAGCCGATGGCGCGGCAAGAAGAATCTCACTTGCGCCTCAGCTGCGGCTCAAGGAATCAACAGCGGCGCCAATGAAGAGCGACGATTCGAAAAAGAGCCGAGCGATTAATCCTCGTCTCAAAACTCACTAGGAACCGGATTCTGCATCGGCCACGCAGCGAAACCCGATAGTCGCTGCGCGATCTCGACCGGGAGACATCAGCAGGTATTTACCATGCTGGTGGAGATCATATGCCTCCGGGAAATACCATACAGACCCTGCAGGCTTGTAATAGCTTCCACCGCGGAGAATGGCTGCGCGTGTGTGTTCGTCCGCATACTCATCAGTCCACTGCCAAACATTCCCGACGAGATCCTCGATACCAAACGGACTGGCGCCGTGAGGATGCGCGTCTACTCGATCGGGGCCGGAGGCGCTATGCGATCGATTGACTGCAGGAACCATCGACGGGTCCCATTCTGCGCCCCACGGATAGTTGCGACCGTCCGTTCCCTGAGCCGCAACCTGCCACTCCCATTCATGCGGAAGACGCTTGTGGGCCCATGCAGCGTAGACGCGTGCATCCTCAAGCGAGACCCAGGTTACGGGTTTGTCCGCCCAGCCGTCGGGATAGATCCCTTTTGACCAGTCGCGCAGAAAGTTATGATCGTCTCCGGGCCGGTAGTTCGTTGCATCCATAAATTTTTTGAACTGCGCGTTGGTGACCGGATACTTGTCGATATAGAACGGAGCGACCTGCATCCGATGACGATGATGACGACTAGCAATGCTTTCCCAGGGATACTGGACATCGACACCAGCAAGATTTCCTCCTTCAATCTCGATTCCATCGACGTCGAAATCAAACTGCGGCGCTGCGATGCGAATCATTCCCTCCGGTGTGGTCTCATCTTTTTTTGTGGGTTTTACCTCGGTTATGGTCTGCTTGAGAACAGTCGAATCCTTCGAGAAACTATCCAACCGGACGCCGTTCAACGTCTTCATCTCGCCAAGAAACTTTTCAAGATCGGGTTCCGGGGAGGCTGTAGCGAGTACAGCGCCAAATCCATTGGCCTCGATGTCAAAACTGAGGGTGATGTGTTCTCCCGTTGTAGCGGGCTTTAACTCAACTCCATGCCAAAGATCGAAGTAATGTAAGCCGGGCTTCACGGGAAGCGATATCTGTTCGCCCGCAATGTCGTATTCGTTGCGATTGATGATGGTCCAGAGCGTCTGATTCCCTTCTGGCCATTTACTGGCGTAGACCTGGAAACGCAGGGTCGGAGTGTGTGGCTCCCATTGAGCACTGGTTAGATTCGGCGCAAACTTCCGCTCAATCTTCGCGATGCGGCGAACCGTCTCCGAATCGCGAGATGTCATGCCATTCCAGATCCCCCAGATATTTTCCCAGGTCTCCATACCGACGCCGTTGAAGAAGGCGTACTGCAGGTCAACATTCTTGTCTCGCTGCCAGCGATCAGAGATGTTGGTCATATGGCGAGGCTCAAGCCATTTGTACTTATCGACAAACTCGGGTCCCGCTACGCCAAGATACCTTCTCGCCGGGCCCTGCTGCTGTACAGGTCCCTGGGGAACTGCCTGAGCCCACATCATATTGTTATAGGCGAGTGCCTCATCCTGAGTAAGATGCTCAGGTTCAAAAGCGAGCGGATGACCAGCTTTATCAGAGGCGACACGAAAAGAACGCGGTACGGCGATCATCGTATCGCCGTTCACGCCATCGGCCCCCACAGCTGCGAGCTGTTCCGCGAGCATATCCGGTTCCGGCTTGTCGGGGTTGTGCGTACCCTGATCCCACAACATAACGGGAAAGAGAACACGCACCTTGCGGCGATGAAAGTCGGCAATCATTTGCCTGATTCCTTCGATGCCCCCAGGCATATCGTGAAACATATCGAACTGGTTACGGCTATCGATCCCGATATTGGGATACGTCGGCCATACAAGCACTGCGTCGATGCCCCCATAACGCTTCTCGAGATCGTCAAGATAACGGTCGACCGTATACTTCCCCGCAACTGGATCGTAGAAATAGCGATCCTCAATCATCATCTGCGGCTGGATGTAACTGCTTTGGGTCCAAAGCAACTCAGGACGCTTATATTCGGCGTCGTCGTAACCGATACGCTTGAGTTGCTCGACCCGCCAGCGCTTCATGTCTGTGAACCATTTGGCAAAGCTCTCCGACTCGGCAGGCCCGTCAAGAAGCGATCCGTTTACACGGACAGCGGGATCCTGCCCAAACAAATCAGCTCCGCGAAGGAGGAACAAGATAAAAAGAGCAGCAGCAAAAAATGATCTCTTGGGCATTAATTCAATTCTCCAGAAACACAGCGATAAGCTTAACCGGCTCATTTGTCATGGGACCATCCATCAAAACGCCAGCTTGAGAGCGAACTGTACGATGCGCGGTGCAGAAGCGCCAGATATGGTCCCAAAAGCCGGACTGCTTCTCGTACTGTTCGGGTTGTTCATGTTCACATTGTTGAAGACATTGAAAACGTCACCCCGGAACTGGAGATTCGTCTCGTGGTAAATCTGGAATGTCTTGAACGCGGAGAGATCCGTATTGATGTACTTCGGACCATAAAGCATATCGAACTGTGCATTCCCATAAGGAGTTCCTAAGGGGAGTGAAGCAAACGCAGCCGTGTTGAAGAACTGGTTTTTTGTGTCGACTCGTCCTCTCCCACCGGGAAGTATGGGATTGCCCACAACGTTTGGCCTGTCGTTATTGTTGCCATCAAAGTTTGTATCTGTCCCCGAAGTTATATTGAAGGGCTGCCCGGACCGAAGCGAGGTGATGCCATTGATCTGCCATCCACTCAGGACCTGCTTCCCAAGAAGTCCGAAGCGAGTCACTCCCGGAAGCACATAGATATAGGAAACAACAAAGTTATGAGGCACATCGATCGACAGGACGCCTCGGCTGCTGCCCACATCATAGGCGTTGACGACCGGTCCAAAGCCGATGACCTTGGACCACACATAAGCCGCCTGCAAAGAGAAGTGGCGATCGAATCTTCGGGAAAGCGTCGCCTGTAGCGAATGATAGACAGTGTTGGACTGAGGTCCGGCAATAGAGATCGAAGCGAAAGTGTATTTCCCCGGAGTCGGCTGATAAGGACGGCGCGCATTCTGCTGGGCAGTGCTGCCGCACGTAGCACTGGTGCAGGTGGGCTTATAGATCGGAGAGTTTTGATCAGTGGTGATGTAGAAATGCCTGCCGAGGTTTCCGACATAACGAACCTCGGAACTCCATTTTGTTCCATACTGCTGTTGAATTCCCAAGCCGTATTGTTGAACCGAGGGAATGTATTTGTTATCCACTGGCATACCGAAGATATTGGCTCCTGAGAGGAACACCGCGTTTGCAGGATCGGCTGTATATGGGAATGGATCCGCAGCAGGAGCAAATGGTGTAACCAGGTTAGGAGTCTTTGCGACGGTCACCGAGCGCGAGAATGGCTGCTGAACCAGGTTGTTGGAGACCGAGACCTGATCGATCGCCGAGTAAAAGAGTCCATACGATCCGCGAACAGAAGTCTTGCCTGTTCCAAAAACATCATAGGCAAAGCCAAATCTCGGAGCGAAAGTGTTCCAGGGCGTGTGCAGTATCCCATCCGGGATGCCCTTATCCCCTGAAAAAACAAGTCCAAGTGGAGCGGTTGGAAAGCGGGTAGATTGAACGCCAGGCACGAAGGTGGCGGTGTTGTTCTGGCCGGTATACATCGGGTAGTACTCCCAACGAAGTCCCAGATTGAGACTCAACCGAGGAGTGATTCGCCAGTTATCCTGGACAAACAGCGATGGATCCTGCGAATGGCTGCGAAAGAATACCCCGTTATTCTGAGTGAGTGAGTTCGCTTTGCCTTCGAGAAAATCTGCGAGAGCGTTGCCGGTCGTCGAGCCGGTAAAGGCAAAGAGTCCGTTCGAAGATGCGCCCCCAGTGCTCGAAAAACGATGCCACATGTAGGAGCCGCCGAACTTCAACTGATGCTTTCCTAGATCCCAATTGAAAGTATCCGAGGCACCCAGCGTTGAGGAAGGCAAATCATTGGGACCGGCATTGCTGGTTCCCATTTGCCAGTAACCCGTGACATTGAAATAAGGCTGCGCGTTGTAGTTCCCTCCCATGGCGGCTTGGCTGCCAAGATCGGGAAGCATATGCTGATTGCCGTAGATGTTCGCAATAATGTAGTGATTCAGCGAGTAGAAAGCGCGAAAGTTGTTCACCTTGTTTGCTGAAACGGTCCAGGTGTCGCTTGCGACGCCGTTGTATTGTCCCTCATAGTTCGTCATACCGGCATAGCTAACAATCTGATTTCCGCCAACCGTGGGAGCATTCGACGTTCCACGGGACATGAAGAACATGCCCGACAACTGGTGATTCTGGCCCAGGTGATAGTCCACACGCGCTATCCCGTGATCAGCTTTGAGGTTTGCATTAGCTGCCTGTTGATCTGGACGTCCATAGCCCGAACCCGGTGCGGAACTGCCTACAGGAACGAACGCGAGGACGTTTTGCGCAACCGGATCCAGTAGATTCGGGCAGATGACATATTGAACGCCATTGCACGAAACATTGGGCCGCAATGCTGCAGGAGAGCTACGAAAATCTCCCTTGCGTTCGAGAGCCGTCGGGGTGATCAGCGAGGAAGAAGCGACATTGGCTGGCTGGCTGACACGAAGACCTTGATAACTGACAAAAAAGAAAGCCCGGTCTCTCAACTTTGGGATGGGACCACCAAAGTTCGCGCCAAACTGGTTCTGATGCAATGGTGTCACGGTCGTCAGAAACCAATTCTTCGCATTGAAGATGTTATTGCGAATGTACTCATAGAGCAGACCATGATACTGGCTCGTACCGGAACGCGTAATTGCCTGCACGACGCCACCTGCCGAACGGCCAAACTCCGCATCGAAGTTACTCGTCAGAACGCGAAATTCTTGAAGCGCATCGGGATTCGGGAGCAGATTGCCACCAAATCGCCAAACATTTGTGTCGTACGAGCCATCGAGATAGTATGCCGTGTTCTCCGCCGGAATTCCATTGACGATAATCTGAGTTCCCTGTCGCGATCCGGTCGGCACATCAGGAGCATAGTTCGTAACTCCTGGCAACGTAGGAAGAAGGTCATACGCATTTCGACCGTTGAGCGGAAGATCCTGAATTCGTTTTTGTTCAATAGTCTCGCCAATTTGCGACTCACGTGTGTCGACAAGATTTGTGTCCGCCTGAACATCGACATTCTGATCCATGGAACCGATCTGCAACTCGAAATTTATATGTACGCTCTGTGCGGCATCGAGGCGAACACCGTTCTGCGTTTGTGTCTTGAATCCTCCAATCTGTGTTGCTACAGCGTACTCGCCAGGATCGAGCACAAGAAACGTATAGTCTCCGGTCGAATTCGTTTGTGCCGCCTTCTTCACACCGGTCTGGGCATTGGTTACCGTAACCCCGGCATTCGGCACAACTGCTCCGCTTGTATCCGTCACCGTTCCGTAAATCGATCCGGTAGTCGTTTGAGCATTGGCATCTCTGCTGAGTGCAACCAAAAGCAACAAAGCAACACAAATTGAAAGGGCTTGGTGAACGATATTGTTTTGACGATGCATGGAAAATCCTCCCGGCTGATGCGGTAGATGTCGCTTTCATAGCGGCTAAAAGAGCCCTCTCGCCTAGACCTGGGAGAGTCATGACCAGAGCTCCCGCATTTTTGAAACGGTCCAAATGAAACGTTTCATTTCAGCGAAAGCTAGCGTATATGCGCTATTCAGAAACTGTCAACAATAAATTTGAGGGGTGTTCGCGCGAATCTCATCGCACATGCAACAGGAGTCACAACAACAAGCCGCAGCGCCGCGCACGAAAGCGCGGCGGCACTGCAGAAGATAGATCTGTTGGACCGAACTGTCTTTAGGAATGCCCATCGTTTTGTGCGGCGGCTTTCTCTTTGGGACTGGCGGCGCCTTCGCGATCATGCAGTTCCAAAGTCACGGACTCGATTGTACCCGAGAAGCGATTTGGACTATGGTATTCGGTGCTGACCGCTGAGCCAAGATCACTGCCGACGTCCAGTGTTTCCGCTGCTGACCAATAACCTCCACCTGCTGGAACATTAAGGAAGCTGGTCGTTGCTTCCTGCTTTCCATTCAGAGAAAGCGAACCTGTACCTGGGAACGGGTTTCGGTCACCGGTACTGGCCGAGGCAGCCTGACCCTGAGATTTCTTCGGTTCGGGTAATACCTCCACAATGATCTCTGAATGGCCTTTCGGTAGCGGCTGTTTCGATATAAGCTGTCCGGCTGAATGGCCGAACGAGTTGATCTCAAAGTAAACGTGATTGTTCTTTACGAAGAGCGTGAACCCTCCATATCTGCCCCCTTGCGCGAAGATCGTTCCTTCGGCGGTGCCATTGCTTTCAATGTCGGCCCGAATGGTATAACCGGTCCCTGCTCCTGTATGGGGGTTCATCGAATCTGCGAGGCGCTCGACTCCACTGCGGAAGACGAACTTGTTTCGCTTGTCTTCAGGTCGATTGATTAATTGTCTGAGCGGCAGTAGAGGGTAGACGAAATTGCGATTCGCTTCAGAGTCGAAAAGCTTTTTCATCTCTGCCAGTTTTTCCGGATATTTGGAAGCCAGGTTCTCAGATTGGCTGTAGTCCTCGTTGAGGTTGTAAAGCTCCCATGAATGCGTGTTGTCATTCAGCAGCTTTTCCGGTTCGTAACCAGGGCTCCCAATGCGATCCCATGAAGAGCGCAGCAGATTGCCTGCCCACCAACCGTCTTTATAGATGGCCTTGTTTCCATTCGTCTCGAAATACTGGACGTGATGGCGGCTCTGCGCACTGGGCTGATCGAAGGTATAGATCAGGCTAGTGCCTTCGAGTTTGGTTTGCTTGACTCCATCTATGACATCCGGTGGCTTGATACCCGCGGCTTCATAGATGGTTGGAGCGATGTCATTCAAATGTCCAAACTGGCTGCGCAGACCACCCGTCTGCTTGATACGCGTAGGCCAGGAGATGATCATGGGATCTCGCGTACCGCCAAGGTGGGAGGCATCCGCCTTCGTGCCTTGAAAAGGTGTGCAGAACATCCATGCCCAGGGCGCCGCCGTAGCGTTCATGTAGAGTTCGCTGCCTAGTTCATCGTCGGCTTCTGCTCGTTGTGCGATGGTCTTCAATTGTCCATTGATTCGCCGCATATCGTAGCCGGTGGGGCCGTCTTCGCCGCTGCCGCCGTTGTCGCCGAAGATCTCAATCACAAGAGTATTGTCCTCCTGTCCTTCATCCCGAATTGCCTTCAACAGACGTCCAATTTCATGATCAGTTTGAGCTGTAAAGCCGGCATAGACTTCGGCCTGCCGTGTAAGCAGTTTCTTCTCAGCAGGCGATAAAGAGTCAAAAGCGGCAAGCCCCTCAGGTCGGGGATTCAATTTTGCGTTCTGCGGAATCACTCCAAGCTTTTTTTCACGCTCGAAGATTTCTTCACGCATCTTGTCCCAGCCCTCATCAAATTTTCCCTTGTACTTGTCCGCCCATTCTCTGGGCACTTGATGCGGGGTATGCGTAGCGGCGGTCGCGAAATACATGAAGAATGGCTTGTCGGGTGCCGCGGCATCGTGGCGATGCAGCCACCTTATCGCATCGTCGGTCAGATCAGCGGTCAGGTTATAACCGTCCTCGACCTTCTTGACTGGCTCTACAGGAGTCGTATTGCGATAAAGCCGCGGATAGTATTGATTATCGAAGGCACTAAGGAAACCATAGAAGTACTCGAAGCCCTCGCCCGTAGGCCAACGATCAAATGGCCCTCCCGCATTAATCTCCCATACCGGCGTGTTATGCCATTTGCCAAAAGCGGCGGTATTGTAGCCGCTCTCCGTAAGAACCTTGGCGATAGAAGCCGAGCTTTTCGGCCAGACCGAGTTGTATCCCGGATATCCCTGCGCATGCTCGGTGATCGTACCGAAGCCAATCTCATGGTTGTTGCGGCCGGAGAGCAACGCTGCACGGCTCGGCGCACAAATCGCGTTCACATGGAACTCGTTGTAACGCAATCCCCGCGTCGCCAGCTTTTCAAAATTAGGAGTGGCAACTGGACCACCAAAAGTGGACGTCGTGGAGAAGCCAACGTCATCTACGAGGATCAGGAGAACATTCGGTGCACCTTTAGGGGCGTGCACTTCGTCAGGCCAGGCCGGTGTCGCCCGACGTGCGTCGTGGTCAATCTTGCCTGCGAATCGCCCCTCAGAAGCAGGCAACACTGTCTGCGCGTGAAGCAGGCTGATCGATAGGGTTCCCAGGCTCCCCGCAAGTATTGCCCGTCTTGCTATACCAGATATTCTCACAGCGTCAGTCTCTCCATCACATTCCAGGAATGTCATCGCATGAAACGATTCATTTAGAATGTCCTTTCTACTGCGTATAATCCCGCATCGTCAAGCCCCCTTGAGATAAAACTCGCAATTCATAGAAATTATCTGCAACGGGGAGGATCTATCCGCGACTTGGCATTCAAGGCTCCTGTTTAGGATGAAAACCAAATCGAAACGAATTTCTGATTAGAAAAATTTGCATCATTTTGTTTCACCGCCTCGTGCGCAATATAGGATCGCGGATCGATTGTGAGTCTTAGCTCGGCGAATGCGTCGGTTGGAATCAACCTTGTTGCCTACATCTATATGGACTAGGCATCTGGATTGAGAAACAAGAAGGAACAGTGCCTAATACAGATAGGCACCCTAATTACAGATAGGGACTCTCCGCGATCATGGCTACCGGAGAAATGCCTGCAATACAACAGCCTGATTATGCTGTTCATCCTTAGCACCGTAGACGAGTGTCACGGGTCCCGTCGCAGCGTATTCCTTAATCGCGTTGATCTCTTCCGACCTTGTCTGAAGCTCCGCTCTATATCGATCCCGAAATACCGTAAACTTGGCCGGATCGTGGTCAAACCAAGTGCGCAGCTCCGGCGTGGGGGCAATCTCTTTCAACCAAAGGTCGATGTGCGCGTCCGCCTTGCGAAGTCCACGAGGCCATAAACGATCTACGAGGATTCGGGTGCCATCACTCTTCGCAGCTGCTTCGTAAACGCGTTTGATTCGGACTTCCATGGCTGACTCAGTCAAATGTCTCCCAGCTTCGCAGAGCATATTCGTGCTTATCCATATCTACTCGCTTTCCAAGAAATTTAACGCCCTCGCTCTTTAGGCGCAATCGCTGCTCGTCCGCCGCGTCGAAGCGTAACTTGATCTCACCGCCAGCCCCCACCACTCGGTGCCATGGCAACACATTGGCCAGTTCCGTACGAAGGAGGCGGGCAACGGCACGATGGTAGAGAGGATAGCCCGCCGCAGCCGCAACTTTTCCGTAAGTCGAGACCTTTCCTTTAGGAATGGAGCGGATGATTCTCTGAAATGCCTCGTCGCGGGTCTTATCGCCTTTCGTCGAACGTTTCAGCAACCATCTCTTCAGATCGGGAGGTATTGGATCATGTCGCATCACGGATGATTCTCTTTCAGGAACTTACCTCAAAGTAAACCTATTTATTTCCAGCATCTTAGAGATATGACCCGACAGGAGAAATGATTTCGGCGGCCAAGATCCAATCCAAACCCTCCAACTGAACGTATTGTCTACGAATTGTCAGAAAATTGTCATTCCATACTCCCTTTCGATTTCAATGTGGTCGTAACGGAGTAAAAATACTTTTATGCTGCAAAATGACAAGATCGTGATGGATGCGAAGATCGCCGAAGTTCCTCCCTCTATGGGCGGAACCCAGATCCTTGTCATCGAAGATGACCCGAGGATGCAGAAGGTCCTCCACAGGATGTTTCGCGACCAGGGGTATGCGGTTACGCTATGCAGCGACGGGCAATCCGGTCTCGACACCTTTCGTGCCATCAAGCCCTCTGCAGTTGTGCTCGACCTTCTGCTCCCCAATGTCTTCGGACGAGATGTGTGCAAGATTATTAAAGCCGAGCAGCCCGAAACTCCCGTCATCGTGGTCAGCGCTGTCAGCGAGGTCGCCGACAAGGTTCTCCTGCTCGAATTGGGTGCCGATGATTACGTCACCAAGCCGTTCAGCCCCCGGGAGCTGATGGCCCGGGTTCAGGCCGCCCTGCGCCGCCGGCACAAGCCAATTGCTACGGTCACCTATTCTTTTGGTGATTGCGAAATCGACTTCGCCAAGATGAGCGCCCGACGTGCCGAGAAGGCCATCGCCCTCACCGCGCATGAGTTCAAATTGCTGAAATACTTCGTCGAGCACGCCGAACGGGTCCTCAGCCGTGAAGAGCTGCTCAACGAAGTCTGGGGATACCAGTCCTACCCCACCACCCGGACTGTGGATAACCATATCCTCAAGCTGCGGCAGAAGCTGGAACCCGACTCAGCCGAGCCCCGCTACCTGCAAACGGTATATGGTGCAGGCTATAAGTTTGTCCCTTAAAGGAAGGTTCCGTGTTAAGCGATAGCCACGGACCTGGTGTCCGGACTCGTGTCCTTCTGCTGATCTCGCTGGTCCTCATCATCGCAGCGACCACATGCTCCAGCTTGTTCATCATCCGAAACAGGCTCAGGCAGCGTGCGCGGGAAATCCTTGCCTCTGAGCTTCAAAACTCCGTCGGAACTTTTCAGGATCTCGAAGCCCGCAGGCTCTCCGCTCTCGAGCGCGAAAACGCCCTGCTGGCCAGCCTTCCCAGCCTGAAAGCGCTGATGACTACCAGTGATTCCAGGACCATTGCAGATGGCGCGGTTGACTTCTGGAAAACCGGGGGAAATGATCTCTTCGCGCTCGCCGACCCCGACGGCACAGTCCTCGCCGCAGACGCGCAGGAAGTAGACAGCAGCGTTCTCAAGAGCGATCTGCAGCGTGGAATCCGGGATCCCGCGAAGCGCTACCTTGTCAGCGCCGGCCACTTGTACGAGTATTCAGTCCGTCCGCTCTATTTCGGCAGCGAGAAAACCGGAACCCTCCTCGGTTATGTGATCAGCGGTTATGCCATCGATCAGCACTTTCTATTGGAGATTGGGCGCGGAGCCGGGGCCGAAGCCGCCTTCGTGACCGGCAACTCCATCGCTGTCACCACCCTCCCGAACGAGAAGCAAGGCGCCTTGCGGGCAAGCATTCCCTCTCTGGATCCCAGCAGCGAGAACATTATGAGATCCGGAAGCGAGCGTTTCCTGGCCATCAGCCGGGATCTGACCGCTGCCGCTGATTTTCCCCTGCGCCTGGTCATCATGAAGTCGTTCGACGCCACAGACCGCGCGGAACGCGAGATTAACCGGCTTGTCTTCCTTGTCGGCCTGCTCGCCATGATCGCCGGTGCCATCTTAATGATTCTTCTCGCCCGTATGGTGACGCGTCCGCTCGAGCATCTTGCCACAGGAGTACGGGCGTTTGGCGAGGGGAACCCGCGATACTCCCTGCCTCAGGGCGGACCCCAGGAGGTTCGCTACCTAAGCCGTGTCTTCGCTCAGATGCGTGACGAGATTCAAAAGACTAATCGTGCTCTGCTCGAATCCGAACGGCTGGCGACAATCGGCCGAATGGCAAGCTCCGTCTCACACGATCTCAGGCACTACCTCGCTGCTGTATATGCCAATGCCGAGTTCCTCGCCTCTCCCATGCTGCCCGCCAATGAACGCGCAGAGCTGTTCGAAGAGATACGGCTCGCCGTGAATGGAACGACTGATATGCTCGATACTCTTCTGATCTTCGGCCGTACGGGAGCGGGCCTCCAACGCATCCCTCTCACAATGGACTCTCTGGTCGATCGAGCCGTCGCACTCGTTCGCACGCATCCCGACACTGAAGGAGTAACCCTTCACACGGAAAAAAGCTCTACGGACACGACGGCCGCGCTCGATGCAAAACAGATCGAACGTGCGCTCTATAACCTTCTGTTGAATGCCTGCCAGTCCGCGCGGCAGAGCCGTGGACAACGTGAGGTTGTCGTCTCCCTCCATGGCGACGAAACCACCGTAAGTGTCACCATCACCGACAGTGGACCGGGAGTTCCGGAGGGAATTCGCGAGATCCTGTTCGATCCCTTTGTGAGCCAGGGCAAACAGAAGGGCACCGGCCTCGGCCTAACCCTGGCCTGGAGTGTAGCGCGGGAGCATGGCGGCGATGTAAAACTGGTAAGTAGCCAAATGGGTAAAACCGTTTTTCGCCTCCAGGTCTCACGCCAGATGTCGCCAGGCCCAGCCAACACGCGGAGTCCCTTGCTCACGTCATGAACCGCAGTCCGGAACCCGGCAATCCGCCCTCGAGATTCCCAGCGCCGGGATTCTCAGGAGTGCGCCGCGTCCTCTACCTGGTTCCTGTGTTTCTTGCAGCGCTGTCGCTGCCGCACTCCGCAATCGCTCAAGTCTATGGCCAATCGCCTTCCGCCGAGACCACGGAAGAAAAGGTGCAAAAGCTGACTACCGCTGTTGCGCAGGCGCAGGCGCAAATGAATGCGTATCAAAACCAGCTGCAAGAGCTGCAAAAGCAGCTTGTCGCCCTGCAACAGCAGCTGGCCTCTGAGAGGTCCGGTACACCCGCTCCTGCCGCCCCACCGCCTGTAACGGTAACAGGCGAATCCACTTCGCAAGGCCCCTCCGCGGCCTCTCTTGAGGAGATTCGCGAACGCCAGGCCATCAATGAGTCGCAGATCGCGACCCACGAGCAGACCAAGGTAGAAACCGAGTCGAAGTATCCCCTCAAAGTCACCGGCCTGTTGCTGTTCAACGCTTTCGTCAATACACGCCAGGTCGACATAGCGGAAGACCCGACCTATGCGCTTCCGGGCAGTGGCAGTACCGGCCTCTCCCTTCGTCAGACCGTGCTGGGAATCGACGCTCGCGGACCACGGCTAATGGGAGCCGCCAGCGATGCCGACGTTCGTGTAGACTTCTTCGCCAATGGCTCTCAATCAAACTACGCGGCCAATGGCCTGCTTCGGCTGCGTACCGCGCATGCAGGTCTCAACTGGGATCGCACCCGCGCATTTGTCGCGCTCGATCGGAGTCTTATCGCTCCTTACACCCCAAGTTCTCTGGTCGCGGTCGGTGAGCCTCCTTTGGCGTGGAGCGGAAACCTGTGGTCGTGGGTTCCCCAGATCGCTGTCTCCCATCAGATTCCGCTACACGATTCCATGCTGAAACTGGCAGCTGGTCTGGTGAGTGTTCCCAACCCTCCACGTCTAGGCGCGACCACCGCCACAACTCCCCCGCCGGCCTGGCAGTCCGAGCGCAGTCGATGGCCCGGGACCAACGCCAGGATCGCCTTTGCCAAGGGAGAGAATGGTCAGGGCCCCGAGATCGGCGTAGGAGGCTACTTCAGCCCGCACATGACAAGCAGCAATGTCCGATTCAATGCCTGGGCAGGAACTTTGGATCTGCGGCTCCCTCTCGGCTCCCACTTCGAGTTTTTGTCGAACGTATATAGAGGGCAGGCTCTCGGCGGTCTCGGCGCCGGGGGATATGTGGATTATGTGTACGAGTACTTTCCAACAACAAGAGTTCTGCATCCTCTGGATGACATCGGGGGCTGGGCTCAGCTCAAATTCAAAGCGAGGGAACGGCTGGAGTTCAATGGCGCTTACGGCATCGACAATCCCTTTGCCAACGATATCCGCCGGAGCCTCGTGAGTTCGCCCACCGAACCCTACTCCGGACTCTCTCGAAACCGCACAGTCTTCGGGAACGTCATCTATAGTCCCAGCTCCTATCTGCTCTTCTCTCTCGAATACAGGAAGTTGTGGACAAACTACGCCGCCGGCCCGACGAATTCCAGCGATGTAATCGGCCTCGGCGCAGGGTACCGGTTCTGATGTCGAGACGGACGAGCGTCCTGATGCTCGCCCTGGCGAGCGGTGCGGCTCTCGGCTGCAGCAATCCTCTTCGCGCTGCGGAAGTTTCGGGTCATCTCTCAATCAAACCGCCTGCGCAGGAGAAACCCCCTGCAGCGGTCATCTGGCTGAAGTCTCTGCGAGAGGATCTCCCTCGCCCTGTTACTCCTGGACGGTTCACGCTTCTGCAGAAAAACAAGACCTTCACACCCCATCTTCTGGTCGTCCCTCTGGGCAGCAGTGTTGCATTTCCAAACACCGACCCCTTCTTTCACAACGTCTTTTCGCTCTTCGACGGCAGGCGCTTCGACCTCGGGCTCTATGAAGCAGGTTCCACCCGCAGTGTCGTCTTCTCCCGGGAGGGAGTTTCGTACATCTTCTGCAATATTCATTCCGAGATGAGCGCAGTCGTCATCACGTTGAACACCCCGTACTACAGCATCGCTGACTCAAAGGGCGAGTTCCGGATTGCAAGCGTCCCCGACGGTGACTATGACCTGCACATATGGATTGAAGGGCAACGCCAGAATGCTCTCGACAAGCAAACCAGGCGCATTCACATATCCGGCGACAGCGCCGATCTGGGAGAGATTCGCTCCGACCAGCCCGACCGCGAGCCGCATCACAATAAATTTGGCCGCTCCTACGACGTGGATACCCACCCGATCTACTAACTTCCGCTCCGCGCATACAACAAATCTCGTCTCGGCGGTCTATCTCACCTGCCTCATATCCGTGCCGCCCACCATCTACACATCCTACACATCGCTAGTAGAGGAATCCCGCTCTTCATGCAGAACTTTGCATGTATCACCTTGCTCTATGCGTTGGATTCTGCCTGCGCGGCAATCCGCAAGTCGCTTGGAACAGGATTCATATCCCGGCGAACTCGCCTCTGTTCTCGATCACCGGCGACCTGTTCAACGGACCTGTATCCCTCATGAGTGCCGGTGGCTCGGAAATGCACTCTTCGCCCTGGCTAGTGCCACGTTCCATCCGGTTCTATCTTTTTTGCATTCGCAATCGGCGGCCCCGGAAAAATAATCCTCTGCGCCGCCGATCCCGTTCCTGCGAATAGAAGGACTTGCCGCCTACATCGGAAACTCACCTAGTGCTCCGACCGAAGCTCCCGTTCAGCGCGTTGCCAGTCCTGCTCGTGATGCCCATGCTGCCTACCGCGATCCACAAAATACCCATGCGCCCGCTCTGCGATCTGGGCATGGGTCGGCGATGTCTTCGCCCTGGCCGGAATAGCCGCGGACTCCGTGATCGGCGTTTCATTCACGGCGTTCGCAGCGGGTTTCTTCTTCGGAACAGATGGTTTCGGTGCCGCAGCTTTTACCTTCTTCTCCGCTGTGACATCCTCAGGGGTTGCAGCCGCCTTCTTCACCGGGGCTTTCCGTGGCTTCTTCTTCTCACCTTCGACACTCATCGCAAACTCTCCTCACCTGGGAATCTTTGCCTCAACGTGCCGGGCATCTGCCTCTAGTCTAGAAGACCATGCGGCTCTGCGCCTCTTGCGAATTGCCCCTAGCGATCAAAAAAGACAGGATTCCGTTCGATCCACCAGCAGGGTTTGCCTCCTGCCTGCGGTAGTCCCTCCGGCAGCAACGATCGCGTGCACCGCACTTCCATCCTGCCATCCGGGTAATACTGCTCCTTGTTTCCCTTAAGCGGAGCTACAACAAACCGGTCGACCGACATCACTCCATAGCCGCCACCAGCCAGTGTTCTTCCCTGCCAGACCAGCCAATCCGAAGCCCATATCACCGCTGCCCCCGCAAGCACCCACAACAACGCCCGCAACGCCAATCGAGCCACGCTCGCCTCCGCAATGCGGCCTGTCCGGCGCCGCGAATGCCTCTCTCTTGAAAGTAAATGGTCGTTCGTCTTGACAAAACGAAACCGCACGAATTTCCCTTGCATCATGCGCAATCGAAAACTTTTGCCGGGCCTGCTCTGCGTCTGTCTGCTTTCGCTGGCCGGTTGTTCTCTGTCTCCGCTGGCACGCAACACGGCTGCCTTCTCCAGCGCCGCAAGCCTCGTCGTCGAGAACACCCGGAACGCCTACCGTGCCGCCGTGCGGCTCAACGAAGAAGCCCAGGCGTCTCTGCTCGTCGCTCGATTCGACACTCCCCAACCGATGGATCCCCATTCCATCCGCCCTCTTATCGACGAAAAGGGCCTCAAGGCCCGCAGCGACGTCCTCGATGGGCTCCGCACCTATGCACAGACCATCGCCGACCTCTCCAGTGGCGTCTCCTCACCCAAACTCGACGAGGCCGCTGCCGCATGCGGCTCGAATCTCAAGTCCCTGGGCGATGCTCTCGCAGCTTCCACCCCCATCGGGATCAACATCACCTCCACCGAAGCCAATGCCGCCAGTACCGCTCTCAAGGCGCTCGGCGATTTTCTTGTCAGTCGGCAGGTCAAATCTTCCGTTCCCAGGGTCATTCGCGACATGGATCCCAATATCGAGGCCCTCTCGAAGCTGCTCTCCAGCGATCTTGGAATCCTCCGCGACCAGGCTGGTCGCGACTACGAACAACTTCTCGCCCAGCAGGACGGTTTCATCCGCCACGCCGGCTCCTCGCTCTCCGCCGGGGAACGCCGTGCGGAGATTGAGCGACTTCCTCGCATCCTCGCCAATAAAAAGGCGACCGACGATATGCTCGCCGACCTCCAGAGCTCTATCCAGAAGCTAGCCGTCACCCATCACGCGCTCGCCGTGGCCGCGACCAGCAAAGACAGTGCATCCCTCCAGGCCCGCATCGCCGATCTTCGCGCCTCCGCCGAAGGTTTGGCTACCTTCTATGAATCCCTTTCCGCGAGTTCCAAATAAAGGACGGACTCCATGCCACCTAAGAAAATCTCTGCGAAGAAAACGGCCTCTCCAGCACAGCTCCCGGCCGCAGCCGCCGCACCACCGGCCACTCCCCCCTCCAACCTCCCTCCTGCACTTACGAATCCCGACATCGTCGAGGCCTATAAGGCGCTCTACGACATCCTCGGCCGCGCCTATTGGGACGCCTCCGATCTCAACGCCAAAGATACAATTCAAGGCGCCCGAGACCACATCTATGAGATCCTTACCGACCTCAATCGGGCAAAGCTCGAAGCCAATACAGCTCTCTTTCTTGCCCTGAAATCAAAGATCGACGACAACAACAAAGCTCTCGATGACATCAAGGAAAAGATCAACTGCATCACAAAAAACATCTCCACCGCATCGAGCGTGATAGCTGCCATTGCCAAGGTCCTCAGCATCGCACCCGCACTGTTATAAAAGTCGCTCCAGGCTCGACGCAGCAAAGCACAATTGCCTCGCAGGTGATGGAAGGCGCCGGAGCTTTCGCTGCCTCCCTATAATGAAAACCGGAAGGTCGCCGCAGAATGGGTTTGTTCAAAAAGAAGATCAAGCAGGAGCATAAGGTCATGCTTCAGGCGGAACGTGCTGCCGGAGTTCTCCTGCCCGAATACCACCGAGCCACTCCCGAGTGCCCCCACCCCGAGCGCTGGCACATGTACGACTCGATGACTGCGGAGGCGGAGGTCCTCGAATTTCTTTACACCCTCGTAACCACCCTCAAGCCGTCTCTCGTCGTCGAGACAGGCTCCTTCCTCGGCGTCTCCACCCTCTGGATCGCGAAGGCCCTCAAGGCAAACGGCTTCGGCAAGATCGTCTCCTGCGAATTCGACCCCGTCGTCTTCGCCAAAGCCAGGGAGAAGATCGCTGCCTCCGGTCTGGCGGAGTGGATCGAGCTTCGGAACGAATCCTCTTTGGAGATGCAGGTCGAGGGAACCATCGACCTGTTCTTCTCCGACTCCGATATGCCCATCCGCGAAGCCGAGGTCAAACGCTTCCTCCCCCAGATTCGGCCCACTGGCCTCATCCTGATGCACGATGCCAGCTCGCACCTGAAAGTCGTCCGTGACGCAGCCTTCAAGATGGAATCCGAGGGCCTTCTGTCCTGCATCTTCCTTCCCACGCCAAGGGGACTCGTTCTCGCGCAAAGACGGGAAGGACGATCCTAGTGAATCCTTCGAATCTCCAGGATGCCTTCCCCCGTAGACCCATGCTCTGGACCACGTACGAAATCTCGTTTATCTTCATCTCGCCAGACGTTTTTTTTGATGCTTAAGGAGATCTCTCATGGCTCGACTTACCGCAGCATCCTGCCTTGCCGCCGCGCTCTTCTCTCTCACCCTGGCAGTTCCTACGGCTGCGCCGGCGCAAAACGTCCAGCAGGCTGCCCCTCTATCCCAGGAGGACGGCACTCGCATCGTAAATGACGTTCGCAAAAAACTTCTCAGCCTCAATAACTATTCAGTCTTCGACTGGATCACTTTTGGCTTCAAAGGAAGAACTCTGGTCCTGAATGGATACGCCTCTCGGCCTGTCCTCAAAGACGATGCAGGTCGTGCCGTCAAAAATATTCCGGGTATTGCAGGAGTGGACAATGAGATCAAGGTCCTGCCCCTCTCCCCCAACGACGACCGCATCCGCGCTGCGGTTTATAACCGCATCTACACTCAGGCAGCCCTGCGCAAATACAACGCCAACCAGGGATCGCTTGCCCAGGCCATGGGACCTGGAGGCCGCAGTTTCGGAATGATGGCTGGTGGAATCACCAACAATCCTCCAATCGGCTATCACGCTATCCACATCATCGTGAACAACGGACACGTCACACTCTATGGAGTCGTTCTCAATCAGAGTGATTCCACAATCGCTTTCATGCAGGCGAACTCTGCCCCCGGCGCCTTCAGCGTCGACAACGATCTCGTCGTCCAGGGACAGGCACCCGGCAAAGAGCCACAGTAATCAGGCTGCAACACTCACTCCGCCCGCAGCGCCTCAATCGGGTTCACGCTTGAAGCCCGCCATGCAGGCGCTGCGGACGCCATAGCTGCAACCAGCAACAGCGTCGTTGCCATCACGACAAACACCATCGGGTCCAATGGTTTGGTTCCGTAAAGTAACGAACGGATAACGTAACCGACAGCCACACCGCCTCCTACACCGATCGCAAGGCCAGCCACTACCGGCCCCATCCCATCGCGCAGCACCATCCCAAGCACCTGTCCGCGCTGCGCACCTAACGCCATCCGTATCCCAATCTCTGTCACGCGTTGCGTGACAACATAGGACAACACTCCATAAAGACCCACCCCCGCTAAGATCAGCGACAACGCGGCAAACGCCAGCACGAGAGAAGCCGTAAGGCTCTGGTTCACTGTCGATTCGCCGACGATCTGCGGGATGGTAAGTACGTCGACTACGGGGAGCCGGGGATCGAGCGCGGCGATCTCTTTCTGGATGGGAATTGCATAGCTCAACGGATCGCCGGATGTGCGGACAACCAGGGTACGTCTATAGTTGTTGTCGCCTGAGAGGACCGGATAATACATCGTCGCCTTCGTCGGCTCACCCACGCGCCACAGCGTGTTGCCCACGACGCCGATGATCTCGTAGGTATCCTTCTTGTTCGTGATGTCTGTCCCCATCACGACCGTGCGCCCAATCACGTTCTCGCCGGAATAGTATCGCTTCACCAGCTCCTCAGTGACGATGACCTTCTTGGATTGATCCAGCCGATCGTGTCCGGTAAACACCCTTCCCGCAATCAGCGGAATGCCAAGCGTCCTGAAGTACGCGGGGTCCGCATACCGGATCATTGCATCAGGTTGTTTGTTGGATTCATAGTTCGGACGCTCTGGAACGATGAAGACTCGGTCGCCATCCCAACCAGCTCCCGGCACCGTTGAACCCAGCCCAGCCGACTCCACTCCGGGGATGCGCCTCACGCGTTCCAGCAGCGAGTCAGAGAAAGTAATGTTCTGTTCCGGCTTACTGTACTGATCCTTCGGGAGGCTGTATGCCACCGTCAACACGTGATCGCCTGGAATCCCCAGATCCGTCGTCCTCAGCTGCACAAAACTCTTCAGCAGCAGACCGGCGGCAATCAGCAGCACAACTGTCAGCGCAATCTCCACGCTCAACAACACTTGGCGCAGCCGCGCCCGCGACACGCTCGCTCCAACAGACCGCGAGGAATCCTTCAGCGCTCCAAGAATTCCCTTCTGCGTCGCCGAGAGGGCCGGCAGCAGGCCGGCAAGGAGGGCGGCTACGCAAATAACGCCAAACGTAAACAACACGATAACCCCGTCTACATGAACCGATTCCGCCCGCGGCAACCCATGCCAGTGCACCTTGAGCCACGCCGTCCCCGCCAGCGCCAGCACCAGCCCCAACACGCCCGCACACGCGCAAAGAATCATCGTCTCGGTCATCTGCTCGCGCAGCAGCGCAATGCGTCCGGCACCGAGAGCCCCGCGAATCGCCATCTCCTTCTGCCGTGCAGCGCCTCGAGCGACAAGCAGGTTGGAGACGTTCAGGCATCCGATCAGCAGCATGCATCCCACCGCCGCCATCATCAGCAGCAGTGGGGTCTTCACGTCCTCCACTAAATCGTCGATCATCGGGCGCGACAGCGCATCCTCTGCCACCGGGCTGCCGATGTACTCCATGTGCATCCGGTACTGCAGCGCACTCACCTCTTGGGTGGCCGTCTTCAGGCTCACACCCGGTTTCATTCGCGCGACGACAAAGGGATAGTGATTGTCATGCTCACCCAGCTTCTCTGCCGTCTTGCCGTCCGCGTAAGGAACCCATAGCTGCGACCGGGCATCGGGATATGCAAACGACTTCGGCAAAACACCAACGATCATGTACGGCTTTAAGTCCAGTTGAACGGTCTTCCCCACAATCGAAGGATCACCGCCAAATCGTCGCTGGAAGAAACTCCAGGTCAGCATAGCCACATGATCACTGCCGACCCTGTCTTCTTCTTCTCGAAACGTCCTGCCTAATGCCGGCTCAACGCCAAGTAGAGGGAAAAAGTTCCACGTCCCCTGCTGCGCCTTCACTACCTCAGGCAGCTCGCCATGGTCTCCGCTTACATTGAAGTTCGTCGAGTGATACGACGCCATGTCCTCAAATCCGTGGGTACTCTTGCGCCACTCGATGAAATCCCCTGGAGCAACAGGGTTATAGGGATTGCCAAGTGTGTTGGCGCGCCAGTGCTCGTAGACCATCACAAGGTTGTCCGAATCGCGAAACGGCAACGGCTCCAGCAGCACCGCGCGGACAACGGTGAACAGCGCCGTCGTAGACCCGATGCACAGCGCCATCACCGCAATCGCCGTGATCGCAAATCCGGGCGACCTGCGAAGACCGCGTGCAGCGTACTTTACGTCCCGTGCCAGCGTCTCCACCCAACCCCAGCTCCAACCGCGCCGAGCCTCATCACGCAACAATGTCGGATTCCCAAACTCACGCATCGTTGCCCTCCGTGCCTCTTCCGGTGTCTGTCCACGAGCCATGCGCTCGGCCTGTTCCTGCTCCAGATGAAACTGCATCTCTTCATCCAGCCTGGTCGTCTCGCTCTTCCGACGAAACAACGTCGCCGCCGATTTTCTTGTTCGATCCATCCAACGCATAAACACCTCGTAACAAATCGTTGGTCTAACTCTCGATCACAAGGTCGATCGCCGCCGATAGCCGTGACCACATCTCTCGTTCCTTCTCCAGCTGCGCCCGCCCCGCCGCCGTCAGCGAGTAGAACCGCGCCTGCCGGCCCGTCTCCGTCTCCGCCCACTTCGACCGGATCCAGCCCTGCTGCTCCAGCCTCTGCAGCGCCGGATAGAGCGAACCCTGTTGCACCTGCAGCACATCGTTCGAGATCTGCTGAATCCTCTTCGCAATCGCCCACCCATGCTTCGGCTCAAGCGACAGCGTCTTCAGAATCAGCAAACCCAGCGTTCCCTGCACTAAATCGTTCGGTTTTC
Organism: Edaphobacter sp. FHG110511_03; assembly: GCF_059115365.1. Lineage (NCBI taxonomy): Bacteria > Pseudomonadati > Acidobacteriota > Terriglobia > Terriglobales > Acidobacteriaceae > Edaphobacter > Edaphobacter sp. FHG110511_03. The sequence goes on along the minus strand of NZ_JBZYWL010000003.1, from coordinate 68,415 downwards.
CCATACTATGATTATCTACACAACTATGTTGTAGATTGTCTAGGCATCGATACGCAGCTTGATCCCGGATGGTTCCCGCGTTTCAAAAAAAAATTAAAGGTTGAAGAGTTCTTTCAGCCGCTTGGTCTGCGCCCGGCTTACTGGAATCTCCGTCTTCTTCGGATCGTCCATCCTCAGCTGGTAGCTCGACTTGAACCACGGCACCACCTCGCGGATGTGCTGGATATTCACCAGGAAGGACCGGTGCGCTCTCCAGAACGCCTCGGGATCGAGCTGGTCCTGTAACTCCTCTATCGTCCGGCAGTTCGAGTGCCCCTCAACTGTCGACGTCACGACCGTGATCGTCCCCTCATCGATCGAGGCGAAACAGATCTCTTTCTGATCCACCAGAAGAAGACGACTCTGCGCCCGCACAACCACCTTGCTGGTATGAGCCTTCGCCATCGGCGCTTGGGCCTGTTCCCCCATCAGCCGTAACAGCGCGTCCAGTTTGGACTCCGTATCGGCTGAAGTCCCTCCGTCCGTACGTTCACCCTGGGCCAGGCGGCTCTGTGCCTTCTCGATCGTCTGAAGCACCCTCTTGCGATCGAATGGTTTCAGCAGGTAATCCACTGCATTCACCTCGAACGCTCGCACCGCATATTGGTTATAGGCCGTGGCGAAGATCACCTGCGGCAGCGGCACCTTGCGATCAAGCAGTTTCTTCAGGACCCCGAATCCATCAAGTCCCGGCATCTGCACATCGAGAAACACCACATCCGGCCTATGCGTCCGGATCAGCTCCACGGCCTCGATTCCATTGGTCCCCTGGGCAAGGACATCCACCCCTCCCGCGCGCTCCAGCAGATACTGCAGTTCCTGCCGTGCCAGCGGTTCGTCGTCAATGATTAGTGCTGTAAGAGCCATCTCGACCGTTGGATGCGCTATACCGGTACAAACGCACCACTAGTCACTATACGCTCGCAGCCTCGCCGGAGCATGGTCCTGCGCAAGGTCATGTCCGCACTGCGTGCAGTAAACATCCGTAATCTGGACCCCGCGAAAGCATTGTCCGCATACCGGTGCCATCTGGAACTGGCACTGTGGGCAGAAGTGGCAGCTCGACGCAATCTCCGTTCTGCAATGCGGGCAGGGACGCAGCAGAGGCTGCCGCAAAAGAAAGTACACCACCGCGCCAATGCCGCCCGGCATCAGCACCACAATCAGCATCCACAGAGGTGCCGGCATCCTGCGCCGTTTCACATCACGGCTTACATAACCCACCAGCAGAACGTAGCTGGCAAAAGCTGTTCCCCACGAGTAGCCCATCAGCAGCCGCATCGGAAGCATCTCGTGCTTGTGGTGCGGCATCACCACATGGAAGAGATACTGAACCGCCGCGAAAACCGCTACCGCCAGCACAACCGACCACGCCGGGATCAGGCTCAGCTCATCTTCCTGCCCCGCCTGAAATTCGTTCAGGCGGTTCTCGTTGGAGATCGGGGACGTCATTGTGCCATCTCTCCCCTGGAACGCCTGCTCTGCGCACGGCGAAACCAGACCATCGCCAGCAGCGCGGCCGAAGCCGGAAGAAACCACAGCAGCAGCACCATGTACTGGTCGCTCGCGTCCGGCATTCCCGTCGGAGTTAGCTCATACTCGTCCAGCAGCGTCCATACGGCCGTCACCAGGATCACCAGCATCGACGCGCACACTGCCAGCGGTGCCCAAAGACTGCGGATCTGAGTCCGCCGCGCGGACATCTGTTTCGCGCGCTCCCGCACCACCCTGTGCGTCCGGTTCACCAGCGATGTCCGTGCTTCCACCTTCAACGAGGCCATCGCCTCCCGCGCCAGAGCCCTCTGGTGTTCCACCCCACCATCGATCAATTCGCTCATCCCCTCGCCTCCGCCACCGCAGGACGACAATTTCTCAGTCTTTCCAGCTCGGGTTTCAACGACGCCAGTCCCCGGTACAGTCGCGACTTCACCGTCGACAACGGCGCCCGCGTTACCCCGGCGATCTCCTCTAGCGACATCTCCTCATAAAACCGCAGCACCAGGACCTCGCGATACGAGGCCTCCAGGGTCAGCAGAACCTCGCCGACCTCCGCCGAGTCCTCCCTCGACGTAAATTGCTCGAGCGGAGAAGGCCCAGTCATCATCACCTCAAACGGCCGGTCGTCCTCATTGCTCTCGCTCATCTCATCCAGACTCGACATGGTTCGCTTCCGCGAAAGGTCGATGACAAGGTTGCGGGCAATCGTAAAGAGCCAGGTATCGAACCTCGCCTTGCCGTTGTACTGCGCGCCACGAACCAGAACACGCATCCAGGTCTCCTGGAAGAGATCCTCAGCCACCTCGCGACGCCCTGTCAGAAACAGCAGGTACCGCAGCAGACGGTGTTGATATTGTTCAATCAACTGGTCCATCAGCTCGGCGTCCTGCCGCTTGAGTCCACGCGCAATCGCCCCGTTCTCTTCCTGGGTCAGCGCGACCTGCGCCGCGGTTATGGATAGGGCTCCAGAGTTCACTGTGGTACTGACGCGAGATCCGCCTAAAAAGTCTCGGTCCTGAGACTTCTGGCCTGAAAAACCTCGCTTTGCATCGGAACGACCCACTCTCCGAATCTCCCGGCTAACTTTGTTCTTATCTTAATTATTGTAAGACGTTCCTTCCAGATTTTTGACGTCCTCCTATTCCCTGCGATACTTGATCTTATGGAAGTTCTCTACGGCCTCCACCCCGTTGAAGAGGCCATCCGGGCCGGCTCCGGTCGTCTCGACCGCATCTCCGTCGCCCGCGAGCGCCGCGACGCCAAGCTCGATCGCATCTCCTCCCTCGCCCGCTCCGCCGGAATCCGCGTCGCGGTTGAGCCCCGCGATCAGCTCACCCGCGTCGCCAAAACCGAGGCACACCAGGGCGTCGTCGCCTATCTTCGCGAAAGAGCGTTCCTTACCATCGAAGATCTTCTTGCCCCCGCGCCAAACGGTCGCCCCCGCTTCTTCCTCGCCCTCGACGGCATCGAAGACCCCCACAACCTCGGCGCCCTCCTCCGCACCGCCGACGGAGCCGGGGTCGACGGCATCCTCCTTCCCGAGCGACGCAGCGCGCCCGTCACCGCCACCGTAGCCAAAACCTCCGCCGGGGCCTCCGAGCACGTCCGCATCGCCCGCGTCACTAATCTCGTCCGCGCCCTCGAGCAGATGAAGAAGGCCAACGTTTGGGTCATCGGCCTCGATGAGCGCGGAACCCCCGATTACACCGACTTCGACTTCGCCACCGACTGCGTTCTCGTCCTTGGCCGGGAAGGCGCCGGCCTACACGACCTCGTCAAGAAGACCTGCGACCACCTCCTGCGCATCCCCATGGCCGGCCAGGTCTCTTCGCTCAACGTCTCCGTCGCCGGAGCCGTAGTCATGTACGAGGCCCTGCGCCAGCGACGCGCCTCCTCCGTCCAACCAAAGACCGCGACCGCACCTCCGACTGCCAAAAAGCGCAAAGGTCTCGGCAGCATTTAGCAGCAGGCACCCAGGAACTCCGTTTGTCAAAGAAACTCACGCTCGTCACCCTCCTCTTCGCCTCCACACTCGCCTCCACCCAGCAGCCGGGTGCCCCCTCTTCGGCCCGGGACGACGCAAGTAGGCCCGAAACGAAGGTGGGTTCGCAGGATGCGCCCGCAGGCAATCCCTCCCCCCAGGGTCAGGTCCTCTTCCACCGCAACGAAGACGCCCAGAATCAATCCCATACCGGCAAGCTCGCCCGAACCCCTGAGAAGGCCGTCGCCTCCATCACCGACGCTCAGCGCTCCGCCATCGTCTTTACCGACTGGGACCTCGACCTCCATCTCGCCCCCGCGACCTCGCATCTCGATGCTCGAGCCCGCTTTACCGTCCGCAATACCTCTTCCTCCCCGGTCTCCCACCTCGCACTCCAGCTCTCCTCTACCCTCCATTGGGAGAGCCTTACCTCCTCTACTCCTCTTACTGTCACCGAACACACCCTTCCTACCGACGCCGACCACACCGGCCAGGCCACCGAAGCTCTAGTCCACCTCTCCCAGCCCATTCCTCCGGGCTCCAGCCTTACTCTCACCGGCTTCTACTCCGGCTCCATCGTCGCCTCCGGTGAACGCCTTACCCGTATCGGCGCTCCTCCGCAGCAGGCCGCCAACGCCGACTGGGACCAGATTTCGCCTGATATCACCGCCCTCCGCGGCTTCGGCAACGTCCTCTGGTATCCCGTCTCCTCCCCTGCCTTCTTCCTCGGGGACGGTGCCCGGCTCTTCCAGGCCATCGGCCTCTCACGCCTCCAGCAGGCCCCAGCGACCCTTCATCTCCGGCTCTCCATCGAATACGTCGGCGAGCCTCCCGTCGACGCCTTTCTCAATGGCCGCCGCCTGCCCCTCACGCACGTCACCGAGGAGCCCGACGCCCCTGTCGCCGAATCCCACGGCGTCGCTACCGTTGACTTTCCCTCCGCTCCCCTCGGCTTCCGCACTGCCAGTCTTTTCGTTACCTCCCAGGCCTCCCGTCCCTCCGACAACCAGCTCCTCCAGGTAACGACCACGCGCCCCGAAGCCATCGCTCCCTATACCGCCGCCTCCGAGAATGTCGCCCCCCTCCTCCGCGACTGGCTCGGCCCCGCCCCGCTCACCTCTCTAACCTTGATCGATCACCCCGGCCAGCCCTTCGAGGACGACGCCTTCCTCGCCGTCCCCCTCAGCACAACCGACGCCCGCCAAATCACCCCGGCGATGGTCCATTCGCTTGCCCATGCCTGGTTCCGCTCCTCGCTCCCATGGCTCAACGAAGGCGTTCCGCAGTTCATCTCGCTCCTCTATACCGAATCGACCGATGGCCGCGACAAGGCCCTCGACGAGCTCCGTCAGCTCACCAATCCCCTCACTCTCGTCGAGCCCGAAAAACCCGCGGAAGTGACCTCCACCGCACCGGGTTCGCAGCATCTCCCCCAGGGCGTCAGCTCCTCCAGCTCATCAAACCCTTCGACCGCCGAACCGGACCCCAACGCCCCGCCGGCTGCGCTGCCCTCCACCCTGCCCCCACCCCCAGGCCAGCCCGGCCAGAGCCTGATCGCCGCGCACGACGAGGTCTACTACCGCGCCAAAGCCGCCGCCGTCCTCTGGCTGCTGCGCTCCATCATCGGTGACGTCCCCCTCAAACGCGCGCTCCAGACCTACCGCGACGAGGTGCGCCATGCCGACCCCTCCACTCCCGAGGACCCCCACGCCTTCCAGCGAGTCCTCGAAGCCTCGTGTCACAAAAATCTCTCCGGCATCTTCGACGACTGGGTCTACAACGATCGCGGCCTCGCCGACCTTTCTATCGTCAATGTCACGCCTCGCGACCTCCCCGCCCGTAACGGCAAGGGAGTGAGCTGGCTGGTCGCCGTCGAGATCCACAACGCCGGCTACGTCACCGTGGATGTTCCCGTCACGGTCCGCTCCGGAAATCTCACCTCGACCGAAAAGGCGCATATCCCGCCCCGCTCCAGCATCTCCACCCGCATCCTCTTCGAAGGCGTCCCTCAGGAGGTCCAGGTCAACGACGGCACCATCCCTGAGACCACCGCCCCCTTCCACACCCGTGAACTTCACCTCGCAGCGGCCCCCACTCAATAAAGCCTCCACTGAAAGCACACCCGTCATTTTGACCGCAGCATAGCGGAGTCGAAAGCCTGCCCTGAGCGAAGTCGAATGGGAATCCCTGTATTTGTCTGTACAGTCACAAAATAGGGCCAGGAAACACGACAAATTTGCCCAACCGTCGCAAATATAAGATTCTCAGACGAAGCCATAGCCTATGAACCTCAGCCCCAGAACCAGACCTTCTCTTCCTACGTCGCTGCTGTCGCTGGCCGTTCTGGCATCAGTTGTTATCGCTTCACGGGCCCAAACACCCGCCCCTTCCTCATCTCAAATGCAAGGCACCGATCCCGCTGTTCAGGCGAAGCTCAATCTTCCCGAGCCGAAAAATCCCGCGCTTCCCACGCTCTATCTCGTCGGCGACTCCACCGTACGCAACGGGCACGGCGACGGAGCCAACGGTCAATGGGGCTGGGGCGAACCCCTCGTCGACTTTTTCGATCCGGCAAAGATCAACGTCGTCAACCGCGCGATCGGAGGCCGCAGCAGCCGCACCTACATCACCGAGGGTCATTGGCAAGAAGTCCTCGATCGACTCAAGCCCGGCGACTTCATCCTGATCCAGTTCGGCCACAACGACTCCGGCCCGCTCGACGACACCAGCCGCGCCCGCGGCAGCCTTCCCGGCATCGGCGAGGAGACCCGCGAGATCGAAAATCCGATCCTGAAACGCCACGAGACCGTCCATACCTACGGCTCGTATATGCGGCAATATGTCCAGCAGGCCCACGATAAAGGGGCCACAATCATCGTCTGCTCACTCATCCCGCGCAAGATCTGGAAAGATGGCCGGGTTGTCCGCAGCAGGGCAGACAACTACGGTGGCTGGGCTCACCAGATTGCCGAGCAGGAACATGTGCCCTTTATCGACCTCAACGAAATCATCGCCCGTCAGTACGACTCTCTGGGGGAGCAGGCTGTCGAACCACTCTTCGCCGATCCCCATACCCACACCAGCCTTGAAGGTGCTCGCATCAACGCAAAGGCAGTCATTACGGGACTTAAGCTGCTGCACCCCGATCCGCTGCAAAAATACCTTTCCCCTGCGGCGGAAGCTATCCCCGCCACCATGCCTGTCCTAAAGACATAAATCCTTTGCTCTTGATCCATCTTTTTGAAAAAGAAGGCTCTTTCCAACAGATCGTGGCCGCCCGCCATCAACTTGAATCTTGCGCTTGCCTCCACCGCTCCCCTAAACTCCACTGAAAGAGTCAAATATTAACGTGCTTTTTTCCTCCAAAACCGCGGCATCCTTCTTCCTTGCAACGACGCTTTTGAGCCCCGGACTCAAGGCCCAGACCCAGGGATCATCCAGCTCCTCCGGATCGCAATCCTCGTCCACGCTGGAAAACGAGCAGAAGCGCCCTCCCGCCCGCCCGCGCGTCACACAGCCCGAAGCTGGCGGAGCTGCCGTCACGCTTGAGACCAGTGAACCACTCTTCTATCTCGCCGCGGCCCTCAATACCTGCGGCTATGACGCCGACCTCGAGAACTCCGCTCCGGTCCGCAAGACGATTCGCAATGAGATCAACCAGGCACTCGCCTCCGCCACACCCGAGGCCCGTGACCACCGCGACGCTCTCTGCGCCTATATCCGCCAGCACACTCTCTCGGAGCCTGGCCTGAATCTCGCCCAGTACATCTCGCTCTCGCTCTATCTCAATCCTCCCCCTCAGCTCAACCCGTCGGTCGAAGAGCCGGACCTTCCTCCCGACTCCACCCAGGTCGTCAACGTTCTTCCGCTTCTCCGCACCTTCGCCGAGGACATCAACCTCAACGGCATCTGGATCACCCATCGTGCCGAATACGAGGCTCTGGTAGAAAAGGTCCACGATCCCCTGACCAAGGCCGTCCTCAATACAAATATCTATCTCCGGCTCCCTGTCTCCAGCTATGATGGACGCCGTTTTCTCGTCCTTCTTGAACCTATGCTCGCGCCTGCCACCACCAATGCGCGCATCTACGGCAGCGATTACATCGTCATCGCCTCGCCCTCCGGGGAACCGTTCGGCCAGGTTCACATGGACCAGATCCGCCACACCTATCTCCATTACGAGATCGAGCCCCTGGTCTACGCCCGCGCCAGCGCCATGGACCGCCTCCTCCCCCTGCTCAAGGCCGTACAGGACGCTCCTCTCGAGTTCACGTACAAGTCCGACATCTCCGCCTTCATCACCGAAAATCTCATCAAGGCCGTCGAAGCCCAGACCATGGACACCGGGACTCCCAAGCCGAAGCGTCCCAGTCAGGTCAAACAGCGCTCCGATATGACCAACTATGAGGCCGAGCTCACCGCCTGGGAGCGTGAGGCCGAAGCCGTCCGCCGCAAACAGGTCGATCTCGACGTGCGTCAGGGCTGGGTCCTGGCCAGATACTTCTACGACAAGCTGGGCCAGATGGAGAAGGACGGAGGCAGCCTCAAGGAAGACATTGCCGAGATGGTCTACGGCATGGACGTCGACCGCGAGCGTCACACCGCCGAAAAGGTCGCCTTCCTTCCCGAAGGCAGCCACGACTTCGTCAAACGCGCGCCCCGCCAGCTCAAAGGCCTCGATCTTGCCGAGATGAAGCTCATGAAGGGCGATACCGCCGGCGCCGGGATGATGGCCGACGAGGCTCTCAAAACCAATCCCAATGATCCCCAGGCCAACTATCTCGCCGGCCGCATCGAGCTGGTTCAGGGCGACCCGGAATCCGCTCTTGCCCACCTGAACAAGACCCTTACCCTCGCCAAGGACCCCCGCACCTTGGCCTGGACCCATATCTATCTTGGACGCCTGTACGACGTCGCCCTCGATCCCGAAAATCCCGGCCAGGAGCATCCCGAGCGCACCAAGGCCGTTGCCGAGTACAAAGCCGCCCTCGCCGTTCGCGACTCCCAGCCCGACACCAAAGCCGCAGCCGAGAAGGGCCTGAAGGAGCCTTTCCTTCTCCCCCGGCGGTCCGACAACAACGAAGACAACCAGCCCATCGACCCCACTGGCAAAGCAGAGAAGGACGCCTATCGACCGCCGCCTCCGCCCCGATGAGAAGCAACTCTCCTCTTCAGAGCGTCCAACAATTCGGTACTTTGAATTCCGAGCGAGGGAGCATGCCGACGCGCCGAAGAAAGTCCGCCCGAATCTTATCGAGCGAGACACCTGCCCAACCATGGGATCACCGCTTCAAACACCCGGAACTGCTGACACTGGCCCTGACCCACCGCTCGCTGGCCTACGAGACCAGCCCCGAGACCCTGCTCAACCCCGACACCGACAACGAGCAGCTTGAGTTCGTCGGCGATGCCGTTCTGGGGCTGGCCGTCGCCGAGAGCCTCTATCGCCGCTTCCCGCACTCCCGCGAGGGTGAACTCACCCGCCTGCGCGCCTCCCTTGTCAGCCGCCGCCATCTAGGAGCCGTCGCCCTGCGCATCGGCCTCGGAGCGATGCTCCGCCTGGGCCGGGGCGAGGAGCAGAGCGGTGGCCGCCAGAAGCCCGCCCTGCTCGCCAACGCTCTTGAAGCTGTTATCGCCGCGCTCTATCTCGATGGCGGTATGGAGGTCTCGCGCGCCTTCATCGAGCGTCACATCATCGAGCCCTCCCTCCCCGATCTCCAGGGAGCCCTCAGCGCCGGAGACACCTTCAGCGGGGCCATCGGCGACCATAAGTCCGCCCTCCAGGAATACCTGCAGGCCACCGGAGCAGGCCAGCCCCAATACGTCCTCACCGCGCAGAGCGGGCCGGACCACCAGAAGCTGTTCCGTGTTGAGGTCCGTATCTCCGACGGTCTCGGCGACTCCCGCGCCCTGGCCGAATCCGAGGGCACGACAAAGAAGCAGGCCCAGCAGGAGGCCGCGCGCATCGCCTTTGAACGCCTTCAGGCCGAACGAAACCTTGCCTCACTTGCGGCGGAACAACCCGTCCCAATCACGCGTGCCCGAGCTGGAGTCGCAAGATGAGCGGCCCCGCCCTCACCTCCGTTCCGACGCAGAAGAACGCCCGGAACGATGTGCAGGAGGGCAACAGACCTGGAGTTCCGCCTCCCGTTACTCCCTCCTCCACTCCGTCCGGCGGACCCCAGCCACGGCGTCGAGTCGTCTATGTCCACTCTCATCCCCCTGGATTCCTCGCCGCGATACAGTCGCTGATCGCCATCATCGTCGTCGCCATCTTCATCGTTACCTTTACCCTCCAGCCCTTCCGCATCCCCTCCGGCTCGATGGAGCCAACGCTCCTGATCGGTGACTTCCTCCTCGTCGACAAACAGATCACGGCGGACTCCGCCGATTCCCTGTTTCTGCCATCCCCGACGATCCATCGCGGCGACGTCGTGGTCTTCCACTTCCCCATCGACCCCGATACCCACCTGGTGAAGCGCGTCGTCGGAATCCCCGGGGACCACATCCGTCTGCGCGGGGGACACGTCTTCGTCAACGGCCTGCGGCTCGAAGAGCCCTACGCCGTCTATCGCCCCTCGGCTCCCGATAACTTCCGCGACAACTTCCCCCGGCTCCAGAACGCGGACCCCGCCATCGACTCCCGCTGGTGGATCCGCATGCGCAGGCTCATCGACGATGGCGACCTCATCATCCCCGCCGGGGATTACTTCGTCCTTGGCGACAATCGCAACGACAGCGAGGACAGCCGTTACTGGGGCTTCGTTCCCCGGGAAAACATCGTGGGACGTCCGCTGGTGATCTACTTCTCCCTGCGTCAGGGCGGCGGTTCCGGCTACTCGCTTCCACGCACAGCCGGAGTCGCACTCGGGCCGCCGGCCATCCAGCCGCCCCTGTATAACTTCGCCCGCTGGGACAGAATCTTCCGTATCGTCCGCTAGTGAGACAGCCGCCCCCAAAAAATGCGGACGGCTTCACTCAAATGCCTAGGCTTTTCGCATCCCACACATAAATGCCGCTTTCACTCGGATGAGGTATATCTGGACTGCGCGTAGCGCAGCTCTGATCGAGTGACTGCAATTTCCAGGCAACAGGAGGTTTTCGTGTACTACAGCAAGGGAAACTATGAGGCGTTTGCTCGTCCGCGGAAGCCTGCTGGCGTAGAGGAGAAGTCGGCGTACCTGGTTGGTGGAGGACTGGCTTCACTGGCGGCTGCGGCATTTCTGATCCGCGACGGCCAGATGAAGGGAGACCGCATCACGATTCTTGAAGCGTCGAAGATCGGCGGCGGCGCTCTGGACGGCGCGGGCAATGCCGAGACGGGATGGCTGATTCGCGGCGGCCGCGAGATGGAAGCGCACTTCGAGTGCCTGTGGGATCTCTACCGCTCGATTCCTTCGCTGGAGATGGAAGACGCGTCGGTGCTGGACGAGTTCTACTGGCTGAACAAAGACGACCCGAACTACTCGCTGCAGCGCGCCACGATTGATCAGGGCAAAGACGCGAAGACGGGCATGGACTTCGATCTGACCGGGAAAGCGCGGAGAGAGATCATCGAGCTGGTGCTCGCGCTGCCGGAGCAGCTGTATGAGAAGCGCATCAACGAGGTCTTCGGCGAAGACTTCTTCGCATCGAACTTCTGGCTGTACTGGCGCACAATGTTCGCCTTTGAGGAGTGGCACAGCGCCCTGGAAATGAAGCTGTATGTGCAGCGCTTCATCCACGCCATCCAGGGCCTGCCCGACTTCAGCGTGCTGAAGTTTACGAAGTACAACCAGTATGAGTCGCTGGTGCTTCCGCTGATTACATGGCTCCAGAAGCAGGGTGTGAAGGTGCAGTTCGACACGCAGGTAATGAATGTGGCCTTCGACATCACACCGGAGAAGAAGGTGGCCCGCCGCATCGACTGGATCCACGAGGGCATGGTCGGCGGCGTGGACCTCACCGAGAACGAGCTGGTGTTCGTCACCAACGGCTCGCTGGTGGAGAACTCCGAGTGGGGCGATCATCACACCCCCGCGAAGTTCGACCCAATCGTGCACGATGGAGGAAGCTGGCATCTGTGGCGCAACATCGCCGCACAGCACCCGTCGTTCGGCCGGCCGGACAAGTTCTGCATGCGGCCGGAGGAGTCCCAGTGGGCTTCCGCTTCCATCACGACGCTGGACGCGCGAATTCCTGCGTGTATCGAGAAGATCGCCAAACGGCCGACGCGCTCCGGCAAGGTGGTTACAGGCGGCATCGTAAGCGTGCGCGACTCGTCGTGGCTGCTGAGCTGGACGGTGAACCGTCAGCCGCACTTCAGGCAGCAGCCGCAGGACCAGACGGTCGTGTGGTTCTATGGGCTGTTTACCGACAGGCCAGGCGATTATGTGAAGAAATCGATGCGCGACTGCACCGGCGAGGAGATTACGAAAGAGTGGCTCTTTCACCTCGGCGTCCCGCTGAACGAGATCGACGAGCTGGCCGCAAGCGGTGCGATCACGCGGCCCTGCATGATGCCGTTCATTACCGCGTTTTTCCTGACGCGCAATGGCACAGACCGCCCGAAGGTGGTTCCGGACGGCGTAAAGAACTTCGCCTTCATCGGCCAATTCGCGGAGTCGACGCGCGACTGTATCTTTACGACGGAGTACTCCGTGCGCACCGCCATGGAAGCCGTGTATCAGCTACTGAACATCGAGCGTGGCGTTCCGGAAGTATTCGGCTCCGTCTACGATGTGCGCGAGCTGATCAAATCAACGGCGTTCCTCCGCGACCGCGAGAAGCTACCCATCCCCTCCTTCGCGAAAAAGTATGTCGAGAAGACCATGATCGGCAAGCTACTGGAAGAGTATGGGGTTATCTGATGGAGATGTCCCTTCAGAAGCGAATTTTTCCACGAATAAGCGCTGAAAGATCCCGCCGTCGTAATAGCTCGGAATTCTCCCATGCATCGGCGCCGATTCCCACCTCCCGCCCCCGGGGTTTTCCCGGAAATTTCGCGCCCATCGGGGATACACTGAAGAGACACGTGGAGAAAGCCCGTCGATGAAGACAATGGAATCCGTTGAGAAGGTAGAAGCCGCACCATCCGAAGCGGCGCAGCAGACCGAAACGCCGCTCGAATCCCTGGCCTCCATCGCCAGTGTGCTCGCCGTCGGCCTCTTTGTGATGACCTTCGTCTTCCAGAACTTCGAGATCCCGTCCGCTTCGATGGTCAAAACGCTTTTGATCGGCGACCACGTCCTCGTCGATCGCGTCTCGCTCGCGCCGCCTGCGAATTGGGCTCCCTTCGTCTACTACCGCGAAGTCCATCGCGGCGACATCATCGTCTTCCTCAAGCCCGGCGAACCTGACCTCTTCCTGGTTAAACGCGCCATCGGGATTCCCGGCGACCATATTCACCTTCGCAACGGGGTTGTCTACCTCAACGGCGTCGCCCAAAAAGAGCCCTACGCCGCCATGCCTGTCTCCGACGGCAACCCCCAGCACGAGTACAGCCCCTACCGCGACGACTTTCCCAGCATTCCGCCCGATCCCATGTACCAGGTCACGGCCTCATGGCAATACGAACTGCCCCAGAACATCCAGAACGGCGACCTCGTCGTGCCCCCTGGAAAGGTCTTTGCCATGGGCGACAACCGCCCCGACTCGCTCGACGGCCGCTACTGGGGCTTCGTTCCTCGCGAAAATATCGTTGGCCGCCCGATGTTCGTCTACTGGTCCTTCGAGACCCCCGCCGATCAGATCGATAAGCAGAGCATCGGACAGCGGCTCTCGTTCATGGGCCACATCCTCATCCACATCTTCGATCAAACACGCTGGAATCGTACCTTCCATCTCATTCGCTAAAGGGTTCCACACGCCCGTCCATGCGGCAGATTCATCCATCCCAATACGCCTCGTCCATCCACGACCACACCTCCCTTCCACCCGAACCTTTGGTTGAGCGCGATTCCCTGCCCTCGTGGGTCGAATCGGCACCCCACGGAGGCGAACCTTCGGGTGCCCCTGCGCCGTCCCCCTCATCCCACCTGCGCCGGTTCCGCTTCCTCTATCTCGGCATCCTCGCTCTTCTTTTGCTCGTCTTCCTTCCCCCTCTGATCAATCTCGGGCGCTACCAACGGCGCGTCGCTACCAGCATCGGAGACAGCCTCGGCCGCCCGGTTCACCTCGACCGCATCTCGCTCACGCTGCTTCCACTGCCCGGCTTCACTATCGAAAACCTGGTCGTCGGAGAAGATCCGGCCTTTGGCTCCGAGCCGATTATTCGCGCCAACTCGGTCCAGGCCACCCTGCGCTTCTCCTCTCTCTGGCGCCGCCATGTCGAGTTCTCAACCATCAGCTTCACCGAGCCCAGCGTCAATCTTGTTCACGCTGCCGATGGCCGATGGAACATTGAGGGCATCCTCCTTCAGGCATCCCACATCGAGACTGCTCCTACGGCGCAGCGCCACGCCGGCTCAGCGCCGCGTTTCCCCTATATCGAGGCGACCGGCGCCCGGCTCAACTTCAAGCAGGCACAGGAGAAGCTTCCCTTCTCGCTCGTCGATGCGGACTTCTCTCTCTGGCTTCCCGATCCCCATCAGTGGCACCTCCGGCTGCGCGCACATCCAACCCGCACCGACTCCAACGTCTCCGATGCCGGAACCATCGAGCTTGAATCCACCCTCGGCGCGGCTGCCTCCCTTAGCCAGGTATCCCTCAACCTTCAGGGCCAATGGCATGACGCCCCTCTCGGTGAGGCCACCCGCGTTCTCTTCGGCCGCGACGCCGGCTGGCGCGGGGAGATGAACCTGTCCACCAACATTCGCGGCACCATCGGCGAAAGCGCCGTCACCACCCGCCTTCACCTCGTCGATACCCGCCCCGCCGATTTTGTCCCTGAAAAGCCACTCTCCGCGGAAGTGGAGTGCTACGCCACCGCCTCCGGACTCTTCCATTCCCTCCAGGATCTTCGTTGCAGCTGGCCCCCTGCGGCCTCGTCTCACACCCAGACCATCGCACTCACCGGTTCCATCCCCAACGTTCATCACCTTCGCGATTCCTCGCTGCAGTTGGGGACCGCCGGAATCTCCGCCCCGACTCTTCTCTCGTGGCTTCGCGCCACCAGCCCTCATGTCTCTCCCGACCTCACGGCCACTGGGCTTCTCACCGGCAGCCTGACCTACGAGGGGTCCAACGCTGGCCGGACTGAATCTTCTTCGAACTCGAATGCGAACCATTGGCAGGGGCAATTCACTCTAAGCAATGCGACCCTGAATGCTCCCGGGGCGGCAGGCGAAAAAAGCACGTCTCTCATCAGCACTCCATCCATCAGCGGCGAATCGGCGGAGAACTCTCCGGTAACGCTGCTCTCCACGGATGTCCATCTTCACGCTGCCGGGAATGGAACCGTGTCTCGTCATCGCGTCTTGACTGCGTCAAGGTCACCTGCCCATGGCTTCCTTCTCGCCCCGACGCCGCTCTTCCTGGGGGGTCACGATCCCGCCACCCTTGAAGGCCATTTCGATGAAGCAGGCTATACCATCCATCTCACCGGAACCGCCACGGCGGAACGGCTGCAATCCCTCGCCCGCGCCCTTCCACCCTTGGGAGACGGCCTCCTGCAAGCTCTTCCCCCCGACCATCCCGCCACCACCCCCTTCCGTATCGACCTCACTGCCACTCGGGACTGGCATGGCCCTCAGACCTGGACCGAAACCGCAACCCATCCCAATCAGACCTCGACTGCTCTCCCTCCGCGCGTTCACTGAAGATCACCTGTTCCGAAGCAAAACGGTTGACACGTATCCGTGGCGTGTATCACGTCGGAGCATGATGAAGAAGAGCGGGGCGCGGGCTCCCTTGACTCCCGATCCGTAAACACAAGCCGACATGTCAGTACTGATCCCGAACATGTCTCATCGAGCTTTCGCTCGGACTTGGTGGACGACTTCCTGTATCGCATCTGCGACCGCGTCCGGCCTCTGCTGGTGCATGAAGTGTCCGGAATCAGGTATTGCTCTGAGCTGCCCATATCTCGATCTCTTCGCGAGATCTACCTGATGTTCGTGCCACTCAACATTCAGAGCATCCAATTGTTGCTGATTCAACATCGGAAAGGCTGAAGCCGGAGCCTTTTCTGTGCGCTCCAAGACAACGAGGGGTATGTCTGCGTGCCAGGCGAGTTTTTGATGGTCTGGAAGAAACCCGTTCTCCTGTAGAAACAAGGGATTATTCCAGTTGGGATCCAATTGATTTGAGATGGCTGCCATGCGCCATTCCTGTTCCTCGTGCGCTGAGTCCACGAAGACGAAGCCTGCGATCTCATGGGGATACGCCTGCTGGTAGCGTCGCAGGAGAATGCCACCGTCTGACGCCCCGGCGAGAATGTAAGGCTGCTTCAGGTGCGCAGCCTCAAAGAGGGCATGATCATCCGCGATGACCTTATCGATAGGGCGGCGCTCGGGATGGGCATCGTTCGGAAGGTGGTCGCTTCGTCCAGCGCCGAGGGCGTCGTAACTGCAGACCCGGATGGACGGATTTACCCTTTCCTGCACCTTCGCCCACGCACCAGCTGTGCCTAGCCCTCTGCCAGTAGCGAGGATAACGGTAGGAATTGCGTCCTGATCCCCGGAACATTCGAGGAACATATGCTCGCCTTTGGGAAGCTGCACTAGTCCCCCCTGATTCTCGTGCGGCGAGGGCGCTTGAGAGACGGATTGTTCCCGAGAGCAGGCGCGCACGATCGAACTTCCCCCTACCGTGCAAAAGCCAAGAGCAGTGCCAATAGTAAGGGCGCTCGCGACGATAGCAGCAGTAAGCACGAGCTGCGCTCGTTCCAGGCATCTGGGAGCGGAGAGCACTACAGCTTCGCGGAGCACCTCGCACCACACCCGTAGGATTTCACTGGTCCCTTGCTGCCGAGCGCGGTCGAGTTCATCCCGGAAGGCCAAACGCATTTCATCGCCGTAGTGAGCGATCAGATCATCGCTCTGAAGCATGAGGAGTCGGTCAAAGAAGAAGCAATGCAGTTGTTTTAAAGGATTCATTTCTGATCCCCAATCTTCAGAAGTTTTTTCCTCCGAGCGAGATTGAGTAGCGCCTGTTGACGTTGAAATTCAGCACCGAGGAGGCGCTTTCCCGTTGAGGTCAAAGCGTAGGTCCTGCGTCTGTCCTCGATTGTGCTCGAGGTTTCGGTGATGAGACCTTGTTCAGTGAGCTTTTTGATGGTTGTGTACAGCGTTGCAGGGCCGACCGAGAACGTTCCTTCAGAAAGTTCACGGATGTCCTGCATGATGCGGTAGCCGTGCTTCTCTTCTTCCGCCAAAGCGAAGAGCACAAAGAAGGACGCGGTGGGCAACGGAAGTTTCTCTAGCAGGTTTTCATCGAATAGGGCCGTGTTCGACATGGCTGAACCTCTATATCGGTTTATGATATATCCGATATGGATAGTGTCAGTCAAGAGCAGTGAAGCAACGAGGTAGCTTTATGGGCTGAGCGTATGCGGAGCGCCCTGGAGTGAAGGGTAAGGCATTGAGAGGCCGCGCTGTCGTGGAAAGTGGCGTGGCGGTATTCGTTTGTTTGATCAATTGGAGCATGGTCCCCGCGGTTCGATCAGTCCTGATAAACGCGCTGGTCGTCATCAATCATTCGCGACGAAAAGTCGACTGGCGTTTCCTAATCCGCGGCACCTTCTGGATGGTCGACTCCCCGGGAACAATCCGAAGAACTAACTTCAAATGAGTCCCAGTGGAAGCAGTTGGAGATTCGCGGGCTCCCTTGACTCCCGGTCAGTAAACACAAACCGACTTCCCGGTACTAATCTCGTTGAGGGGTGTCTCCGTTACCTACCCAGAGGATCATCGGATCCGATAGACACAAGACACGAATAAAGGAAGATGAGTACGGGAATCAAAAACTCCCAATGGAGACGCATCCTGATAGGACGACCTTTAGATACTAGATCAATCTGATCACCAATCGAGACGAAGGTTATATCCTAGCTCGGGGTGCCCCTTTAGGGCTTTCACACCCCGCCTCTACTGAAGTTCAAAGCTCACAGCGTAAGGGGAAAGGAATTTGCATGGCAGTAAAGAAAAGCATTTCAATGAAGAATGTCGCTGTTGAGGAAACTGATGAAGAGCAAGTTGAAGAGGACGATTTGGATGAAGGAAAGCAAATTACGCCGAAGCTCGTAGGGAAGTTTATTCGTATGTGGCCGCGAGCGATCTTTACTACGCCAGCCGAAGCGAATGGACAACCCGGGAAGACTCCATCAATCGCGAAAACCATCCGGGAGTTGGACAATCCGGGGGTTTATATCCTTTATAGAAATGATGAACCTTACTACGTCGGCCAAGCACAAAAGCTTCGTAGCCGTTTGAGAGCACATGCGAATAACGTCGGTTCGCTGCGGGGTTATTTTTGGAACTATTTCTCCGTTTTCTTGGTGAAAGATCCTAGTCACATAGACGAAGTTGAGGCTATCTTGATTGCAGCGATGCCTTCAGTCATCACAAATGGGGCAAAGCCAAAGCTCCCCAGAAAACCAATGGACGCCGCGACACGAAAGCTAATGCGCGACCGTTGGAAAAAGGGTGATTACTAGGTAATTCTGTCGGGTTTGTATGAATTCCTCTAAAGTCGGCTGTTCGGAAACCGGGCAGATTGGTCCTCATAAACGCCGTTGTCGTCGTCAATTATTCGCGACGAAAAGCCGACTGGTGTCTCCTAATCCGCGACACCTTCTGGATAGCCGACTCCCCGGGCCCGATCCAAAGAACTAAACGAGGGTGCCAGCCCACCTTCCCTCGTAATTCAGCATTGACAATATATCCGCAACGGATATATTGTCCGACGCATGACAAAGAAGGATACTCCACAGGCTCCATTGACTCCCGCAGTGCTGCACATCCTGCTGGCACTCTCGACCGGAGAGCGGCACGGGTACGGAATCATGAAGCAGGTGGAAGCAGACTCGCAGGGCAAGGTGAAAATGGGCCCGGGGACGCTCTATGGCTCGATGGGGCGGATGATGAAGGCCGGGCTGATCCGGGAAAGCGATAAGCGGGTCGATCCGGAGATGGACGACGAGCGTCGGATCTATTACAAGCTGACAGGCGAGGGGCGTGCGGCGCTGGAAGCAGAGCTGACGCGGTATCGCAGCGTCGTGGCGTTGGCGGAAGGACGGTTTGCCTATGGCCAGTGACGTCGCTGCCCAGCGTTACCGGGCGTTATATGCGATGCTGCTGCGGCTGTATCCGCGGCCTTTCCACGATCGGTATGGCGAGGGGATGGCCCAGGCGTTTCACGATCTGTGCCGGGAGCGCCGAAACGCCAATCGCGGATTGTTCGGGCTCGCATTGTGGGTCTTTTTCGAGACATCGGGAGGAATCATTAAGGAGAACACAGCTCATATGGCACAGATGAGTAAGACAGTGCTGCGCGTAGCGTTGGTGGCGCTTGGCCTCTTAATGGTGCCGTTGGTGGCATCGCGTGTGACGCCGGGATGGAACTGGCCCCCGCGCGCATTTGTATTGGTCTACGTCCTCTTCTTTGGGACAGGGATGGCGTATGCGCTGATCGCGAGGAAGATGGGCGTGTGGACCTACAAGGCAGGTGTTGGTGTGGCGCTCGTGACCGGATTCGCCCTGGGGTGGTCGACCATGGTCCAGACGGCGGACTCGGGACATCCGGAGCGCCTGTGGTTTCTCAGCGTGCTCATAGTGGGATTCATTGGGGCCTGTCTGGCACGGCTGAAGGCGCCAGGATTGGCCCGGACCTTGTTTGCGATGGCGGCGACGCTCGCGGTGATTGCCCTGCTGCTGCCATCCGGCGCTCCGCCCGACATGGCTCGCCGGATGGCCGTCGGGCATACTGGCCAGGCGGTGTTGTTCACTGCCGCAGGTCTACTGTTCCGGCGCGCGAGTCTCGCGGAATTGAAGTAGACCGTAGCCGATTCCATATCGGTGCGGTAAAGAATCCGTCTACTTTTACGTGTTGACCGCCACAAAAGCTCTGTCAAGCCTAATTCCAACCTAAACAGCTAAAAATCAGCAACATAGAGTTGCCGATTCAATCCCCCCGATCCGATATGCTGGTAGGCAGGGATAAAGTTTTAGCGATGAAGAGATGAAGGAAGAATCCATGCTTTTCGGAGCAATAGACATCCCCTCAAGAAAGCCTTCTCTTTGAGTATGCGCACGAAGTCCGGACCTAACTACTTTAGATCCAAGACTTTGCGCAAAAAAGTATGGGGGGGGGTACTATGCCTGGACGGAGATTCCCGAA
Organism: Edaphobacter sp. FHG110511_03; assembly: GCF_059115365.1. NCBI lineage: Bacteria > Pseudomonadati > Acidobacteriota > Terriglobia > Terriglobales > Acidobacteriaceae > Edaphobacter > Edaphobacter sp. FHG110511_03. The sequence goes on along the minus strand of NZ_JBZYWL010000003.1, from coordinate 48,641 downwards.
AAGGTCATGACCACCCGGCTGCGAACGGGCGCACCAAAAACCCGGGCCGGTTCGAAGACGCTGAGGAGAAGCTGATCGGCCACCTGGTTCCGGACGGAGGCGTCTTCTGGGCCGGAGACGATGTTGTAGTCGTAGACCCTTCCCTGGGCATTCACGAACGCCTCGACGATGATCGCGGAGTCCCGGTCCGTGACGATGGGCCTCGGCATCACAGCCGAATAAAGATAATGAGGAGACGTCATGGCTCCAAGCGGCTCATCGTTGGCCATCACCGGCTGGGGCGCGGCAAAGAGACCCAGCAGGACCATGATCGAACCCACCAGCACAACCGAGCAGGCTGCGCCTGCCGAGACCTGAACCGCCCAGGGGCGAATCGTATTCTCCCACTTCAAAGCGAGGACGTCGCGCCAGCTCCGCTTCCTGGAGGCGATCTCGTGTGAGATCGCGACGCGAAGACGCGTCCCCAAGTCCGCTGGAGCTCTCGCCGGACCAAGCGAAACCAGCGAACTCTGCATCTTCCGCAAAGCCTCGAAGTCTCCACGGCAGTCTTCGCATCCACGCAGATGCTCCGCCATCGCCTGCATCTGCCGACCGTCGACCGCACCATCCAAATAGGCTGAGAACGAAGACCGTACCTTGCCGCACTGTGGGGAGTTCATCTCGTCACCGTCTCCGGGTTGGAAACATTCCCGGTCTTAACGTTGGATGGAGAAGCGTTTATAAAAGAAGCGGATTTCTTTGAGTCGACAACCAGAAGAGCACGTAGCGCGGAACGTCCCCGGGTCAGCCGGGACTTGACCGTTCCAATGTTGACGTTCAGGATTTCGGCGATCTCTTCATAGGCGAAGCCCTCGATCTCGCGCAACACCACAACGGTTCGAAAGACTTCGGGAATCTGGCGCAGCGCCTCTTCAACACTCTGCCGCACCTCAGCCTGAGCGGCATGGTCGAACGGGGAGCCACCTGTATCCGCAAGCGTGGCGGCAAGAGACATGCCTTCGTCACCGGAATCGGCAGAATCGACCGTCGAATCGATCGTGAGCTCCTGCTTCTTATGGCGCGACCACCAGCGCCGCTGGTTCGAAGCTTCATGCAGAGCAATCCGATAAAGCCAGGTCCTCAGGCTCGATTCGCCATGGAAGCCGCGAATATTCCGGAAAACCTTAATAAAGACTTCCTGAGTAATATCGGCGGCCTCGGAGGAGTCCGTCAGGCTGCGGGCGATCAAAGAGTAAAGCGGCTGATGATATTGCGCGATGAGGATGCCAAAGGCGTCCTCGCTGCCGGCCTTAAGGTCGGCGACGAGCGCGGCTTCTTCAGTCGTTATCCCTATCGCGCTGGTCAGATTTCCCACGAACGTGCCCGCCTGCATATCGGGTGACCTCTACACTAAAACTTTTGTGGAACGCATGGCAAATGCACCATTTCCGATGCATAGGGTGAGAAACCTGCGCCGCCGGCGGCCGAGTGATCGCTCACTCTATAGACTTAGACACCAATCAATTGCACGAAGTTCCCGCCTGGTTTGACGAATGCTCACGGGTAGCAGAAAATAGAACGAGTCCTTCCAAGAGAGTGGGCCTGTGGCGCAGCTGGGAGCGCGCTTCCATGGCATGGAAGAGGTCATCGGTTCGATCCCGATCAGGTCCACCAATCAATTCAACAACTTGTGCCATTAGCGAAAATGCCGAGGGTCCGTTTAGGGTCCAATAAGCAAACTGACTCATTTCGCCCCTCCTTCAGCAATCCCGCCACTTTCGACTGCGCCTTCCCTTTGCCGGGGTGACCGCCTGAGCATAGACCTCAAGCGTCATCTTTACCGTCGCGTGCCGCAGAAGCTCCTGCACCACTTTCATGTCCTCTCCGTTCGCCTTCAGCAGAGTCGAAAAGGTGCGCCGAAGGGTATGCCAACCGATGTGCTTGGTGATCTTCGCCCGCACTGCTGCGGAGGAATACACCTCTTTAATAAGGAGTCGGGAGTGTAAGGCTGCTTACCTCTCTTACGCGTACTGGCAAACACCCAATTGTCTGGCTGGTTATAAGGAGCAACCTCCTTCCAGGTGAGCAGTTCCTCAGCCACCCACGGATCGAGCGGAACAGGCTTCTTGGAAATCTCCGTCTTGCACCTGCCCACCCACTGACGATAGACCGACCGAACCACCGAGAGTTCTAGCTTCTCGAGATCCACGTCGCTCCACTTCAGTCCGATCAGTTCACTCCTGCGAAGTCCAGTCACCGTGTCGAGAAGTGCCATCGCACGGTCCCGATGTGATAGCTGATTGAATAATTCATTCAACTCGCTCACCTCGAGAATGTCCGGCGTCTTCATACGCTTTCCGCTCTGCCGCACCAACGTGATGGGGTTCGTGCCTTGCGGCATGAACTCGTAACGGATGGCGTGATTGAACAGAACACTCATCATTGCCCGGATGGTAATGTTTCAGCGCACGCGATATCAGCAAGGAATGGTGTACCGCGTAAAGCGTAAGCAGGGTCCGGATTGCTGGATCTTCCGCTGGCGGGAAGAGGACGCCAATGGGAAACGGATTCGCCGGAAGGTCAAACTCGGGACGGTCAAGCAGTATCCGACAGAAGCGAGCGCGCTTAAGGCCGCCGAATTTTACGCATCACGATCAACGAAGAGCAATCGAAAGCGGGTCTGCAGCCGGTTTCGATCGATGCTCTCATTAACCACTTCAAGGAGAACGAGCTTTCTCTTGACGAGGGCATCGATGACGAGGAAGGACGGCCTATTCGACCCGTTGCAATCATCGAGAGATCCTCGATTTTCATGTCCTGAAGAAGTGGGGAAAGTACAAACTGCGATGTGCGAACCGTTGCAGTGGAGAAGTGGCTGCGCAAGTTGAAACTGGCTCGTGGCAGCAAAGCAAAAATCCCGGCGACAGGCTCCACCCGATACAGAACCCCGTTCGAGCGCTGAAGCCATTGATCGAAGCCTTTACGCAGAAGCAAGATCTCATCCTCGATCCTTTCTGTGGATCGGGTTCCACCCTTTTGGCCGCGAAGATACTCGATCGTCGGTATCTAGGAATCGAACTGGATGCCCAGTACCGTGCGCCGCCTTTCGGCGGCTGCAACATGATGGCATTCGTGCCACATAGGATTTTTGCACCGTCAAGAGCCTGGCAGTCAAGGCCAGGTCCGCCGTGCGGTGCGCCTTTTGTGGCGCAGCCTTGACTCCCTGTTACGGCGCTCTCTCCTCCCATCATGGCTTGAAATAGCTATCTCCTCGAACGCCTTATTCGATAAAGTGGGCATAGGATCGAGTAGCAATTCCTAAAGAGAGATAGTTTGAATACCTCTCAGACATTGGCTGCCATCGACGCAGAGATTACACGTTTACAACATGCCTAAGAGATACGCGAACTCAACTGCTCACGCAAACCTGGAAGACCGAGATCGATCGGTTCGGTAGCCACAAAGCCTACGCGGCGTTTGAGTCTCGAGGCAGGGCGCAAAAATCGCAGCTGCACAAAAGGCTGGTTGGGCCTAAGCGGCTGCTAAGCGGAAACATCAGATCGCCACCCTGAAAACCACAATCCCTTGGGTCATCGATTTAATGAACAACTAAGAGCCACCAGTTTCGCCTTTTCTTTGCTATTCTTCCTTTCACACTACTGTTCCTCAGTAGGCCCAAGATCAATATGCGAAGGGAAAAAAGTGAAGCGATGACCACGCAGATCAGAAGCTTTTTTCAAGCCTTACTCTCAACATTCGATCACAGTTCGGACCTCACCTGGTCGACTCTCAACGACACAATAACCGTCGCAATATTCTCCACTTCTGGCATGAACGTCATGGTGCGCTTCTCCCCGCTTGACGCCAGTTGTCTTGTCGACTACCAGATCACTGGCTGGCACGCCTCCGCCACAGACTGCGTTCGATCGTCTCTTCCCATATACAACGGTGTGCTGCAGGCAATGCGCATCTTCCACCGCGTTCACGGACCAGTAGCTTATCGGTTCGCGGAGGACGATCATGCTCTTGCCGAACTATGGGATGCCTACAGTCAATGCCCTCGTCCGTCAGGCTATGAAACCCAACAAGCATTCGCCCACTAATCGCTCCGAAAGGAGGCACCATGGTTGCTAAATACAAGTTGATTGCGGTTCCTTTCCTAAAGAACGAGGGAGCGGCGAAGGGATCTCTGGAGACGGTGACGTTCATCGCCGCCTCCGAAGCGGCGACACACAAGTGGTGGTGCGTCAATGTCGGAACCTTCGAGAAAGACTTTCAGCGAATCGTCTCTCCGGAGCTGGCAAAGCACGCTACAGATTCCCTCAAAGCAGGTAAGACCTTCGAATTTCCCAATTTCTATGAATTGGATGAAGTTAGAGGTGGGTTTGGCGGAAGGTGGGAATAAAGCTCTATAAGGCCAATTCGAGGTCTGGACTGCAGAGGTCAACTTTCCGAAAGGGTGTTTGTGGGCTTACGATGAGTGCGTTGCCCTGTTATCAACAGTTGAAGAAGCCATTCAAGTGTCCGAAAAGCCGGTTTTTCGGACACTTGCCAAGAGAATGATTCCATATTCTGATCTGCTATATATGTTCCCACGTAATTGCGGATCGGATCCTAGCTGGAGTGGTAGGGACCTGATACGAGTTTCACTCGATCCGAATCGTCTGAATTGTCTGTGACCATAATTTGGAACGTTTCTCCAGCCGGTGCGACTCGCACTACAACATGGCCATCGAAGCTCTTCATCTTCGAATTGAACTGTCCGTTGTAGACCCTATTCTCCTCCATGGTGCATGTCGCGAAAACATCGCGATCGCCGGGGTAGAGCTTGCGGCTGAACATCCGGCGTAGAGGTAGTGTTGCCGGATGATTGACATACCAGGCAGGAATGATGAATGCCTGTGGGCGAAGATCACGCACAAGATTCGGGCCGACGGCGTCCAGATACGCGTGGTGGTCCGTGACCGCTACTTCAACAGGTCCTGCTGCCTTCGCTGCGGCTGTTTCGATATCGCGCGAAGGTTCTGCCGCATCTTCCTCCGAGATGGTCGGAAGATCCCCGCCTGTGAAGTAGTCGAATTTCCCGTAGCTCAGACGCAGCGCGATCGAGCACATGTTTTCGTTCGGGTAGTCCCGCTTAGTCAGTGTGTTCAATTCAGGAAAGGTCTTTTTTGTCTGTTCCCCAACTCCTGTCCATACCTCGCCGTTACCAGCGAGATTGCGAACGGCGAAGTTGCCGTACTTGTCGGGATGCTGCAGGAGACGAATCTGATTTGAACTGCCGACGATAATGCGTTCCGTAATCTCACCTAAACGTTGGCGTGATTTAACGTAAGCTTCGTAGTTTTCGGCGAAGGCTACTTTCCAAGGTGTTGGATAGATGTAGTCCGGAAATCCCCGGTCGATTAGCCTTCGAATAGGCAGTCGCTCATCGACATCGGTGATTCCCGTGAGCTTGTAATCACCTTTCGACGAAGAAACCGTGTTTTCCCCGGGGTCACCAAGATGGTCTGGGTGAACGTGCGTGATGAGCGCATAGTCCAATTCTCTGCGTCCAGCCGATTTCATCTGCCTTGTGGCGTAGGAGGCAATCCATTCGCTTGGTCGGATGTGAGCATCCGGTTTCTGAGTGCAGGCGACCTTGGTGGAGTCTGTGGTCACACCTGCATCAATGAGGAAGGTCGTGCCATCGGGGCAAAGGATGAACGTTGAGTTACCGCGACCGTAGGCCAAGTGGTGGATGTCGAGCATCCCTGGTTGCCAGGGGGGTAGAGTTTGCGAGATGCCTTGAGCAAAATCCCGCAAAGAACCGTACAGGCCAGTCGCCGAGATGAGTTGTAAAAATCTACGTCTGTTCATAGGGTCTCCAGAGTCGAACACCTTCGCTCTCTTTGTTATGGAACTACATAGAGCCAACGCCTCTCTACAGCAAAGTCGAGAGGCGTTGAGACAGCCGCAGTTGCTTAAAAGAGGAACTTGAGCATGAATTGAAGGGATCTCGGACCGCCCTGTTGATACAGGGTCGAAGTGCCACCCAAAGCGTTCGAGAGAGTGTTTGTGGCTTGCCCCATCAGCGTGTTATTGCAGGTCGCGCCAGGTGCCGTGACACCACAAGTAGTGTTGACCGATCCAAACGTCGGGTTGTTGGCGATGTTGAAAGCCTCAGCACGGAACTGAAGCTGAGACTGTTCAAACAAGGGGAAGCTCCGTTGTATGGCGAGCTTGCTTGGGCCTCACCGAGGCCACGCAGGAAGTTGCGTGGAGCGCTACCTGCTCTGCTCCAAGCGGCTTAGTCGTGACGCTAAAGATCGTCGGATCAATCTGCCTGCCACCGGGAAGAAGTTAGCGGTCTATTGCGGAATGCTGCGGCGTTTTCGAGGACTAGCGAGAATAGGGCTTACACTCATTTAGCCCTACCGGCCTCGAACAACTATCTCGAAGAGCGCCTCGGGATTTCGGGACCGCCTTTCGCTTGGAAAACTGGCAGAAAGGTCTGACCAAGCTCTGTTTTTTCGCGTCAAGAAATGTTTGGTGCATCCACTTAGCAGTTTTGAAGGATTGCTGCATCGACTTGGTAATTTTTTGCAGCTTTGGTGCATCCACTTCACAGGTTTTGTCGCATCCTCTTTATATGTAAGTTATTGAGGTCTGGTTAAAGTTGTCGCATTGTCTTTTGTATTTGACACTTGAATAGAGATTTCAGTGGGGCATCGCGTAGGTTGCCAGCTCACGCGGATCGGGTTGTGACCTGCAAAAGCTTCCAAGTGGTCTGGATCGCTTACGGCGACACTTGCCGATTCGACGGAAGCTGTGAGGGATTGAACTGAAGCAGCTGGCCGCGGAGGGCTTCCTGGGTGTAGTACATTTGAGGAACTTTGCGGGACGGATCGAACTGGATAATCTTTGCCATGACGCTTCTCCTATCGCGAAAGGTTAGGTCTACTATCTGTCTCTATTCCTTAATGCGGAAGGAACGGTAGGAACGGGTCAAATGCGTTCACACAAGACATGTGAGATAGATCAAACCGTGGGAAAGGCTATTGGGCCTCAGTGACATTGGCGTAAGGAGGAAGAGAACTCATGAATCAACCGACCCCCTCGGTCCGAAGTCACTGTCTGTCGTTCGCACGAGCGAGAGCTGCAATTGATGCACCGCTTGGCCCAGCAGCTTATGCGCGGATGTTTCCCGAACTTCCGTCGTCTCAGGCCGACGAGCAATTTCTGTACGCGCTCGGAAGCGCCGGTGGTCTTTGTGATTGCGGAGACGTCGATGACTTTCCCGACTCCTTGGCTGACACTGCGGCCGGTTGGCCTATTTTCGGTCAATTTGTGGCTCACGATATAACCGCGGATCGATCGACACTGCGAGCTCATACCAACACGGCCGGATTACACAACGCCCGCGGTCCGAAACTCAACCTTGAATCCCTGTACGGTGACGGACCAACCGGCCATCCGTTCCTCTACCAACGCGACGACCCGGCGAAGTTCTTGATTGGCGAGATCGGAACCGACATACAGCGGAACGCAGAGGGCACCGCGATCATCGGTGACCCGCGCAACGATTCGCATATGCTGATCTCTCAATTGCACCTCGCTGTATTGAAAGCTCACAATTCGTTTGTCGATGACGCCCGACGTGCAGGAGTACCAAACGGTTGCGTGTTCGACGAAGCCGCCCGGCAGCTGCGCTGGCACTATCAGTGGATCGTTCTACACGAGTTTCTGCCCACGCTCGTCGGACCGACCGTTGCTAATGAGGTGCTCGAAGAAGGTCCGCGGTATTTTCGTCCGGGTCACGACGCCTTTATTCCGCTCGAATTTGCCGACGCCGCGTATCGATACGGCCATTCTCAGATTCGCCACGGCTACCACTTGAATTTACAAGGCAATCCGGTTCCGCTCTTTCCTGACCTCCTGGGATTCCGTGCAGTACCGCGCGAGCACGCGGTCGACTGGAGACTGTTCTTCGACGCGCCCGGTGCCCCCTCCGCACAGCGGGCCAAGAAGATTGATGGAAAACTTGTAAAAGCCTTAATCGAGCTGCCGGTAGCAGTCACCGGAGAAACGGAAATCGAGGCGTACCATTCTCTCGCCGTTCGCGACTTGCAACGAGGGCAAGGTGTGGGACTGCCCTCTGGGGAGGCTGTGGCACGCCACCTGGGGATAGATCCACTCACCACAGACGACGTGGGCATAGCTTCGACCGGTTGGTGTGGCGATACACCCCTTTGGTATTACATCCTGCGGGAAGCTGACGTCTGCGCGGGTGGTCATCGTCTCGGCCCAGTGGGGGCCCGGATTGTAGCTGAAGTACTGGTTGGACTCGTAAGTGCGGATGCGACATCTTTTCGCCAGAGCCGCCAGGAGTGGCGCCCTAAAAAAACACTTAGCGAGTTACTGGCCTTTTAGTTGCCAGCTTCTCCTCAAGAACCTTGAGGGGTCCACATCAGCCGAATCAAAAGACGGTATTCTTTCCTGACGCCACCCTTTGTCGCGGAGACGGTCTTAACGCAGGTTGACCGCCACGCCTTCGCTGCAGGGCAGGTTCGAGGAACGTTCGATTCGGGACGATCATTCGTCCGGTCCAATTCCTGTGGAGGTCAAGTTGCGCAATCTCGATTTCAGCTCTCTGCATGCTCTCATCACCACTCTGCTGAGCCTTGCGGTCATTACGCTGATTGGCGTCGGTATCCGGCTGCTTACGATGGTTACGATTCAGCAGCGCCGAGAGCGTATGAATCGTCAGATCAACGAGCGACTGCGCGCTCTGATCGCCGCCTACAAGACGTTAGGCGGGTCTTTCACCGGCGATTTGACCGTCGATCCCATCCATCGTCGTGATTTGCGTCGGCACGCCGGGGCGCCGACGGCCGTCTCGGCGCCCCCATTGAACCTGAGTGTGGATGATTCGCTAGGTTCGGATCGGGCACGCCGGATCCGGGATGCGGTCGAGGCGGCCTTATCCGACATCATTCTGCTCGGCACCGAGGAACAGGTACGGCTGGCGGTGCATGCCGCGCACGAGCTTGCCACGGGCAAACTGGTCCATACCCAGGAACTGGTCGTATCGCTGCGCGCCTTCATTCGCGAGGCACTCGATCTCGATCCCATCCCAGCCGACTTGGTGATTCCTCGACAAGGCCCGGCGCGGCCGGCCGCTTCTGGCGGTCGCGACAAGGCAGATAAGGCCGAAGGGCGTCAAGGCGGCGGTGGTGGAGGTGGCATAGGCGGCGGTGGCACGGGGGGCGGCCTTGGCCTTGGATCCGGACCCCACCATCAAGATAGTGAAGAAGAGGATGGTGCAGACTCGTCCCTTCATCACGCCTAGCCAATCGCGGAAATGCTTTTTCTGTCTGTGCTATCGGTCGGTATGAATGAACGGTCTTAGCGTGACCTCGCATTGTGAATCGCGAATAGTCATGATTCACTGAGTACCGTCGTGGAGTTCGATCGCGCGGTTGTTCCGAGTTGCCGATCATCCCGAAGAGCGATTGGGTGCAGGCTTTCTATGCGCCCCGATATACAACCTGATAACGCAGGAAGAGGTAATCTTTTGCACTTTTTGCGCTAAGAAGCTTCCACCAGGGAGCTGTCGCGGGCGAAAACTGAACGTTGGCAACCAACCCTGGTCTGGGCTGCCTTGCGTCTCTCCCCGCAATCTGAGGCGCCACTGTCAGGAAAAGTTCATCCATGAAGCTCCCTGCGAGAAATTCGCCAAAGAGCGTAGGGCCGGCTTCGTGTAGCAGCAACTCCACTCCGGCTTCCTGCCTAAGCAACGTAAGGATCGCGGAAGGAGATATGCGCTCTTCTTTCGCAGAAAGCGCCCTCACTTCGACTGAAGCGAGCGCCTCCGATCCACTTTGCGACAACCTCCGTTTGCCTTGTTCCGTAGTCAGTATGAGCACCCTGGTTCGCGGTGTATGAAACACGGCGCTGGCAAGGTCGAGTCGGCCTGCTCCCGTGACAATCACTACGAGTGGATACTCCGGCTTTCGGAGCACCTCGGTCCGATACTTTTGGTATAAATCTTTCGCTGCCGGATAGACCGCTTCCGGGAGCCAGGAACCATGCGGACCGACGGCCTGAAGCGTCCCCGAGCCCACTACAATTGCGTCTGCTGAGGCCCGCAACAGACCCATAATGAACCGGTCTTCTTCGTTCGAGTTACTGATCTGAGCTCCTTCCGACTGACCCGGCAGATTGAAGCTCACGACACCGTCGAGTGTCGACACGAAGTTTGCGATGCAATAGGGACGCTCTTCCGGAGCGGATGGAAAAGAAAGATTTCCGTCGTATCTGGCGCGAAGCCCCTCGGGGAGGGCTGTTCCCAAAGGCTCAGTGGGTTGAGTTGCGGACAGTGTGCGAATAGGTTCCATAGCAAAAAGCGTACTTCAATCCGGAAGAGTCTTACGGCGCAGTTCTGACCCTAGTGTCTTGGTGGGCATCTGAAATCGGATTTCCCGCTGGACGAATTAGGAAATTGAAACAGGGCGCCCCGAACTTTAGGAGCTACAAGAGGTCCACGAGTCCCATTCCGCGAAAAAACCGCTGAGGAGGGCTTCCGCTGACTCAGTGCGATCGTCCAAGGCGCTCATCGTGCGGGCTAATTGGAACACCAGCTCGAGGACTTCCTTTCCTGAGAACGAGTTCGAAAGTCGAGTTCGCACATTCTCTTCGGTTATGCGCCGCGCGTCTTTGCCCAAGAGGAAGGCCCCGGCCAAGATAGTGTCGAAGCCAATCTGCTCCAGTTCGTCATCCTCTTCTTCGTAGAGTCTGTCGACATTTCCAGCATCCGCAATGTTTCGATCAATCTTCGGATGTCCTGGATGTCTCGCCCCTCGCAAGAGCACCCTTTTCAAGGCGCTTACCGAGGCTGGAGTACTGAAATCGGGTCGCATGTTCACTACTCTCGACTCCAAACTCCGGCAATTGCGGCTTCCTTCCCGTCGCAAGATTCTCTCTCCGATACAGTTGGCTTCATCCGCAACCTTCCACACACGCTGGTAACGAGCTTCCGCGCTACCCTCGAAGAGGTCGAGCGAGCCGAGATTCTTCTTCACGTCCAGGACGCCGCCAGCCCCATCCGCGAAGAACAGAAAACTCAGGTCGAAAAGGTCTTAACCGAGCTTGCGGTCTCGACTAAACCTGTCATCCACGTTTTGAACAAGGTTGATCTACTTTCACCCCAAGAACTTACTCACCTCTCCATCGATCGCGATGCAATTCCCGTCTCATCCCTACAGCAGACGGGCATTGAACAACTGATAAAAGCGATCGATACTGCTCTCGTAGCCGACCCAGTCGTGGAATCTAGCTTTAGGCTTCCTCAATCTGAAGGATCCATCCTCGCCTCGCTGGAAGCGGGAGACGTCATCGGCGAGAAACACTTCGAAGTAGACCTGGTCTTTTTTCGAGCACGCGGGCCGGCATCCCTTCTTGACCGGTACCGCCGTTTCCATGACAAATATGATCGCGGCAGTCTTACAGTAGCCTTACGACGCAGAGAGTGATAAAGCGAAGAGATTTTCTGGCTTCGTAAGCCCTCATCCCCTGCGCCTTTGTGCCGGCGTCTCAGCAGACCACTCACGTCGATACTGTTCAAGAATGGCGCCTCTCTCAAGAGAGGGTGTGACGAAAGGCGAGCGGCTTCCGTCTAAAAGATGACTAGGTGAAACGAGGCTAACCAAGAACTAGACTCGAACCAAGTCTGCCTAGTATTTATCAGCTTTGACAGATCCAAGCTACAGGCACTAGCACGGCTGAGAATGGATTCTGTTAACCGGATCTAGGGTCTAGTGGGCGGTCTATCCGGAAGCGAACTGTTAAAAGGAAAACTAAGCAGAAACAAGTATTTAGCACACGGCGAAAGATGGCACAACTATTGGCCGAGGGGGGAGCGACCCCACCCTCGCGGGTTGCCGCTAACGCCGCTGGTCGCTCCCCCCTCGGCATCCTGAAGCACTCCGTAAGGATGATTGCTGGACTAAAGCCTTATACCGACTTCGGTCCAGGTGAGGTCCTGAGTTGGTATCCATCGGTATCCTCATTTGATCTCCGTCTGGACCGAACAGAGACCAAAAGCAGTACCGAAATTATCTGTGAGACATCCGTTAGTCCATCTGTCCGTCATCCGGTGCAGATGCGTAACAGATGTTGCTATTATCCCAGACTGATTCGCTACAGATGAGATCAGCATCCGGGCCTGATGTTGGTCGTATCCATTTCAAGGCTTGAACTGAAGCAGCTCGGCACCAAGACCGAACAGGTCGCAGATTCTGGAGATGGCCTTCAGAGAAAAGTACTTCTCGTTGCCGATGGCCGTAAACCCTATCCAATCTCTCGACTCCACGGCTCCAATGCGGGAGTGGAACTCCAATCCCGTCATCAGCGCCTCCTTCCTGAGAGCCTCCACACGCGCAATCAACCTCCGTCTGTAGTCCCTGTCGTCCATGATCGCCTCCAGATCGAGCCGAGGACTCGGTTGATCCCGTTTCGGACTCTTCATCTTCAGCGAAATCAGGGCTCAGGATCTCGTCGCGTGTCCTCTCGCTGACGCCAAAGATCACCTTGATCTGCGATGGCTGGCCCTATTCTTCGAGCTCCTTCTCCCTTTGTATGACCATCAGGTAGCAGTCGTTCGGGTCCCGGATGGCCTTTTCGTATTCCTTGCGTTGCTGATAAGCAACAAAACATGCTTTGTGCTCGGAATCCTCTAAGGCGTCGAGAACATTTGTGTTCACATTTCCCAGTTCTTCACGAAGGCTTGCCTTGAGAACAGTGAAGCTGTCCTTCTGAAGCTCAGGATAGCCGCACAGCTTCTCCAGCATGCCAAAGACTCCGTCCATGCTCTTGTTCAATTCGCTCAAATAAGTGATCGCGTTACGATCCATTGCATGTCAGCCCTTCTGCAGTCCTAGACTGCGGTTAGATCCGTGAACTTGTTTCTTCAGACCAGCAGGAGATCAGAGCCGGATTTTCAATCGGTGTTTTGGGCTCGGCGACTTTGGATTCTGATGATGTCTTCGGCTTAGCGTCGAGAAACTCGATGCGAGGTGAGAGTCCTTGTTTGGCGCGTTCCGCCTCGCGATCGCGGACTTCAAAGTAGACATCATCCGGATCTGCAAACTTCTTCTCTTTCTGATGTTGGAGAGTCTGGAAGAGCCAGGCCTCGGTATGCTCGACCTCAGACATGGCATCCATGATGTTCCGAGTCGCGGCCGCCCGAACATACTGCACCAGAGCTTGCTGATAGACGGCCCAGGTTTGGTTGATCGAAAATTTGTCGCTGACCAGTCTCAGGGCATCGACCAGCCCCTGTGCGTGGACATTGATCTGGCAGAGACACTCGTAGAGAGGGAACCGTAACGGAGGATCGCCGGTCTCGCTCTGGATCAGGGCACGGCTCCAACCGTGCTCTCAGTCGGAGTTGACTTGGTTGCTCTTGAGAATCGTGCGAAGAATCTGGTTTGTGTCGGAGGTAGATGGACGGGTACTTTTAGAGACAGCCATTGCGTCGCCTTTCTTCGGAAGGTGATGGGTGATCAGGGATACGTCGGTGCTACAACACCGGCGTGCCCCGCTATCAAGCTCCGTCAGTCTTACCTCTGATCAGGGACCGATTCAAGTCCTTTTACCGAACGACCGGGAGCTAGTCCTCTTTCCGACGAAGATAGTCTCATCTCTGAAGCTTGCCTGCAAACAAAACGGCGCGGGAAAGACGTCAAGCTTCCAATAGGAACACTAAGCTCCTCTCCATTTGAGGGCAAAGCCATCGCAGGCGTGTAGTTGAGTTGGCGACGGTTGTTTCGTTGGTCAGTACGTTGGTTGATCGCTTGACCGTGCGTGACGGCAGCTCATTGTTCGCGCACCCATTTCTTCCGTAAGCATCACAGCTTCGGATCCTGTTGCACCGCTCTGATATGACCGGCGCGGATCGAACCTGGGCGGGCGACACGATATAACCTCGGCGAGGTATTGCAGTACGCAACGGGCAGCAAGATGGAAGGCATAGACCGCAACAGCTTTGCTATAGTTCGCTCTGTTGACGCTCGCTCCAACATGCTCACAGTCGAGAAATAAGACGGAACGACCGTTATCTATGACCCTAAGCGGCTCCGTGGAGTGAAAGTCTTTATAGAAATCGAACGTGAGTTTGCGACTGGAGACAGAATTCAATTTACAGCCGGTGAAAAGAAGTTCAAGATAGCGAACCGCGACCTCGCGACCATTGTAAAGCTCGAGGACGGCAAGATGACCGTCGAGCTGGACGGCAAAGCGAAACGACAAGTCACCTTTGACACGGAGAAGTTGCGCCAGTTCGACTACGCTATGCTGTGACCTTGCATAGTTCCCAGGGCCTCACGGCTGACCGAGTGATCGCTAATAATCTAGATACCGATTCTTCACGCAGCCTCATCAACAGTCGCCTTGCATATGTTGCGATCTCTCGCGCCTCCGAAGATGCTCACATCTATACAAACAACGCAGAGATACTCGGCCAAAGGCTTGCAACCGACATCAGCAAAACGGCAGCAGTCGATTTCCGCCAGCCCAGCTCCATAGAACAGACGCGAGAAGCGGTCGCTGCTTTTCGCTGCAATGACCCAGCCAAGGCAACCGAGATATTGCAGAAGCAACAGCGGGTCTACGAGTATGTCAATCCCGATCACCGTATCGCGGCTGTTGCGCTCGATTACACTGCCCTTCAGACAGAGCGGTCATCGTCGCGCCGGACTCGGCCGAGCGGAACGTGCTCATGAGGCCCAAAGACTTCCAAAAACCGACTCTGGTAGCGCTATACTGCCATTAAGTCGGATCGACTTATCTCTGAAAATTCAACTAATGAGGTCTGCGATGAGAGATCTTGTATCGCTCGAAGCAGTTTCCGAATCGGCGTCTCTCGACCCGAATGCCAGCACCATTGCCGCGCGTCTACAGGCGTTATTTGAGCACAGCCCGGTTGCGATCGTCGCACTGGACCATGAGCACAGGTTTGTCATGTGCAATCCTGCCTTCATAGCGTTGTTCCAGTTTACGCAGGAAGAGATGCTGGCCACAGATATCGACCAGCTTATTGCGGCTCCGGATACGACTAACGAAGCTCGCAATCTTAGCCTTACGGTGTTGCGGGGCGAAAAAGTTCATACCGTTGCTCAACGTCGCCGTAAAGACGGCATGATCGTTGATGTTGAGATCTACGGTATTCCGCTCATTGTCGACGGCATCCTTAACGGAGTGTACGGCGTCTATCAGGACATAACCGAGCGCAATCACGCAAAAACAGCATATAAGCAACTTTCACAAATGCTGAATGATGCGCAGCATGAGGAACGTCGGCGTGTCGCCAGAGACCTTCACGACTCGACTTCGCAGGAGTTGGCGGTTCTCAACTGGAACCTGACAATGTTGTCAAAGATGGTTGGGGATCGTGATGCGACGCTGCAGGGGATGGTAGCGCAAACAAAAGAGATAGCGCTCCAGTGCTCATCGCGGATAAGAAGCGCTTCCTATCTCCTTCATCCGCCTTTATTAGGAAATGAAGGATTGCAGCCCATCGTCAGCCGGCTCGCTACTGAGTTTGAATTGCGCAGTGGAATTCACGTTACCCTCGATATTCAGGACAGCCTGGGAAGATTTGCGGATGTGATCGAGATCACCATATTTCGCGTCTTGCAGGAAGCTTTGGCGAATGTGATGCGCCACTCCGGAAGTCCCGTGGTACATCTGTCGCTATGGGAACAATCGGGATGGCTAACTCTCATCGTCTCCGATGAGGGGCGAAAGGTAGCAATGGTGAACCTCAA
This sequence comes from Edaphobacter sp. FHG110511_03, assembly GCF_059115365.1. Classification (NCBI taxonomy): domain Bacteria; kingdom Pseudomonadati; phylum Acidobacteriota; class Terriglobia; order Terriglobales; family Acidobacteriaceae; genus Edaphobacter; species Edaphobacter sp. FHG110511_03. The sequence goes on along the minus strand of NZ_JBZYWL010000003.1, from coordinate 32,856 downwards.
AAACGATCGCAGCGGCGTGGGTGTTTCAGGCATGCGTGAAAGACTTGAACAGCTTGGGGGACATCTGAGAATGGAACAAACAAATGATGGAACAACCGTGATCTCAGCGCTACCAATCGATCGAGAGACCAATGCCTGATCTACGCATTCTTATCGCAGATGATCATGAACTTATTCGCCGCGGCGTAAGAAATTTAATTTCTTTGCGCGGGGGATGGACGGTGGTTGGCGAAGCTTGCAACGGTGCCGACGCGGTAGAGCAGGCACAGAGTTTGAAGCCTGATGTCGCGATCATCGATTTTTCGATGCCTGAGCTCGATGGGCCGGCAGCGGCATTTCAGATTACGCAGGTATCGCCGGCCACGTCAGTCATTGTATTAACGATGCACGATTCGAACCATGTGATTCGCGAGGTTCTGCGCTCGGGTGCTAAGGGCTTCGTTTTGAAGACTGATGCAGATCAAGACCTGATCGAGGCCGTTGAAGCGGTGGCGCAGAAGCGACATTTCTTCACAAAGCGGGTTGCCGACGTGGTTCTGGAAGGATATCTGACTGGGCGCAACGCGAATGACAAGGAGGAAAAGGTTAAGCTTACAACGCGCGAACGCGAGATATTGTCTTTGCTCGCAGATGGCGTCTCGAGTAAACAGATCGCACTTAAACTCAATATCAGCGTACGAACCGTCGAATCACACCGGATCCACATTAATCGGAAACTTGGCTTCGGATCAATCGCAGAACTTGTGCGCTATGCGATACGCCATGGAATCGTAGGCGCAAACTGATCAGATCAGTATTCGCCGTATCGCCCTCTGACGGAATCGAGCAGCTTATTTGAGTCGTAAGCGACGCCGTCTTTCAGAACAATTTCTACATTCTCAATATCAGAAATCGTCTTGGATGGATCCCCTTTGACGATCATGAGGTCGGCGTTTTTCCCGATCTGCACCGATCCTGTCCTGGATTGAAGGTTCAGGTAAGTGGCGCCGTTCAGCGTTGCAATTTTGATAGCCTCCGGCACAGTGAATCCGGCATCTGTCACCAACAACTCCACCTCGTGCTGATCGCCGAAGCCGGGCAGAGTAGCGCCGTTGCCCGTCGGGTCAAGCCCGGCCATCAGAAAGCCCCCTGCTTCGACAAATTTGTGTTCCAACTTCACCGCGTTTTTGTAGTTTTGCGTTGCCCGCTGCGTGAGCGGAGTCTCCGGTGCAGTGTTGCGCCGGTTGCGCCCATAAAGATACGCTTCGAGCGCCTGAGGCGTCAGGGTAGAAAGGGCTTTCTGCCGGAGGGCCGGCTTGCCCGCCAGGTTCGCTTCAAAGACAGGCAATGTACTGGTGATTGCTACATGATGATCGACAAGTAACTTGATCAGAGCCGCGGCCTCTGTGCTATCCGGCGTCATTTTCGCAAGTGTTGCATTCCCGGTTTCCGGTGAGCAGACATCTGGCTGTTTGCCGGGATCAAGCTGTGTGTTTACAAAAAAACCATGCTCCAAGTTATCGATGCCCAGCTCCGCAGCTTCCGGATAGGTCACGGAGCATAGATGGCCAGTAACCTTCAGATGGAGTTCGTGAGCTGTCTTGATCGCGGCCTCCAACTCGGCCCGGGTGATGTGCATATATGCCTTGAAGTTAGTCGTTCCCTGAGCAGCCCAGAATTTAACAAAGGTCCTCGCGTCATCCGGGCCGCTGAGCGTATGCATCTGCATAAAGATATCGCTGACTCCCTGAAGATACGGCGCCGTAGGCTCAACATGCGGCCCGATCAGTCGACCAGCATCTATCAGCTTGCGAAGGTTGATATCGGCATAGGGTTCAACAGAGCCGGCAGTACGAATTGTCGTGACGCCATTGGCGAGATACATTCGTGGCGCAGAGAAGGTCATCTGAGGCAGAAGCGTCGGCCCCTCGGAGCCTGAAGCATCTGTGTTCGGTCGCTGGAGATAGTAGATATGGTCGTGCATCCCCACGAGACCTGGAAGCACTGTGTGCCCTTCAAGATTCCAAACCTCCGATCCTTCCGGGGGGGCGATGTCTTTGCCGATGCGCGTTATCTTTGCGCCTTCAACAACGATCGTCTGATCTTCCATTGCGGGTGCGCCCGTACCGTCGATAACGCGCACATGCGCGAGCACCTTAATCGGCAGATTCTTTCCGTAGTGATACTTTTCGCCGTTGTTCGCTTGTAGATTGCGCTGTGCAATTGCCGAGCAAGCAAAGATCGATAGTGAGACACAAACCGCAAGTTTAATTCGCATGGCTTGAAAGACTTTCTGACTGGAAGGGTTTTGATCAATCTAACAAAAGTTTTCTGAAGGCCGTGAAGAATATGCGCTGTCTCAATAGCTCCACAAATATTCGCCAAGAAGCTACGTAGTTTTACTAATAGGAAAGGAAGGCAATAGATGTGAGAGTTGAAGGAACCGTATAGCAACAGCATTTTTGTCGTCCGAAGGGGAAAATCTATGCGTTGGTTTCGATCAGCATTGTTGATAGCTGGACTAATCGTAAGTGCGCAATTAACGCTGGCAGCTGATCTCTCCGGTAAGTGGATAGCCGAGATTACAGGGCCCACACTGCTGGAACCCGCATACGCTCATGTAACGCTTCAGAATTCGGCGAACTCTCTTGCCGGGAGCTGGGGTGCAGACAGAATTAGCGGCTCCGTCAAAGGGGCGGACCTAACATTTGCCGTAACGAATGGCGAAGGTAGCAATATTGGCTCCATGACCGGAAAACTATCTGGCGACACTATCGAGGGAGCGGGTATGCTCGCAGGTCTGGGTCGTCGTGGAGGAGGATTTGCAAACCGTGCGCCGGTCACCGTTGAGATGAAGTTCGTCCTCACACGTAAACCGGAGCCGCCGGCAAAGCTGCGTGAGATTAATTACGAGCCGACAACGTTCCAAGCGTACTACTATGCCGGCAACAAGCCAGGCATTCACATCTTTCCTGGCGATATCGTCCACACTTGGGCCCCTGATTCGGCGGGCACCGACAAAAATCTAAAACGGGTTGCGCTGGGAGGCAATTCAAATATTGGCCCGATTTATGTTGAAGGGGCGTTGCCCGGCGATACCCTGGTCGTCCACCTTATCAAGATTGCTCCCAACCGTTCGACAGCGCGCCAGGGCAGCAGAATCCAGCAGTTCGGCGTGACACCTGCTTATAATCTCGCCGCCAAATACGACACTGGATTCAACGGTGAATATCTCCTCGATAATGCGACAGGGACCGCAGTACTCTCGCATCCGACCGAGGCGCTTAAGAACTTCAAACTGGCCATGAAGCCTATGCTGGGCTGCATTTCGGTTGCGCCGCCCGGTTTCGAGGCATTCACTGGTCCCCACCTTGGGTCCTATGGTGGCAACCTGGATTACAACGGAACTGTCTCCGGCACAACGATGTACTTTCCGGTCTTTCACCCCGGAGCGCTCTTTGGTTTTGGTGATGGGCACGCTGCTATGGCAGATGGAGAGATCACACAAACAGGGCTCGAGACTTCAATGGCCGTAGACTTCTCTGTTGAAGTGATCCGGGGTTATCAGACGCAAGGTGTGCGTGAAGAAGACGGAGAGTACATCATCTCGTTCGGCGTAGCGGGTTCGCTGCAAGAGGCGCTGAAGGTTTCCACGGCACAGCTTGCGACCTGGATCAAACATGATTACGGACTCACGGATAGCGAAGTCGCGCTCTTTCTCGGAGCCGTCATGAAGTACGAGGTGACTGAGCTGGTCGATCCGGAATTCGACGTCGTTTCGAAAGTTCCAAAGAGCGCGCTCGCCATGCTGACCGCTGTCAAACACTAGAAATGCGGGATTTCGAGGTGAGGACTACGTAGTTTTACGTAGTCCTCACCTCGCTTGCACAGTATTTAACCGAATTTCACAAAAGATTCGTTTTTGACACAATCGAGTCACTCAACTCAAAAGAGGTCTCGATATGAACTGGAAGCGCTCCCTTTCTGGTCTTCGCATTGGTGTATTCTCCGTCTTCACGATGCTGATCCCAGTGCCTACAGGCTTTTGTCAGACCTCGACGACGGGCGCTATTCGCGGCACCGTCACCGATCCTCAGGGGGCTGTGATCTCCGATGCCACGGTGACGATCACATCTCAGGCTACCGCTCAGGTGCGTACCGTGAAGACCGATCGCGATGGTCAGTACACAGTAGGATTGCTTCCTCCTGAGGTTTATAAGATCAGCATCGCCGCCTCTGGTTTCAAAACGCAGGAGCCGCCTCCGGTCACGATCGTCGTTACTGAAACCTATCGTTCCGATGCGAAGCTTGTACTTGGCAGTTCGACAGAAACCGTTGAAGTGAACGACATGGCTCCAGCGCTGCAGGTGGAGAACGCAGCCCTCGGCACCGTAATAGAAGGTAGTACCATCCGTGAGGTTCCGCTCACAAATCGCAACTACACACAGGTCCTGACCTTGTCTGCTGGTGTCGCAGGAGACGTGAATAACGCAGCTTCTCTGGGCAAGGGTACGCAGGATGTCTACGTCAACGGTGCAAGTAGTATTAGCAACAACTTTCACATGGACGGAGCTGATATCAACAATTTTGGCTCTGGACGCGCGGGAGATTTTGTGCAGCAGGCGGGTATTGCGATTCCAAATCCCGATTCGCTCCAGGAATTCAAGATTCAAACAACGAACTACGATGCTGGCTTTGGACGTGATGCTGGCGCGAATGTGGACGTCATCACAAAGTCAGGAACGAACAGCTTCCACGGGGCGGTGTGGGAATTTTTCCGTAACGACGTTTTGAATGCGAATGATACGTTTCTCAAGATTGGCGGACAGAACCGCGCCGTAATGAAACAAAACCAGTTCGGCGGATCAATCGGCGGACCCGTCATGAAAGATAAGCTCTTTTTCTTTGGCACGTATCAGGGAACACGTCAGGTCAATGGCCTTAGTGCAAGCTCATTAGCCAGCAACACCTTGTTCCCGCTAACCGACGACCGGAGCCGCGCCGCGATCGGCGCAATCGCTTGCCCTAACGGTGCCACATCTACTACGGCCGCAGGGCGTGCGAAATGGGCTCCGTTTTTCGGCGGTACGAACGTTGCTTGTGATGGCAGCAACATCAATCCTGTCGCTCTCAATCTCCTGAATCAAAAAATCGCGAACGGTACTTATCTCATTCCAACGCCCCAGAGGGTCAGCAATGACACCAACGGCAATCGCGTAGGACTGTCGACGTTCAGCATTCCGTCGCACTATAGCGAAGATCAGTTCATGGTCAACACCGACTACGTGTTGTCGGCAAAACACACATTTTCGCAGCGCTACTTCTATTCCAACCAACCACAGAACCAACCTTTCAGCAGCACGACGAACACGCCCGGAAACGGTGTCACTCCGACCTTCAACAGCCAGGTCGCCATCCTCAAACTAACCTCTGCGGTAACGTCTCATTTGTTGAACGAGGGACTGGTTGGATACATTCGCAACACTGGAAGACTGCAGACGCAAGCCAATCTGCGTTACGACCAGATCGGCATGACTGCTCCCAGCGATCCCACCTATCCGTTGACGCCGATTATCTCGACCACAGGCTATTTCAATCTCGGCGGCGTCAACAACGACGTCTCGTTTTCCGCGGTTAACACCTTCGAGATCAGCGATCAGATCTCATGGACCCACGGGAAACAAAGCATTCGCGCAGGTTTCCTTGGAGAGAAGAACCAGTTCAACTTCGACGATCCAAACAACAAGCGTGGAAGCCTGAATTTCCTCACCTTTCAGGATTTTCTTCTGGGTTTGAGTGCCGCTGGCACGGGTTCGGGTTTCAGCAACGTAAATACCAGCGGCAGTCAGCAGGGTTCGTACTATAAGGGCTATCGCGGAACTGCGATGGCGATGTTCATCCAAGACGACCTTAAGTTGAGATCGAATCTCACGATAAACGCTGGTTTACGCTGGGAGCTGAATAGCGGAGTCAGCACGAACAAGGGCGTGCTGACCACTTTCTGGCCCTCGCTAGTCACTCCATTTCAGCCTGTCCCCACCGGAGGTTCCTTTCAGGGATTTGTCGTACCGCGAAATTACACGGGAGCCCTTCCCGACGGTATTACGCGCTCGAACAGCATGAGCCTTGGAAACAATGATCTTCCGATGCATAACTTCGGCCCGCGCATTGGATTTGCGTACCAGCCATTCGGTTCCGAGAGCACAAGCGTGATCAGAGGCGGTTATGGCGTCTTCTATACGTTGCCGAATGCGAACTCGGTACTGCAGACGCTTGGCAACCAGCCATTTGTAAGCTCGGCGAGCCTTACAGGCGCGGCGAATGCGGCCGCCACCTTCCAGACTCCATATACGACAGTACTAACACCCGGTGTCTGGCGGCCACGCTCTCCCAATTACACGCTTACGGTGACTGGCGTTGCCGAAAATATCGACTCTCCCCTGGTGCAGCAGTACAACCTTGATGTGGAGCAGCAGCTTCCCTCAAAGTTCGTGCTCGAGGTTGGCTATGTTGGAACTCGCGGCACGCGTCTTGCAGAGTCACGCGCACTCAACAGGGCCTACCTCGCGAGTCCGCAAAACCCGATCAATGGTGTCACAACAAACTCAGTAGCTTCGGCCAATTTACAGGCCCGCGTGCCGTATCAGGGCTTTACTCCAGGTGGAGTGACTCGTATTGAAACCTACGGTTTCTCCAACTACAGCAGTCTCCAGTCGACCTTGCGCCGGCAACTGAGCCACGGACTTTTCGTGCAGGCTGCTTACACGTGGAGCAAGGCGATGACCACAGTCACTGGAGGCGATGGGCAAAATGGTGTCTTCTCCGGCGGAAGTGGAAACAGCAATGATCCCAACGATCGATATGCTCGATATGGTCTCGCTGGTTACGATCGAACAAATCGACTTGCAATCGCTTACACATGGCAGATTCCTGGGTTGAAGAATGCTGCTATGGTTGCCCGTATCGCGACAAGCGGCTGGAAGCTTTCAGGCGTAACAACGATGCAGTCAGGCAAACCACTGACGTTCACGGACACTCGCAACGGCACGGCTTATGGAACTGCGAGTCGCGCCCAATATGCCCCTGGACTTGGCAACAAGGATGTTCTTAATAAGAATGGCGGCGCGATACTTGATCGCATCAAGTCCAACACGTTTCTCACGCCGGGCAGTACGCTGTTTGTTGCCGCTCCAGCGGTTTCCAACAGTGCAGCATTCAACGGTGTCCAGGCTACCGACTATGGCAACAGTGGTACAAGCGTGGCACGCGGCCCTGGCAACGACAATTGGGATATGACACTCGCGAAAGAAACCCGCGTTGGAGGAATTCATGAGGCCTCAACCCTGACCTTCCGCACGGAGTTCTTCAATGTATGGAATCATGCCCAGTATGCGAATCCGGGAACAGGTGTAGGAACTGCCAGTTATGGTGTAATCAATGCTTCTTCGGTCGCACCTCGTTTAATTCAGTTCGCGATCAAGTATCAGTATTAGATCGCGATACCCGCTGGCTGATTTGGATCCAAGTTCAGTAGCCCATCATTTCGACGTATTTGGGAGAGTTATGCATAAATTTGTTCTAGTTGCAGGTTTGGTAGCGGGAGTTTCCTTTAACGCGTTTGCACAGCAGCCATATACTGTAAACGCCACCTCAAAGACTGTGTCGTGGGGATACTACGGGAGTATGCACCCAGCTCTGACCATTCATAGCGGCGATACGGTTGTCATGCAAACGCTTTCGACATGCGGTCCAACTGACAGGCTTATCGCTCGCGGGGTCAAAGCAGAAGATATTCCGCCATACAACGACGAGGTCTATAAGAACTATCCAGTAGGCGAAAAGGGACCGGGCGGCCATATTCTTACAGGACCAGTGGCCATTGCGGAGGCTGAACCTGGTGATGTCCTAGAGGTTCAAATTCAGAAAGTCACAATCGACGCACCATTTGCCTGCAATGGATTTGGCCTGCACCGTGGTTTCCTGCCAATGGAGTTCCCCTACAGTCGCAATCGCATCATTCCTCTCGATCGGGAAAAGATGCTCGGTTACTTCGCCCCTGGCATCGCTATTCCACTCCACCCATTCTTCGGCAGCATGGGTGTAGCAGGAGCAGCGGGAAAGATTGGGAGTACTGAACCATTTGCCCATGCAGGTAACATGGACAACAAGGAACTGGTTGCCGGCACAACGCTGTTCATCCCTGTAGCGGCAAAAGGTGCAATGTTCGAAGCGGGAGATGGTCATGCTGGGCAGGGAAATGGGGAGGTCGACATCACCGCACTCGAGACTTTCCTGACCGGAACTTTCAAGTTCATCGTTCACAAGGGCCATTCAATGAGCTGGCCACGAGCCGAAACACCGACGCACTACATCACAATGGGTTTCAGCCCTGATTTGAAAGAGGCAACCGAACACGCGTTGCGTGAGATGATCGACTTTCTTATTGAGACGAAGCACATGACGCGCGACGATGCCTATATGCTTTCGAGTGTTTCTGTGGATTTGGATATAACTGAGCTGGTTGACGGCAACGTCGGTGTGCACGCCATGTGTCCTAAAAACATATTTACTGGCTCGGAGAAGTAAAAAGTGCCTTTATTTGATCCTCTCTGAAATACGGCAGTTGCTCTGTCTTCTTAAACCGCTACGATTGCAAGAAACTATGGCAAACGCAAAAGTCTTTAGGAAACTCAAGAAAAATCTCATGATCGCCAGGTATTCTGGAGCCTTAATTCTGGGCCTTTGCACATCTCTCGCCTGGTCGCAACAGACATCGCCTATAGCGTCTGCAGTGGAGGGTTCTGGGACAAAGAACTCGTCCGATCCCATAGCGGTCATAGTCGATCGCTTAGACCTTGAGCGATATAAAGTGACGATCAAAGGGCTAACCCTGTTTGGAGATCGGCGCCAAGGCACAGACCGGAATCGTGCTGCGGTTGACTGGATCGAAGCGCAGCTGAAGAGCTACGGCTGCGCCAATGTTGAGCGCATCCATTACGACTACCAGCCTCCGCCCGGCGGGAGAACTGGTGCGGGCCGCCGCCCCACGGACCCTTCTATAGGGCCGGGCGGATCGCGCCGTCGGGGTAACATCTTTCCCGACACCGTGAATAACGACCCGATGAAACAACCCGACGTTAAACTACGCGAACTCAACTCGCAACCCTCCACACCCGGGCCTCGCGAAGAAGTCTATTGCACGAAGATTGGCTCAAAGCATCCGGATCAAATGTATATCCTCGGGGCACATATGGACGGCATCGGCTGGGGTGAAGCAGCCAACGATGATGGTTCCGGGACTGCGCTCGTGATGGAGCTTGCGCGCATCTTCAGTCATCCAGATGTGGTCACAGATGTTTCGATCCGCTTCGCGCTCTGGAACAATGAAGAGACAGGTTTGAATGGTGCGCGGGCTTACGTAGAGCAGCGTAAGGATCTGCAAGGGATCGAATCTCCATCCGGATCTGGAAAGTATCCTGAGCCAAGGTGGCTGGGCATGATCCAGCACGACATGATGCTGTTCGATCATGGAATGCCCTTGAAGGACGGGACGATGAATAAGCAACAGCGCCCCGAGGCGGATATTAACATCGAGTACCAAGTCACCTCTAAGTTCGCCGATGCTGCGATGGTATTGGCGCAAAAGTTCCAACTAGCGGACGATCAGTATGCCACCGATTATCCAGCGAATCTAGGTCCACACATGACCAATACCGATTCCTCGCCGTTTATGGATCTGACTCCCTCGCTTAGCATCCGTGAAATCGAGCGGGGCTCGCAGATGGGCAGTGGTTGGGATCCGCAGCATCATCAACCTACCGATGTCTATTCGTTCTATAGCGACAACGATTTTCGGTTGGGTCTGAATGCGGCCCAAACCACACTCGGGGCAATTGCTAAATTGACAGGAACTACACTATCCACTTCGAAATAGTGGGTGGGATACGGCAGACTAAATTTCTGCGGAGAGCGCTTAGCATTTAAATTAGATGTTATGGGCAAAGCAAGGTCACGCCGAAGGTTTCTAGTGGATGCATCGCTAGGAATAGTGGGAGCTGCTACCGCTTCTAATTCTGAGATGCAGATTCCTTCGCCACTAACACCTGGGGCTCCGCCGGCCTTTGGTACCGCACCCAGCACCGGGCCACAGGTTTCAGTGGCGACGTTTGCAGAAGCCGAAAAGCTCGTGCAGGTCGAGATGACTGCACATGATCGCGCCAAGGCGGCAAGCAACTGGCGAAACTCGATGGCATCACTTTACGAACGTCGCACAGGGCCGCGTAAGGTTGCAGTACCCGATGGAGTTGCGCCGTACTCGACATGGAATCCTGTGTTGCCAGGCCATGCTCTTCAATCCGAACCGAGCCAGTTTGTTCGCAGCAATGTCAATGTAAGGAAGTTGCCCGCGAACGACGATCAGATTGCTTTTGCTTCAGTGTCGCAACTGTCGCGCTGGGTTGAGACTCGACAGCTTACCTCCGAGCGACTGACGAATATCTATCTGGAGCGTATCGCACGTCACGATAGCCGACTTCGTTGTGTGATTACTCTTACCCGTGAGTTGGCGCTGCGACAAGCAAAGCAGGCCGACGCGGAGATCGCTATGGGTAAGTATCGCGGCCCGCTGCATGGTATTCCATGGGGAGCTAAGGACCTGCTCGATACTGCGGGTATTGCAACCACATATGGTGCAGAACCATATCGTGGACGTATTCCCACCAAAGATGCTGTGGTTGTGAGCAAGCTTCATGAAGCTGGAGCGGTGCTTATTGCAAAGCTCAGCCTTGGTGCCCTTGCGCTGAATGACATATGGTTTGGTGGGCAGACGTTGAATCCGTGGCTACTTGTTGAGGGGGCTTCGGGTTCGAGTGCCGGCCCGGGTGCAGCAACGGCAGCAGGGCTCGTCGGCTTCTCGATTGGTTCAGAGACAGGAGGCAGCATTGTCAGTCCGAGCATGCGTTGCGGGGTAAACGGTCTCCGTCCAACCTACGGTCGTGTTGCTCGTACGGGAGCGATGACGCTGTGCTGGTCTCTCGACAAGCTGGGCCCAATGTGCCGCTCGGTCGAAGATACGCTGCTGATTCTACAGGCGATCTCCGGACCCGATGCGGGAGATGTCTCGAGTGTTACTTCCGTGCTGAACTATGATGGGCGGGCTTCAGTCGCCGGTCTGAAGGTTGGTTATTTTCCGACGTGGATGAATGAAGCTCCGGCAACAACGGTAGATCGTGCAGCTCTTGAGGCTGTGCGTAAGTTGGGGATGACACCCGTTGAGGTAAAGTTACCGGACTGGCCGTACGACTCGCTTCAGTTGATTCTCTTTGCAGAGGCTGCTGCAGCGTTCGAAGAGTTGACGCTAAGCCACAAGGTGGATGAGTTGAAGGCGCAGGTCCCCGATGCATGGCCAAACAGCTTTCGCCAGGCGCGATTCCTCTCCGCTGTGGACTTCGTACAATCGGATCGTCTGCGTCGGATGGTCGCGATAGAGATGGCGCGTATTTTCTCGCAAGTGGACCTGCTGCTGGTGCCTTCGCTGCGTAACGAAATGCTGACGATCACAAACTTTACCGGACATCCATCGCTGACGATGCGAGCTGGCTTTGTTGAGGTCACGCAGGCACGCAGCGACTGGGCTCCTGACCCCGAGCATCCGCTGCCTCGATTCGATCCACCGCGCCGCGTTCCTCACGGAGTCACCCTGATAGGGAGGTTATTTGACGAAGGCACGCTTGGACGAGTTGGACTCGCGCTTGAGCGTGCCTTCGGTGTGACCGATGAGCATCCGCCAGAATTCTAGCTATCGTTCGCGGCTTGGAATCGGAGCAACGGCCTGGCTGCAAACCTGCTTCACGGAGCATGCCTGAACTCCGAAGAAGACATTATCCTTTGATACAGGAAGCCGCACTGAATTTGGTCCGGGGCCAGGGAAGTCTTTCGCGTCCGCGACGTATTGCCAATCGTTCACGGCTGTTTCGCGCCATACGATCTGGTAGTGCACGTCGCCACCAAAACTCGTCGGAGCCTCCCATTTGAGTATGGTGTCATTATCCAGATTTGAAGTGGTTACGCGAAGCTGCTGTGGCACTCCAGGGGAGTTCGCCAGTGATGCAAGCGTGGCGATGTTGAGGCGTGCGACCTGTGCGATGTAATTGAAATCGTCGAACTTGAGCAGATCTCCGTACTCTTTGCCATTCTCAGTGCGGACGTGTTGGTGCTGGTGATCGTAATTCTCGCGCCACTCTGTAAACCGGACTGACGGAAAGCCTTCATCACTGAACGATTTGTGATCGCCGCCGCGCAGAAAGCGGTCGAGGCGAAGCTCCATAACAGCGTGAAAGGGTTCGCGTCCGGTTGAGAGATAGGCGCGATCTACTGCCAGTACCTGTCGCGCGAGTTGGCGGGATGGTGTCTCGTTTTCGCCGCCAATACTAAGGGTCTGGCGGATTAGCTCGATGGGAGATGTCGGCAGGATACCTTGCGAGAAGACGCGGATGCGCTGCTTGTTCTGGAGCGTATCTCCTGGCGTGGTGTCACCACCGACGATGTCGTTGTTCAGTACTCCTTCAAGCTGCCAACCTTCTTTCTGGGCTCGCAGGGCGAGGTGATGGGAGCCATTAAGCCCCTGTTCTTCGCCAGCAACGGCGACGAAGACGATGGTCGCCGGAAACTTGTATTTACTAAGCACGCGTGCAGCTTCCATGGAGACGGCGGTGCCGCTGGAGTCATCGTTGGCGCCGGGAGCGAAGTCATGCGTATTCATGACATCAGTCTCGCGGGTGTCATAGTGGCCTGTGATTAGATACATGCGCTTCGCTGCTATCGGGTCAGATCCACGCAGAATTGCAAAGACATTGCGAAGCGGCGTCGGCTTGATAATGCGCGGACGACTATTGTTGAAGCCTGCCTGAGGCTGCTCGACAAACTCGTCGAATTGCACTTCGAGACAACCTCCGCAGTCTTTGCTGTAGCTATCGAACTGCGATTTGATCCAATCGGCAGCAGCGAGTACGCCAGTCCCAGGTTTAAGGTCAGTCTCAGTCGATGAGATGGTGGAGCGGTTGTTGAATTCTACGAGGTGGATGATGTTTGCCTTGATCTGCTCAGTAGAGACTGACTTCAGTGCGGCCAGAATCTGCGGATCAGCTGGCGCTGCTTTCAGTGGTGAACCGGAAGCTTCATAGTCCAGCTTCGGAACTGTCGAACGACTTGTCTTCTGCGCGACTGCCGAGCCAAGTGAAACAAGTGTGAATGCTGAGATTACAGCGAGGTAGATCGTTTTCATTGGGAATCCTTGCAGTGGGCGATATTGAAACGGCGCTCCTATTGTGGAGCGCCGTCGGGCTACAGCCAGTGTGTGCGCTTAGAAGATGATCTTACCTACAATCTGGAGCTGCCGCGATGAGCCGAGGTCTCCAACGGGAAAGCGTGTACCAGAGATCAAACCAAAGCTAGAATTAGCTGCGATGGTCGTTTGTCCCGCCGCAGGAAGAGCGATCGTCGTGGATGGGTTGCCGAAGCTCGCGTGGTTGAAGATATCGAATACATCCACACGAAATTGGAACTTTACCTGCTCTGTGATCGCGGTATTCTTCTCGATCGAGAAGTCAGTATCGGCGAATCCTGGTCCTACAAGTGCATTGCGCGAAAGATTGCCGAAGCCCGCGGTTGGTGTGAGCGCCTGGTAGACGCAGGTTGGCGTAACTGCGCCGTTTATACACAGGTCTGCTCCCAACCAACGCACAGTAGAGTTACTCGGACGTGTCTTTTGATACTGCACCGGTTGAAGTAGGTTTGGGTGAAGTACATTTGCGGTTCCGGTAAAGGTGGATGCCGTCGTGATGTTGAGCGGATTCCCGGTTTGCCACTGGGAGATGCCTGAGAGCTGCCAGCCTGCGACAAGGCGGTTGCCCTTGAACGGAAGCGCGTAGATGGCATTGACCGAGATGCGATGACGCGTGTCATAGTCTGAGGGGCCATAGTTCAGGTAGGGACGTGTAGCGTCTTGCAGAACCGTTGTGCCCAGTGAACCAGTGTCGAGAGATTTTGAGTAGTTGTAGTTGAAATTGAAGTTCAGGCCGTTGTGGAAGGCCTTCCGCGCGGTCGCCCACATGGCGTTATAGTTCGACATGCCGATGGAAGAAGTCTGGGTGATATTAACGTTGCTAATGTTCGCGTCGTGGGATATTGGGCTCGAGCTTGATATAGCTTTAAACGGACGTACACCCGCGGCGTTGGGCTGATTGACATTAAGCGGAGTGCGCAGGTGCTTGCCTACAGAACCATAATAACCAATCGAAGTGACGATGCCATACGGCAGCTCCTGTTGAAGGTTGAAGTTGAAGGTTTCGGTATAAGCGTTGCGGAGGTTGCGTTGCACACCAGTGATGCCGATTCCGGCCGCACCGGCAGAGCTATACAGGCTGGAGAGAGGAATCGTGGTGGTGGCGTTGCTGTACGTCACGCGATTTGCAAAGGGCGGATTGCCATTCAGGCCGCTGATGACGTTGGTTTCAGGTTGGTCGGCCATGTATCCATAAGCGCCACGCAGAACTGTCTTACTGTTTCCAAAGACGTCATAAGCGAAGCCTAGCCGCGGCTCATAGTTGTAGTTCTGGCTGTAGGGGCTGTTGCCGTATCCGTGTGTACCGACCTGATAGAGCGAGACACTTGGGAGATCGAAGACAACGAGGCGATTCGCGCCGTCCATCGGTGAGCCGTTCCACTCGAAGCGGAAGCCAAGCTCAAGCGTCATAGTAGGTGTAACCTTCCATGCGTCCTGAACGAATGCACCAAGTGCATTCGCGTAAAGGCGGTTAGAAGTACGCGTGGGAGTGATCGTGAAGCTGTTCGCGCTCCCGGTCTGGAAGTTCGCAACCGTATTGAAGCCGATCGTACCGGTATCCTGCGAAAAGTTTACGTTGAGAAAGCGCCGGAATTCACCGCCGAACTTGACCGAGTGTTTTCCGACTGTGTATGTCGCTGTATCTGAGAATATTCCCAGTGTGTCAAAACGTCCCTGGGGGAAGTTGGAGGGGCCACCGAAGTTCAGACCAGGTCCAGTGATGGTGATCTGGGGGATGCCGTTCGGCCCAGTGGTTCCGGTTCCCAGTCCAAGCGTTGTCGGGTCTGTGGTCACGTTTGGATTGAAGGAGATTGAAATACGGTTGAACCCAAGGCGGGCTTCATTAACCAGCCTCGGGTTGAAGATATGCGTCTCATTCAGTGTAAGAATCTGACGCGTCGCAGTTCGATTGTCACCAAAGCCAGAAACGGTATTACCTTGCAATGTAGGCTCGGTTCGTTTGTCCTTCTGTAGAGCATAGAATCCATGCACGGTGTCGTTCGGGCCAAAGGTATGATTGACGTCGATTGTTCCCTGATCGGTGTTAACCGGACCGGATGCAGTACCAATAAAGCGAGAGCCTGTAGTGTCATTGGCGCGAGGGATAAGATCGAGCAGGTTCCGGGATACAGAATTCGTAACGTCGGCCCGCTGCGAGTCCGTAAGCACGCCGCTGTTAATGTTTAGGCCCTGCGACTGCCGTAGCCCCTCGTAGCTGGCGAAGAAAAAGGTGTGATCTTTCCAGATGGGGCCGCCGAGAGCGCCGCCGAAGTTGTGGCGCTTTAGCGGTGCCACCTTGGTTCCTGCGGGACTGAAGTAGTTGCGCGCATCCAGAGCTTCATTACGAATGTAGTCAAACGCTTCGCCGTGAAAGGTATTCGTACCGGAGCGAGTGCTGACGTTAACGACTGAACCGGAGGAACGACCGTATTCTGCAGAGAAAGTCTGGTTGTTGATCTTAAATTCAGAGGTCGTGTTGATCGAAGGCTGAAACGTGATCTGGTTTTGCGTCATGTCGTTCAGGTTCACACCGTTGATCTGAAAGTTCACGGAGTCCTCACGGTTGCCGGCGGTGACAAAAGAGTTTGCTCCAAGTCCGCGGCTCGGAGCGGTGAGACTGCCTGCTGCCGGAGCGGTTACCCCACCAGGGGTCAACACAGTCAGGTCAAGGAAGTGACGTCCATTCAAAGGGACTTCTTGAACAGTTTGCCGATCGATAACTTGCCCGACGGTAATGCTTTCAGAGTCAATCAGTGGGGCCGCTCCCTCTACCTGAATGTTCTCGCCGGCAGATTCGACAGTCATTGCAATGTCAAGGTTCGTTTTTGCATCGACAAGGAGCGTGAGTTTCTGAAGGGTGTAGGCGCCAAAGCCAGGTGCTGTTACGTGAACGGAGTAATCTCCGGGCGCAAGCGATGGAACAACGTACTGTCCAACGGTATCGGAAGTGATAACGCGTTCCGCTCCCGTGCCCAGATTGCGAACTGTAACAAGCGCTCCCGGCAGTACAGCTCCGGAAGGATCCTTGATCGTGCCTGAGAGTGTTGATGTGGATTGTGCGAGTGCCTGTGCTGCGACAAGCAGCACGAATGCCAAAATCAAGCCGTATCTTTTCATGTTGCCTCCGAAAGCGTGGTCCAACGTTGCGACATCCCTCTATCTAAACTCCGCTGCACAAAAAGCAACTGGAGGTGTAACAAGCGGCATCGGGCATGTCCAAATACGCCATGCGTCGCCCATTCATCCGATTTGCGATGAAATGAAAGCATCCTGAGAAAGCGCATGCACTTCCGCTTCCCAAGCTGTAGGTCATGATCCGCTCAGGGAATTGCAATTAAATTGGGCGTTTGAATGTTGCAGGTGCGACAAACAATGATGAATGTTGTATTTCTGTCCTGTAACTGTCTCGTAATATATCAGATATCAGCTTGCTGTCTAGTCGTTCTTTTCATTCGTAAAAGGAAAATATATGCATCGTGTGGCCCTCTCCATTTTGCTCTCCTGTGCCTATTGCTCGGCGCAGACTTCTTCCGTGGAAGCCGACCTGAAGTGGCTCACTGAGGCACCTGCTGTGAGTGGATATGAAGCGCCGGTCGTTTCGCATATCGAGAAGCAGTTGGCAGGGCTTCACCCGCAGCGCGACAACATGGGAAATCTAACCATCACTTTTGGCTCTGGAATGCCGCACAGAATGATTGCCGCACCAATAGATGAGCCGGGCTATGTTGTGAGCCGCATAGAGGATGATGGTTACCTGCGTGTCGTGAGGCTGCCCCAGAGTGGTTTACCTCCACACTACAACGAGATGCAGAACGCTCAGCCGATGGTTGTGACAACGCGCAATGGAAGTTCGCGATCCGCTGTGATTGCCGGACTGTCGATCCATCTACAGCCAGGGCGCGCAAATATTCCTGATCCTGATGACATGGACAATATGTATGTTGATGTTGGTGCGCGAACCAAAGCCGAGGTATTGGGCAGTGGAATAGATGTCTTGAGCCCCATTGCAGCTGAGAGAAGGCTTGTTGCGGTAGGGATGCACCAATGGGCGGCAACTACGATCGGAGATCGCTTTGGAGCTGCTTTACTGATGCAGATTGCTCAGGCGCTGCCGCACACAAAACCTGCTGGCACAGTAACACTGGCATTTGTCACACAGCAGTGGACGGGCTCTCGCGGCTTGACTCGCATATTGCAGCAGTTCCACCCGGATGAACTTATCTATCTGGGCCGAAGCAACAAGTCGCAGGTTCAGCGAGGTAGCTCCCGCGAAAGCGAACTGCCCGCGAAACAGCCCACACTCGGCTCAGGCGCAGTTCTGAGCGTATCGACTGATCGCACTTCGACGGAAGATGACAACTGGTCAGTCAGTACGGAAGCACTTCAAACCATCCGCGCTGCGCCGATTCTGATGCGTGGATATGGGCCACCCGTTCCATTGCCACGGCACACGGCACATCTCAGTGTCCCTGTACTTTATCCACTCACCTCTGGCGAAACGATCGACAGTAGGGATCTCGAATCCCTGTCTCATCTTCTGGCAGAGTACCTCGGCATAAAGATGAAACCCGTCACAGTAGAGCAAAGATCTGCGACCGCCTACCCTTCTCTGCCTCTTGCCCCTAAAACGATCCCCTCGAACGAGTCACTTCTCAAGTTGCTGACAACGGTATATGGAGTAAGTGAGCAAGAGGGAAGGACTCGCGAAGCCGTGCAGCACATGCTGCCAGCGTGGTCTCATCCAACGACCGATGATGCAGGGAATCTCATTCTGCATCTGGGACCCTCGACCGGGCCTGGGATGGTATTCATGGCGCATACCGATGAACTTGGGTTTCGTGTACGCGCGATTGATCCGGATGGTACGCTGCAACTCGACAACAAAGGCGGGGGCACGACCTCGTTCTACTGGGGGCATCCTGCTCTGGTGCATACTGCGAGCGGGATACGTGGAAGCGTCGTTGCGCTTCCTCCAAACTTTGAAACAGCGCAGTTCCACTTTCCGACGGACTTCCGAACCCCGGCTTCGCTCAATGTGGGCGCCTCCTCATCAGATGAGGTGAGTCAGTTAGGTATCAAGATCGGTGATACCGTCACCGTGCAGAAGAATTTTCATTCTTTGCTTGATCGTAGGGTGTCTGTGCGCAGCCTCGACGACCGCGTGGGCTGTGTTGCGTTGATCCATGCCGTTTGGGATCTTGGCGAAAAATTTCAGCGAAACGTTACTTTTGTATGGTCAACCCGCGAAGAACTGGGACTGTTGGGATCCATCGCCTATGCTGAAGCCGCGAATAGAGCAGGAGCTGTTCCTGCAACTGTCTTTTCGATCGATACCTTCGTCTCGTCCGATTCGCCGATAGAGTCTCATCGCTTTGCGGATGGAGTCCTGGGTGAAGGGTTTGTGGTTCGTGCAATCGATAACTCAAACATTGTGCCCTGGGCTGACGTAATGCAAGTGCAGTCGATTGCGAAGGCCCACCATATAGCGGTGCAATATGGAGCTACCGGAGGAGGCAATGATGGCGCGGCATTTCAACGCTATGGCGCAACGGATGTCGCGCTGAGCTGGCCCTTACGGAACTCTCATTCGCCGGGAGAGGTGATGGACTTGAGCGATCTTAACGCGCTGGCCAATATCACCGCCGCCCTCGCTCGTGAGTGGCGAACAAAATAATCAGATGCAACTGCCATCATTTACATTGTTGGGGCAGTAAGAAAGGTTTACGGAATGCCCGCAATCGAAAAGTTGGAGTCTGTAGCTTCACTTACTGATCAAGCCCATCGCAGCATCAAACGATTCATTCTTGCAGGTAGTCTCGATACGCAGGAACGTCTAACTGAGAGTTTCTTTGCCGATCGACTCGGTATAAGCAAGTCGCCTGTACGTGAAGCTCTCAACGCACTTCAAAATGAAGGTTTGCTACGCATTTAACCTAGGAAGGGAATATATGTCCACCGGTTCAGTGCAAAAGAGATTACAGATCTATACGACTTGCGCGAGGCACTCGAAGTCTTCGCGACCCAAACGGTTGAGATCACTGACGACCTGATCGAAGGCTTGCGGCATAGTGTGCACCGCACCCAGCAATTACTGGATCATGATGATAAAGCTGCTTACATCCAGGAGGACATTCTCTTTCATCAGACGGTCGTCAACAGCACAGGCAACGAGCAGTTAAGTCGAGTTCATTGCAACATCCAGGATAAGCTTTGGCTTTGTCGATGTCAGACCTACCAGCTGACGTCGTCGGACACGCCATCTGCCCACAAATCAATTACAGACGCTTTAGCTGCTTATGATCGAGTTGCAGCGTGCGAAGCGACTCAAGCGCACATTCGCTTTGTACGTAACGCTCTTCTTGCCGGGGCAGAGTCCTTATAGAATTCCTCTGAAACTCAACGACTTGTTTCATTGGAAATAAACCGGCCTTGAGTTCGCCAAAAGCTACGGGCTTGGGCTGAACGACAGGTGCAGAAAGTTTGGGAATATCAGCGGTTGCGGAGCCACTGACGAAGATATGGTTAAGGGCGCTGCAGCGATCGTTGGCAGCAGAATACTCCTCAAGGCGGCCTTTCTATTAACTGTGATCGACAGGACCACGAACCAAATCGTTGGGGCGGCACGTATAGCGCAGCGGGAAACCTCATAGGCGATAGCATTCCCGGTTGTATTCGTATGTGATACGAATTACCCTCTAGCTCCCGCAGGGCGTAGCCTAGCCAAATCAGTTTTCGTCGCACTTTTGTGGCGGAAACAATATAGGAACATAGTTAATCGAACGTTTTCAAACTAGTCTCAGAGTTCAACGATGAGCTCATACTATGTAATCCAGTGAGTCTAGCCTAGCTTGCGATAATTGGAACGCCAGCTAGGTAATCTCAACCTTGGCTTGATTTGCCTGTCGTGACCACTGATTCCAGCAAGCACACACTGGTTCCAGCTGATGCATCCACGTCTAGCGTGTACCCTCCTCGATGTCATTTGCGACTCATTTGCATGTCCACAATGCTATTTGCGACTGAATTACGGGAGGATCTTTGAACATTTCAGCAAAAAACCCGATTGACACATGACATTAATCCACTTACGATCCGTAGCAGATCATCCAAAAAGTGTTTTTTTAAGCAAGACACCACAGCTAAGGTGCCCCTCCCTATTCTGCACTTATCTCCCCGGCATAAGAGTCAACAAGCTTTGACTCTCTGCAGCTAAATCACCCGACCACGACGTCGTCCGTATATTGCGCCCTGTCCAGGGGATCCCTCCTCTGCGAATCCGTGCGCCTCTTCACTCCTAAGAAAAGAAAGGTATCGCCAATGCTTAAATTCTGGAGCAGACTCATCGTATTCTTCGCATTCACTATCGCGGCGATGCTGCACGGACAAACTTTTCGTGGAGCGCTCTTGTAGATCCTCAGGGAGCGGGTGTCGCACACGCGACTGTTGTGCTTTCCAACCCGCTTACCAACGACGCGGTTTCTATCATCAGCAATTATGCAGGCAACTTCAGTTTCCCCGAACTTCCCGTTGGTCCCTACAAGCTCTCCGTCTTTCAGTCCGGATTCGCCACCAAGAATATCGACAACATCATGATCGAACTCTCCAAAGCCACGAGCCTGAAAATTGAACTTTCTCTGGGGCAGGAGTCGACCGTCGTGAGCGTAGAAGCCAGTGGAGTCCAGACGGACACTGTCTCCAGTTCTTTGGTCGCTGTCGTCAATGCGAAATCCGTTCAGGAGATCCCACTGAACGGCAGAAACTTTACTCAAATGGTCACGCTCTCCGCTGGTGTAAATATCAATAAGAGCGTCAATGGAGCCCGTACCAACGGAATCAACTATCAGATTGACGGAGCCGACAACAACGATCCCTGGTCTAATAACGTCGCCTCCAATCAGGGTGGTGTCGCCAGAATCGCGGGCGGGCTTGTTCCCATTGAGGCTATCGACCAGTTCTCCATGCAGGCCAGTGGCGAATCCGATATGGGACGTAACGGCGGCGCCAACTCCAACATGGTACTCAAAAGTGGGACCAATCAACTTCATGGTGATGTCTTCTACTTTGATCGCAACGAATTCTTCGCCTGGCGCTCTGCCGTACAGGCACCCCATACTCGCGTCCCTGAGATTCGGAACCACCAGGGCGGCTTCACACTGGGCGGCCCCCCTCTGGAAGGATCATACCTTCTTCTTCCTCGCCGGGGAGATCCAGATTGCAAACGCCAACAACAGTGTTGGTGACACCGTTCTCTCCGATGCATGGATCTCCCCTGCGAGATCCATGCTGCAACTTCACAACTTTGCTCCCAACGGTGTCTCCACGAATCTCTATAATGAGCAGACTCGAAACGGATCCTCCGCTCCTGGTCTCGGGCAGGGCGAGCCGCGAAACATGCAATTCGCTCTCAAGTTCAGCTTCTAACTATCCGCGAGAGCCTGCAGATCACGACTCCTGCTCATCTATTTTTTGTCTTGCCCTGCATCTCCAGCAGATCGTGTTCTTCTGAAAGGTAAGTGAAAGAGTATGCTTCGCGTTGATACTCTCAAAACTTCCGCTATTGCCCTGCTCAGCCTGTCGGCAACACTTTCGGCTCAAATGGTTCAGCCTGGCCAGCAACCAGGACCCTATGGCGATCAGGTCGACCTTGCAGTGCTCAATCAGATCAAGCAGCAGACCTTCAACCACTCACAGGTCATGGATAATCTCTATTACCTCTCCGAGGTCTACGGTCCTCGCGTTAATAACTCACGTAACCAGCGTGCTGCCGCCGAATGGGCTATGGAGCGTCTTCGCGGTTATGGCGTGCAGAACGTCCATCTCGAAAAATGTGGGCCCTTCGGTGATGGCTGGCAGATCAAAAAGTTCTATGGCGCGCTCATCGATCCCGCGTATGCTCCGCTCATTGGCTTTCCTTTGGCCTGAACTCCAGGCACTAACGGCCCGGTAAGCGGCGAAGCCATTCTCGCTCCCATTCATTCACAGGCCGATTTCGCGAAATACAAGGGCAAGTTACGCGGCAAGATCGTCCTCATCGCCGATCCCAAAGTCATCCTCATGCATACCGAACCCGAAGCCCGCCGTCTCACCGAGGAACAGATCGAGGCGCGCACCAGGGTTCCCGATCCTTCCCATCTGGGAACCTTCCCTGGGGCTCCAGCCAACGTTGCCGCTCGTCCTGCTCCCATCGATCGCGTCGCGGCTCTTAAACTTCGCAACGACACCAACCAATTTCTGAAGGACGAAGGCGCTCTCGTCGCCGTCAATTACGGCACCAATGGCGATGGCGGTACGGTCTTTGCTACCTTCGGCGGCTCGCAGAATCCAGCCGATCCCACACCTCTCCCTATGGTCGCCATCACCCCTGAGCACTACAACCGTGTCTGCCGGCTGCTGGAGCATGGCGCCACGCCCAAACTCACCCTCGATATCGAGACCGAGTACAGCAAGGAAGATCAGATGGGCTTCAACATCATCGGCGAGATTCCCGGAGACACGAAGAAGGATGAGATTGTCATGCTCGGCGGCCACTTTGACTCTTGGCAGGGAGGCGCCGGGGCGACCGACAATGGCACTGGATCCTCCGTTGCCATCGAGGCCATTCGAATCCTCACCACTCTGCACAAACCAATGGCTCGTACCGTGCGAATTGCGCTCTGGGGTGGCGAAGAAGAAGGCCTTCTCGGATCCAAGGCATATGTTCAACAGCACTCTGCTCCTCGCGACACGATGAAGCAGACCGCGGAGTACGCAAAGCTGGATGCCAGCTTCAACGACGACTCCGGCACTGGACGCTTCCGTGGCATCGCTGCCGCGGGTTCTGATATAACCGCCGCGATCTTCTCCTCCTGGATTGGCCCCATCCGTGACCTCGAGATCACCGCCGTCACAGGAGCTACTGCCGCGCCCACGCGCGAACCCGGAGGAACTGACCACACCAGCTTCTTGTGGATCGGTCTGCCCGGTTTCGGATTCATGCAGGATCCCATGGAGTATGCCACACGCACCCATCACTCCAACATGGATCTTTATGATCGCGTCCCGGCGATGTCATGCAAGGGTCAGCTATTGAAGCATGGTTCGTCTACAACACCGCCATCCGCAAGGACATGCTTCCGCATATCCCCACCCCCGATCCTCTTTCAATTCATGAAGCCAAATAAAATCTCAGGGAGATTGCAGGCTTTGCCTCTTATGAGCATTAGTGGCGCGGCGCTCGCGCTGTCCCTCCTCCCACACGTAGCTTGCTTGCAAGGCACGGCAGCCAGCCAACCTAATACTCAGGTTGATAGTTTGTGACATGACTTATGAGGCAATTTGGAAGGATTCATGAACCGTCGATTCTGATTCGAAACGATCAGGAGTAACATCAACCTTCCAATCTTCACTCGAGAGGCCGTGCAAAGCGAAACTCGCTAGCTCATGAGTCAACGAACCTGGTTTATCGGCGAGACGTCCGATTCGTCCGTCTTTTGTTCCGATCCACCCATCGCCATTGGCGTTCATCACCACACCACGGATTTCGGATCAATCAAGCCCCTTAGGCATGACAAAGGTTGTGAGTTGACCCGATTGAAACAGATTAGTTGCTGGCCACGCTGGGCCCAAAACCCAGTTCCGCGCCATCGAAGCGCATCGAACTGAAAATCATCTGTGCTAAGTTTGCTCGTTCAAATCTTTGTTTAGTCTCATCCCACAAAAGAACGTTGTGTTCAGACAAGACCCAGACTTTGCCGCTGTCATAAGTGATCGCGTTTACTTCGGTGAGGTTTAACGCCATGACGCCCATCAAGCGTTATGAATGAGCCACGATGCATGAGTACGAGGTTATAGTCTTCGCTCAGCATCCATAGATCCCCGCCTGCGCCGGGCACCATCGTGATGAATCGGCTGGAACTAATCTCAGGTGTAGTGCTTTTGTCATAGACTTTGAAGCGGACACCGTCGAAACGCGCCAGCCCGTTCAGAGTAGCTACCCAGAGATAACCATCGGGTGTCTGCACTATACCGCGCACGCTGCTATGTGGTAGGCCCGTGTCAGCCGTCCATTGTGTAAACCTGTATTGTGCTAAGCATGACTGTGCCGACAACATCCAAATGAAAGCTGCTAAATAGAAGACTGTTGCGGGAATCGTTCGGAGTAGTGTTCTTAGAAGATCGCGCACCGTTTACCTTTAGGGCCAACGCCAACATTCTAAGGCCATCGTCCCCGTTAAGGCGCAGATGGTCGGCGCACAACCTTATATGGATGGGCGGTCATGTTTGTGCATCGACGATCACTTAAGCTTTGGCAAATGAAGATTGCTGGCAAACTTGACCGTCGCTGCCGATTGCACGACTGCAAATTATCAAGGCATTTTCGGGTACAGATTATAGGTGCAGACGTCAGTGGTCAAAAGCGTGCTAATTTAACTAAATCTCGTGATATGTGATACTTAGCTCGCAGTATACCCTTTCGGAACCGTCTGACGGCATTCCTGTGGATGCGGCAACAAGTTACGCCAGGGGTACGAGGGAGGTGGAATTGCCATGCAGAAGGAAGATAAGGGCACCCGAAGAGCCAGCTATTCGGCAACTTGCCTCGATTTTGTTTGTCGATGAGTGAGTCAGCTATTTGTCGCTGATAGAGAACAATTACTCCGACGAGAGTGTTTCTAGTTGCCCCTGATGAGACAGGGAATCAGACTAGTCTCTATAAGAGCATATTCTCATCCTACTTTGGCAAATGATCCACGAGCACCTGGGGATCGCCATCGAACCAAACTAAATTGCAAACAAGGCTGGATATCTTCCATGCACTATCCTCCTTCCTGACTTCGAGTTCGTAACGGCTATTCATCATCAGATGTCGTGAGCGGTTGTTGTGCGGGAAATGCTGAGCCTCTACCACCGCAGCCATATTCCCTGTGTCGCCGTTTACCCAGACGCGGGAAGTGGAAACTTTATGAAGGGTATCCAGAGGACCTACCATAGCAAGGACTGTCCCTATGGCTGCGTCGCGGTCGTCAAAAACCGGAAAACTCAGCCCCATGATTTGACCCGCTTTTTGATAATCCACGTGACAATCACTAGTTAGACTGCTCATTAGTAGGGCTGGATCATTATCGTCGATTCCTGTAACAAGTCGATATAAAGCATCGATGATTTGTACGCGATCAGGATAAGCTGCATTGATAGAAAGATTGTTTCCCATGGGTCATTTACTCCTTTAGAGATGTTGTTTTTCAGAATCTTTGGGCTCTTCCGCACACTTGGTGATACTGCCCAATTACGCCGAGAGCCACATAGAACATCCAGCCACAGCGTCCAGTCGCTCTGACCGATTTCTCGCCGCGCGAAGTTACAGTGCATTTGCCAAAACCCGTCCGACTAGGCTCGGCTGCAGGAGGGTTTGCGGTGATGCTTCAGACCTGACTACATTGTGTACGATTGTGTCTACAGCCGAATTTGTGTTGGGCATAGATCGTAAGCTTCTCAAAGTACCAACTTAGGATGCGGGCTAAGAGAACCCTTGAGCATTCGACCTAATGCAAACAAAGTTTGCCACCGATACCGGTTAGCTCGGCAGTTGGAACCGATGCGGAACTACCCGCGCTAGCTCATGGAATTTTCTCCCACTGTAAATGGATGCATCGAATTAATCCTCAGAAACGCCCATCTCGTCAGTAATGGCCGTTCACGCTGAGCTGAGCTCGCTTCGATTTGCAAAAGGCCTTTCACCCGTTACTTAACCCCGTTGCGTATCGAATCGAACTTCATTTGGGGGAGGTGTTTGCTGGTGTGGGGAGGTCGCTAAGCCGAGCCTGATGCCAACAGCGGCGTTCTCTTCGGGTGATCCCATCCAATAAGAATACTTCGCGGCCACGGCGAAGAATTGCTGCATGCCCTCAGGCGACGGAGGCGTCGTAGATCCCTGCTGGGCGGGCTTTGCAATCTCGCGAAAAAAATCGTAGAGGCCGTGCTCGGTTACAGCAATGACTGCTGATGGAGCTGATGAAGTGTTGCGCAAAGCGTGCTTTACTTCAGGAGCCACGGCTATCGCATTACCTGCCGATACCGAATGCCAGCCTTTGTATTCGCCGTTCTGTTGATAGACCTCGAGCGTCCCTTCAAGCATGTAGAAGACTTCGGAATCCGGATGGCTGTGCAACGGGATAACGACTCCGGATGGGAGTATGCCCTTATAGAGACTAGTCCGATTCCCGGTCTCTTCAGGAGAGACCAGAAACTGAAGCTGGACACCAAATACATCGAACATCTGATCTGGGGCTGGGGTGGGGTTTTGGTTGCTTATGGTCATCGATTCTCCAGAGTTTGGATTCTCTCTTGATGAGACCTTCCAGAGTGACATCCTGCGTGTCAAGACATTCGTTTTGTTCCCAAATCTCAGGAAATTTCTCGTTTCACTACAATCCTTCTATGGACGAAGAGCTCAGACTGCATCGGCTTGTTACGATACCCATTCCGGAAAGCGTCCCCCAGACGTTCACGAAGCAATGTCTTTTCAAGGTCGTCAAAAGGGGGTGCTTCGATCACGGTCTCAAACCCGACCGTATGATTCGATATCGTTATGCTTCCGGGGATTTGATCCTCGCCCGCAGAAACACAGAAGAGTGGGTCCGCTGGATGAGCGAGGCAGAGATGCTGATGCTCGAACTGCCGGATGCTGCTCTTCAAGACATCGCCGATGCTACGGGAACGAACAAGGTCGAGATCGAGGGGACGCCTTATCTTGAGGACCGGCGCATCGTCTCTTTGGTCGAGGCCGTGGAAGCAGAGCAAGTAAACGGGTTTCCGTCGGGCAGGATCTTTCTGGATAGTGTCGCTACGGCTCTTGCCGCAGCACTCATGCAGATCCGCGGCATCCTCCGCAGACCTCTGAAGCCGGGCACTGCGGCCTTGTCATCCCTTCAATTGCGCAGGGTTACAGAAAGGATTCAGGGGCATATCGATCGGAGTCTCAGCGTCGCCGACCTTGCCGCGACAGCAGGGTTGAGTACGGCATATTTCTCGGAGGCATTCCGCAAATCTACCGGGTGCCCTCCCCACCAGTTTCTTCTGCGGGCGCGGGTGGAACGAGCCAAAGAGCTATTAAGAACCTCCGATAAAACGGTCATCGAGGTTGCGCTCGCCTGTGGTTTCCAAAGTTCCCAGCAGCTTGCCAAGGTATTCCAAAGACTTCTCAAGGCTTCGCCCAGCAACTATCGGCGAGAGTTCGTCCGCTGATAGTTGCTGGCTGTAATCTCATCCACGAGATACTGCTTCACACTGAATTTGGTCCCGATGAGTCGGCTTATGGAAAATAATCTTCGCGGCCGTCAAATATTTTCGCGCGGCCGGCACGGATGGAAATGCGGAAAATCGCCAAAGAACGGCGATTCCGCACATTCCCTTCCTTTTTGCGTCTACCAGTTTCTTCACTGCGGCTTCATAGTCATTTTGTCACCGGGACTCTTTGATCAGCCTTATTTTGTCGTTCCGAAAGATGATACTCAGGCAAAGGCGCTAGGCATCATGCGCTAAGCTTTCGTGCAGACCAATACTTTCGGCATCGGCGAAATGGCAATTAGTGGTCGCGAACACTTGGCGGCAATCGGAGCTCCACTAGACCCAAAACAAAAGGGTCTCATGCTCTACCTGCTTAGTTATGAGGATGAACTGCCTATCCCTAAATCGATCCTCTCAAATGTCAGGGAGCCTTCTGTGGATGCGGACGAGTCTTGTACGTGGACAGGTCCAGCTTCGAAGTCTTCCCGTTGATGAGCTGTTTCGCCAATGAGAAGAGGTTATGAGACCAGGGCAATTGTCGCACCAGCGGTGCGACAATTGCCGAACCATGCTCATTAGCCGGATTCAGAGCATCGAGCAGACTTCCCGTTCCTAGTCCACCCAGTTTCCGGATAGCCGACATCCGCTCTGACGCAGCCGTGGTCCGTTGCCCTTAGCTTGCCGGTAAAGTTGGCGGCGTCATTGGTACTGCCGATCCCTCTATAGACAGCTTATTGAGGGTATGGGCAGAGCGGGTGAGTCATGTCGATGACGCCACTTCCATCGACTCTGGCAGCGGTTTTAGATTCTGTGGGCTCGTTCTGTTCGCGCCAGCGTTCGAGCGCAGCGAGCTTATTGAACTGATTGGGATCGGTTCCTCCCCCGCAATGGTCCATGCCGGGGACCATAAAGGGACGGAACCAGTCGTCCTGGTTCGGGACTGCAGCTGCAATTAAGGCAGGAGAGGAAGACGTATCAGACAATCAGTTTCTACAGAGGACTTCGATTCCCATGATGACGGCAATCTTCCCATCCAACTTATCCGCTATTGATTCCCCCAACGATCTCTTCTAAAGTTTTCAAGACAAATTAGCTTCATCCAGACAGTTTTAGCAAGTGCGCCACTACAAGGTCATACTCGCCTCTGTCCCGCCTCAGTGTCACTACGTTGCGTTGTGAAGAATCATGTCTGCCGCCTTCTCTGCGATGGCTAGAACAACAGCATTCAGGTTGCCCCTTGGTATTGTTGGGATCACGGACGCATCTGCTACGCGCAGGCCGCCAATACCCAAAACCCTCAATTCAGAATCGACCACCCGGCCTATTCCGCACGTGCCGGCCGGATGACGGTCCGTCATTGCCTTGTTTCGGAGGTAGTCAAGGATGTCGGCTTCTCTTTCCGACTTGGGCACGCTTGCGTCAGAGACGCGAACTTCGGCCAACCTGTTCTGCCGCGCAATATGCATCGCCGCCTTTACTCCGTTGACCATTGTTCTTTGGTCTTCAGGAGTTGTGAGAACGTTTGTAAGAATTCGCGGCTTGGCATCGGGGCGAGGCGATCGCAGCGTAACTGTACCTCTGCTGCTTGTTTTTAACAGCGAAGCCGCGATACCAAAGCCATCTTCCCGCGGGGGCGAGTAGAGATCGTCGATGAGCAGGGGAGCCATATACAGCTCGATATCAGGTATTGTCTCGCCGGGCACGGTGCTAAGAAATGCACCGGTCCCAATCCCATTCGAGCTCAGCGGCCCTTTCCGCTCTCTCGCATAGAGTTCTACATCGGCCGCCGTACCCGCCCTCAACAACGAGGGCTCGCTCGTGCGATAGGTGATAGCCGTCAAAACATGGTCCTGCAAATCCGCACCGACTGGCAGATCTACGGCCGTAGCTATATTGAAGCTTCTGAGCTGAGGAGCCGGACCAATACCGGAGAGCATAAGAAGCTGGGGCGAACCATAAGTGCCAGCAGAGAGGATGACTTCACGTTCTACTTGCAACGTTTCTTCCTGGCCGCACCGGAATATCGACAGGGCGGTGGCCCGGGTCCCGTTCAGCAGCACCTTGAGTGCCAATGCACCGGTGATCACGTCGAGATTGGAGCGTTGCCGCACCGGGTGAAGATACGCATCAGCAGCGCTGCAGCGCTCTCCATTTCGCTGCGTAAGTTGAAAATGTCCTACGCCTATTTGCGTGGCGCCGTTAAAGTCCTCGTTATAAAGATGGCCGGCCTGCTTCGCCGCCTCGATGAACCGTTTGCTGAGTGGATGTACGTAACGGGCATCCTGCACGTTCATCGGCCCGGACCGGCCGTGAAAACGGTCTTCCCCTCGTTCGTTGCTTTCTCCTCTGATGAAATAGGGCAACATCTCCCTGTACGACCAGCCTGAAGCGCCGCCCCTCTCCCAGTTATCGAAATCCGCGGGGTTGCCGCGGATATAAACCATCGCATTGATTGACGAAGTGCCGCCGATCCCTTTGCCGCGAGCGAGGGGAACAGATCTGCCGCCCAATCCGGGTTCGGCTTCACTATAAAAGTCCCAATCATATTTCGTCTTTGCAAGTTGAAGAGTTGCGGCCGGAACACGAATCTCATTGGCCGAATCTTCATCCCCTGCTTCCAAAAGGGCAACCTTGACGTCGGGATCTGCTGACAATCTTGCTGCCAATACACAGCCGGCCGAGCCAGCTCCCACAATCACATAATCGTAACGACGCATGTAAATCACCTCTCTGTCATGATCTCAGTCTGGATAATTCTGAAATGCCTGCTCTACAGTATCGGCAGCGCGATCCAGCCCGTGGGTCTTTGCAATCATTTGGTGGATGTAATTGGCTCGAGCGCGATAGCTCGAATCCCGCAAAACTTTATCAATCAACTCACTCTGGCGTTCAGTTGTTAGATCTTCGATAAATTCGCCTGCGCCATGATGTGCAATTCCGGCGGCATTTCCCGGCCGGTCCCAGCTTATTGGAATAGCAACCTCTGAAGGAATAGGACCCAGATTCCCCATTTGATCAGAGTTCGATCCATCACATCTCCCTGCTGTCAGGCGCTTTCCAGTTGAACCTGACTCACTTGGATCTCCTCTTTTTGTTCTTCAGAACTCTCGGGAACACATTGGTTTGAAGCCTTGGCGAAATCAATTGGCCTTTTCCGGACCAAACCAAAATGTCGCATGGTCGTCTTCGCCTCACTATGCGGGCGCATATGGGAGGCGATCTTAGGCCCGCCCGTGTGTCCTCGCCTCCAGATCAAATGCTCGTTCCAGAATGCCTGCGGCGACCGAAAGGCCGTTCGCGCTGCGAATTGTTTGCTGCACTCTTTGAGCGTTATCTCGGAACGTGGGAACTTCCAACACCAATTTGATCGCCGTTACAAAATTCTCTGGAGACGCCTGGGGCGCGGACATGACAACGCCCACATTCTGGTTCGTTATCCTCGCGGCCACACCCGGTTGATCACTCGTTACGGGTAGCGCAACCATAGGCACACCGCTGGAAAGGGATTCAAGGACGGTGTTCAATCCCCCGTGAGTGATGCACAGGGAACTGCGCTTGAGAAGCTCGATTTGGGGGGCGTGTCTCACCACAATCACATTCGCAGGGAGGTCTCCGAGCTGTTTCGGATCGAGCTGGCCACCAACAGCAAGGACAAACTGTAGTTCCTTTAATCCAAGCGCAGCCTGCGTGATCGAACGAAAAACTTCTACCAATCCATTCTGTAGCGTGCCCATCGAAGCGTAGACGAGCGGCGCACCTGTGAGCTGCTGCCATGGAAAATCGAAGTCCATCCGACCGTGCCCATCGTGGAATGGTCCGGCATAGTGGAATTGGGAAAAGTCGGGAGCGCAATCAAAGTCGAATTCTCTGGGGCACTGGGTAATCCAGGCAAGAGGAGAAAGTGTTGAATGCGGATTATTCCAGTCAACGGAGAGCCCAACCTCGCTTGCGTAAGACTGGGCCATGGCCGTGCAAGGCTCCAGGATTCTTCTCGAGAGTCGGACTCCCTCGATGTTTCTGGCAATAGCATCAGCTCCAGTCTCGTTTTGCCAATCCATGAAACAGACAGGAGTGCGTCCCGTGTAGTCAACGTGAAGCGCGTTGGACACATGGACGAAGGGCATTCGAAGGTGCATCGGTATCAATTCAACATAAGGCTGATACTGATCAAGGACAAGCACATCCACCCCAGCTTTGGAGAGTGTATCCGGAAGGGTCTTATATAAGGATGCGGTATATCCCTTCATCATCGTATTGACGGTAAAGTGTAGAGCATCCGCACCTGACAACTCACAGAGGCGGCTTACGAACGTTTTCATCGAGCCGGCTGGATATATCGTCTCCGAACAGGTTACAAATGGTAGTCCCGCCGCCTCAACAAAAGGCGCCATATCAGCCAGACAAATAAATACCACGTCATGACCGCGTGACTGGAGCTTACGAGCCAGGCTTGTCATGGGATTAACATGCCCAGTTACAGGTAGGCTAAGAAAACCGATTCGCATAATTTCACCCTCAAATTCCTATCTCAAGTCTGCATGAACAGTGTTCGGATGAATCGAAAGTACGGCAGTAGACGTCACGAGGCTTCAATTCCTCCATTGCAAAATCATAGGGTGAAGGAAATCAGTTTTCTATGCTGGATCGACCGCACAACTCTATTGATCGTCCAAGCATTTCCCCGGGATTCGTTACTTCGACTGGGATGTTTCAAGCAGGTAGATGAACATCTTTGCCGGACAGAAGCTCAGCCAAAAGGGAACGGGGCCCAATCGTCGAAGCGAGAGTTGATCTCAACCCAGACGTTTAGGGTCAACGCCGGATTATCCAAAATAAGAGAATCATAACGTCGATTCAAAGGTCAAAGAGATGTGTAGAGGGACGTGCTCCGGTTGTGACCAGAGATATTAGGCAACGGGACGTCCGTTTCGAAAATTTCCGTCAAAATCTACCGCAGTAAAACTTCTGGGAGACTGCCCTGTCACTCGCTTAAATGCATTACCAAAGGAGCTTTCCGATTCATAGCCCAACGACAAAGCAATCGTGGTGACAGATTCTTTCCGTGCAAGCAGGCGCTTGGCGGCTAGCTGCATCCGCCACCGTAACAGATAGTTGAGAGGCCCGGTTCCGACTCTCCTTTTGAAGAGCGATAAAAACGCCGACCGTGACATGCTTGTTGCTTGCGTAAAGTGTTTCAGGGTCCACCTGTAACTCGGATCCCGGTGCATAAGGTTGAGGACAATCGCGATATTTGGATCAGCTAGTCCGCA